>DASYDJ010000001.1:0-1945 GCA_036499625.1 Gemmatimonadaceae bacterium
CGTTCACGATCTACTCATTACAGGATCCTCAGTCGCGGACAACGCGCGCACCAACGCGGCGAGCGGCGAGGTCCGCGCCTTCGATGTGCGCACCGGCGCGCTCCGATGGACCTGGGACCCAGTCCCGCGCGATTCCACCGATCCTGCCTGGTCGACCTGGCGTGGCCCGATGGCGCACACCACGGGCGCGGCGAACGCCTGGTCAGTGATCGTCGCCGATTCGGCGCGCGACCTCGTCTTCATCCCCACCGGCAGCGCGAGTCCGGACTACTACGGCGGCGAACGCGTGGGCGACAACCGTTACGCGAACTCCATCGTCGCGCTCCGCGCCTCGACGGGCAACGTCGTCTGGCACTTTCAGACCGTGCATCACGACTTGTGGGACTACGACAACGCGTCGCCGCCAGTTCTCGCGACAATCACACACGAAGGGCGACGCGTCGATGTCGTGCTGCAAGCGACGAAGACGGGTCAGCTCTTCGTGCTCGATCGCGATTCGGGCAAGCCGATCTTCCCCGTTGAAGAGCGTCGAGTGCCGGCGAGCGCAGTCCGCGGTGAGGCCGCATCGCCGACACAACCGTTCAATACCATAATTCCCGCGCTCAGCCCGCAGACATTCAGCGCAGACAGCGCCTGGGCACCGAACGCCGAGATTCGCGACGCCTGCCTCGCGATGATCCGTCCACTTCGCAACGACGGTCCCTTCACACCACCAAGTCTCGAGGGAACGCTTGTCATTCCTTCGAACGTTGGCGGTGCGCATTGGGGCGGTGTCGCATTCGACCCTACGCGTGAAATCGCGGTCGTTCCGGTGAACCGGATCGCGGCGCGGGTGCAGCTCATTCGAGTCGACCAGCTCGATACGCTCGACATGCACGCCAACCAATCACGACTCGGCGACCAGTACACGCGCATGCACGGCACGCCGTACGTCATGCGGCGGAACATGGTGGTGATCCACAACGTTCCGTGCACACCGCCGCCCTGGGGAAGTCTCGTCGCGATCGATCTCAAGACCGGCGCAAAGCTCTGGGACGTTCCCCTCGGCGATCCGAGCACACTCTATCCGGCGCTCGCGTCGGTCTCGAAAACGCCACTCGGACTTCCCAACCTTGGCGGTCCAATCGCGACGGCGGGCGGGCTCGCATTTGTCGGCGCGACGTTCGACCATATGCTCCGCGCGTTCGACATTCAAACCGGGCGTGAGCTGTGGCGCGGAGCGTTACCTGCCGGCGCGCGTGCGACGCCGATGACCTACGAAGTCAACGGAAGACAGTACGTCGTCGTTTGCGTCGGCGGCAGCGAAGAATGGGGGAAAGGCGACTACGTGATCGCATTCGCGCTGCCGCACTGACGCCATCGCGACCGCTACGCGCGATACCCCTCCGCCTTCAGCGTCTCACCCAACACATCGACAAACCGCCCGACGCGCTCGGCCTCTGCGTTGTACCCCATCACGCCCACGCGCCACACCCTTCCTGCGAGTGCGCCCAAACCGCCGCTCATTTCCACGCCTGCATCGAGCATCCGGCGCCGCATGTTCGCGTCATTCACGCCCTCGGGGACCTTGAGCACATTGATCGTCGCGCAGCGATTGGCCTCCGGCGTGAACAGCTCAACGCCAAGCGACGACAACCCGCGCACCAACGTCTCGTGCGCCGACTCATGCCGCGCCCAACGCGCCTCCAGGCCTTCGTCGAGAATCAGCCGCAGCCCTTCATGAAATCCATAAATGTTGTTGACCGGCGCCGTGTGATGGAACGCGCGCTTTTTCTCCGCGCCGTCCTCGCCCCAGTACTGGAAAAGCAGCGAGAGATCGAGATACCACGTGGTCGGCGGCTTCTTGCGCGCTTTCACTGCGGCCATCGCCCGCGGACCGACCGTGATCGGGCCGAGTCCTGGAGGAGCACCGAGACATTTCTGCGAGCACGAGCCCGCGGCGTCG
>DASYDJ010000002.1:0-1814 GCA_036499625.1 Gemmatimonadaceae bacterium
CGGCGGCATAGTGGGGCGACGTCCGTGCGATATACCCGTGGATATCGGTGAGATCGTCAACGGCTTGCACGGCCCAAATGATCGTTGCTCGCGGACTCACCGTAGGCCGAAGCGCCGCTGTACGTCGTCGTGGGACGCCGTCCGACCTGCCCGGATATCCTCACGGCCACGCTCGATTTTTTCGAGCAAGTAGAGACGCTCCATCGCGTCCTCGAGGGTCGCGTCCTCGGGAAGCTGTTCAACGGCGTGCAGTGCGAGTTGCTTCTGAGAGGCTTCGGCCATGGCAGATCTCACTAATGGAGACGCCGTAGAAAGATAGGCGCCGACCCCGCCACCGGCCACGTTCGCCGTCTCGCGCGCGGGAAACTGGTTGCTGACTGGCCGCGGGTCGCGATGGTCGATCGACTCGAGCGGAGCACCTGCGAGCCGCCCTCTCCTTTCTCGTCGGCGACGCGTGCTGGTTGGCTAACGCCTTAGCTCAGCTGCGGAGGTCGTGCCAGCGCGCGCGATGAGCAGAATATGTGCGCACGTGAGCGATATCACTGGCGGGACTCGCACTGGGCTCAGACGCGCCCCTCTCAGCGTGCTCTCAAGCGCTGACCGGCCCAATACGCTGCGCCACCTCCCAGCTATGGCCCGCCGGATCCACAAACGTCGCCGTCCGCATACCCCAGGGTTGATCGCGAGGACCCGTCAAGAGCGTCACACCGCGCGCACGTAAGTCATCGCAACGCGCGTCGACGTCCGAGACCCAGATGCTAAACTGGCACCGAACACCGGTCGCGGCGGCGGCAACCTGGTGTGGGTCGACGAGGATCTCGGCACTCGCGATGTGGAGCAAATTGACGATCACGCCCTCGAAACGAAGCGCCACCGACACGTTGTCTTCGAACACAATGGCCGCGTCAAAGACGTCCCGATAGAACGATTTCGCTGCCGGCAAGTCTTCGACGAAGAGACTGATGGCGCTGATATGCGCTAGTGGAGCGGACATTCGTTCGCCTCGCAAGCGAGCCAATGATCGATGAGTTGAGAGAAGGCAGGCTTCGCGGTCTAACCCCAATTACACAACTCTAATCCCCCCTCCTCGTCTTCACCCCAGCGCCCCATCCGCCCCCAGCACCGCCCGCAACAACACATTCGCGCCGTTCACACAATCCTGCGGCGTCGAATACTCCTTCGGCGCATGGCTGATCCCGCCGATCGACGGAATGAAAATCATTCCCATCGGTCCGAGCGTCGCCATCGCCTGCGCATCGTGCCCCGCCCCACTCGGCATCACACGCGTCGACAACTTCAATGACGTGGCGGCGTCGGCGATGATCTTTCGCATTCTTGGATCGGAGGGCGCGGCCGAGTTCACGTGCAAAGTGGTGAAGGCGAAGGACGTTCCGTTCTCTCGCCCGATCGCGTCGGCCTTCGCGCGGATCGTCGCGTACATCGAGTCGACCTTTCGGTCGTCGAGATCGCGCAACTCGAGCGTGCAGATGACTTTTCCGGAAATCACATTCGGCGCGCCGGGATATGCCTGGATCTTGCCCACGGTGCCAACCTGTCGGCCGGGAATTCCGCGCACGACGGTGTTCACCATCTCGACGAACTTCGCGGCGCTCAAGAGCGCGTCGTGTCGCTGATCCATCGCCGTCGTGCCGGCGTGATTTTGAAATCCGCTGACCGTCACCTCCCACTGCTTGATGCCGACGATGCCTTCGACCACGCCGACGTTCGTCTTCGTCGCCTCGAGGGTGCCGCCCTGCTCGATGTGCAGCTCGAAGTAGCCGGCGATGTCGCCCTTCTTTCGCTTCACCTGCTCG
>DASYDJ010000003.1:0-63121 GCA_036499625.1 Gemmatimonadaceae bacterium
AGATTTCAAACCCACACCATTCCATCTACCGGGAGAGAGAATGGCTGCAAAGAAGGGTGCAAAGAAAGCCGCGAAGAAGCCCGCGGCGAAGAAGGGCGGCGCCAAGAAGAGCGCCAAGAGCGCCAAAAAGGCTGCTCCGAAAAAGGCTGCGAAGAAGGCGAAGCGTACGCCGAACGCAGCGTTCATGAAGGCGATGCAGCCGTCCGCGGCGCTCGGCGCCGTCGTCGGGAACAATCCGATGCCGCGTACCGAAATCACGAAGAAGCTCTGGGGGTACATCAAGAAGAACAACCTCCAGGATCCGAAAGAGCGTCGCATGATCGTGGCCGACGACAAGATGAAGCCGGTGTTTGGCGGCAAGGGCCGCGTCTCGATGTTCGAGATGACCAAGCTCGTCAACAAGCACCTCAAGTAGTCGTTCGCCAGACTGCAATCGGGGGGGCGTGCTCACGGGCACGTCCCCCCGCTGCATTTCTGGTCGTCGTCTCGAGCATCGCCTCGAGCCTCGCCGCGTCAATTCTCCCGCGGAACTCGCACCGCGCATTGCTCGTATGATCGCCAGGACCGATCTTCACTCCATGGCAAAGCGCACGCAAAAAACCCCTCCCCCCAAATCCGGCAACGTCGTCGCGCAGGCGCGCGGTGCCGGCAAAAAGAAATCCTCGGCGCGAAAGAACAGTTGGCTCTGGGAGAATTTCAAATCGCTCCTCGGCGCGCTGATCATTTATCTCTTCGTCAAGACTCTTTTCGTCGAGGCATATCGCATCCCGTCGGGGAGCATGATCCCCACGCTGCTCGTCGGCGACTGGCTGTTCGTCAACAAACTCGCATACGGTCCGACGATTCCGTTCACGAATGCGCATCTGCCCGGCTACACGAATCCGAAGCACGGTGATGTAGTGGTGTTCGAGTCGCCGTATCAGGCGGACAACAGTCCGGACTTCACGCCCACGCTGGTGAAGCGGTTGATCGGCATGCCGGGCGACACGCTGTACATGCGCGACGGCCAGCTCTATCTAAACGGCATCGCACAGCATCAGGGATTTGCGGCGACGAATTACAAAGGTTCGGATACCGCGACGTCGGCCGACTTCGATTGGCAGCACACGAACGAGGTGAAAGCCTCGCGCTTCGGACCGGCGCCCGCGCAGCCGAATTTGGGGAACTGGGGACCACTCCTCGTTCCCGCCAATCACTATTTCATGATGGGCGACAATCGCTATTGCTCCAAGGACAGTCGCTACTGGGGCGTGGTGCCGCGCGAGAACGTGCGCGGAACGCCGCTGTTCGTTTATTACTCGTACGTCCCTGGACCGGGTTCGGACACAGAAGAAGGGCCGTGCGACGGCGAGGTCAGCGATCGGCCGCTGCCGCCACTCACGAACATCCGCTGGTCGCGCATCGGACACATCATCCGCTAGCGGCATCGGCGCGGCGAACCTCCGTCATGTCACTCATCTTTCCGTTCGACCCGGACATTCGCCGCGCTTCGACGATCCCGGCTCGACTCTACACCGATCCGGTCTTCCTCGAGCTCGAGCGCGAGCGGGTGTTCGCGCACACGTGGCAGCTCGTGGGTCGCGCGGAGCAAGTGTCGGAAACGGGGATGTTCTTCACCGCCACGGTCGGCAACGATTCGATTGTCATCCTGCGCGACCGAGACTCACTGCGCGGATTCCACAACGTGTGTTTGCACCGCGCGGGTCCCGTGGCGCACGGGTGCGGCAAGCGCCAGACGCTGCAGTGCAAGTATCACGGATGGACCTACACGCTCGCCGGCGAGCTCCTGCACGCGCCGGAAATGGAAGGTGTCGAGCGCTTCACGCCGGACGACATGCGGCTTCGTCCCGTTGCGGTCGCGCAGTGGGGGCCGCTCATCTTCGCCAATCTCGACGGCCACGCGCCGCCGCTGGCCGACATGCTCGGTCCGATTCCCGCGCGCGTCGAGCACTTCGGGTGCGAATCGATGCGCTACGTCATGCGAAAGGACTACGAGCTCGCGTGCAACTGGAAGGTCTACGTCGACAACTACCTCGAGGGCTACCACATCCCGGTGGTGCATCCGAGTTTGCACAAGGAGATCGACTACGACAGCTATCAGGTCGAGCCGCATCGATACGCGTCGATCCAGCACGCGCCACTGCGTCCGGTGCCCACGAGCGGCAGCAGCGACCGGCGCTACGATCCGTCGCGCTCGGACGTAGCGGAAGCGGTGTATGGCTGGTTGTTTCCGAATGTCATGATCAACGTGTACATGGGACAGATGCAGACGAACGTCGTGGTACCGATGGGCGTCGATCGCACGAAGGTCGTATTCGAGTGGTTCGCCGCCGAGCCGCCCGTCGATCCGGCCACGGACATCGCGTGGTCGCGGCTCATCGCATTCAGCGACGAGATTCAAGCGGAGGACGTGGAGATCTGTGAGACGGTGCAACGGAATCTGCGCTCACGCGTCTATGACCGAGGCCGATATTCGGCAAAGCGAGAGAACGGAGTCCACCATTTTCACTCGCTGTTGCACGAGTTTCTGACGTAGCCGTCGGACGGCTCGATCGAGTTACACATTACTAAAGTCGATTCTAGAATGCGCCGGCTACGGACGAGCGCCCCACCCATCGCCCGCTGGATCCTCGCGCTGCAGCTCGGATCCGTCGTTGCGGGCACGGTGCTCTTGCTCGGCCTGTGGAAGAGCGACCATGGGCCGGTCGTCATCGAGCTGCTCGCACTCGCCGCGTTCGCGGGCGTCGTCACGCTGGTCGGCTGGGCCGCGCTGTCGCGCGAACGCCGGTCGACCCTCGCGCTGGCTCGACGCGTGGACGAGCAGCGCGAGCTCTCCGCGACGCTCGAGCAGGCGGTTGCCAGCCGTACAACCGAGCTGGATGAAGCGCAGCGCGTGCTCCAGCGGATGTGGTGGCTCGGTCAGCAGATCACGCTCGAGCTCAATCCTCAGCGCGTGCTCGAGCGATTCCTCGAGGCCGTGGCGGACATCGCGCAAGCCGAGGGAGGTATCGTCGGGCTGATCGGCGACGACGGAAAAATCCGGATCGTCGTCGGCACCGGCCTTGGCAGCCATCTGGCCGGCAGCAGTGTCCCCATCACCGGCTCGGCAATGGGTCGCGTGATTCGCACAGGGACTGCCTGGACGACGTCCGATTTGCGCGGGTCCAACGAGGACGTCGACGGCGCCATCTACCAACGAGTGAAGGATTCCGTGCGCGGCGTTGCGATCGTGCCCATCTCGCGCCGCGGCGAGCGAATCGGCGCGGTCACAGTGGGAACCAGCGAGCCCCGCGAGTTTACACCGGCCGATCTCGAACGCATCGAGGCGATGGGCGATCTCTTGTCCGTATCGCTCGAGAATGCCGAATTGGTGGAAACGCTGCGCCAGGCGGAGTGGCGGTTTCGCACGCTGTTCCGCGCCGCGCCTGACGCCGTGTTCACGGTTCTCCAAAGCGGGCGCATTCGCGAAGCGAACGACGCCGTGCGCGACGTCACAGGCGCCGATCCGCTGCAGGCCGTCGGATTGCCGGTCGTCGATCTCGTGGTCGACGCCGATAAGGAAAAGCTCAAGGCGGCGCTCGACGCCACCTTCGCCGGAACGCCGTCGCGACTCGAGGTGTCGTTCCAACACGTGGGGCGCGGCACGCAGGTGCGGCGTGTCGTCGCGCTGGCCATGAGTCGCTTGCCCGAGGCCGATCCACCGAGCGTTCTGATGGTGGGACGCGACATGACGAGCGAGCGCGAGATGCGTGTTCGGCTCATGGAGTCGGATCGGTTGGCGGCGGTCGGCGAGCTCGTCGCCGGCGTCGCGCACGAGGTCAACAATCCGCTGAGCAGCATCAGCGCATTCGCTCAGCTTCTGCTGCGCGATGGCGGCCTCACGGCGGCGCAGCGCGACTCGATCGAGGTGATCAAGTCCGAGACGGTACGAGCGAGCCAGGTTGTGAAGGATCTGCTGGCGTTCGCTCGCCGCAGCGAGCCGCAGCGCGAGCCGTTGGATCTGAACGGCGTGGTGTCGCGTACGCTGCGGCTGCGCGGCTATCAGCTCGTGTCGGGCAAGATCAACGTCGAGACGGACCTCTCGTCGGAATTGCCGGCCGTGGTCGGCGATGGACGACAGCTTCAGCAGGTTTGCCTCAACCTCGTGACGAACGCCATCCAAGCAATGTCGGCGCTCGGCGGCGGTACGCTTTTCGTGTCGACGCGCTTCGATGAAACGCACGTGGTGCTCGACATGCGCGACACGGGCCCCGGTATTCCCGAGGCGGCGCGCGCTCACATCTTCGAACCGTTCTTCACCACGAAGGAAGAGGGCGAAGGCACCGGGTTGGGCCTGAGCGTGAGCTATGGGATCATCACCGCGCATGGCGGCAAGATCGAGCTCGCGTCGACATCCGCGGCGGGTACCACGCTTCGCGTCACGCTGCCGGCGGCAACGGACGCGCCGCACAACGAAACTGCGCGGACATCGGGCGGCTTAGTGCTTCGCTCGCCGCTCTCGGGGATTCGACTGTTGTTCATCGACGACGAGTCCGCGCTGCGCACGGGCATGAAAGCGTTCGGCGAGCTGCGTGGCTTCACCGTGTTCGTGGCGGCGAATGGAATCGAGGGATTGGAGCTCGTGCGGACCGCATCGATCGACGCCATCGTGTGCGATCTTCGCATGCCGGGAATGGACGGTCCTGCCTTCTTCGAGCGGCTGCGTCGCGAGCGGCCTGGACTAGCGGCCCGGACGCTGTTCATTACAGGCGACGTGGTAACGACCGGCGGCCGAATGGCGTCGATTCGGCAGCCCGTGTTGAGCAAACCGTTCGCGTTCGAGAAGCTCGAGGAGACGTTGGTGGCGCTGATGCGAGGAGCCCCGGCTGCCGCATCGGTGGGTTGGCCGTGATCCAAGCGTGATACTGGACACGTTGCCACCATTCCACTGATTCGTGTGTCTAACAGGGTGACCCATGCCGAGCTTTTTCCCGAGGCAGACCATCGAGTGGCGTTTGGAGGAGCCGAGGGCGTTTCGGCGCTTCTCGCGCTCGCTCGTGGAGATGGGCGTCGTCACCGGCGTGCTGCTCAGGGTTTATCGCCTGCTCATCCTGACGCACGGCTCCAATAACTGGCTGTACCTTGGCGGAACGTTCGCGCTCGGCCTGATCTTCTTGATCGGTATGCTCACGGCGCACCTCGCGAACTATCCGCTGCGACAGTACGTGTGGCGCGCGCCGTACTTCGCGTTGATCGAGGTGGCGTCGGAGATGGCCACGAGCGCGCTGCTCATTGCCGTGCACCGCGAGCCCAATGGGGCGGTGCGCGCCCACTGGGATGACTGGCTCGGCTTGGGACTCAACGCGCTACTCGTGCGTGGTCTGATCATCGTGGTGTGGGCCGCGATCCTTGCCGGAGCCGTGGAGCTCGTGCGGCGCACGCTGGTGCGCGACGACGAAGACTTGTCGGAGCGCGCGGCGCATCAGTAGCCGCGCGCGCCGCGCCTAGTTCAGCGCGGCGGAGGTCCTTTCGGCGCCCAGTGCGGCGCTGTGGACCACGTGGCTGGATCGAACAATCCTGGAGCAAGATCGAGATCCGCGCGCCAATCGGCGTATTCCTCGATCTGGCGCGGCGCTCCGCCGATGAACATCGAGACCTTCGACGCCAGCCAGCCGTTGCCGAGCGGCACGTAGCCGCCGAGCTGGATGTCCATCGGCGGCGAGGCGGCCGCTCCGGAAGGCATGAGCATTCTCACAACGACGTTGCGCTGGGTATCGACCCAGAACTGGGCTGACGTGGTGTCCGTCGGCGCCGACGCGCCAACGATCCACACGGGCCGGCCCTCCCACTCGCCGCGCATCACTCGGCTCATGTCGACGCCCAACGCCGCGACTTGTCGCGCGGTGAGCGCCACCGGCTGCATGTAGACGCCTTCGATCATCGGCAGAAACTCGTTTCCCTGAGGCCGCGTAGCCGTGAGCTTTCCGGCACGCATCGACCACGACGAGTCAGTGGTGTAGAGAACGCCGTTGCCGGCGCTCGGGCTGCCGGTGTCGATGCGCAGCTCCGTGCCGCGCGGCTCGGTGAAGCGCAGACTCTCGTACCACGTCGAGATCGTTGGCGTCCCGTTCCGGTATGCTGTGGTCTTCTGTGAGAACGCGAGCGTGTGGTACCACTTGCCCGCATACGCGTCGTGCATTTGCTGCAGCACCGCGGTACCGCTGGCTGGTACGGTCTGGGCGCGAACTGGTGCGGCCAGCGAAAGCACGGCGAGCGCCACGAAAGCGCGGTATGGGCGATTCATCGAAACTCCGGAAAGTCGACTCCTAGAACGATGCGACCTCGCCGTGGCGCCGACAATACATCAGACGATTCTCATACAACTCCGGAATCGTCAGCCGCCGCGCTAGACCTGCTAGAACTTGAACCGCAGTCCGGTCATGATCGTGCGCCCGGGCACGACCGTGATGTTGTCGGGTTCGCCGCGCTGATAGTTCAGTAAGTTGTCGCCGCGAATCTCGAGCGCGAACATGCCGCGCAGATCCCGCGACGCCGCGACGTGCAGTCGAAGGCCGCCGTTGTACTGCCGCCAATACGCGCGCAGCTGCGGGCCCAGAAGGTCGTGGGCGGCGTGCGTGCCGCTCATGAACGCCTGCGAGAGCGCGAGTTGGTCGTAGTTGATCCAGTCCATCGCTTGCTCGCCGCCCATGGTGGTGGACCAGTGGTCGGCGAGCCACGACAAGTTGAAACCCGCCGTGCGCGCCGGCACCTGCAGCATGCGTCCGCCAACGATCAAGTCGCCGGTGTAGCCGTCCGCCACCTTCGTGACGCGACTGTCGACGAACGACAGCGTGCCAGTCGCCGCAAGACGTCCAACGCCGGTTGACGCCTCGAGCTCCCAGCCGCGGTTGGAGATCTCTCCGACATTCTCGAGCAGATATCCGACGCGCCGCGATTCCATGTTCGCGTCGGCAGCGACGGCAACCTGCTGAATCAATCCCGATGCTAGCTGATCGAAATGCGTGACGTGAAGCGAGAGCGCGCGGCGAAGGAGCACGTCGACACCAGCTTCAGTTCCGGTCTGCTCTTCGGCGTCGAGAGCGGGCTGCGTCGAGGTGTATCGCGTCGGCCCAACCTCGGAACGACTGAGCGGTGACGGCGGCCGCACGCCCTTGCCGTACGACGCATGCATCTTGACCGTCAACGGCCCGAAGTCGCCCACGGTGGCGACGCCGAGCATTGGTAGCGCCACGAACTGCTGCGAGGCGTTGAGACGGCTGTCGTGCTCAACGCGCAGCCCGGTCGTGAAGAACAGGTCGTTCTCGAGGGCGACATTCGCCTGGGCGCCTACGCCGATGCTGCTTTGCCAATCGACTGGCGATGCGACCGTTGTGGGCAAAGCACCATAGTGAGTGCTCGATGGCATTTGCGCAGTGACGTCGCGCAACGATGTCTGCTCGCCGGACAGCGTCAGCGTCGCGCGCGTCGGCTGACCGTCGGCCAGATGCAGCACGCTGTTCACGCGAAGGGTGCCGCGCGTCGCCGTTCCTTGAGCGTCGCGCAACGTGGCGTCGGTAGGATCTGGAATCGGCGTCGAGTTGGTCTGAACGTTCGAGAGCGAATAGCCGTCGACGCCGGCGGTGACCGAATGCGTCCAGCGGCTATCGGGCTCGAATGTGCCCGTTACTCCGAGCGTGTATTGATCGACCGATTGTGGAAGGGCCGCCCGAGGCGCGCCCATCATGCTCGTGTCTTGCGGAATGACTGACGGAACGAGCAATGGGCTTCGCGCGCTTCCTGCCTGCTCCGTGAAATAGCGTGCAATGCCACTCAGCGTCGTGCGCGCGCCAATGCGCCGAGCGCTCGCATTCGCGGTGAAATCGCGGCTGTAGCCGTCGGGGATGAAGTCACCGATGCTGCCGGCAGTCACATTCAGGTCGGCGGACTGCATGCTCGATCCCATGGCGAGCGACAGCGCGTGTTCCTGGCGCAGCACGCCGTGCGCAAATGCACTCTGCGTGAGTCCGCCCGATGAGCTGATGGATGCACGTTCACCGGCGCCGTTGGCACCTTCCTGTCGCGTCACGATGTTGACCACGCCGCTGATCGCATCGGTGCCATAGAGCGACGAGCCTTGCGGCCCGCGAATGACTTCGATCCGGTCGATTGCGTCGGGCGCGAAGCGAGTCACCAACAGCGGGTTCGCGACTTCGATTCCGTCGATGTAGACCTTGGGGTAACTCGCTCCAAACGAGCTCGCGCCGCGAATGCTGCCGAACGAGCTGACGAGCCTCGACGGCGACTGTGGCCACGCCCACACGCCCGGCACGTTTCCATCGAGTGCGCTCGCGAGGTTGTCGTCGTTCTGTCGAACGATTTGGCTGCCCGAGATGACGTCCACTCCGATCGGGCTGTCGCGTTCGGGTGCGGTCGTCGCGCTGCCCGTAACCATCACGCGGTCGAGGACACCGAGCGAGCTTGCCATTTCCGGCGCGTCGGGCTGGCGACTGGCGAGTTGTGGCGCGAGCACGATCTGATCGCCGCCGCCGCCCATCGGCTCGACGTCCAACCCGGCCAACAGTTCGGTGAGCACGCGGCCGACCGGCTCACTGTCGGCCGCGATGCAGACGGAGCGATCGAGTGGCAGGAGGTCGGGGCTGTACGACACGCGCACGTGCGCCACGGCCGCGACACGGTCGATGGCGTCGTGGAGCGAGGCGTCGTGCACGTGAAGCGTGACCGAGCGGTTGAGTGGTGCTGCCCAGGAGACCGCGGCGGCGTTCACGTCCAACCGCGGCTGGCACGGACGCGCTTGCGCCGCCGCCAGGTGTGCGCTGCAAATGAGCGCGGCAGTACCGAAGAGGGGGCTGCGGACCTTCGTCAGTGCGTCAATCACCGCGGGGCAACTGGTCCACCACTCGAGTACACGAATGCGCTGTCTCCCTTCCGTTCGATCCTGGCGCCGAGCGTCAGTCCGACAATCTTGAGCACCTGATCAACGGACTCACCGTTGAACGAGGCGGTCACGTGCCGGCTCGTGAGCGACGAATCCGCCACGATGACCGTTACGCCGAACCACCGGTGAATCTCGCTGCCGACCCGGTCGAGCGACGCGCCTTGAAACACCAGCCGGCCTGTCGTCCATGCAGAATCGGCGGCGGTCGCCGTGTGCGGATATGCATGCGTGAAGCCGTCCGCGGTGAACGACCCGCGATCGCCCGCGTCGAGCACCACGCCAGAGCTCGCCTTTGCTTCGCCCAACCGCAGTCGCACGCTTCCGGTCAGCACCGAGACGCTCACCGTGTCGGCGGCGTCGCTCTCGACCGTGAACGTCGTGCCGACGTCCTCGATCAACGCGTGGCCGACCTTCACTGAGAACGGCTTGGACGCGTCGTGGCGAATCTCGAAGTACGCGTCGCCCAGCAGCTCGACGGATCGTGTCGTCGACCCGTAATCGATTGGTACCATCAATCGGCTGTCGGGCCCGAGAATGATGCGCGAGCCTTCGCCCAGGATGACGGAGTCGCGTTGACCGAAGCCGGTGGCGTAGAGGCGCGACGGCGCGGCTTCGGCCGGCGGTGCCACCACTGGACCGCGACGCACCGTGACGTACGCGACGATGATCGCCGCCGCGGCGAGCGCCGATGTGACGAGCAACGCCCGGTGTCGCGGGCGAGGAGCGCCGCCCCGCTGGACGGTCAGCCCGGGCGATACCACCGGCGACTCTGCGGCCGTCTCCATTCGGCGATGCACGGCGGACAAGGCCGCCTCGACGTCGACGTCGGACATGTCTACGGCTCCCGGCCGACTCGCCGTTTCGTCGCCATCTGCGCTCTGGAGTACCTCAATGAGGGCCCGATCCTGCGGATGGGACGCCAACCAGTCGCGCATCACGACGGCTTCGTTGTCGGGACTTTCGCCGGCGAGAAAGCGCGCCAGCGCTTCCCAGTCAGGTCCATCTCCCAACTCATGGTCGCGCGATTCGTGGTCGGTCATGTCTTATCGACACGCAAAGAAATTGGTACCCTTATTGGGATCATGTGTTGCGAGTCGGAGTATACGAACGCGCCGCTCGCAGGGACAGAGCGCACGACAGAGCGCCTCACGGAGCCGACGCGCCCCTACGCCGACGACATGGAATGGACGACCGCGCGCTACTAGACCGCCTGCGATCGGGCGACCAAAACGCCTTCGACGCGATCTTTCGCGAGCATTACGCGCACTTGGTGACGTTTGCCCAAGGCGTGTTGCGCGATCGCACCGCCGCCGAAGACGCCGCGCAAGACGTGATGCTCGAGCTCTGGCGCCGGCGTGCTGATCTCATCATTCAAGAATCATTGCGGGCGTATCTGCTGCGCGCCACGCGCAATCGCGCGCTGAACCAGCTTCGCCACGCGAAAGTCCAACGCAACGCCGAGCCGCAGCTCGCGGGCGAGAACTCAATTTCCGCGACTGGCAGCGGCAAGCTCGTGGCCGCCGAGCTGCGCGACGCGCTCACCGCGGCGGTGGCGGAGCTGCCGCCTGCGTGCCGTGAAGTCTTTCAACTGAGTCGCGCGCAGGGCCTTCGCTACGCCGAAATCGCGAGCACGTTGGGCATCTCCGTGAAAACGGTCGAGTCGCAGATGGGCAAAGCCCTGCGGCATTTGCGCTCGAGACTCTCGGAGTGGCTGCCGGAAAGCGACGCGCTTTAGCCGCCCTTCGATGCGGAGTGGACGCCAAGATTCCTTTGCGCATCTCGGCCCGCGTAGGGGTGTACGACGCACCACAGTGTCACTCGTTCAACTTTCGCGAATGTTGCGTCGCGCCCGGGTGGGGGCAGGCTCTTCATCTCCGAAAGCTGGGTTGCAGTGGGGTGGTGTCGAGGGAATTACGAGAGAGACATTCACCCCACTGTAACTCACTTCGCATGCTCGAGCGTACTCACTAGCGGACTGATGGCTGAGCGGCGCACTCTTTGGCGGTGACCAACCCGCCTTTTAAGCCGCCTGCCAAGTCGCTTCTCAAAGTTCTCGGTCTGTCGTTCGGCCTCGCCGTCACTGTCGGCAACACGATCGGTGGCGGCATTCTGCGTACGCCCGGCGACATCGCGACGCTTCTGCCGAACCCGTGGCTCTTCATCGGCATCTGGGTCGTCGGCGGTCTTTACGCGCTCCTCGGTGCCAACGCACTCGCCGAGCTCGGCACGATGCTTCCGCGAAGCGGCGGACAATATGTGTTCGCGCATTACGCGTTCGGGAATTTCGCCGGATTCCTCGTCGGCTGGATCGATTGGGTGTCCACGTGCGCTTCCACCGGCGCGATTGCGCTCGTCATCGGCGAATCGGCCGCGAGCCTGCTCGGACTTCGGTCCGGTACCGCGAGTCTCATTGCGATCGCCGTGGTAATCGTCTTCACCGCGCTGTTGGTGCGCGGTACCAAGCTGGGCGACTACGCGCAGCAAATCACCAGTTTGGTAAAAGCGGTGGCACTCCTCGCGCTCGTCGCGGCGTGCTTTGCATTTGCCGGTCGCGCGCACATCGCACCCGTCGCTGCTACGGGCGCGACGACCACGGTGTTCGCCGCCTTCATGCTCGCCGCGCAGTCGGTCATCTATGCCTACGACGGCTGGTCCGGCCCGATCTACTTCTCCGAGGAGCTCGACGACCCCGCTCGGCAGATTCCGCGTTCGATGTTCTACGGTCTGCTCGGCGTAGCGGTCATCTATCTGCTCATCAACATCGCGTTCATCGTCGCCGTGCCCACGTCGGCGCTCGCGGGATCGGCGCTCGCCGCCGCGACGGTGGCCCACGCGTTGTTCGGCGACCGCGGCGAGGTGCTCGTGCGGATCGTCGTCGTGCTGTCGCTGCCCAGTGCGGTCAATGCGTGTTTGCTCATGGCGTCGCGTGTGCTGTATTCCGTGAGTCGCGACGGGCTTGGCGTTCCGCCGGCAACGCGCGTCAACTCCGGCGGCACGCCGTTCGTTTCGCTGCTGCTGAGCGGCGCGGTCTCGATTGCGTTCCTCGCCACCGGCACGTTCGAGACGATGATCGCGATCGCGGCGTTCTTCTTCGTTGCCGACTACACGCTGTCGTTTCTCGCCGTGTTCGTGCTCCGTCGCCGCGAGCCGGCGGCGGCGCGTCCGTATCGCGCGGTCGGGCATCCGTGGACAACCGGATTCGTCTTGGTTGGTTCGCTCGCCTTCCTCGGGAGTGCCGTGGTCGCCGATCGGCGCAACAGCCTCTATGCGCTGGCCATCGTCGTCGCGAGCTATCCGGTGTACCGGGCGTCGCGCCGCGGAGCGGTGTCCGCGCCTTCTGTCGGATAATATCTTTCGGGAGAGCCGGGTCAGGCTTCCGTATCCATCGAGAGAGACATGATCAAGCGAGACAAGGAGCTCATCGTCGTCGGCGACCGCGTGCTGGTACGCGTCGAGGAAGGCGAAGAGCGAACGAACGTGGGGCTCTACCTTCCGCCCACGGCCATCGACAACCAGGCGGTGCAGGGCGGTACGATCATGGCGACGGGCCCCGGCCTTCCCATGCCGAGTCCCGATACGCTGTCCGACGAGCCGTGGAGAACGCCCGAGCGCGCGACCAAGTTCGTACCCATGCAGGCGCGAAAGGGCGACTACGCGCTCTTCTTTCGGAAAGCCGCGGTGGAGATCACGTTCGAGGGCGATCGGTACCTGGTCGTGCCGCAAGCGGCCATTCTTGCACTAGTTCGAGATGAATGAGCGCGATCTCGCGCTCATTCTGAATTTCACCAATTAGAGTTTACTCATATGCGCATCCCGCAACAGATGTACGACGAGCGTCTCGTCACCCCCATGCGCCAGGAGCTCACGCGCCTCGGCGTCAAAGAGCTGCGGACCCCTGAGGAAGTCGATCAGACGCTGAAGGATTCCACGGGCACCACGCTCGTCGTCGTGAACTCCGTGTGCGGCTGCTCGGCCCGCATGGCGCGTCCGGCAGTGAGCATCGCGCTGCAGAATTCCGCGAAGCCCGACTTGGCGACCACGGTGTTCGCCGGCCAGGATGCCGAAGCGACGGACCGTGCGCGCAGCTATTTCACCGGCTATCCACCCTCGTCGCCGCAGATCGGCTTGCTCAAGGATGGCCAGCTCGTGTTCATGCTCGAGCGGTGGCAGATCGAGAGTCGCAGCGCGGACGAAATCGCGAAGGATCTCGTGGACGCGTTCGACAAGTATTGCGCCTAGCGTTCGACGGCTAAGCAAACGAAAACGGGACACCGGATCATTCCGGTGTCCCGTTTTCGTTTCGGCCCTGAGCGGGCTTAGTGCATCGGGTGGCTGAGCGAGTACACGTACGCGGCCGCTTCGCGAACCTCGTCGTCGGTCATCGGCGCCGGGCGCGGGCCACCGCGCGCTGGCATCGGACGCGTGTGCGACGGATCCTTGATGTCGGTCAGCGGCACGCCGTTGGTGATGAGGCGCACGAAGCTGTCAAAGCTGCCATCGACGTGCTGGAGCTTGCTGGCCGTCGTCAGGTCAGGTCCGTTCGCGCCGCCCTTGGCGTCCATGCCATGACAGTTCTTGCATGAGCGAGCATGGAAGATCGAATCGCCCGCTGCGACCATCGCCATCGTCACGCCGGCGGGCATTCCGCCCGTCGCGACGGTGGTCGTCGTCGTCGTTGTGGCCGTTGTTGCCGTACCAGCGGCTGGCATCGGCGCCGGTGCCGGCGCGGCCGCGGGCTGCACGGTGGTCTTGCTACATGCCGCGAACGCTGCGAACGCCGCGATCGCGAGAGTTGGCCCAGCGAAGCTTCTGTAATTCATACCGTGGAGGATTGAGAGAATGAGTGAACGTTCGTCCCGCGACGAACGGTACGACACATCTTGCTTCGCGTGAGCTACGACGACCGCGCGTTCGACGTTGGACTTGCGCACGTCAGGTGCCGTCGCCCTCGCGAGCGAATACCGGAAGCTGTAGCCGCAAGTCTTTCGACGCCAGCCTCAGCCCCGTTCAATCATTCATCGGCGCCGGCGCCCGTCTCCCGCGAAACGCCGATCTCAACCAGCATGAACCGTGCACCCGTGCCCGAACCGGTCTGAACCCGAGGGCCCGGGCGTCACGACCGCTTGAACGTCCAGGTGTCCGTCTCCTGGTTGCAGTCCGCGTTCTTGCCAGCAGTTGTGCCGGTCATGGTGTTCGCCTTCGCATCCAGGGTAAACGTGCCCGTCAGTGTCGCCGGACTACACGTTCCGCCCACGAGCTTTAGTGTGCCGTTGAACGTCGCCGTCGAGCCCGACACAGCCGACCGGACGAGCGTCAGCGTAATTCCCTGAGAGATCCCCACCGGCGTCCCCGTCACCGTGGTGCCGCTCTGCGTCATAGTGAGCGACAGGTTCATGCTGTTCGACCCTCCGGTACCCGTGGACGACGAGATGGACCCTGCCCACGTCCCACTGAAATCCGCCGTCGACGCATCGCTCGACGAGCCACTCGTGGACGGGCTGGTCGAGCTGTCTCCACACGCCGCCAAACAAACGAGTGCCGCCAGGATAACCGCCTTCATCGTGTCTCCTCCCGGACCGTCGGCCCGGAGCTGAATGCCGTGTCGGCTCGTCCCACGGCGCTTGCCGCGAGCACTCGACTCGCTCATGTTCGGGCGCGCTCGTTTCACCGCCGCTGACTCGTCGTTTCTTCGGCGTTACCGCGAGCTCAGCGAGTCACTTTCCGCGTCCCTTCGTCCTCGCCGGCCGCAATGATCCACCTTCGGCTGCTCGGATCTGTCGATCTGCTCGGACACGACGGACTACCGCTCCATGGGGCGCTGCGTCGACCGAAGGCGCTCGTCGTGCTCGCATACCTCGCGGCCGCACGTCCGCGCGGCTTTCATCGCCGCGACAAGATCGCCGCGCTCTTCTGGCCCGAACTGGGCGCCGACCGTGCACGCGGCGCGCTACGCGTCACGCTCACGCGACTCCGCGATGACCTGGGCAACGACGTCATTCTCACCCGCAGCGCCGACGAAATCGCGATCGATGCAACCGCTGTCTGGTGCGACGTCGTCGCGGTCGACGACGCGCTTGCCGCGGGTCGCCCGCTCGATGCGGCCGACCTGTACCGAGGCCCGCTGCTCGACGGCGTACACATCGAGGGCACCGCCGCCGAGCTCGAAGATTGGATTCACGCCGAGCGCGTTCGGATTCGGCGAGAGCTGCAGCGTGCACTGCTTGCCGAAGCCGACCGACTCGAGCGCATCGCAAATGGCAGCGAGGCCGCAATCGCCGCGGCCTCGCGCGCTGTCGACGTGGCTCCCGACGACGAACCATCAGTCCGGCGGCTCATCGCGTTGCAGCGCGCTGCCGGCGACTCGTCGGCAGCAGTCCGAACCTACGACGAGTTCGCCCGCCGCATCGGTCGCGACTTCGACGTTCGGCCGTCGGCCGAGACGTCGGCGCTGGTTTCGGCACTGCGAGATTCGGAGCCCGCGGTTACATCGGTTGATTCGCCGCCGAGTCCGCGCATCGTGCGGTTATCACCAGCCTCGCCATCACCAATCCCGTCAGCTTCGCCAGTCGCGACGCCGGCCTCAGTCGAATCGCTGCCGCCTCGCCGAGCGAAGTCACGGCTCGCAGCGACTGTTGCGGTTGCGGTAATCGTCGTCGCAAGCGCCACACTGCTGCTGCGTGCTCGCGTTCACGCAGCCTCGGCCTCAGTTCCCGTGCGGCATTGGGTGTGGCTCACGCCGAGTGAACCCGGTCCTCGCCCGCGCCTCGGCGATCAGGTGGTGCTCGACTCCACCAACGACGGATTCATTCTGTTCGGCGGAATGATCTATTCCGGCGAGCCGCGAGGGAGCTCGATTGAGAACGACGTGTGGCGTCTCACCGGCCTGCATACAGGCGAGATCCCGGAATGGATTCACATGCATCCCGTGGGCGAAGGACCATCGCCGCGTTGGCTCTATGGCGTCGCCTACGACGGACGCGACGATCGATTGATCCTGCATGGCGGCGCGCGCGGATTCACCTCGCCGTGCTCGAACGAAACGTGGGTGCTCGATCACGCATCGGGACTCGGCGCGACGCCGGCGTGGGAGCGCGTAAAAATCAGCGGCGCGCTTCCGCCCGAACGGGCTGGCGCGCGCGCGTCGTACGACCCTGCAACGCGGCGGCTGATTCTGTTCGGCGGTAACGACTGCATCGCCACCTTTTCGAACGACGTGTGGCTCCTCTCGTTCGCGGATTCCACGCTCACATCCGGAACGTGGCAGAGAATCATGCCCGATTCCGCGGACGGTGTGCCCATGCGTCGCTCCGCCTACGCGTCGGCGTACGACGCCAGTGCGAACCGACTGTTCATTCACGGCGGCGCGATTGCAGGACGAACACTCGGTGACTTCTGGGTCCTGGAGCACGCCAATGGACTGGGCGGAGTACCTGCGTGGAAGCGTGTGCGGTGCACGGGTACGGTGCCGGCGCTCAACAACCACGCCGGTGCGTTCGACCCTCGACTCGGCGAGTGGGTATTGTTTGGCGGCGGAGATTCTACGTCGGTCGAGCGCCACGAAGTGTGGCGAATCGTTGGACTGCGCGGCTCGTTGAGCGGCTGCCGCTGGGAACAGTTGCAGGTCGCCGAGCCGCTGCCGAATGCGCGTCTCGGTCACAGCGTGCTGTATGACTCGGTGCGCGGTGCGATCATCGCCACGGGTGGCCAGTACCGCAGCACCGGTTTCAACGATATCGTGAGCTTGAAGGACGTCTTCCGTCCGTAGCGCGCGAGGTGGCGATTACGATCCGGGATCCTCGCACACGACGCCCGCGACAGGAATCAAATCGAACCGCGCGGCGTGTAGGTCGACGCGCCACGCCTGTCGAATTTTCGTAAAGCGCGTCGCTCCAGAGTCGTTGATCACGATCGCGATAGCGCGCGGATCGAGTTTGCCGCTGACGTCACAGGAGCCGATCATCAGGCGTTCGTCGTGCGCCATGGGCGGCAGCGGAAGCTCGGCGAGCACGATGCGTTGCGCCGCCGTCACGGTGTCGAGCCAGATCATGTCGCCGCGCGGCGTGGCGACCTGGGTGAATGCGTAGTTGCCGCGGACGTCGCCGGGATTGGAAAGTGTCGCGCCGCCGGTCGAGGTTACTCCCGCGGGCAGGTTTTTGTAGCTCAGGCCCACGTAGGATTTCGAGCCCGGCGCTCGTGCGGCGCTGTCGGCTGCCGCGGATGACGCCGACGTCGTGACCGCGGAATCCGTGGGCGGAGTGTCGCGCGGCACGTCCTTGTGACAGGCGGCGGCGCCGATCGCGCCAAGGACCGCAAGCGCGCCAATCGTGCGTGATGAGAGATTCATCATCACGCGCCGGAGGTTCCGCGAGTTCCGCCGGAATCGGTGCCGCTGGCCGGCATCGATGCCGCAATCTCGCGGATCTGCAAAGCGTGGCGCGTACCGTGGGCGCCGATGAAGACGAACCAGTGGTAGAGATCGAGCGTTCCGAGGATAGGATGCGGGTACGACACGTCGCCCAGCGCCAGGCCGTCGTACTTCACGAGTACATCCCGGATGGCGTTTCGTGAACTCATAAAATCGTCCCATCCGAGAACGCTGGCGGAGACGCTCGGGTTCACCCAGTCGGGCGCGTTCAGCTTGGTCGTTCTGTCTATTACACGCCGCACATCGATCTTGGGCATGATCGGCGACGTATCCGCCTCTGTCCGGAGTCCTGCTTCCCGCGCCTCGTCCAGCACCTTTCCGAAAATGCCGGCGAGGCGGCGCTCCATCATCGCGAGATGGGCGATGACGTCGTTCGTCGACCACGAGGTGGGCGACGGGCGCCAGTCGCGCCGGTCGGCGGGGACTGCGTCGAGTGCCGAGCGTATTTGTTCGGCTTCCCGATCGCAGTAGTCGAGGATCTCGATGGTTCGCGGATGCATCAGATATGAGCTCGTTCGTTCGTGAGTACGCCGGATGAAATCCAGACTGCACACGTGCCGCAATCCCTGACCGGCGGCGGAATTGTTCCATGAACGCGACACAGGTTGTCTCTCGCCCCGGACACCTTTCCCGCGCCGCCAAACTCGATCAGACTCGCAAGTCGTTGACGGGCATGATGTTCCGGCAAATGCCACGGCTGGCGTCTGCCGTGCTATAGCTGAGGCCAGCAACCAACTGGAGCTTCTCTCGTGTCTCGCATCCTGCGTACGTCCAGCGCGCTCGCCGCCGCCGCGCTGCTTGCCCCGGCATCCAGCGCATTCTGTCAGCAGTCCGATCTTTCGATCAGCCCATTCGTGACGTTCATGCCGAGTGCGGGCGCGAGCCCGATGGCGGGTCTCGCCCTCGCGTTGGCGGGAAGCTCCGGCTTCAGTGTACGGGCCGGTGCGCACATGGCATTAGAAAATACTAGTAATGATTATCTAATGTCTCCCGGATCGTTCCGCCCCTGGGGCGCCGACGCCGACGCCATCTTCACCCTTGGCAGCCGATCGCTCGGCGGGCCGCGTCGAGGGATCGCGCCGTACGCATTCGTCGGCATCGGAACGGCAAACAACAGCGGCAGCGTCAACAGCACCGATTTCCGCTCGAACTGGAGCTACGGCGCCGGCCTCGCCGTTCCACTGGGCTCCGCCATCGACGCATTCGGTGAGGCGCGCTGGCGCATGTCCGAGTTCGTGCTGCCCACGGCGTCGCTCGCTCCGTCGCCCACGAACGAGTTCCGCGTTGGACTGTCGTTCCACGTCGGCAACAAGTCCGATTCCGCTACTCCTCGCCGGCGTCCGCGTAGCCGTGCGACGGTGATCCGTACGCCCGGCGTCAAATCTCCGGAGTCTGACTGAACCCCTGTCCGACTTGGTTGACGAGTAGGAAATCCGCGTCGGCGACGAGCAGCCAACCGGAGTCCTTCTGAATGCGCGCCATCACGGTGAGCGGATGCTCACGTCCCCACGCGTCGCGCATCAGATCGATTTCCGGCGACGTACAGCCCGCGTCTCGCAGATCGGCGAGGCGCGGGAACGGTCCGCGCGCATTTTTCTCGCGGCGATACATGATGTGCGCGATCCGCTCGCCGTCGGCGAGGTAGCCGAGCGCTTGGAAGTTGAACGGCTTGGTGCCTTGTTCGAGAATTTCGTTGGCCATCGCGCGCGTCATGCGCTTGAGCTCGACGTCGCGATCGATCTGACGCCGCAATGATTTGCCGTCGAGCCACGCCGAAAAGACACCGGCGCCGTCGAGGGCCTCGAGCTCGGCGCGCGTCTTGACGCTCGGAACCTGCTCGCGCAGGCGAAGCTTGGGGTCGAGGCTTTCGCGAAAGCGCGTGACCTGATATTCCGCGACAGCGCGCGGCATGTTCGGGACGGCCTTCATCAGTTCCGTCGCCGTGAGCTTTTGACTCTGCGGGCTCGGCGGCGCGAGGCTGTCGATCAAGCCTCGCTTGAATGACGACAGGCTCACCGGATCGCACAGGTCTGCCACGCCTTGCCAATCCTCGGCGTTGAGCAAACGCACCGCGGCGGTGAACAGGGAAATCGGATCGGAATACGAAGTCGGCAAGGCGTTCTCGTTCAGCGGGTTCAGTCGCGTGCGAATATCGGTGCCAATGGCGTGCAATCATGCACATCAGCCGAAAATCCGCCAGCCTCTCGCTCTTGCCGCTCGCGCGAGGATTGGCGAACATCTGGCATCAAGCCAACCACGAGGACTTAGGTGCGTTCCATATCCCACATTGCTGCCGCATGTACGATAGCGGCGGCACTCGCCGTTCCAGCGGCAGCTGAAGCACAGACAGCCGTTCGCCCCGAACCGCCCGACCCGTTCATCACGACACTGGTCTCGCGACTCGACTTGGAAAAGTACAAGGCAACGATCAAGGGTCTGACCCAGTTTGGCGATCGCCGGCAGGGCACCGACCGCAATCGTGCAGCGGTGGACTGGATCGAAGCGCAGCTCAAAAGCTACGGGTGCACGCCAACGGCGCGCATTACGTACGACTTCAATCCGGCGCCGCGTGCACCGGCGGCAGGTCGTGGCGGCGCGGGCGGAGCCGCCGGCGGCCGCGGTGGCGCCGCGGGTGGACGGGGCGGTGCAGCGGGCGCCGGGCGCGGGCAGAGCGATGCGGCGCAGGGCGGTGGTCGCATTCGCGGTATTCGTGCGCGCACCGGTGTGAACTCCGACTCGACCAAGCAGCCTGATGCCAAGCTCCGCGCGCTCGACACGCCGCAAACGGTGAACGGTGAGCGCCAGGAAGTTTATTGCACCAAGGTCGGGACCACGCATCCGGACGAGATGTACATCGTCGGCGGACACATGGACGGCATTGGTTGGGGCGAAGCGGCGAACGACGACGGCTCGGGCACGGCGCTCGTGATGGAAGTGGCGCGTGTCTTCAGCAGCCCGGACGTCAAAACCGATCGCTCGATTCGGTTCATCCTCTGGAACAACGAGGAGTCGGGCTTGGACGGCGCCAAGGCGTACGTTGCGCAGCGGGAGGCGCTTCAGGGCAAAGAGGATCCGGCGGGATCCGGCAAATATCCTGAGCCCAAGTGGCTCGGCATGATCCAGCACGACATGATGATGTTCGATCACGGAATGCCGCACGCCGACGGCACGTTGTCGCCGGAGCAGCGTCCGGAAGCGAACGTGAACATCGAGTTCGCCGGGACGTCGAAGTTTGCTGATGGCGCCAACAAACTGGCGTGGGCCTTCCAGACGGCGAATGAGAAGTACGCAACCGACTATCCGGCACAGGTTGGCCAGCACATGACCAACACCGATTCGGATCCGTTCAAGGACATCATTCCTGCCCTCAGTCTTCGCGAGAACGAGCGCGGTGCGCAGGTCGGTGCCGGGTGGGATCCGAACTGGCACCAGCCAACGGATCTCTATTCCACGTACAACGATAAGGATTTCAGGCTTGGGTTGAACGCGGCACAGACCACGTTGAGCGCTATTGCGACGTTGGTGCACGCCACGCCGAAATAACGGTCCTCCCACACGTCATCCCGAGGAGTGAAACGACGAGGGATCTTCTCACCTGCCAATTATCGCGTCGGGGAGAGAAGATTCTCGCTCTGTTCGGAGTGGCAAAAGAGAAAAGCGGGCTCCGGAATTACTCCGGAGCCCGCTTTCCTTTTATTAATTACCAATTGCTAATTCGCAACCGCTATCAGCCGCCGAAGAACCCGCCGCGTCCACCACCTGCGCGGCCCGGACGAACCTGGCGAATGGCCTGGTTGTCGAGGAACAGCGCGATGAACGGCGGCAGCTCACGAATCTGCTCAGGCGTCAGGAGCTTCTTTGCGGACGGTCCGAAGATCGCCATCTGGTCGAGCGACTTGTTTTCGGCCTGGCTCACGCGATCGTACGCGTCGCTGAGGTCGTACTTGTCGGGCAGGCCAGCGAGGTACGCGGCGACCGGCGTCCAGATCGAATCGATCTTCTTGCCGTACACCTTGTTGAGGATCGCGATGCTGTCGGCCACGTCGTTCGAGAGACCCAGCGAATCGCTCTGACGCAGCATCTGCTCGAACGGATTCGGATACGTGCGCTCGTACTGCTGCTTGATCTGGTCGGCCGTTTGCTTGTTGCCCTTGCCGCCGCGTCCACTGCGCATGCGCAGGAACAGATCCTGGCGTTCGCGTTCCGGGCCGACGTCGACCTTCACGTCGAGCGTCAGCTGCATCGGCGCCAGGTTCAATGCGCTCGCCTGACGGTTGGCGCCGAACCGCGGATTGACGTCGTAGATGTAGTTCTGCGTGTTCGGGTCGAAGCCGCGCACGTAGAGTAGTGTCGGATCGGCGACACTCGGCGCGCCCCAACCGTGGAGATTGCTCGAGCCGTGGACGAGGGCGTCGATACCCGTGAGCGGGTTGGCGATGCCCAGCGAGACCGTGGCACGATCAGGAATCTTCAATGCCTGCGACACGAGCGAGACGCGAAGGCTCAGGCTCGTCGACCAGGGACCTTCGCACGAGTTGCGTCCGGCGATGGTACCGAGCTGGCGTTCCAAGCAGCTACGCACCGAGCTTGGAGCGCTCGAGAGCAGACCCTGCATCGCGGCGGCGAGCGTGGGGTTGCTCGTCTGGATCTTGGACGGATCGTAGATGTACGCGCGATCGTTGTTGTAGCCGTCGCCGTTCACGTCGCCCGACACGCTCGGCGTGAAGGGATTGCCAGACTGCACGCGTCCGAACGCCGTGATGCTGATCGCCTGCTTGATCGTGTAGCCGATGTTGTAGGTGATCTGGTGCCGCGCATCACGCGAACCGCGCGCCCACTCGCTCAGGTACGGGTCACCGGCCGTGTTGCCGCCGGAGAATCCGCGCTCTTGATCCGTAACCTTCTGCCACACGTAGGTCGCGCTCCACTGGAACGCTGAATTGAAGGCGACCGGCGCAATGCCGACGCTCAACTGCGTGCTGTGCGACTTGAGATCCGAGAGGTAGTCGGTGACCTGGGCAAAGTCCTGCGTGTATCGAGAATCGCGCGAGATGATGGCGCCCGTGCTCGGGAAGATGCTCGACGGATTCACGTACACCGGCCGGTTGCCTTCGCCCGGCAGCGTGAACAGCGGATGCTCGTTGAAGTTCAGGTCGACGGTGCTCTGCTGATTCAGGTTGAGCGAATACGTGGCGCTGTTCGACAACCGGAGGAAGTTGTTGAGGATCGGCAGGTTCCAGTTCAAGTTCGCGCGCCAGCTGCGCGTCGGGATGTAGTCCGGCGCAAACAGCGAGACGTTCGGCACTGTGCTGCTGAGTGTCGTCACATCACCACTGCACGACGACGGAATGTTGCCGGTGTTCGCTTCGTACGCCGACCAGTCGGTGATTGGCACTGCGCTGCCGATGCAGCTCAACTGCTGCGCCGCCGACGGGAGACCCGTTTGATCGACCGCCGCGGCGATGAGCTGCGAGCTCGGCAGATTCTGGAATTCGCCGATGCCGCCGCTGATCTGGCCGCGCGAACCGCGCGCTGCGCCTTGGAAGCCGCCGATCTGCGGATTCGTGCCGTAGGTATAGCTGAAGCCGAAGCGGGGGCTCAGATACACGCCGCGCGGCACCGCGTCGTTGCGCGAGTTGAAGACGGAATCGAGCACCGGATTGAACTCCGGGTTGCCCTGGAAATTCGCGGCATCGACGCGCACGCCGTACGTGAGCTGCAACCGCTGCACGGGGCGGTACGAATCGCCAAGCCAGCTCGAGATGTCGAAGTCGTCACCCAGCCGGCGGTTCACCTGCAAGCGGCGCGAGAAGCTCGCCGGATTGTTGTCCTGGAAATCCTGTAAGGAGTTGTAGATGAATGTGCCGTAGCGATTCGTCGTGTTGTCCTGCGAATAGCGGTGATACTGACCGTCGATACCAAACTTGAAGCGGTGCTTGTTATCGAGGCTGATCCACGAGAGCTGGTTCTGCACTTCGCCCGTGACCGTGCTCGAGTTGCGCGGCAAGCCGGTGTTGCCACCGAACTGCAGGTTGGACACGCCGGCTGTGCCGTCGTTGAACAGCGAGTTGACGCGCACGGTGGCCGACGGCAGATCGACGTACGGATCGCCGCTCGAGATGTTGTCCTGCAGCGAGGCGCTCGTTTCGTCCAGGAAATTGTCCCAGAAGTAGCTCGAGTGACGCCCCTGCAGCGTACCACCGTAGCTCTGCGTCTGGCCGCCATGCAGCGGTACCGCAGTCGTCGAGAGACTGGTCGCGTCCTGCTGGCTCCAACGGGCGTTGCCCGTGATCGTGAAGTTGTGCGTGCCCGACGGCGAGAAATCGAGGCTCGTGATGATCGAGCCGTTCTCCGTCAGCTTGTCGCCCGGGATCGCGCTCGAGGTGAGCGGAATACCTTCGTTGCCCAGGAGGGCAATGAGTCGCTGCACCGAATCCGCCGAGACACCCACGCGCTCCAGCGCGAGCGGATCCGTGTTGAGCAGATCCTGAAGGTTGCTGCTGCGGCGGCCGGCCTGCCACGAGACCGAATAGAATGCCTTGTCGTACGTGATGGGACCCGACGCGCTGCCGCTGAGCTGCAGATTGGTGAACTGCTGGCCCAACGAGCGACCCACGGCGTCGGTGTATTGAAGCGACGGCGCGTCGACAGTCTGGTGCAGCGAGCGCGTCACGTAATTGTTGCCGCTGTTCGTGCGGAGCGAAATCTGCGCGCCGGAGAATCCACCGCGCGACGGATCGAAGCTCGACGTGGTGACACGCGTCTGCGTCGTGGCATCACGCGGCAGATCGGTGCCGCCGAAATTCAAACCATTGAGCGTAATGTTGTTCTGATCTGCACCGAGGCCGAGCACGGAGAATCCGTTCGCGGCGCCATCGGCGCCGGCGATGAGCGTCACGCCGGGAAGGGTAGACGCCATGGCCGACAGATCGCCGAGCACGTCGATGGGGACGTTGTTCGTATTCAGCGTTTGATCGCGGCCGCCGATGTCCTGATTGTTGCCCGCTTCGTCGGGCCGCTGACGACCCGCCGTCACGCGCACCGCTTCGAGGCTCACCGCGGTGTGACTCAACGTCGCGTTGCCCACGAGCACATCTTCATCGACCTCGCGCTTCACTTCGAAGCGTGACGGCGCGAAGCCGATCGTGGTGAACGACATCATGTAGTCGCCACCACCGCCGGCGAAGATGATCGTGTAGCGACCATCCTTGCCCGTCTTCGAGTTGCGCGACGTTTGATCGACCAGCGACGTCGCAGTGACGGTCACATTCTCGACAGGCTTTTTGTCCGGGCCAACGACCTGGCCGCGAATGACATCGGACGCTTGTGCATGGAGCGGCGCGACTGCGCCGATGATCGCGAAGAGCGCGAGCAATATTGTACGGCGAGGTGACACGGGATCCTCGGAGTGAAGTGCAAACTCGGTGATCTGACACATTCACTACGCACGAGTCGCGAGAGGCGCTGTTGGTGAGCCGCAAATTTTCGTGAAGTACCTTCCCAAACAAAAAAGTCCCCGATTGCTCGGGGACGCATAGGTGGGGACCCGCATGAATTTTTCTTTACTGGGGAATGAAGCGCCCGTTGGCGATGTCGAACTTTATACGATCCCTATATGGGAGCGCCGCGGTTCCCACCGCTGCTCCTCTTGCGCGCGTCAAATGCCGCAATGAACCGCTGCGCATCCGCCTCATCGAACGTGGTGTGATCGTGTCCACCCTTCGACGAGCTCTCGAACACGTGCATCTCCGATCCATTGTTGTTTCGAAAGTGCAGCGTCCCGTCGGAGTACGTCACTTCTCTTATTGACGATACCGGCACGAGCATCTGATGGCTCAGCGCGTCCGCGACGTTCTGCTTCACCATCTTCTCGATGTTCGCGCCAAAGTCATTGCCCTTGACCTTGTTCGTGTCGGTCTCGCCGCGAACCTTGTCGAGCACTTTCGTACCAAGTCCGCCAATCACGGTGTCGCCAACGATCGCGAGCTCCACGGCGCTATCGCTGCTCACGATCTGCACGTCGCCCGGGCCGAGTACTCGAGCGGAATCGCGCGCGGCGAGCTTGACACCCTGCACGTCATTCGTGGACGCGCGGTCGGCATCGTGATGGCCACAGGCACCAAACAGCAACGGCGCCGCGAGCGCGACGCCGACCCTCCGTCGAAAGTTCGACACGTTCACCTCCGGTCGGGATAAACCGCCTGCTTCAACTCGAGGTATAAGGTGCCGAACGGCAGCTTGGACTTCAACCGCAGCAACGTTCGCGTGCTGTCGTCGGAGAACCAGACCTCGGCCTCGCCATTCTCGGAGAACAGGCCTTTCGCCTTGATCGTGGGCTTCACGACAATCGCGTCGAACTCACCAGCGGGAACCTTGATGTGCTCCCTCCGGTCGACGTGGATGATCACCGGATTGCGATCGGGATGATAGTAGCGATCGAATGAGTACGTCTTGCCGACTTCGAGCGGAATCGAGCGCATGAAGTAGATGAACGAGCCTTCGTCCAACGGATCCGCGACGCTCGGAAATTCTTCTCCATTCCGAATGTATGATTTCGTCTCGGGATGAAACTGATAGTCGAAATCGGCGCTGTACTTCGTTTCATCCATGTGCTTCGTGTGATGCAGCGACACCAACGTCGTGGTGTCGAACCAACTCTCGTAGTGATCGTTGACGTGGAAGAACAACACGCGGCCCTTGACGTCGAAGATCGTGTGATACGTCGGATGACCGCGAACCGGTTCGACGTCCTCCACGCTCATGCTCGCCGACCCGGCGTTGATGAAGTTCAGCTTGGCCTGATAGGTCATTTTCTCGCCGACGCGGAACGGCACCTTGTAATGGAGCGTATCCGCCGAGCGGGCTGAGTCGCGGGCAGTGCGAGGAGCCGCGGTATAGGTCGCGGGCGCGGAGCCGGCGCTGATCAGCCCGGTGAGCGCGGCGAAGAGAATCAGAGAGCGCATAGCGAGCACTTCTTCATAAGGTATGCCGGGTTCTGCGCCGGCCTCGCCAACGCCGCGCGCGGGCTGAAACTCCCCGCCCAGGTCGCCGTATGATCAAAAGGATCATAGTGGCTCGTACCGGCGAACTCCCAATGCCCATCGACGCACACAGCTTTCTTCCACTTCGGCCTGTGGATTTCCTCATCCTCCTCTCGCTGGTCGAGGAGGATCAACACGGCTATGGCCTCGTGAAGCAGATCGCCGAGCGAACGGACGGTGTCGTGGAGCTCGCACCGGGCAACCTCTATCGTGTCATCAAGCGGTTGGTCGCCGACGGCCTGATCGCACCGTCAGCGCGCCGTGTCGTCCCAGAGCTCGAAGACGAACGCCGCCACTACTACTCGATCACGGCTCTCGGTCTGCGAGTCGCCGCGCTCGAAGGACACCGTCTGCAAGCGCTCCTCGCGACTCGGCCGGCGCGTGCGCTCCTTCGAACGGCGGGCGCAACATGAGTGGCCGCCCACATCGCGGTACGCGCAGCTCGGTCGCCGAGCGCGTGTATCGGGCGTTGCTGGTCGTGCATCCGGCGGAATTCCGGAATACGTATGGCCAGCAGATGGCTGACCTGTTTCGCGATCAACTTCGCGAGGCTCGCCATTGCTCCGGAGTTCGCGGCGCGGCGCGCGTGGTCGGACGGGCCATTACAGATCTCATATCAACCGCGATCGCGGAGCACGTCTCGGCGTTTCGTGCACGCAGTCATCCCGCGGCCATCGCGCGCCGCTCTTCGACTCCCACCGCTCATCTGATGACGAACACGCTACTGCAGGACGCACGCTTCGCCGCGCGAATGTTCCGCAAGTATCCTGGTTTCACGTTCGTCGCGCTCGCCGTCATCGCGCTCGGCACCGGCGCCGTGAGCACGATCTTCAGTGCGGCGAATGCGATCGTGCTGCAGGCGGTCCCCGGCGTGTCGCATGCGTCGGACGTGATGACCATCGACCGCACGCGCGGTGCAGGCGGCGGGTCTCGCTCTGCGTCGTATCCGTACTACGAGCGACTCGCGGCCGGCTCACACACGATGAGCGGCATCGCCGCTTGGTCGATGCTCGACATGACAGTGAGCAACGGCGGCGACGCCGTGCGGTCGGTCGGCAACATCGTATCGGGAAACTACTTCGACGTGCTCGGCGTCCGCCCCGCGCTTGGCCGATTCTTCGCCGGCGACGAAACACGGATACGCGATACGTACCCCGTCGTCGTGATCAGCCACGAGTTCTGGCAGCGACGTTTCGCCGGTGACAGCGCCGTCATCGGTAAGCCGGTGCTCCTCAACGGAACGAAGTTCACGGTGATCGGCGTCGCGCCGGCGCATTTCTCCGGACTCTTTCCAGTCGTGCGCACCGATGCGTGGGTGCCGCTCATGATGCAGAAGGAAGTACGTCCGGGCGGCGATCTGCTCGCGAGCTCCGGCTCGGGTTGGCTGGAGCTCTTTGGCCGATTGGCTCCCGGCGTATCGCGCGAAACTGCCCGCACGGAGCTCGCTGGCCTCACGAAACAACTCGCCACGTCGACGTCGTCGGATGAGCCGCACGATCTCGCCGAATTCACCGGCGTGCGCGTCGCGCGAGCGTCCGGGCTTCCGTCAGATGCCGGCAACGCCGTGCTGACGTTCTTCATGGTGCTGCTCGTCGTCGCCGCGCTGGTGTTGCTCATCGCGAGCGTGAACGTTGCCAGCATGCTGCTCGCACGCGCCGTCGCGCGGCGGCGCGAAGTTGCCGTGCGCATCGCACTCGGCGCCGGGCGCGCGCGTCTCGTTCGGCAGTTGCTCACCGAGAGCGTGATGCTATTTCTGCTCGGCGGCGCGGGCGGAACGTTGCTCTCGGTCTATGGAACGCGATTGCTCGAGCACATCGACTTGCCGGTCGACGTGCCGCTGTCGCTCGATCTGACGCCTGACCTGCGCGTACTCGGCGTGACGCTGCTCGTCGCGTTGATCACGGGAATCGTCTTCGGACTGGCTCCGGCGCTTCAGGGTTCTGCGCTCGACATCGCGACCAGCCTGCGTGGTGACACGGCCGGCGCCGGCCGTCGCCGTTCGCGATTGCGCAACGCACTCGTGATCGGACAGGTCGCGATGTCGCTCCTGCTGCTCGCGGTGTCGGGCCTGTTCATTCGTGCGCTCGATCGTGGTCGTCGCGTGGACGTCGGATTCGACGTGAATCACGTCGCGACGGCGGCGATGAACCTTCAGACATCCGGCTACGACTCGACACGGGGTCGCGCGCTGTACGCGGCGCTCGAGCAACGTCTTGCGGCACAGCCGGGAGTGACGGCGGTTGGACTTGCGCGCCTGCTGCCGCTGTCGATGAACACATCCGGGACAGACATCTCGGTGCCTGGATACACACCACCGGTAGCCCACGAAGGAAACACCTTCGTAATGCTCGACGACATCGTGGACGGCGGCTATTTCGCTGCCACGCGCATTCCGCTGGTGAGCGGCAGGCTGTTCGACGCGACCGACACTGAACGCTCACTGCGCGTGGTCGTGATCAACAGCGCGTTCGCCGCGCAGGTGTGGCCGAATCAGAATGCGATCGGTAGGAGCCTGCTGATTGATTCCACCTCAGTCACCGTCGTTGGTGTCGTTCGCGATGCGAAATATGGAAAGCTCGACGAGCCGGCGACGCCATTCATGTACTTGCCGTCGAGCCAGCATTCGATTTCCGACGTGAACTTGCTCGTTCGCACGATCGGCGACGCCTCGCAACTCGGACCGGCGATTCGGCGCGAGCTGCACGCGCTCGATCCGAATCTTCCGCCACCCACGATCACGACGCTCGAGCAAGTCACCTCTGTCGTCCTGCTGCCGCAGCGCGTTGCGGTACTCGTCACCGGTATTCTCGGATTCGCCGGGCTTCTGCTCGCCGGGATCGGTCTCTACGGCGTGCTGTCGTTCTCCACGGCTCAGCGCACGCGCGAGATTGGCGTACGCATCGCCCTCGGCGCCGCACGACGCGACGTGCTCGGCCTCGTCGTGCGCGAGGGCGTGACACTGGTGTCGGTGGGCATCGGCGTTGGACTCGCTCTCGCGCTCCTCGCGACGCGCGCGCTCACGCCATTTCTGTTCGGCGTGAGTCCGTGGGATGCGCTGACGTTCGTGGTGATCGCGGCGACGTTGGGGGCGACCGCGTGTGTGGCGAGCTACCTGCCGGCGCGGCGCGCGGCGTCCATCGATCCGATTGCAGCGTTGCGTCAAGATTGACGCAACGCTGCAATGATTAGAAAAACTAGAACGTGCCCCAGAGCATGTTCCTGGGTAGATAGAAGCCGGCGGCCTTGACCGCGGCGCCGTACGTTCTGAACTCGTGCAGGTTTTCGATCGTACAAACGGTACCGTACCGCGCCGTCGGCTTGCCGCCGCCCGCCAAGTGCGTTGGCTGAAATACGGTGAGTGGAAAACCGTCGCCGTACTGTTCGCCTTCCTTGATCGTGGTCATGTCGTTCTCGGTCAGCGCGGCGAACCGGCCGGCACGATGCGACTCGGCGTTGTGATGCACGCGGCGAAGCGCACCTCGAGTGCCGGTGGCGCCCATCTGCGCATTCAGCTCGTTGATGCAGCGGAGAATGCGCGGCGTGAGGTTGCCCATGTCACCGTGTTCGTCCCATTCGTCGGCTTGCGTGATGAGTCGGATGGAATCGGGACTCATGGCGTGGCCGTTGCGCATCGCCGTCTGGTATTGGCGTTTCCGCGCTGCGAAGTCGTGCCAGCCGGCGCTGCCCATCGTGTGCAAACGTGCGTCGATGACGTTGTCCATGCCGACGCCGGCGCGAAACGCCATGCCTTTCTTCAACGTCTCGTTTGTCAGCGCGATGCCGGATTTGACGATGTCCGTCGCCGCGCGGCTTCCGTACTGCGCCATCGACGGACACACCGCGAGCAAATCATAATCGCCCGTCATTGGACGATCGTCGGCGCCGTCTTCTCTCGAGGTCATTACGAGCAACGGCACGGCTAGCGCGCCAGTCGGATCGCGATCCAGCGCCGTGATCGGATTGAAGATCCTCGTGGCGATCGGATAGACTCTGATGTCGTATCCGCCGGCACGGAAAAACGCGCGAAACAAAATCTGCTTCGCGTCGCCGCTCCGGCGCGCCATTAGATAATAGTCATTGCCGCCGGTGATCGGCACCTTGCTGTGGATCGCACGGCGCTGAGGCGCACCTTCGGGGCGATTCACCTGATCGTCGAGTAGCTCGGGCGACAGATGCAGTGGCATGGTGCCCGCGAACCTCGACGCGATACCGTCATTGTTCGCGTGCGTTCCCTTCGCGGCCTTTGCATCGCTGTAGCCCACTTTACTGTACACGCCGTCGTACGGAACGAGGCCCGCGTGCGGGCCCCAGTCAGAGCTCTTGCCTTTGACGTGGAAGTTCTTCGACGGATATCCGCGCTCCAGCCAGCGTTTGGACCACGGACCGGTGGAGCGATAGATCACGATTTCATTCAGCCGTTCCGCTACGCGCGACGACGCTTGCATGTCATCCAGCGTCATGCCGTTCTGGTTGTGGGAGTAGCTCGGCTCGAGTCCTACGATGACCATAGGGGGTCCGTGGTGGGAACGCGGTGGAAACGCGGTGGCTAGATCTTGCCGGTCTGTCCGGCAGCCGCCAACCGCGTGAAGTCCTCGCCGGGATTGATGAATTTGTCCCGTTCTGCTCCGTACTGTTTCTCGTACAACTGACGATAACGGCCGCCGAGTGCGATCAGTTCGCCGTGCGTTCCGCGTTCGACGATCTCGCCGTTCTCGAGTACCAGAATCTGGTCCGCGCTCTCGATTGTCGATAGACGGTGTGCGATCACGAACGTCGTACGCCCGTGGCGCAGCGACCGCAGGCCGTCGCGAATCAGTGCTTCGCTCTCGCTGTCGAGGCTCGACGTCGCCTCGTCGAGAATGAGAATGCGCGGATCGGCAAGCACCGCACGCGCGATCGCGACGCGCTGCCGCTGTCCGCCCGACAGCTTCACGCCGCGCTCGCCAACCACGGTATCGTATCCGTTCTCGAAGCGCTCGACGAATTCGTCGCAGTGCGCAATGTGCGCCGCCTCGCGCACTTCGGCGTCCGTCGCGCCGGGCTTGCTGAACGAGATGTTGTCGCGAACCGTGCCGTCGAACAGGAAATTGTCCTGCATCACCACGCCGACATGTGAGCGATAGTCGCGCAGGCGCATCGTGGCGATATCGCGGCCGTCCACGAGCACGCGGCCTTCCTTGGGATGGTTGAACGCCATCACGAGGCCAATCATCGTGCTCTTGCCACCGCCGCTCGATCCAACGAGCGCAGTCGTCGAACCTGCCGGTGCGACGAACGACACGTTCTTGAGCACTTCCACACCGGGCACGTACTCGAACGTCACGTCGCGGAACTCGACTTCGCCTTCGACTTCGGGAATCGACTGCTTCGCCGTGTCTGCCTGATCTTCCGTGGGCATCGCGCGGATTTCGGCAATGCGGTCGAGGCCCGCGAACGCTTCGCTGACCTGCGTTCCAATCGACGCGATCTGTACCAGCGGCGCCGCCATGAGCCCCACGACGAACACGTATTCGACGAAATCGCCGAGCGTCATGGTGCCGGCGAGAATGGACTTGCCGCCGATGAGAATCATCAACACGCCGATCAAGCCGGTGATCACGGCGGTGCCGGCGCCCACCGCCGACGTGCCGGTGATGGTCTTGGCGATGTTTCGAAAAAGCTTATGCGTCCCGCGCGCGAACACGAGCCGCTCGCGCGGCTCGGCCGTGTAGACCTTGATGAGCCGCACGCCGCCAATCGTCTCAGTGAGGCGGCCCGTGACGTCGGCGTTGATGGCGCCGCGCTCGCGGAACAGCGGGCGCAGCCGTTTGAACGCAATCGTCATCATGCCGCCAAACGCCGCGAGCACCACGAGCGTAGCGCTCGTCAATTTCCAGTTGAGGAACAGCAACACGACGAGCGCCATGATCGCCGTCATGAAGCTGCCGAGTAGTTGGACGAGTCCCGTTCCGACGAGATTTCGCACGCCCTCGGCGTCCGTCATGATGCGCGAGATGAGCACGCCCGTCTTCGTTGAATCGAAGTAGGACACGGGCAGGCGGAGTACGTGCGCTTGAACACGCTTGCGCATTTCGGTGATCGCGCGCTGCGCCGCGATGCTGACGACTTGTGACAGCGCGAACGACGTTCCGCCTTGAATGAGCGTGGCGATTGCGGCCGCGGCCGCCAGCGGCAACAGCAGATCGCCGCGGTGCTTACCGACGATGTCGTCGATGAGAAACTTCGACGTCAGCGGGAGCACGAAACCGGACAGCCGGTTGATCACCATGAGCCCCAACCCGATCGCGAGCGACCCGCGATGTTCGCGAATCAGCTCTCGGGCTTCGGTCCATGCGCGTTTTTTGTCATACTTGGCCATGCCCAAATGTACGGCCCGGACCCGCCGCCCGCGCCCGCTTGGATCGTCTCGACATAGTCAAGCCTGCTAGAGCAATCGGGATCCGAGTACGACGATTGCACTTAGGCACTACATGGCCTCCCGTCGCGAAACAGCCGCACCGTCTCCGTTCGGAGAGCTTCAGCGATTCAGCCGGCGACTCGTGACCCATTTGGCGGCTGCCGGCGCGCTGCTGTGCGCCGCGTGCGGTGGTGGCGCTCCCACAGCGCCGGCCGGCCAAACCCAACCTTCCTCATTCAGTCAGACCGCGGCGAAAGTGGCGGCGGGTGTCGCGCAGGCGGCTGCGGCAGTCACGGGGCAGTCGGCGCCGATGGCTGATGCGTACGAGAAGGGAACGTTCGTCGGCTTCGACACGCATACGTTCCCGGGCACGAAGACCATGCTGGCGTGGAAGAAGACGCCCGGCTCGAACTACTCGTGGGTCGGCTACTACCTGCCGTCACCGTGTCACGCCGACCGCTCGTGGATCGGCAAACGCGACACGCTGCAAGACATGGGATGGGGCTTAGCAATCGTATATGTCGGCCAGCAGACGTGGGGCAAAACTCCCCGCGTGCTCTCGGCTGCCCAGCGTGCCGCGATCCGGAAGAGCACCAATTGTTCGCAGGATTTGCTCACGGCCGACGACGGCACGACCGACGCCGACGATGCGACCAAAATCGCCACGACTGAAGGCTTCGCCAAAGGCGCAGTGATCTTCCTCGACATCGAGCGCATGGAGAAAATCCCGGCGCAAATGAAAGATTACTATCGGGCCTGGACTGCGCGAATGCTCGCAAATGGCCAATACACCCCGGGCGTCTACACGCATCAGCACAACGCCGAAGAAGTGTTCGCCGACGTGCAGGTGGTGTTCAAGGCAGCCGGCGATACGACGACGCCACGGTTCTGGATCGCCGGCGGCAAGGACTTCGATACCGGCCGCGCGCCGCAGGACGTTGGCTTTGCGTTTGCTGGCATGTGGCAGGGAGTGATCGACGTCGCGCGCTCGGTCGCCAACCTCAAGCTGCCCGTCGACGTCAGCGTCGGCTCGTGGCAGTCGCCGTCGGAATCGGGCATCGCGACAGAGTAGCGACTCGCGTATTTTCTTCGCGATTCGGCTCATGACGTCGTTCGTGGCGTCGTTCACGCCGTCGCGAGGTGGAAGATGAAGCGATTCGCATTCGTTGCGCTGATCGCCGCCGCAGGTGCGGCCGGCGCAGCGGTACAGACAGCCGTTGCACCGCGCGCTGCTGATCCGCCGCTATGGACAGGCCCCATGGACAGCATTCGCGTCCGGGAGCTCTACGTCAGCAAAGATCCGCGCGACATTCGCGGCTGCGCGCCCGACGTATGCGCGCGCGACGAGACTGAGAAGCGCGCGACCGACAGCATCTATGCCGCGAAAGCGCCCGGTCGATATCAGTTTCAAAAAATCAAATACCGGAGTCGCGCCGACGGCCTGGAGATTCCCGCCTACGTATTCGCCCCGCTCGACCCCGATACGCCGAAGGCGCGAAAGCACGCGGCACTCGTGTGGGTGCATGGCGGTGTCCACAGCAACTGGGACACGAGTCTCTTTCCGTTCGTCGTGGAGGCGGTCAAGCGCGGCTACGTCGTGCTCGCGCCCGACTACCGCGGGAGCACCGGCTACGGCGATGCGTGGATGAAGCTCATCGACTACGGCGGCAAGGAAGTCGACGACGTGCGCTCCGCCGCCGACTACCTGCGCACGCTGCCGTACGTCGACGTGAAGCGACTGGGTATCATGGGCTGGAGCCACGGCGGGTTCATCACCGCGCACATGTTGTTTCGCGACGGGAATCCATTCGCGGCAGGTGCCGCCATCGTGCCTGTGACGAATCTGGTATTCCGACTCTCTGATCACGGCCCGAATTACGCGCGCGACTATGCGGCCGAGATGGGCCTGCAAGGCCTGCCGTTCGAGAACAACTGCGGGCCCAAGCACGATACGCCGTGCATCGATCTCTATCTCGATCGCTCGCCGGTCTTTCACGTGCAAAATCTCCGCGTGCCGATGCTCGTGCACGTGGCGACCAACGACTGCGACGTCTTCTTCCGCGAAGATCAGCAGATGGTGTACACGCTCCAGGCGCTCAAGCCGAAGCTGGCGGAAACGAAGATCTACGTGAATCCGCCGCCGGGCCCGTCCGGATGCGGGCACACGTTCAGCCGGCGCACGAACAAGCAAACGCTCGCGCGTGAGGACACGCCCGAGCAGATCGATTCGTGGAACCGGACGTGGGCGTTCTTCGCGCGGAACCTGATGCCATAGAGCGCTCGCGCGTCCACAGCGTCAGGCTCCACGCTGGAACGTTTACACGCGCACGCTGTCGTCCAATTGCGCCTGTAGGCTCACGGGATCCGTGTCGTGCGCGGCACCGGCCGCGAACAAATGGACACGCACTTCCGTCTTGCGCGCCAACGCGACGAACAGCCTATGAGGGAGGGTCGATCCTGACGACGGCATTTTCCGGTCAGCCCCTTCGGGCGCCGAGCTGTCGTAGATTCGCCAAAGTTCGCCGTAGCGATTGACGAGGAAGATCGAGGTGAACTGCTGGATGACGCGTGGCGCGTCGTCCCGGGTGGGGATCACCGCCAAAGCGGCGGCTACACTGCTGGCACTAGACATGGTGAATTGACTCCGCGGGGGACCCGTCGTCGGGTCCGTTCCGGAACTGCGGGAACATCAGTCCGGCGAATATGTGTGAAGCCCGGAGCTTTTACAACACCTGAATTCGACTTTTTGCGCAGGTATAATGAATACAATTTCGCGGGCTTGACATTCGTGTCGAGCGCAGTAAACAAATGAATCGACTGCGCGTTCAACGCACGTGCGCCCCACCCAACGAGCCGCGACGATCGTCCGCCACGAACCGCGATCGCGCCGGCATCGCCACCGCCACCAACGCCTTCGCATCGAGCGTCGTGCCCGCGGAAACCAACCCCTCGCGCTCGAGCAAATACGCGGTCACCGCATAAATCTGATCCGCGCTCAACGACCCCGGCGCCGTCTGCGGCATCGCTCGGCGAATGTAGTCGTACAGCGTCGTCGCATAGGGCCAGTAGTTGCCAATCGTGCGAGGAATCTTGGCGTCGCTCGCGAAATCGACGTTCCCTTTCGGACCGCCGATGAGCTGCGGATAGGGAGGCTTTCCTTCGCCGTTCGTACCGTGACACGCCGCGCAGTTCGCGGCAAACACCTTCGCACCTTCTTCCGGCGTGCCGCTGCCCGCGGGCAATCCCGCGCCGTTCGGCGACACGTCGATGTTCATCGCCGCGATATCTGCCGCACTCGCCGCATGCCCAAGGCCGAACTGCTTCGGAGTCTTGTCGCCGAGGTAGTCGGTGCGGGAGTCGAGTTTGCAGGCGGTGGCGAAGAGGGACGCGACAGCGAGGGTCGCCACCAGCCACGGAAGTCCGCGTGATGCGCGATTCATGTCGCCGCCTCGAACGTCACGGTCCCATCTCGAGCGATACGCCAGCCTCGAATGGAATTGTAGTGGTACTGCGTACCCGGTCCGCGCGCCGCGACCAACTGCCGCATCGTCGGCTGCACATAGCCCGTCTCATCCACCGCTCGGCTCATTATAAAACTCTCATTACCGTCCCACTGCCACATGTACTGAAAGCGCACGTGCGCTTTCGGCAAGAGCGGCGACAAGATCTCGGCCTCGAGCCACGATCGGCCACCATCGGTGCTGACGTCGACGCGCTGGATCTTGCCGCGGCCGGTCCAGGCGATGCCACTAATCGGCCACCAGCCTGCGCCCGGCAGACGCCCCGGATACGCGGGCGACGTGATGATCGACTTCGCGTCCAGCTCGAAGCTGAACTGCCGAATTTTCCCGCCGGGCAACGGGTCCGTGTACTTCGACGTCTCCTCGCGCGTCATGAACGGCTCGGCGCCGAACTTCATTCGGCGCAGCCACTTCACATTCATGTTGCCTTCATAGCCCGGCAACAGGAGGCGCATGGGGAAGCCTTGCTCCGGCCGAAGTGCCTCGCCGTTCTGCGCGTATACGATCAACGCGTCGTCGCGCGCCTTGGACAGCGGAACGCTGCGCGACAACAGACAGGCATCGGCACCTTCGGCGAGAAACCACTTCGCCTCCGCCTGCACGCCCACTTCGTCGAGCAACGTCTGCACCGGCACGCCGGTCCATTCCGTATTGCCCGTGAGGCCGTCGACCAACTGCGGCGTCATGTTCGGCGTCGGCGTGTGATAGGCCACTCCACCGTTGCCCGAGCACTCAATGAAATGCGTGCGCGTGACAGACGGGTATCGCTTGAGATCGGCGAGCGTCAGCTCGACCGGCCGATCCACGAGTCCGTGAATGAGCAGCGTGTGCTTGTCGGGATCGATCGTCGGCGTGCCGGCGTGCAGCCGCGCGAAATGAAGATCCGACGGCGTGATCGTTCCCGTTAGATCCTGCAGCGGCGTGTACGACCAGCCTGTCACCTCGCCGGTCGGCGTGCGCTCGATGTGAACGAACGGCGATCGAGTGCCCACCGCCGTGGTTGGTGCGCCGAGCGAGCGAGCGGCCGGAATGGTGTCCGCGGCGGCGATCGCTGCCGGTGGGGCAGTCGGCGTGGCCGGCGCGACTGCGGGCTTTTGCGCCGGCAGCTTCGTGAGCATCGCGCCGCCGGCCGCGGCCGCCGCGCCCGCGATCAGAGTCCGTCGGCTGATCGGCTTCTCGTTCATCAGTATTCTCTAATCGCCATCACGCGTTCCACCGTTCCACCGTTCCACCGTTCCACCGTTCCACCGTTCCACCGTTCGCTCCTACTTCCCTCGCGGCGCCGGCAGCGGCGCGCCCACGATCGCCGCGCGCGGATCGCCACTACGCGCCAACAGCCGCGGCGGCCGAAATGCCTTGTGCCCTTTCGTGTCGTACGGCAGATCGACTGGCGCGCCGCCATTCGGCCAATCGAGCTGCTTGCCCGGCAAATCCGGCCTCGGCATCGCGTCGACGTATGCCGCGACGTCGAACGCCTGCTGGTCAGTCAACGCGCCGGGATGGTCGAACGGCATGTTGTATCGAATGAACGATGCCGCGCGTTCCTGGCGCGCCATCGAGGCGCCGATGCTGTACGATTTCGGGCCCCATAGCGCAGGAATCGGTCCCATGCCGGCGCCGTCATTGCCGTGGCAGCGGGCGCAGTTGTCGGTGAACACCAGGCTCCCGCGGGATGAGTCGCCGAGTAGCGGGGGCATCTTCGGCATGCTCTCGCCGCGTACGTGCTCGCCAGCCGGCACGCCCTTGGAGATGAAGGCGAGATAGGCGACCATGTCCTGCATGTCGCGGCTGTCGGGCGGCAACTTGGAGCCAGCCAGGCTGCGAACCATGCAGTAGTTGATCCGATCTTCGATCGGCACCACGGCGCCCGTGCGTTCGATGAACTTTGGATAGCGCACATACGACCCGGTCATCGGCGCGGCGTTCGCGCGTCGCCCTTCATCCAGATGACAGCTCGTGCAGCTCAGCCCATTGCCGACGTAATTCGGCAAACTGTCGCCCGTGTGCGTGACGAGCGCGAGGCCGCGATAGACCGCGGTTTCATATGGATCGTCCGGCGTGCTGTCGACGATCGGCGCCTGCCAGGTGTCGGGATTGAACGCGCGCGTCGCACTGTGACTCGACGCGGCCGACGTGGCGGCGCTGTCGCGACTTGACGCTTCCTGCAGCGTACAGGCGGCGACGCCGAGTGTGCACGCCGCCAGGATTCGAATGGAGAGTGTTGCGCGCAATGGTGCTAGCTCACCTTCTCGATCGTTTTACGCACCGAGTCGAACATGCGGTCGATCTCCGCCTTCTCGACGATGAGCGGCGGCGAGAGCGCAATCGTGTCGCCCGTCGACCGCACCATGACGCCGTCCTCGAAGCACTTGAGGAACACCTCGAATGCACGCGCGCCCGGCGCACCGGCGCGCGGCTCGAGCTCGATGCCGGCAACGAGACCCATGTTCCGCACATCGATGATCTTGGACGAGCCGCGAAGCGCATGTGCCGCATCGCCGAAATACGACTCGAGCGACGCGGCGCGATCGAACAATCCTTCGTCGCGATAGAGGTCGAGCGTCGCCAAACCGGCGGCGGAAGCGAGCGGGTGTCCGGAGTACGTGTAGCCGTGAAAGAGCTCGATGCCCGATTTCGACGCGTTGGTGATCGTATCGTAGATCTCGGCGCGAGCGCAGACGGCGCCCATTGGGACCGTGGCGTTCGTGATGCCCTTCGCGATCGTGAGCATGTCGGGCGTGACGTTGAATTTCGTCGCGCCGAATGCCGATCCGAGCCGGCCGAATCCGGTGATGACTTCATCAAAGATCAGCAGAATGCCGTGCTTCGTGCAGATCTTGCGAATGCGCTCGAGGTAGCCCTTGGGAGGAAGCAGCACACCCGTCGATCCCGCCATTGGTTCGACGATGACGGCGGCGATGGTCGAGGCGCCGTGCTTTGCGATCATCGTTTCCAGCGCGTCGGCGAAGCTAGCGCCGTGCTCCGGCTGGCCGCGCGAGAAGGCGTTCTTCGCGATGTCGTGCGTGTGCGGCAAGTGATCCACGGCCGGCAGCGTCTGTCCAACGAATTGTTTGCGATTCGCTTCGATGCCACCCACCGACACGCCGCCGAATCCCACGCCGTGGTACGCGCGCTGGCGTCCGATGAATCGCACGCGATTGGGCTCACCTTTGGCTTGCCAGTACGCGAGGGCGATCTTGAGCGCCGTGTCCACCGCTTCGGATCCCGAGTTCCCGAAGAACACGCGATCGATACCGCTCGGCATCAGTTTCGTGACGCGCTCCGCGAGCTCGAACGACAGCGGATTGGCGAGGTTGAAGGGCGGGGCGTAGTCCATCACTCCGGCCTGACGACGAATGGCTTCGGTGATCGGCTCGCGGCAATGGCCGGCGTTCACGCACCACAATCCAGCCGTTCCGTCGAGAATTTTCCGTCCGTCATCTGTGGTGTAGTACATCCCCTTGGCCGCGACCAGCATCCGCGGCGCGCTCTTGAACGACTTGTTCGCAGTGAAGGGCATCCACAGCTCGTCGAGCGACGGGCGTGACGGTTTGGCCGACGGATGCGTATTCTGAGTAGGAGAGATGCTCGTCATGAGGACACGGCGTGACGTACGTGAACGGAAGGAGAAACCCGAATGACGCAATATGTGCGGGAAGCACAGACGTGGCGAGGAGCGGCCGCATGACCAAGCAGACCCCGGAACTGGACCAAGTCCAGCAGCGTTTGGCCGAGATTCAGAAGCGCAAACGCGGCGGCATTCGCTGGCACGTGTCGAAGCACACGGCCGAGTTGGCGATTGGGGCGCTGGAGGTGCCGCGCCCGAGCGAGAAGTCGCGCTCGGGCGCGGGAAAGACGCGTCGCCGTAAACGGTCGAAACGGCTGCTGTAGCGCGTGAAAGCGATCTAGCGATCGGGCGCGCTAGGCCCGACTGGCCGCTGCGCTTCTCCGAGACCACGCGCGCACGACGAGCAACGGCGCGAGCAACACCGCTACAGTTTCCGCCGCGTGATCGCGCTTCCGCCAGATGACGTACGCCACGAGCACGCTCAGCTCATATAGAAGGTAGAGCGGAATCGCGAGCGCGAGAGTGCTCATGACGATGTCGCCGGGCGTGAGGAAGCCGGCGACCGCGACGATCAACACGATCGCATGCCGCCGGAAGCGGCTCAACATCTGCGGCGACACGAGCCGTGCTGCAGCGAGCAAGAGCACCAGCACCGGAAGCTCGAATGCCAATCCGAACGTCAACACCATCGAGAACACGAACCCGAAGTAATTCTCGGCGGTGATCATCGGCTCGAGCGCATTGCCGAACAGCTTGAACAGCCACGGCAATGACATCGGCAGCATGACGGCGTACGCGAAGAGCGCTCCGAGTGCAAACAGCACGATGCCGCCGCCGAGTGCCGCGATGAGGTAGCGGCGTTCGTGCTTGTAGAGCGCCGGCGTGAGAAACATCCATACCTGATATAGGATGACAGGTGACGCGATGATGAACCCAAGCCACATCCCCGAGCTCATGATGAGCTGCAGACCGTCGGTGGGATGCGTGGCGATGACGTGATGCCCGCGCAGGTACGGCAGAATCGGCCGCTCGAGCAGGTTCAGCACGTCGAAGTGCAACACGATGAAAAACCCAACCGCGAGTCCAACCACCACGGCGCCGAGCGAATAGATGATGCGCCAGCGGAGCTCTTCGAGGTGGTCGAGGAAGGGCATCTCGCCAGCATCGCGCGGAATTTGACGCATTCGGAACCTCGGCGGTGGTGAGGACGGACGGCGCGCCTCTTTACTAATAAAAAGACACTCGACCGGCAATGCTCGAATCCCTGACGCCAATCAACTTTGCGGTGGCTCCATGTCCTCGAGCGGCCGCAGCTCACACTCGCCCTTGAAGTCTGGCCAGTAGATGCGGTGAAGTTCCATGAACTTCCGCGCGAGATCGACGGCTTCCTCGTGGGTTTTGAGATCGAACAATGCATAGCCGCCCACGACTTCCTTGGCTTCGCTGAACGGGCCGTCGGTGACTTTGATTCGGTCGCCGTCGATGCGAACGCGCGTCGCTTTGGCTAAGGGCTTGAGACCGGCGCCGTCGAGCATGGTGCCGTTCTTCATGCTCTCAGCGACGAATTCGCCCATCGGTCCGAACAGGGCGGGTGGTACCTCGCTCATGTCGTAGTCCTTTGGGTGTTTGACGAACATCATGTAGCGCATGGCGTTGGCTCCTTGGTAGTTGTCGGTTAACCGCTCTACCCTCACGTCGAACGGGTGATGGTAAAATCGACAAATCGCGTCGGAAGAAGAATCCTCCGTTGGCGGTTCCGAGTGCGTGCCGATGCCGACGGCCGCATCTCGCACGCGAGATCCAGGGGCAATGTCAAACTCGCGCAACAGGGCGACGAGCGCCGCCGACTGCCGGCGGCTGCTCGCTTCCCAATCAGGATAGATGAGGTGGTAGAACGGCGCGAGTGCGTCGCAGAAGGCTTCGGTCATCGCGACTGCACTGCGCGAGTCGGCTCAATGGATCCAGGTGCCGAGTCGGCGCCAACGAATGGCGGTGAGGGCTCGAACGTAGTCGAGACCTTGCTCCGGATCATAGGAGTAATACACGAACATCGGAGTACCGCGAAGATTCGCTCTCGGAACCGGGCCGTAATACCGGCTGTCGACTGAGTCGTCCCGGTTGTCGCCCATCATGAAGAACATTCCCGCTGGCACAACGACCGGTCCCCACTCGTGCAGGCTTGGAGCAGCGACTGGTGAGCCAAAGCGCGACCCGCTGATCTCGATCTGACGCTGCCACGCGAAGATCGTTTGCGGCTCGTCGGCCAGCGAATCAGGAAGCACGAACGTGTTCGGCGACGGAACGTCGACGCCGTTGACCGTCAACTGTCCGTGGCGCATGAGCAGCGTATCGCCGCCGACTCCAACGATGCGCTTCACCAACGTCGGCGTGATGTCCTCCGGAGACATCCGAATACTCGGATCCTGCGTCGGCGAGATGAACACGATGACGTCGCCGCGTTGTGCGCTCGCGTACCCCGGAAGCGATTGATTCGTGAATGGAATGTGCGGTCCCAACCGGAGCTTGTTGACGAAAAGCCAATCTCCAACGAGCAGCGTCGGCTCCATGCTGCCGCTGGGAATCCGGAATGCCTCAGCGAGTAGCTGGCGAGTGCCGAGGAAGATTGCGAGCACAGGAAGGACGCTCATGATGAACGCGCGGCCGCGACCGACGAGCGATGCCCGCGAGCTTCGAGTGGCGATCAGCATGGAATCGGGAACGCCCACGCGCTGCCTTCGACGGCGTGCTTCCAGAGCTTCTTCGCGACGTCGCTCGTGAGCCGCGACGCCATCTCTTTGATGTCCTTGTTGAGCTCCTCGAGACTGCGCATGCGAAAATTCCCACGGCACGCATCGTTGTAGTTACATGCCATCTCGCGTGCCCAATCCCCTTCGGCCTTCGATGCCTTGGATCGCGCGGTGTCTTGAATGTCGTACAGTGCGTGGCCCAACCCTCCGGGAAACTTCAGTCGAGTCTGGAATCCCGCATACTCGTCTGGTGTCACCTGGAGATATTTGATGACTTCTTCCTTGCTGTGTTTTCCATACAGCAGGTCGAAGGTATTCGCCTGGACCTCGGCGCCGAACAATTTGTGTTCTTTGAACTGCACCACAAAGTTCCAACCGCTGTACCCCGATGGCATCCCGCCCTTGTCATCGCGGATCGACTGCTGGTGGTCTTGCTTGATCAGGCCCATGCCAAGGTTGGGTGTGCACGTCTCGAACACCATCTTGGACACTTGGTCCAGATCCTCGTTCGACCTACACGCGAGTGTGCCGCGAATGAGATCCTTGTTTTTCCCCCATGCGTAATCGTAATCCTCGATCGTCTTGCCCATGGCCTTGTCGATTTTCTTGAGTGGGCCCGGGATCCAGCGAAGGCCCGGGGGACCGAGCGACACGATGTACGCGCCAAGCAAATTGAGCTCTTTCTCGAGAGCGTGAGCCGGCGAATTGGTTCTGCCCGGCTGGAGAAAATCGGTCAGCGCGCCCTTGGCTTGCTCCCGATTGGAGAATCGTTGATCGGCTTTTTGCAGATTGATTTGGTGCACGAGCATCTTGTTCTTCGTATTCAGTTGTTCCGGTGCGATGTGCGCTCGGGTGGCAATTTGTGAATTGAGCACATTGATACGCGCCTGCATGACTGGCGAGATGCGTATGTTGTTTATCATGTCGCGGCGATGGAACTGATATTCCAGCCGGACCTTCGCGAGTTGGAAATGGCTCAACTGCATATCTCACCCTCTGGGCTGGGCGGCTTGGCGCGGTGGGAGACGGACGGGCACGAAATGCAACGGTGGGCTGAATCGCAGGCCTCATTAAGAAGCGATGCGATCACGATGTGCGCCATACCCTCTAGGTGCGATCTGGCCCCCCCTACGGCAGGATCTCCACGTAACCCTCCGTTCCATGCACCCGGATCCGTTGACCGTCGGAAATGAGCCGAGTGGCGTGCTCCACGCCCACGACGGCGGGCAGGCCGTACTCCCGGGCGATCACGGCCCCGTGAGTCATCAATCCGCCGACTTCCGTTACAAGTCCCTTGATTCCGACAAAGAGCGGTGTCCAACTCGGGTCGGTGAACGCGGTCACCAGAATGTCGCCCGGTTCCATGGACGCTGCCGACATGTCCAGGACAACGCGGGCCCTTCCCTCGACGGTTCCGGCGGACACCGCCAGCCCGACGAGCGCACCGGCTGGAAAATCGTCGCGATGGTATGAGCCGGAGAGTCCCTCACCGTCGGACGTGAGCACGCGCGGCGGCGTGAGCGATTCATAGAATTTGAAGGCGTCTTTGCGCAAACGAATCAGCGCGTCGTCCACCGTACGCGTGCTCACGACTTCCTGAAGCTCCTGAATTCTGAGGAAGAAGATGTCTTCCTGTGCGCGAAGCACGCCCGCCTCCACGAGACGCTCGGCTTCCGCCAGTAACGCCCGCTTGTAGACGAATAGTCGCCGCACCATCCCGTACTTCGGATACTCCCGATATCCGACGAACGTTCGGACCCGATCGATCATACGTTTCGCGTCTTGCGCTTTTTGCTCGCCGTCCGGCAACGCGCGCAAGCGTTCGAGCAACTCCGCTTCCTTCGCCGACGCCTCGCGCGCCCCTTGTTCAAAACGCTGTGCGGCGGCGCCGGGCGCGAAGTTCCGGATGTTGCCAAGGATCATGGGCACGAGCAGACTCGGACGTTCGCTCCAGCGCGGTCGCGTGATGTCGATCTCGCCCAAGCCGCGCATGCCGTATTTGTCGAGCCACGCCTCGATGGCCTGTCGTGCTTCCTCTCCGCCTTCGAGCGTGGACAGTGTGTTTAGAAAATCATCATGATCGTCGACGTGCTCGAGAAAAGCGACGATGTTGGCGTGCGGGCGGATCACGTCGGCGACGTCGAGCAGGGCCAGTCCCATCTCCGACGTGACGTTGTTGGACGCGGACTTGGCAAGTGCGTCGGCGTTCTTCTCACCGAGCCACGCCTGCAGGTGGTCGTTGAGCCACCACGTCGCTTCCATGCCCGCCATGATCGCCTGATGACTCTTCGCGTCGTGCAGGACTCGCCGCAACTCCTGCGTGTCCGCCAGGATGAAATCGAGTAGCTCCGATCCGGACTTCGTCGCGATCTCCTGCTTCAACGCAGTGATCGACGCCTCCGCTTTCTCCACGAGCTCGCGCACGATGGCTGGGTCGGTGTCGATCGCCGACGGCGTGCTGCCGACCGGTGGCGGAGCCGGAGCTTCATTCGGGAGCGACCGAATGAAGTCGCCGCGATCGACGACCGTCTCGAGTGCGTCTCGAACCAACGGATCCGATCTCCCCATCACCTGCAGGAGTCCCGCGCGCATCACGGGCGACGCGAGCGTCTGCGTGACGTCAACGAACAGGCGCCCGCCGGCTTCGCTCATGGGTCGAGGTGTGGCGAGCTGCCACATGGAGAGACCGAGCGGCTTCATGGCGTCGGTCATCATTTGCGCGTGGCCGACGGAGACCCACACGTGGTTCTGTTGGTCGCCAGTCTCGGGGATGGGGAACAGCGTGGTGATCGGCCGGCTCTGGACGAACTGAAACTCGTCGTCGGCGACACACCATTCGATGTCCTGCGGTGAGCCGAAGTGCGATTCAATTCGGCGACCGAGTTGCTCGAGCTTGGCGATTTGCGCGTCGGTGAGCACGGGCTTTGTCTGACGCACGGTCTTGGTGACGATGTCGCCGTCACGAACTTTGTAGACGTCGGGGTTCACGTGACCGGAGACGAGCGCCTCGCCGAGTCCAACGATCGCTTCTATAGAAGTGGTTCTGCGGTTGCCACTGAGCGGGTCGGCGGTGAACAGGATGCCGGACGCGTCAGCCGAAACCATGCGCTGCACGACGACACCCATGCGGATTTTTCGATCATCGATGCCGTTCCGCCGGCGGTAGGTCACGGCTCGCTCGGTGAAGAGCGAGGCCCAACAGCGCTCGACGTGCTCGAGGATCGCGTCCGCGCCCACGACGTTCAGGTACGAGTCGTACTGTCCCGCGAACGATGTGGTCGGCGAATCCTCAGCGGTGGCGCTGGACCGCACGGCGTACTCGGCATTTTCGCCGAGCTCTGCGAGTGCGGCTCCGATCTCCGCGGCGACCTCGTCCGGGATCGAGCCCGCGACGGATCTCGCGAAGGCGTCCGTCGTCACGCAAAAGCCGGCAGGCACGGAGATACCTTCGATGCGCGACAACTCGCCCAGGTTCGCGCCTTTGCCGCCAACACTCGCGACTTGCTTCTGATCTATTTCACGGAATCGCAACACGTAGCGCGCCATCTGTCGCATCCTTCATTGATGAGCGCTGAACCCTGCAGTCGCGTCGGGCCTTGCTACAAGTCCCCGGTGGTCTTGTATCTTATGTGCGCGGACGGATGCTGCCATGTTTGCATAGCGTCGCAAGCGCGCGCAGGTCGGCCCAACCGTAACACGCCTCGGTATATCGCTCGCCGCCGATGACGACCTCGATGTCCTCGAGGTGTCGCGCGCCTAGGTGTTCATAGAAGCCGCGGGACGGATTGCGCGCCAAGACCTGCACGACAGCGGCAGTCAGTCCGCGATCGACCGCGACCGCCGCCCAGGCTCCGACGAGTTTGCGCCCCGTGCCAGATCTTTGAACCGCGGACGTTAAATAGATCGCGTGGAGTTGCGCATCGTTACCGAGCCGGCGTTCCCACGCCGCGGTTCGTTCAGCAACCGACAGCCCATCGAGATAGGATTGCGCAACGAGACCGGCGTAGGTCGCGCGCCACGAGGCGACGTGAACGTCGGCGATCGCGCCTGCATCGGTGGGAACGGCCTTGCGGATGTTGATCAAATCAGCATTCATAAACGCTAATAGTGATCACGTCGCGATCGAGCGTCTGACTGCGCCGCTCGTTAGATGGTCAGCGCAGCGTCGCGAGACTCACCGACTCGCGATCCTGCGGAGTGGCGTCGAGCCAGGCGATACGTGACGATGCCGATACCCGCGCCAACGACCCCGTAGAACGCCGTCCAGATCGCCGTCCCCAGATCGAGCGGCCAGCGCCCCGCCACCGCGTACACGACATTGGCGCCGCCAATGAAGAGTATTCCGGCACCAAGCCCCCACAGCGCGAACCGACGCCCTGGCAGCGTCGCGAAATCGCGGCGGCGCTCGGCAAGCATCACGATCGTGGCGAAGAGGGCGCCGCTCGCGAGTCCGGCTGTTGCCCCACTCAGTGCAACACGGCTGACCACCTCGAGCATGCTCTGTGGCCCGAACCGAGACGAGTCACCGAGCAAGGCGTACAGAGCGAGACGGGCCAATCCAACTCCGACAAACACCACGCCCCAAGTCAGAGCTGAAACCGCTATTCCTCGTATCCGTCGGAGAATCAACATGCGCTGCTCCGAAGCATGTGGTGATCGAACGCCAACGCTACGCCAACGCTAAGCTAGCGCCCGACGTGCGCGATCCGCTTCCCACTCCGTAAACGGCCCGTCGAAGTCGACCAGGCGCGTACCGTCGAAGTACCAAACACGCGTCGCGACCTCGCGCAGGAACGCGCGGTCGTGACTCACGAGAAGCACAGTTCCTTCGTACTCGTCCAGCGCATCCTCGAGCACCTCGATGTTCTCGACGTCGAGATGGTTCGTCGGCTCGTCGAGTACCAACAGATTAGCACGCGTCAGCGAGATGAGCGCAAGCGCCACGCGAGCACGCTCGCCACCGCTGAGTGTGCCAATCTCGCGGAAGACATCGTCACCGCTGAAACCGAACGCGCCGAGGTGATTCTGCACTTGGCCGCGGTTCCAAAGTGGGCGCTGATCCTGAATCGCATCTGACAACGATTTGCGAAGCGGGAGGTCGGCCAAATCCTGCCGGAACCACGCGGGCGTGATCGATCCACCGACTCGCGCTCCGCCGCCCGCCGGGGTACGATCGCCGAGCAGCGTGGAGATGAACGACGACTTGCCGGCGCCATTGGGCCCGACGAGCGCAACGAAGTCGTTCCGTCGCAGCACCGCGGTAAAGTCGTCCACGAGCACGCGGCCGGGTACTTCCACTCGGAGGTGATCGACGGCGACCACCTGATCGCCGCCGCGTTCAGCAATCTCTAATTGAAGCGTCATTGCGGCCGGATCGCCCGGCGGCGGCGCGAGACGCGGCAGGCGCTCGAGCCGCTTCCGCTTGCCCTTCGCCTGGAACGAGTTCACGCCGGCAATATTTCGTCGGATGTACTCCTCTTCCTTCTTTACATACGCACGCTGCTTCTCCATCTCACGCTCGCGCGTGAGCCGACGCTCGGCGCGCTGCGGGACGAACTGGCTGTAGTTGCCCTTGTACGATTCGCTGGTGCGAGCTTCCACGTGCAGGATGTTCGTGCAGATCGCATCGAGGAACGCGCGATCGTGCGACACGACGATCACCGTCTCGTCGGCCTCCTTGAGCCACTCCTGCAGCCAGGTCGTGGTGTCGAGGTCGAGGTGGTTTGTCGGTTCGTCGAGCAACAGGAGCTCGGCGGGTGCGATGAGCTGCGCCGCCAGACCAACGCGTCCGCGCTCGCCGCCGGAGAGCGACGACACGAGTCGCGTCTTCGATTCCTCGGCGTCGAACCCCAGGCCTTGAAGCACGGCGTCGACACGCGCGTGATAGATGTAGCCGCCAAGATCGGCGAACCGCTCTTGGTCGTGCCCGAACTTCTCCAGGAACTGGTCGGTGACGCGCTCGCCCAACTCGCCGAGCTCGATTGCCTGTTCGGCGATACGTTGTTCGAGATCTATGACGTCGCGCCACGCAGCGGCGCCGGCCTCCCAGACCGTGGTGGCGCCCTCGAAGGCACGATGCTGATCGAGCAAGGCATGCCGAAGTCCCGGCTTGCGCGCGACGCTGCCCACCGTGGGTTGAAGATCCCCAGTGATGACCCTGAAGATCGACGTCTTGCCGGCGCCATTACGCCCGATGATCCCCCACCGCTCGCCGTCGGCAACGGTGAAGGTGATGTTCTTGAAGAGCTCGTCGGCACCGAACGAGATGCCGACGTTGGAGACAGAAAGTAGAGTCACGGAGAGGGAGCGGAAGGCCGCGCACGCGGCGGCGGCCGGAAGTCGAGCGAGTTGTCGTGGAACGTTGTGGAACGTATCCAGTCGGAGAAAGCTAAACTCATACATGGCTCGGACTGTGCCGAGTCGGCGGGTTCTCGGAAAATGAGAAGAACAACCGAAGGAGATCCAGCATGACGGTTCAGCGGATGGACCATGTCGGAATTGTCGTCGACGACCTTCCGGCCGCGATCGCGTTCTTCATCGCTCTCGGACTCGAGCTGGACGGCGAAGCGCGCGTCGAGGGGCGTTCGGTCGATCGCGTCATTGGGCTCGAAGGCGTGCAGTCGGACATCGCTATGATGCGGACCCCGGACGGACATGCGCGGCTCGAATTGTCCAAGTTCCGCTCGCCGGCGGCTCTAGGCGGTGATCCGCGCGCTCCCGTGAACACGCTAGGCGGATGCCATGTCACGTTTGCGGTGACGGACATCAACGATATTCTCGACCGCTTGCGGCCTCACGGCGCCGAGCTGGTCGGCGAGCTCGTGCAATATGAGAATTCGTACCGGCTGTGCTACGTCCGCGGGCCCGCTGGGATTCTCATCGAGCTCGCGGAGCGGATCGGCTGAACGGCCGACGCCTATGCAATCTTCAAAGGCCCGATGACCTTGTAATCGCTAACGATGACGCCCGACGGAAGCGATTGGGTGCTGACGAGCTCGAATGTGCGCGGCGGAGTTCCCGCGGCCGTCCAGCGAAGTGTGTTCGATGACTTTGAGTTTTCTCATTCTGATCTTCCGCAAGGTTGCGACTCGAGCCACGCGATCGCGCGATCCATCTGTGGGTCGGCGGTTGCACCCGGAACCGCAGCTGCGATCGTCTCATCTGGCGCGATCTTGTCCCCGTACCGCTTTCCTGTTCGATCCGCCTCGACGGCCGTCGTCAGGAGTATCATCGCGCCGTCGGGGAGTGTCATCGTGGAATTCGCCGTCGACAGCCCGGCTGTCGGCAGTCCGAACGAGCGAGTTCGCGGCCGCCCAATGAACGAAATGGTGACCGCTTCGCCGGAGCTTCCGGTGTGCGGGCCCGTGAGCACCGCGACATTCGCTGATTCCAGTGGTGCGAGCGTCATCGGCGGCTCGACGTTCACCTGGTCTCGCGCGTGCCAGAGCGGAGAGGGTCCGGACCCATATTCAAACGAGCCGAGTCCCGCTTCGCCCAAGAAGGGCCGGAGTCCGCCGAGCATCGGCCACATGTTGCCGCCGCCGTTGGCGCGCAGGTCGACGATCCACCGACACGTGCCGGCGCCGTTCGTGACAGCGTGAGTCAGCGAGTCAAATACAGTTCGCACGTATGACTCCTCCGCGGTCCTATCCGAGCCGCTGTATGCGGGAACCGAGACGTACCCAAGTCCGTTCGTCTGCACACGAACCAACGGCCGCGGGTTCTCAGCACCGCCGACGAGGAACGCCGACGCTGCCTGCGGCTTCATGAGGAAACTGTGATGATCCCCAAGTCGTCTCAGTAACGCCTGAATCGCGGGATACGTATCGTCCGCCGTTTCCGATCCCGCCGCAATCGCGCGCACCTCCGGCTCGACTCGGCTCCATGTGACCGTGTCACGCCACAGCGAGCTGCGGTGCGCGATCATGAATGCCGAATCCAGCTCCCGCTGTGCGTCGAGCCCCAGCGGCGCGTTTGCCGCAACGACAGGCCGAGCGACGACACGAACATTCCGAGCCGTCGCTTCGCCGGTGCCGGACAGCAGGAATCCAAACGCGAGCGTTGTCGCGGAGCTTGGCACGTAGAGCGTTACGTCCATGTGCTTCGGGCCGGCCGTCGTGCCCCTGATCCCCTGATCGGTACCATTGTCGATGACCAACATCTTGCTGCCACTGTCGGCCCGCAGCCACACCGATGCGAAGGTCGAGACGTCTCGGGTCTCGATATCCGCGGAGATTCGCACGCGGCGTCCGGCGAGGGTGTCGGCGGGTATCGAGGCCGACAGAGTTCCGAAGCTTGTCGCGGTCGCGTTCGTCGATTGCAACGACAGCGTCGCACCGGACGCGCTCGTCGGTGAACCGTCCGACGTCATGCGGTAGCCCGATGGATTCGTACCGGCGACCGCCCAGTTGAAGCCGCGCTGCGCGTGAGCGGTTGGTAGCGCGGAGAACACCAGCAGGAGAGTCAACAGAAGCATGAGTTTTCTCATGGCGAGGCTACTCCCGTCGAATATATGACGTTCCACTTTGCCGTACCGTCGAGTTCAGCGTCAGCGTTCGACGTACAGCCGCTCACCGAAAGTACGCGTCATCGTTGTGGCAATCAATGAATCGTCATGCTGCCGGACGAGTCTCGCCCTTGGTCCGACGCACATAGAGGAAAAGCCACAGCGCGAGCGGGACCGCGATCCCGAGACCGGTGGCCGCCATCGACATCATCGGCCGCGTCACCAGCATCAGCGAGAACGCGCCAAGGCACCCGGCGGCGCCGATGCGTCCGAGACGACGCGCGGCGTCGCCCCGGAAGAGGAGCGCCAGGCCGGCGACAGTCAGCAACACGCCGGTCGCGGTCACGAGCAGCACCACCGCCTGCGACACTGTGTCTCGCTCGCCGAACGCCGACGCCCGGAGCTCGATGAGCGAATTCGCCGTCTCGAGCACGCCGGCGATCGCTGCGAGCATCCCCATCCTCCTCATTGTACCCCCCGTTGCACGAAGGCCTTCGTGCAGTTCCTCCATCCACAGCCGCGGCGCGGTCGCGACCGCATCGGTAATGCACGCAAACCAATAGCGGATGTCGACGACACCGTCGCGATGTTGTGCGCGATACACCGACAACATCTCGCGCCCAAACGATCCGCGAAACTCAGGCGGGTACGCGTGGAGCACGAGCCGATACAGCCATTCGCGGTTGCTCATCCCACCCTTCTTGGAATGAGCTTCTTCTGATGCGCGTCCTGCACCGCCTTTTGCAATCGCCGCGACTCCGCGCGGGCGACGTCGAGGCCGTAGCGCGTGAGGCGATAGTAGCGCCGGCGCCCGCTTGGATCGTCCGGATCGTCGCGCTCGATCTCCTCTACCACACCCGACGCAAGCAACCGCTTGAGCGCGCCGTAGAGTGTTCCGGCGCCAATCTGAACCGCACCATCGGTCCGCGTCGCAACCTCCTTCATGATGCCGTACCCGTGATTCTCGCCGCCCGCGAGCGCGAGCAGGATGTCGAATGTCGCCGGCGCGATCGGCAGCAACGATTCGGGCGGTGGCGGCGCAGCCTGCTTCTTTGGCATCACTCGGCGTCCTATATCGAGACTCGTTATATCAAGCTAGGAGATACTATGCGCCGGCGCCCGGCGGCGCGAAGTCCGAATTGCTAGAGTGGCAGCGACGACCACGATCATCGCGGTAACGGCGATCGCCGGGTGCGCGACGGACGGTATGACGAGGAAGCGCCCGGCAAGGTGCTCGTTCCGCAACCGCCAGGTCTCGACGCTCATCGCCCAGATCTGCATCAGACCCGTGGTGATAAGTGCGACGACGGCGATCAGCACGACCTGTGCGATGGCCGATGCAGAGTCGTGGCGCGTCAGCCGTTCAACTTCGCGCGTGGCGAAAAGCGCGACGAGTATCGCGACGACAAGCATTGGCAGAAACACGGTGATGATGTCGACCGGCCAGCGGCGCGCATGCGTCGCGCGTTCGACGTCGGCCGGCGTTACGGCGTGGCGGGCGACGATGCTGTCGACCATGGCGCTTCGGCATGCGTCGAGCAGCGGACGTGCCGACTGTGGCCGCGTGCGATACCGAACGTCGGCGTAGCGCTGACCGACTTCCCACGCGACTTGCGCATCCTGCCGGAGATGCTCGCGATCCGCGGCGCGGTCGAGGTTCAGAGGGCCTGACGACGTATCCGTCCAGTGACACTCGCGGTTTACGCGCCCGGCGTCGATGCACCCGATCGACAGCGAGGCGGTGACGCACAGCGCGGCCACCATTCCTACGTGACGCATTCTACCGCGCCGCCGTTGCGCCTTGCGCTGAGCTTCGGCGCGCGATGACGAGGAGCATGACAATCGGGAAGACGATGCCGAGCAGCATGGACGCCATCGAGAATCCCGGGTGGAGCGCCGCGAGCAGCGCGAATACCACGAGCGTGGCGAGCGCCGAATCTCGCGCGAAGCCGATCGAGTTGCGTGGGCGGACGAGCAGCGCGATACCCGACGCGAGTAGCAGCGCGGACACGACACCGACGAGAATGGCCAACGCGGCGCGAGCCGGTGAACTATCGCTCCGGGCGACCGCGATTGCGGCGATGATGGTGTTCAACAGCTCGAGGCCGCCAACGATCACCGCAGATGCGCCGAGAATCCACATGTCGCCTCCGTATTGACAGGGCATAGTATACTGTCGAACGCTATATCGAGTAACGATATAGTACGGCGGCATATGGAGAGCGTCAAGGAAGGGAGGGCGGCGGCGTTTCACGTGCTCGCTCGCCGCTTTCGGGCGAGCGCTGCTGCTGTGGCGCCCATCAAGAGCGAAGCTACGGCGGTATGGGTTCTCGAAAGATGTGTTAGCCTACGGCTTAACCGCGGACTCGATCGACCCGGTCCATGATATGCACGTCCAGGTGCTCGGGATCCTGTCCTCGATCATGCCATCCATGTTTGCGATAGAAAACCATGGCCCGACTGTTGGTCGGGCTCACACGCAAACTCGTGGTGCGGATAGCGGCGGCGCGGCACAACTCGCCTACGTACGTATCGAGTTGTTCGCCGAACCCGCGGCCACGCAACTCCGGGCGGAGGTAGTACAGCAGGACATGCGCGCGCGACGGATCGGAGCGGTCGCGGCGGACTTCAATCTGACCGACGATTCGGTCGTCGAGCCACGCGTGCACACAACTGCGCGGCCAGTCGCGGTTCTTCGATCTCAGTCCCTCGAGATAGTCCTTCGCGCCGTCTCCAGCCGCATGATAGAAGCGTTCTGCTGAGCCAAAACTCTCGATGAACGAGTCGGCGCGGAATTGGACGCAGATCTCTGCGTCGCGGTCCACGTCGATCTCGTGAAAATGGAGCAGCTGGTGCATGTGAGAACGTTTGCTATTCAGCGGGCGCGTCAAAAATTCCTCGCGTTTGCGCGGCCACTTCGAACAAGTAATGCCAAAGCGTGGGGTAACTGTCTCCGAAATCCGGCTGGAGCTGACCGTCATCCTCAACGACGAAAACCTGCTCGTCCGACACGCTGACAATGACGGCGGCATGTTCCATATCAATGCCGACTTGAATGAAACGACGGTCCCGCAGGAACACTTGAATGAGCGTCCGATCAACTTGAGCGCCGCCGGCCCAAACGGAGTCGTATTTCGCGAATACCTGCGCTACGGTCGCGGGAAGTCGCAGATCTGTAGAAGTCGTCGTGCGCGAGGCCAAACGCGCGTGCAGGAACTCATCTCGCTCGATGAGCATCTCGACTTCGCGGACAACGTCCTCCTGCCTCATCGCTGACACTCGCAGGTGGAGCGCCCGGAACCGCGTCGCTTCAGCGGCGCGAGCAGCGGTGGTGAACGAGCGAAAGAAGTCGAGGAATCCCATAGAGTCTGGTGCCGCCAGAGTGGATACCAAAAGACTATGCGAGCCGCGATTGCAAATCCGCGACGGCGTCCGCCCAAGCGTCGCGATCTTCCGCCGCGGCCTCGGCCCACAATTGTTGGAGCTCTGATCGTTCGTGGTCGCTCGAGAGGCTTGCTACCGCTCGGCGCGCGAGATCGAGAAGGCCGCGATCAGGCGTGAGTGCATGTGCTTGAACCCATTGGGAAACCTCCGGCGGCAGGTCGGGACTTGGCCGGCCGCGAAGAGCTGCGACAACCTCGCCGGCAGCAAGCGCAATACTACCCACTGGAGCCTCGATATACCCGGCAACATCGGTGACGGCAGCGAGCGCGTCGCTGATGATGCGTAGATCGCGCGCGCTTTCCAAGTCGACGAGCCAGTCCATGGCATCATCGTTCGCAAATGCGCCGGCGCCCCATGTTCCCATGTTGTTCTCGTCAGTTGCAGCGTTCGGTCGCTAGTAGTGAAGCCGAGTTGTGGTCGCGAAACTGGCCGTGTGTGACGACCAAGTCAACGAGGCGGTCGAAGCCTATGCGGCGGTAAGCGCGCGATCGCCGGCCACGCCGGTATGTCTGATTTGACATATAACAGCGACGACATATTCTTGAAGTATGCCCGGCGCTGACAAACCCCTGGTCTGGCTGCGTGGAGAGATCAAGACGCCTCCGCTGACGGCGGCGGCACGTTTGGGAGCTGGCAGCCTGCTCCGGCGCCTTCAAGGCGGCGCTAAACTGGGGATGCCGCATTCGCGACCCATGCCGGCGATTGGCGGCCGGTGTCACGAACTGCGGATCGTGGATGCCGGTCGGACGTGGCGCGTCGTGTACCGCCTGGATGCCGATGCCGTGGTCGTTGTCGATGTGTTCCCGAAGACCACCCAGTAGACGCCGGTTCACGTGATCGCGGATTGCAAGCGACGGCTGAAGCTGTATGACCAAGTGACGCGAGAGGATTAACGCCATGGATACGAAGAAACGGAAACGGCTCGAAGCCGCCGGTTGGTCAGTCGGAGATGCGGCGGCATTCCTCAAGCTGACGCCCGAGGAGTCGGCGCTCGTCGAAATGCGGCTGGCGCTCAGCCAAAGCCTGCGCGAGCGACGCGTAGCCGCGGGACTCACGCAAACGGTGCTGGCCAAACAACTCGGCTCCAGTCAATCACGCGTGGCGAAGCTGGAAGCAGGGGACCCCAGTGTCTCACTAGAACTGCTCATTCGCGCATTACTGGCAGCCGGGGTGAGTCGAAAGGACGTAGCACACGCCCTCGCACGCCGAGTGGCGTAGTTGTCATCACGCCTTAGCTCAGCTGCAGCCGAGTCAATAAGAGCATTGCGCGTAGCGCAATGCAACATCCTTAAATCGTTGCCAGCTGCAACGATTGTTAGCGTGCATGCAACGGTAGCTTACGGTCGTTCGTCGGAGTGAACGGTAGTAATTCGAGGAGCTACTGCGACGAAGCGTGCGAACACAAGTGCCAGGAACGCTAGACCGGCTAACGCCTGCGTCGTCGCCACGAAACGGCCAAGGCCCAGTGGCTTGATATCGCCGTAGCCGATAGTTAGCTGCGTAATCGCGCTGAAGTAATAGGGGCCCGGCGAAGTGCCGACAACGTCAAGCCACCCTGGGTGCGCGGCGTAGAGTACGCCGTAGCACACAATTAGCTCGGCATAGTTCCATGCGCTTAGAACAATGCTCCGTGTGACGCTTGCGACGGAGTTATCCCGCTCGACCCGAAAATAGTCGAAGATGGAGACGTTGATCGCCGTCTGAACAATGTCCCCAATTCGCCACGTGACAAAGATCGTGGCGAAGGCAAGGCCGATACCGCGGCCTGTAAGCCAAATCGCTAGCACAACCAGCGCGGCGCAGGCGCAGATGTAGTACTCGATATCCCTCGCGCGCCGCTGGCTGAACTCTCGCCAAGCCTGATCATCGGGAAAAGCATCCCGGCTGGCCCGACGCCGGGATCCGAGAGTCCAAGTACACGGCGAAAGCAACTGAAGGCAAAAGAAAAGCCGCTCGACCGCGAAAGCGATGTAACTGAAAGAGCGGAGCTCCCTCAAGCGCGGTGGGAGCGCGAATATCCTACGCAACCAAGCTTTCACTTTTTCTGACATGACAGATTGTTTTGCACGCTAACGCCTTAGCTCAGCTGCAAGGAGGTCCAATAAGAGCACGCGGCGGAGCCGCGTGCAACTCCGCAGACGTCTGCTTCAACGATCGTTAGGCAGCGGCGGGTACAGCCCGGGCACATAGGTAACAGAGTAGTCCGGGAACATGGGTAACACTCTAACCTGCATCACAGAACTCGAAACGGCGAGGTCTGGATGCCTTGGAAGGAGACGAGTCCCATGGAAGAACGGCTGCAGTTCGTCCGCGACGCGCTGAGCGATCGCTTCACCATGAGTGAGCTGTGTGCTCGTTATGGCGTCAGTCGGCGTGTGGGGTACAAGTGGCTCGCGCGGTATGAGACGGACGGACGCCGTGGCCTCGCCGATAGGAGCCGGGCCCCGCACCACTGTCCGCACAAACTCGGCGACGCGATGAGCAATCTGCTCGTCTCGGCGCGTGAAGCCCATCCGTTTTGGGGCGCGCGGAAGCTGCTCACGGTGCTCGCCGCCAAGCACCCACGCATCGTCAGCTGGCCGGCGCCGAGTACTGTGGCCGATCTCCTCGCCCGCCGCGGCTTGGTGCAGAAGCGGCGCCATCGGCGCGCCTCGACACATCCCGGTGTGGTCCGACCAACGACGACGGCACCGAATGATCTGTGGACCGCCGATTTCAAAGGACAGTTTCGTCCCGGCGACCGGGCATACTGCTATCCGCTGACGATCGCGGACCAACACACGCGCTTTCTCCTGCGCTGCCACGGCCTGCTCTCGACGCAGACGGTGACGGCCCGGCCGGTGTTTGAGCGGACCTTCCGCGAGCACGGACTACGATCGCCATGCGGACCGACAATGGCGTGCCGTTCGCGACGCAGGCGATTCACGGGCTCTCGTACTTGAACGTGTGGTGGATGCGCCTGGGCATCGTCCACCAGCGCAGCCGGCCGGGTTGCCCGCAGGACAACGGGGCGCACGAGCGCATGCACCGCACGCTAAAACGGCAGGCGATCAAACCGGTCCGCGGTAACTGTCTGGCGCAGCAGCGCAACTTCGATGCATTCCAACACGAGTACAATACCGAGCGTCCGCACGAACGCCTGCAGCAACAGACGCCGGCCTCGCAGTACGTCGACTCCGCTCGCCGGTATCCCGAGCGTTTACCCGCCCTCGAGTATCCGGCGCACTTCCTCGTGAAGAAGATCACCACCGGCGGAACGTTTCGCTTTCAGCACAAGCTGCTGTACCTCGCGAACGCGATGGTCGATCAGCACATCGGCTTGGAAGAGACCGACGATGGGATCTGGGCCATTCACTTCAACATGATCTTGCTGGCGACGTTCGATGAACGCGATTACATCATCACTGGGTGACACCCGACAAGTGTTACCCATGTTGCCGGACTAACGTGTTACCCATCATCCCGGCTGTTCAGGCACGATTGAGCCTAACGCCGCTTCTGCTTTGTGCTCGTCAGGTGAACAGCAAAGCGTTCCTCAAGTATCTCCACGCGGCCGCGATAGCTCCCTACGTCGTTCGTGCTGCGGCTAAGCTGCTCAAACGCGACTAGGTCTTTATCGCTCGGGTGCCCCTTCGCCGCCTTCCGCTGGCGATCGAAGTTCACCAGGAACTCGCGAATTCGCGGCTGATGCTCGCGCGGAGTATCTCTGACAAACCAGTAGTACACAGGCACGACACCCGCGGAGCCAAGGAGTGGGTCACGCGGCGTGAAGATCTCCGCGAGTTGGTCGAGTACATCGACTGTTCGCCGCGCAGCCTGCTCGAGCTTCGCGCGCTGTTTGCCGCGCACCGACGCGGCGAACTCGTCAAGCTGAACTTTCTTCGTGTCTGTGACATCTCCATAGAACTCAAACATCAATACCTTCGCAGCCGCGTTAAGTCCCTGCCCGCGCGTCACTTGGAATCTCACGCTATCGCCAAAGAATGGATGCTTCGCGATCTCTCGAATGATGTGAGGCGCCGGGCCAGTCATCGCATTCCGGATTTCGGCGCCGGATAGGGGCTTGTTTCTATTCAGTCGAACAAACAGCTCATTAATCCGATCTTTCTGCGTTGCGATTACTCGCATCACAGAGAGATGATAATTCTCAATCTTGGCGGCAATGTCCGGATGATTCGTTCGAAGGTCCGCGTAGCCCAACCCACCGAGTTTTAGTCGACGGTTCTCCAACCACACAAAGTCTTCATTTAAAACCACCTTACCGTCGAGAAACCCGAACAGTGCCTCAAATCGTTGCTTCCCGTCGATGATGGCATACGGCAGGTTCTTCTCATTCAGCGCAGTGTTCCCAAAGGTAAAATCCGCGATGTACAATTTCGGGATGTCGTAGTCATTTAGGATCGAGTCAATCAGGAAGGCCTTGTCTTCCTTTGACCAGAGGCCGCCGCGACGCTGATAGCTCGGTTCCATGTCGATCTTGGCACGCTGCGACGCCCACCAAGTGAGAACACGCGGCTCGAATTGAGTGACTTGAAGTGCCATCATGAGTCAAATCCGAAGGAGCGTTTGATTTCGCGAGCAAGGCCTTCCAAGTCGGGGAAGACGACCGAGTCGGTAATTCCGTAGTCCACGATGGCCTTTCGCAGTTCCCCGATGGTAGGCCGCGGAAGCACCCCCTTGATGAGACAGTCAGTCGGGAATCCTTTCGCGTACATTGCCTCCATGGCAGATCGGCTCTGTCCGAAAACGGTGAACACGCCGCGTTGAGCAACGATGCGCTGGCTGTTGTGCGCGCCGTACATGGCAACCGGGTAGTTGTTCATTCCCGTATACCCGTCCTTTGGCGCATATCCAGCCAACGCTGGATCGGCCGCGCCAAGCACGCCGCCGGTGTAGGATTGGTGTGCCAGAGCATGTCGGTTCCACGCGACGGGATCGAATATCCAGATGGTTGCATCGCTGACGTACTTTCCGGATGACTTCTTACCTGTTGCAGGAACAGCCGTCATGACCGCGAAGAAGAATGCCACAAACGGATTTTCCGACCAGTCCAGAAGACGGGTTGGAATACCGTAGTGCTGCATGAGAAACATTGTTTCCCAGACATCATTGAGGCTTCGCGAGTGGAAAGGGATACTGCGCTGGCGAAAGCGCTCTAGCAGCTGCAGTTCCAACGTCGCGAAGTCGGACGTCGACTTGGACGCTCTATGTCGATACAGTGAAGGCCGGAGTTCATACGTCGAACGACCACAGCCACGATACCACAGAGGCCCGGTTGCCGTGGCACGTCTGGACTCCAAATAGATGACGAAGTCCTTCAGTGTTGCGAAGGTCTCGGTGTGGGGCTTCGGCATGGCGGCGGGAAGAGGGCTGTGCTAGGCGAGAGGCTGTAAAGTTACGCCGCGATCTCCGACGGCGGAACGCCGAGCGTTATGTGATGTCTATATCCATCTAGAAAATATGACTGGGCTGGCCTCCGACTTTTGCGTGGGTTAGATCCTCGCGCGTTGAGCCGGAGTCACCAGAGTCACTTGCGACGATTCCACTGTCGCACTTTGCGGAGACCAACCCATGTCATCACAGAGTACTCGTTCTCGCCCAATCATCTATCTTGGGATGGATGTACACAAGGACTCGATCACGATCGCCGTCCTGCCCGCGGGTGCAAAGACCCCGACGCACCTTGAGCGGTTGCCGAACGAGCTCCCCAAGGTGAAGAAGTGGCTGGACCGTCAGGCGCGGGAGGGAGAGCTGCACGCGTGCTACGAGGCGAGCGGCGCCGGGTACGTCCTGCACCGTGCGATGCAGGAGTGGGGCTACGCCTGCGAGGTGATCGCGCCGTCGCTCATTCCGAAGCGGCCCGGCGTGCAGCGCAAACACGACAAGCGCGATGCGACCGACTTGGCCCGGCGCTATCGGGCCGGCGAACTCGTCGCCGTCCGAATTCCGAGTGAGGTGGACGAACGCGTGCGCGATGTCGTGCGCTGCCGCGAGTCCTTCCAACGCGAGATTCTCAAGTCACGCCACTACATCCGCAAATTCCTTGCGCGCCGTGGGTTCGTGTATCGTGAAGGAACGAACTGGTGCACGCCGCATCTTCGGTGGTCGCAACACCTGACGACGGAACAGTCACCGCTGGCACCGGCCGATCGGCTCGTGTTCCGCGAGTATCATGCGTTGCTCGAGTACAAACTGCAGCGTCGCGAGGAACTGGATCGCGAGATCGAGCGGCTGGCCGAATTGCCCAGCCTCGCGCCGATGGTGCGCCGACTGCAGTGCTTCCGCGGAATCTCGCTCCACTCCGCCATGGTGCTGGCGACACCGATCGTCGATTGGCGCCGGTTCGAGCGCCCGGGACAACTCGCGTGCTACCTCGGTTTGGTGTCGCGCGAAGATTCGAGCGGCGATCGTACGCGGCTCGGCGCGATCACGAAAGCCGGCAACACCCACTGCCGGCATGTGCTGGTCCAAGCGGCGTGGAGTTATCGGCATCGTCCGCAGACGAGCGTGGATCTGAAACGCCGGCAGCAAGGGCAGCCGCCAGCCGTGATCACGCACGCGTGGAAGGCGCAGCAACGCCTGCATCAACGATTTACCCATCTCGCCTATCGGAAGCGCTCACAAATCGCGGTCGTCGCCGTCGCGCGAGAACTCGTCGGCTTTTTGTGGGCTGTCATGCAGGATGTCGCCAGCGCCGAATCCGCGGCGTGATACCACTGGTCGTGGTCCGGCGTGTGGCGTCGAGGCTCGATGTGCGAGCACTCTCGACGGCGTTATGCGGTCCGCGCAGTCCCCAGCAGCAGCGGAATCCCCGAGCCTAGAATGAGCCAGCGCCCGACGAATCCAATTCTTGCCGCGCTGCCGACGCGAGTCGGTAATCGGCGCATATCAGCAGGATTCACCGTCGATGCTGCCTCGCGCCCACGTCGTTCCATGATCCCAGTTTACTAAACCGCTTGACACCAGCCCAGTCACATCAACGCCTCAGCTAAGCCGCAAGGGAGTCACATAAGAGTGATGGCGTAGCCATCACAAATCAATAAATCCCTTGCCGGCTTCAGCGTTCGTTAGGCAACACGCGCAAACGCGCCTAGACACTGAGTACCTCACGAACAGATTCGCGGTCACTCCAGGCAACGGGCACTATTTCGTAGTTCCGGAGCGCATCGATTACGGTGCTTGAGGGTGACCGCTCGTCATCATTGAGCAGGGCGTAAAACATTGAGTTGGGAGAACGGACCTCGCGAGTGTCTATCCATGCGAAAGCCATAGCTTCCGCGATGTCCCGACTTGGTCGGCTCACTGCTCGAAGCAGGCGCTCCGGTGCCTGGCGAGATGCCGGAACGACGAAGTCGAAATGGTGATCATACCCGCTCTTACCTGTGAACTTTACGCGGGGGGTGAAGCGAACATCGTGTAACTCGAGCCACGAGGTGACGTCCTCAAGGAACAGACTGGCAACGACAGGAACTGCGAGATAGAACATGTCGTTTACGGCTAACATCGCTTGGACGAGGTTGTGCTTTCGTAGAGCGAAATTGGCGGGGTTGGCCTTAACGACAAGCCGATCCCCGTCTCGCTGAACACCGAATCCATTTAGCGTCGCCGTTAACAGGTCCTTGCGCTTCTTAGTCTCAAGATCGCAGCCAGAGGAACGAAGATCGTCAATAATCTCTCCACCGTCCGTCAGCTCAAAGCCACCGTTGTCCTTTCGGACATAGATCTGCGTGTAGTCATTGTGGCGATCGAGATAGGGCGTCGTGATCTCAACGTACTCGTCGCCGACTTCGCGAAGGATCGTCTTATCCCGAACCCACTGAGCGTATTGATCGAGCAGTGTTCTCACCTCGTCGATCATGGGAACAGGCTCGGTCGAATGTCGGGTGGGATCGTCACGTTAACAAAACGCATGAAGTCGTGCAGGGTGACCCAGGGATCGCCAAGCTTCGGAAATGCCGCGGGCGGCAGTGGATACGCCCATTTGTCTCCGTAGCCTTCGCGGTAGAGATGAAGATGGGGCGAGGCCACCTCGACGTCGTCTGGGTTCCGATGAGGCTGCCCTCCAAAATCTAGCCGAGCGAGAATGACGACGCTGCGCGCTCGGTTTTGATACGTTCCCTTCTTTAGGTTGATCTGGCCCCTGCTAACGTCGAGCACGAAACTCTCGCGCCTGTCTGGACTTGTCAGCGGGACTCGAATGGCGCCCCCAAGTAGGGGATAGTCGTACTGTGCCGAATCAACGCGATGCTTTTCCAGCCCCAAAAGCGCATCTGCCTCGGATTGAGTCAACTGGATGTCCGGCACTCTTGCTCCACCAGAAAATTGTGTGTTGTCTAACGCCCGAGCTAAGCTGCGAGCGAATCAAATAAAAGCGAGCGGAGCGAGCAATCAATAGCTCGCTCGGGATCTTGCTCCAGTTTTGTAGACACCAGTGTTTTATAATATTGCGCGCTCGAAGGCGATTGGTGAGAGGTACCCGAGCGCGGAGTGCTGACGCGTGGTGTTATAGTAGTGGATGTACGCCGTGAGCTGCTGAC
>DASYDJ010000004.1:0-1736 GCA_036499625.1 Gemmatimonadaceae bacterium
ACGCTCGCGCACCGCCTGCGCCAGCGCGACCGCTTCGTCCATCCGCGGTGTTCCAACGCGATGCATCCCAAGATCGAGCTCGATGTACACGCCGACAGGTCGATCGGCGTCGCGCGCCGCACTCGCCATCTCATCGATCGAGCGTAGTGAGTCGAGGGCGACCGTGAGCCGAATCGTCTCCGGCAATGACGCGAGGCGGGACGCGCGTGCGCCCACCGGCGGATACGCGACGAGGATGTCGTCGCACACGCTGGACATCACCTCGGCCTCGAACGGCGTGGCGCACGTCACGCCGACCGCACCACGTTTCAATTGCTCGCTTGCGATACGCGGCGACTTGTGCGTTTTGATATGCGGACGAAGTGAGAGCGCATGCGCAGTTGCGTACTCCGCCGCCCGGTCGAGATTTCGTGCAAGCCGGTCCAGGTCGACGACCGGCACTGGCGTCTCGAGATCAGATATCGTCAACGACATTCCAGACTCGTTCCTTTCTCAGTGGAGAGCGTAAATGACACAGCGTGAGCGGCAGTGGCAACCGGTCAAGCTTGGCGGCGACGTTCCACCCCCGGCGGGCGCCTACTCACCCGCGGCCAAGGCGGGCGGTTTTGTCTATGTCTCCGGCCAGGTTCCGCGCGACCCCGTCTCAGGTGAGCTCGTGGGAGACGACGTCGAATCGCAGACGCGGCAGGTCATCAAGAATATCGAGCGCGCGCTCGCCGGCGCTGGCGCCACGCTTTCGGATGTCGTCTCGGTGATCGTCTATCTCGCCGACATCGACGACTGGGGTCGGTTCAATACCGCTTATAAGGAGATCATGCCGCAGCCATATCCAACGCGCACCGCGCTCGGCGCGAATCTGCGCGGCATTTTCGTCGAGATTAGCGCCGTCGCCTACGTCGGCGCCTGATTGGTTGCACCAACGGATTCGGAATAAAAAAGGACGGCCCGAAGCGATCTCGCTTCGGGCCGTTTCCTCTTCGACGCGGGCTGGGCGGAGTCCCCACCCGCACTCCTGCGACCCACCGCGCGCCGGCTACCGCGGTCGACTGCTGTTAGAAACCCGCGGTCGATGCGGCACCCGCGACGCCCTTCTTGTGACCGCGCTTGCCGACATGGGCCTTCGCAGTCTGCACATTTGCGTCGAACTTGGTTTGATTTTCCGGCGACAGCGCCGAACGGAAGTCCGCGCGTTCCGCTTGCATCAGTTGCTTACTCTGTTGGCGAGTGCCGGCGTTCTTTTCCCGCAACGCGTTCATGGTTGCCGTATCGCCACGCTGTCGCGCGTCGCGCATCGCTTGCATCTGCGGCTTGTTCTGCTGACGGAGCGTCTTGAACTGCGTTTCGTATTTGCCGCGCACATTCTTCAGATTCGCCTTCTCGGCGTCGCTGAGTGAAATGCCTTTGAGCAATGCCTGCGCGCCGTGGCGATGACGGCCAGGTCCTCTCTGGTGCTGGGCACGAGCGGGAGCCTGTGTCGCAGGGGTTGTCGATTGAGCCGACGCAACCGCGGCAGCACCGAACGTGAACAACGCAGCCGCCAGAGCAGAACGAATATGAGTCATGGTCATTGACCTATTGGTTGAGGAATCGCGCGAGTCGCGCGGTGTTTGTGTACAGCTGGTAGACGGTGGATTCCCCGCGGTTGTTAAAGCGGACGGGGCAGAAGTTCTCGGGACGGCCAATGCGCTTCGCTCGTTGGAAGCGTAGTAGCGCGCCGCAACAGGTCCTCCCAGCGC
>DASYDJ010000005.1:0-4605 GCA_036499625.1 Gemmatimonadaceae bacterium
CATTTTCGCGCCGCCGGGCGACACGAGACAGCCTCCCGACATCGACTCGTTTCTGCCCGAACACGTCGCGGCGATCGAGTACTATCCGGGGCCAGCCACGACGCCGCCGGAGTTCGGGGGAACCGGCGCGAGTTGCGCGACGATGGTGATCTGGACTCGGAGTACGGGGACGTCTCCGTGACAACGCTCGTACGACGTGATCTGGGATAGCGGCCGTGACGATCCTTCGCTCTCGCACTTACCGCTTCCCGATTAAGACTTTGCGGCGACGGCGCGGAATTCGACGAGGGCGAAATCAAGTCAGTGGCAGGCAAGAAACGGTACCCATGACCCCACCCGCCGCGCCCTGATAGTTGCCCGTCGGGAAGACCGACGTGCTGTTGCGGCCGTACTGCGAGATCAGCCGGCTCGTACCGCAGAAATCACTCGTATAGCTCATTGCGATGAGAGACTTGCACGGCGACACGCTTCGACGCGACGCACGATGCGAACTCTCTCATGCCACTTACCGCGGCTGGACGTCTCTGGCTATTGCCGCATTCCGCGCTCTGGACCGTCCGGCGCGCGCTCCTTGCTAGCTGTTGAACACTCGCTGCCATTCTCGGAAGCAGCCGCACTCGCGAATGCGCTCAGAGGCACCGACGGCGATCCTCTCGGTCTTGCGTAACTATAGTTGGGACAGATATAGTCGTACGCATGCGCCCCTCCGATAATCGCTCCATCGCGTTGCGCCAGCCGATCCTGGCTATTCTTCTCGCCCTGGGCGACGACAGCATGCACGGGTACGCCATCATGCAGGCGCTCGAGGAGAAGACCGATGGCCGAGAGCGAGTCCTGCCCGGCACGCTGTACGCCGCCATTTCCCGCATGGTCGCCGAAGGGCTGATCGAGGAGCGCAACCCGCCGAAGAACGAAGTCAGCGCCGGCCCAACACGGCGATACTATCGTCGCACGGCGCGCGGTCGAGCCGCTGCGCGCGACGAGGCGGCGCGCCTTCGCGCGCTACTGCGCATGGCCGTCGCACAGGATCTCGTGCCGGGGATATCGAAATGATGAAGCAAGTCGCGTCTCGAATCTTCGCGATGCTGCTCGACGCCTTTCCCACGGCGCATCGCGACGCATATCAGACGGAAATGCTCGATATGTTCGCGCGGCAGCTTGTCGAGACTCGCGAGCGACGCGGCTCGATCGGCGCACTCCGCTATGCGTTGGTCGCGTATCTCGATCTCGTTGTCGCGGGACTGAGAGAGCGCCGTCGGGCGGTCAGCGATCGTGGACATGGGGCGCGCGGCCGCGGCACATTCGAAAGTCTGCGCTTCTCGATGCTCGACGTCAGGCTCGGCGGACGCATGCTCGTCAAGCATCCGGCGCTCACCGTCATCGGAACGATCGCGGTCGCGTTCGCGATCGCCGTCGGCACGGTCGGGTTCGAGATCGCGCGCCAGGTGCTCCGGCCGACGATTCCGCTTCCCGACGGCAACGCGATTGTCGCATTACAGAACTGGAATGTCGCCGACAATGCGTCGGTCCGGGCATCGCGCCGTGATTACGCGCTGTGGCGCGCCGGTCTCAGTACGATCACCGATCTGAGCGCCGTCGAGGTGGAAGAGCGCAACATCGCCGTCGGCGTCGGTGTGGGTCAGCCGGAGACCGTCGCCAACGTGACGGCGTCGACCTTTGCGCTGACGCGCGTTCCGGCGTTGCTGGGGCGCACGCTGCTCGAAGCCGATGAACGGGGCGACGCATCAGAGGTCGTGGTGGTCGGATACGAATTCTGGAAAAACAAGTTGGATGGCGCCGCAGACGCCATCGGCCGCGTCATTCGCATCAGCGACACGCCGGTCACGATCGTCGGCGTGATGCCGCGCGGGTACGGATTTCCACAGGCGAATGGTGTCTGGCGACCGTTGCACCTCGAGCGAATTCCCGAAGCATCGCCGAGTCTGTCGTACGTCTTTGGGCGGCTCGCACCGGGCCGTTCGCGCGATGAGACGAGGGCTCAGGTGGCGGCGATCGGCGCACGAGCCGCGATGCTGTTTCCGGAGACGCGCAAGAATGTACGCCTGCAAGTCCTCTCTCTGCCCGACGCTGTCGGTTTTTGGGACGAACACGTGCCGTTGCTGCTGGCGTCGATGAACGTGTTCCTCGTGCTGTTGGCCGCGCTGTTGTGCGGCAACGTCGCCATGTTGTTGTTCGCCCGCGCCGTCAGTCGAGAGCGGGAGCTCCTCGTGCGCGCCGCACTCGGCGCCAGCCGTCGGCGCCTCATCATGCAACTCTTCGCCGAGGCGCTCTTGCTCTGCGCCGTCGGCGCGGCGGTTGGTCTCATCGTCGCGCGCTTCGTGCTCGCGGCGACCTGGGCGATGATCGAAGCGAAAGCGGGTGCGCTGCCGTTCTGGCTCGACACCTCGGTTTCGGCGACGACGATGCTATATGCGATTGGGCTTACCCTCTTCGCGGCGGCGATTGCCGGCTTCGTTCCCGCGTTCAAAGTGACGTCGGGTGATGCTGACCGCAGGCTGCGAGCCGCGTCAAGCGGCGGCGGCGGGTTGCAGTTCGGCGGCGTATGGACCGTGGTCATCGTCGCGCAGATTGCGCTCACAACAGTGCTTCCGGTGCCGTTGCTCGGCGTGGGACGTGACTTCGTCGACATGCGGAACAAGCCGGCGGGATTTGCCGCCGAGTCATTTCTCACGGCGACGCTCGCCGTCGACCGTCTCGATGGCGTCGCAGCGAGTGGAGACACTGTGCCGGCGATGCGGGCAGCGCGGCTTGAAGCACGCTACCGCGCGCTGGCCGACCGACTCCGACAGGAGCCGGGCGTGCTCGACGTGACGTACGCGGATCAGATGCCGCTGATGCGTCTCCAGTGGTATGCGATCGAAGCGGAGGGCAGTCCTCCCAACGAGGGCAACGACCACTGCATACCGAACTACTGCGCGGGGATCGTGTCCGTCGACCCACGTTTCTTTGACGTCGTAGGCGCGCCAGTGATCCGCGGTCGCGCACTGACGACAGCCGATGCGGCGCAAAAGACGCGCGCGGTCGTGGTCAACGAATTCTTCGTCAATCGGGTGCTGCACGGCCGCAACCCGCTCGGGCGGCGGATTCACTTTGCGCGGGATCACGATCGCAGTGCCGACTCGTGGTATCAGATCGTCGGCGTCGTGCCCGATCTTGGCCTATCCGACAGTGAAGGGGATTGGGGCCGCGCCGGCGTCTATCAGGCGAGGCTGCCGCGCGAAACACCCACGCTGCGCGTCGCCATTCACGTTCGCGGCGATCCGCAGCGCTTTGCGACGCGTCTGCGCGAGCTCGCGCAGTCGATCGATCCCGCGCTCCGCGTGATCGATCCGAAACCGTTGCCGCGTCTGGGAGAGTCGGCAGGCGCGTTCTGGTTGGAGCTCCTGGTTACGCTGACGAGCGTGACGCTGATGTTGTCGCTCGCCGGTGTCTACGCGGTGACGGCCTTCGCCGTCGCCAAGCGGACGCGGGAGATCGGCGTACGCGTCGCGCTCGGCGCGGAGCCGCTGCACATCCTGACTACCGTCTTCAAGCGCCCACTCGTTCAGATTGCGCTGGGGGTTGGCGTTGGTGCAATCCTGGCAGTCGGTCTCTCGAATAACGACCTGTCGGATGTGCGTCTCGATGATTTCGGTCGATCGGCGATCTTCGCGCTGTCGACGATCGTGTGCTGTGCACTCGCATGCATCGTCCCGACGCGACGGGCGCTTCGGATCCAACCAACAGAGGCGTTGAAGGACGAACGTTGAGCTCATCGGGTTGAACACTCCGGCGGCATTGCGTTGTCGAACGACGGTTTTGGAGGCCAACGGGGGCAGGCAACGAAGTCGTTGATTCCGCGAAACGCGCCGATCGCTGCGCCGAGCACGACGTCACTCGCCCAATGAGCATTGTTATATATGCGAGAAAGGCCGACGAGCGTCGTGCCGCCGTGCATCGCAGGAGCGACGAACCAGATTCCGTGCGGCTGCCAGCGCAGTCATCCACTCGTCACGATTGATGCTGCCGCAAACGCCGCTGGATCCAACTGCCGGCGAACCGGGCGGTCGTTCGAGTCGCGCAGGTTGTCACCGTTTCGAAAGGTCGTGATGCGTACGTTGGTAAACCCCCCAACGATCGAGGTCCTCACGATGAAAATGATTTTGGTCGCGACGGTGAGTCTGGTGTTCGCATCAGTTTCACACGCGCAGCAGAGCTATAAGAAGGACATTCCTGATTCGCTCGCGAAGCGCGCGAAAATCACGGAGGCCGCGGCCGCGGCTACAGCGCACAAGCGCGTGCCGAAGGGCACCATTGCCGGCGTCGAGCTCGAGGTTGAGAAGGGAAAGCTCATGTTCTCGTACGATATGAAGACTGAAGGGAAGAGCGGCATCGACGAGGTGAACGTCGATGCGATCACTGGGAAGATCATCGGCTTCGCGCACGAATCGCCGGCGACGGAGAAGAAGGAGGCCGCCGAAGATGCCAAGGCAGCCAAAGCGGCAAAGCCGAAGAAGCCATAGTCGCGACTCGCACGACACGAACAGCTCATGCGTTTCGAAGTCATTCGCATCGCGCTCGCTGCGTTGCGCGCAAATCCGTTGC
>DASYDJ010000006.1:0-1781 GCA_036499625.1 Gemmatimonadaceae bacterium
GTGTGCGGTGCCGGCGCTGCGCGCGTCGCGCGTGGACCCGGTGGTGGCGTTGCGGAGCGAGTAGAGCTCTCACAAACCCTCTCACGATTTCGGAACGCCGCTCATGTCGCTCATCGACGGGTTGTTGCATCGGCTTCGCGTTCTCGTACGTGGCGAGCGGTACGCGAGTGAGCAGGAACGTGAGGTTGAGTTTCACCTCGAGCTGGAGACGATGGCGCAGCAATCGCCCGGCGCGGGCGATGCGGTCGACCTGCTCGATGCACCCGACATGCGGACGGCGGCGCGGCGTGCGTTCGGAAACGTGACGTACTACCGCGAAGAATCGCGACGCGTGAGCGCACTCCATCTGCTCGACCGCGTGCGACAGGATCTCCACTACGCGATTCGCGGGCTCGGACGACAACCGGGATTCACGGCGATGGTGGTGGTGACGCTCGCGCTGGGGTTTGGCGTGAACGCGGCGATGTTTTCGATGCTCAATCGGCTTTTTACGCATCAGCCGGATGGTGTTGTTGCGCCGGGAGAGGTGCGGCGGTTCTATAACGATTTTCATGCCCCGGGCACTGCGCTGGCAAACGGGCGTGGCGTTCAGGTATTCGATCGATATGAATATCCTCATTTTCGCGCAATGCGGCGAGCGGGAGTCGGTGATGCACTCGCGTTGGTGACAGAGCCTGATTCCGTCAACGTCGGCGGGCGCTACGGCGCGTTCAGTGCGCGCGAGACCGAGGTCTCGTCCGCCTACTTCTCGATCCTCGGGCTGCGGCCCGCGGTCGGTCGATTCTTCGTCGCCGAAGAGGATTCCATCGAGACGCCGCGACCGGTGGCGGTTATTAGTGAATACTTATGGCGCACACGATTCGGCCAAGCTCCTGACGTGCTCGGCGCCTCGGTGATAATCGACCATCACCCGTTCACGATTGTTGGCGTAGCCCCGCCCACGTTTCGCGGGATCGATCTCGATGCGGTCGATGTCTGGGTGCCGCTAAACACGCGCGGATACTCCAGCAACGACAGCCGCCGGTGGTACGAGAACTTCGGCCTCGCTGCGCGACTGATTGCGCGGGTTCGGTCGCGAGCTGACGAAGCGCGTCTTGTGACGATCGTTCAGAATGCGATGCAAACGACGCAGATCCCCGGATATGCGTTCGACCCGCACGAGACGGTGCGTTCAGGTTCTCTCATCGCCGGCCGCGGGCCGGCGGATCCGGCGAAAGAGGCGAGTGTGCTGACGCGCATCAGCGCGGTTGCGCTCTTCGTGCTGATCATCGCGGTGGCGAACGTCGTCAACCTGCTGCTTCTTCGCGCGGCGAATCGGCGGCGCGAGCTTGCGCTTCGGCGTGCGTTGGGCATTTCGTCCGGTCGGCTGATCTGGCAACTCGTCCTCGAGGGAACGCTCCTCTCGGTAATCGCTGGCGTTGTCGCAATGGTGATCGCGGCCTGGGCGGGCGGACTTCTCCGGCACTTAGTAATGCCGGCGACGCACTGGGCGACTTCTCCGGTCGACGCGACGACGGCGTCGTTCGTCCTTTGTTTGAGTTTGCTCATCGGGCTGGCATCCGGCGTCGCTCCGGCGCTCTACGGTTTGGATGTGCAACTGGCGGATGCGCTCAAGGCCGGAAGCGCCAGCAGCGGATCTCACCGATCCGCGACGCGGACCGCGCTGTTGGTTGTTCAAGTCGGCTTGTGCGTGGTCCTTCTCGTGGGAGCCGGGCTGTTCGCGAAGAGCTTGTCGAATGTGATGTCGATCGACACGGGATACGATGTCGCGGACGTGTTCG
>DASYDJ010000007.1:0-1526 GCA_036499625.1 Gemmatimonadaceae bacterium
GCGGCAGCTGGTAGTCGCGGCCGCGAATCGCGACGAGCAGTGTCGGGACGACGAAGAGCGTGATCGGCGTGGAAAGCGCCAAGCCGCCGATCACCGCGAGGGCGAGTGGCTTTTGCATGTCGCTCCCTGCCCCGATACCGAATGCGAGCGGCAACAGGCCGAATAGCGTGCACAACGTCGTCATGAGAATCGGACGAAGACGAATGCGCGCGGCGCCGCGAAGTGCTTCGGCGAGCGGCATGTTCTCGTTGCGCATGAGGTGCCGCGTGAAGTCGAGTAGGATGATGCCGTTTTTCACGACGAGACCGACGAGGAGAATCAAACCCATGAACGACGAGACGTTCATCGGCGTCCCGGTGATCAGCAGCAACCCGATCGCGCCGACGAATGAGAGCGGCGCGGCGAAGAGGACGACGAATGGCTCGATGAACGACTCGAACTGAATGACCATCACCCCGATCACACTTGCGGCGGCGAGGGCGAGAACGAGCAACAACGCGCGAAACGCCGCTTGCTGACTCGCGTACTGACCGGCGATCTCGACGCGAATGCCGGCCGGCGGTGGATTCTCTGCCAGCACGGACTTCACATCGGCCATCACCGCGCCAAGTGAGCGATCCGCGAGATCACCCGTTGCCGTGATGAGCTGCTGTTGATTCTCTCGCAATAACTCGGCGCGCGTTTCTGAAGGCTGGAACGTCGCGAGGGCGGCGAGCGGCGCTGTGGCGTGCGAGGTCGGCGACATGATTGGAATCGCGCCGAGTTGCTGGGGATTGAACCGAACAGAATCTGGCGCGCGTACGCGCACGGCGACCGAGCGATCGTCGAGACGGATTTCGCCGGCAGGAACGCCAAGCAGTGCGCCGGTGGTTTCGTCGGAGACCTGCTGCGGCGTCATCCCAAACCGATTCGCCTCGGACTGTTGGATCGTCATGTCCAACTCGGCGCTCGGTTCGGACACCCCGCTGAAATAGTCTTCAATGCCGTCGATCTTTGACATTTTCGGCTCGATGCGCTTGGCGTAGGCCTCGAGCGCATTGAGGTCTTGGCCGAACATCTTGATCTCTACGGGCCGCGCGGCACCGGCGAGATCGTTGATCACGTCGGACAGAATCTGGACGAACTCGATGCGAAGACGGGGCGCAGCTTTCTGAACCTTCACGCGAACGTCGTTGATCACGTCTGCCGTCGAGCGATCGCGCTCCCCTTCGGGCTTCAGCCGCGCGACGATGTCGCCGACATTTTGCTCCGTGGCGAATAGGCCGAGCTCCGCGCCCAATCGCCGAGAGGTGCCGACGATTTCCGGAGTACTCATGAGGATTCGCTCAACGATATTGACTTCGCGATCGGTCTCGGCGAGCGCGGTACCGCCTGGGCTATAGTAATCCAGCACGAACGCGCCTTCGTCGATCTCCGGGAGGAAGCCAGTCGGTGCGAGGCGCTGCACGATCACGCCGGCGACAACCAAGACGATCGCGATCGGGATGATCCAGCGCGCATGGTTCAGCGACCCAGCGAGGGCGCGC
>DASYDJ010000008.1:0-1583 GCA_036499625.1 Gemmatimonadaceae bacterium
ATCGTGAATCTCGCGTCGACTTCTGGGATGAAGGGCGCGGCGGGCGGGACGTCGTATAGCGGGAGCAAATGGGCAGTGCGCGGAATCAGCCAGTGTTGGCAGGCCGAATTGCGGCCGCATGGCGTGCGCGTCGTCTGCATCTGTCCGTCGGAAGTGCAAACGAACTTTGGCGGACGCGGCGGCCGGAATAATCCCAACAAGCTGTACGCGGCCGATATCGCGGACACGATCATGGCCGGCCTCGATCTGCCGCGTCGGGTACTCTGGCCAGAGCTTGCGGTTTTTGCGAATAATCCGTGGAAAGGGGAGTGAGTCGCGACGCGTCGGCCTAGACCATTTGGCTCCGGAGCCCGGTGTTCACTACTAGCGCAAACCCCGAGCGCCTCAGTGCGTTCTCTGACGCGGTCTTCGCCGTTCTAATTACAGTATTAGTATTAGAGCTTCATCCTCCAGAGATCGCAACGTATCGCGCCATGTTGGATCTCTGGCCGACGTGGCTGAGCTATGCCGTCAGCTATCTGTTCATCGCCATCGTTTGGGTGAATCATCACCATCTTATGCGCTACGCCACGGAGGCGATGCCGCGGCTGATCTGGTACAACTTCGCGCACATGTTCGCCGTGTCGTTGCTCCCGCTGTCGACGGCGTGGATGGCGCGAACCGAGTTGGGGCCGCAACCGGTCTCGTTCTATGCCGCAGTTTTCTTTTTGGTGAACGCAACGTATGTGCTGCTGATCTGGGAGCTCGTCGAACCCAACGCGAAGACGGAGAGTGCGCGTCGCTTGCGTTCGGTCATGCGACTTCGGTCGCTCACGACGCTCGGACTTTTCGGCGCGGCAATCGTCGTGGCGCTCAAGTATCCGGTGGCTGGGCTCGCCATCTGCTGCTTCTGTTTGATCGGCTACGTTCGGCCGGACATTCCGATTCAGACGATCGAGACCAGCGGCGACGCATCGTCGGAGTAGGGTATCGCCAGCCGTGTGGTAGACCGTCGGCGCCGGCCTCTCGGTGGCGTATTAGAGATTCTTAATATCCCGAGAAGCGTGCCCGAGCTGCGGCGCCCCACGTCCCGATAGTCGATGGACGCGGCTCGGAACTAGGACAGTTGTACGGGAGAACACGCGTTCCTACTGGAATTGCGCCCTTCAGAACCGGCAATGTTATTCGCGGGTCGATGGCTCGTCTGTAGCACAACTATGACGTACCGTCGCATCCGTTGTTCTCCCGCCCCCGTAGTTGCCTTACTCGGTCTGCTCGCCGTCGCCCCTCGCGCGATCGCCCAGCAACCGGCAGGCTCCAAGTCCGCCATCGCCACTCGCTTGGTCGGACAGATTACGACGAGCGCCGCGCCGACCCCCGACGCATTCGTCGAGCTGTTGCGCGCCGAGGCCGTGCTTCGATCTGCGCGAACGCGCGCCGATGGAAGATTTGAATTCGACAATCTCGCCGCCGGTGACTATCGCGTTCGCGTCAGCCGCACGGGCATGCCGGTGCAGGAGCAGGTGGTTCGACTGGCCGGGCCGGCAGACACGATTCGTTTTCAGCTCCGCGAACTCGCCGTCGTCGCATCGCGTGATTCGCTC
>DASYDJ010000009.1:0-2445 GCA_036499625.1 Gemmatimonadaceae bacterium
AAGTGCGGTCTCGTTGGTGCCGACCAGCGCGCCGAAGAGCGGCGAGAAGTTCGACACGCCGTAATTCCGCGCCGGCTCGAGTTTGCGAATGTGCACCGCAACCGTGTCGCCTGGCTCCGCGCCCTCGATGAAGAACGGACCCGTCTGCGGATTGTCATGTCCCGGCGTCATCTTCTTCGACGGCAAATCCGCGGCGGTCTTCACCGCGCCATCGAAGCAGTCTTCAGTCCAGGTAACGATGCGCGTCTTCGACTTGATCCGATGTTTCGGCGCCGCGCCACCGAAGGTGTACACGAGCTCTTCGTGCTTGGGCGTCCACTGCAGCACCGGATCGGTCGCGGGAATCGTTGCGAGCAACGGTCGTGGCGCGGGCAGCGTCGACGCTGCACCGGTGGCCGGTGTCTGCGTCGCCGCGGCGACTGAGCCGGATTCCTGAGCGACCGACGTACTGTCGTGCGAGGTGGCGGCGTTGCGGCAGGCCGCGACTACACTCGCGGCGCCGAGAGGGGCACTGATGAGAAAGTGTCGGCGTGTCGTCATGTGCATACGATGCAGGCAACGCGGGACGATGTACAGATCATGGCGCTCGCGCAAATTCGCATTTCGGCGCGCGTCGACGATCGCAAGAGTGGACCGGGGCATCCAAAGGCGATAGACTCGCGGTACTCCCAAACGAGAACTATGGACCTCGCCACTGACTTCATCGCCCGCTCGCGACAATTCCTCGTCGTCGAGTATCGCACCAAGCTGCACACCGCGGTTCGCGCACTCCCTCCCGAAGCGCTGTGGTGGCGCGCGAACGACCAGTCGAACAGCGTCGGCAATCTGCTGATGCACCTCACCGGAAATGTCCGGCAGTGGCTCGTCGGCGGCGTGGGACGTGAAAACACCGCGCGCGATCGCGCCGGCGAATTCGGCGCGCGAAGCGGCGAGACGGCGGAAATTCTTCTGCGTCGACTCGATGCCGTCCTGCGCGACGTAGACCGCGTCCTCGGCGGACTCACGCCGGCAGAGCTCACGACCGATCGCACGATCCAAGGGCGCGAGACCACAGTGTTCGCGGCGATTTATCACGTCGTCGAGCACTTCTCGCTGCACTTGGGCCAGATCGTGCTGATCGCCAAGCTGCATGCGCCGGGCTCATTTCAGTTCTATGAAGACGCCGGAGGCTTGGCGAAGCCGGTGTGGATGGCGCTCAAAGTGCCGGACGCCTGAGCAAGCGATCCGTACGCCGAGTCATCCCTTTAGGAATTGCGTACTCCTATCCTGTATCGAGCCAGCGCGCGGCACTGACGCCGCGCGCGAAATTCACACAGTGAGGAGTTCGCAATGCCGTTGTTCATCGACGTACACGACCACATTCCAGGGCTGACGAAGGACGCGGTCGCCGGTGCACACCAGAAGGATCTCGAGACGCAGTCCAAGTACGGCGTCGACTGCAAGAAGTATTGGTTCAACCAGACCACCGGCCAGGTGTTCTGCTTGATCGAAGCGCCAGACAAGGAAGCCGCGATCCGCGTGCACCGTGAAGGACACGGACTCGTTGCTGACAGCATCATTGAGGTGACAGAAGGTTTCTGAGCGTCGGCTAGCCGCCAGCGCTCTGGCCCGCGCCCTCCAGCCGCGCCGTTCTCCAGGCCGACGGACTGAGCCCCGTTGCGCGCTTGAACGCGCGGCTGAACGCTGCCTCCGAGTCGTAGCCAACTCGCTCCGCGATCACCGCGACTTTTCCCGCACCGCGCGCCAAATGATCGGCTGCGAGCTGCAATCTCCAGTTGGTCAAATACTGCATCGGTGGAAATCCGATGAGTGTGGAGAAGCGCTGGACGAGCACCGTGCGCGACGCGCCGACCGTCTGTGCTAATTCTTGCAACGACCAGCGGCGCGTCGGCTGCTCGTGCAGTGCACGCAGCGCCGGACCGACGATCGAATCACCGAGACCGCGCAGCCATCCGTACTGGTGCGTGCCGAGCGACGCAACGTATCGTCGTACAACTTCGACGAACATCAGCTCCGCCATGCGCGTGAGCATTGTCTCGCTCCCAGGCCGCGTCTCTGCGGACTCGGCCACGACTTGTCGCGGAAACTCCGTGAGCCAATCGCCGGCGACGCCATGCACGAACAGTTGCGTGGGCAACGCGGAGAGAAGCGGATTGTAGGGACGCACGTCGCAGCCGAGAAACCCACAGACAAACGTCGCCTTCGTCCCGGCACCTTTGCCGATCTTTATAGAATTTGGATAACGCGCCGGCGTGGCGGCAATTGTCTCGGAGTTGGCCGCGCGACTCGGTGTGCTGGAAAGCAGATTTGCGCTTCCGTGCGGGAACACGATTGCATCGCCCGGTTGCAGCAAAACTTGCTCTTCACCCGCAACGCCAGCCCAACACGATCCCGACGTGAGGATGTGGTACGAAATCAGATGCTCGGCGCCAGGATGCGCACGCG
>DASYDJ010000010.1:0-1751 GCA_036499625.1 Gemmatimonadaceae bacterium
TCGAGGGCGATCTCCATAGAGAAATACGCGACGGTGGAATTCGGGGAAGTGGGATTCATAGGGCCTCGACCGGCAACCTAGTCGGCCAGCACGGCAACAGGAATCGTACGAAGCAGGGCGGCAAGCTCGAGCTTGCCCGAGGAAGGAACGACATCCTGCTCGGCGGCTGGGGACAGAACCGACCGCAGATGGGTATCGGCGAATTCTAGCGGAAGCACCACGGCGGTGTCGCCCCACCATGTATCCGGACGACCAGCGGCGATCCACTCTCCAACGAGCCTCGGTGCGATCGTTATCACGCAGCGATCGCCGAGTGTGCGCGCGAACGCGACGACGTGGTCCGCGCGCGCGCCATGCACGAGAAGAGGACTGTAACTCCCCTGCATGAATAGTTCGGCTCGGTCGTGCCGCAGTGTGAGCAGTTGATTCACAATGTGCTGCTTGAAGCGGTGATCGAATGGATCAGCCCAGAAATCGCGCGGCGATTGAAGCAGTTCGGCGCGGCGCAGATAGTCGATCGGCCGGCGGTTGTCGGGATCGACGAGGGTAAAGGTCCAGCACTCGTCGCCTTGATACGTGTCCGGCGTGCCGGGCGACGTGAGATGCAGTGCGATGCGCGCGATGGAGCTCCACGCGCCGATGCCGCCGATCCGCGAGACGAGTCGTGACACGTCGACGAGGAACGGCGCGTCTTCACCGGGCTCGAGAATCGCCGCGACGAATTTGCCGAGTGCCTCTTCGTACTGGAGATTCGGCTCCGTCCAACTCGTCCGTATTTTCGCCTCGCGTGAGGCTTTGATGACGTACTGCACGAGTCGTTCGCGCGCGGCGAGACGCCATCCGCGATCGGGAATATCGTCGGCGCGCCGTCCAGTGCGCGGCGGCGGCCAGATCCCAACGAGCGTTTGATAAATCAAATACTCTGAATTGGTGTCCGGCGCTAACCGACCGTCGATCGTTTGGCGATGCTTGGCATTGAGGCGACGCCACCGATGCACCGACCGGTCCCACTCGGCGGGGATCTCGGAGAGGGCATCGAGTCGCGCGCGAAGGTCGGCGCTGCGTTTGGTGTCGTGGGTGTTCGTCGCCGTGAGCGACAGCGGCCAACGCGCGGCGCGATGAATATTGCCAGCGTGAAACCGCTCGACCGAGTGCGGAATCGGACGATCGGGGCCGCCGCCAACTTCGTTCACCGAGACCAGCGGGACGTACTGATAGAGTGCCGTATCTTCTACGCCCTTGGCCGTCGCCGGTCCGGACACTTGCTGCAACTTTCGCGTGAACTCCGATGATTGCCGAACGGCTTCCGCGACGAAGTTGGCGATCGGTTCCTTTGGGTCCGCGAGCTTGGTGAGCGCGCGATCGATCACGGCACGGTCGATGTCGTTGGCAGGCGCCTGTGCGACGTAGGTGCGATAGACCGGGAGCGCGACGATGAAGTCGGTGATGCCTGTCGCAAGCTCGTCATTCGTCCAGTGCTGTCCGGCTTCACGCGCGAGTGGCGCGAGGCGTCGCGCCAGTCGCACGACGTCGGCGCGCAACGGCCCCTCGAGCACTGCGCGCTTTCCACCCCGCGCCGCGTCGGCAAAGCGCGAGTCGACCAGCCGCCGCATCGCGCGATAGTGAGTTTCTATTTCTCTAAAGCCGTTTGGATCGACGAACACGTCCTCGATGTCGTTCATGAACTCGTAGCCGGTCGTTCCCTGCACCGGCCACGTCGTCGGCAGACGTTCGCCTTGCGAGAGAATCTT
>DASYDJ010000011.1:0-1738 GCA_036499625.1 Gemmatimonadaceae bacterium
CGCGCCTAGCGCCGCGTTCGCGGTGATTCGGGGAACCGATACGCTGGCATATGGCGCCTACGGTCTCGCCAATGTGGATGCTTCGCGCGCGCCGACGGCCACGACGATCTATGAGATCGGTTCCAACACCAAGCAGTTCACCTCCGCCGGAATCATGAAGCTGGTGGAGCAGGGGAAGGTGAAGCTCGACGACGATCTCTCGAAGTACGTGCCGCAATTCCCGTTGCATGGCATGCACGTCTCGATTCGTCAGCTGCTGACGCACACGTCGGGGATTCACGACTACACGTCGTCGCCCGCGTGGCAGAAAGTGTGGAACGACGTGTTGTCGCCCGACGCGATCATCAAGTTCGTCGCGGCGGATAGCTTCGACTTCGCGCCCGGCACCGCGTACCGATATGACAACACGGGCTACGTGCTGCTCGGCATGGTGATCGAGAAGGTGACGGGGCAGAAGTACGCGCACTATGTCGACGCGCAGTTCTTCAAGCCACTCGGCCTCAAGCAGACCTCGTACTGTCCCTCGAAAACGTCGGACCCTGCGTTCGCGCTCGGATATTCCAAGGGAGCGAACGGCGCCACCACGCGCGCGCAGTTTATGGATCTCTCACAGCCATTCGCTGCCGGCGCACTGTGCTCCACCGTCGGCGATTTTGCGAAATGGCAACGTGCGTTGGCGAGTGGACGGGTCGTATCGCCCGCATCGTACGCGCTCATGTCGACGGCCGACACGCTGAACAGCGGGCGCAAGATCAACTACGGCTTTGGGCTCGTGCCGGGAGTGATCGACGGTCACAAGACGGTCTCACATACCGGCGGAATCCCGGGGTTCGCGACCGCGGCCGCGTACGTGGCCGACGATAGCTTGAGCGTCGTAGTATTTACGAACTATGATCGCGAGTCGCCGCAGCGCCTGGTGCAGAATCTGCTTCGCGTGGCGTATGGCGAAGAACCGATGCGAGCGCCGCCGCCGCGCGGTGCCGCCGCGACCCAGGCCGCGGCGCCGTCGCTGTCGCCAGCGGACCGCGACGCGATCCTCGGCAACTACACCCTGCAGCTGCCGGGTGGTCAGGCGCTCCCGATCAAGTTCTTCCTCGACGGCGCGCGTCTCATGGCGCAGGCGCAAGGCCAGGACGCCAATGAGATTCGGTACCTCGGCAATTACTCATTCGGCGTCGCGTTCGACCCAGCACTGCGGTTCACCTTCACCATCGAGGGCGGCAAAGCAACGAAGGTGACGCTACTGCAGGGTGGCGGTACCATCGAGGGACCGCGCGCGCCCTGAACGAGCCACGCGCGCGGTATGATCAATCTCTCATCGTGTTCGATGCGGCGCCGGACGTGAATGCATTCACGGCTCGAATGCACTCACCGTCCGACTGACGACGTTCCGAATGCGGATTGATAGAAGGCGACGATTCTCTGCCGCGCGTCGAACCCGTGCCACGGCTCGGGACTTGGCCCGCCGCTGATGTTCCGGCTCAGCGGACCGTGGTTGTCTCGCGGATACGTGATGAGCTGCACCGACACGCCGGCCTGCCGCAGCGCCCGATACATCTCCTGCGACTGGCCGAGCGGATCGGTGGTGTCCCCCTCGCCTTGTAAGAGCATGAACGGCGACTTGGCGTGTTTCGCACCCGCTAAAGGACTCTGCCGCCACGCGTCCTCGAACTGCTCCCACGGTTTGCCGAAGTACCACCGGTCGTACCACGATCCATTCTCGGTGCCGTACTCGCTG
>DASYDJ010000012.1:0-75422 GCA_036499625.1 Gemmatimonadaceae bacterium
TCTGCGCAACCTCGTGACGGCGGAAGAAGCGTTCTTCTCCGACAGCTCGAAGTACACGCAGGACCTTACGCAGCTCAAGTATCAGAATTCCTCGGGTACCGTGGCGCCGGTCATCACGACGGGTGCCGGCTTCTGGACCGCGACGAATGCCCACACGCAGCTTCCGGGCGAGACCTGCGGTATCGGCATCAACACGACCAACCCGCTCAGCGGTGTAGTCGCGGCCGAAGGCGAGCCGGCCTGTCAGGCTCCGACCACCCCGTGATTCCGGGCTGACGGGTCGTCAACCACCGTCAACGACGCGGACCTTGGCACTGTGCCAGGGTCCGCGTTGGTGTTTTTAGCAAGTAGTGATAACGCGCGCGAACGAAATGATTCCGCGTGCATCAGGATGATGGCGCTCGTTCGCGAGGTGGTCCCTATCTTCGCCCGCCATGCAATCGCGTCGCGCGGGATTTACGCTCGTAGAAGTGCTCATCGCCGTCATGCTCATCGACGTCGGCCTGCTCGCGCTCGTAGCGGGCAGCGCAGTCCTCGTCCGACGTGCGGCCGAAGTGCGAACCCGATCGAGCGCGTTGCGCGCCGCCAACAACCGCATCCAAACACTGAGCGTCGCGACGTGTGGCGCAGCGAGCGGCGCAGCGAGCGGCGCAGCCGCCACGGGCAACGTGCGCGAAGCTTGGACGGTGACGCTCCAGCCAAATCACGTTCGCGAGCTACGCGACAGTGTCGCGTTCACCATCGCCGGTGACAATCGCAGCGTGACGCTCGTGACGCGCCTTCCATGCTGAAAGCGCTGTCGGATCATCGTCACCGTCGCGGCGTCACGCTGATCGAGCTCCTCGTCGTGATGACGATCGGCGGGTTGGCGCTGGGTCTCGTTGCATCGATCGGCGTGCGAGAACAGCGCGTCGTGGGTGATCTGACGGATGCCTCTGCACTCTCCGGCCAGCTGCGCGACGCATCGGCCATCCTTCCCATCGATCTTCGCGCCGCTTCAGCGAGTGCGGGCGACATTCGCGAAGCGCGCGACACCGCGATCGAGTTACGAGGAACGATCGCCACCGGAGTGGTCTGCGATACCGCCGCACACACACTGGTCCTCGCGCCGACTTCGTCGGGCTCCGACTCGTTTAGCGGATCGATCGTCCCAATCGATGCAGGCGACACCGCGTGGATGCTCACCGTTACCGACTCGACCGACGCGTGGCTCCCCACGCGCGTCAGCAGCGCGACCACGGTGAAGGGAGCGCAATGCGCCGCGACGGGACCGTGGCTCTCCACGTCGAATCGAACTGTGTCGCGAGTCGGCATCGTCGTCGACGCTGCGGCGCCGTTGACCTCGCTGATCGGCACGCCGATCCGCGTGACTCGCTCCATGCGATTCAGCCTGTACCGCGCGTCGGACAATGCATGGTACCTGGGCGAACGCGATTGGAACGCCGCGAGTCAGAAGTTCAATACCATTCAGCCGGTGAGCGGACCATTTCTCTCCGCGGCGTCACATGGCTTGTGGTTTCGCTATCAGGACAGCCTGGGCACGCCGCTCGTCAGCCCCGTCTCGGATACCCGCGCCATCGCGTTGATCGGCGTCGAACTGCGCGGCCAAACACGCTCGGCCGTTCGAATCCTTGGCGAAGCACAAACCACCGGCAAGCGCGCCGACTCGTCAATGCTGTCGATTTCAGTTCGAAACCGGCGCTGAGGGTGCGCGACAAGCGATTGAAGCGCACGGGGCACCGACGCCGCGCCGGCATCGCCCTCCTCGCCGCCCTCGCGCTTCTGACGCTCATCGCACTGCTCATCGTTGGCACAGTTGCGACGACCTCGCTCGCGCAACGCTCAGCGCGACTGGCACAGGCGGACGCCGTGCTGACGTCAGCTGCCGATTTCGCTCTCAATTCTGTAATGAGCGATCCGGCAACCTACAGACTGGCTGATCTCCCGTTTGGCGTTCCACGAACCTTCTTCATCGCGCCGCCTGGCTCGCACGGCGTAAGCGCGTCGGTCTCGGCTACCCGGCTGCCGAGCAATGTGCTGTGGCTCGTGGCGCAATCGACGCTCGCTGGCCTGGATCAAGGCCAACGCCGTCTCAACCTCGTTGCACGGTTTCCCTCGGCAGGGCCGTTACCGTCCGCGGCAATCATGTCGCGCGGCGGCGTGTCGATTGGCCCCGACGTGACGTTTCTCCCCGACACGTCGACGGAACCTGGCTGCAACGCGCTTCCATCGGTCGACGTCGTTCTCGCGCCCGGCGCGAGCTTGACCGGCGGCAGTGCTCGCTTCGCGACACAGCAAAGCGCCAACGACTCGGCGTCGTACTTTCTCAGCGCACGCCAACTCGCGCTGCTCGGTGGCATGCCCGGCGTCGTGCACGTTCGTGGCGATACGGCGATTGCCGGCGGCTCGTTCACCGGCATTCTGATTGTCGACGGCGCGCTCACGATCACCGGACCGCTCACGGCCAGTGGTTTGCTCGTTGCCGGCGGCGCGGTCCACGCCACGGCCGGCGGATTCGCGTTGACCGGTGCCCTCCTGTCCTTCGCGCAACCAGCGGACGGCACGCCCGCGATTCAACTCAGCGGCGCAACCATTCGATACTCAGCTTGCCTACTCGGTCATCATTTCCGGTTCGCTCTCGCGCCTCGTCCTGTAGCGGGTCGCAGTTGGGCTGAGCTCTTCTAAGCTGTGTGACGCCCGTCACTTGAGTGCTCGGCTGTTACCTGCGAGCGCGTCGGTCGTGTTCGGTGTGAGTCGTACAAGTGCTCGCGAAAACAGTTGCAGGATGACCAGGATCGCGGCGCCGAGCGCGTCTCGATCGGTTTTTTCGTCTCACCGTCGTACCGTATCACCGGCGTGACGCCAAGGCGTCCGCCACTTCGGAGTCACATGGCGCTGTTTGGTCGAAGCAAGACGACAGTCGGTCTCGATATCGGATCGGGCTTGATCAAGGTCGCAGTGATCGACCACTCCAAGCGCGCGCCGGAGCTCGTGCGCGTGACCGTGACTCCGTTGCTCGCCGACGCAATCGTCGAGGGCGAAGTCATGGATCCGGGTATCGTCGCCGACGCCATTCAGAACGCGTTGGCAAGTGCCGGCGTGAAGACGAAGAGTGTCGTCACCGCCGTCGGCGGCCGCGACGTCATCATCAAGAAAATTCAAATCGAGCGCGTCAAGGAATCCCAAGCGCGCGAGTTGATGCGCTGGGAAGCCGAACAGCACGTGCCGTTCGACATGGAGTCCGTCGAGCTGGATTTCCAGATTCTCGATCCGGAAGGCGATGGACTCGAGATGAGCGTGTTGCTCGTCGCGGCGAAGCGCGAGCTGATCGAGTCGAAAGTCCGCGTCCTCACCGATGCCGGGTTAGAGCCGGCCATCGTCGACGTCGAGGCCTTTGCGCTCCACAACGCGTTCGAGGTGAATCACCCCGACGCAATGAATGGCGTGGTTGGCCTGCTGAACATCGGCCACGACGTTACGAACATCAACATTCTCGACGACGGCGTGCCGCTGCTCACGCGCGATCTCACCGTCGGGACGCGGCGCTTCCGCGAAGATCTGCAGCGCGAGCGCGGCTTGTCGGCCGACGAGGCGCAGCAGCTCATTCAGGGCTACGATCGATCGCCGCATCTCGAGTCCGTGATCGAAACACGCGGCGAGGAAATCGCCGTCGGCATCGAGCGCGCGTCGGCGTTCCTGGCGCAGAATTCACGCGCCGGACAGATGCGCGCGATCTATACGTGCGGCGGCGGGGCGCGCATTCCGGGCCTCAACGAGCTGCTCGCCACGCGCCTTCGCCTCACAGTCCATCAGGCCAACCCGTTGGCCAATCTCAAGGTGCGCGACGGAGCGCTCGAGTCACTCGTCACCGACGAGATCGCGCCGCTACTCATGCTGCCGATCGGTCTCGCGCTGCGTCACGTCGCATGATCGAGATCAATCTCCTGCCTGGCGCAGGAAAAAAGAAAGCCGGCGGCCGCCAGGCCGTCGATTTTGGCGCGATGATGTCCGGCATGTCGGGCCGCATTCGCGACAAATACATGATCGTCGCGGTCGTCAGCGTGATCGCCGCCGCGGCGGTGGTCGGCGTCATGTACACCATGCAGGGCAAACGCGAGACTGCGCTGAACGAACGGCAAGACAAGTCGACGCGTGATTCCACGCGTTATGCAAACTTCCTAAAGGACCGCTATCGCTCCGAAGCAGTCCGCGACACGCTGCTGCGACAGGTCAACATCATTCGCAGCATCGACGAAGATCGCTACGTCTGGCCGCACATCATGGACGAGATCAGCCGAGCGCTCCCGCAGTTTACCTGGCTTACGTCGGTGAGTTTCGTGGGAACGCCGCAGGGCAACACGAACGTCGTCGTCACACCGCATACCACGCAGGACACGTCTGCGGCGGCCAAAAAGCATCCCAAGCCGCCCAAGCGTCTCGACACCGACATCCCGCACGACGTGATCAACGTCCGCATCATGGGACGCACGGTCGACATCCAGGCGCTCACTCGCTTCATGACCGACCTCGAGGCGTCGCCGTTCCTCTCGAACGTGCAGCTCGACAAGTCGGAGCTCGCGATCGACCAGGGGAAAGAAGTGACGCAGTTCCAGCTCACGGTCGCCTACAGCCGCCCCGACACCTCGATGATTCGTCGAGTGCCCCTCAGCCTCGCGGGGCGCTGACCATGGCCCTCCTTCCGCAGAATCAGCGCGATCAGAAATTGCTCGTCGTCGCCATGTTGGCGATCGGCCTCGCCGCGGTCTATCAGCAGCTCGTGTGGACGCCGAAAAATCTCGAGCTCACGCGGCTCGAGGTTCGGTTGGACACGCTCGATTCGCTCAATCGCCTCACCAAGCTGGAGGTCGCCAAGGGGACCTCGGCCAACATGAAGGCTGAAGCGGCGTCGTTCTCGCGCGAGCTCGACGAGCTGCGTCATCTGGTGCCGACGCAGAACGAAGTGCCGGCGCTGCTCGAGTCGGTGTCGACCGCCGCGCGCAGCGCCGGCATCGATTTGTCCGACGTCCAGCCGGACGGCGTCGTCAACGGCGATCAGTTCGACACCTACAAATACAAGCTCGGCGTCATTGGCTCGTATCATCAGGTCGGCGAGTTCCTGTCCAACGTTGGATCGTTGTCGCGGATCGTCGCGCCGATCAACGTGTCGCTCGTTCCGACCACGAATCGCACGACCGAGCACAAGCCAAAGAAGGACGAACAGTTGCTCGACGCGCGCTTTCAGATCCAGACGTACGTCGTGCACGTCTCGACGAAGCCGGCGTCAGGCAAGGCGGGCCAATGATTCGTGCATCCGTGGCGATCATCGCCGTGTTCGTCGCGCAGGTTGCCGCGGCGCAAAAGGCTCCCGCGAAAAAACCGGCGCCTCCGGCAAAGCAGCCGACTGCCGCCGCGAAAAAGCCGGCGGTTGCCGCACGTCCCGGCTCGAGGCTCGACGTCGCAAAGCCCGGCGGCGACACCGCATCCGCACCGCCTACCATTTTGCGCGAAGTCTACGCGTACTCGCGCGACGGCCGGCGCGATCCGTTCGTCTCGTTGCTCACCACGAACGAGCTGCGGCCGGCGATCAGCGATCTGCGTCTCACCACGATCGCGTTCGACCCGGGTGGCCAGCACTCGCTCGCCATTCTCCGCGACATCGGTACGAACGCGCAGTACCGCGTGACCGAAGGGTCGACACTGGGCCGCATGCACGTGAGCGCGATCCGGCCAAAAACCGTGGTCTTTATCATCGATGAATTCGGTACGACGCGCCGAGACTCTCTGATGCTCGGCGACTCCACCAAAGTGAGGGGATCATGATGCTCACCCGGACGGTTACATCGGCGATCGTCGCCGCGTTCGGCGCACTCGGTGTGCTTCCGGTCGCCAGTTTGGCGCACGGTACACCGCCCGAGGCCACCGTCACGTCGCTCCAGTTGATTCCCACCGCTGGACGCGCCGACGTCGTCATTCACGTCGACGGCACGGTGACGTACAAGCACTTCACGCTCTCCAGTCCCGACAAGATCGTCGTCGACCTGACCGGCGCCACACTCGGGCTGCCGCAGGGCGATTCCTATGACGACGTTCCGCGCGGCGGCATCACTCGCATTCGCTATTCGCAGTTCACGAAAACCGTGGTGCGCGTGGTTCTGACGCTCGACGCGGTTCATGCATACGACGTGACGCAGTCTGGCGACGAAGTACGCATCAGCGTTGCGACGGACCGCCCGTCCTTCGACCCATGGCAGATTGGCGCCGATGCCGCGCCCGATTCTGCCGAACCGCCGCTTGCACATGTTCGCCCCGCCGACGCGTCGGCGTCCGCAATCGCTCCCACCGCCAATCCGCGCCCGTCGGCACTCCTGGCGCCGATCGCGAAACAGCAGTCGCAGGAACCGCGCATCACGTGGAACTTCGAGGCCGCGTCGATCAACGACGTCCTCGCGACGTTCTCGGCGTTCACGGGCCGCACGATTCTTCCGTCGCGCAACGTGTCCGGCACGGTGACGGCGAACATCGTCAACCAGCCGTGGGATGTGGCGCTCAAAGAGATCATGAATGCCAACGGGTATGACGTCACCGTCAATCCCGATGGCATCATCGTCGTCGACACGTTCCAGGCGCTCGCCGCTCGCCAGGCAACTATTCCGCTCGTCACCGGCACCGTGCGCTTGAACTACGCGCGCGCCGCCGGTGTGATGCCGATGGTGAAAGCACGCTTGAGCCGCGTCTGTCCGCCGACGTCCGGCCCGGCACAGCAGCAGCCTTCTGTCGCACAGCCCGCGCCCGGTCAATCCGGGATGACGTCCGTCACGCCTTCCGACGGCTCGCCGGACATCGAGAGCTTCACCTGTCCGCAGCGTGGCGCCGTGACTGCCGACACGATCACGAACAGCGTCAGTATCACCGACATCCCATCGGCGCTCAGCGATCTCGAGAGCTACGCTCGCAGCTTGGACCTGCGCCAACCACAGGTCAACATCCGCGCGAAGATCATTCTCGTCGATCGCTCGACGCTCGAAGGACTCGGTCTGCGCTACGACTTGGGCTCGCAACAACAGTTCTTTAATGACGTCGTGCCGCGCCTCGACTCGCTCGGCCAGCCGTTGACGAACGCGGGTCAGATTTTACTTGGCGGAAATACGATTTCTGCAATCGCCAACGCAACGGCTCGCGTGCCGAGCGCGGCGCTGCAGCTCGTCTTCTCGTCGGCGATGGGCAACTTCGACTTCACGACGTTCCTCGAAGCGCTGCAGACCAATACGCTGGTCGACGTGCAAGCGGAGCCCAGTACGAGTGTGTTGAACAATCGCACGGCGAATCTGACGTCGGGCACGCAGGTGCCGATCCGTATCATCGACGCCGGTTCCGCGAGCGGCAATACCAGCAACGCACCGCGAGCCACCGTCTCCATGCAGCAGACCGGCATCATCCTCACGGTCACGCCGCAGATCACGAACAATCGCCAAGTGCAGATGAAGGTGCACGTCGAGGATTCCGACGTGCAGTTCCAATCCAATGACGTCGGTGCCGTGTTTCCCAAGCAGAGCTTCGACAGCGAAGTCCTCGTCGCAGACGGCGAGACGGCGGTCATGGGCGGCTTGACGCAGACCACGGTCAACATGTCGCGATCCGGCATTCCGGTGCTCATCGACCTGCCGATCATCGGGCGCTTGTTCGGCGTTACGAATCGCCAAGAGTCGAAGCGCGACCTGCTGATCCTGCTCACGCCACACATCATCGACGAAGGCCAACAGGCCTTGCCGACAACGGGCCGGCCGTAAGCGGCCTCGGAGTGATATGATGCGATCCGTCTTCGTTCGTCTGACCGCGCTCGCGGTGGCAATCGTCGCAGTTGCGGCGTGCGACACGCGCTTGACCACCACGCCGATTGCTGGCTCGTCGTCGACCGGTTCCTCGACGACCACGACGAACACCAACAAACCGACCGTGGTGATCGACTCGCCGCTCACGGCGACGCTGATCAACGTCGGCGATTCCGTGCTGGTCACGCTTCACCTGCACGATTCGAAATACTCGCTGCTCAATGCGAATATCTCGGGCTACACCCAGAAGGGGAGCGTCGATCTGGGCACGTTCGCGCAGACGCAGCGCTACAAGGAAGTGACAGTACCGCTCTCCGGCAATTTCCGTTCGGGACTCCGCGACACCGTGGTGCGGCGCTACCTCCAGCCGGTCAGCACCGCCGATACGACACTCGATAGCCTCATCGTCGTCGCCATCGTCACCGACAGTGTCGGCGTGGCCGACACCTCGCAGACGCGCATCAATATCGTGGCGGGTCCGCGCGTGTCGATCAGCTCACCGACCAACGGCGACAGTATTCCCGCCGGCGTGGGCCTCAACGTGGCCGCGCGTGCAACGCATCCGGATGGTGTCGGCCGCATCGACATTCGCGTCCAAGGCGAATCCAACTGGCCGACCAAGTTCGATACGAGCTTCACACAGGTCTACACGACCAGTCCGCGCGACGTCACGTTCTCCGCGGTAGCGCGGATTCCCATCAATGCGCCGCTTCGAGGTAAAGTCACGATCACCGCGACTGCGGTGGACGTGGACCGTCAGCCTGGATCATCCGCGCCGATTGCCGTGTTCGTGCGATCGGCTAGCGCCGCGCAGCCGCGCGTCACGCAGTCGGTGTCGGCGCGCAGTGAGTACTCCGACTCGGTCTCGGTGAAGGCGACCGGTGAAGGCATCGCGCTCGTCGGGCTGATCGTTCGTGACAGCGCCAACACCATCATTCAGGTTGACTCGCTTCCGCTGCCCGCACCATTCAACGCCAACGTCCAGGCCAGCGTTGCGCTCAATCTGCCGCCGACGCTGCAAGGCAAAAAACTGGGAATTACTGCTTTTGCAGTAGATCAGGCGGGCCGCGTCGGCTACGCCGTGCCGTTGACGAAGGGCACCGCCGAAGGCGACATCACGCAGGGTCTGATCGACTCCACACTCGTCGTCTACGGCCGCACGTATGCACTGCCGCATCAAGGGGTCGTCGGTGACATCGCCGTCGACGCTGCGCGCGGCAACGTGTTCCTGTCGAACACCGCGTTCAATCTTCTCGAAGTCTGGCAGAGCTCCGCCGCGGCGAAGGGCTTCGCGTCGGGCATTCCCGTCGGCTCACTGCCTTGGGGCTTGTTCGTCTCCAACAATCCGGATACGCTGCTCGTCGCCAATTCCGGCGGTACGAACATCAGTCGCGTGTTCATCGGGTCCACGAATGCCGGCGCGCTCCACGAGGATCTCGCGCACCGAATTTTGACGCGCAACTCGTATGTGTACGTCCTCACGGTGCAGACCGACGAGAACACCGGGAAGGTCCGTCTCACCATCGACGGTCCGATTAGCTACTCGGATCGCCCGCAGTACATCGCACAGTCCAAGGGCGGACGCATCTTCTACTCGACGCGGCCCACGACCCAGGCACCGGCTGGCACGATTCGCTGGCTCGATCCGTCGCTCCCGGTGCCCGATCCGCGACAGGTGTGGCAGTATGGTTTGCCGCTCAAGACGACCGAGCAGATTTACGCACTGTTCAACGTCGACTCCGTCGGCATCGGTGCAGCCCTGCCGTCGTCGACATCCTCGGACACGCTGTTCGTTTGGGATCATCCGTATGGCCAAGCCAGCGGCGTGATCGCGGTGGGTGATACGATTCCGGTCAACGCCATTTCCGCGGCCATCGCCGGCGGAAGCGATGCTGAGTTGGTGTATCGTCTCGACGTGGCGACGCTCCCGCTGACTGACACCACGTACGCCGCCGCCAGCGGCAACCGGAACTGGATCGCGTTCGGCGAAGGCAACAAGAGTGGCGCCGGACGCGTGATCATGGTCGCCGATTCCACCGGCCCGGTGCCGAACTTCTTCTCGCCCCTCGTCACGATTTCGGACCTCACCGACAACGCATCGGAACAGGTGTTCGGAATTGCGCTCGACTCCACCGGGGGCACCGTCGGCGCGCACGGCTCGCAATCCTTCTTCTCGTCGGTAAGCGACCCGTTCCATCTGCGCTTGCAGGGCAAGTACGACAGCGCGGACGACGGAGCCGGCATCACGTTCGATCCGTCAGCCAACGGCGTGCTCACGCCACAGCAGCACCGACTGGCATTCGTCGCCTCGTCGAGCGGACAGATCGAGATCGTCGACATTGCGTACTACATCGGCCGCGGCAAGCTGCAGCTCAAGAATCCGATCTACGGACCACTGCGCGCGAGCTTGCCCATGCCCGGCGATCCGCCAAGCGTCGTGATGAAGCTCTACGCGTTGAGCCAACAAGGGTTGGTGGTCATTGACTTGACCGCAGCGGATATCAAGGCGGGACCTCCCTGAGCGGCGGGTCAATCGACTAGCCTTCGCTCATGCCTCTCCGCTTCACAACTGCAGGTGAATCGCACGGCCAAGCGCTCGTCAGCATCCTCGAGGGGATGCCGGCGGGCTTGCGGCTGCTTGCCGACGACGTGAACTCCGAATTGGCGCGCCGCCAGCAAGGCTATGGGCGCGGGCGCCGCATGCAGATCGAGAAAGACTCCATCGAATTTCTCTCCGGCGTGCGCGCCGGCGAAACGCTCGGCTCGCCGATCGCGATGTTGATTCAGAATCGCGACTGGAAGAACTGGCAGGAGATCATGGACCCCGCGCCGCGCGACGACGACCCGTCGCCGCGCAAACGCGCCGTGACGCGCGTTCGCCCGGGCCACGCCGATCTTACCGGAATTCTAAAGTATGATCGCGACGACGCGCGCGACATTCTCGAACGCGCATCCGCGCGCGAGACGACCGCTCGCGTTGCCGCTTCAGCGATCGCGCGCAAGCTGCTCAGCGAATTCGACGTGCGCATCGGCAGCCACCTGGTGCACTTGGGTGGCATCGACGCCGAGCGTCCGGCGGAAATGCCGGCGGATATCAACGCCGCCTCCGATGCGTCGCAGCTTCGCACGCTCGACGCAGACGCTGAAGCACGCATGATCACCTACATCGACGAGATCAAACGCGCCGGCAACACACTCGGTGGCGTCTGCGAAGTCGTCGTCGACGGACTACCCGTGGGACTCGGCTCACACGTCTCGTGGGATCGAAAGCTCGACGGACGCATCGGTGCCGCGATCATGTCGATTCCCGCGGTGAAGGGTGTCGAGATCGGCATGGGCTTCGGAACGACGCGCGTGACGGGCGCCGAAGTACACGACGAGATCGAGATGTCGCCAGGTTCCGTGCGCACCGGCAACGTGCGTCGGAAAACGAATCGCGCCGGCGGCCTCGAGGGCGGCATGACGACTGGCGAGCCACTCGTCGTTCGGGTCGCCATGAAGCCGATCAGCACGCTCATGCGTCCGCTCGGCACGGTTGATGTTGCTACTGGCGAAGCTGCGGCCGCTGTTGCGGAACGGAGCGACGTGACGGCGGTACCCGCTATGGGAGTCATCGCCGAGGGAATGATTGCACTCGTGATCGCCGACGCGTTTCTGGAGAAGTTCGGCGGCGATTCGATCGGAGAGACAAAACGGAATTATGACGCCTACCTTTCGCACGTCGCGGCCCGGATCGGCAGCTGATCCTTCCAAGCCGCACCTGATCCTCGTTGGCCTTCCAGGATCGGGGAAAACGACGGTGGGGCAGGCGGTGGCAGAGCGGTTGGGACGTACTTTCCTCGATCTGGATCTCGAAATCGAGCGCCGCGAAGGCCGCTCGATCGGACAGCTTTTTGGTGAGAAGGGCGAAGCGTACTTCCGTAAGAAGGAACGCGAGCTCACCGAAGAGTTGACCGTGGTCGGGAACATGATCGTGGCGCCCGGCGGCGGCTGGGTTACCGACCCCGAAAACGTCGCCTTGGTCCGACCCCCTAGCCAGCTCGTATACCTTAGAGTGACGCCTGAGTCGGCGCTGAAGCGTTTGGGACCGATGCGGCTAATGCGTCCGCTGCTGTCGCGGCCCGATCCGCTTGGCGAGCTGAAGCGCTTACTGGCAGCTCGCAAGGCGGCTTACGAGGCGGCAGATCACGTTGTGAGCACGGAACTCTATGACCTGCAACGGGTTATAGATAAGGTGGTTGATATTGCAGGGTCTCCGGTGTAGGGTCATTGGATGTATTGTCGGTGGGTGCAGGGTCTGGTGTGTACCTAGAGACGGCGATACCCTCGGTACCAGAAACCCTAAACCCGACACCCTGAACCTGCCTTTCGCTACAACAGGGCGAGGATCGATGCCGCACTTTGGCACGTCCTGCCCTTCTTTCTTTCTAGCCGGTGGCGCGTCGTACTAGTGTCAATTGGAAATCTGGTGATGACTTTTCGCGTTTTGGGCCCACATGAACGGGGGCGTTTCGCTCCCGATGCCTGGGGGCATTTGCTCGGATTGACCGGCACCGGCGCACTCAATGCCGCTGAGCTGGAGCACATCATTGAACGAGCACTCCTGCAGATCGATGGCCGAATTGCTCTCGACGACCTGCGCTCTCTAATGGAAGGGGCAGGGTTCGTGGATCAGGGCGAGGGCGACCAAAATCAGACGGTGCACTGAGCATGGCAACGAAGCGAGTAGCGAAGACCGTGACGAAGACTGCCGCGAAGAAGCGGCCCGCAACCAAAAAGGTGGCCGCGAAGAAAAAGGCAGTCGCCAAGGCGACGGCCAAGCGCGCGGTCGGTGGCAAAGCGGCCGCGGCCGCCGCGGCCATGAAAGAAGAGGACGCGGTGCTTGCCGCGTCCCCGGGCTCGAGCACGCTCGTCATCGTCGAGTCGCCGACCAAGGCCAAGACGATCGGCAAATACCTCGGCCGCGGCTACCGCGTACGGGCCACTGTCGGTCACATCATGGACTTGCCGGAGAAAAAACTCGGCATCGATGTCGACAATGACTTCTCGTCGGAAATCGTCGCGATTCCTGGAAAGGAAAAGACGATTGCCGAGTTGAAGAGCTACGCGAAGGACAGCCGCGAAGTGCTGATCGCCACCGACCCTGATCGCGAAGGCGAGGCAATCGCGCATCACGTCGCGACGCAGATTCGGCCCAAGCGCGGAGCGTCGGCGATTCCCATTCGCCGCGTGCTCTTTCACGAGATCACGAAAGACGCCGTTCAGCGCGCGATTCAGAATGCGGGCGAGATCGACACCAAGAAGGTCGAAGCGCAGCAAGCACGTCGCGCGCTCGATCGTCTCGTCGGCTACAAGACGAGCCCCGTGCTGTGGAAGACGGTGAAAAAGGGATTGTCCGCCGGCCGCGTGCAGACGGTGGCGCTGCGTTTGATCGTGGAGCGTGAGCGCGAGATTCGCGCGTTCAAGCCGGTGGAGTATTGGTCCATCGAGGCGCTGCTCCAGAAGGAGAGCCAGCAATTCACGGCCAAGCTCCATCAGATCGATGGCAAGAAAGCAGAGATCCACAATCAAGCTGAAGCCGAGCGGATCATCGGTGATGTGAAGGGTCGCAAGACGTTCGACGTCACCGAGGTCAAGCGCCGCGAACGCCGCAAGAATCCGTCGGCGCCGTTCACGACGTCCACGCTGCAGCAAGAAGGCGCGAAGAAGCTGTCGTTCGGCTCGAAGCGGACCATGCGCATCGCGCAGGATCTGTACGAGGGCATCGAGGTCGGCGACGAAGGCGCGATCGGTCTCATCACCTACATGCGAAGCGACTCGACCCGCGTGGCGGAGAGTGCGGCGCAGCAGGCGCGCGAGTATCTGAAGACGCTGTTTGGCTCCGACTTCGTGTGCAGCGCGCCGCAGCTCTACGGCGACGGCAAATCAAAGAATGCTCAAGAGGCGCACGAAGCCATTCGTCCCACCGACCCCACGCGCCGGCCGGACGAGCTCCGAAAGTACCTGAGCGCCGATCAACTCAAGCTGTATCAGCTCATTTGGCAGCGGTTCATGGCGTCGCAGATGACGCCGGCGGTGTTCGACACGACTACCGTCGACTTCGATATTCCGTCCACGACGCAGCCGGACATCGGTCGCCGGAGCTATCTGTTCCGCGCAACTGGCTCGATCGTGAAGTTCCAAGGCTTCATGGCGCTCTATCGCGAGACGCGTGAAGAGGGCGAGCACAAGGCGCTCGAGGACGAACAGGCGCTGCCGAGTGTGGAGGTTGGCGAAAAGGTGCCGGTCAACTCGGTGACGCCGAGCCAGCACTTTACCGAGCCGCCGCCGCGCTTCTCGGAGGCGAGTCTCGTCAAAGAGCTCGAGCGGCTTGGCATAGGTCGACCGTCTACCTATGCGACGATCATCTCCGTCCTCGCCGACCGACGCTACGTCGAGCTCGTGCAGCGGCGCTTCTTCCCGACTGAGATCGGCGAGAGCGTCGAGAAGGTCATGGTCAAGCAGTTCCCGGACGTCTTCAACGTCGATTTCACGTCGGCGATGGAAGGGGAGCTGGACAAAGTCGAAGAGGGCGAGCTGGCGTGGCAGAAGGTGCTACGCGATTTCTACTCGCCGTTCGCGGTCAGCCTCTCCAAGGTCGACGCGCCGGCACTCATCGCCGAGGCGTACGATCTGTCAGGTGTGCCGGCGCTGCGCTGTCCGGATTGCGGCGGCAAGCTCGAGGCGCGCGGTGGTTTCTTCGGGCCGTTCCTCGCCTGTGAGAACCATCCCAAGAACTGTAAATACACGCGCCCCATCAAAGGCGAGAAAGCCAAGCCGGTGCTCACGGAGCACATGTGTCACGTGTGCGGCGAACCGATGGTCATTCGGCACGGGCGCAGCGGCCAGTTCCTTGGCTGCAGCACCTTTCCGAAATGTCGCGGCACGCGCTCCATGCCAACCGGCGTGTTCTGTCCCAAGGATGGCGGCGAGCTCGTGGAACGTCGCTCGAAGAAGCGCGGAACCGCATTCTATGCGTGCTCCAACGAGTCGTGTGATTTCGTCGCGTGGAACAAGCCCGTCGCCGAAACGTGTCCGGAATGCGGCTACGTCGGCGCCGAGATGAAGTTCACGAAGGCGCGCGGCGATTTCCGGAAGTGTCTCAAGTGCGGCAACGAATGGGATGCGCCAAAGCAGCCGGAAGAGACGGAGGCCGAGGCGCTGGCGGGGTAGTTGTCATTCCGAGCGTAGCGAGGAATCTTCTCTCGGCCGTCTTATAATTGGCGTTACGGAAGATCCCTCGCTGCGCTCGGGATGACAGGCTGGGTTCGTTACACCGTTCCACCTTTCCACCGGCGGCTCCCCCATGCGCTCTCTCATCCTTCTCGTCGCAGCCGCCCTCAGCGCCGGCGCCCAGGCCACGAGCACGATTCCCGCCCAGCTCACTCACGCCGAGCTGTGGCAGCTCAACGCGGAGTTTTCCGAGAACGGCGGCTACTTCCGTTCCGACAACTTCCTGTCGAACGAGACGGGATTTCAGTACGTGATCCCCGAGCTGCAGCGCATCGTCAAGCCCGGCGGCGTGTACATGGGTGTCGGGCCGGAGCAGAACTTCACGTACATCGTGGCGCTCAAGCCGAAGATGGCAATCATCGTCGACATCCGGCGCGGCAACATGCTCGAGCATCTGATGTACAAGGCGCTATTCGAGATGTCGAATGACCGCGCCGACTTCCTGTCGATGCTGTTTTCGCGCGTTCGGCCGGCCGGTCTCGATACCGCTTCGACGCCCGCTGCCATGTTCAATGCCTACATCGCTGCTCCAGCGGACTCTGCGCGCTATCGCCGCAACCTCGCCGCGATCGAGCAGCATCTCTCCCGCGACGACGGTTTCGCGCTCGGCGACAGCGACACCAAGTCGCTCGAGTACGTCTACTCGGCGTTCTTTGGCGGCGGTCCGGAAATCAATTACAACTATCGGCCAGGCGGTTCCGCGTTCGGCGGTGGCGGTGGCGGCGGTTTTGGACGCGGCGGATTCGGCATGCCGAACTACGCCACGCTGCAGATCGCGACAGACAGCGCGGGAAAAAACTGGGCCTATCTCGCGACCGAATCGAATTTCCGTTGGCTCAAGGATTTCGAGACGAAGAATCTGCTCGTGCCGGTCGTCGGCGATTTCGCCGGGCCCAAGGCGATCGTCGCCGTCGGCAAGTACGTTGCCGCGCATCACGCCATCGTGTCCGCGTTCTATACGTCCAACGTCGAGCAGTATCTCTGGCAGCAGGACGATCAAGCGAGTCGCTACTACAAGAACGTGAGCACGCTACCACTCGATGCCACGAGCTCGTTCATACGCTCAATCGGCGGCGGTCGCGGCGCGATCGCTCCGCCGCGCGCCGCGGCGCAGCAGGCGCGGCTCGGCGGACGCCTGCCGTCGGTGACGTCGTCGATTCTCGATCTCATCAAAGCGTTCGACGCGGGCAAGCTGCTCTCGTACGCGGACGTCATCGCGATGTCGCGCTGATAGCGCTCGCTGTCGTCCCGAGCGAGCGCAGCTCTCCCTGTCATCCCGAGCGAGCGCAGCTCCCCCTGTCATCCCGAGCGAGCGCAGCGAGAGAGGGATCTCCTCTCGCGCCAATTATACGACGACCGACACAAGATCCCTCGCTACGCTCGGGATGACATACGCTTGCCCCGACACGACTAGCTTTTCCTGCTGATGCCTCCTTCCCCTATTCATGTCGTCGGCGGCGGCCACGCCGGTAGCGAGGCCGCGTGGCAACTGGCCGAGCGCGGGCACGATGTCTTGCTGCACGAGATGCGCGGCGTTCGCGGCACGGCGGCGCACAAGACCGACCGTCTCGCAGAGCTGGTGTGCTCGAACACGTTCAAGAGTACCGAGACCTCCAACGCGCACGGCCTGCTCAAAGCCGAGATGCGTGTGCTTGGCTCGGTGGTCCTCGCGGCGGCTGATGAGGCGCGCGTTCCGGGCGGAAGCGCGCTCACCGTCGATCGAGACGTGTTTTCGTCCGGCGTGCACGATCGTGTGACGTCGCATCCGCGCATCACCGTTGTGCGCGAGGAAGTCGTGTCGCTGCCGTCGCCGGGCATCGTGGCGACTGGCCCGCTTACATCGGACGCGCTTGCCGCCGCCGTGCGCGAGCGACTCGGCATATCGTCGCTCGCGTTCTACGACGCCATTGCGCCGATCGTGTCGCGCGAGTCGATCGACGACGACGTGGTGTTCCGCGCATCGCGCTACGGCAAGGAGACGATGGACGGCGCCGGCGACGACGGCGCGTATCTCAACTGTCCGTTCACCCGCGAGCAGTATGAGGCATTCATCGACGAGTTGACCGCGGCCGATCAGCATCACGGCCACGAGTTCGACGAGGTGCCGTACTTCGAGGGGTGCATGCCCGCCGAGGAGATGGCCAAGCGCGGCCGCGAGACCCTGCGTTTCGGTCCGATGAAGCCCGTCGGCCTCACCGATCCCCGAACCGGCCGAGAGGCGCATGCCATTCTGCAGCTCCGGCAGGAAGATCGCGCGGGCCGGATGTGGAATCTCGTCGGCTTTCAGACGCGGCTGCGGATTCCCGAGCAGCAGCGCGTGTTCCGATTGATTCCGGGTTTAGAGAATGCTGAATTCCTGCGCTACGGGTCGATTCACCGAAATTCGTACGTCAACTCACCGGCGTCGTTGACGCCGCATCTGTCGTTGCGTGATGAGCCGGCCACGTTGTTCGCCGGTCAGCTCACGGGCGTGGAAGGCTATACCGAGAGCACGGCGACCGGTCTGCTCGCCGGCGTGAACCTGTCGCGCGTTCTCGCGGGCGAGACGCCGGTCGTTCCGCCGACAACCACGATGCTCGGCGCGCTCTACCGATATCTCCGCGAAGCTGATCCGGCGCACTTCCAGCCGATGAACGCCAACTTCGGCCTGGTCGACGATCTGCCGGCGCGCGTGAAGGACAAGCGCGTCAAGCGTGAGAAGATCGCCGAGCGTGCGCTGGCCGACATGGCGACGTGGTGGAACGATGTCGGCTGAATCGCAGGCTGGTCCAGAAGTCGACTTGGTCGCCGAGTTTCTGGAGCATCTCGCGAAGGAGCGCGACGTTTCGCCGAACACGGTGAAGGCGTACCGCCGCGACCTGCACGAGTTCACGGAATTCCTGACGCGCTATTACGGCGGTGCAGAGTGGAGCTGGCAAGGCATCGATCGCATCGCGATGCGCGGCTTCCTGGGCCATCTGTCAAAGCGCGGGCTCGGCAAGCGGTCGATGGCGCGCACGCTGTCGGCGATCCGCAGCTTTTACAAGTATCTACATCGCAACGAGCTCGTCGACGCCAACCCGGCGCGGACCGTCGGTGCACCGCGGCTCGACAAGTATCTGCCCGGCTATCTCGATCGCGCGCAGATCGATCTGCTCTTCCAGGCGGCGGAGCTGCACGCGTCGGACGGGAAGTTCGTCGACATCCGCAACCTCGCGATCCTCGAGCTGTTCTATTCGACCGGCATGCGCCTGTCGGAATTGCAGGGACTCAACCGCGGCGATCTCGACATGCTGTCGCAGCAGGCGAAAGTTCGCGGGAAGGGACGCAAGGAGCGGATCGTTCCGGTGGGTGATCACGCCATTCGCGCGTTGCGCACCTACGAGGACAAGCGCGACGAGTTGTTGAAGGCGCCGGGCATCAAGGGCGATCGCAACGCCGTGTTTCTGTCGCGCACCGGACGGCGCATTGGCGTGCGCGCCGTTCAGAAGGCAGTGTCGAGCTTCCTTACATTGATCGACGAAGACGCTGGATTGAGCGTCCACTCATTGCGCCACACGTTCGCGACGCATTTGCTGGATGCGGGCGCCGATCTCCGCGCGGTGCAGGAGCTCCTCGGGCACGCGTCGATCTCCACGACGCAGATCTACACGCACACGAGCATCGAGCGGCTCAAGCAGGTCTATCAGACCGCGCATCCGCGCGCCTGACGCGCGCCGGACACGCCTTCGAGAGACTTCGACAGGCGTTTGACGCACTTTGCCGACAGGTCCGGAATGTGCTTTGAGGGCAGCCATCACCGGACTCGACCCCTCCAAGCCTCGCATGCGCATCGAGATCGTACCACTCATACTTGGCGGACTGTTGGCCCTCGTGGGGCTCGGGCTGATCTTCGATGCCTGGACGCCTGACGACATCATCGTCAAGCGAGAGCGGCGGCGGCGTCCGCGCGTCGAGCGACGGCGGGGCGGGGAAGCCGCCATCGGACTCGGCGTGTTGTGCATGGCTGCGGCGTTTTTCGGGCGCGACACCTGGAAATATTCCGTCATCGCCGTGATCGCCGGCGCGGTGCTCCTCCTGCTTGGAACGATCAGCAACGCCTCGTACCTCGGCCAAGCCATCTCGAATCGCGGGGCGCTCCGCCGCCGGTCCGAGCCGCCCGAGTAGGCTGGCGCCGCTCTTCCCGCGGCCGCTCCCGCCGCCCCTCCCTCTGCTGGGGGCGACTATCTTCCGGCATGTACAACACGTCGGATTCCTCCCCGCTCCCGCGCATGCGCGCCACGACCATCCTCGCCGTTCGGCGCGAGGGCAAAGTCGCCATTGGCGGCGACGGCCAGGTCACCGTCGGCGAGACGGTCATGAAGTCGCACGCGCAGAAAGTTCGCGTGATCCACGGCGGCAAGATCGTCGCCGGGTTTGCCGGAGCCGCCGCGGACGCCATGACGCTCTTCGAGAAGTTCGAGGAAAAGCTCGAGCGCTTTCCCGGCAACATGCCGCGCGCCTCGGTTGAGCTGGCCAAGGATTGGCGCAGCGACCGCGTGCTGCGCCGCCTCGAGGCGCTGCTCATCGTGGCGGACAAGCAGCACGGCTTCATCATCTCCGGCACCGGCGAGCTGATCGAGCCGGATGACGGCATCCTGGCGATCGGCTCGGGCGGTTCGTACGCCCTATCGGCCGCGCGGGCGCTGGTCGACAATACGCAGCTCGACGCAGCCGAGATCGTGAAGCGCGCGATGCACATCGCCGGCGAGATCTGCATTTACACGAATACTAATATTACAATTCTGGAAACGACCTGACCGTTGCCTTCCAACCGCACCCAACAAGCCCTCGCCAAGCTCGCTGATCTGACGCCCAAGCAGATCGCCGCGGAGCTCGACCGTTACATCGTTGGCCAAGCCGACGCCAAGAAGGCCGTGGCCATCGCGCTGCGCAACCGCTGGCGGCGTCAGCGCGCGCCTGAGGCGATTCGCGAAGAGATCTCGCCCAACAACATCATCCTCATCGGCCCAACGGGCGTGGGGAAGACTGAGATCGCGCGCCGCCTCGCCAAGCTGGCCGGCGCGCCGTTCATCAAGGTCGAGGCGTCGAAGTTCACCGAGGTCGGCTACGTCGGTCGCGACGTGGAATCGATGGTCCGCGATCTCGTGGAGAGCGCCATCGACATGGTGCGCAGCGAGCGCGAGTCGGAAGTCGAAGATCTCGCGCACGAGCGCGTCGACGAACGGTTGCTCGATCTGTTGCTGCCGCCTCCGGCTCCGGAAAAACCTGCGGCAACTCCGGCCGCACCTGGCACTGAAGGTCAACCCGCGTCACCCGCTCCCGCCCCCGCATCCGACGACGCACTCGGCGTCTTCCTCGTGTCGGGAACCGGCGCGGTCAGCAAAGAGACCATCGACCCGGGCCAGGAGCGCTACAAGCGCACGCGCGACAAACTTCGGCAATTGCTACTCGATGGAAAGCTCGAGGACCGCGAAGTCGAAGTCGAGGTGCCGCAGAACGCGCCGATGTTCGACATCATGGCGTCGCAGGGTGCGCCCGAAGGCATGGACAACATCTCCGACATGCTCAAGGAGATGATGCCCAAGCGAAAGAAGAAGCGCACGGTGAAGGTGGCCGAAGCGCGGCGGATTTTGTTCGAGCAAGAGCTCGAGAAGTTGATCGATTTGGACGATGTCACCGCCGACGCGCTCGAGCGCGTCGAGAAGATGGGCATCATCTTCCTCGACGAGATCGACAAGATCGCCGGCGAACGCTCGCAGCACGGTGGTCCCGACGTGTCGCGCGAAGGCGTGCAGCGCGATCTCTTGCCGATCGTCGAAGGCTCGAACGTCCAGACAAAGTACGGCATGGTGAAGACCGACCACGTGCTCTTCATTGCCGCCGGCGCATTTCACGTCTCGAAGCCAAGCGATCTGATTCCCGAGTTGCAGGGACGTTTTCCGATTCGCGTGGAGCTCAAGGCGCTGAACGAAGCGGACTTCATCCGCATCATGACCGAGCCGGAGAATGCGCTCACCAAGCAATACGCGGCGCTGATCGAAGCCGAGGGTGCGAAGCTCGAGTTCGCGGCGGACGGCATCGCGGAGATCGCGCGCGTTGCCGCGGTCGTCAATGAGCGCATGGAGAACATCGGCGCGCGTCGGCTGCACACCGTCATGACGACGTTGCTCGAAGACGTCATGTTCGAGCTGCCCGATCGCGGATCCGACACGATCAAGGTCGACGCCGGTGTGGTACGCGATCGTCTCAAGACGATCATGGAAGACGAAGATCTGCGGAAATACATTCTCTAACGAATGCCCACCGACTTTCTCGCGATTCCGGATTTCAGCCGTTCGGAGTTGGACGGTCTGTTCGACTTAGCCGAACGGATGAAGAGCGGCGCGTACACCGCCAAGCCGCTCGCCGGAAAATCGATCGCAATGATCTTCATGAAGTCGAGCACGCGCACGCGCGTCTCGTTCGAGGTCGGCACCTTCCAGCTCGGCGGGCACGCGCTCTTCCTTACGCCGCGCGACGTGCAACTTGGCCGCGGCGAACCGATTGCCGACACGGCACGCGTGCTGTCGCGCTATGTGAACGGCATCATGATTCGCACGTTCGCGCATCAGGATGTGGTCGACTTGGCGAAATACGCCGCCGTCCCCGTGATCAACGGGCTCACGGATCTGTTGCACCCGTGCCAGATCCTCGCTGACCTGCTCACCGTCCGCGCGGAATTCGGTACGGTGACCGACAAGAAGTACGCGTGGATCGGCGACGGCAACAACATGGCGAACTCGTGGATCAACGCCGCGTATCGCTTCGGCTTCGATCTCGACCTCGCGTGTCCCGAAGGTTACGAGCCGGCGCGCGATTTGATCGCGCGCGCGCAGACCGTGGCGAAGGTGCGCGTCGTCCGCGATCCAATGGAAGCCGCACGCGGCGCCCACGTCGTCAACACGGACGTCTGGGCGTCGATGGGGCAGGAGGAAGAGCAGACGGATCGCGAGCGTGCGTTCGCTGGTTATGCGGTCACGTCCGAATTGATGCAGCAAGCCGACAAGAGCGCAATTTTTCTACATTGCTTGCCGGCGCATCGCGGCGAGGAAGTGGCCGCCGAGGTGATCGACGGCGCGCAGAGCCGCGTGTGGGATGAAGCGGAGAATCGGCTGCACATTCAGAAGGCGATCATGGCCGCGCTGGTCGGCGGCGAAACGCTCGCCTAGGGCGAGGCGACTACGCCGTCAGACTCAATGCCAATATGAGTACTCTAAAAGTCGGGAAACCCGCGCCAAACTTCACGCTCCAGAGTGACGCCGACGAGTCCGTGTCGCTGTCGAGCTTCAAAGGCCGCGCGGTCGTCCTGTTCTTCTACCCGAAAGACGACACCCCGGGCTGCACCGTCGAAGCCTGCTCCTTCCGCGACGCCCTCCCGCGCTTCGGCGACCTCGACGCCGTCGTGCTCGGCATCAGCCCCGACACGCCGCGCAAACATCGCAACTTCAAAAAGAAGTTCGACCTCCCGTATACGCTGCTCTCCGACACCGACCACAAGCTTGCCGAGTCGTGGGGCCTCTGGGTGGAGAAGCTCTTCTGGGGCCGAAAATACTGGGGCGTTGCCCGTACCACGTTCGTCATCGACGCCAAAGGGCGCGTCGCCAAGATCTTCGAAAACGTGAAACCCGAGGAGCACGCCGCCGAAGTTGCGGAGGCCGTCGAAGCGCTGGCGTAACGGCATCGATTCTGCCTCTTCCGGGCGTATGACACACGACGCCCTGCAGAAAAATCGCGACAACGAAGTGCCGCTCGAGAAGAAGCTCGACGATCTCTACAAGCTCATCGACGGCATCGAGACCGCCATGGTGACGACGCGCCACTCCGATGGCAGCCTCGTCTCGCGCGCCATGCAAACACAACGGCGCACCACCGGCACAGATCTCTGGTTCATGACGAACATCGAGAGCGAGAAGTTCGAGGACATCGCTCGCGATCCGCACGTCAACGTGTCGTACTACAAGGACCGCACGCGCGAGTGGGTGAGCGTAAGCGGCCGCGCCATCCTGACGCGCGACCGCGATCTCATCGACGCGCTCTACCAGCCCGACTGGAAGTTCTGGCTCGGCGACGAGAAAGACGGCAAGCGCAACGGCGGCCCGCACGATCCGCGCATCGGCCTGATTCTGGTCGAGGCCGATCTGGTTCACTACACGAAGAAGGATCGGCCGACGCCGATGATCCTCTTCGCGATGGCCAAGGCGAGACTGACCGGCGAGCCGCCCAAGGTGGCTGACGTGCGGGAGCTCGGCCGCGACGAGCTGGGGCACAGCGAGCTGCGCTGAATTGGTGGCGCCCGGCTGAGATCGCGACGTCGCTGGGCCAGATCCAGTCTAGGGCGGCCAGAATCTGAGACGCCGGACTCCGGACGCGCTCACTGCGTAGAGGAGACGCTGCCTGGATTCCGGCATCTCGTATTCTGGGATTCCCTAAACTGGGTCCGGCCCGGTGACGTCGCGATCTAGCGATACGTCGCGATCTCGAATTCCAGCCCTAACCCGACCCGTCCCGTAGCATCTTGGCCTGCCATCCCGGCATATTTGCCGGATGACTTCCGCCACCGATGCGGGAACGCTCCGGCGTACCCCCTTCTACGACAAGCACGTCGCCCTCGGCGCCAAGCTCGTACCGTTCGCCGGCTACGAGATGCCCGTCACCTACCCGATCGGCTTGATGGCCGAGCACAAGGCCGTGCGCGAGAGCGTCGGCCTGTTCGACGTCTCGCACATGGGTGAGTTCTTCGTCTACGGCGACCGAATGGTTGACTTTGTCAACTATGTCACGACGAACGACGTCGCCGCACTCACGATCGGGCAAGTGCACTACTCGACGATCCTCAACGATCGCGGCACCATCGAAGACGATTGCCTCGTCTATCGCTTCGCCGACAAGATGATGATGGTCGTCAATGCATCGAACGCCGAGAAGGACTTCGCGCACATCGCGCCGCACGCGGCGAAGTTCGGCGTGCGGCTCGAGAACGCCAGCGACGACATGGCGCTGCTCGCGCTGCAAGGTCCGAACGCTGTGTCGGTGCTTCAGCCGCTGACGAACGTCGATCTATCACAGATCGGATATTACCACTTTACTGAAGGCACCGTCGCCGGCATGCCGATGATCGTCTCGCGCACCGGCTACACGGGCGAAGACGGCTTCGAGCTCTATCACGATGTGAAGTATGCCGGTGCGTTGTGGGATGCCCTCATGGCGAAAGGCAATGTCGTGCCTGCAGGACTCGGTGCGCGCGACACGCTGCGTCTCGAGATGGGCATGGCGCTCTACGGCAACGACATCGACGACACCGTCACGCCGCTCGAGGCAAACCTTGGCTGGCTCGTGAAACTGAAGAAAGGGGAGTTTGTCGGCAGCTCTGTGTTGAACGACCAGAAAGCGAACGGCCTGACGAAGAAGCTCGTCGGCTTCACGCTGCCGGACCGCAACATCGCACGGCACGGCTATCCGGTATTTGCGGGCGGCGCGCCGAGCGGCGAAGTGCGCAGCGGGACGTTGAGCCCCACGCTCGGCACCCCGATCGGCACCGCGTATTTGCCAACGGAGCTCGCGAAGGAAGGGAATACGTTCGAGGTCGAGATTCGCGGCAAGCGCGTGCCGGCGACGGTCGTGAAGCCGCCGTTCTATAAGAACGCGTCGCACCTGTGACGCGAGTGGAACGGGTGAGCCGCTCGTGACCATCCGCGTCGGAATCCTGACGATCTCCGACGCCGGCGCTCGCGGGGAACGCGCCGACACATCGGGCGACTTCGCCGAGTCGTGGGCGCAGGGGCGAGGGTATGCGATGACGATGCGGTCGATCGTCCCCGACGACGCGCCGGCGATTTCGGCGATGCTGAGCAAGTGGTGCGACGCCGACGTGGCCGATCTCGTGCTCACGACCGGCGGCACCGGCCTCGGCCCGCGCGACGTGACGCCTGAAGCGACGCGCGCCGTGATCGAGCGCGACGCGCCAGGAATCGCCGAGCGCATTCGTGCGCTCTCGCTGGCGAGCTTTCCGCGCGCCGCGCTGTCGCGCGGCGTGAGCGGCGTTCGTAATAAAACTCTAATAGTGAATTTTCCTGGTTCTCCAAGCGGTGTCAAAGACGGCTTAGCCGCGCTGGAGCCAATCGTGGATCACGCGATCGCCGTGCTGCGCGCCGACCGCTTGGATCACGACACTGAGAACTCGTCAGCCCCTGCGACCTCAGACCAGAGACCAGGGACCCGAGCACCATGAAAGTCTTATTGACTCTGAACGACGTCGAGCCAGCTGTGCGCATCAACGCACTGCTGGAGCGCGACGGCGTCGACACCGAAGTCGTGTCGCCGCTCGACGACATTCGCGCCGCGATCAAGCGGCAGAAGCCCGACATCATCGTCTTCAGCGGCGAGCTCGCCGATCCGTCGACCGTGTCGGTGGTGAAGGAGCAATTGTGGGAAGGCGCGGCCGCGGTTGGGTTGAGCGACAACGTCGATCCGTCGCACATCGAGCGACTGCGGAGCATCGGCTTCGTCGAAGTCTTCCCCAAGCCCGTGAACGTCGACGACGTGCTCGGCGGCCTGCGTCGCATTCTCGAACGCCGGCGGCTGCAACAGCTCACCGGCTTGATCGGTGAGAGCGACGCGATGCGCGAAGTGATGGTGCAGGTCGAGCAGATGGCGCCCGTGTCGAGCACCGTGTTGATCGAAGGCGAGAGCGGCACCGGCAAGGAGCTCGTGGCGCGCGGCATTCGGATGTTGAGCAATCGCCGCAACAAGCCGTTCATCGCCGTGAACGTGGGTGCGCTGCCGGAGAGTCTCCTCGAGAGCGAGTTGTTCGGCCACGAGAAGGGCGCTTTCACTGGCGCGGCGGAGCGACGGTTGGGGCGCTTCGAGCTGGCGGATACGGGGACGTTGTTTCTCGACGAGATCGGCGAGATTCCGTCGTCGACGCAGGTGAAGCTGCTGCGCGTGCTCGAGGAGCGCGAGTTCATGCGCGTCGGCGGCGCGCAGCCGATTCACGTCGATGTTCGCGTGGTCGCCGCGACGAACGAGCCGTTGCGCGAGCTCGTGGAGTCGGGCCGCTTTCGCGCCGATCTCTTCTATCGATTGAACGTGCTGCGCATCTATCTCCCGCCGCTGCGCGAGCGGCCGGAGGACGTGCCGCTGCTCGTGCGGCGATTCATTCAGGACTACGCCACGCAGCACGACCGGGAATTCCACGGCATCTCGGCTGAAGCGATGCAGTTGCTCGTCGAGTATCCGTGGCCCGGCAATGTGCGCGAGCTGCGCAATCTCATCGAGAGCATGGTGGTGCTGTCGCCGGGGCACGAGATCCAGCCGGGCGATCTGCCGCGGCAGATTCGCGACGGCGGCAACGCGCGGTATCTGCCGGTGCACGTTGGACCGATCGTGCGGGGCCAGGAGGCCGCGTCCGGACGCGAGCTGGAGTTCATCGTCCGCAGTCTGCTCGAGCTCAAGCTGCAGGTGGAGGAGCTGCGCCGGCGGAGCGACACCGATCATCACGCATCGGGCGACGGCTGGATTGGCGAGGTGCGGACCGTCGCGCCGCTCGGCGCATCCAGCATTCCGGCGATCGAGCCGCGCGATCAGGCGCCGGAGCCGAACGTCGTGACGCTCGCGGCCGGCACGAAGATGGCTGACATCGAGCGGGCGGCGATCGAGATGGCGTTGAAAGAGACGCGCGGCAACCGTCGGCGTGCGGCGGAAATGCTCGGGATTGGTGAGCGCACGCTGTACCGGAAGATCAAGGAATACCGGATGCCCGAAGAGCTCTACGCGGCGAATTCTCTTGATTAGCTGCTTGGTGCGCGCGATATTGGCGGCGGCAAATAGGCCGGTCGAAGCCGATCGTGACGCCGGGGGAGCAGTGTCGTCGTACCCCGGAAACTAGCCCAGACCGTGGAGCCAAGCATTGTCGTTGCCGGCCAATAGTTCTGCGTCCAGCGCAGACTCGTCATTGATCGCGGGAAGCGTTCTTCCCATTCAGCGAGCCGAAGAGTTGTTGAACACCCTGCCAGGGGTGATTTCGGCGCGCATAGTGGCGGGAACGACTGGAGCCGTCGAGGAGATCCACATCCTGACGACCACCGCGGTGACGGCCAAGCAGACAGTGCGGAACGTCGAGAGCGCGTTGATCGCGCATCTGGGCATGCGCGTGAGCCACAAGAAGATCTCGGTGGCGACCTCCGATGAGGCCAATCGCCCGACGCGGACCCCCGCGACCGGGTTGCAGATTCCCGTCCCGAAGCTGTCCCCGGCGGACCCGGCATTCGGCCGGCCGACTCCGGTGTCGAATGAGGCCGTGCTGCCCGTCGCGGGGAACTACCGCCGGCGCATCTACTTCGAGGACGTCGAAGTCCGGCGGTCGCGGAGCAAGGGTGTCGCCTGTCGTGTTACCCTGCGCAAGGGTGATCAGTCGTTTATCGGCGAAGCAGAAGGGCTGGAAAACGAGCGACTGCGGATTGAGCTGGCGGCCCGCGCAACTCTGTCGGCGATTGGCCAGGCCGAGGGGGGAGAGCGGGTGTTGGCGTTGGAGGGGTGCAAGCTCGTGGATGCCTTCGATCGCGAGTTCGTGTTCGTGGGTGTGACGACGCGGCAGGGTCGCGACAGCTCGTTGATGACGGGGAGCGCGGAAGTGCGGGAGAGCCCCGAGACGGCGAGTGTGCTGGCGGTGCTGGACGCGACGAACCGGTGGTTGGATCGCGGGCTCTGAGGCTTTGCTGCGCTGAAAGCGCAGGCTGTTACAACATCGATGCGAAATGCCGGTCGGTGGACCGGAGTGCCGATACTAAGCTGATCGACGTAGAGGACGGGCGTGTGGGATTGGCGCCGTCCGGGCAGGGCAGAATCGTCTGACGGGCGCGAGGCCGCGGCTCCGTGACGAGTGAGTGGTGAGCGCGCCGGGTTGCGACGAAGCCGACCGATGCGCGGAAGATCAGCGGACATCCACCCAACAATTAGACAATTCGAATAAGACCCCCTCCCTCGCCAAGCGAAGACGAGCGGAGGACAATTCCGTCCAGTAGTTGAGCGGAGCTCACTTTGGGAGCACACGGAGACGTGTGACTTGTAGTACCAAGGGGGTGACGCGACATGACGAACCTTTCCCAGAAGTTCTTGGGGGTCGGTACGGTTATCTGGATCTAAGGGGAGGTTGGGGGTCAACTCGTATGCAGCGCCGCGTCCAGCTTTATGTTCTCTCGATTGTGCTTCTGGCGATCGTCGCCAGTGCAGCTGTGTACGCAGCTGCACCGACGTTTGCGCTCAGTAGCGTTTTCGACGCGCTGTTTTTGTGCACGCTCGCGGTTGCTGGCGAGCTATTGACTTTTGTCCTTCCCTATAAGGCGATGGGGTCGATCGGCTACATCCCTTATTTCGCAGCGGCGATAGTCGTCCCCGGCTGGCCAAGTGTACTGGGCGTTGCGCTAGTACGCGGTACTATGGAGGTCGTCGCCGGCCGCCAGCTGATCAAGAAGGCTTTGAACACGGCCTCGTACGTCGCCATGGAGGCGACGGCGATCCTCGTCTACTTGTACCTCGGCGGCCGGAGCCTAAGCGCTCACGCAGAAGGGATAAGCCTGACGCGGATTACCCGTGATTTCGGCGCTCAAGCGATCATTGCGTTCATCCTCGCGTTCGTCGTAAACAATCTTATTGTATTCATCGCGATTGCGTTGGCGTCGGGAAGGTCGCCGTGGAGTGTGATGGTCGAAGCGGGTAAGTCGACGATCATCCTCGATCTACTAACGACGCCGTTGATTTTTATTTTTGCGTGGGTATATGCTGCGTTCGGCTCCATTGCGGGGGCGGCACTCTGGGTTCCGATATTGGGACTGCGCCAAGTGCACCGCATCAATCTTGAGCTCGAGCGTACGAACGAAGAATTGTTGGAACTGATGGTAAAGTCGCTGGAGGCTCGCGACCCCTATACCTCGGGCCACTCGCGGCGTGTGCAACAATACTCGGTGACTATTGCTCGGGCCTTGGGCCTGACGGATAGACAGGTCGCAGAGATTGGGCGGGCGGCATTGTTGCACGACGTAGGAAAGATCCACGAGAAATACGCAGCAGTGCTTGCCAAGCAAGACAAACTGACGTCCGAGGAGTGGGCTATCATCCGAGATCACCCGGAAGATGGTGCGAATCTCGTTGCTACCATGACCCGACTCCGCGACATCGTACCTGCGATTCGGCACCATCACGAAAACTGGGATGGCACCGGATATCCCTCTTGCCTCACCGGCGAGCTGATTCCGCTTGCGTCGCGAATCATACGATTTGCGGACACGATTGACGCGATGACTACAGAGCGGCCGTATCGCGGCCCGATGGCCGAATTCGAAGTCAGAAACGAAGTGGTGCGGTGTCGGGGAACACAGTTTGATCCGCAGATCGCCGATCGGCTTTTGTCTAGTCCTCTTTGGCTATCGCTTTTCCCGTCGACGCCGAACGATGGCCGAACTCTCCAAAAGATTGCCGTGATGGGCAGAAGGCGACGTGTAGCTGCCAATGATCGGGTGGTGCGCGGCGGGGCGGGCTGAATTCTAGCGGCGTTTCCTTTGGTTGATCTCGGATGCGACTTGCTGAAGCATCGCAGTCAACGGAGTACTGCTCTTTCGGTCGCGCTCCAAGTATTTCCTCAGACGTCGTCGAGTTATTTCCGGACGCTCGCAGCTGCGCGACATTTTGAGCGCGGTCGCAACCTCAAAGTCGCCCTTGTCACTATTTTCGTCCTCGCGGCGATACTGAGTCAGTTTCTCGATAGTTGCAATCGGATTGGTTGCCGATCCCGACAGATGCTCGATCAATGCATTCAGCGTAAATGCCCAACTCCTGATGCGCTCATTTGACGACGTAATGCCGATCGCCCGCCCCGCGTCGTACAACGCTCGCAGTTCTTCGAGATTGCACGTCGCCGATGCAATGTCCGTACGGAGCATCAGATACTCAAAGTTTCCTCGAAGCGCTGGATTCGCTTCAAGAAGCTGCTCCGCACGGCTCAGCCAAATATTGGCGGTCTCGCGATCACCCATGTCCGTATAGAAATTAGCAAGCATGAGTGCGAGCATGGCTCGGAGGCGAACCAAGCCGCATGTCTCGGCAAGTTGAAACGCCGTTGGCAATATCGCGAGTGCCTCGGCCCACTCCCCATTTCGCCACAGCGCGACTCCTGCCTGTTTGCGAAGGGTTGCTTGCTGCTCGAGCGGCAGTTCTGTGCGCGCAATGATCTCGCGCGCGATTCTTATCGATTCCTCGATCCTGCCGAAGTAGCTGTGGAAGATCAGTAAGAACTGCAGACCCGATATTGTCCACTCTCCGTCCGTATCGATCAGATAAGGCCTAAGCGCATCACACGCCTCTCTGGCCAGGTCGTGTCGTCGATGCTGCGCACAGAATACAATCAGCGGCAAAGCAAGTTGTTCCCGATGCTTCTGGCTTACACCGGCCTCGTCGAGGCAGCGCCTATAACGTTCGCTCGTTGCGTCGGTATCGGCGCAAACACACGACTCGGCCGCCAGCTCGGCGATCTCAATGTCATCGTGCCGCAACGGCGCGCCTGTAATGCGAAGCATTTCTGTTCCGGTCAAAACGAGATCATGCTCAGCAGCAGAGTTCGCTAATCGAATACTTTCCTCGATAAGCTGCACGTGCAACTCCGCCGGTACCAGCCTCGCCGCTCGCTGAAGGAGCTCCGCGCCCTCACGCGATCGCCCGATCTCCACGGCGAATTGCGAACATTCGCGAATAGCTTGAACGGCCTTCGGCACATCGCCGGACCCGAGCCAATGCTCTCCACAATCCCACAGCAGCGCCGGCGAATGCGTCTCTCGCGCCTCTTCCTCGAGCAACTCCGCCACTCGCCTGTGCGAAAGCTGAGTAGTGATCGACGAACTGGCACGCTGCACCCGGTCCGCGATCAGCCAGTGCGCCGCTTGAACGACGTCGTTGTTCTTGACGATCATCCGTCTATCCTCGAGTTCCCGCAACAGAAGCAGTAACTGAAAATGCGGAAGCTCCATTGCGGAAACGATTCGTTCGAGGGTGGCGTACTTGCCGAGCATGACGCATGTCTCGAGGATGCTGAGCGCCTGCGCTGACAACGCAGCGATCCGTTCGTCGAGCAATTCGCTAATCGTCGACGGAATCGAATGTCGCTCGCCGGTTCGATCGAAATGGTTGAGCAATGAGACAAGGAAAAACGGATTGCCAGCGGCGGTCGACACGAGCCACTCTACATTCGATGCATCTGTTTCAGCGCGACGGCTGGGCAGCGCCTTAGCAACGATCGTGTGCGACGCTTCTAACGCGAGAGGTTTCACGGTGACCGTCCTCGCATGCTCGCCGCAGTGACCGGCAAGTGGACGCCGCTCCCGGGTCGTCAAGACGAGAAGGAGACGCCGCGTGACCCGGTTTGATACGAGACTCGCGGCCATCTGAAGCGACATTGCGTCGAGCCAGTGCGCATCTTCGAGCCAGAAAATGAGTGGCGTCTCTGATGTAATCGCGTCGACCAAGTCGCCAATTGCACGTGCGATACTCACGGCAACCTCGTCACTCCCGCCTGGATGCTCGGCGTCCTGGTGCACCGCCGGATCATGAACTGTCAGCCTCTTGAGCGCAGCCATCGACGTCGGCGAGCACCCGAGCGCTCCTGGCAGATCAAGCAACTGCGGCACCGCGTCGACAAACGCACCCATCGGGCGATGTATGTCATGCGGCTGCGCTGTCGCTGTAACGAATCGCACGCCTTTCAGGGCCGACCGCGCGACGAACTCGGTAGCGATTCTAGTTTTGCCAATCCCAGCTTCGCCGAGCAGAACGACACATCCGCTTTCGCCGGTTCGCGCGCGGTCCAATCGCTCAGTCAGAATTGCCATCTCCGCATCGCGACCGACGAACGGCAATGTCGCATCGATGCCGCGTCGTTGCGGTAGCCGTTCGCTGATCCGACGTTTGAGGAGCGTCGCGGGAAGCGCGAGCGGCGTCGAACGACCTCCGACTTCTACGATGTACTGGTCAAGAAGTCGCACCGCCTCGGCTTTCGATCCGCTCAACGCAAGCACCTCCGCGAGCGACAGTGTTGCTTCTTCATGGAGCGGATTGACCCGCAAGCACACGCGGGCGATCCGCTCGGTGGCGACCCAATCATCGTTGCCGTGCGCCATGCGAAGGTCGCGCACGAGCACTTTCGTCAACGCAAAGGCGGTGCGTTCCCGCAATGCTCCGAGCCAATCGTCAAATGCGTCGGATAGTTGCGGCGCGTAGCCGGGCAGGATGCCGGCCGCGATCGTCTCGAGTTGCTCGTCGGTTAGCGACGCCGCTGCGACGATGTCGGTCAGGTCGCTCTTGATGGCAGCATCCGACAATTTGACGCCGGTGGGTCCGGAGACGAGCGGCACACCGAGCTGTCGTAGCTGATAAACCGTCTCGCGCAAGGAATGATTCGCCTTGCGCGACAACTGATCGTGCAGCAGAAGCTCGATCAGCTTGGCCCGCGGCACAGCCCGCTGACCCTCGTTGAGCATGTACAACATCAATGCAAAGCGCCGCGCCGCACTCGGCGTCAGCACTGCCCGGGCGATCCGAATCTCAGCCGTGCCCAAAACGCTCAACTGAATCGGCACTATGCCTCCCGTTTCAGGTCTCGCGTCGGCAACATTGGCTTCGGGCGTCATATAAGCGTCATGTTGCTGAAAATCCCAGCCGACCGCTAGACGCCGACGAAAGATGAGAGGGCTCTAATTCTAGGAGCCCAGGCCGAAATGCCACGATGCCGGTAAATCGAAGCGCCAGGATCTCACGATCCTAGCGCTTTTCTGTGCTCCCACGCCATGGATTTGTGTCAACCGTTGCTCGGCGAGCCCCGAAAATAGGTATCAGTGCGATTGAGCCAGTCCTGACGAATCGGCTCGAACACGTCGACGACGATCGTGTCTTCGAGCGCCGTTACCTCGTGGGCCAGCCCATTCGGGATTTGAAGCATCTCCCCGGCGCCCGCGACGAACACGCGATCAGCAAAACGATATTCGAGCGTTCCACTCAACACGTAACTGAGTTGCTCGTTCGGATGCGAGTGCATCGGAACAACACCGCCCCTCGTCAACTCGAAGCGCGCGATAGTGACACCATCGCCAGTGACGTACCGGCGTGAAATGGCGGGAGTGATCTGTTCGGGGACGATATCGTCCCAGCGATGAAGCGTAGCGGGCATTGGCGGTGGATTAGAAGACGTGAATACGATGCTCGTCGAAGGCGTGCGGTGACATCACAGCTCTGCCCTGCGCGCTGGCACGTGAACGGTACTTGGTGCAGCGCCGCTAGTCTTGAACAATCCTGACGGACAGCTCGCGCCGACAGTTGTCTTGAAGAAAATTGATCTGCGCGGCGCGCGCCGTCCGAGCGTCGGACACTTGCGTCTGCGCGAGTCCGCCTCGAGTGTTCATCCATGGACTTCGCGGCATCCGGTAGTGAGGCTGTCCCCGTACACGTCATGCGCGCGACACTGTCGATCGGCAGTCTCGACGTGTGGAACTTTGCGCACTTCGCGCATGCATTTCCTAGGCATGCGCACGAGGAGTTCACCATCGGAGTGTTCGAGCGGCCGCACGGGCGCGTGACCTATCGAGGGGCGACCTGGTCCGCGTTCACCGGCGGAATCCTGGCCGTATCACCCGACGACGTGCACGCTGCCGACGCGGGCAAAGATGGTTGGACGTATCGCGCCCTCTATCCGTCGACGGAGTTGGTTGGTCTCGCGCTCGACGATCCGGCGGAGGCGCGCCGCGCCCATTTTCCTGCACCAGTGATCGAAGATCCAGGCTTGTCTAGTTCATTCGATCGGCTGCATCGAGCATTGGCGGTGAACGCTGACGGTCTCGCGGTCGAGGAAGAGCTGCTCGCCTGCATTCGAAAACTCGTCGGCCGGCATTCCACGGAGCGTGCGCGAGCAACGCGACGGTCCCCCAACACGCGCGCAGCCGATCTCGCGCGCCAATACCTGGACGAGAACTATGGCACAGCCGTGAAGCTCGCGCCTCTCGCCGCGATGTGCGAAATGAGTCCCTTTCACTTGATTCGCAGCTTCCGGCAAGTGGTTGGACTTCCGCCGCACGCGTACTTGACGCAAGTCCGCGCGCGGCGCGCGCGAGACTTATTGCTGCGAGGCGAATCGCTGACTGGCATCGCGTATCGATGTGGCTTCTGCGATCAGAGCCACATGACACGGACGTTCAAGCGGATCTTCGGTGTGACACCGGGTGCGTACATTGCCGCGTTGAAGTGAGGGGCGCGAGCTCAGCGGACACGGCGCTCACGGCCGAGCAGCTCCCGTACTTCCGATTGTTGACGACCGCAGGAATTTCAGCACGCGTTCATCGAGATAATTAGTCACGAGCGCCGGCAGCTTTCGACGTTGTGCTGGCGTCAACAGCTCTTTCACGTGCGGCACGAGCGTGAGGAGATAGTCAATCGTCTGCTCACGCGCAGTCACGTAGAGCTCGTACGCGTCGCCGCTGCTGTAGTCGTTCGGCAGCGCCGCGAGCTCGCGTCCCACCGGCAGCCATACGGAGTCCGCGAACGTCGTGAAGCTGGCGTTCAGCATCGCCAAGCTGTCGGCTTGGACGCGAGACAGCTTGAGCGAGTCGCTCTGCGCCAAGACCATCTGTATGGGATTGGGAATCGTTGACAGCCCGACAGCTGCCAACCTGAACGCGGGGAGCTTCGTGACAGTGCCAGTTGAAGTGCGCCCAAGGTTCAGTCCTTGGGTGAGCACCTGTCGTTCGCGCGGCACACCGATGTCGATCGAAATCCCCAAGCTCACCGTTGGCGACGCATACACCGACGATTGCTGCGGTCTCGTCGACCCAAACCGCTGATTCACGTCATACTTGAATTGCCGCGTGGTCGGATCGAATCCGCGAACGAAAAGAAGATTCTGATCCGGTGGAATCCGCTCGCCCCAACCGCGCAGATCGTTGCTGCCGTGCAACGCAACATCCGCGAGCGCGAATGGATTTTGGACGGTCAACGTCACCGTCGCGCGCTTGGGGAGTCCGACCTTCTCCGGATTGAACGTGAGGAGCAGCGCGCCGCTCGCCGTCCATGGCGTCTGACAACTCCCGCGTGCGGCGAGAGTGTTCAACTGCCGCATCAAACAGTCTCGCACCGACGGTGTCGTGTTGGCGAGCAGAGAACGCATGGCAGTTGCTTCGCTCGCATCAGCGACCTTGGACGGATCCATGATGAATGCTCGATCGTTCTGCATGCCGTCGCCGTTGACGTCGCCCGCCACCATTGGTGTGTAGTGCTGGCCCGACATGAGTTGGACCTGAGCGGTGACGTAAACGAGATCGAAAATCGGGAAATTATTCCACTGCAGTTGCACCGTGTGACGCGCTGCCTGGAGCGCCGGTCCCGATTGCACGTCGAACGGATCACCAGCCGTGCTCGCGAAACCTGTGAAGCTCTGGCGCGCGTCGAGCAGGGTATACGTTGCCGCCCATCGCAGCATGGGGTTCGCGGTCACCGGTTTTACGTTTACGGTGAGCTGCTTCGACGCGAGCCACAAATTTGATTTCGTCAACCACACCTGCTGAAAGCCCGGTGCCACTCGACTCCCGGCAATCGCGACAGCGCCGGTCGCCGGCACGATCGCCGCGGGATCGACGAACACGGGTCGATTGCCTTCGCCGGCGAGAGTGAAACGTGCTGTCGGATTCAGATTGATGTCGACCGCACCCTGCTGATCGCGGCCCGACGACACGATCGATTGCACGCCGAGGACGAAGCGGTTGTCGAGTACGGGATCCGACCAGTCAGCGGCTGCACGAACCGACCGCGGCTGCCGAAAGCCGGGATCAAACAGCGTGACGCTCGGCGACGCAGTCGCGAAGACGGTACCGTCTGATCCGTCGGCACACGTACTCGGGATCGAGCTTGGATCGTTGAGATATGCGCTCCAATCCGGAGCGGGCGTCGCCGCGCCAATGCAGCTGATCGACCGCGTCGAGTTTGGCAGGCCCGTCGACGCCACCGCCGCACTGGCGAGCTGCGAGAGTGCCATGTTCTGAAAGACTCCGATCCCGGCATGAATCACAGCGCGGGGCGGACGCGCCGAGCCTGGCGCGTATTGCACTTCGGCGGGATTGCCGTAGTACCACTGCATGCCGATACGCGGGCTCAAATACACCCGGTTCGGGACTGCCGTGTTGTTCGCGCCGAACGTATTCAGGATATCCTCATTGAATGCCGGTCGCGTCACGAATTGGTTCGCATCTGCGCGGAGGCCGTACTGCACTTGCAGTCCTGGATTCGGCCGCCACGAGTCGCCAAACGACACCGAGCCGGTGACTTGCTTCCCCGATCGGGTCGTGACGCCGAGACTACGCGTGTAGCCTGCGGGATGCTCCGCCTCGAGATCGGCGAGCGAGTTGTAGCTGAATGTCCCGAAGCGGCTCTGGCTGGCATCGCTCTCGAAGCCGTCGGCCGTGACGCTCGACGCCAGCTTGAGAGAATGCTTATTATCCTCGCTGTACCAGGTGAGCTCGTTTTTCAGTTGTACCCATCGATCGCTGAGTGACGACGGGTTCGATCCGCCGCCGAAGAGGAGCGGCTTCACGGATTCGCTGCCATCTGGCAACACTGAGGCGACGCGAACATTGCCTTCCGGGCTCGTTTCGTAGGGCGACGTTGAATTGCCTGATGCGGAGAGACCGAGCGTCGTCTTCGAGAGAATGACGTATCGGAAGTAGATGGAATGAACCACCGTCGCGCTGCCGTCCCAGAACGACGTCTCACCGGCATGCGACGGCGTTGCGAGTACGAGTCCGCCGCGACTGATTGGTTGGGTCTTTCGATAGTTCCCAGTGCCGCCGACGGTGAACGAGCTTCCCGTGCCCGATGCGCTGGGGATCAGATCGAGATTTCCCGAAAGCTGAGCGAGGTCTGTCGCCCACACACCGGGCAATCCCGCGGGAGTGGTGCCAATGCCTTGACGTTGCAGAATGTCGGCGAGACGCACGGCAGAATCTGGCGCGACACCTGCCGCCGTCAGTCCCAGTGTGTTCGTGTTGAGTAGTGTTCGAAGATCGCTGAACCGCCGCCCGACATTGTACGCGATGTTGTAGAAATCGTGATCTGGAACGATGGGACCGGCGGCATTGCCGCCGATTCGCACGTAGCTATTCTGCAGTCCCTGGGCGCGGGCAATTTCACTCCCAGCCGCCGGCGGCGGCGTGAGTCCAACCGTGGTGATCGCTCGGCGCGAGAAGTTGGTGCCGGGAATGGTCTGAATGGAAACTTGCGCTCCACTGAAGCCGCCGATCGATACGTCGAACGGATAGGGTCGAATCGACGTCGTGACGAGAATGTCGGGCGGCAGATCGGACACTCCCGACCCGAGCCCGTTGAAGGTCGTGTTGTTCTGATCGCCCGACAGTCCGAATGCGGAGAAAGCGTCGGCGGCTCCGTCGAGACCGGGAATGATTTGGAATCCCGCCTCCGCGGCGGCCATCGCGGCAAGGTTGCCTGCCTGATCTGGCGCAACGGCGGTCGCACCGAGTGCTCGATCACCGCCGCTGACGTCGGGCTCAGTCGCGTTGCGTCCCGGCACGGCGCGATTGCGCTCGCCAGTGACGTTGACAGTTCCGAGCTGCGCGCCGACGGGCGACATGCGCGTGTTCGCGAGCACCACGGCTTCATCGCCGAGCTTCCGAACCTCGTATCGCTTGGGGGCGAAGCCGATCTTCGTGACGTCGATCCAGTAATCGCCCTCGCCATTGATGAAGATGACGGTGAATCGGCCGCTCTTGTCGGTTGTGGCGGTCTTCTGCACGTCGCCCTGGTACGAGCTGACGGTGACTCGCGCCCCCTCGAGCGGCTGCGAGTCGAGACCGGCGATGGTGCCGCGGATGACGTCGGTCGCTTGCGCACGGAGGACCCGTGCGCCGCCGGCGCATGCGAGAACAACTATGAGTAATCTAAGAAGTGCCCCGCGGCGCCATGATCGCATGAGTGTCGTCCAGTTAGTTGGACGAGTTCTTCGACGCAGGGAGTTTGGTGCGTTCGATCGTAAATCCCTTGCTCACGCTGCCTGTCGCGAGGTACACGGTACCCTCTCGCCCGAACCCGACGATGTAGCGACCAAGTGGCACTCGCACGCGCTCGAAGAGTTCACCCTTCGTGTTGATGACGTCATATACGAGCTCGCCTGCTTTCGATTGCTTCGACGTCGTTGGCAGGATCCAGAGGTGATCGTCTCGATCCGCCATCGCCGCGTCTTTGCGGATCGGCGGGTAGTAATCGGGAATGCTGTCAGCAGCCGGCTTGGGCGCCGGCAGGACGATCAACTGAACGCCCGCGTCGTTGTTGCTGTACACGAGCGCCGCCGTGTCGAGAGCCACGGTCCCGGCTGCCGGGCGCCAACCGCCGAAGGTGTCGACGCGATTGTCCATCAGCGTATTATTCCGCGCGGCGACAAGCCGTTGCGCCTGCGCCGAATCCACCATGGCCTGCTTGTCGGCTTCCGTCAGAGGACGCCAGTCAAAGGGCATTTTCGGTGTCGACTCTTTCGTGCCGTTCGGCCGAATCCAATCGATGTGGTAGTCGTGTCCGCGGACAATGGCCACGGATCCGTCTGTGAGCACCGTCCAGTCGTCGACCGTGCGAAGCGGATCGGCACTCCAGAAGCTCGAGGCGATTGCGTTGGGGAGCAGCTTCCCATCTGGCCGCAGATCCCTCGGCGCGATCGCGTCGGTGCGCCGCAGCGGCCGCCCGACATATCCGATCGTGTCGAGGCTGCGGTGCTCGAGATCGATGCGCACCAACGGCGCCGAGTCCTCCTGAACGGCTGGCACTCCGGGCTGCGCTTTGCTGGCCACAACTGGCAGAGCGCGGAAGATGATCCGGCCGGTATTGTCCGACCTCGCACGCTTGAGAACAATCACACTCTGTAGAGGCGCCGCCATCGAGCGTATGGCGACGCCACGCGGATCGAACACCTTGAGCGTCGGCCAGACGGGATAGAGGGTTGAATCCGCGAGATAGGGAATGAGCCCGAGCGCCCACACGCCATAGTAGTTCGGTCCGCCGCGCACCGAATCGACGACGACCGTCTTTGGCGCGAGCGTCGAGTCCAGCACCGTGATGAGGCGGCGTCCCGCGTCATTCACGAGCAGGCCGCCGTGCGAGAGCTCCCGCACGTCGAGAATGGCCCCGAATGTCGTCGCGGTCGTTGCCGAGGCGGCCGGCAGCGTGACGATCGGAACGTTTTGCTGCGCCACAGACGTGAGGGGCGCTATAACCAGAGCGGCGACGGCGATAAAACCGTGGGCGAAGCGCAGCCGGTATCGCATGGCAAGTTTCCGGTGAAGGGCGACGGCGGGAGTATATTTCTGAGCTTTATGCATCAAGGTTTGATGTATAAAACCAGAATGTATGCGTGCCTGGTCCGCCGTCAGTCGGGAGATTCCTTACCAACGAGACGTGCGCCCACGCGGCCGCCGCGCTAAACTCAGCGTATGGAAATGATCCTCGGCACGCTCGACGTGCTCATTCTCCGTGGTCTGACCTGGGGCCCGAAACACGGCTATGCCGTGGCTCGCTGGATCGAGGAATCGTCGCGCGGATCGCTGACGGTGCTCGACGGCGCGCTGTATACCTCGCTCCATCGTATGGAAGACCGCGGCTGGATCGCCGCCGAGTGGGGCGTGTCGCCACTCGGCCGCCGCGCGAAGTTCTATCGACTGACGCCTCCGGGCCGAAAGCAATTACAGAATGAGACGAAGGAGTGGACGGACTATGTCGCCGCCATTGGGCGAGTCCTTCGCACGACCGCCGAGCCGGGATGAGTGATTCTGGCTGGCGCCTGTTTCGTCCCTTCTGGCGTCCAAGAGTTCGCGATGAAGTGGACGACGAAATGGCGTTCCACTTCGCCATGCGCATCGACCAGTTCGTTGCCGATGGCATGACGCGCGCGGATGCCGAACGTCATGCACGCGAGCAATTCGGCGATGTGGGCGAGGTTCGCGCGACGCTCGTTGGCATCGACACGTTTCGTCGCCGACGAATGGATCTGCGTGACAAGCTCGACGCCATACTCATGGACGTTCGGTTTGCCGCTCGCTCGCTTCGTGCGCACTGGGGAATCTCGCTCACGATCATTGGCACTCTGGCCATGGCGATCGGCGCGACCACGGCGATTTTCAGCGTCGTCAACGCTGTGCTCATTCGGCCGTTGCCGTATGGGGACGCGGAACGGCTCGGATTTGTATTCCTCGACTTTCGGATCCGCGGTGTCCAGGCGGGAGTTCCGCTGGGCGACATCCCGGATGTTCGTTCCGGAGCACCGGGGCTCGACATCGCGACCGCCGAGATTTCGCTCTATCAGCCGTTCGATCCGCCGGGCGTCACGCCGCGCGCCGTCACATCCGCGCTGGTGACGGCGAACATCTTCGATGTGTTGCAGGTGCCGATCGTACTCGGTCGTAATTTCGTAGCCGACGACGCCAAGCTGAACGCGCCGCCACGCGGCCCGTCGTTCGATACCATAGCCGTTGTGACGCCTTCGCGACCAACGCAAATCGGCATTCTCGGTTACGACTTCTGGCAACAGCAATTTCACGGAGATTCGTCGGTCATCGGTAAGACGATTGGCGTGTCGATGGTTCCGATTCAAATCGTTGGCGTCGCGTCTCCGAGCGCTGTGTTGTTTACAAAGAATGGCCAACGCACACCGGATGTGTGGCGCGTGTGGCGTACGGACTTCACTCGTGCATCGAAGCTGAGCGGGGGCTTGACCCTCATCGCACGACGGAAACCAAGGGTGTCGATCGACGCCGTGCAACGCCAGCTCGATCAGATCGGCGCCGGTCTGCGCAGCCGATTGCCGTTGCTCAGGTCCGCCGGGGCCTATCCGCGGTTCGACCCGATGCAGGCGTATCTCGTCCGCGGCGTACGGCCGGCGATCATCGCGCTGATGGGTGCGGTCGTGTTTCTGCTCCTCATCGCGTGCGCAAACGTCGCCAGCCTGCTGCTCGTGCGCGCAGCGCAGCGGGAACGCGAGCTCGTCGTGCGCTCGGCGATCGGTGGGTCGCCATGGCGGATTCTACGCCAGCTTCTCGTCGAGAGCGTGCTGCTCTCATCGATCGCTGCCGTTGTCGGCGTTACTCTCGCTGCGTTCGCGGTTCCATTGCTCGTTCGACTCGCGCCATCGGACGTGCCGCGTCTGACCGATGTCTCGATCGATCGCACCGTCCTGCTCTTCGCGCTCGCGATCGCCGGCGCAGTATCGATCGTCGCCGGAACTGCGCCGGCGATTCGTGTTTGGAAGCCGCGCATCGCCGCAGTATTGCGGACGAGCACGCGCATCACCGCGTTCGGAGCGCCCACGCGCCTCAGGAACACGATGGCGGTCACCGAAGTTGCACTGTCATTCGTGCTACTCATTGGCTGCGGGCTGATGGTCCGGACCTTCGTCGCGCTCACGCGCGCTGACCTCGGTTTTGAACCAAGCGGTGTGCTCACGTTCCGGCTGACGAACCGTATTTTTCGCGGACCGGCAGACTTCGCGTCGTTTGTGCCTCGTATCCACGATGCACTGGTCGCTGCGCCGGGAGTGATCAGCGCGACGATGTCGATGGCGCTGCCGCTCGGTGGGTCGAATCCCTCCGGACCGTTGGGAACGACTGCGGCGCGAACCGATTCGACGCTATTTCGCGAAGCGTCCTACCGCTACGTCCTGCCGGACTATTTCGAGACGATGCGAATTCCCTTGCTCGCTGGCCGTACGTTCCGGAACGAAGAAGATGTTCCGGGCCAAAGAGTCGTTGTCATCGATGACGAGACAGCGCGACGTTCGTTCGGGCATGAATCGGCTATCGGCAAAACGCTGGTCGCGCGCGTTCCCACGGCAACGTACCAGGAGCTCACGGTGATCGGCGTCGTGAAGCACGAGCGACACACGTCACTCGTGGGCTCGGAAATGCCGGCGATCTACTTCCCAGAGGCCGTCGTGACCAACGGTGGCGGCGCTTGGATCGTGCGAACAACGGGTGATCCGATGGCGCTCGTTCCGAGTGTGCGTGCGGCGATCGCGCGCGTGAATCCTGAGCTCTTCATCGAGGAGATCCGGCCGATGACGTCGTACGTCGACGGTGCGATGGCGCCGACGCGCTTCGCGCTGACGCTCATCGGTCTGTTCTCCGTGATCGCGGTATTCTTGGCGGCGGTCGGTCTCTACGGCGTGTTGTCGAGCGTCGTGCGCCTTCGGACAGCGGAAATTGGAATCCGCATGGCGTTCGGTGCAGACCGCGCGAACATCTTTTCGCTCATCATCGTCCATGGATTCAGGCTGGCCGCAGTTGGACTCGGCGTCGGCGTCGTTCTCGCGCTGGCGACGACGCGAGTCATGACTAGTCTGCTGGCTGGCGTTCAGCCGACCGATCCGATCACCTTTGCCACGATGAGCGTTCTCTTTCTGTGTGTCGTTGCCGCGGCATGTTGGGTACCGGCCCACCGCGCGTCCGCACTCGATCCTATGATTGCTCTGCGCGAAGACTGACTGACGCAACCGGTAACGACAACACGAACGTGCTGCCCGCGCCGAGCACACTGTCGGCAGTCAAATCGCCGGCCATGCCGCGCGCCAAGTCGCGACTGATTGCCAATCCCAGTCCCACGCCTTCTGACGTTCGACTCAGCCGCACGTCGATCTGCACGAACGGCTCGAAGATGCTCGCGAGTCTGTCCGCACCGATGCCAATGCCGGTGTCACATACGGCAATGCGGGCCATGCCTCCGCTCACGGTGCACGACATTCGGATTTCGCCGACGCGCGTGAACTTCGTCGCGTTCGTTAGCAAATTCACAAGGACCTGGACCGCCTTCTCCGCATCGGCGTCAACGGCGAGCGTGGGATCACACTCGTCTCGCGCGTAGGTCAGCCGCTTCGCCTCGATCTGCGGCTTCGCGAGTGTCTCAGCCTTGAGCAGCAGTTCGACGACCAGCACGCGCTCGAGTCGATACTGAACCGTGCCACGCTCGAGCTGAGTGTGGTTCAACACTTGGTTGATGAGTCCCAGCAAGTGCTTTTGACTTTGCTGAATTCGCGCCAGGTCCTGGCGCTGCTCCGGCGTGACCGGGCCGTGCAAGCCCAAGTCCAGCAGCTCGACATAGCCGCCGATGGCGTTCAGCGGCGTGCGCAGCTCGTGACTCATCACCGCGAGAAACTCACTCTTCGCCTTGTTGGCCGCTTCGGCGGCCGCTTGTGCCGCTCGCAGTTGCACGTTCGTCGCATCGACTCGCGCTCGCGCGAACACGTGCTCCGAGACATCGACGCCGTGAACGAAGATGCCCGATCGCGAGCCATCCGGCTCAGTGAGCGGCGCATAGACGAACGTGAGATATCGTTCTTCCGGCGGTTCGTTGGGCGATCTCGCGAGCGTGACCGGTGTCTCGCGGCCCACATATGGCGTGCCCGTCGACATCACGCCGTCGAGCAGCTCGACGAATCCTTGTCCCTCCAGCTCCGGCAGCGCCTGCATCAACCGCTTGCCGACGACGTCGCGATGTCCAATGAGCTGTTGGTAATCGCGATTCGTCATCTCGACTACGTAGTCGCGACCGCGTAGCACCGCGATGAACGCCGGCGCCTGGTGGAACACATCGGTCAGCCGTGCGCGTTCGATCGTGAGCTCCGCGAGGAGCTCGGCCTGTCGGCGCTCCAACAACACTCGCGTCGTCGTTTCCTGAACGATCACCAGCACGCCGCCGACACTACCGTCGTCGTCGCGCACCGGGCTGTAGCCGTAGGTCCACCACACGTCTTCCACGCGCCCGTTGCGCGTGATCGGCACGAGCTGGTCTTCGTGCCAACTCGCCGTGCCGCCTGCCATGATCGACTCGATCTCGGGGCCGATGACCGGCCAGATCTCCGCCCAATGCTCGCGGCCCTTTGCGCCGAGCGCCGCGACGTCGCGTCCGCTGCCGCCAAAGCTTGGCAGGTAGCCGTCGTTGAAGATCTGAATGAGATTCGGTCCCCACCATAGGAACATCGGGTGGCGTGAGGCGAGCACGATCGCGACGGACACACGAAGGCTCTGCGACCAGGTCGGCACGGGACCGAGTGGTGTGCGGGTCCAATCGAACTCGCGGCAGCGCCGGGCCATTTCGCCGGGCTGATCGAACAGCTCGGCCGCTTTGCGAAGCACGCTCATCGTCGTGATGCCACTTCCGCTCATCGGCACTCCTCTCGTCACTTCATTCTGTGCGATCAATCAATAATGATGGTGCGGACGTGCAATCTGCCAGCGCGCGGGTTGCCGGGCGCGCTAAGTAGATTGGCGGGTCCGGGGCGGTTTGATTGCAGTCATCGCACATTCATTCGGGAGAATGGCTATGGAGATCAGGCGCGTGGGATCACGTCCGTCGAACAAGGGACCCGCAGACTGGTTTACGGGAACAGTGCGCATCGACCCGCTCTTTGATGCGGAGGCGCCGGCGCGCGCAGCAGGGGCCGCCGTCACGTTCGAGCCTGGCGCCCGCACTGCGTGGCACACCCACCCGCTCGGTCAAACGTTGGTCGTGGTCTTCGGACACGGCCTCGCACAGCGCGACGGCGGCCCGATCGAAGAGATCAGGCCGGGCGACATTGTGCGCTTTGCTCCCGGCGAGAAGCACTGGCACGGCGCGTCGCGCGACAACGCGATGCAGCACATTGCGGTTCAGGAAGCGCTCGACGGAAACGCTGTCGAATGGATGGAGCACGTGACCGACGAGCAGTATAGCCGGCGCGTTGTTTAAGAAACTCATAACATCGACATCGGGAGCTCGAAATGCCGCACGTCGTCGTGAAGATGATCGTTGGACGATCCGAAGAGCTGAAGCGGCGCCTCGCCGAGCAGATCGTGAAGGACGTCATGGCGATTGTAGGGAGCGAAGACTCATCCGTGTCCGTGGCGATTGAGGACGTATCGCCGGGCCAGTGGAACGAGCAGGTCTATGATGCGGAGATCGTCCCGGGCTGGGACGCGCTGTACAAGAAGCCGGGCTATGGCTCGCGAGCGTCGAAGTGACGCGTCCTCGCGATGTCTCGAATCGAGATGCGGCTGTCTGTTGTGGCTGAAGTGGTTGCTTACCTGGCCATCGTCCACAACAGCAGCGTTCCGCCGCAGCCGGTGAATTTCATAAACTCCTCGGGCAACGGACGCCCTTTCGGATAGAAGAGCGCTCCGTCATACGTCGCTGCCAGATCATCTACGTTCACGCCTCTTCCGGCGGCGACGTCCCAGTTCAAGACGATCTTGACGTAACACTGGGTCGCACCAGGATCCGCACCTGGTTGTCTCGAGTCCGGCGACCGCGGTAGCGGCTCATCGGCGATTTTGCCGTCCTTGCTCTCGAACTGTCCGATCATCTTGAACGCGCGGAGTGCATCGCCCAGCGACTTTCCCTTGAGCGCCGGGGACCGTAGCACACCGGGCGGAATGAACAGCGCATCGGTGTAACTGGCGGTCTCTTCGAGGTCCGATTTCGAGATCATCGCCTTGCTCAGAATGGCGGGCAGCACTGGCACCGCGTGTTCCAGCATGAGCGTGATCGGCGTCGTATCGTTCTGCATCGCAAGGAAGGTCGTGTCCTGATAGCCGATCTTGCGAACTGTCACGACACTGCTGTCGTGCTGCTTGCTGAAGGAACCGAGGCCGACGAGCCCCGACTTCGTTGTGATCGCCGAGGTGTTCGAGATCCGGTCGATGACCTCAGCGCCTTCCAGCGGCTGGCCAGTGGCCGCATCGAGGATTCCGAGTACGCGGCCGGTTGACGGTGCGGGTGACTGGGCGGTTGTGGTTCGCGCCGGTGAGAGTACGGCTGCCGCAAGTGCGAGAACGAGTAGCTGGCGCATAGGCTCACCGACGGTTGACTGACATGCGACGTGTATGAGCGTCTTCTGACGGAGAGCATGCGCGACGCGTCGCGAGCTGTCAAGACATCAGCGGCAACTAGCGGTTCGGCACCGTCACCAGCTTTTCGGCCGACATCCCTTCGGCTTCCGCCTGGAAGTTGAGGACGACGCGATGACTCAGCACCGGCACCGCCATCGCATTCACATCCTCTAAATCCGGCACCGCGCGCCCGTCCATCGCTGCGCGGGCCTTGGCGCCGAGGATGAGGTACTGTGACGCGCGGGGACCTGCGCCCCAACTCACGTATTTCTTGACGAGCGGCGCCGCCTCGACATCGTCCGGTCGCGTCGATCGCGCCAATTTCACGGCATAACTCACCACACTCGGTGGCGCCGGCAGCCGACGCACCAGATGCTGCAGCTCCATGAGTTGCGCGGCGTCGAGGACAGGCTTGATGTCGACTTCGAGATCGCTCGTCGTCGCGGCGACGATCCGCTCTTCTTCCTCGCGCGTGGGATAGCCGACGTTGAGCTGCATCATGAATCGGTCGAGCTGCGCTTCGGGCAGGGGATAGGTGCCCTCCTGCTCGATCGGGTTCTGTGTCGCCAGCACGAAGAACGGCTCTGGCAAACGATGTGTTGCGCCGGCAGCCGTCACTGCGTGTTCCTGCATCGCTTGGAGTAGCGCGGCCTGCGTCTTCGGTGGCGCGCGGTTGATCTCGTCGGCCAGTACGACGTTGCCGAAGATCGGACCTTTAGCAAATTTGAATACCCGACGGCCCGTTGCCTGATCTTCCTCCAGCAACTCGGTGCCGGTGATGTCGCTCGGCATCAGGTCAGGCGTGAACTGTACGCGCGAGAATTGGAGATCGAGCGCCTGCGCTACGGTCTGCACCAGGAGCGTCTTGGCGAGGCCCGGCACGCCGACGAGCAGCACGTGTCCGCCCGCGAGGAGCGCCGCCACGAGATCGTCGACGACCGCGCGCTGGCCTACGATGCGGCGGCCAATCTGTTCAACGAGGGCCGAATGCGCGCGGGCGAGCTGGTCGAGCAGTGCAACGTCGCGTGAGTCGTCCCTCGGTTGCTGTCGTGTCGCCACGCGCGCGTCTCCCGTAGTGTGTGACTGTCGGAACCAAGCAGCCAACGTCGAGTGCCCGGGAAAGATAAGAGCGGGCCGCCTATGGGAGGCGGCCCGCTCGCGTCTTTTTCCGGTGGAACGTGTGGAACCTGTATGGATTCGCTCAGCGCACCACGAAGTCCGCGCGTTGCTCGACCGGATAGTTGCTGCTGTTGAGCGTCGCGATCACGGTGTAGTGACCGGCGACCGGCGTCCATGATTCAGCAATCTGCATCGACTCGCCGCCGCCGAGTTGCTTGTTCTGCATGCTCTGCGTGAACATGCGGCCCTGCGCCCAGCGCCAGACTTGGCGTCCCGCGGAGTCGACGACGACGATGTCGTACGCCTGTCCATTGGGGAAATCGAGCTCGGCGTGCTTCTGACTGACGTTGGTCACGTCGAGTGCGAAGCGTACTTCGCGCGGCCGAACGTCGACGGCAAGCCGCGACGCGATTTGGACTTCGTTTTTCTTTGCGCTGGTGTGGCGCGGGTGGTCCGCCGGAGTGTTCGAGCGGACGGCCTGTGCTGTGGCGAGAGCGGATGGCGCTTCGGAGTGCGACCGAGGGCCGCACGCGAATGCGAGTGCGCCAGCACAGAGCAATGAGATGATCAGACGAGTGTTCATTTCCCGAGTTCGGCGGGTCGGGTCAGCACGATTGAGGGTTGCGCGGCCGCTCACAAATCATGCGTTCGCGAAGTTATCAACCGCTTGACGAATAGTCAACATGAAGCGTAACAGCCAAAGTATCGGCAGCACACGCACTTGTGCTTAAGTGGGTTATCTTCGGAACGTCTTCGGTTTTAGGCCCCCAATTCGCTTGCGAAAAATTTCACAAGCCTCTAAATTCCCGCGCCGAATGCACGGGGGGGAGCAGGACCCGGCAACCGGGCGCCCAGGTGGACCGGGAAAGACGTCTGGGATAGCGAATGGCGGCGAGCTCGCGGGCATCGGACTCCAATTCGCCTTCGCGATCTTCGCGTTCACCGCGTTCGGCGTGTGGCTCGATCGACGGCTCGGCACCTCTCCGTGGTTCACGATTGTTTTGGTATTCGTTGGTGCGGCCGGTGGCTTCTTCTCGATGTATAGAAAGGTCATGGCGGTGCAGCGGCGGGATAGTGAACGGCGAGATGCGGCGCGGCGCGGGGAGACGAAACGGTGATGCCTCGTGGCAAGCACAAGTGAAGCGGCGATGATACAATCGCCGCTTGTTCGCTATGTGGCCGCGACGATCGCGGTGGTGTTGGTCGTAGGGGCAGTGATGTCGTTCGCGTTTCACGGCCCGAACGACACAGACGCGATCTGGCTCAGTGGTGTCGTCGCCGTCGTCGTGCAGCTCGCCGCGGCGCGTGTGGGCCAGGCGATAGGTCGGGACAATCTGACGGGGCGCATGGCCATTGGCGCGCTATTCAGATTTCTCTCGTTGGTGATTTACGCGGTACTGGTGGCGCTCGTGCTCAAGCTGCCGATCGTGGCGGCGCTTCTCAGCCTCTTCGTGTTCTTCTTTTTATCGACCTTGATCGAGCCTTTGCTGATCAGATCATGAAATTGCGTGCTGGTTTTTCTCGTTTGTGGTTGATCGCGCTCACGGTGGTGTGCGCCAGTAGCGTCGTCCCCTCGTTGCTGCGCGCGCAGGATCCCGCCGCGCCGATCGAGAAGAAGTTGGGACCGGCGGACATCATCATGCCGCACATCACGGACTCCAAGACGATCGAGTATCCGTGTGTCCGCAGCATCCGCGAATGGGCGTGCGAGTATACGTTCGCCACGCACAACGTGACGGTCGCCGGCCACACGTTCGACATGGGGCTGACGAAGCACATCTTCTTCATGCTGCTCGCCGCTGTCATCGTCTGCATCGTGCTGATCGGCGCGGCGCGGTCGCACGTGAAGCACTCGAAGGAGATCGGCCGGCCGAAGGGCTTCGCCGCGGGACTCGAGGCGATCATCCTCTATCTGCGCAACGAGATTTACATCCCGGTGCTCGGCGGACACGGAGGCGAAGCCTTCGTCCCGTTCTGCCTGACGCTCTTCTTCTTCATTCTGTTCTGCAATCTGTTCGGGCTCATTCCGTACGGGTCGACACCCACCGGCAACCTCGCGGTGACGGCGACGCTGGCGATCGTAACCTTCGTGGTCATCGAGCTCGCCGGCATGAGGACGCTTGGCATGGGCTACCTCAGCACGATTTTCTATTGGCCGAGCGAAGGGCCGGTGGCGATGAAGGCGATGACGATCATCATGACGCCGGTCGAGATCGTCGGAAAATTCACCAAGCCGTTCGCGCTCACGATTCGTTTGTTCGCGAACATGATCGCCGGTCACGTGATCATTCTGGCGTTGATCGGGCTGATCTTCATGTTTGGCTTGAAGATCTTCCCGTTGCCGCTGGCGATGGCGTTGTTCATCATGCTGCTCGAGATCATGGTGGCGTTCATTCAGGCGTTCATTTTCTCGTTGTTGGCGGCGGTCTTCATTGGGCAGATTCGCACTGCGCATCACTAAGCCGCGAAGCGGCTTAGTGATGAACGTTAAGAGGATGTCCCGGCGCGGCAGCTAGCTCCAGCCGCGTTGGTTTTGTAGCCGGACGAGTGTCCGGTGATGCCCGTTGAGCCCCGGGGCTCGGTGACGGGTTGCGCCCTTGCTGCTTCGTGCAGTCAATCGGTGCGGAGCCGCGAAGGTATACTGATTTTTTGATTGGAGAACTACCATGGCAATTCTTCCCCTTCTGCAGGCTGCGGCGACGTCCGCTGGGTTCAACCCGGCGTACACCGGCGCATGGGCCATGATGGGTGCAGGCATCGGCGCGGGCCTCTCGGCCATCGGCGCTGGTATCGGCATCGGTCAGATCGGCGGCCGCGCGGCTGAAGCGCAGGCTCGTCAGCCCGAGATCGCCGGCACCATCTCGACGAACGCGCTGATTCTCGCCGCGCTCATCGAAGGCGTCGCGCTGTTTGGCGTCGTCGTCGGCCTCATGATCGCGGTCAAGACGTACTTCTAATAGTTCCTCGGGCCGGCTCCCCCGGGGAAGCCGGCCCGAGCCTCCCACTCGACTGAGTCCATTCATGCGCATGCTTTCGCTGTCGACCATGCTGCTCGCTGCTCCAGCCGCTGTTGCTGCCGCCCAGGAAGGCGCGGCGCCGGCCAGCGGCGGCGGCATCATGAGCATCCAGCTCAACTTGATGTTCTGGACGCTCGGCATTTTCGTCATCATTTACATCATTCTGAGCAAGTTCGCGTTCGGCCCGATCACCGCGGCCGTCGAAGCGCGCGAGAAGGCGCTCGAGGACGCGATCGCAGCGGCCAAGCACGATCGCGAAGCGGCTGCGGCGCTGCTCGCCGAGCACCAGCGGGCGATCGAAGCGGCCCGCGACGAGGCGCAGAAGATCATTGCTGACGGCCGGCTCATGTCCGAGAAGTTGCGCGCCGATTCGTTGGAGCAGACGCGCAAGGAGCAGCAGGACATGCTCGAGCGCGCACGCCGCGACATCGAAGGCGAGAAGGACAAGGCGATCGCACAGCTGCGCCGCGAAGCGGTGGACCTCGCGCTCGCCGGCGCCGCCAAGGTCGTCGAAGCCAATCTCGACTCCGCGAAGAACCGCCAGCTCGTCGAGAGCTACCTCTCGTCGCTCGGCTCGCTGACGGTCACGCAATAATGCGCGAGCCCACGATTGCCCGGAATTACGCCGAAGCGCTGCTGGAGCTCGCGCGGAAGGATGGGGACATGGCGGCTTGGGGCGAGATGATTCAGAGCGTCGCCGACGCCGTGGACAGCGACCGCCGGCTGAAGATGTTTCTCGAATCGCCGCGCGTGAGCGTCGAGCGGAAGAACGAGATCATCGATCAGGCGATCGGCGGTGGACTGCCGCGCAACTTCGTGCGCTTCCTCAAGTCGCTCGTTCATCATCGCCGGCAGATGCTCATTTCGGCGATCGCAGCGTCGTATCGCGATCTGCTCGATGCCGTCGAAGGGCGCGTGCATGCGTCAGTCACGGTCGCGCGCGAGCCGGATGAAGCGGATCGCAAAGCCGTGACGCAGCACCTCGCGAAGTCGCTCGGCAAGGAAGTCGTGCCGCACTTCAGTGTGAATCCGGCGCTGCTCGGTGGAGTGATCGTGCGCGTTGGGGATACAGTGCTCGATGGATCGGTGCGTCGACGCTTGGCGACACTGCGCAGCAGGATGCTCGGAACGCGCTGAGTTTGTAAGTCGTGAGTTGAGAGTGAGCGGAGCCCAGCGATGGGCTCCGCTTTTTTGTTGTCCCGATTCCGGATTCTCAGATTCTGGGATTCGCTAAACTGGATCCGGTCCAGCGACGTCGAGATCTCAGCAATGCGCCACGATAGGCAAGCCCGGCATCTCGACGTCGCCGGTCCGGATCCAGTCTAGAGATCGCCGGAATCTGAGAATCCGGAAGCCGGAGTGCGTCTACCCTAGAAGTTTTCGGCGGTAGACGCACAGCATTTTTCGGGTTCCGGTTGTTTCTGCCGTGAGGTCTCGCCATTGGTCGGGTGAAAGCAGGTGGTGATCGCGCGCGGCGATCAGATGATACTCGGTCTCGTTCAGCGATTTGACCGCGATGTCGAGGTAGCGCGCGAATTCCTTCTTCGTCGACGCGCCGCAGCCATTCACGATGTTCTCTGGTACAGACGTCGCGGAGCGAGTGAGTTGCGAACGTAGATTGGCGTAGCCGGCGCGCGTGAATCCGCGCGCACATTCGTCGATCTTGATCGACAACTCGTGCGCCCGACGCCAGGCTTGGATACGCTTGAAATCCAGCATGACGTAGCCTGCGACCCGCGGAAGCGCCGAGCTACATCAATTCCTTTCGGGCGGCATCAATGCGTCGCAGGGGCGGATCCTAGCCATATGAGCGTCCGGATTCCGGATTCTCAGATTCTGGGATTCCCTAGACTGGATCTGGTTCAGCGACGTCGCGATGCCAGCCAGGCACCTAGATGCAGAGGCGCCGTCAATCCGGCTACTCGTACAATTTTGGAGGCGTCAGGTCATCATCGCAGATCGCCGCGATCTGCTCGGCGTCTCTCCACGCCGTCTCGAGCACTTTGAGCTCGCCTTCCATCGCGCGCCGCTCCGTCTCCTCGTGTACCGACATCTCGAGCGCCAACCGCTCGGTCGGCGAGAGGTGCATCGCGCCGAGTCCACGGTAGTCATTCACGAGCGAGAGCAGTCGTCCCCCGCGCCAGTTGTTGCGCGTCGACGCGGTGGTCAAGAATCGTCCCGCGTCTCCAGCCTGCTCGATCTGCGATACCGCATTCTGCACCTCGGCGCGCCCCGCGCCGAAGCGGTTCGCGCCGGCGATGATCACGCCTGTCGCTTGGATCGCCGCCGTGCCGTCGAACTCGGCCCAGCCGTTGTCGTGCGGAACCGCGAGCGACGCGGGTCCGTCATGACCGTCGACACTGAGCTCGATGGCGTCGAGGTGCTTGGCGCGCACCGTGATCATGCTGCGATTGTGGCCGAGGTTGGCCACGACACGATCGTGCTGGATGTAGTCGCGCGCCGCGAGCATGCCGACGATGGGAATCACGCCCATGACTGTCGTGATCCCCGGCACGATGATGATCGACAACGCGCCCATCGTGAGTGCGGGCATGAGCGTGGGGCCCAACGCGATGCCCGCAACCGCCGCCGCGGCGAGCCCGGTGCCGGCCACAGCGTGAGTCCGCAGGCGTCGCGACCGAAAGTGCCGGCCGTAGCGCCACGCGGCGAACTCAGGGCGGAGCGGCTCGCCAATGCGGATGAGCTCCAAACCCTCCGGCATCTTGGCGAGGCCGATGTTGTCCGTCGACACGCGCACGTACGTGCCGCGAAAGATTCGCTCGCACTCCTCGATCGCTTCCCAGCGCTCCTCGAGCGGCGACAGGTTCCAGCGGCCGCAGTGCGTGCAGACGGCCCATAGGCGCCCGCGGTGCGAGTCGAACGCAATGCGTCGCCCGACTGGGAACTGCTCCACACTGTCATTGGCGCCAAGCGCGCTCTTGCAGAAGATGCAGGTCGCGTACATGTGCGTTAATAACCCCTCGGACTCGAAAGTCGCAAGCTTTTCGTGTGCCTGATCGGCCTACGATGAAAATATGCCGGGGTTTCGGTACAATTGATGGATGATTTCCCTTCTTGCACTGATCGGCTTGCTGCAGGCGCCGGCCCAAGCGTTTCAAGGCGCGACCACACCGCCCTCCGGCGACACCGTGGGCTACTGGCAGCAACACGTTGGCTACACGATCGTCGCGACGCTCGACGAAGCGCAGACCAAGCTCCATGCGCATGCGACGCTGGTCTACGTCAACAACTCGCCGGACACGCTGCACGAGATGTTCGTGCATCAATATCTGAATGCGTTTCGGCCGGGTTCCAAATGGAGCGCGTCCGACGCGCACGAGAACCGGGTGCGCTATCAGAGTTTGAACGATCCGGACTACGGTTACGAGCGATTTACCTCGGTGCCGACGGTCAACGGCATGCCGGTGATGGTCGACTATCCGGGCGCGCCTGACAGCACCGTGGCGCATTTTCGGTTGCCTGCCCCGCTGCCGCCGCACGACTCACTCCGTGTCGAGTTCGAGTGGGATGCGCGGCCGTCGACTGTTCCGCGTCGCCAAGCTCGACGCGGGCGAACGTGGGACTTCGCGCAGTGGTACCCCAAGGTCGCCGTGTACGATCGCGGCGGCTGGGAGCCGAATCCGTTCGTTCCGGCGGGTGAGCTCTACGGCGAATACGGCACGTACGACGTGACGTTCGTCGTGCGCGACGATCAAGTGCTGGCCTCGACGGGTGTGCCGGTGAGCGGCGATCCGGGTTGGGCGCGCGTGTCGCAGAACGGACCGCCGTACCTTGGCAGCAACGCCTACGGCGCACTTCCGCCTGCTCCAGCAGTCACGCCGCCACCGGGTTATCGTGCCGTGCGATTCTACGCCGAGAACGTGCATCACTTCGCGTGGAGCGCGTCGCCCGATTATCGCTACGAAGGTGGCCTCTATATCCGCTCCGTGCCGCATACGCATTTCACCACGTGGGACACGGTCGGTGTACACGTGTTGTTCAAGCCGGGCGACGACACCACGTGGGGACGCGGCATCGCAGTCCAGCGCTCGATCATCGCGCTGCAATGGCTCGAATCAATCTGGGGACCGTACGCGTATCCGCAGTTCACGAACATTCATCGCATCGATCCGGGCGGCACCGAATTCCCGATGATGGTGATGAACGGCTCGGACTCGCAGGGGCTCATCCTGCACGAAGGCGGACATCAGTTCACGTACGGTATTCTCGGAAACAACGAGTGGCGGTCTGGCTGGATGGACGAAGGGCTCAGCGACTACCAGACGTACTGGGCGCAGGATCTCACGCCGCAAGAGCAGATTGGGAAGCCGGTCGTACCGCCGCGGTTGGCCAGCGGCTATCGCGTCGACGCTGTGACCATGACGCCTGCCCAGAGTAGTGACCTGTTCGATTGGGAGCTCGACGTACTCGGGCGCGCGCAGCCTATCGGAACGCCGGCATACAAGTTTAGTGAATTCGGAATCTACAATTACATGATCTATGACCGCGCGCGGCGGATGTATGGCCAGCTGCGGGCGGCGGTCGGCGACACGGCATTCAAGGCGTTTTTCCACGATTACTACGATCGCTGGGCGCTCAAGCACGTCGACGAGCGCGCGATGGAAGCGTCAGCCGAGCGTGCGTCGGGGCGGGATTTGAGCTGGTTCTTCCGCGAGTGGGTGCATGGCACCGGCATCATGGATTATGCGCTCGGACCTGCGGCCGTGCACACCGACGGCTCGCGCTACGAGACGATCGTTCGCGTTGATCGCCGAGGGCAGCTCGACCAAATCATGCCGGTGGGAGTCGAGACATCCACTGGATGGACGGTGGTGCGGACGTCGGATCCGTTGGCCGCGCAACAGGACGTGCACATCATCACGAGCGAGCAGCCGCAGCGCATTCAGCTCGATCCATATCACGTCACATGGGATTGGGATCGACGCAACGACGCGAACACAGGCACGCTGCTCGGCATCCGCAATCCGCAATTCACGTTCGATTGGCCGTATCTCAATCAGAGCGATAGGTCGCATACGATCGTGGCCTTGTCGCCGGCGGCGTGGTACAGCAATCCGCAGGGCGGCGTGCTCGGCGTGCGTGCGAAAACCAACTACTTGTCGGACGTCGATCTCTACGACGTTGGTGTCGCATTCGCGACGCGTGATGCGCCCGGGCCGAATGGAACTCATTCGAGTGTTGCGGCGCGGCCACAGCTCTGGCTTCGCGCGACCAATCCATACCTGCCCGGTCAGTCACGGCCGCTCATGGGCTACGGCGCGGACGTCAACTATCTCGACGGCCTGTTCAAGCTCGACGTCGCCAAGCAATGGGATCTGAGTCCGTTCGTGTTCACGCCGGGACCGATAATAAGTGCGCGCGCGTATGCGACCCTCGCAGCCCCGACCGACTCGTTGTTGTTGCCGGAGCAGTGGTCGGACGCGACCGTGGCCGAGGTCGGCGGGTCCGGGTCGTATCGCTCGGTGATCACGTCTGACGGTGAATACGAGAGTGCGAATGCGTCGGTCGCCGTGGGCTACGCGACGAACAATTCGTCGGGCTCGACGCAGTCGCTCGGCGCGTATCTGCGTGCTGAAGGGTCGGTTGGCGCGGTCCGGTCGCTCGTCGGCACGACGTCGCAGCTTCGCGTCCGGCTCTACGGCGGAGTTGCGAACGACGCACCGCGTCAACGCGCTATCTACGCATCGAGCCAAGATCCATTCGAGTCCTTCAATAACGATTTGTTTCGCCCGCGCGGAGCTTTGTTCAAGCAGAGCGGCATCAACTATCTGCCGCTGGGTGGCGCTGGTCTGCGGGGATTCGGATTCGACATCCCGCTGACGGACGTCGGCGCGGTGAACGCTGAAGTGGTGCAGCGGCTCGGCGCTACAAAGGGCCAGTGGGGGCAGGCGACCATTTCGTTCAGTGTGTTCGGCGATGCGGGCGTGGCGTCGGCAAACCAGGGTGTATTGCCGGGCTCATTTCTTTCGGACGCCGGCGCCGGCTTGATCGCGCGCGGCAACATTTACGATCGAAGCTACGTGCTGCGGCTCGACGCGCCGGTGTTTGTGAACCACGCTGGTATTGCGGGCGGAAAGGGGCTCGGCGGTAACGGCTCGTTCGCGCCGAGGTGGACCATCACGATTGGAGATCTGTGGTAACGTGAAACAGACAAGCCGGCCATAACGATTCTATGATACGGATTGAACGAATGAGACGAAAACTGACGGATATTGAAGGGGCAAGCGGTAAGTCGAGGCTCGATTAGCTTCGCCCCGCATCGCGATCGGACCAGAGGATCGCCAGGACCATCCAGACGCCGATCGCGCCGGCGAGCACGAAGCCGCCGATGCCCAGGGCGCGTTGGTAGGGAAGTAGCATCGCGCTCGCGACGAGCAGGCCGGCGAGCACGAGGCCAGAGAATATGCGGTTCGCCACTTTCTGCAGCGCCTCAATGGCCAGCGTGAGCTGCGGAACGTCGACCTTCGTCTCGAACTCGTTGCTCGCCAACCGCGCCGAGATCAGGTCGAGTCGGTGCGGCAATGCGGCGACGAGATCGCTGCTTTCGGTGACGAGTTGATAGAGCCGCCGCGGGTTCAGATCGTGGCGTGCGCGACTCGCGGCGATCTGATTGCCGAACTGGCGGATGGTGGGAATCGGACTGTACGTCGGGTCGAGTGACTTCCCAACTGCGTCGAGATTGAAGAGCGTCTTGGCCAGCAGCGTCAGCTCGGCCGGCAGTCGAAGCCCGCGCTGAAATGAGATGTTGATCAACTCGTACAGCACCTTACCCGTATCGAGCTGGCCGATCGTGAGGTTGTAGCTTCGCGCCAGCAGCGCAGCCACTTCGCGGATGTACGCGTCGCGATCGAATCCCGGCAGCTCAGTGCCGATCTCCACCATCGTCTCGGCGGCATCGTCGCCGCGGTTGTCGGCGAGATCGAGCAGCAGTCGAACGATGTGCTGCTTGAGTGTATCCGACAGTCGAGCCGTCATGCCGAAATCGATCAGCGCGATCTTGACGTCGATCTCGAGCGGCTGCGGCGCGGCGCTTTCCTGTGCCTCCTTCTCGATCTTGGAGAGCGGCGTCACCGCCTCGCGCACCACGGCGCGCCGATCGTTCGCCTTCACTTCCGACGGCGTTGGCGGATTGATCGCCTCCGGAAACACGACGAAGACATTTCCGGGGTGCGGATCCGCGTGGAAGTGTCCGTCGATCGTGATCTGCTTGAGGTAGGCGCGCGCGAGCTCCTCGGCCACCGGATGAAAGTCGTGCTCGAGTCTCGTGAGCGGCGATACGGCGGCGATCTTGACGCCGTCCACGCGCTCGGTGGTGAGCACGCGCTCCGTGGTGTACGCCTCGATGACGCGCGGAATGAGAATTCTCGGAAACTCGGCAAGCGTGCGCCGGAACGAAGCAGCGTTGCGCGCCTCGATGCGATAGTCCAACTCGTCGGCGAGTGCCTGCTCGAGCTGCTGGACAATGCCGATCATGTCGACCTTGGCGCCGGCCGAGGTGTGCTCGGTCATGAATTCGGCGAGCTCGTGGAAGAACGCGAGATCGTCGGCGAGCACATTGCGGATGTGCGGGCGTTGCACTTTGACGACGACCGGTCTCCCATCGCGAAGCTCGGCGGCGTGCACCTGGCCCAGGCTCGCCGTGCCGATGGGTTCACGATCGAACGATCCGAACATCTTGCTCAACCGGCCGCCGAGCTCCTGCTCGATGATGTCCTCGACCTGTTCGACCGGAATTGGGTCGACGTCGTCCTGGAGCTTCTCGAGCTGCTCGATGTAGGAGGGCGGTAGCAGGTCGGGTCGAGTGGAGAGCACCTGACCGAGCTTGATGTACGCCGGTCCGAGCTCGACGAGTCGTTTTCGGAAGGCTTCAGCCTTTTCCGGCGATCCGCCGTAGTCGTCGCCCGGCTCGGGCTCGTGGGCCAAGGTCTGGAGTCCCTGCTGGCCCGCGAAGTCGGCGAGACCGTAGCGCGTGAACAGGCCGACCGTGGAGGCGAGCCGAGGTAGGTACTTGGGCGACAGGAGCATACGGCGCGCTGAGGGCAGGGTCCGTGCCCGCAGACGGGTCCGGCGCGGGAGTGCAGCGCGTTTGGCGACGTTGTTGACGACTTTGTTGGTGGCGAACCCGTCTACCCGCGCGCGCACGACGTGGGTTTATTTCCGCAATGCACGTTCCGGCCATCAAACGCCACCCGCGGCACATGCGCCCTTCATGAGTGATCGCTCACCTATTGCCCACGTGCCCAAGCCGTGGGGTCACGAAACGATCTGGGCGCGCACCGACAGCTACGTCGGCAAGATCCTGCACATCAAGGCCGGCGAGGCCTTGTCCGTGCAGTATCACCGCATCAAGGACGAGACTGTCTATCTCCTGTCCGGAGAGTTGATTTATCGCATCTGGGAGCGGGAGGGCGGCGAGTCGCACGACGTCCCGCTGGTGATCGGCGAGGCGTTTCACGTTACACCGGGAACGATCCATCAGATGGAAGCCGTCACGGATTGCGACATTCTGGAAGTGTCGACGCCGCATCTGGACGACGTCGTTCGCCTCAACGACCGCTATGGGCGGGAAGGAACCAGCGCGCCATGAGTGTTTTTGTCATGAGTAATTCATGAAGGTCATCATTCCGCTTGCGGGCAAGGGCACGCGCCTCAGGCCGCATACGCACATCACGCCGAAGCCGATGCTCAAGATCGCCGGCAAACCGGTGATCGACTACGTGATGGAGGACCTGCAGAAGCTCGGCAACGTGGAGCAGGTCGTCTACATCACGGGGCATTTGAAGGAGAAAGTCGAGTCGTATGCGCGGGAGCACTACACGTTCGACTCGGTGTTCATCGAGCAGAAGGTGCAGGACGGCACGGCCGGCGCGGTGGCGCTCGCGCGTCCCTACGTCGATCAGGCCGTGTTCATCATCTTCGTCGATACCATCTTCGACGCCGATCTCTCGATCGTGAAGACGACCGACGCGGACGGGATCATCTGGGTGAAGACGGTCGACGACTACCAGCGGTTCGGCGTGGTCGTCACCGATGCCGACGGCAACATGACGAAGATCGTCGAGAAGCCGTCGACGCCGATCTCGAAGCGGGCGAACATTGGACTTTACTATATAAAGAACTGGAAATTACTGTACGAGGGGATCGACTGGACGTTGTCCCAGCCGAAGAACAAGGGCGAGTTCTATCTGACCGACGCCTTCCAGTACATGATCGACCACGGCGCCAAGATCAAAGTCGTGGACGTCGAGGGTTGGTACGACGCCGGCGAGCAGGGCACGCTCTTGGAGACGAATCGGACGATGCTCGAGAAAGGACGCGCGCGCCGGCCGGCCAAAGTGCCGGCGGGCGTTACGATCGTCGATCCGGTCTATATCGAGGATGACGTTACACTCTCTGCCTCGACCATCGGCCCCAACGTCTCGCTCGGCGCCGGCGCTCGCGTGGAGGGATCGGTACTCATGGACACGATTGTGGGCGGAGGGTCGACGGTCACGAAGTCGAAACTTTCCAAATCCATCATTGGCGATGGGGCGGTGGTGCAGGGCATCAACGGGCAAGTGAACGTCGCCGATCACTCGACCGTGCGACACGGCGAATGAACGGACCAAAGGCCTGGTCGTGATCGCGGTCCAGAGCCTCACCAAACTGTACGGAACGTTCACGGCCGTTCGGAGCCTTTCGTTCGACGTTGCTCCTGGCGAAGTACTGGGGCTCGTGGGTCCGAACGGTGCGGGCAAGACGACGACGCTGCGTTGCTTGGCCGGCATCATTCCGCCGTCGAGTGGCGGCGTGGCTGTGGCGGGCCACGACCTACAGCGCCAGCCGATCGACGCGAAGCGCGCGCTGGCGTTCATCCCCGACGAGCCGCATCTCTTCGAGTATCTGTCGGTCGACGAGCATCTGCGGTTCATCGGCCGACTCTATGGCGTGGCCGATGTCGAGGCGCGGATTCCTGGTCTGCTGCGTGAGCTCGAGCTCACCGACAAGCGCATGGCGTTGCCTGGCGAGCTGTCGCGCGGCATGCGCCAAAAACTGGCGATCGCGTGCGGGTTGCTGCACGATCCCCGCGCGCTCATCCTCGACGAGCCGCTCACCGGACTCGATCCGGGTGGCATGCGTCGAATGCGAGAGACGATCACCGCGCGCGCCGCGGCTGGCGCTGCCGTGATCTTGAGCTCGCACCTTCTGAATCTCGTCGAGGAGCTGTGCACCAAACTGCTCGTCATGCGCCGCGGCACGTGCGCCGCGTACGGCACGATCGAACAGATCATCGATGCGCATCCGGAGCTGCGTGGCCGATCGCTCGAGGACGTGTTTCTCGCCCTGACAGGTGACCTGACCGGCGAGGACGCGCCCGCGTCGTGAACGACGCCTTTTGGTATCTCGTCCTAGCGAGCGGCCGGAATCGGCTGCGTATCGGCTTGCGTCGCGCGCGAAGCCCGCGCTACGCGATCGCACTGATCATCGGCGGCCTGTACATCTGGTCGTTCCTGCTCCGCCCGGCGACGAGTATCGGCGGTACGTCGTTCCTCCTCGGGCAAGGCACGGAGATGCTCGTCACGCTGGTGTGCGTGCTGACACTCATGGGCTCGTGGCTCTTCGGCTCGGACGCGACGGCATTAGCATTCTCTGAAGCCGAGGTGTCGCTGTTGTTTCCCGCGCCGCTGTCGCGGCGGGCGTTGATCGGCTACAAGCTGTTCCGGTCGCAGCTCACCGTGCTGCTGAACGCGCTCGTGTGGGTGTTCATCCTTCGGCGCGGCGGAACCGTGCTGCCGTCGCCGCTGCGCGCTGCGGGATTGTGGGTGTTGTTTTCGGTGCTCAACCTCCATCGAATCGGTGCGGCGCTCGTGCGCTCATCGTGGAGCGAGCATGGCTCGGCCGCCTTGCGACGCCACTGGGCGTCGGTTGGCATCTTCGGCGCGGTCGGCGTCTTGGTGATCACCGGTCTCGTTCGCGCGCGAAACGCGCTCTTCGGAACCGTTGGACTCAAGGCATTCTTCGCGTCGCTCGGTCGCATTCTCTCGTCGTCGCCGGCGTATTGGGGACTCTATCCGTTCCATCTCGTCGTCGCGCCGACGTTCGCGCAGACGCCAGCGGAATGGGCTCGCCTCATTGGGCCCGCGCTCATCGTGCTCGTCGTGCACTTCTGGTGGGTGATGCGCACCGACGCCGCATTCGAGGATGCCGCGCTGGTCGCGTCGGCCGAGCGCGCGAAGCGGGGGAGTGTGAGTCGTGCTCGGCGCGCGACGTCGATGGGTGCGCCGCGGCCGGCGACGTCGACCATTCCGCTAGCCGCTACGGGCTCGGCGTCAGGCGCCATTCTGTGGAAGAACATGCTGTGCTTGCGGCGCACGGCGCAGTTGCGCGTGTTCATCGGGCCCGCGACGGTGGCGATCTCGCTCGGTGCGGCGACGTCGAGCACCGGCGCCGACGGGGCGGAAATTCTTGCCAGTTCTGCGCTGGCGTTTGCCGGGATGATGTTGTTGTTCGGTGGTCGATTGATTCGAAACGACCTGCGCCACGACATGCAGCATTTGCCGCTCATCAAGTCGCTGCCGGTGTCGCCAACGGATATCGTATTGGCCGAAGTGGCGTCGTCGTCGTTGCCGATGGCGGCGATACAGTTCTTGATGGTCGCGTTTGCGTACGTCGCGGCGACCGCCTCGCCGGAAAATCCGCTGGGAAGCAGTGTGCGGCTCGCGATTCTCGTGGCGTCGCCCGTGGCGCTCGTCGCGCTCAACGGCGCGTTGATGACGATTCAGAATGGAACGGCGGTACTGTTTCCGGACTGGATTCGATTGGGGCCTGTCGTGAGCAGCGGTGTCGAGGCGCTTGGCCAGAACGTACTGGCGATGATGGCGAGTTTGATCTCGCTTTTCGTTGGGCTGATCGTTCCGCTCGGCGTTGCGTTCGGCATTGTTAGTCTTTTCTCACAAGGACGTGCCGAGCCGATGGCGATAGCGGCGATCGTCGCGTCGGTGTTGTTGCTGGGCGAGACCTATGTGGCGATTCGCGCGATCGGGCGGGCGTTGGGAAGGGCGGAGCCGGCGCAGACGGCGTAGTCGATCTCGGGCAGGCCGTAACGGCTTGATGATACGGATTGAACGAATCAGACGAACAATGACGGAAACTGCGGCGTGGCTCGCGTCGACGACGGCCGCCTCGCGTGAATTCGATTCGGATCGTATAATTTCGGTGCGGGTCCGAAAGGGGTATCGAGCGAACGTAGTTCCTGTACCCACCAGGAACGCTCCATGCCGATTACTGCCAAACCGTCCCGCAAGGTGCACGAACGACTCGGCGACGATGTCGTCAACGCAATAGTCGACTGGTTCAACCAAGTGGACGCGACCTACAGGGCGGACCTCCGCGAGATGAACGACCTCAACTTTGCGCGCTTTGACGCGAAGATGGGCGAACGGTTCGCCGAGTTCGACGTCAAGATCGAGCGACGGTTCGCGGAGGTCGAGAAGCGATTCGCCGAGCTCGAGGTCAAATTCGAGCGGCGGTTCGCAGAATTTGGCCGCAAATTTGAGCAGCGTTTCGGCGAGCTCGAGGTCCGCCTCAGCCGCCGCATCTTTGCCACGTCGACGGCGTCCTTCCTGGCGCAGCTCGTGGCGCTCGTCACGCTCTTCAAGATCTTCGCGCCGCGCTGAGCGGCGGCGCCGCTCACGCCATCTGCGCCATCGTCATCACGATCGTGAGCGCGCGCGCCACGCCAACCGTGCCGTGCAGATTGTCGAACCACTCGCCGTGCGTGTGCGCATCGCCGCCGCGCCCGCCGGCGCCAATCGCGATCGCCGGAATGCCTTGGCTAATCGGCACGTTGGCATCGGTCGACGCAAGCGCGAGATCCGGCTGACGACCGACGAGACGCGTCGCCTCGATCGCGGATTGCACGAGCGCATGGCCGGCTGGTGTCTCGCCGCAGGGACGCGACCCAATCGGATCGACGCGCACGGTCAGCGCGCGCGTTCCCGCGACACGCTTTCCATTTTCGTCATCGGCAGCCATCTGCGCGATTCGCCGAATCGCCCGCTCGATCTCGTCGAGCTGCCACGCCGACGTCGATCGCAGATCGATCTCGAGCCAAGCAGCATCGGGAATGGAATTCACCGACAGTCCGCCGCCGATGCGTCCAACGGACAGCGTCGTGCGCGGCGACGCTGGTAATGGCACCGCAGCGAGGCGCGACGCCGCGGCGGCGGCAGCGTGTACCGCGTTGGCCGAGCCGTACGCGGCCCACGAATGGCCGCCGGGTCCAGCGTACGAGATGCGAAAGCGCCGCGATCCAAGCGCGCGATGAATGATGCGCTCATCACCCGCACCGTCGAGCGCGAGCACTGCGTGAGCGGATTTGCCGCGATCCGCGAAGTAGTGTTTCGCGCCACGGAGATCGCCCAGCCCTTCTTCACCGGTGGTCGCGACGAATTCGACCGGGTGACGCGAGCGCAGTCGCACACCGTCGATCTCGGCTGCGAGTGCGAGCATCACGGCCAGACCGCGACCGTTGTCGTTGATGCCCGGACCCACGAGCCGCTCGCCGTCGCGGCGAATCGAGAGATCCGTGTCGCGCGGGAACACAGTGTCGAGATGCGCGCAGATCACGACGGGCGGCGCGTCGTCGACGCCGTTGCGGCGGCCCACGACGTTGCCGGCCGCGTCGGTCTTGATGGACGACAGTCCACAATCACGAAAGCGGCGCGCGACCCAACTGCCGCGTTCCTCTTCTTCGCCGGTGGGGGCCGCAATCTGCGCGACCGTGATCTGTGTGCGAACGATCGCGTCGTCATGCGCGGCGAGGCGCGCATGAGCGGCGGCGAGCGATCGATGCATCACGGTGGTGTCGGCAAACGCCGGCGCGCGACCAGGCATGCCTATCAATTGCTCCCAGACTGCGTCCCGCGCAAGTGGTAGATTCGGCCATGCACTCCCACGACATCGACCCGGACCGCGACTCGCCGAACGAACCGGCGAGCGAGCCGCGGCGACTCAGCCGGAATGTGTATGCACTCGGCGCGGTGAGCTTCTTCACCGACGTGTCGAGCGAGATGATCTACCCGCTGCTGCCGGTCTTTCTCTCGACGGTGCTCGGCGCGAACGCGGGGTTCATTGGCGCCATCGAGGGAGCTGCCGAATCCACCGCCGCGCTGCTCAAGCTCGTGAGTGGCTGGTGGTCGGACCGCGTCAAACGGCGCAAACCGATGGTCGTCGCCGGTTACGTGCTCGCGTCGGTGATGCGTCCGCTGACGGCCATCGCGCAATCGGCGACGCAGGTTCTGTTGATACGTGTCAGCGATCGCGTGGGGAAGGGAATTCGCAGCTCGCCGCGCGACGCGCTCATCGCCGACTCGGTGCATCCGTCCATGCGCGGCCGCGCGTTCGGCGTGCGCAGCGCCGCCGACAACGCCGGCGCCTTGCTTGGCCCGCTCATCGCATTCTCGTTGCTCGCGTTCTTTCATCTCACGCTGCGCTCGGTGTTCTGGCTCGCGGCGGTGCCCGGCGCAATCGCCGTCATCGTCGCTATCGTCGGTATTAGAGAAGTCGAACGACAATCGGCATCGACCGGCAAACGTCCGCGCCTCGCCGGCGGGATGGGCGCGCGCTTCTGGGCCTTTCTCGCGGTGATCTTCGTATTCACCCTCGGCAACTCGACCGACGCGTTCCTGCTCCTCCGCGCGAAGCAACTGGGCGTCCCGGTGGCGCTGGCGCCAATCCTCTGGGCGATGCTGAACGGTGTGAAGAGTGTCTCGAACGTTCCCGGCGGCGCGCTGTCTGACCGGATCGGGCGACGGCCGTTGCTCGTCGCGGGCTGGCTGGTGTACGCCGCCGTGTACTTGCTGTTTGGGCGCGCGACGCACGCGTGGCAAGCCTGGGCGCTGTTCGCGGCGTATGGTCTGTTCTTCGGACTGACAGAAGGGACTGAGCTCGCGCTCGTTGCCGACGTCGTGCCGTCCGAGCAGCGCGGAGCGGCGTACGGATGGTACTATCTCGCGATCGGCATTGGCGCGCTGCCGGCCTCGCTCATCTTCGGCGTGCTGTGGGATCGATTCGGGTCGCCGGTGGCGTTCGGGTTCGGCGCGACGCTGGCGTTGGTCGCGGCGCTTGCCATGGCGGCGCTGCCGCGCGGAACGTAGACGTCCGGAAGCCGGCAACTCCTAGTCTGGGATTCCCTAGACTGGATCTGGATCAGCGACGTCGAGATGCCAGAACCACCGCTACGATATGCAGGTCCGGCATCTCGACATCGCCGGACCGGACCCAGTCCAGGGAATCCCAGAATCTGAGATTCCCGGACTCCGGACTCTGAATGACGCCTACTGGGCGGTTAGCAGCAGCGCGAGCCCGGCTTGCTGTACTTGTTCGCCAACCGCTCCGTCGTGAACTCCTCGCGGGTCGGCGGCATGACATCCGGATGATGCGAGCGAAGGTGCGTGACATAAATGTCGTAGTCCGGCACACCGATCACTCGGCGAACCACACACGCGGCGCGCTCGATGTTCGTGCGCGCCGCCAGCACTGCGTCTCTCGCCGTCATCGTCAGTCTCCGGTTGCCGGGATTGCCGAGAAAGGTACTTCGGACGACACGGCCGGCTTGGTACCGCCGAGCACGTTAGTCCATTCGCGGATGCTCGCCGCCAGGATCACCACGGTGGAGATCATAAAGAATGCCGCGACGCCGGCGTCGAGATAATCGTTGCCGATCATGCGGTGCGCGTCACTCATGCTCTTGATCGACGCCGGCAGCACGCCACCGGCGATGATCGCCTGAATGCTACTGGCGTGCGACAGGAACCCGATCTTGACGTCGGGAGAGAAAATCTTGTCCCAACCCGCCGTCATGCAGATGATCGTCAACCACGCAAGCGGCAGGAGCGTCGTAAAGGCGTACTTCGCCTTGCCCATCTTGATGATGATCGTCGTGCCGACGCACAACGCGACCGTCGCCAGAAGCTGATTAGAGATTCCAAATAGCGGCCACAGCGAGTTGATGCCGCCGAGTGGATCGGTCACGCCCTGATAGAGGAAGTAGCCCCACATGAGCACGATCGCCGCGCTCGACGTGAGCACTGCCGGATACCAGGAGACGCGCCCCATCGGTTCATAGACCTTGCCGACGAGATCCTGCAGCATGAATCGTCCGATCCGCGTGCCGGCGTCCAGCGTCGTCAGAATGAACAACGCCTCGAACATGATGGCGAAGTGATACCAGAGCGCCACGGCCGTGGTGCCGCCGAGCGCGCCGGAGAAAATCTGCGCCATGCCGAGCGCCAAGCTCGGAGCGCCGCCGGTGCGCGAGAGGAGCGACGACTCGCCAACCTGACGGGCCAGGCGCTCCATTTCCGCCGGATCGAGTGTGAAGCCCCACTGTCGTACCGCGTCGGCTGCTGACGCAGCGGTGGTGCCGATCGCACTGGCCGGCGCATTGACTGCGAAGTAGACGCCCGGGGTGAGCGCGCAAGCGGCGATCAACGCCATCACGGCAACGAACGACTCCATCAACATGCTGCCGTAACCGATCATGCGTGCGTCCTTCTCGTTCATCAACAGCTTCGGCGTGGTGCCCGACGAAACCAGCGCGTGGAAGCCGGAGATTGCACCGCACGCGATCGTAATGAATGCGAAGGGGAACACCTTGCCGGCGAACACCGGACCCGTGCCGTCGATGAACTGCGTGACGGCCGGCATGTGCATCGGCGGCAACGTCACGATGATGCCGATCGCCAGCGCCGCGATCACCGCGATCTTGACGAAGGCCGAGAGATAGTCGCGTGGTGCGAGCAGCAACCACACCGGAATCACCGAGGCGCAGAAGCTGTAGATCATGATCGAGATCGCGAGCGTCGTTCCGCTCAGCGTGAACATCTCGGCGAGCGCGGGCTGTTCCGACACCCACTGGCCGGCATAGAGCGCAATGAGCAGTGCCACCAGACCGAGCGCCGTCGCCTCGAGCACGCGTCCCGGACGCAGCCACTTGAGGTAGGCGCCCATCGCGAGTGCAATTGGAATCGTGAGACCGATGGTGACAGTTCCCCACGGACTCGCCTTCAGCGCATTCACGACGACCAGGCCGAGCACCGCGAGCAGCACCACCATGATGCCGAGCACCGCGACGAGTGCGGTGATGCCGGCGACTGGTCCGATCTCTTCTCTCGCCATCTGGCCGAGCGACTTCCCGTCACGCCGCACCGAGGCGCAGAGAATCACGAAGTCCTGAACCGCGCCGCCGAGCGCGACGCCGACCACGATCCAGATGATGCCGGGCAGGTATCCGAATTGCGCCGCCAGTGTGGGTCCTACGAGCGGCCCCGGGCCGGCGATCGCCGCGAAGTGGTGACCGAACACGATCCACTTGTTGGTCGGCACGAAATCGCGTCCGTCGTCCAAGCGGACTGCAGGGGTTGCTCGCGTTTCGTCGAGCGCAAAAATCTTCGCTGCGACGATTTTGCTGTAAAAACGGTAGGCGACTGCGTACGTGCAGACCGCGGCAGTGAGGAGCCAGGCGGCGCTGATTGTCTCGCCGCGCGAAAGCGCAATGCGCGCGAACGCGGCGACGGCGAGAATCGTAACCAGGGCCCAGATCCCCGCTCGGAACAACTTGGACATGTGGCGGGAGCTCCGGTGAGAGGCGAACTGGCTCAAAGTGCGAAGGGGAAGCCTTGCGTACAAGGGTGCCGAAGAAAAAAGGCGTTATTATTCCTCATGCGTCTCCCGAAGGGCCTCATACTCGCCGGTCTCGCCTGCACCATCGCTGCGTGCGGCCGTTCTGCTCCGGGAAACAAGGCCCCTGCTCCCGCGACGCAGCCGCTGGCCCACGCGCTCTCTGGTTTGGCGGCGCAACACGTCGTAGTGCTGCCGGCGTATGGCGTTCACGTCATGCCGGGTCTCGATTGGACATCGGCAATCGGACGCCCGTTGGACGTCGCGCGAACGCTCGACGCGGACATTCTCGCGGCACTCGACGAGCGCGGTCTGCGAAAGACGTGGATCTTCCCCGACCAACTCGTTCAGAGCTACCGTCGCAACTCGGCGTATGCGACGGATCCGTATGGTCTCGCCGAAGAGCCGCTTCGCACCCCGGGACTGTCGGTTGACGCACGGCTTCCCGAGCCGCTGGCCAGCCAGCTTCGCACGGTCATTGCGCTGCACGACGACGCGCGGCTGGTGCTCGCGCCCGTCGATCTGCGCTTCGAGAAAGCCGGCACCGGCGGAAAAGGCGTCCTTCGTCTGGTCTTGATCGATCCGCGATATTCCTCGGTCTCGTGGGTGGGCGAAATTTCCAGCGACCCACAGCCCGCGTTCGGCCCGGCCATCTCGGCCGGCATTGCGGCGCAGCTCGCGAACGTCGTCAGCGTGCCGTGACCTTCCTTTCCTCACTTCGCTTTTCTTTCCCTGAATGTCTACACAAGTCACTTTGATTCCAGGCGACGGCATCGGTCCGTCGATCTCCGCCGCGACCGTACGAATCGTCGAAGCATCGGGCGCGGACATCACGTGGGACACGCAGCTCGCCGGCATGGCGGCGGTGGCGCGGTACGGCGACCCGATTCCCGAGGCGACGCTCGACTCGATCAAGCGCACCAAGCTGGCGCTCAAGGGCCCGCTCGAGACGCCGGTGGGCGAGGGCTATCGCTCGATCAACGTTGCGTTGCGTAAGACCTTCGATCTGTACGCCAACGTTCGGCCGGCGTATTCGATCGCGCCGGGCGGCCGCTACGAGGACGTCGATCTCGTGATGGTGCGCGAGAACACGGAAGGGCTGTACGTGGGCATCGAGCACTACGTGCGCGTCGCCGACGATCCGCGCGCCGCGGCCGAATCCGTCGCGATCATTACGCGGGCCGGCTCGGAGCGAATCGTGCGCTACGCGTTCGAGTACGCGGTGAAACACAAGCGCAAGAAAGTCACGCTGGCCCACAAGGCGAATATTTTAAAGTTCTCGCAAGGGCTGTTTCTCGACACCGGACGCATGGTCGCGCGCGACTATGCGGGCCAAATCGAGTTCGATGAGAAGATCGTCGACGCCATGGCGATGAACCTCGTGCTGCATCCCGAACGCTTCGACGTGATCGTGACGACGAATCTCTTCGGCGACATTCTCTCCGATCAGATTTCGGGACTGGTGGGTGGACTCGGTCTTGCGCCGGGCGCCAACATCGGCGCCAACGGCGCGATCTTCGAGGCCGTCCACGGCACCGCGCCCGATATCGCCGGCAAGGGCGTGGCCAATCCCGGAGCGGTCATACTCGCGGCGTGCATGTTGCTCGATCACATCGGCGACGACGCGCGTGCCAAGCGCATCCGCCACGCACTCGAGACCACGATTCGCGACGGCCAGACGGTCACGGGCGACCTGGGCGGCACCGCTACCACCGACGAATTCACCGACGCCATCATCGCGAAACTGTGAACCCGTGACAGTCACCACGCTCTTTCACTGTTCTGATCTCCACTTCGGGCACCCCGCGGTGCCCGAGCAGTACGAGGCGATCGAAGCACTGATCCTGGAGCGGAAATACGACGTCGTCGCAATCTCGGGCGACGTCTCGCAGCGATCGCGCGCCGGGGAATTTCAACGGGCGCGCGAGTTCATCAAGAAAGCCGAAGTGGCGAGTCAGGTGATCGTCGTGCCGGGGAATCACGACGTTGCGTGGTGGCTCGCGCCACTCGGCTTGGGCGATCCGCTCAAGATGTACGAGAAGTACCGGATGTACATCAGCCGCGATCTCGAGCCGGTGCTGCGCATCGCGGGAGCGACGTTCGTTGGGTTGAATACGTCGCAGGGCGTCACGCGCCACACGCTCACGTGGAACGTGCGCGACATCTCGATCATCGGACACTTGAGTCGCGCGCAGATCGAGCGTGCGCGCGCGGAATTCGAGTCGTCGCGCTCGGACGACGCCCGCATCATCGTCATGCACCACAATCCGGTGAAAGGCGAGCTCTCGCAGCGACACGGCCTCAAGAACACGAAGCAGATTCTCGGCGTGTTCGCCGAAATGGGTGTTGACCTCGTGCTGTGCGGCCACGATCATCAAGAAGCCGTGCATTACATCGAGCACACCAAGCGTGGCACGATCATCTCCACCGCGGGCACCATGAGCAATCGCTCGCGCGGCGGCCGGCCGTCGTCGGTGAACAGCATTCGCATCACCGAGAGCAGCATCGAGGTGTCGACACTCTTGTGGTCGGCCCAGACACGAGACTTCGTCTCCGGACCCGCGAAGTGTTTCGCGCGCTGAGATCGTTTTTTCCGCGTCGGCCGGATGCGGCGCAGCTCAGCCTGGCGCTCGACGCGCCGCCGCGTGATGGCGCGGAACTGCTCAACCGACTTCGCGCGCTCGGCCTCCGTCGCATCGACGACTGCCGGCTGACACACAATCGAAACGTGATGGTGAGCTTTCGCGGCCGCGATCTGCGCGTGCACGAAGGCTATCTCGCGGCGCCGGACGAAGTGCATCGCGCTATCGTCGCGTTCGTCGAGGGTCGCACGCGACTCGAGCGCCGCGCCGCGCAACACAAGATCATCGCGTTCCGCGTGGACGCGCCGCGAACGGTGCCGCGGCGCGAGCGCACGCGCCCGGAAGACGAGCCATTGTCGGAGCGGCTCGTCGAATGGCATCACCGATACAACGCCGAACATTTCGCCGGCGAGCTCAAACAAGTCCCCGTCCGCGTCTCGCGCCGCATGAAAAGCCGGCTCGGCCACTATTCCGCGGCGACTGGTGGTGCGCCCGGCGAGATCGCCATCAGTTGGCGCCATTTACGCCGCCACGGGTGGGACGAGGCGCTCCATACGTTGCTGCACGAAATGGTGCACCAATGGCAGGACGAGACCGGCAAGCCGCTCGATCACGGCCGAGGCTTTCGCGCCAAGGCGCGCGCGGTAGGGATCGAGGCCGCGGCCAAGCGGGCCGTGGTGCGACCCGCCCCGCGAATTACGCCGCAAGCTGCCCCACGAACTGGCGGCATGGCTTAGATTCTTCGGACCCTCCTTCCGAACTCAAATGCTCGATTTTTTCAATATTGACTCGCTCCTTTCCGAAGAAGAGCGCGCAGTCCGCGACAGCGTGCGTCAGTTCGTCGACGAACGCGTTCTGCCCATCATCGGCAAGTGCTACGTGGACGGCCGATTCCCAATGGAGCTCGTGCCGGAAATGGCCGAGCTCGGCGTCTTTGGCGCGACCCTACCAGAAGAGTATGGCTGCGCTGGCCTGAACAACGTCGCCTACGGCTTGATCAATCAAGAGCTCGAGCGCGGCGATTCCGGCGTGCGGTCGTTCGCGTCCGTGCAGAGCTCGCTGGCCATGTACCCGATCTACGCGTTCGGCAGCGACGAGCAGAAGAAGGCGCATCTGCCGCCGATGGCCAAAGGCGAGAAAATCGGCTGCTTCGGTCTCACGGAACCGGACTTCGGATCGAATCCGTCGGGCATGATCACGATGGCGCAGGAGCAGAAAGACGGCACGTGGATCCTGAACGGCTCCAAGATGTGGATCACGAACGGCACCAACGCGCACATCGCGGTGGTGTGGGCGAAGACGAACGGCGACAAGAGCGACAAGTCGATCCGCGGCTTCATCGTCCCCAAGGGCGCCAAGGGTTTCTCGGCCAAGGATCAGAAGGGCAAGCTGTCGCTGCGCGCGAGCGACACGAGCGAACTGGTATTCCAGGACGTGCATTTGCCGGCTGACGCGGTCATGCCGAAGTCCGGTGGTCTCAAGAGCCCGTTGATGTGCCTGACGCAGGCGCGCTACGGCATTTCGTGGGGCGCGCTTGGCGCGGCGATGGCGTGCTTCGAGGAGTGCACCGAGTACGCGAAGACCCGCATCATGTTCGACAAGCCGCTCGGCGCGTTCCAGATCCAGCAGGTGCGCATCGCGGACATGCTCACCGAGATCGTGAAGGGACAGCTCGTCTCGCTGCACTTGGGCCGCATGAAGGACGCAGGCACCTTCACGCCGCAGCAGGTGTCATTCGCGAAGCGGAACAACGTGAGCATCGCGACGGATATCGCTCGCGAATCTCGCCGCCTCCTCGGCGCCAACGGCATTCTCGCCGAGTATGCGTCGATGCGGCACATGGAGAATCTCGAGAGCGTCTACACGTACGAAGGAACGCACGACGTGCACTCGCTGATTCTCGGGCAGGCGGTGACGGGGTTGAACGCGTTCAAGTAGGCGCGAATGGCTTTGTTTTGGCGCCTAGAGCTTTGTGGGCGTTCGAGAGTGAACCGAATTGAACGCGAATGACGCGAAAACGCGCGAATGAACGCGAATAGACCAGGGAACGGCATTTCGTTCTGATTTATTCGCGTTCTTTCGCGTCATTCGCGTTCAAATCGTTCAAAGCGTCGCGGCGCTTGCCCATGTAGCCGTGAAATTCGAATTCTCTAAATGGCACTCGCGAGGGGGCGTGAGCACCGCACGCTCTTCGGCGGACGAGCATCGCACTGTCGCGGCCGCATCGATTGTGCCCGCATTGAAATGATGACGCCGCTCGGCGCACACCGAATTACGCTCTCGGCATGCACACTTGCCCACTCGGCGCCGAGGACCCTATTGTATGGCTATGCCAGCTACGTACCCTGATTGGACGGTCGACATGCTCGACGCGCTGCCAGACGACGGGCAGCGCTACGAGATCATCGACGGCGAGCTGTTCGTGACGCCGGCGCCAATCGATCTGCACCAGTACGTTGTTGGTGAGCTGCTCGTGCGCTTGCATGCGTATTTTCGCCGGAGCGGCGTGGGGCATCCGGTCACTTCGCCGTCCGACGTGCGCCGCGAAGATCGCCGACGGAATCGTGTGCAGCCCGACGTATTCGTGGTCCGGGTACGCGACGGCAAGCGTCCCGCGTATCCGTTCGATCTCGCGGACCTGTTGCTCGTCGTCGAAGTCGAATCGGAAAGCAACTCGCGGTACGACTTCCAAACGAAACGACGGCTCTATCTCGAGGCCGGCATTCCGGAGTATTGGATCATCAGCCCGGCTGCTCGCACCGTCGCCCGTTGGACTCGTGCCGACGATCCGGGCGAAATTCTCACCGAACGCCTCGAATGGCAGCCGGCCGGGATGACGACGCCATTCGTCGTCGATCTTCCCGAGTTCTTCACCGAAGCCCTCGGCTTCGAGGCGCCAGCCGACTAGTCAGGAGGCTCGTCGGCCCCGCTGACAACAGCGGGCTCCCCGGCTAACTTCTTCGAGAATCAAAACCTACGGGAGGTCCGACGGTGAAAATTGCCGTCTGTATCAAGCGCACTCCAGACTCGGAGTCGCGTTTCAAAATTGGTGCGTCCTCGACTGCCATCGACGAGGCCGGCCTCAAATTCGATATCGACGACTTCGCCAGCTACGCGGTTGAAGTCGCGCTGCAGATCAATGAGAAGCAGGGGCCCGGTGAGACCGTCGTCTACGCCGTCGGTCCTGACGTCGTTCAAGAGACCCTGCGCAAAGCGATGAGCATGGGCGCCGAGCGTGGCGTGCAGCTCAAGACGGATGCGGTGCCGCACGATGGCCTCGCGGTCGCGAAAGCGCTCGCCGCTGAGCTCAAAGGCGGCAGCTACGATCTCATTCTGTTCGGCAAGCACGCCTTCGATACGTCGTCGGGCATCGTCGGAACGGCGGTGGCCGAGTTGCTCGATGTCGCGTGCGTGACGGCGGCAACGAAGCTCGACATCGCGAATGGTCGCGGTACCGCGCGTCGCGAGCTCGAAGGCGCGGCGGAGACGGTGGAGTTCGCGCTGCCCGCGGTCGTCACGATCGACGAAGGCATCGCGCGTCCGCGCTATCCGTCGCTCAAGGGCATCATGGCGGCGAAGAAGAAACCACTCGAAACGAAACCCGCGCAGTTGGGCGAGGTTCGCGTCACCGTGAAGTCGATGCAGCTTCCGCCGGAGCGGCCCGCGGGTCGCATCATCGGTGAAGGCGCCGCGGCGGTGCCGGAGCTCGTGCGGCTGCTGCAAACCGAAGCGAAGGTGCTGTAGCCATGAGCAACATTCTCGTATTCGCTGAGACGCGGGGCGCTTCGCTTCGCAAGATTGCGCTCGAGGCCGTGACGGCCGCCCGCGCGCTCGCTGACATGACTGGCGGCGGTGAAGTGCACGCGCTCGTCGCCGGACCGGCCGGTGTTGGTGCTGCGGCCGAGCAGTTAGGACAGCATGGCGCCGACGTGGTCGTGGTCGTGGAAGGCGCGTCATTAGAGAACTTTAATCGCGAAGTCGTCGCGGCCACCGTTGCGGCGCGAGCCAAGGCCGGCAGCTATCGCGCGGTGGTGGTTGGCTTCTCCGCCCAGGGTCGCGATATCGGTCCGCGCATCGCGGTCAAGCTCGACGCGCCGATCGTCACCGACGTGACGGAGATCAAGGCTGCGGCCGCCGATACGCTGACGGTCACGCATCCGGGCTACGCGAACAAAGTGATCGCCACGCTCGACGTGAAAGGCCCGCTGGCAGTCGTAGCGGTGCGTCCGAGTGCATTCACGGCGCAACCTGCGCCGCGTACGGCACGCACGGAGACGATGGCGGCCGAAGCAGCCACGTCGCGCATCACCGTGAAAGAAGTCACCGAAGGCGGGAAGGGAACGATCGACTTGGGCGACGCTCCGGTCATCATCTCAGGCGGCCGTGGTCTCAAGGCGCCGGAGAACTTCAAGCTCGTGGAAGATCTTGCAGCGGCGTTCGGCAATGCGGCGGTCGGCGCAACACGTGCCGTGACCGATGACGGCTGGCGTCCGCACAGCGATCAGATCGGTCAGACCGGTCGTCAGGTGAGTCCGCAGCTCTATGTCGCGGTCGGCATCTCGGGCGCCATCCAGCATCTCGCCGGCATGCGCACCTCCAAGACGATCGTCGCGATCAACAAGGACAAGGACGCGCCGATCTTCAAGGTTGCGGACTACGGCATCGTGGGTGACGTGATGGAAGTGGTGCCGGCATTGACCAAGGCCGTGAAAGAGGCCAAGGCGAGCCACTAATGGGCGCGTCCAACGTGCTGTTCCTGTTCGTGCTGGTCATTGGCGTTGGGTTCTTCTCGCTCAACGTCCAGCGGCTGTACCGCTACATGCGGCTCGGGCACGGCGAGAACCGCATCGACCATCCGTTGGTCCGCATCAAGAATTTCCTCGAGATCGGCATCGCGCAGAAGAAGATTTTCCGCGATTCGGTGGCCGGTCCGATGCACGCGGCGATCTTCTGGGGTTTCATGGTGCTCAC
>DASYDJ010000013.1:0-22268 GCA_036499625.1 Gemmatimonadaceae bacterium
GCTGAACGCGCTTCGTCCAGCTCATGTCGGAGATGTGAATGAGACCGTCGATGCCCGGCTCGATCTCGACGAATGCGCCGAAGCTCGTGAGGTTGCGAACCTTGCCGTTGATGCGCGTGCCGACCGGGTACTTGAGCGGCAACACCATCCACGGATCCTGCTCCGTCTGCTTCATGCCGAGCGAGATCTTCTCTTCGTTCGGATCGACCTTGAGCACCACCGCTTCGATCGTCTCGCCGATGCTGACGAGCTTCGATGGGTGACGGACGTTGCGCGTCCAGCTCATCTCGCTGATGTGCACGAGTCCTTCGATGCCCGGCTCGAGCTCGATGAACGCACCGTAGTTCGTGATCGAGACAACCTTGCCCGTGACGCGCGTGCCGACCGGATACTTCTCGGCGACGTCCTTCCACGGATAGCTCTGAAGTTGTTTGAGGCCCAGGGAAATACGTTCCCGAGTCCAATCAATATCGAGCACCTTGACCTCGAGCTCCGCGCCGATGGCAACGAGCTCGGACGGATGCGAGATACGGCCCCACGACATGTCGGTGATGTGAAGCAGGCCGTCGACGCCGCCGAGATCGATGAATGCACCGAAGTCGGTGATGTTCTTGACGACGCCCTTCCGCACCTGATCCTTCTCGAGCTCCTTCATCAACTTCTCGCGCTTGCCGGCGCGCTCGTTCTCGAGGATGACACGACGCGAGACGACGATGTTGCGGCGGCGCTTGTTCAGCTTGATGATCTTGAACTCGAACTTCTGGCCCAGGAGCTCGTCGATGTTCGGCACGCGACGCAGAGCGATCTGCGATCCCGGCAAGAAGGCGTCGACGCCCATGAGGTCCACCACCACGCCGCCCTTGATCTTCTTGACGAGCGTGCCTTCCACCGGCTGGTCGTTCTCGTACGCGAGGCGGATCTTCTCCCACACGCGCATGAAGTCGGCTTTCTTCTTCGACAGGACGACGGAGCCTTCCTGATCCTCGAGATGTTCGAGCAAGACTTCGACTTCGTCACCGGGCTTCAAGTCCGGGAAGTCCTTGAACTCTTCGAGGGGAACGCTGCCTTCGGATTTGAAGCCGATGTCCAGCACGACCATGTTGTCGCGAATCGCGAGCACCTTGCTCTTCACGATCTCGCCCTCGTCGATCGACGCGAGCGTACCGTTGTAGAGCTCCATCATCGTCTCGTATTCAGCCGATGAGTACTCGTCTTCGTCGTACAGTTCTGGGCGGCGGTTGGCCAACGGGCGGAGCTGGGCGCGCTGCTTGTCGCGCTTCTCGCGCTCCGTGGCGGACATGGTGGGTAGTTCGAGCTCTGGCATACCGAGGGGTTATCTCCTGACGAACCGCGGGATTGAAGCTATTTAGGCTCGCCGCGACGAGGTTGAGGGAATTGAGTTGACCAGCGGAGACGACGATTTCGCCCGCGATCCACTTTGATGGAATGTGCGGGCGAACCGTGAAGCATAATTGTGTGGCTCTGGCCCGTCAATGCACCGAAGGCGCCGTTGTCATCCCGAGGAACGAAGTGACGAGGGATCTTTCGTCCCGGACGTGATAATTGGCGGGACAGAAGATTCCTCGCTTTGCTCGGAATGACAGCTAGCCCCTGCCCGCCTTTTCCGCAGCGTGCGCCAACGCCACGATCCGATCGACCTGCTCCTCCTGGGTGATGTAGGTCGTATCGATGAGCACGGAATCGACCGCCCGCGCCGATTGCGTCGCGTCGCTCGCATCCCGATGGGCGATCCGCGCGGTCTCTTCCGCGATCTCGTCGTCGCTCGGCCCTCGTTGCAGACTCTGCACCAAGCGTCGGCGGGCCCGTTCCCATGGGTCCGCAATCAAGAAGATCTTGAGATCGGCATCCGGAAAAACTGCGGTCCCGATATCTCGGCCGTCCACGACCACACTGTGCCCCGCCGCCGCTCGCCGGACCTGAGCATTCACCCACTCCCGGACCGCCTGCATCCTCGCCACGCGCGACACGTTCTTGGTCACGTCGCTGCCACGGAGCGCGTCGTCGACCCGATTGCCGTCGATCAACGGATCGAACATCGCGTCGGCAGGCACGAGCTCGATTCGCGACGTCTGCGCAAGCACATCCGCTTCCGACCACTGTTCGGGATCGCCTGCCCCGCCCGAGCGACTGAGCTGAGCCGCAGTGGCCGCCCGGTACAGCGCGCCCGAGTCGACGTGCCGGTACGACAACCGCCGCGCGACCCACTGCGCGGTCGACGACTTGCCCGATGCCGCGGGCCCGTCGATGGCGATGACGATCGTTCGTACTCCTGCTTCCGGTCGGCTCACGAGCGGCTCACTCCGACGACACGCGTGACAGGTCGCTCCAGAATCCAGGATACGACACGGAAACGCAATCCCGATCGTCGATCTCGATCGCGTTGCCTTTAGCCGCGCCGAGGACCGCGAATGCCATCGCCAAGCGATGGTCGCCGTGCGTCGTGATGCGGCCGCGCAACGGCCGATCGGACCCCTGAATGCGCATGCCGTCCGTCAACTCCTCGGCCGTCGCGCCGATAGCTCGAAGCCCGGCCACCACCGCCGTGATCCGGTCGCTCTCCTTCACACGCAGCTCGTTCGCCCCGGTGATCACCGTCTCGCCGTCCGCACGCGCAGCGAGACAGGCAAGCAACGGCAACTCATCGATCATCGACGGCACGTCGCGCTCTGGCACCGTGACGCCGCGCAGTGCACTCGCGCCGATGACGAGATCCGCCACCCACTCGCCGCCGGCCAGCCGGCGATTCTCTTCACGAACGTGCGCGCCCATCGCCGCGAGCTGCGTCATGAAGCCGATGCGCGTCTCGTTGACGCACACGTTTTCCAATCGCAGCTCGCCGGAGTCCGCGACTGCCGCGAGCCCGGCAAAGAACGCTGCAGACGACGGGTCGCCAGGCACGTCGGTATCCGCAGCGTCGAGGCGCGACGGCGGCTCGAACGTCACCGTCAGTCCGTCGACACGAACGTCCGCGCCACGCGCGGCGAGCATCGATTCCGTGTGATCCCGCGACCGCGTCGGCTCAGTCACCTGCGCGCGAACGCCACCCACGAGCGCGGCAAGCAAAATCGCGCTCTTCACCTGCGCACTCGCCACTTCGCTCGTCCACTCGACGTCGTGCAACGCACCGCCGCGAATTGTCATCGGCAGCCCGCCGTGCGCCGGCAACTCGATCGACGCACCCATCGCCGCGAGCGGCTTCGCAATGCGCCGCATGGGTCGGCGGCTGAGGCTTGCGTCGCCGACGAACGTCGCGGTCACGTTCGACGCTGCGACCACGCCAGCCATCAAGCGCGTCGTCGTGCCGCTGTTGCCGCAGTCGAGATCCACAGTCGGCTGCCGCAACACGCAGCCGCCGCCGGTGACCAAAAAATCGGGCGACAGCGGAGGAATCGTCGCCCCAAGCGCGCGCAAGACGCCGGCGGTCGAATGGACGTCCGCCGATTCGAGAATGCCGGTGACCCGCGACACTCCGTCGCCAAGTGCGCCGACGATCAGCGCGCGATGAGAGATCGATTTGTCGCCAGGTACCCGGAGTGATCCGGAAACCTTCATCGCAGCCAGGACTCCAGCGCGGTCGCGAGATCCGTCTTTTCATCACGGTACTTCACGATCATCGGCGCCTGCAGCCCGAGCTGTTGCTCGGCGCCCCACCCGCCCTTGATCATGCGCGTTCCGGGCACGACCACCGCATCTTCAGGAATCTCTAATGGCGCGGTCGCCGACGCGCGATACACCGTCTCGCGCACGAGATCGAACACCGGCGTTCCGCGCGTGAGCACGACGCCTGCCGCCAACACCGCGCGCGACCGCACGATCGTTCCCTCGTACACGCCGGTGTTGCCGCCAACCAGCACGTCGTCCTCGATCACGACCGGCGCCGCGTTCACCGGCTCGAGCACGCCGCCAATCTGCGCCGCGGCGCTGATGTGCACGCGCTTGCCGATCTGCGCGCACGATCCAACCAGCGCGTGCGAATCCACCATCGTGCCTTCGTCGACGTACGCGCCCACGTTGATGTACATCGGCGGCATGCACACGACGCCGCGCGCGAGGTACGTGCCACGGCGCACTGACGAGCCACCGGGCACCACGCGCACGCCGGCGTCCACCGCCAGCTTTCGGACCGGATAGGTGTGCTTGTCGATGAACGACAGCACGCCGCTGTCCATCGCGACGAGATCGCCCGCACGAAACCCGAGCAGGATGCCGCGCTTGACCCACGGCACCGCGTGCCACGTTCCATCGGCACTCCGCTGCGCTGCGCGCACCGAGCCACTCTCTAGCGCATCGAGCAAATGCCCTACGACGTTCTCCGTATCCGGCGGAAGCTTCTGTCCCGCCGGCGTGGCCGCGTATTCGCCGATCTTTTGTTCGAGTTCCTCAGCGGTCACTTGAGCACTCCGGCCGTCGTGAGTGCCGCGCGAACCACCGGCGCATTGCTCTCGCTCAATGGCACGAGCGGCAGCCGCAGCACGTTCTGCAGGCGCCCGAGCATCGCCATCGCCGCCTTGACCGGGAGCGGATTCGACTCGACGAACGCGCCGCGCATCCACGGCAGCAGCTTGAAGTGAATCTCCCGCGCGCCGGCGATGTCGCCCGCACGGAACTTGTTGCACAGCTCCGCCATGAGCTTGGGTGTTGCATTAGAGATCACTGAAATGATGCCGTCGCCGCCAAGTGCCATGACCGGAAAGGTCAGCTCGTCGTCGCCGGACAGCACGGACAATTCCTTCGGGCGACCGGCAATGATGTCCGCGATCTGCCCAATGCTGCCGGATGCCTCCTTCACCGCGGCGATTCCCGGAATCTTCGCCATCTCGAGCGTCGTCTTCGCTTCGATGTTGCTGCCCGTGCGCCCCGGCACATTGTAGACGACGATCGGCAAATCCACCGCTTCGGCAATCGCCTTGAAGTGCGCGACGATTCCCCGCTGCGGCGGCTTGTTGTACATCGGCGACGTGTGCAGCAAGTGCGTGGCGCCAACGTCGCGCACCATCTTCGAGAACGCGATCGCCTTCTGCGTGTCGTTGCTGCCGGCGCCCGCGACGATCGGCACGCGTCCGCGCGCCTGCTCGACGGTGATCTCCACCACACGCCGATGCTCGTCCAACGTCATCGTCGCGGCTTCGCCCGTGCTGCCGCACGGCACGAGAAAGTGAATACCCTCCTCGATCTGCCAGTCGACGATTGCCCGCAAAGCGGCCTCGTCGAGGGAACCGTTCGCATTGAAGGGCGTGGCCAGAGCCGTGCCGCATCCGATCAGTCGTTGCGCTGTCATGATGATTTCTACGCTTTCTCGTGTGATGAAGTCGCGAGCACGTCACGCATCGTGAACACGCCCTGCCGCCCGATGAGCCATTCCGCCGCGACGAGCGCGCCGTCGGCAAATACTCGCCGGTCGCGCGCGATGTGCTCGAGACGAATCTGCTCGAACGACGAATCGAAAATCAGTTCGTGGGTGCCCGGCACCGCACCGACGCGCACGCTGCTGATCGGAATGTCGCGTCCCCACGCAGCAGACGCCGAACGTCCGATCGTGGCCGCGGTTCCCGACGGCGCATCTTTCTTCGCGGCGTGATGCGTCTCGACGATGTGCGCATCGAATCCCGGCGCTCGGCCGAGCAGGCGCGCCGCAAACTCCGCGATATGCTCGAAGATGTTGACGCCGAGCGAGAAGTTGGACGCCGTCAGTAACGCACCGCCTGACGATGTCACGCTGGACGCAATCGCCGGAAGCGCATCGTACCAGCCGGTGGTGCCGACAACGACGGGACATCCAGCCGCGAGCACCGCACGAACGTTCGACGCAGCAGCGCTCGGCACCGTGAACTCCACCGCGACATCCGCACCCGCGAGCGACGCCTTCGTAATGCCAGTCGCAGTATCCTCGGCGTCCAGTTGCGCGACGACTTCCCAGCCGCGCGACGGCGCAAGACCAGCAATTGCCTGGCCCATCTTGCCCATGCCGACGATCGCCAATCGCTTCGTCATGCCCGTGTCGCCTCGTCGAAGAAGGCCGCGTGTAAGCGCTGCATCGCCGGCTTTACCTGCTCGTCATCGACGACCATGGTGAGGTTGATTCCGGTCGCGCTCAACGAGAGCATGTGAACGCGTACGTCGCCGAGCGCTGCGAGGGCCCGTGCCATCGCTTCACCGCCGTCGGCGATTGCGCCACCCACGACGGCGACGATGCCGCGGCTGCGCTCGACCGACACGTCGCCAAGCGCGCGCAGATCGCCGAGAATGGCTTCGAGTCGCGCCGCATCGTCGACAGTAAGCGAGACGGAGACTTCCGAGGTCGCAACGACGTCGACCGACGTGCGATGACGTTCAAAGATCTCGAATAGCGATCGCAGAAACCCTTCGGTCAGCAGCATGCGCGGCGAACCGATGCGCACCATCGTCACGTCGTTCTTGCCGGCGATCGCGGTGACGGAACGCTTCGGTGCCTCGAACGTGATCTTCGTGCCCGTGCCCTCGGGCCGACGCGAATTCAGCACGAACACCGGAATGCCCAGTCGCACCGCCGGCGCGATCGTGTTCGGGTGCAATACCTTGGCACCGAACGACGCGAGCTCCGACGCTTCATCAAATGCGATCTGCTGAATGAGCCGCGCATTTGGCACCACGCGCGGATCCGCGGTCAGCATGCCGTCGACGTCCGTCCAGATCTCGATCGCGTCGGCGCGGACCGCGGCGCCGAATAGCGATGCACTGTAGTCGCTGCCGCCGCGGCCGAGTGTCGTCGTGATGCTCGTGCCCTTCGCCGAGCCGATGAAGCCGCCCATCACGGGAATCTTGCCGTCGCGCACGAGGGGCAATACCGACATGCGACATGCATCCGCGATGTCGTCTGCCTGCGGCTCCGCTTGGCTGAACGTGGCGTCGGTGATCATCACTTCGCACGCATCGACGTGCACGGCCGGCAGCCCTTGGCGCTTGAACGCCGCCACACAGAGCAGCGACGACATCTTCTCACCGAACGAAGAGATCGCATCCAAGCTGCGCGGTGTGAGATCGCCCAGCGTCGCCAGCGCCTCGGCAAGATGCGCGAGCTCGTCGATCATGGCGCTCAACTCGGCGCACACTTCCGCGCACTCTTCGGTGCCGCCAAGCAACGCCTCTGCCTGATTCAAGTGCCGCTCGCGCAAACCCTCCACCGCGCGGATGGCGCCAATCAGATGTCCTCGCGCCGCCTGCTCGGCGAGACCGATCAAGTTGTTCGTCACGCCGGCGAGCGCGGACACGACAACGATCGCGCCCTTATCGGCACGCGTGCCGACAATGCGCCCGGTGCGCGCGATCGCTTCCGCGTCGCCGACCGACGTGCCCCCGAACTTGAGGACGATCACGAGTCGCCGAGCAAGCCGCGATGCATCATCAACTCGGCGTTGAGCACCGAGGCGCCCGCTGCGCCGCGAATCACGTTGTGGCCCATCGCGACGAGCTTGACGTCGAGTACGGGATCGGGACGCACGCGGCCGACCACGACCGTCATCCCGTTGCCTGTATCGACATGCCGTCGCGGTTGCGGATGATCCGGCTGCTCGGACACGAGCAACGCGCGCTCGGGAGCGCTGGGCAGACCGCGCACTTCCTCGGCGCCGCGCCATTCGGCAATCGCTTGCTGAACGTCCGCCGCGCTTGCGCGAGATGCGAGCGCAACCGAGAGGCACACAGTATGTCCGTCGAGCACCGCGACGCGATTCGCATGCGCGCTCACCGCGAACTCGGCGTGGGCGATCGTTTCGCCCGCGAGCTTCCCGAGGAACTTCTGCATCTCGGTCTCGATCTTGGGCTCTTCGTCGCCGATGTACGGAATCACGTTGCCGAGGATGTCGAGGCTCGGCACGCCCGGGTAACCAGCGCCCGAGATCGCCTGCATCGTCATCACTATTACTTTACTAATACCAAAACGCTCATTGATCGGCGCCAGCGGCAGCGAGGCGACGATCGATGAACAATTGCCGTTCGCGACGATCGCCCCCGTCCACTTCCGGTTGCGCCGCTGCACGCCGATCACGTCCAAGTGCGACGGATTCACCTCGGCGATCACGAGCGGAACGTCCGGCTCCATGCGGTAGTTCTTCGCATTGGTCAGCACCGTCCGCCCGGCGCGCGCGAACGCTGGCTCGGCATCGCCTGCCGCGCTCGAGTCGAGCGCCGAGAACACGATGTCCGCCGAGATCTTGGCGGGATCGCACGGCAAGACCGTGAGCCCCGCGACGGCGGCCGGAATCGGATCGCCGCCAATCCACCGCGTCGCTTCAGCGTACGTCTTTCCCGCCGAACGCTCCGACGCGCCGACTTCCACGAGCTCGAACCACGGATGATTCGCCAGCAGGCGAACGAATGATTGGCCAACCGCGCCGGTTGCGCCGAGCACGGCTACGCGCCGGCGAGCCGTACGTGCCTGACTAGCGGGACTCATGTCGCGAGCAAGCTCCTGATGATTCTCTCATAGGCGTCGACCGCGGCGCGCAGCTCGCGAACGTCGATGAATTCGTCGGGTGTGTGCGCGACGTGGATCGATCCCGGGCCGAACATCAGCGGCGTTCCCCAGCGATCCAGCAGCGGGATGTCCGACGTGTACGCCATCGCTTCCGTCTCGAAGCCTGGAATGATGTGGAAGTGCTGCGCCGGGATGTACGAGCCGTACTCGAGCTCCGCGCGCCCTTTCGCCCACGCATCGATCTGCGCGCGCAACGGTTCTGGTTCGCCCACGAGGCGGAACATCATTTCGGCTTCAGCCATCGCGGGAACGATGTTCGCTTCGGTGCCGCCGCGAATCGTGCCGATGTTCACCGTCGTGTTGCCGAGCACGGGATCCGTGGGCAGCGGAATCGAGTCGAGCGTGGGCAGCAACTCGAGCATCGGCTTGATCGCCGACTGACCGAGATGCGCGTACGCCGAGTGTGCGGCGCGACCGCGTGTGCGCGCGATCACTCGCAACGATCCTTTCGCGCCGCTCGCGAGCTTGCTTTCGGTCGGCTCGCCGTTGACGAGAAAGCGACTCGTTGCAGCCAGTCGATTGGCGGCGCGCGCGCCGTCGGACCCCTTCTCTTCGCCGACGACGAACAGCAAGTCGACGCGCTGCTCGCCGGCTGTTGCGAGACGGTCGGCGGCGACAAGCATCGCCGCAGCGATACCCTTCGCATCGCACGCGCCGCGACCGCACAACCGATCGCCGTCCATGCGCGGCGCGATGTACGGCGGCACCGTATCGAGGTGCGTCGACAACGTGACGCCGTGCCCTTGGCGCGACGCCCACACATTGGCGCGGCCGCGCGTGACTTCTTGGAGCGTGACGTTCCAGCCCCGGGCCACGAGCCACTTGGATACGAAGTCCACGGCGCCCGTTTCGGCACCGGTGGACGAATCGATGGTCAGCAATTCTGCAGCGAGCGCGACGACGTCGGTCATACCGGCAAAGCTAGCCAATCCAAGGCTGAGGTCACAGTTGACCGACGCAAGAACAATCCATAGATTTGTGATACCGAAGATTTACCGAACTCACCCAAGACCCTGACACGGCAGGAGTAACGATGACGAAGGCGACTGGCGCCGGAGGCCGCAAAACCCGAACGCGCGGCGGGGCAGCCAAGAAGCCAAAGAGCTCCAGAAAGCCGAAGACTGTGAAGAAAACGGCGAAGAAAACGGCGAAGAAAACGGCGAGAAAAAGGATCCTCGCGCCGGCCAACGTCGCAGCACCGGTGTTCGACGTTCGCGAGCTCGATCCCATCCGGAAATGCGGACCGAATACGTCGGTCGAGCGGCTATATCGGGTCGACGAACGCCTGAACGGCCAGGTGCAAACGCACTTGGTGTTCCTCGATCGACACGGGTGGTACTGCGAGCACGGACGCACCTGTCCGGCCGTAGACCGCGCACGGAAAACACAGAGGACACAGAAGACACAGAAGAACGGAATCCACGCACGAGATGCACAACACAACGGACCGACTCACAACGGAAGGACGAGAGCATGATTGCGAGAACTGAAACACCGACTGAATCCACTGCCGAGATCACCAATGTCTGGGCACGCCTCGCTGCCCCGCTGCCTGAAGGCGTCATCGCCTGGCGGCAGGATGGCAGAGCCGTGCAGCGTGACGGCCGCTTCTTTGCGCGCTTCGTCGCCTACATCGACGCCAACACCGTGCGCGAGCGTTTGGACGGCGTCGTGCCCGGCGAATGGGATTTGACGCTCGAGCTGTTGCCGGCGCTCGATGCACCGTCCAACGAAGAGACAGCGTGCACCTTCAAGGCGCGCCTGCAAGTCCTCGGCGTCATTCGCGAAGACGTCGGCACGGGGCGCGACTACAAGCAAGCGGCGACCGACGCGTTCAAGCGCGCGGCCGTACGGTTTGGTATCGCACACGAGCTATACGGCTACGCGCAGAACTGGGTCGCCGTCGATGGCGACGGCAAGTATGCGACTCCGCTCGAAGATCCTGCAGATGCGTACGCTCGGCGAAGCCCGGTGACGACTGATACCGGGAGCGTGACGACGGAGCAATCAGAAATCCCGCCGTGCCCCAAGTGCGGCGGACAGATGTGGGACAATCGCATCTCGAAGCGCAATCCGCGCGCGCCCGACTTCAAGTGTCGCGCGCGCTCGTGCGACGGCGTCGTGTGGCCGCGAACCGGCGAATCACGCGAGCTCGCGGAGCTGCCGTTCTAGCCAGAACTTTGGGCGCACGTTTTGCTTTTTGTGGCTGCGGTCACTGCGGTCACCATCAGCGGGCGCTGCACCAATGTCTTATCGGCGATTCAAAGATGCTCAGGGGCGAACGTGGGAGGCGTGGGAGGTTCACCCTTCCACCGTCGAACGTCGCCTGACTTCGGAACGGCGGCACGCTCCGCGTGAGATGAGCGACCGTCGCCGGCGGCACGAGCTCCGGTTCTCGATTCCCAGCGAGTTGAGCGGCGGATGGTTGGCATTGCAAGGAGCTGCCGGGAAGCTGCGGCTGGCGCCGATTCCAGAAGGGTGGACGGCGCTGTCGGATCAGGAGTTGGCGGAGTTGGTCGTGCGCGCCGGATCCAATGCGCGCATGGCGTCATAGCGTCGCCGGGTGATGGACAAAAAAAGAACGGCAACTGCTCGACAGTTGCCGTTCTTGAATTACAGTTCTGTCATTTCGCGCGTTCCGCACCGCATGCCAGGACCGGGACTCGAACCCGGACTCTCTTGCGAGAAAGGGATTTTAAGTCCCTCGCGTCTACCCGTTTCGCCATCCCGGCAGGAACAAAAAAGGGGCGAGGGTGAAGTTCACCCTTCGCCCCTCACAGAGCGGGAAACGGGACTCGAACCCGCGACCCCAACCTTGGCAAGGTTGTGCTCTACCAACTGAGCTATTCCCGCGCGACGCGAAATATAGACAACGCGTGGAGCACAATACAGGGCGCCGCCTCGAAAGCCTCAGGGGCGCTCGCCGAGTGCGTTGATGGCATACCACACCGTCCAGGCGAGTAGGCCGGACAGCGATGCATCACCACCGTTGCCGCTCGCTCGACCATTTTCGTCGACGAATTCCGCGGCGCATCCTCCGTCGAGCGGTGCGCGTCGCAACCATTGGAGCACCGCCGGCGCGTCCGGCCCCATGAGCCGCGCGCACTGCTGCACGAGCGCCGCAGGATTGACGTCGATCCCTTTGACCGTGCGCCGATACGTCGAATCCTGTCGCGAGACCGCGTCGTACAGCGGAAGCCACAGCGCGGACGCCGCGGGATCGTCGAGCATGGACTTCGCGCCAGCGAGATCGACCGCCGATGCGTACGTCGAGCGACCTTCACTCTCGACGACGAAATGCCGGTTGATCGCCGCGCGAACGGCGTCGGGATCCAGAAGCCCACGCGCCGTTTCCTCGTCGAGCGTGCGACGCAACACATCGAGCGCCTGCGCCGCGGCAGCGTTCGCGTGCAACGTGAACGGGTACGGAGCGGGCGCGCCCGACGGACTCACTTCTGTCGAGAAGAGTGGACTGTGCTTGTCCTTGCGCACGTCGAGATCTTCGGCGCTCAGATACAACGTGTCGGCGAGCACTGGCTCGTCCACGACGCGATCGTCGCCCGTGTCGCGAATGTACCGCTCCGTCGCCAGCGCATACGCCGCGACACCCTCGAGCGCAAAGCCCGGCTCAAACAGGGTACCGTCCAGATAGTGCACGCCGCGGCCGGGCGCATATCCGTGCAGCTCGCACATGCGGAGAATGAGCTCGCGCGCCAGCGGTGGATCGGCCAACTGCACCGCGGGCACTGTCCACATCAGCGCTTCCCAATCGCGCACGGTGACGCCATGCCCGTTCCAGGGTGCACGGGTGCGCACGAGGTAATACTGCGCGTCGTCCAGCGCCCGTCCCACACCATAGAAGTATGCGAACAGGAGATTGCGATTGATCAAGCGATCGATCGCTTCATGCCCTGTCGTCTGCTCGAGACTCTGCAACGCGTCGCGTGTCGACGAGAGCAACTCTCGCCAGCCGCGCCGACGCAGCACTCCCGCCGTCGCCTCGGCACCGTCCCGCTCCGGGCCGACAGCGAGATAGAACGCGACTTGCTCGCGCCCGCCGGCGCGCACCGAGATCGATCGCTTGATGGAATAGTGCCCGTCTTCCGCCGTGGTTTGCGTATCACCGTCCGCAACGATCGCCAGCGCAGCGAGACCGGGAAGCGACGACCCTTCGAGCAACACGGCGCCCGACCGACCGAGCACGATGCGACTCGGGTCCTCGAATGCGCGCGGCGTCTGCACGCGAAGCTGCCGGTGTCCGAGCGTGCCCGACAACGCGACGTCGACCACGACCTCGTTGGCGCCGCGATTCTCGAGCGAAATCGCGTAGACCGCACCCGACACGTCCGCGTCGCGACCGTACGGCGCGAAGATCGTTCCGCGGAACACGATCTCTCCCACCGTGCACGTGAACGTGGGAATCCACCCCATCGCACGTTCCCACGCGATCGGAACTTCCGACAGCTCGTGGCGTACGCCGCCGATGTCGACGGTCGGTCGAACGAGAGCGGTGCCCGTGCCCTCCGCGAACTCCGACGACCCAGCAAACTCGATCGCCGCACGCGCACCACGGTGCAGTACGCCGAGCGCGTGGATCGAAGCGTCTGCCGGATGAATGCACGGCAGCGAGACCCAGTGGTTGCCCGTGATCTGCCACGGGATGCGGGGAGTTGGAAGCAACGTCACGAGTGGCAGTATATCTTTGAGGGCAAGTCGTGGAATGATAACGCGCTAGCGCCGTCTGACACACTATCACATACCGCACGAGGGCGAATCGTAGATTGTTGGGCCGACATCCCTTCCGGTCGAGCGCGCTCGTGCTCGCGTGTTGTTCGTCTCTCGCCGCTCGTCCCGCATCAGCCCAAACGGCGACGAGCCTCCTTCCCGACGCGACGGTTCTGCCATCGCGCACGTTGCGTGTGCGCGGACTCATGTCATTTGCGCGGAATGACGCGCTGCTGGGCAACGGCGGCGATCGCAACGTTGGCGCGCTCCTGACCGCCGATTCGCTCGGTTCGGCACAGATTCCGGCGTTCGCTCCAATGGAGAACGCCATCCGAGACGCGTCGGGCACATCGGCGTTCCGGTTGAATGCCGGGCAATTGTCGACCGCCGCCAATTCGCGTGTGGTCACCGCACCGTTGATTCTGGAATACGGTCTGACGTCGCGCATGACGATCGGCGTCGTCGTGCCGGTCGTGGAGACGCGAACGTCGCTCGCGACGGGCCTCAACTACAAGCCCGGCGCGGCCAACGTCGGTGTGAATGGCTCCGCGGTGATCGCCGCGAACGCGGCGCTGATTCAATCGATGACCGCCGCCGCGGCGGCGCTGCAGACGCAATTGGCTACCTGTCAGACTTCGCCAAGCACGTGCGGGTTGACGAGTGCGCAGCAGAGCGCCGCGCAGAGTCTCATTCAGAACACGACAACGCTGTCCAACGCATTGGGCGCATTGTACGGCACAGGCACGACCGAGGGTCGAGCGCTCATTCCGCTCGACTCGAGCGCGATTCAGAGCGTGATCGGCGCGCGCGTCCAATCGATTCGCGATCAATACAACAGTCTCCTCGGCGCCGATCCGATCACCGGTACGCTGACCGGCGCTCACGGGCCCGCCGCCAACGCGCAGCTTCAAGGGCTGCTCACCGCGCTGGGTCACGACACGCTGCAATCGATCGACCGGTCGTCGATCGGCGACATTACCGTCGGCGCGACGTACCAGTTTTTGAATACTTATTCTGATACGACCGTCGGCGCGGCGGCGTCAACCGCGCGACACAGTCTGCGCGTCGCGGGCAACGTTGCCTACCGTTTTGGAACGGGGGAGCCGGCGAACCGAAATCGCTTCTTCGACCTGGGCACCGGATACGGTCAACCGGGAATCACCGGCGGGCTCGCCGCCGATGCGCAGCTCGTTGGCAATCTGTCCGCATCGCTAGTCGGCTCGTACACGGCGCAATTCGGATCGGTTGCCGTCAGTCGAATCCCGAACCTCGGGAACTACGCGTTTCCGCTCGACCTCCCCGTCGCGGGAACGTACACCGCCGGAAACGTCGTCTCATTCTCGGCAATTCCCCGCTACCGTTTCTCCGGCAACTTCGGTCTAACTGGACGGTACACCTATCTGCACGTCGGCGGCGATCAGTACTCGGCGCCAAGTGCGATCGTGGGTGCCGGCAATGCGGCCGCGACCGCACAGCAACTGGGACTCGGTCTCACATACGGCACGATCATGAGCCTGAGTCGCGGCCCGGGTCGAATTCCGTTCGAGGTCTCGTACAATCACCTCGAGACGATCTCCGGCAGCGGCGGCCCAACTCCGAAGACCTTCGTCGATCAAATCGAGCTGCGCGTCTACTTCCGCTGACGCGACTGGTTAGCGGCGACTAGCGCCGCCGCCCGGTGCGGCGCGGCACAAACACCGGTGGCACCGTTTCAGCCGTCGCAGTCGCCGCTTCGAGGAGCTCCTGCGCGTGCGCGCGGCTCACCTCGCTCTGCGGATCGCCGCCCAGCATGCGCGCAATCTCGGTCACGCGCGCATCGCCATCGAGCACCGTGACATCGGCGGTCGTGACACCGCCACGGGCGCCTTTGCTCACGAGAATGTGGTGATGCCCGCGCGCGGCGATCTGCGGCAGATGCGTGATCGCGAACACCTGATGGTAGCTCGCCACGCGGCGCATCGTTTCGCCGACCTGCAAGCCAACGCGGCCACCAATGCCCGCGTCGACCTCGTCGAAGATCAACGTGGGCACGCGATCGAGGCGAGCCAGGATGGTCTTGAGCGCCAGCATCACACGCGAGAGCTCACCGCCAGACGCGACGCGCGACAGCGGGCGTGGCTCGTGACCGACATTGAGCGCGACACGGAACTCGACATCTTCGCCGCCGCGTGGTCCGATCTCGCGCGCGGCGTGTAGCGCCACGATGACGTGACCGTCGGTCATGCCAAGATCAGGCAGCACCTCATCGACGGCGCGCGACAATCGCTCGGCGCCGGCAACCCGTAGCTCAGTCAACGTCGCGGCATGCTCCATCAGCGCAGCGCGCGCCTCGCGCTCGCGACTCTCGAGCTGCCGGATATCCAATCCCGCCGAGTCGACCAGATCCAGCTCGGCGCGTGCTTCGACGCCGGTCCGAATCACGTCGGCCAGCGTACCACCGTACTTCTTCGTGAGACGAAACAGCAGATCGCGCCGGCGGCGTACATCGTCCAGCCGCGACGGATCGAGATCCACCGACGCTTCGTATTCCTCGAGCTCGCGGGCGAGCGCTTCGATGGAGTAGTACGCGCTGTCGTACGACTCCTGCAGGCGACCAAGCGTGGGATCGATCTTCTGGATGCTGCTCAGATGCCGGGAGATCGAGGCGAGCTTCTGGAGCACCGCCTCCTCTTCCCCGTCCAACGCGCCAGCGATGCCGCTAGCCAACGAGCGCAGCTCTTCAGAGTTCTCTAATCGGCGCGCTTCATCTTCGAGCCGAACGTCCTCGCCTTCCGTGACATTCGCGTCGCCAATCTCCTGCGCGACGTGGCGCAAATAGTCGGCTCGGCGCTCGGCTTCGGCGCGGCGTTTCGTGAGATCGGCGATGTCGCGAACGACGGAGGCCAGTCGTTCGTGCGCCTCTCGCACCGCGGTCGCTGCATCCGACGCGCCGGCAAACGCATCGAGAATGCGCCGCTGCGCCTCCGGATCGAGCAGCGTCTGCGCCTCGTGTTGGCCGTGCAAGTTCACCAATAGGCGGCCCACCTCGGCGAGAAGCCCGGCGTTCACCGCCGTTCCGTTGATCCACGCCCGCGCGCGGCCAGGCGACACTTCGCGCTTGAGCACGACGAGCGATTCTTCGACGTCGATCCCGCGCTCGTCGAGCAGCGCGCGAATCTCGGGGCGATCGGTGAGGTCGAATACGCCCTCGACGGTCGCACGCTCCGCACCCGTCCGAATGACGTCGGCATTGGCGCGTTCGCCGAGCAGGAGTCCAAGCGCGCCCACGATGATCGATTTGCCAGCGCCGGTCTCGCCCGACAGCACATTGAACCCGCGCGCCAGCGGCAGCGCGAGCGATTCAATGATCGCGAAATTCCTGATGCGAAGCTCGGTCAGCATTCAAATCGTTGTATCGCGGTCCAACAGTCCGCCCCAGCCGAGTTTCTGGCGCAACGTCGTGAAGAAGCTCGTGCCGGGGAAGCGAATGATCAGCACACCGCCCTCGGCGCGCCGCACGCTCAATGTTTCACCCGGCGCGAAGCTAGTTCCGACTTGTCCGTCGATCGTTACCAAAAGTTCGTCCGACGCATCATCTGCACGCAGGGTCACCTCGACGCTTGGCGGCAACACTACCGGTCGGATCGCCAACGTATGCGCCGAAACCGGCGTAACGAGAATCGTCTCGAGCGTCGGGAAGACCACCGGCCCGCCCGCGCTCAAGCTGTACGCGGTCGAGCCAGTAGGCGTCGAGAGCACCACGCCGTCCGCCGCGTATGTCGCGATCGCTTCGCCGTTCGCCGCAACTCGCAGCGAGACGACGCGCGCGAAGCCGCCTTTGTGCAGGACGACGTCATTCAGCGCGATCCATTGCTTGCGCTCGACGCCGCGCACGTCGAGCACGCGCGCCTCGAGCGCCATCCGCGATTCGGCGAGATAGTCCCGCCGCGCAAATCGCATGAGCGCGTTCGAGAGTTGATCGGCCGGACAGCACGTGAGGAATCCCAGGTGGCCCAGGTTGATGCCCATGATCGGCACCGCGTGCGGCGAAATGATGCGCGCGCCGCGAAGCAGTGTGCCGTCGCCGCCCAACGTGATCAGCGCGTCGAGCGATCCCGGCTCTTCGAGGAGCGAACGGCCGCCGCCGAAGACCTCGTGCAATTCGCGCTCGTAGAACAGCTCGAGGCCCAGCGCGGGCGCGAGCTCGTTGAGCGTCCGCAGCACCGCCGGAAGCCCTTCATAACCGGGGTGCCCCACGACGCCGAGGCGAATCACCCCGCCATCGCCTCGCTCTCGAGGAGCGCGCGCACCCGCGATGCGATGCCCGCCGCGTCGAGACCGCACATCGCGAGCTGCCGTTTGCGCGGCGCCGCATGGATGATGCGATCCGGTACGCCGTGCACCGCCACGCGCACGCTGGAATCGTGGCGGGCGATGACCGCCGACATGAACGCGCCGAAGCCGTTCACCATCGTGCCCTCTTCCACAACGAGAATCTGCTTATGCTCTGCCAGAATCGCCGCGAGCGTGACCTCGTCGTACGGCTTGAGGTACCGGCAATTGACGACGCTCACATCGAGACCGTCCGCAGCCAGTGCGTCCGCCGCAGCGAGCGACGGTCCGACCATCGTGCCGACCGCGAGAATCGCGAGGCCTTGTCCGGCGCTTCCCGGCGAGCTCGTACCATGCCGCACGACTTCCCACGTTCCGTACGGTACCGCTTCAACGTTGGCCATCGACGGCGCGCGATCCGGCGCCGAATCGCGCGGGTAGCGGATCGAGAACGGACCGTCGCGATGTTGAGCCGCCGCGCGAAGCAACCCAAGCATTTCGCTGGCGTTCTTCGGGGCGGTCACTGTCATTTCCGGAACGGCGAGCATGTAGGCAATGTCGTACAGCCCCATGTGCGTTTCGCCGTCTTCGCCAACGAGTCCGGCGCGATCCATACAGAAGATCACGGGCAGCGACTGAATCGCGACGTCGTGAATGATGTTGTCGTAGCCGCGCTGCAGGAACGTGGAGTAGATCGCGACGACCGGTCGAACACCGCGTGTGGCCATGCCCGCTGCGAACGTCACGGCGTGCCCCTCGGCGATACCGACGTCGAAGAATCGCTTCGGGTGCGCTTTGGCGAAGGCGTCGGTACCCGTGCCGCTTGGCATCGCCGCGGTGATGACCGCGAGATCGGCGCGCTCGTTGCCCAACTCCGCGAGGCCCGCGCCAAAGATCTTGGTGTACTGTGGATTCGCTGTCGACTGACTCCGCTGCTTGCCCGTTGCCGGATCATGTCCGGGAGGAAGCGCGTGCCATTTCTCGCCGCTCGTCTCGCCGGCGGGAAAACCCTTTCCCTTCTGCGTGATGACGTGCACGAGCCGCGGTCCCTTCATCTCACGCACCGCGGCGAAGGTCTCCACGAGTCCGTTGATGTCGTGCCCGTCGATGGGCCCGAAATACCGAAAGCCGAGCTCCTCGAAGAGCACGCCGGGCGTCAAGAATGTCTTGACGCTTTCTTCCCACTTTCGGACGAGCCCACCCATCGATTGCAGCGGACCGGGCGCGTTGTCGACGAAGTCGCCGATCGCCGATCGTACGCGATTGTACAGCGAATTGCGCTGAATCGAATTGAGATACTTGGACATCGCGCCGACGTTCGGCGCGATGGACATCTCGTTGTCGTTCAGCACAACAACGACGTCGCGATCGGTGTGGCCGGCGTTGTTCAGGCCTTCGTACGCGAGCCCGGACGTCAGCGCGCCATCACCGAGTATGGCGACCACTTCGAAGTGCTCGCCCTGGACGTCGCGTCCCGCGGCCATGCCAACGGCAGCCGAGATCGAGGTTGCCGCGTGACCGGCGCCAAAAGCGTCGTATTCGCTCTCCGATCGCTTGAGGAAGCCGGAGACGCCGTGCTCCTGCCGCAGCGTCTCCATCTGGTCATTGCGACCCGTGAGCAGCTTGTGCGGATAGCCCTGATGGCCGACGTCCCAAATCAGTTGGTCGGTGGGCGTGTCGAACGCGAAATGCAGCGCAATGGTCAGCTCGACGACGCCAAGGCCGGCGCCAATGTGGCCCCCGGTCCGTGAGCAGACGTCGATGAGCCGCGCCCGAACGTCGGCAGCGAGCTGCACCAGCTCCTCACGGGTCATCGTGCGGAGATCTGCCGGCGATTGTACTCGGTCTAGAATGCTCATACGGGTGGGTGAGGCCAACGAAGAAAACTAGCCACTGATCAGGACTCCCGCTCGACGACAAAGCGAGCCAGGACATCCAGTTCCGTCGACAAGAGCCCTGCCGCGCGAAGTGCGGCGCAGCCGTCCGAGACCAGTGCATTGGCTCGTTCTGTCGCGCCCGAGACTCCGAGCAACGCGGGATAGGTGCCCTTTTGCAGCGCGAGATCGCGGCCGGCCGTCTTGCCCAGTCGATCCGTCGTTGCGGTCACATCGAGCACGTCGTCGGCGATCTGAAATGCCAGTCCTATGGATTCGCCAAAACGGCGCAGTGCGCCCAAAGTTTCGCCGGACGCGCGGGCCGCGACTCCACCCAACACGACCGACGCACAAATCAATGCGCCAGTCTTCGCGCGATGGATGCGCTCGAGGGCCGCGAGATCGAGTGTGCGCCCTTCGCCTTCGAGATCCAGCAACTGGCCGCCGATCATGCCGCCCGCTCCGGATGCCTGCATCAGCGCTTCGACAATCTGTGCGGCCTCATCGGACGACAGCGCGAGAGACTGCGCGGCCTCGAGCGCCGTGCGCGCGGCAAGAGGGACCATCGCGACGCCGGCCACGGTCGCGACGTTCACACCGTACACGCGATGCACGGTCGCGCGCCCGCGACGCACGTCGTCGTCGTCCATGCACGGTAGATCGTCGTGCACGAGCGAATAGGCATGCACGACTTCGACGGCGGCGGCGAGTCCGCTCGCGTCGCCGGTGCCGCCCGCGGTTCGATAGGCAGCGAGCAGGAGCAGTCCCCGCAATCGCTTGCCGCCGCCAGACACGCTGTAGCGGACTGCATCGGCGACCGCGCCGCGCAACAAGGTATCACAGTTATTGCACAGCGTGCCCAACGCCCGATCGATCGCCGCGCGGTCTACCGACCAGTCGACCGCGGTGATCTCACTCACGCGATTCGACCTCGAACGCGCCGTCCGCTCGCTCGATCAACTTCTGCACGCGCAACTCCGCGGCGCCAAGCTCCGACGCGGCCGACCGAAGCAGCTCGATGCCCTCCTCGAACAGCGCGAGCGCGCGCGCCAACTCGACATCGCCTTCGAGGCTGCCGGCAATCTCTTCCAGGCGTGCGAGACGTTCTTCGAAGGTCATGAGGCCGATCGATTCGGGACGCCATCGACACGAGCTGGCACAATGCCGTCGCGCACGATGAGGTCGAAGGGCATTCCGTCGCGAAACGCGTCGGTGCCGCCAAGAGTAGCACCGCTGCGATCGCGCGCCACCGCGTAGCCGCGCGCGAGTGTCGCCACTGGACTCAACGTATGCAGCCGACCGGCGATCGACTCGAGCCGCGACTGCCGGCGGGTCACCTGCGCTGCGCTGGCCGCGGCAACGTCGCGCCCGATATGACGCAGTTGCTCGGTTCGTCCGCGCAACGATGCACGAGTCGCACTTCCCATGCGCAATGAGAGTTCTCTCAACTCTCCCAGCAACTCCTCGCCCGACGGCGTCGCGGCCTCGGCGGCGGCAGACGGCGTGGGTGCGCGGTAGTCAGCGACTAGATCGCAAATCGAGATATCAATCTCGTGTCCCACGGCGGAAATGGTCGGAACGCGAGACGCCGCGACGGCGCGCGCCACGGATTCGTGGTTGAATGCCCACAGGTCCTCACGCGATCCACCGCCGCGACCAACGATCACGACGTCAGCCTCGCCCCACCGGTTCACCTGATCGAGCGCATGACACAGCTCGTCGGGCGCATTCTCACCTTGCACTGCGGCTGGTACGACGACGACACGAACGCTCGCGCGCCGCCGGCGCAGCACGGCAACGATGTCGTGCAACGCCGCGCCGTCCGGACTGGTGACGACGGCAATCACGCGTGGAAATCGCGGCAGTGCGCGCTTCCGCTCGGGCGCGAGCAGGCCGTCGGCCTGCAGTCGCGCGCGAGTGATCTCGAGTGCCTTGCGACGCAGGCCGTCGCCTTCGGCTTCGAGCTTCGTGACAGTGTACTGCATCTCGCCGCGAGCAGCGTACACCGTCAGTCGTCCGAACGCCGCGACCTGCATGCCGTCGTCGGGCGACGCGGGGATTCCCCGCTGATCGCGCTTCCAGACCACGCATCGAATCTGCGCGGTGCTGTCGCGCAGACAGAAATACCAATGGCCGTTGCGATGCGATTTGAAATCGCTGATCTCGCCGCGAACCCAGAGCGGGATGAACGCGCCTTCGATGACGTCTTTGGCCGTCTGCGTCAGCGTCGACACGGTGACGGCCGACTGAGCCGACTCGCCGGGATACTCATCCTTCGCGTGATAGTCGGCGGGCGGCGGCGGTTCAGAGAATGCTGAATTCACGCCGAGGGACTCAGCGCCCGCGTCGGCGAGCGCAAAGAGATCGTACTCCGCACCCGCGCTGTGGCGCGGTGACCGCTTCCCAGTCACGGCGCCGCTGACGCGGTAATTTGTTCGGCGGCGCGCACCGTGTTCGCCATCAACATCGCGATCGTCATTTTCCCTACTCCGCCCGGCACTGGCGTGATCAGTGACGCAACCTGCCGCGCTTCATCGAACGCGACGTCGCCAACGAGCCGCGTCCCGCTCTTCTTCGTCGCGTCGGGAATGCGATTCATCCCCACGTCGATCACCACTGCGCCAGGCTTCACCATCTCGCCGGTCACCATGTGAGGCCGACCCGCCGCGACGATCAAAATGTCGGCGCGCCGCGTGTGCTCACCCAAGTCGCGCGTGCGACTGTGGCAAACCGTCACGGTGGAATCGATACCGGGCTGAATCATGAGCGAGGCCATTGGCTTCCCGACGATGTTGCTGCGCCCGACGATCACACAGTCGGCGCCC
>DASYDJ010000014.1:0-1550 GCA_036499625.1 Gemmatimonadaceae bacterium
GTTCTGGAAGGCGGACAGTCGAGCCTCTACGGCAACGGTGCCTTGGGCGGCTTGATCTCGTTCTTCTCGCGCCCAATGTCGCCCGGCTCGATGGATCTCCAAATCGACGGCGGCAGTCGCGATGCACGCCACGGCTCGTTCGCTGCCGGCATCCCGATCTTCCAAGGACTTACCGCCAACGTAAACGGCGATTACCAGGAAGGCGGCGGATATCGCGTGATCGGTCAGGGCGCCGGACCGGCCGACGTGACGTCGAGTGTCATTCAGCGCAACGGCTATATGCGCCTCGACTACGCGACGTCGGACAAATGGTCGGCGTTTGCGACCGGCCACTTCTTCGGTGATTCGCGCGACCTCGGCACAGCCCAGACGTACGGCAATCGCGATCAGCGCGACGTCGATCTTGGCCTGAACTACGGCAAGCTGTCGTCGGGTCAGCTCACGATGCGTGCGTGGGACGGCCGTCAGATTGAGAATTCTCTCGCGTCGGCGCTGCGCACGGTGAGCGGCGTCGCGCGCGCGGCGGAAGATTCCAGCGCGTTCGCCCAGATTCCGAGTCACGACTGGGGCGCGTCGGCGATCTGGACGCGCGGCGGACTGCTGGGTCTCGAGTCGTTCAGCCTCGGCGCTGACTATCGTCACTATCAGGGCGACTACAACGAAACCGACTACATCACGACCGGTTGCCCGACGAGTGCCGCCTGTCATTCGATCTCGCAGCTCGTTTCATCGGGTGGCGATCAGGCGTTGAGCGGTGCGTTCGCGCAGGCGATCGCTGCACCATGGGAGCCGCTCCGCATCGAATTGAGCGCGCGCGTGGACGGTTGGCAGAACAACGACGGTCACTCGATCACGACGCCGGCAAGCGGCACGGCTGCTCCGCTCACCTACTCTGATCAGAGCAAGACGGCCTTCTCGCCGCGACTCGGTGTGCGCTATGCGCTCACGTCGAACTTCTCGCTGCACGGTGCGGTGTACAAAGCGTTCCGCGCGCCAAACCTCGCCGAGTTGTATCGCAAGCAGGTGAGCTCGACGTCGATCACGGTGCCGAACCCGAACCTCAGCCCCGAGACAGCACTCGGCCGCGAAGTCGGTTTCGATTTCCAGCCTGCTGAATGGGTGCAGATGAAGGGCACGTGGTACGTCGCCGAGTACAATGATTTCAACTCGCCGCAGGTGCTGACGACGAACAAGCCCGCCGAGTGCGGCGCCATCGCGCAGTGCCGCATCCGCTTGAACGTTGGAGCAGAGCGGAGCCAGGGTGGTGAAGCCTACGTCGCGGTGCGTCCGGTTCAGGAGTTGATCGTGAGCGCTGGCGTGAACTACGACGACGATCGCCAGCAGTCAGGATTGGCGCCGGGCACGACCGACGATCACAAGCCGCACATCAACCGTGTGCCGTCGCCGCGCCAGACGATCCGCGCGACGTACAGCTCGAAGTTGGTGGGTGACTGGACGGTGATGTGGCGTCACGAAGGTCAGACGACGACGCTGCAGGCCGCGCCGCTTCCGCCGTTCTCGGTGGTCGATGCGAACGTGCAGCGCGACCT
>DASYDJ010000015.1:0-221372 GCA_036499625.1 Gemmatimonadaceae bacterium
GGAATCGGGTCCCAGGCGCCGAACACGATATCGTCGAGCGACGCGAGCGGAACGAAATCCTTGATCAGCGGCGACCGGTTGTCCGTGCGCTTGCCGAGGCGAATGGTCGCCATCTGGGTGAGCGAGCCAATCGGCTGCGACTTCCCGCGACGGATGCTTTCGACACCGGCCATGAACGTCGTCGCAACCGCGCCGAGTCCAGGCGTGAGAATGCCAAGCTTACCGCCGGCAGGGCGAATGGTGGGCGAAGCCACGAATTAGTCTCCTTTCGATACTAATGGTGCGTTCCCGTACGACGACGGCGACGCGACCAGAACGATTTTTCGGTGGTGAGCGGAATGGGGACGGCTCCGCCGCGGGATTTGGTCTGCTGATACACGAAGTGCATGCGCTGCACGACCGTGATCCACGCAGTGACCGTGAGGATAATAATGATCAGGCCGAGAATCAGCCCATGCAGGGCCAATCCGAAAAAGGCCTGCGGCGCGGACAGGAGGACCATGCGCTCCGGCCGCTGAATCATGCCGACCTTGGCGTCCAATCCCAACGCCTCGGCCCTCGCCCTGATGTACGACGTCATGTACGCGCCGATGAGGCCGAGCAAGCAGACCGCCATCATCGGGACGTTGTGGTGCACCGGATTGAGGGCGTAGAACACGGCCAATCCGGCGAGCAACGCGCCGTCGGCGACGCGGTCCAGCGTGGAATCGAGAAATGCTCCGAACGTGGAGCTCTTGTTGGAGCGGCGCGCCACGGTGCCGTCCAACACGTCGAACAACGCTGTCGCACCGAGGAACCAGCCGCCAGTGCTGATGTGACCTGTGGCGTAAATGACCCCGCCGGCCACGGTGCACAACGTCCCAAAAACGGTGATGGTGTTGGGATGGACTCCACGACGGACCAGCCAGTTCGCGACCGGATCGATGACTTTCAGATATCCGTTTTTGAGCCAGTCCGGGAGAAGCTTCATTCGGCTCCGATTAGGCGCTGTGGGCGCGGCGGTGCACCAGCCGTACTTTGGGTACCGACGCAGCGCGACGGAAGGAGCATAAACGCCAAAAAGCCGGAGCCCTGCTCCGGCCGTAAAAGTAGCTCTTCCACAGACTTGTAGCAACGTCCGGGGCCGCGGGCTCCGGCCCCTCCCTGCTGCGGCGCTTCCCGCCTACGGCAGCGTGAACGTATACGTGCCGGAGAGCGTCACGTTGTTCCGCGTGTAGGTGTGCACGCCGTCGACGGTCACGGCTTTGAGCGTGATCGACGAGCCGGGCGCAAAGCTCTGCACGGGGATGGTCACCGACGAGTTGGCGGCGACCTGTCGCAGAAAGGTGTCCTGCCCGCTCCCAGTGTTGGCGTAGACGTTCACCGCTTGGGCCAGGTTGTTCGTCACCTGCACCGAGGCCTGCGCTTGCTGCGAGGGTGCGGTGCGCACTTCGACCTGGCGCGGCGCGCAGGCGGCCAGCGCGGCGATCAACCCAATGCTCAGCAGCGTTCGTACGTTCATGGACGATCCTGTGGGAAGTTTTTTGCTGCAAATGGACGCGACGGATTGCTGGCGCCGCCACCGTGTCGCGCACGAGGTGCAAGACGTGTGCGCGCCGGACGGGTCCGCTGGCCTCGAGACTTCACGGATAAATGAAAAACCGTCGCGCATTACGCAGGAACGCGTCGACCTCGGGCTGGTGCTGGCGCAGCGCGACATCCGGATCGGTGCCGGCGGTAATCGCCTCTCGAATCGCGGTGCTACCCAAACGCTCATCGAACGTCTTCGCGACAATGCGCAGCGAATCGCGGTTCGTTTGCAGCAACGCCCACAAGATCGCCGCGCTCATGCGACCACTCTGCACGCGATCGCGATCCGTGACGTCGATGCGAATTCCGGCAATGTGCTTGCCGTTGAATTTCCCATCGCCCGCATCCTTGGGCGTGAACGAGTCGACGACGAACTTGACGCCGGGAAGTTGCCGGCCATTGAGCAACGCGGCGACCGCGGTCGCGTTCATCCACGAGGCACCGAAGCGATCGAACGCGTCGCTCGTCCCTCGGCCGACCGACACGTTCGACCCTTCGAACGGTACGACCGACGGATAGACGAGCGCGCTCGTGAGCGTCGGCAAATTCGGCGACGGCCGCACCCATGGCAGACCCGTCTGGTCGAACCACATCGACCGCTTCCATCCGGCGACGGGCACCACGTGCAACGATGCATGGATGCCGAGCACGGTGTTGTAGAACAGCGCGAGCTCGCCCATCGTCATACCGTGGCGCAACGGGAACGGATATAATGCATACGGCTTCGCGCCGGTTTGCGGCGTGTATTCGGCCGGGTTGGAGAGCGCGGTGTCGAGCATCGGACCGCTGACATACGTGCCCGTGATCGGATTCGGCCGATCGAGTACGACGATGGGCATGTTGCGCCGCGCTGCCGCGTGCATAGCGTAGATCATCGATCCCACGTACGTCCACGTCCGAGTGCCGATGTCCTGCAGATCGAACACGAGTACGTCGAGATCTCTCAGCAGGCTGTCCGGCGGCGCGATCGCCGTGACCGTGTAGAGCGAATGCACAGGCAATCCGCTTTGCTGGTCGATGCCGCTCGCCAGCTGCTCGTGGTCCTCCGTTCCCCGAATGCCGTGCTCGGGCGAGAACAACTTCACGAGCGTCACATTGGCGGCGCGTGCGCGTGGACCGCGCAGCAGCTCGATGTCGGAGACGCCGTGCTCGTCGATCCCGGTTTGATTCGTCAGCAGGCCGATGCGCTTTCCGCGAATCAGTGCCAGACTATCATCGAGCAGCACCGTGATTCCCGGGCGTACAGCACCGGTCGGAGCGGAATGCGCGGCTGGCGTTTGCGTACCCGCCGCGCGGCCGCCGCAGGCCAACGCGCCCACGAGCATCGTTCCGATCGTCCACCAACTCCATCTCGTCCGATGCATATGGTTCGATCCTCTCTGTTTCTCGTCGTGGCCACAACGGCCGTCGTCGGCGTGTGGTCGGCCGCGTCAGGCGCTGAACCGGAACATGCTACGCCGGACACCGCGCGACCACCCCGCATCTCGCTTAGCTCGCCCGCTGCGGCTGTCGCGCCGAGTGACTCGGCTGTCGCCGCTCGAGTGCGGCAAGTTCTGGACGCCGCGCGCGCCGACAGCGCGTTCCCCGGCGCCATCGCCGTGGTGGGCACGCGGACACGCGTGATCACCGAGTACGGGGTCGGTAATTTGGATTGGGCGCCGAGTCCGGTGCCGGACGACCACACGTTATGGGATCTCGCATCGCTGACGAAAGTCATTGGGCTGACGAGCGGCATCATGCAACTCGTCGACCAAGGACGCGTCGACGTCAATGCGCCGGTGCAGCACTACTTGCCAGATTGGACGGGCAAGAACAAGAACCTGGTGACGATTCGACATCTGTTGACGCATACGTCTGGACTGCCGGCGGACAAGAACTACGACCAGATCACGCACCTGCCGGACAGCATCGCGAAGCTGCTCTATACCACGCCGCTCGATACGCTTCCCGGCGTGCGCATGGTGTACAGCGACATCGGCGCGTACACGCTCGGTCGCGTGCTGGAGAAGATCACGAGCATGCCGCTCGATCTGTATCTGCACGATCACGTGTTCATTCCCGCCGCGATGAACGAGACGATGTACAACCCGCCGATGGCGCTGCTCGCGCGCATCGCGCCCACGGAGGTCGACCCGGTGCGCGGCGGCCTCGTTCATGGCAAGGTGCACGACGAACGCGCCTACTGGCTCGGCGGTGTCTCGGCGCACGCCGGTCTCTTCAGCTCGGCGCACGATCTCACGCGGTTTGCGCAGATGTACTTGAACGGCGGCGTGATCGGCGGCAAGCGTGTACTGCCCGCGAAGGAGATCACCTTCTTCACCGAAAAAACGCTGGTCGCCGACCGCGCGCTCGGATGGCAGAAACCGAACGGCTCGAACTCGGCTGGACATTTGATGTCGGCGAAAGCGTTCGGCCATACCGGATTCACGGGCACGTCGATCTGGATCGATCCCGTCAACGACGTGTTCATCATTTTGCTCACCAATCGTGTCGATCCGACGCGCAACAACAACAAGATCGGCCGCGTGCGTGTGGCGCTCGCGGACTCTGTGATGTCGGCCATTCCGCGCAAGCCATGAACGACCGGAACGTTTCCCTTCTCGACACTTCTCTCACGGTGAGCAGCGCATGCATCTGACCGTCATCGACTGGGCGATCGTCGTCGCCTATTTCGGCATGTCGGCGGGAATTGGACTGTTGTTCGCCAAGAAGGGCGGCGAGAGTCTGGAGGAGTATTTCATCTCCGGACGCCAGGTGTCGTGGTGGTTGGCCGGCGCGTCGATGGTGGCGACGACGTTCGCGGCCGACACCCCACTCGTTGTCACGGGACTCGTGACGTCGAACGGAGTCGCCGGCAACTGGCTGTGGTGGAACATGCTTATGAGCGGCATGCTCACGGTATTCTTCTTCGCGCGTCTCTGGCGGCGCGCGAACGTGATGACGGATGTTGAATTCGCCGAGATCCGGTACAGCGGCAACCGCGCGGCTGTGTTGCGCGGCTTTCGCGCGTTGTATCTGGCGATTCCGATCAACCTGATCATCCTCGGCTGGGTGACGCGGGCGATGATCAAGATTCTCACGATCTCGCTCGGCCTGCACGACGTGATGGTCCTCGGCTTTTCCGTGTCGGGCCAGGTCATCGCCGTCGGCATCTGCTTTCTCGTGACGATGTCGTACTCGGTCGCCGCCGGCATGTGGGCCGTGCTGTGGACCGACCTGATTCAGTTCATCGTGAAGATGGCCGCCGTCATCATTCTCGCCGTCTATGCCGTGCGGGCCGTGGGCGGAATGGTGAAGCTCAAGGCAGGCGTGGCCGCGCACTTCGGCAGCGAGACGGCTGGCTTGTCGGTGTTGCCCGTGAAGTTCACCGGACACGGCATCGAGGCGTACACGTGGATGCCGCTGCTTGCACTCACTGTATTTCTCTCGGTGCAGTGGTGGGCCGCGTGGTATCCGGGCGCTGAGCCGGGCGGTGGTGGGTACGTGGCGCAGCGCATCTTCTCGGCGAAGACCGAGCGCGACGGCGTGTTGGCGACGCTGTTCTTCCAGGTCGCGCAGTACGCGATTCGCCCATGGCCGTGGATCATCACCGGTCTCGCGACGATCATGCTCTACCCGGCCGGCATTGGTCCGACACACGATCACGAAGCGGCGTACGTGCAGGCGTTCGTCGACCTGCTGCCGACGCCATGGCGCGGCGTGATGATGGCCGGATTTGCCGCCGCGTACATGTCGACGGTCGGCACGCAGCTCAACTGGGGCGCGTCGTATCTCGTCAACGACTTCTATAAGCGTTTCATCAACAAGACCGACACCGAGAAGCACTACGTGTCGGTCTCGCGCTGGACGACGATTGGATTGTTTCTCGCGTCGGCCGTGGTGGCGTGGCAGCTCGATTCGATTCAGGGCGCGTGGGAATTTCTGCTCGCGCTAGGGTCCGGGACTGGCCTCGTGCTGATTCTTCGCTGGTACTGGTGGCGCATCAACGCGTGGTCGGAGATCAGCGCGATGATCATCTCGGGCATCGTGTCGATCGCCGTGCATCCGTTCATCGTGGCGAGGTATCCGGACGGCGACCAGCGCGTGATCGCCGTGACGATGCTCGTCACCGTGGTCGTGAGCACGATCGTGTGGGTCGCGGTCACCTACATGACGTCGCCCGAGCCTGACGAGACGCTCGACGCGTTCTACCTGCGCGTACGGCCCGGCGGGCCGGGGTGGGCGCACGTCTCGGAGCGACTCGGGCTGGGCCGCGAGCGGACGCCGGGCGGCGCGCTGGCCTGGACGAACTGGATCGCCGGTATCGTAGGCGTGTATTCCATTCTATTCGGCATCGGCAAACTGATATTTGGCAACTACGAATCGGCGACGATTCTCATCGTCGTGTCGGTTGTTGCGTTTGCCTGGATTGCGCGGTCGTTCCGGTCGGAGGAGGGGCCGCCGCCGGCGGTGGCTGTCCGGGAGGAACGGATCGCGGCCGATTGACGGGCGAGCAAGATGGTTGTCATTCCGACAGGAGCCCGTTCGCTTCGCTCAGGGTAAACTTCGCGACCGAGGAATCTCGTCTAGGCCGGCTAGATCCCTCGCGTTCGCTCGGGATGACATGAGGGCTTGGCCGGGCGTTGTACCGCCCTTTCGACCCGGCTATCTTTCAACGATCGTGGTCCATCACGACTAGTCGTCAACGGAGGCTCCGCAGTGAGCACAATGAATCAGCCCGAGGTCGCGGTGGTCATCACGCCCGCCGCCTCGACGGAAGTCAAGAAGTTCATGGAGGCCGAGAACGTCGATCCGGCCAAGGGCGGGCTGCGTGTGAGCGTCCAGCCCGGCGGCTGTAGCGGCTTCAAGTACGGCCTTTTGATCGAAGACGAGGCCGCTGAAGACGACCTCGTGGTTGAGCAAGGCGAGTGGCGCGTGTTCGTCGATCCCTTCTCGGCACAATATCTGAACGGCGTGATCATCGATTATGTCTCGTCGATGCAGGGCTCAGGTTTCACTTTCAAGAACCCGAACTCTACGGGCGGCTGCGGCTGCGGCAGCTCGTTCTCGGCGTAACCCGGGCACGTCAGGTGTAACATGGAACGGTCTGTCGCTGGCTCGCGCCGGGACACCGTGGTGAACGATGGAGAGATGGCCCGCGATTCGGTGAATCGCGGGCCATCTCGCGTTTCACACACGGTAAATACCGGCGAACGCATCCGCACCGTCGTCGTGGAAGATCACGGCGACATCGCTCGACTCGTTGCGAACCGCATCGCGACGCTGATTCGAGAGCGCAACGCGGCCGGGGAGTCGACGGTGCTCGGCCTGGCTACCGGGTCGACGCCGATCGGCGTGTACCGCGAGCTCATTCGCATGCATCACGAAGACGGACTGAGCTTTGCCGACGTCGTGACGTTCAATCTCGACGAATACTACCCGATGCCCCGGGAGAGCATTCACTCCTACCATCGGTTCATGTGGGAGAATCTGTTCTCGCACGTCGACATCCGGCCGGAGAACGTGCACATCCCGCCCGGCGACGTGCCGCGTACCGATGTCGAAGACGCCGCGCAACGGTACGAGTCAGCCATCGCGCGCGCCGGCGGCATCGACTTTCAGATTCTCGGCATCGGCAAGACCGGTCACATTGGGTTCAACGAGCCCGGATCGGGATCCGACAGTCGCACGCGTCTGGTGACGCTCGACGCCGTCACGCGCGCCGACGCCGCGTCTGACTTCTTCGGCGAAGAGTACGTGCCGCGCGAAGCGGTCACGATGGGCGTCGCGACGATTCTCGATGCCCGCGAGATCGCGATCATCGCGACGGGCGAGCACAAAGCGAGAATCGTCAAGCGTGCGGTGGAGGGCGACATCGACGTCGAAGTCGCCGCCACGTTCCTCCAGCATCATCCGAACACGACGTTCTACGTCGACCGCGCCGCGGCGGCCGATCTGACGCGGATCAAGACGCCGTGGCTGCTCGACGAAGTGCAGTGGAGCCAGCCGCTCATCATTCGCGCCGTGATCTGGCTCTCGCAGCAGCGCGACAAGGCGATCCTCAAGCTCACGCAGCGCGACTATGCGGATACGCACATGTCGTCGCTCGTCGCCAAGTTCGGCTCGCCGGGCGAAGTGAACGGCAAAGTGTTCAACGCACTGGGCGCCAAAATCCGTGGCAAGTCCAAGCTCGCGGTGGGGCGGAAGATCATTTGCTTCTCGCCGCATCCGGACGACGACGTGATCTCGATGGGCGGCATTCTGCGCAAGCTCGTCGAGAACGACAACGACATCCTCGTCGCGTACATGACGAGCGGCAACATCGCGGTGTTCGACCACGACGTGCGGCGCTATGTCGATTTTCTCGAGCGCATGGCGGGTGAGGGACGCATCGAGCGCGATCGCGTCGACCCGTTGGCGAAAAAAGTCTACGAGTGTCTCGAGCGGAAGACGCCGGGCGAGATCGACATTCCCGAAGTGCAGGACATCAAGCGCTTGATTCGCGAAGCCGAAGCGGTGAGCGGCATCGAGACGCTTGGACTTCCGCGGAGCGCCGCTCGTTTTCTCAATCTGCCCTTCTATCAAACGGGCAAGGTACGCAAGGATCCGATTGGTCCGGCGGACATCGCGATCGTCAAGCAGTTGCTCATCGACGTCGCGCCGGAGCTGATCTTCGTCGCGGGCGATCTGTCCGATCCGCACGGCACGCACCGGATGTGCAAGGAAGCCATCGACGGCGCAATCGCCGAGCTGGAAGCGGAGAACGCTTCCTCGAATGGGAAAGGATTCCACCGACCGGAGATCTGGCTCTATCGCGGCGCGTGGCAAGAGTGGCCGGTGAACGAAGCCGACTTCCTCGTACCCCTCTCGCAGGAAGAGCTTCGCCTCAAGATCCAGGCGATCTTCAAGCACCAGTCGCAAAAGGACTCGGCCCCCTTCCCCGGCGGGTATGACGACCGCGAATTTTGGCAGCGCGTGGAAGCACGCAACAAGGGCACGGCCGCCGAGCTCGATCGGTTGGGGCTTGCCGAGTATTTCGCCATGGAGGCGTATGTCGTGGAGTGATCGCTCGACAAGGTCTGCATGCGAGGGCTGAACGTACTCGACTTCGTCGTCATCTTCGCGTACCTCGTCGGCATCACGATGCTCGGCGTGTTCGTCGGGCGAAAACAGAAAGACGCCAAGGACTATTTCGTCGCCGATCGCGAGATCCCGTGGTGGGCGGTCATGTTTTCGATCGTCGCCAGCGAAACGAGTGCGCTGACGTTCATCAGTATTCCTGGATTGGCGTACGTCGGCAACATGGGCTTTCTCGAGATTGCGACCGGCTATCTCCTCGGCCGCATCGTGCTCGCGTTCACGCTCATCCCGCGCTACTACGAGGGCAATCTCGTCACCGCGTACGCGCTGCTCGAGCAGCGGTTTGGATTGGCGACGCGCCGCTTCACGTCGATCGTGTTCATGGTCACGCGCGGCATGGCTGATTCGGTGCGCGTGTTCGCCACGGCGGTGCCGATCGCGCTGATCATCGGGCCACTGCTGCCGAAGGCCGCGGTGATGCCTGTCGCCGTGCTCGTTCTGGGCACGTTGACGATTCTCTATACGATCAAGGGCGGCATGCGCGCCGTCGTGTGGACGGAGATCGTGCAAGCGTCCGTCTACATCATCGGCGGATTGTCGGCGTTGATCATCGCCGTGCATCTCATTCCCGGCGGTTGGAACGCAATGCTTCCCGAAGCGGCAGCGGCGGGCAAGCTCAAGATCGTCAGTTGGTACACGGGATTTGACCAACCACATACGATGTATGCGGGGCTCATCGGCGGCGCGTTCCTGTCGATGGCCTCGCACGGCGCGGATCAGCTCATCGTGCAGCGATTGATGTCGGCCAAATCGCTGCGCGCGGCGCAAGTCGCTGTCATCGGTAGCGGCGTCGCCGTGATCATCCAATTCGCGCTCTTCCTGCTGCTCGGCGTCGCGCTGTGGGCGTTCTACCACGCTCGCGCATTTCCGATTCCCGATTCGATCTTCCCGACGTTCATCGTCGATCAGATGCCGCACGGACTCGTGGGGCTGCTGCTCGCCGCCGTGTTGGCGGCAACGATGAGCACGCACTCGGGCGCGATCAACTCGCTCGCCGCCTCGTCGACACACGACATCTACCTGCCGCTCACCGGCCGCTCGGCTGACGATCCGCGCACGCTGCGCGTTGGACGCATCTTCGCGCTCTTGTGGGGCATCGCGCTCACCAGTGGCGCCCTGCTTTTTCCGGCGAACACGAAGACGCCCGTCGTCGTCGTCGCGCTGTCCATCGCGTCGTTCACGTACGGTGCACTACTCGGCGGGTTCTTTCTCGCTATTTTCTGGCGACGGGCTGTGCAGCGCGACGCCATTCTCGGCATGTCGGTCGGGATTGCGGTAATGAGCGTGGTGGTGTTCGCAAAGCAGATCAGCGCCGCGGTGCCGGCATTTGCGAATACGCTGCATCCCCTGTCGACAATTGCCTATCCCTGGTTCGTGCTGATCGGCACGACCATCACCCTTCTGGTTGGAATTCTCTCCTCGCTGACGCACGACGCCCCACCGGTGATTGCAGCCGTGCCGGCGCGAGCAGACCTGACATGACATTTATCGTAATTGGAATCGACGGCGGCGGATCGAAGACGCACGCCATCGTCGCCGACGAGCAGGGCCAGACGATCGCCGAAACCGTTGGTCCGGGCAGCGCGGTGCGCCCTGGGCAAGCCGAGCATTCGGCGAGTGTCATTGCCGACGTGGTGCGCGACGCGCTGGCGTCGTGCGAGATGACGCACGTGACGCCACGCGTGTTGTGCGTCGGCGTTGCCGGTGCTGGACGCGAGACGGAACGTCAGGCGCTCTGGCAGGCATTGGTAAGCCGCGATCTCGCGTCGGAGCTCGTGATCCATTCGGATTTCAGCATCGCGCTCGACGACGCCTTCGGTGACGGCCCCGGCGTGCTGCTCATCGCGGGCACCGGCTCGGTTGCGTTCGGGCGAGGACCTGCCGGTGCAACAGCGCGGTGCGGCGGTTGGGGTCCGGTCGCCGGCGACGAAGGCAGCGGAGCGTGGATTGGCCGGCGCGCGCTGTCGGTGGTCACTGCCGCCGCCGACGGACGTGAACCGGAGACGGCGCTCACGGGTGCGGTGTTGACGGCCGCTGAGGTGAACGAGACGCAGGATCTGATTGCGTGGGCGGCTGATGCTGCACCGTCGAAGCTGGCCTCACTCGCTCCTGTCGTATTGAGCGTCGCCGACTCGGGCGACCTGCGCGCGAATGCGATTCTGACGCTCGCGGTGGAGGAGCTCGTGCTGCATGTGCGTTCTCTCGCTCGCCAACTGTTCGGCGAAGAGCGCGCGGCATTGAACGTGGCGCTGTCGGGCGGGATGCTGTCGCGCGGCACCACGTTGCGCAAACGCCTCGAGCATCGGCTCAAGTCAGTGGTCCCGGGTGCGCAGGTCAGAACCGAGCCCGTTGTTGCGGCGCGCGGTGCAGTGCGCGCCGCGCTGCGGATCGTTGGCGAGACGATGGCGTAGGCGGCGAGACCGCCGCTGGTGGAACGGTGGTAGGGTGGAACGGTGGAACGAAGACGGCGTGTCATTCCGAAAGAGCGAAGCGACTGAGGAATCTCGTGTCGTCCGGCTAGATCCCTCGCTTCGCTCGGGATGACAGTCTTACGAACGTTCCACCGCTCTTCACCCCCAACTCAAATCGTGCTTCGACAGGGGCAACGACCGCACGCGCTTTCCCGTCACCTGGAAAATTGCGCTACACAGCGCCGGGACAACCGGCGGCAGCGCAGGTTCCCCGAGTCCCGTCGGCGGGAAATCAGTAATCTTGAAATGCACCTCGATCGGCGCCGCGTCACGCAGACGGAGCAACGGGAACGTGTTGAAGTTGCTCTGCACAGCGCGGCCCTTGTCGAACGTGATCTCCTGACCGAGCGCCTCGGCAATACCGTCGAGCACGGCGCCCTGCGCTTGGTTCTCGGCGTTGCTCGGATTGATGATCTGGCTGCCGATGTCGCCGGCCACCCACACATGATCGACTTTGACATCGCCGGCCTTGGTCACCGTGGCCTGTACCACTTCGGCGAAGTAGCCGCGATGACTAAAGTGGAACGCGATTCCGCGACCGGTGCCTTTGGGCAGCGGCGTCTTGCCCCACGCCGATTTTTCTGCGACGAGCTCGAGCACGCCGCGCATGCGCGCCGCGTCGAGTGAGCCGCCCTGTTGCGGCCGTGCACCAGGCGCCGGTGGAGGATCGGGCTGCAGATTGTCGAGCAGGTCGAGCCGGAACTGGTATGGATCCTTCCCCGCCGCGTTCGCCAACTCGTCGATGAACGACTGCATCACGAACGCAATCGCGTTGCTGCCCGGCGCGCGGAGCGGTCCCGTCGGAATGCCGCACGGGATGAGCGAATAACCGGCTGAATAGTTCGGAATGAACTTCGACGGGAACTCGGTCGCGCCAAGATTCGCGCTCGAGACGAACGAACCGCCGGCGCCGAACGAGACGAAATGATTCTTCCACGCGACGAGCTTGCCCTGCGCGTCGACGCCACCTTTCAAATAGTGGAATCCGCCAGGGCGATACATGTCGTGCCCGATGTCGTCCTCGCGCGCCCACAGCAACTTGACTGGCGCACCAACCTGTTTCGCAATCGCCGCCGCCTCGACCATGTAGTCGTTGCTGAGCCGACGCCCAAATCCCCCACCAGTGCGCGTTAAGTGAACTGTGATGTCCGTCTCGGGAATACCGAGCGACTTGGAGACGAGCGCGCGACCGCTGGCCGGCTGCTGCGTCGGCGACCAAATCTCGAGCTTTCCATCGGCGAAGTGCGCCGTGGTGTTCTGCGGCTCGAGCGTGGCGTGCGCAATGAACGGATACGAATACGCGCCCTCTACCGTTTTCACCGCGCTTGCAAGCGCAGCGTCCACGTCGCCGTCGTTGCGCAGATTTTTCTCGGGTTGCGCCTTGGAAAATGCTTCGGCTTGCGCGGCAAAGCTCGCACTGCTCTGCGTCGCCGTCTCACCTTCGTCCCACTGAACCGTAAGCTTGGATCGCGCGTTGTTCGCGAGCCACCAATTGTCGGCAACGATTGCCACGCCGCCGAGGAGTCCGTTCAAGGCCGTGCCAACCGGCTCGACGATGAACGCTTGCTTCACGCCGGGCTGCGCCTTGATCACATCGAGATTCGCGCTGATCGCTTTGCCGGCGTACACCGGGCACTTGGTGTACACGGCGTAGAGCATGCCGGGCATCGTGACGTCGATGCCGTAGAGCGGCTTGCCCGTCACGATGGCATGATTGTCCACGCTGGGGACACGCGTGCCGATGATCTTGAAGTCCTTCGGATCCTTGAGCGCGACCGTGTCGAGCGACGGCGGAGTGAGCGTCGCCGCCTTGGCCGCGAGCTCGCCGTACGACAGCGACCGATTGCTCGCGCGATGATGAACGACGCCCGCCGATGTTTCGCAGCTCGACTCTGGCACGCCCCACGTGCTCGCCGCGGCGGAGACGAGCATCGCGCGGCCCGCGGCGCCGACGCGACGCATCGGTAGCCAATTCGTTGGCGTCGCCGTACTGCCGCCTGCCGACTGCGCCTGGAACTTGGTCGTGTCGAGCGGCGCCTGCTCGATGCGCACGTTCTTCCACTCGACGTCCAACTCGTCGGCGATCAACATGGGCAGCGTGGTCTTCATGCCCTGGCCGATCTCCGGATTCTTCGCGACGATCGTCACGATGCCATCCGGCGTGAGCCGAATGAATGCGTTGGGTGCAAACTCGCCGGCCGCACCTGCATGCGACGCGACGGTCGCGAGCGTCGCCGCGGACGCGTCAGTCGTACCGAACAGATCGAGATAGCTGCCGAACATGATGCCGCCGCCGGCCAACGCGGTGACTCGAAGGAACGACCGGCGATCGACGCGCTGTGTGGTATCCATGAGCCGCCTCCTTACGAGTGGGAGTCGCCGGAATGCGAACCAACCGCGGCCGGCATCGTGGCCGCGCGATGAATCGCTTGTCGAATGCGCAGATACGTGGCGCAGCGGCAGATATTCCCGTTCATCGCCCGATCGATGTCGTCGTCCGTCGGATTTGGCGTCTTGGCGAGCAGCGAGGCCGCAGCCATCAGTTGACCAGCCTGACAGTAGCCGCACTGCGGAACGTCGAGCTCCTCCCACGCGCGCTGCAGCGGATGCGTGCCGTCTGGCGAGAGGCCTTCGATCGTCGACACGTTCGCGCCGGCGACGGTCGATGCCTTGCGCTGGCACGACTTGGCCGCCACGCCATTCACGTGCACCGTGCAAGCGCCGCACTGCCCGATGCCGCAGCCAAACTTGGTGCCCTTCATGTCGAGTTCGTCGCGCAATACCCAGAGCAGCGGCATGTCCGCTGGGACGTCGACCGTGGTGGGCTTGCCGTTGACCTTGAAAGAAATTGCCATGGAATCGACCCTCAGCGTGTGAGGTAAGGCCAGGGACTACGACGTTCAGCGACTTTCAGCGACGTTCAGCGTGCGGCTACACCGATTCCGGCCTGCGCACGGGAGGCATTCGCAACGACTCTCCGACCACGGCGTCGATCACCGGCACGGCCGGCTTGCCGAAGTCTCCTTCCCACTTTGCCATCACCACCGTCGCGAGACAGTTGCCGATCACGTTGAGCGACGTGCGCGCCATGTCCATCAGCGCATCCACTCCAAGAATGACGGCTACGCCCTGCAAAGGCAAACCGAACTGCGCCAACGCTCCCGAAAGGATCACGAGCGAGGCGCGCGGCACCGCGGCGACGCCTTTGCTCGTCAGCATCAACGTCAGCATCATGATGAGCTGCGCCGAGAGCGGCATGTCGATTCCCGCCGCCTGCGCCACGAAAACAGACGCGAGCGCCAGATACAGCGTGCTCCCGTCCAGGTTGAACGAATAGCCGGTGGGCAGCACGAATGCGACAATGCGGCGCGGAACACCGAACTGTTCCATTCGCTCCATCGCCAACGGGAACGCTGCCTCTGACGATGCCGTGGTGAACGCGATCAACCACGGCTCCTTTACGGCGCGCACGAACTTCCGAATCGGCACCCGAGCCGCCAGCGCGATGGGAACGAAAACGAAGAGCACGAACACGATCAGCGCGCCGTACAACGTGCCAACGAGGATGCCGAGGTTTTTTAGAATACCCAAGCCGCCTTTTGACACGGTAACCGCGATCGCGGCCCCGATGCCGATAGGTGCGTAGGCCATGACGATGTTCACAAACTTGAACATCACTTCTGATAAGCTCTCGCACGCCGCCAGCATGAACGTCTTGTTGGCGCCCTGCACCTTGGAGAGCGCAACCGCGAAAATGATCGCGAAGAAGACGATCTGGAGCACCTGATTCTGCGACGCCGCCTCGAAGAAGCTCTGCGGCACCGTGTGCTCGATGACGCCACTCAACGTGGTGTGCGTAGACGCGAGCTGCGCGCCTTCCTGCGCCGACGCGGTGCCAAGGTCCACACCGCGCCCCGGCTTCACGATGTTGACCGCCAGCAACCCGACGACCAACGCCGCCGTGGTCACGAGCTCGAAGTAGATGATGGACCGAAAGGCGAGCCGCCCGACGCGCTTCATGTCGTCGCCGTGCCCGGCAATGCCGACCACCAACGTTGCGAACAACAGCGGCACGATCAACGATTTGATCATCCGCAGAAACACTGTCGACAGCACGTTCAGGTCGCTCGCCGCCCAGCCGCCGTGCACATCTCGCGCGGCGTCGGGGAAGATCCAGCCCAACGCGACGCCGACGACCATCGAGATCACGATCCACTGCGACAGCGTGATCCGTCGGAGAAAACTCTTGGGAGCAACCGGCGAAACTCCCGGCTGCCCCACTGACGACGAATTCTGCATGCGACCGCCTTACGGCTTTACTGTTTCGCTGATTGCGCGAGGCCGGGAGCGGCCTCGCGGCGCAACGTCGAGTTTCGGTAACCGTACAGGAAATAGAGCACCAGGCCGATCACGAGCCACCAACCGAAACGCACCCACGCCAAGCTCGGCAATCCGCGCATGACGAACACGCACATCAGCGCGCCGACAATGCCCACGACGTGCACGAACGGCACGCGGAACGGCCGATGGCGATCAGGATCTGTATATCTCAAAACGATCACGCCAATGCACACGAGGGCGAACGCGAACAACGTCCCGATGTTCGTGAGGTCGTAGGTCTCGCCGGCATCACCGATCAACGACCACACGGCGACGACGACGCCCGTGAGGATGGTCGTCACGTACGGAACGTGCGACTTGCCGCTCAGACGCGATGCCCATTTCGGAAGCAGTCCGTCGCGCGCCATCGCGTAGAAAATGCGCGGCTGTCCATACTGAAACACGAGAAGGACTGCCGCCATCGAAAACACCGCGCCGAACGACACGATCTTCGCGATGCTCGTCATCCCGGTCGCCTTGAGCGCGTAGGCGAGCGGATCGGCGGCCTTCCCTAGGTCCGCCGACGGCACCATACCCGTGAGCACAGCACCAATGATGATGTAGATGACCGTACAAATTGCCAGACCGCCAAGGATACCGATCGGCATGTTCCGCTGCGGATTCTTGGTTTCTTCCGCCGCGGTCGAGATCGCGTCGAATCCGATGTACGCAAAGAACACGATCGCCGCGCCCTGATGCACTCCCTTGAAGCCGTTCGGAGCAAACGGATGGTAGTTCGCCGGGTTGATGTGCTGCAAGCCCATCACGATGAAGAGCGCGAGCACGAGCAGCTTCACTGCAACCATGAAGTTGTTCGCGCGCGCGCTCTCGCGCACACCGCGCAACAGCAGCCACGTAATGAACGCGACGATGCCAAACGCCGGCACGTTGATCAGGATCGGAATGCCGCCGACATGCGGCGCGGTATTGAGCAATCCGTGAATCTTGGGATCGGAGCTCAAGAGCGCGGTCCGATAGCCGGTCGTCAACCAATCGGGCATCGGTATCCAGTCGCCGACGAGCGACTTGAAGTAGTCGGCCCACGAGATCGCGACCGCCACGTTGCCAACGGCGTACTCGAGGATGAGATCCCAGCCGATGATCCACGCCACCAGTTCGCCGAGCGTCGCATACGTATATGCGTATGCGCTGCCGGCCTGCGGAATCATCGACGCCAGCTCCGCATAGCAGAGCCCCGCGAGCGCGCACGCGGCGCCGAGGAGCAGGAAGGAGAGCACTAGCGCGGGGCCAGCGCCCACGCGAATGATTTCTCCATTCGGACCGATCTGACCCGCCGCCGCCGATCCGATCGCTCCGAAGATTCCGGCGCCGATCACGGCACCGATCGCCAACATGATCAGATCGCCCGCACCGAGCGCGCGCTTCAGCGCGTTCGGGTTGTCACCCTCGGCCAGCAGCGCCGCGATGGGCTTGCGCGAAAAGAGAGAGGACATTTAGAGATGGTAGAAAGGTGAAACGGTGGAAAGGTGGAAAGGTGGAACGAAAACTACCGTACGGCTTTCATCCCGAGCGAAGCGAGAGAGCTAGCCGGACGATACGAGATTCCTCAGTCGCTTCGCTCCTTCGGAATGACAAAACGTTCCACGGTTTCACCCTTCCACCGTTCCACCGTTCCACCGTTCCACCGTTCCACCGTTCCACCGTTCCACCGTTCCACCCAACGTCACTTCGACTCGATCCGCATTCCGTAGAACGACCGGTGCACGAAGACCAGCGCGACGATGAAGAACGCCGCCGCCAAGCCATGGCTCAGAGCCGGACCACTCTGCTGCGTGAGCGAGACGGCCAACTCCACGGCGAGCAATCCGAACAGCGTCGTGAACTTGATGATCGGATTGAGTGCCACCGACGACGTATCCTTGAACGGATCGCCGACCGTGTCGCCAACGACCGTGGCAGCGTGGAGATCCGTGCCTTTCTGCTTGAGCTCCACTTCGACGATCTTCTTCGCGTTATCCCACGCACCGCCGGCGTTGGCCATGAAGATCGCCTGGTACAAGCCGAACAACGCGATCGAAATCAGGTAGCCGATGAAGAAGTACGGCTCGATGAACGCGAACGCGAGCGTGATGAAGAACACCGTGAAGAAGATGTTGAGCATGCCCTTCTGCGCGTACTTCGTGCAGATCTCCACGACCTTCTTGCTGTCCTCCATCGACGCGGCCGCGGTGCTCTCGAGGTTCATGTTCGCCTTGATGAACTCGACCGCGCGATACGCACCCGTCGTTACGGCCTGAATCGAAGCGCCGGTGAACCAATAGATGATCGCGCCACCGGTGAGCAAACCGAGCAGGAACGGCGCGTGGAGAATCGAGAGATTCTGTAGGTTCGTCGTCAGCCCGTTGGTCAGGCCAACGATGATCGAGAAGATCATGGTCGTCGCGCCGACGACTGCCGTACCGATCAACACCGGCTTCGCCGTCGCCTTGAACGTGTTGCCGGCGCCGTCGTTCTCCTCGAGGAAATGCTTCGCGCGCTCGAAGTTCACCGCGAATCCATACTTCGCCTGAACTTCGGCCGCGGCACCCGGCATCTGTTCGATCGTCGAGAGCTCGAACACCGACTGCGCGTTGTCCGTCACCGGACCGTATGAGTCGACGGCGATCGTCACCGGACCCATGCCGAGGAAGCCGAACGCCACCAGGCCGAACGCGAACACGGCCGGCGCCACCATGATCGACGCCATACCCAGATTGCTCACGAGGTACGCAACCGTCATGAGGCCCATGATCGTGATGCCGAGCCAGAAGGCGCTGAAGTTGCCCGCCACGAGGCCGGACAGAATGTTCAGCGACGGTCCGCCTTCACGCGACGACGTGACCACTTCCTTGACGTGCGACGACTCGGTGGACGTGAAGACTTTCACGAGCTCCGGAATGATCGCGCCGGCGAGCGTACCGCAGGTGATGACGCTCGACAGCTTCCACCAGAGCGACGGATCGCCGCCCAGGTTCGGGATCATGAGGTAGGACACCACGTACGTTCCGATCACCGACACGATCGACGTCAACCAGACGAGCACCGTGAGCGGCGCTTCGAAGTTCATCTTGTCGACGTTCTGGTACTTGGCCTTGGCGATCGCGGCGTTGATCAGATACGACGCGCCGCTCGCCACGATCATCATGATGCGCATCACGAAGATCCAGACGAGGAGCTGCACCTGCGTGGCCGGCTCGCGAACCGCGAGCACGATGAACGTGATCAGCGCGACGCCCGTCACGCCGTACGTCTCGAAGCCGTCGGCGCTCGGGCCCACGGAGTCGCCGGCGTTGTCACCCGTACAGTCGGCGATGACGCCCGGATTTCGCGCGTCGTCTTCCTTGACGTTGAACACGATCTTCATCAAGTCGGCGCCGATGTCGGCGATCTTGGTGAAGATACCGCCGGCGATACGCAGCGCCGCCGCACCGAGCGATTCGCCAACGGCGAAGCCGATGAAACACGCACCGGCGTAATCGCCCGGAATGAAGAGCAGGATCGAGAGCATCAGCACGAGCTCGACCGAGATCAGCAACATGCCGATGCTCATGCCGGCGCTCAGCGGAATTGCGTAGCAGGGATAGGGTTTGCCGCGCAGCGCGGCAAATGCAGTCCGCGAATTCGCGAAGGTGTTCACGCGAATGCCGAACCACGCCACGCCGTAGCTGCCGGCAATGCCGATCAAGCTGAAGACGAGGATGATGATGACTTTGGCGGCCGAGAAGTGCTGCAACACGCCGAAGTAGAGCGCGATGACCGCGCCGATGAACACTTCCAGCAGCAAGATGAACTTGCCCTGCGTGACGAGATACGTCTTGCAAGTCTCGTAGATCAGCTCGGAAATCGCGAGCATCGACGAGTGTACTTCCATCGCCTTGAGCTTCATGTAGATCGCGAGCCCGAACACCAGTCCGAGCACGCAGACGAGCAACCCACCCTTCAGCAGCGTCGTGCCATGCACGCCGAGGAAATCAACCTGTGAGAGATCTGGAATAATGAGGTTCGCTTCACCACCCGCTTGTGATTGCTGAACGGGGGCGGCGGCCGGGGCGGCCACGGATGCGGCACCCGGCGCCGGCGAACCGACCTGCTGCGCAATCAGCGATGGACCGTGCAGCGGCGCTGCGAAGATCGCCACGACCAGCGCGACCATGACGGGGAGCATGCGGCGGAACGCGTTCTCCATCAATTTCATCGGCTTGATGTCCTTGGAGGCAGGGGGCAGGGGCAGAAAAAAAGCCCATGGATTGGTTCATGGGCCCTGCACTATTGGAGGAGCGCGTAATGATACGAATGACGCGGCGGGTTGGCTAGAGAGCCATCCGCCAGGATCGCGGCCCGCGAGCGTCAGAACTCGTATGTGATCTGCGCCTTCATCCGGATCGGCACACCGTTGGGCGTTGTGCCGGGTCGAAACTTGAAGCCCTTGAGCACCTCTTCAAGTCGCTTGTTGTAGCCCCCGTCTCGCGTGGGAGTGAAGGTGAAACCGAGCACCTTCCCGGTTGAATCCACGTCGAATTCCGCGACGAGATGAAATCCGCGCACCTTGGCCGGCATCGGGAGCGGCGGGATGAAGAGCTCGATCGGCGCCGGCGGGTAGTTGGCCTGCACTCCCCCACCCGTCCCCGGTCCAATGCCAGATCCGCGTCCTGTTCCGACTCCAGAGCCAACGCCACCGCCGGATCCCGGCCCGTTGCCGTTCGTACCATCATGCCCGCTGCCGCCGCCCGTACCAGGTGTCGGCGCAACGGCCTCGACTTTCGCGATCTGCGGCGTTGCACTGGCAGTGACCTGCGCGGGAGGCGGAATCACTGCTGCCGGCGGCGGAACCACCGGCGCGGGCATGGGCTGTACTGTGGGCGGCGGAACTGGCGGTGGCGTCACCGTCGGAGCAACCGCAGCTGGCGGCGGCGCAACAGCCACGTATTGCACCTTTTCCCGTTCGCCGCCCGTTCCACTGTGCCCACCGCCGCCGCCGCCGCCGCCAGCAGGACCAGCACCGCCGGCGCCCTGCGGCTGCTCGATGACGATGCCCTCGTGCGACGCCAGCGGTGTGATGAGGAGAAAGATCAGCAGCAGATGAAGGAACGCCGACAACAAGCCCCAGCCGCGACGATCCTCGTGAGCTACTGGAAGTCCAGTAGCAGGCAGCCGCTTCGGTAGAGCGGCCGCCTCGAGCGGTTCGTTCGATTCGGCTGATGACGTCATTTCACGCGAGTGCGCGGCGGCGTGGACTCCTGCGGTCATGCAAAGTTATACGACCGGCCAGGCGAAAAGGGTTCGCCCCCGATCACGCTCGGCCCGAAAACCTGGACCGAAACGACGAAGGATCTTTTGGCGAGCGCCAAAAGATCCTTCGTGTCTTGCTGATCTCGCTTACGCAATCGCGTACGCGAGAAATCTGATCGGACCGCTAGTTCCCGGTTGGTGCTGCGCCCGCGGGAGTCGAGCCCGGCGTGTCCTTGGGCGGAATACCGATGACTTTCACACCCGCACCACGCGCAACGTCCATCGCGAAGATCACGTCGCCGTACTTCACGCCCGGCGAGCCCTTCACGAAGATCACCTTCTCCGGACGCGGATCGTAGATCGACTTCAGTCGTGCAGCGAGGTTGTCCTTCGTTTCCGCCTCGCTGTTGATGAAGAACTGTCCACCCGGCTTCACTTCCAGCACGATCTGATCGGACTTCGCGTTCGCCGGAGCGACCGTGGGGTTCGGATCAGGGAGCTGAATGTCGATCGACTTCCGCATGGACGGCAGCACCGCCATGAAGATGATCAACAGCACCAGCAGCACGTCGATCATCGGCGTGACGTTGATGTCGTTTGACAGGCTGCCGCCGTCACCGCTCGCCATTGACATTAGTTACCTCCTGCCGGCGTGGCTGGTGCTGCGGGTGCCGGAACCGTGGACTTCGTGTCGCCAGGAACCGTGGAGATCGTCCCAGGTTTCTGATCGCTGATCATGCCGACCACGCGAACGCCGTTGTGCATCGCGATGTCCATGGCGTCGAGAATCTTTTCATAATCGAGATTCTTGTCGGCCTTGAAGTACATGATGTAGTCATCGCGGGTCTGATCGACGTAAATGTGCTTGAGCGTCGCCGCAATGTCTTCCTTGTGGATCGGCTTCTTGTTCAGGTAATAGTTGCCAGCCTTGTCGATGCCCAGGACCTGATCGGTCTTGTCATCTTCCGGATGGTCCTTGATATTCTGCGCCTGCGGTGGGTCGGCAGTGAAGCCCGCCATGAGTGCCGGCGCGACCACCATGAAGATGATCAGCAGCACGAGCATGACGTCCACCATCGGCGTCACGTTCGGCGTCGATGCGACCTGCCCCTTGCCACCACCTGATGCCATTGCCATTGGACTACCTCCTCAATGGGTTAGGGCGATCAGGTGTTGATCGGGCCAGAACCACCAGCGGTGTTGAACTCACGGGTGAAGCGTGAACGGCCGAACTCACCCGACACACCCTTGATGAGATAGTCGATCATTTCCTTCGACACGTACGTCATTTCGGCAACGAGGTTGTCGATCTTGGTCGTGAAGTAGTTGTACGCCCACACGGCCGGGATGGCGACGAGCAGACCGAACGCCGTCGTGATGAGGGCTTCCGAGATACCACCGCCGATCGCGGCAAGACCGCCCGATCCGGACGAGGCCATTCCCTGGAAGGAGTTCACGACGCCCATCGTGGTGCCGAGCAGTCCGACGAACGGCGCCGTGGCGCCCACCGTGGCCAGCACCGCCATACCGCGCTTCAGTTGCGTGATCTCGAGGAGCATGTTGCGCTCGACCGCACGTTCCGCCGAGTTGATGTCCGACACCGTGACCGAACCGTCGGCGATGAGCGGCTTCACTTCACCCAGCGCGCCGCCAAGGACCAGCGCGACGTGCGACCGCTTGTAGCTCTCGGCGAGGCGGATCGCCTCGGTGAGGTTGTCTTCCTCGAGGAACTGCGAGAACTCAGGTGCGAACTTGATCGTTTCCTTCTGCGCCTTTCTGAGGCTCCACCACTTGGAGACCATGATGGTCAACGAGTAGACGGACATGATCGCCATGGTCATCACGATGCCCTTGGCGAAGTTGCCCATCTGGTGCCACATACCAATCAGTGAGAGATCCATTTCGACAAGTCTCCGTAGGTATCGCTTACTTGGTGAGATTGAACTGGAACGGCATCTGAACGAGCTGCTTGACGTGCTTGCCGCCGACTTCCGCGGGGAAGAACCGCATGTTCGGCAGCGCGGCCTTCACGGCACTCGTGAAGAGATCGTGCGTCGACTTGAGGATCTTGAAGGTCGACATGTCCGCACGGCCCGTGGTATCGACCACGAACTGCGCGAGCACTTCACCTTCGACGTTCGCGGAGCGCAGCATGTCCGGGTACCGGGGCGGCGCATTGCGCGGATCCGGCGAGACCTGCTTTTCAACCTGGTACTCGTAGTACGTCTGGTTGTCGTTGACCGGAGTCGGCGTTCCGCCGACGATACCGTTCGATCGACCACCGGCGACACCCTTACCCGAAAAGTCGTTCTCGTCCGTGACCTTCTTCGAAAGGTCAATCTGCGGAATGACGTCGGGGATCTTGATGGGCGCGGTCAGCACCTGGAAGCCTTTCGGCGGCGGTGCCTTCATGACCACGTCCGGGGGCGGCTTGGGCTGATCCTTGGGCGGTGGCGGCTCGTCTTTCTTGACCGTGACGAACTCCACTTTCTCCGCCTTCGGCTTCTCCATGGCCTGGCTCGCATGCAGCGTTCCGAGCACGGCAGCCGTGATCAGAATTCCGTGCACGACGATACTCGCCATGGTGCCGCCCGCCCGCTTCTGCTTTGACGCTTTTGACTCGATGAGGTTGTCGAACATTGTCGTTGGCCAAATCGGTGCAGGGGGAAATGCGCGAACTGTCTGGTTGGATAAGCTATTCCTCGGCATTCCGGGCGGAATGTCTGGAAGATTAAGAGTTGGTTAGGTCGCCAGCGTCCACTGGTATACCGCCACTTGCGTTCGCCTCTGCCGCTGCGGGCATCACGGGAATCGTTACCGTGAACACACTGCCCCGCCCGAGCCGCGACTGTGCGGTGATCGTCCCACTATGGGCTTGAACGATCCATTGCGAGATCGAAAGTCCGAGACCAAATCCGCCGCGCTCCGACGCGCGCGACCGCACGCGATCCGCACGCCAGAATCGATCGAAGATGTGCGCGAGATCATTCGCCGCGATGCCGATGCCGCTGTCGCGCACCACGATCGCAATCTCGTTGTCGGGTTTCAACGTCGCCGACATCTCCACGCGACCGCCACGCGGCGTGTACTTGATCGCGTTCGTCACGAGGTTGAGCAGCAATTGTCTGAGGCGCGGCCGATCGCCCATCACCACCGCGTTCTCCAACACCGGCATCGAGAGCACGTGCCCCGCATGCTCGCCGAGGATCACCGCCGTCTCGAAGACTTCGCGCATGAGCGGCTCGATCTCCACCGGCGTGCGATGAATGTCGAAGCGGCCTTCGTCCGCACGCGCGAGCGTCAGCAAGCTGTCGACGAGATCGGCCATGCGCGCCGTCTCCTGCAACGCTTCCTCGAGCGCCACCATGCGTTCGCCGCGATTCGTGCCGGGATGCATCGCGCGCTCGACGTCGGCGCGAAGCACCGTTAACGGCGTGCGGAGCTCGTGGCTCGCGTCCGCAGTGAATCGGCGCAACGCAGCGAACGACGTCTCGAGTCGCGCGAGCATCGCATTCACCGTCAGCCCGAGTCGCGACAACTCGTCGTTGCTCGTGTCGGCCGGCAATCGACGATGCAAACTGCGGCCGTCGGTGATCGCTTCGACTTCGTTGATCAACTGATCGACCGGCTTGAATGCGCTGCCGACGACGAGATAGGCAACGACCATCGAGATGCCGAAGATGATCGGCGCCAACATCACCATCGTGCCGACGAGCAATCCCGCCGGCACTTCGGCCGCATTCGCCGGCAGCGCGGCGACAACGCGCGAGATGTTGCCCGGCGCCGCGTTGCGCCGCGCCACCGCGAGGAGCACGAGCGAATCGTTCCGCACCGGCACTTTCACGGCGCCCGCTTCCTCGTTCAACTGCAGCCAGTTCTGAAGCAGCTTGGTCTGATCGTCGCCCGATAGTTGTCGCATGAGCGTCGACGGATATAGCAGCTTCCCTTGGCGGTCGAGCAATACGAAGTAGCCAGGAAGCAGATCGAGCACGTCGGCCATCTCCTTCGTGGGCCGCGTAACCGGATTCTCTTTGTCCGTGCTGTCGACGTACGTAAGCCGTCGCGACACGGCCTGCGCCGATTGCAGTGTGCTCAATACCTGGTCGGCGAGACGAAACGCTTCGCGTCCAACCTGGTCGATCGACTGACTGTTCTGTCCCGCCCAGATTGCCAAGCCAAACGCCACCATCGTGCCCAACAGCACGATCGCATACGAGACGGTGAGTCTGGTCCGCGTGGACGCCATGAGCCGCTACCCCGGATCTTTGATCATGTACCCGACGCCGCGCACAGTCGTGATCAATCGCTTCTGCCGCCCTGCATCGACCTTCTTGCGCAGATGGTTGATCACCACGTCAACGATGTTCGTGCCCGGGTCGAAGTGGTAACCCCATGCGTACTCGGTGATCAAGGTGCGGCTCATCACGCGGCCTTGATGGCGCATGAGATATTCGAGCACCGTGTATTCCTTCGGCGTCAGTTCGATTGGCTCACCCGCGCGCGTGACTTGTCGCGTCGCCTGATCGAGCACCAGATCGGCCACGGTCATGATCGGCGACGCGAGCGCGCGCGGGCGACGCGCCAGCGCTTCGACGCGCGCCAGCAATTCCTCGAATGCGAAGGGCTTCGTGACGTAGTCGTCCGCGCCGGCGCGTAACGCCGTGACTTTCGAATCGACAGCATCCTGCGCGGTGAGCACGAGCACCGGACGCTCGAAGCCGCGCGCGCGCAGCGCATGCAGCACTTCGAGTCCCGACTGCTTCGGCAATCGCATGTCGAGGATGATCAGGTCGTACGCCTCCGACCCCGCGTGTTTCTCGCCGTCCTCGCCATCCGTGACGAGATCCACCGACCATCGATGCTCCTCGAGGCCGCGCTTGACGTACTGCCCAACGGTGGGATCGTCCTCGATGACGAGAATGCGCATGTGTGAAGCGAGGGGCGAGGGTGGAGAGTCGAGACCAGGCCCGACGATGCGTACGAATCTAGAGCTAACCCGAGGATGCGAAGGCCCGCTAGTCCTCTGCCGCTCCAGCCTCTTCGACTCGCGCCCCTCGGCCCTCGCCCCTGCCCTTCCGGACAAATCCGTACTCGCGAATCTTCCGATACAACGTCTTCGACGAGATGCCGAGAATCTTCGCGGCGTTGCCCTGATGCCAATTGGTCTGCGTGAGCACGGCGTCGATGTGCTGCCGCTCGAGCTCCGCAAGCGTCGTCTCCGAGCCGACCATCGCGCGCGTTGTCACCGGTGCGGTCACCAGCGGGAGATCCTGCGCGCGGATCTCGCGATCGCTGCCGCGTGCGACCAGCACGACGCGCTCGATCACGTTGCGCAGCTCGCGGATGTTGCCCGGCCAACTGTACTCCTGCATCAAGGCGATCGCGTCGGGCGTGAGCACCGGCGTGGACAGTCCGGCAAGCTGCGTGAGGAAATGCTGCGCGAGCAACGGAATGTCGACGACGCGCTCGCGCAGCGGCGGTAGCGCAACGGTCACGACGTTCAGGCGATACAACAGATCATCGCGGAAGCGTCCATCGCGCACCGCTTGCTCCAGGTCGCGATTACTCGACGTCACTAAGCGGACTTCGATGTCGACCTTTTGTGTGCCGCCGACACGGAAGAAGCTTCCATGCTCGAGCGCCCGCGCGACCTTGGACTGCAGCTTCGCGCTCAGCACGCCGACTTCGTCGATGAACAACGTGCCGTGCGCGCCGAGCTCGATGAGTCCCGACTTGCGCGCGACAGCGCCCGTGAACGCACCGCGCTCGTGCCCGAACAACTCGACATCCAACACACTCTCGGCCAGCACGCTGCTGTCGGCTTCCACCATCGGTCCGGTGCGTCCAGACAACCGGTGAATCGCGCGCGCGAGCAGCGTCTTACCCGTGCCCGATTCGCCGGTGATGAGGACCGGTGAATCAGTCGTTGCCACGCGCTCGAGCAGCGTCAGCACCGCGTGCATCGGCGCGTACTGCGTGATCACCTCGGGCGTCGAGTCCACGCGCGACAACCGCGCCTGGAGATACCGATTCTCGCGCGCGAGTTGATGCTTCTCCCACGCGCGCCGCACCAGCACGTCGATCTCGGCCATGCGATACGGCTTGGCCATGTAGTCGTAGGCGCCAAGCTTCATCGCGTTGATCGCCGTCTCCACGGTGCCGTTCCCCGTGATGATGATGACCTCCGGCGGATCGGGCTCGGCGCGCAGATGACGCAGCGTCTCGAGACCGTCCATCTCCGGCATCACGATGTCGATGAGCGCGACGTCGAATGCCTCATCGCGCACGCACTGCACGGCGGCGCGACCGTCGCCGACACACACCACGTGGTGTCCGCGACCGCGCAGGAACGAACAGAGAATCTGCGCGAGATTCTCCTCGTCCTCGGCCACGAGCACGCGAATGCGCCCCGCGCCATTCTGGCCCGCGACCCCGTGCGCTGGTGTGTTTCGCATGGCGGTCACGCTTGGTGCGCCGGCAATAGAATGCGAAACACGCTGCCTTCGCCCATCACGCTGTCGACCTCGATGCGGCCGCCATGCTCGGTCACGATCGCATAGCAGATCGACAGACCGAGTCCCATGCCGCGGCTCGGCGGCTTGGTCGTGTAGAACGGCTCGAAGATCTTCGTACGATCGCCGCTGCGAATGCCGTGGCCGCGGTCGACGACCTCGGCGATCGTCATCGCGTCCTTCTCGTCCGAACGCGTGCGCAGCGTGATCACGCCGCGATCTTCCATCGCGTCGAGCGCGTTGAGGATGAGTGCCATGAAGACTTGCACCATCTGCTCTTCGTTCGCCAACACCGGTTGCAAGGTGCGACTCGGTTCCACGCCCACGAGCACGCGGCGGAAGCGCGGGTGATGCTTGACGAGGCGCAGCGTCTTCTCGATCACCGCGTTGAGATCGACTAAGACCTTCGTCGTCGATTTCGGGCGGCTGAAATCGAGCAGGCCGTCGATGATGCCCTTGCAGCGCATCACTTCCTGCTGGATGAGCTGCAACGAATCGCGAATCTCCGGCACGTCGGTCTCGAAATTGAGCGTTTGCTCATCGAGCCCGAGCGTGAGACTTTCGGCGCACGCGCCGATCGTGGCCAGCGGATTGTTGATCTCGTGCATCACGCCGGCCGCGAGCGTACCGATGGCCGCGAGCTTTTCAGCTTGCGCGAACCGATCCTCGGCCTGCCGCCACTCGGTGATGTCCTCGCCAATCGTGATGACGTGCGAGACTTCCTTCTCCTCGAGATGCATCGGAATCTTGCTGATCCGATACGTGCGCGATTCGCCGAATGCCGTGGACTCGATCGGGAATTGCTGCATCTGCCCCGACTCGAACACACTCTCGAATTCGCTGCGCAGTAGCTCGGCTGGCTGGCGGTGCAAGATCTCGAAAATCGTGCGGCCGATGGCTTCTTCGCGCGACACACCCTGCAAGCCGATCTCGCGTTTGCGATTCCACGCTTGGATTCGATACGCGCGGTCGATCACGTAGAGTCCGACCGGAAGCGAATCGATGATCTTCTCGGTGAAGAGCCTCTGCTCGTCGATCTCGCGCGTACGCGCCGCGACCTCGGACTCCAGCCGATGCGCGTACTCCGCATCGCGCAGCGCCGGTGCGAGCAGATCGGCGACCGTGGACAGAAAGAGTTGATCTTCGCCAAGCAGCGCGCGACCGGGCCGCGCGGAGATGGCGCCGAGCTCTTGGCGGCCCGCGAGGAGTCGCGCGACGACGAAGCCGTCAGCGTCGGTCACGTCGCCGGTGCGCAATTGCTCCTCGACCGCGGGAGCGGGAGTCGTGTCCGCGGCGACGAACCAAGCGCGACGCAGGCCGTCGAGACCGCGAAGCCACAGGCTGGCCTGTGAGCCGTCTAGCTCGCTGGCGACCGCGCCAAGGATTCCCGGCATCACGGCGCCGACGGAATCGGCAGTCGCCAATGCAGCCGCGATTTCCGCGATCGCTGTAAGCGTTCGCGGAATTGGCTTTGAGAGTCGGTGTCTGGCGGGAGCTGACAGCGGGACCTCGGACACGTCGTCGGGTCGAGGATGGCAGGAGGACAAGATGACCGAACGGGCTCAGATATGACGCTTACCGGGGCCGTACGCAACCCCGGCAGTCGTCACAAACGGCATCGTGCGAGTCTTCTTAGCCGCCCAAACTGTCGATCGCGGTCAAAAGCTCGTGGTCGGCGCGGCGCTGACCAGCATTCTCCTCGACGTGGACCCAGCGAACGACGCCGTCGGGACCGACAAGGAAGTAGGCGCGGTTCGCGAAGCCTTTGTCCTCCAACAGCACGCCGTACTCGCGCGCCACCTCACGCTTGAAGTCGCTGAGCAGGTCGACTTTCATTCCGTGCTTCGCCTTGTACTCTTTCAGCGAATAGAGATGGTCGACGCTGATTGGCAGGACGGTGACGTTGCGGCCTTCGAACTTATCGTGGTCGTCGCGCATCTCGCAGAGCTCCGCGGTGCACGTGCCGGAAAAGGCGAGCGGGAAAAACGCGATCAGCACGGGTTTGCCGCGAAGCGACGAAAGCGTCACCTTCTGATCGGACGTCGACGGCAGCGTGAAATCCGGCGCGACCTGTCCAACGGCGGGTACGACCTGCGGTTGTGTGGCAGTCATTTGAACCTACGCCTCTGATAACAAAGATTGATGAAATCTATCGCTTCGCTGTCTCGACACGTACGGCACTCGGCGGGTCTGCTCGCTCTTCTTAGCGCCGCGGCGTGCGGCGGTTCTGGAGGCACTGGCGGCGCCGGGGCAACCCAACGGCCGGTACTTGGCGACGTCGAGCGGACGCAGTTCGACCCGTCACTGAACGTGAACCTAGCCGCAATGTCGCGGCGTCCGGACGACATGTACGTCCAGGACCTTACGGTGGGCACTGGCAAAGTGGCCACGACGGGACGCACGGTCGTCGTCCGCTTCACCGGGTGGCTCTCGGACGGCAAGGAATTCGACTCCGGCGAGCTCACCGTCACGCTGGGCACCAATAAAACGATTCGCGCCTGGGAAGTCGGCTTGTTGGGTATGCGCGTCGGGGGGAAGCGACGGCTGATCGTGCCGCCCGCCCTCGGATATGGCGATAAGGCGAACGGGCCGATCCCGGCGAACGCGGTGTTGATTTTCGAAATGGAAATGACGTCGCTACTCTGAGCGCGTCAGGCCGGCTGCCCTTTGCCGGGCACGCCAGACTTTCCCGGTTTCGCAGGCTTTGCCGGCGCGGGCGATCGATTCGCCCACCATTCGGAGACGAGGTGCTGCACGGCTTCAGGCGACTTGTCCGTGGTCGCCTCGGGACCGATGTACTGCAGCCCGCTCGAGTCCATGAGAATCCAACGCGGCTGCTGCTCGCGGCCAATGGACGTGAGCGAACAACGCACGACTGAGCCATCGTCGAGCGTAACGACGATCGGCTTCAGCGACTTGTCGCTTTGGCGGCGACCTCTCATGAGTGTCCTCGCGCGTAAATCGTGTATGGAGCGTATCGGGATCGAACCGATGACCTCCTGGTTGCAAACCAGGCGCTCTCCCAGCTGAGCTAACGCCCCGCAACGCTCGAGCTGCCGAGCGCATCAGACGACAAATCTATCGGGACGCGATGCGCCGTGGAACGGCTTGTGAACATGCAAGGTGCACGTACAACGTGCACGTACAGTGTTCGGTCACGATCTCCTGAGGACTCCATGGCAACGACCGATGCAACCGCCGATGCAACAACCGGGCGTCACCTCACGCTGAGCTGCCAGTTCTGCCGGACGTGGAATCGCATCGACGCCGCGCGCGCCGCCGATCGACCGAAGTGCGGCAAATGCGGCAAGCCGATGCTGCTCGATCATCCGGTGGCGCTCGACGACGACACGTTCGCGCGCACGATCGCGGACAGCGAGGTGCCGGTGCTCGTGGACTTCTACGCCGACTGGTGCGGCCCCTGCAAAATGATGGCGCCGTTCGTCGATGAGGTCGCTCGCACACACGTCGGCACGGCGCTCGTGGCGAAGCTCGATACGGATCGTGCGCAACGCACAGCGGGCGGCTTCGGCATTCGCGGCATTCCGACGACGATCCTCTTCAACGGCGGCAAGGAAGTCGATCGCCGAGTGGGCGCCGTACAGAAGCGCGATCTGGAAGCGATGCTCGCGCAGGCGATGGAGAGTAGAGCGTGAACGGTTGAGAGTCGTACAGCCGCGGACAATAGTTGATTTTGTCAACTAATTGTTATCCGTCAGATTTCGTTCAAATCCGTTCGATCCGCATCTCAAATTGTTACGGCTTGCGTTGCGCGAGCTGACGTTGGCGTCCGAACGAAGCGAGGGATCTTCTCTCCAGTAGGCGATAATCGCCTGGAGAAAAGATCCCTCGTCACTTCGTTCCTCGGGATGACAGCCTACGACAACCGGGCTACTCGTGCGCCGGCAGCGGCTCCATCGTTTCAGGATTGACCGGAACCTGCACTTCGTCGCGGTAGGGCGACGTCATGAACGTCACGCGCATGCGCGGGAAGGCATCCATGAACGACGTGTAGCACCAGCCCCACGCGCCCACGTACAGCAGCAGCACGCCGATGTCCCAGATGCCGAACGGCAGCGACGACACCGTGCCGTATGTCGAGGGGAACACCTCGATGTAGCGCATCATCCACATGCCGAAGATCGAACAGCCAGCGATGATCGTCATCGCCGTGCGATTCAACTTCGCCGACTTCGACAACAGACTGAAGAACGGCACGCAGAAGATCAGGAACGCCGACGTCACCGTGACCCACTTCCACGGCGAGATGAGGCGCTCGCGCATGAAGTGCGTCTCTTCGGCCATGTTGCCGTACCAGATCACCAGGTACTGGCCGAACGTGAGGTAGCCCCAGAAGGCGGTGAACGCGAAGCACAGCTTACCGATGTCGTGATAGTTGACGTCGGTGATCAAGCCGTCGGTTCCGTTGAAGAACCCGTTCCACGCACGAATCAGAATCGCGAACAGCATGAGCGCGCTGAGCCAGGCGCCCATGAAGAACCACCAGCTATACAGCGTGCTCTGGAAGTACTTCGCGAGGCCCATCGACAGATCCCACGCGAGCACCGACCAGCCGGCGCCGAACAGGACGACCAGCATTACCGCGAGCTTGCCCTGCAGCGAGTGCGTCGAGTGGATCTCACGACGCTCGTCGCGGAAACCGTTGCGCATGCCGGCGCGGATGTTCGCCGCCCAGCTTGCACCCCACTCCGGCAAATGTCCGACGTCGAGACGCACGGACGTGTAGATGTACCAGAGGCTCAGGCCAACCATCAAGCCGAAGATCACGACGTCGCGAATGGCGAGGAACGCGAAGTTGAAGTACGTCGCCTTCTCGTGCACCGGCGCGGCTTCGTGCGTCCACCAGAAGATGTGTCCCTTACCGACGAACAGCGTGAGCAGCAAAAAGACGAACGCCACCGGAAGGAACGCGACGTAGCCTTCCATGAAACGAATCACCGGACGCGACCAACGCGCCGTCGTGATGCGCTGCACCGCCACGAACACGATGCCCGCCTGCGAAAGGCCGGCGAAGAACAGCCAGTTCGAGTGGAACGCGCGCCAGGTGTGATCGGGATCGACGAACAAGCCGGCGATGAACAGCAGCGCTCCAATCGCGAACGCTGCCAGCAGTGCCGTCTTCAACGACTTTGGAATCTCTCGGCTCGACGCCGCCAGCACCTCGCTCGGCGACGGAGTGTGTTCCGCATGTATGCTCACAGCAGATGCTCCGGCTTCTTCGTCGTGTCAGGCCGCGTGGTCGGCGCCTTCTTGCTCGCATCGCTCGGCGCAGCCGGCGTGTTCACTGCTGCTGCCATCGGAGACCCTTCGGCCGCCGCGCTCGCAGGTCCAGTCGGACTGCCCGGCCCCGCTGACGGAACGCCCGGGCCACTGCTCTCGCTCGGATGTCCGTAGTACGGCGACGGACGCGTCGGTCCCATTTGCGTGGCGCCTGGGACGCAGATGTCGCCGCCGGTTTCACCCGGACGACAATGCGACGTGTCCGCAGGGGTGCCAAGCTTGCCCTGCAGCGACCGCAGATAGTTGATGATGTCCCAGCGGTCCATCTCCTCGATCCGGTTGTACGTCGGCATCAGGCCCTTGCCGTTCCGGATAATTCCGAAGATCTCACCGTCGGGATAACCTGCCGCAGGACTCTGTGCGGTACCGATGGCCGGTGGATAGAAGCCGTACTTCATGACCACGCCATCGCCCTTGCCGAGTGAACCGTGGCAGACGGCGCAGTTGATCTGATAATTGATACGGCCGCGGCTGAGCGAGGCCGAATCCGCTGCCACCGGGTTCTTGATTGCCGCCATCGCCACGGCATTCTGCGGCGTCGGCGCGCGATCGTACTCGAAACCCGGCGCGGCACTGCCGCCCATCGGCACCGATGCCTGCGGATTCCCGCGGAACGGCACCGTGTCGGACGCCGTTTCCCACGGGTCGATCTTGGGCTGTTGTTTGAAATCCGTGAACCACGAGCACGCACTCACCGAGAACGCGAGCGCGAGGATCACGAGGCGTGGCACTCGACTATCGCTCACGACGAACCTCCTCGGCTCCGTGCTTCTTGAGGACGTTCACGACGTCGTCGGTCCGCTCCGGATCGGTCACGACCCAGACGCCAAAGTGTCCGCTCGCAAAGCGCGGATCGTAGCCCACGGTCATCGTCAGCCGCGGGATGCCCGCAAGGCCGAACATCGCGAACACCGTGGCGAGACTGCCGATCAATACCATGACCTCAAATCCAAGAATCGTGAACGGAACCCAGGTCACGATCGCCTTGCCGCCTACGACCAGCGGCCAGTAATCCGAGATCCACACTGGAATCCAATAACCGAACGACGCGCCGCACAGACCGAAGATCAGCGTGAAGATGCGGACCTTGCTGAGCGGATGCTTGAGCGCATGCTCGAATTCGTGACGCGGCGTGGGCGTGTACACCGTGATGTCGCCGAGGCGTTGCTTCTTGAGATCCTCGATGGCCTCGACCGCCGAATCGAGCTCGTGAAATGCTGCGAGTACGCCTTGCATCAGTGCGACCCTCCGGACGTCGTGTCGGTGAGTCCCGGATTGGCGAACCCTGCTTCCTCAGTGCCGCCCGCCGCCGCATGGAATCGATGCGACAGACGCGGCAGAACGATTTCCTTGATTTCGGCCATGGCCATGACGGGCAACTGCTTGATGAACAGCAGGAACCACATGAAGAACCAGCCGAAGCTGCCGATCAGAATGCTGTAATCGACGAACGTCGGGTGATACGTACCCCACTGCCACGGCTCGAACTCGTGCGACAGCGACGGCACGACGATGACGAACCGCTCGAACCACATGCCGAGGTTCGTGGTCAGCGAGAGGAAGAACAGCCACTTCGTGTTGCGGCGCAGCTTCTGCGAGAAGAGCGACAGCGGGATGACGCAGTTGCAGATCAACATGATCCACGCCGCCCACGCCCACTGGCCGAACACGCGGTTCCAGAAGTAGTCGATCTCGAAGCGGTTGCCGCTCATCCACGCGACCTGGAACTCGGTCAGGTACGCGAGTCCGACGACGCACGACGTGAACAAGCAGAGCTTGGCCGCCGCGTCGATGTCGTTGAGCGTGATGTAGTGCTCGAGATGGAAGACTTTGCGCAGCGGAATGATGATCGTGAAGACCATTCCGATGCCGGAGAAGATTGCGCCCGCCACGAAGTACGGCGGGAAGATCGTGGCGTGCCAACCCGGGCTCAGCGCCATCGCGAAGTCGAACGACACCACCGAGTGCACCGAGAGCACCAGCGGCGTTGCGAACGCGGCGAGGAACAGATACGCGCGCGTAAAGTGCCGCCACTCGCGATCTGAATTCCGCCAACCGAGCGCCAACATCGCGAGGATCGACTTGCGCATCGGATTCTTTTCCCGGTCGCGCAGGATCGCGATGTCAGGAATGAGTCCGACGTAGAAGAACGTGGCCGACACGGTGAGGTAGGTCAGAATCGCGAAGACGTCCCATACCAGCGGACTCTTTGGATTCGGCCAGATCAACCGCCAGTTCGGATACGGAATCAGATAGAAGAACTTCCAGGGCCGGCCCAAGTGCAGGATTGGGAACAAGCCTGCCGTCATGACCGCGAACACCGTCATCGCTTCGGACACGCGATAGATGCTCGTACGGAAGCCGGCTCGGAACAGATACAAGATTGCCGAGATCAGCGTGCCCGCGTGACCGATACCGACCCAGAACACGAAGGTCACGATGTACACGCCCCACATCACCGGCGGCTGATAGCCGGCGGCGCCGAGGCCTTCATGAATCTGGTAAGTCCACGCCGTTGCGCCGAGCAGCATGCACAGGATCGCGACGCCGAGCGCCGCGAACCAGCCGAGGCTGGGTCCTAAGGTGCCTGCAATCTCCGCGTCGACCTGCTCGTAGCTCTTGACCGCCGGAAAGCGGACCGCCGCCGACGGGATGTTCGGACGTTGACCGCTAGGAAGAGGAGTCGCTGTTGTTGCCATCGTCGCGCCTCCTCTAGTTCGCCGCCGGCGCAGCCGCGCCGGTCGCCGGATGGTTGACCTTCTTCAAGTAGACCACCGCGGTATAGGTGTTGAGCTCTTCGAATACGTGATAAGCGCGCCGGTCGTGCGCGAGCTGCGCGACGGTCCAATTCGGATCCGCCGCATCGCCGAACGTGATCGCGCGCGACGGACACGCCTGCGCGCACGCCGTCGTGAACTCGTCCGCTTGGACGTCGCGATGCTCGGCCGCCGCGCGATTCTCCGACTCGCGAATGCGTTGCACGCAGAAGCTGCACTTCTCCATGACGCCCTTACCGCGCACCGTGACGTCAGGATTGAGCTGCCAGTTCAACGGCTCCGGGAACGCGTACTGCTTGCGATCCTGTTCGCCGTAGCCGAACCAATTGAAGTACCGAACCTTGTACGGACAGTTGTTGGAGCAGTAGCGCGTGCCCACGCAGCGGTTGTAGACCTGAACGTTCAGGCCGTCCGGCGAGTGATACGTCGCGTACACCGGGCACACCGGCTCGCACGGCGCGTTGCCGCAATGCTGACAGAGCATCGGCACGAAGCGCGTCTCGAAATCCTGCCCGAACTTGCCGTCGGGGTTCCCCTCGAAATAGCGCTCGAGACGAATCCAGTTCATCTCGCGGCCGCGCTCGATGTTGAAGCCCGGTCGCACGTCCGCCCAGATCGTCGCGTTCTGCCAATAGCCGCCGACCGTCGGAATGTTGTTCTCGGCGTAGCACGCCGTGACGCACGCCGAACAACCGGTGCAACGCGCGAGATCGATCGTCATCGCCCAGCGACGCTTGGCCATGCCGCGCGGATCGTTCGGATCGTACAAACCCTTGTGCGTGCCCGCATCCGCCGCGGTCGGTGCGCCGAGCTCACCTTGTGCGTCCGCCGCAACCGGCGACCGCAAACCAGGCAGGAACGCGTGACTCGCGTCGCCAGGAAGTACTTCTTCTTCCGGCTCCGGCTTGTTCATGTCGGCCGCGTTTACCGCGCGGGCAATTTCGCGTCCGTGCTGACGCGCCGAACCTTCAGTGCTCGGGAGCAAGCGACTGTCGCCCGTCTTGGAGACGGATGCTTTCGTCGCCGTGAGCACGATACCGCCGGCGGCATTTACTCCGACCGGAAGCAAGTCGAGCGCGTTCACGCCGATGTCGCGCGAGTAACGGCCGTAGCCCCACTGCAGATCGCCAGGGTTGTGATGCTTGGGATCGAACAACGCCATCTTGGTTCCGGCGGCGTGTCCCTGCCCCATCGGAATCGCGATCGCGTTCTTATGAATACCGAGATACGGATAGACTGGCGCCCGCACACTGCCGTTCGCCGTCTTCACTTCGACGATGTCGCCGCGATCCACACCCAGTCGCTCAGCGGTCTCGGGGTGGATTTCCACCCACGAGCTCCACGTGATCTTCGTGACGGGATCAGGCAGCTCTTGTAGCCACGGCTTGTTCGCACCGCGTCCGTCGCCCATGGTCGGCGACTGATACGTAACGAGGAACAGGTCGCCCTGACTGCTGGCAATCGCCGAAGGCTTGGCGACCGGCGCGGGTGCGGCCGCGGCCGCAGCGCGCGGCGCGAGCGTACCAGCAACGATCGCCGTCGGAAGCGCCGCGGCCAAACCGGCCGCGCCGCCTGCAAAATTCGAGATCAACCACGTGCGATAATCCGCCGCCGGGAATTTCGCCGCGTTCGCCGCATCCTTCTTGGCGAGCGCGATGAGCACGTCGCCCGTCGATCCCTTGATCGTCGAGAAGACGGGATCCATCGCCGGCTGCTGCAGGCTGATCGTTCCGCGCACCGGCTCCGCGTCGCCCCACTGCTCGAGCGAGTGCAGATCCGGAATTACGAGATCGCACATTTCGGTGGTTTCGTCAGGATACGACGAGAAGCTCACCTTCAGTGCGACCTTCTTGAATGCGTCAGCGAAGTTCGCCGCTTTCGGCAGCGCGTACGCCGGATTCGTTCCGCGCACGAACGCGACGCCAACCTGGCCGCCGCGCATCCGCTCGACCGCGGCAAGCACCTGGTCCGGTCGTGCAATTCCGTCGAACGCCGTGATCGGCGTTGCGGGCTTGATCGTGGTGCCGACTGCACCGGACGCCTGGTTGATCGCTGCCACCGCAAGCGCGACGTCGAGCGCCTCATCACCGCTCACGCCAGACAACACGAGCGCCGGCTTCGCAGCCGCGAGCTCGCTCGCGAGGCGCTGCAACTGCGCCGGATCGACGCCGCTGTCCGTCGCCGCCTGTTGGATGCTGCCCTTGCCCGCCAGCGCATTCGCAATCGAGAGCTCGCTACCAGGATTGCACGCGATCCACTCGTCGGCGTTCAAACCCGTGAGTGACCGACGCGGGCCGATGTACCAGAACCGCGCCGCACCATCGAGCTTGGCGCGCGCATCGGCAAAGTCGAGCTGCTGCGGAACGCTCGCTCCCCAACCTTCGAGGAAGTCAGCGCCGAACGACACGATCAGCTTCGCGTCTTTGAAATTCAAAGTCGGCCACGCCACACCGTAGGTGCGGTGATTGGCCTCGAGCGCGGCGGAATCGGCTTCGAAGTCGACGCTCAAGTGCGCCGGCATTCCGTTGGCCGCGAGCCACGAATCGAGGAAGCGCGGGAAGCTCCCGCTCTCGTGCTGGTTGAGGAACACCGCGCCGCCCTTCTGCGCGGTGCCAAGCGCCGTGCCGAGCCGCGCGAGACCGTCTTCCCACGTGGTCGCATGCCAGCCCGCGGAATCGCGGAACATCGGCGAGCGGAAACGATCCGGATTGTAGAGCGCTTGCAGTCCCGACTGGCCGCGCGCGCACAGCGCGCCGCGGTTCAGCGGATGGTTCGGATTGCCCTCGAGCTTGATCGCGCGTCCGTCACGCGTTTCGGCGACGAGACCACACGCCGCCGCGCACTCGCGGCAGGTCGTGGCGTAATAGGTCGACACGCCCGGCACCGTTTCGTCGGGCGATACGAGATATGGAATGAGCTTTCCGGTTTCCTCGGAGCAAGCGGTCGTAGCAAGCACCGCGCTCGAGGCGCCGAGTACTTTGAGAAAGTCCCGGCGCTTGACGCCAGTCTTGGTTGTGTCCTGGCTCATAATCAGTAGTGGCAGTTGGCGCAGTCGTAACGCGCCTTCTTGCGCGGGCCCGACGCGAGGGCGGCGGGCGATACCGACGCCGTAGTCGGCGTTCCGGCTTGCTGCGGAGAATACCCGGCTGCTTCGAGGCCTTCTTTCGGGCTGTAGCCGTTGACGTGACAGCTCACGCACCAACCCATGTTCAGGCTCGCGTTCTGGTACACGCGATCCATGTTCTGGATTTGGCCGTGACACGTCTGGCAGGTGACACCCGCGTTCACGTGACGCGTGTGCGGGAAGTGCACGTACTCCGGCAGCTTGTGGATTCGCACCCACGGAATGGGCTTCGCGTTCGGGCCCATCCCAGCGCCCGGCGTGGAGATATCCGCGTACTTGTAGAGCTTTGCGAGCTCCTCGCTCTTGTACGGCTTACCGCCGTGCAGATCGCTTTGGGTACGATCCGGCCCGATCATGTTGTGACAACCGACGCACGTCGACACGGCCGGAAGACCCGGATCCATCGACTTGTTCGCGGCGTTGTGACAATAGAGGCAATTCATGCCCAGCTTTTGCACGTGGACCGTGTGCGGAAAGTTGATGGGCTGAACGGGAGAGTTGTGTTGCGAAGAGGAGGCGCCGCTATATGCAGAGAGCATTACGGCGCCGACGGCCAGGGCGATTAGCCCTGGGATGGCGGTCCACTTCCTTCGCTTGGTCATCGCGCTGTGGTATGTGTCGGGTCAGCGGGGGCTTGTGAACAAATTCACAAGCTCCCAACCGGCCGAGAAATCTGAATAACGTGGGTACTGCACGCAAGGGAGCACAGACGTTGTCCAGACGAGGTTAATCCTAATCAGACCTGGTTGCTCTGTCTGCCGCGAGTAACCATCAATTTTCGATCACGTGGTCCGCCGGCCGGCATTCGCGCAAATCGACGACGCGTCAGCCAACCGCGCGCCCCGAACGTCGTCCGGCAACAGCTCCAAATTCGCGCGCGGCGTCTGCGTCAGTCGCATTGGCCACTGCGTCCCGAACACGAATCGCTCCGAGCCCACCGTGCGAAACAACTTCGCCAGGTGATCCTCAGGCGGACCCCAAATCCACGAGATGTCCCAGAACACGCGCCGCTGCTCCTCGGGCGTGAGACTCCAGTGCACCTCTTCGATCATCTCGCGCCCCGCGGCCGTGACGACGAGACGTACCGCATCGCCAGCACGAGCAAGCGCACGAATCGCTGCCGCCGTCAAATCGCCGACCGTGTCCATGAGGTGTCGCTGCCGCAAATCCTCGAACCGCACCGTCAACAGCGTGGCCATTCCCTGCTCGCCCGCCGCAATCGCGAGCTCACGCATGCTCGCGTCGTGCGGACCGAATCCCCATTGCGGCGGGTACGCGCGTACCGCCGGCGCACCGGCGCTCGCGGCGTCACGCAGGGACTGTTCCCAGCGGGGCCAATCGGGACGAATCGCCGGGACCGCTCGCAGCCGATCGGCGAACGGCAGCAGCGCTGCATACAACGCGGTATTCCCCATGCTCGGGTCGCGATAAAACGCTGACGGCAGATGACCCACCCACGCCCCATCGGTGCCTTCGCGGTCGAGTACGCGCACCAGCACCTCGGGATCGGGGTGCGGTACGGCACGAAACGGGTACGGGCCAATGAGCGCGTTGACGTCGATCATGCCGCGTTCCCATGGGCGATCGCGCGCGGGAAACTCCCCGGCGGAAAGATCCGGACCGCAGTGCGCCAACTGATATTCTCGATCTCTAATTGACTGCGACCGGCCGCGCCGAGCGCACGCAGCTTGGCGAGGCCGGTGCACATCGTGAGATCGGAGCCCCAGAGCAGTCGGTCGGCGCCCAGGGCCGTCACCGCAGCGTCGAGCATACCGCGATCGACACCGCTGCCGGACAGGTCGGGATAGATGTTCGGCGTGTCGACGACGGCAGGAAACGTGTGCATGTAGTCGCCGCCGCCGCCGATGTGCGCAAGAATGAACCGTGCGTTCGGATGCCGCCGCGCTAGGCGAGCGAGGTCCGCGCCATCAGAGATCTCTTGCGACGGCCATTCGCGCCGGCGATGCTGCCAGATGTGGTGCAGCACCGGCAGCCCACGCGACGCGGCGACGTCGGCAATTGGATCGAGCAACGGGTCATCGGCGCGGCGGCTGGCCAGCAGCTTGATCCCGATCGCGCCACGCGCCACACACCGATCGATCTCGGCCAACGCGTGCGAGGTGTAGTTCGGATTCACGGTAACGAACATCCGCACGCGATCCGGCTCCGCATCGCAGAGTTGAAGCATCACGTCATTCCCGTGCGAGACGTCCTCGGGCGAGGGAAAGTACGTGGGAGACGAGAAGCCATAGCTCCCGAGCACCGACGCCACGTGATACGTGACGCCCATCTGGTCGCCCGCTCGAAACCGCGCCGCGTTCACCTCCGCCCAATCGCTTCGGCCGGCGCCGGCATGATAGAAATGCGCGTGCGCGTCGATCAGCGGACCTGCCATGCTGGTCACCGCGCGCGTTCCTCGTCGCGCAAGTCGACCAGCGCGCTGCTCGCGGCACGCTCGATGTCGCGGAGCGCAGCCTCGTCGTGTGCCAAGGCCGCGTAGTTATACGCGCCGCGCTTGAACAAGACGCCGTGACTCGCGGCAAGCTCGAGGAATCTTCGCTCGCGCGCCGCATCGTCCCAGCGGAAGAACCACATCGGGTCGATGCCTTCTACCGTCACGCCGCCGACCCCACTTGCTTCGACCGCCGCACTGACAGATCGCTTGATGTCGGCCCCGATCGCCCAGATTGCGCCGCAGATATCGGCTTCGTCGTGCCACGAGAGCACCGCACTCGCCGCCGCGAGCGCCGACGACTCGCTCGCGAGCGTCGACGAAATCCACGTCTTGCGCGCGGCATCCATGATCTCGCGATGGCCGACGACCGCCGACAGCGGATATCCGTTCGCCATCGCCTTGCCGAACGCTGAGAGATCTGGCATGACGTCGGCGTACGCTTGGTAGCCACCAGTGTGCAGGCGGAAACCAGTCTTGATCTCGTCGAAGATCAGGACTGCGCCAGCCGACGTCGCCAGCTCGCGGGCGCGCGCAATCCACTCCGTCGACGGCAAGCGCTCGACAACCGGCTCGATGACGATCGCCGCGAGGTCCGCGCCCGCCTCGGACACCGCAGCTTCCAACGCTGGAATGTCGTCGTAGGCGACGCGACGAAAAACATTACGCGTCCCGGCGGGAACGCCGCCGGTATCGTCGGCGCTCCAGTCGAGCCAGCCAAAGTAGCCGCTGCCAATGACCGTATCGCGTGACGTGTACGTTCGCGCAATGCGCACCGTCGCGGCGATCGCCTCGGCGCCCGTCTTGAGAAACTGCACTTGATCGGCGCACGGAATCACGCCGCAGAGGCGCTCCGCGACTTCGACTTCGCGAAAGCTCGAGAGGCCCGACACGTTGCCCGCGGCGACCGCATCGATCACCGCGCGCGTCACGTTGGGCTCCGCATAACCAAGCGCGACTGAGCCCAGCGCCATGGTGCAATCGAGATACTCGTTGCCGTCGACGTCGATGACTCGACAACCAACGGCCTGCGCAAAGTGCGACGGGCCCACAGCGTCCGACGCACCGTACAGCGCTTCAATGCGTTTGCTGCCCGTGGATGCCCCAGTGGGCATCACCGCGCGGGCGCGGCTCGTCCAATTAGCATCGTCGTGCTCGATGGGGACGTCGGGTTCGCCGTCCTCGTCGGCTTCTCCAGCCTCGTCGGATTCCTCCGGCGCCTCTGGTTCCGGTGCATTGGCGCTCTCGGCTGCGTCTTTCGCGCCGCGATCAAAGAATCGGCGAAATGGCATGGCAGGAAGATATCTCCTTCAGACGGGTTGTCACTCCGGCGACTTCCCCGTCCGATTGATGTAGTTGACCACCTCGAGCGCCAGCGCACGGAGCAGTGAGATTTCGCGCGCATTTGGCGCGGCGCGAAAGGTCAGTGCGCGCAATGTCCGCATGATGTGCTCGGGAAAGTGCGTCTTGAAAAACTGAATGGCCGTGAGCGCGCGCTCGGCGTCGCCGAAGAACTGCTCGAATTGCTCCATGCTGGCCGGCGGCGCGTCTTTTCGCGGCGGCGCGATGGTCCGTGTGGCATCGTCGGCAGCGAGATGCAGCTCGTAGAGACCGATCAGCGCCGCTTGAGCCAGGTTCAGCGACGCATGGTTCGTCGTCGGAATCGTGACGGCCGCGTGCACCCGATCGAGAATCTCGTTCGGCAGACCGCTGTCCTCGCGGCCGAGCGCGAGCGCGACCAACCCGTCCCCGGCAACCTCGAGCAACTCCGCGGCGGCCACTTTGGGATCGATGATGCGAAAATTCGCCGCACGCCGACGCGCCGTGAAACCGACGACGCGAATGCAATCCGCGACGGCGGCATCGAACGTGTCGAAGTGTTCGATGCGCGCGATGACGTCCATCGTGTTGTGCGCAATGCCCTCGAGGCGCACGACGTCATAGGCCACTGGCCGCACGAGACGCAGACGCGAGACGCCCATGTTCTTCATGGCGCGAACTGTTGCGGCGATGTTCACCGGATCCTGCGGCTCGAACATCACGACCACGACTGACGACAGAAGCGACGTGTTCTCGGACTCAGTCATCGGTGTTCAATCGGAGCAGGCGCGAGGCGTCGTGGCGATCGCCGCGCAGATAGACGAATTCACCTGCGGCTCCACTCAACACGAATTGTGCTTCGCGCCGGACACGGCCAGGTGACGTGACGTTCACGATGACGTCCAACGCGTCGGGCATCGACGGCAGCTCGATGTCCATCGTGTAGCCCTGGCCCGCGGTACGCCACGCGGCGCGCGGTAGCGCAGCTTCGCCGGCGGCGTTCCAGCCGTCGATCGCACGGAGGCGAACTGCATTGCCGCCGCGATCGGGCACGAACATCCAGCCGCTCGAGCCCTGCTCGGTATGAAAGTACAGTTGCACGCCGTCGCCGTTGATATCGGGATGCTCGTTGTCGTAGACGTTGATCGCGTCAGTAGGAGCGAACAGCAAATGACTCTGCGGCACATCGATCGATATACGCAGGCCGCCATCGCGCCGAGCCAATGTTACTCGCGCTTCGAGGCGTCCGGCATCGGCCCAGCGAAGTTCCGATCGACGGTAGTGCGCTTCGCCGAGCGTAATCGTGACCGGCTCACCGGTGCGCGGCAACGTCAGTGTTTGCGTGGCTGCATCAGCCGCTGGAATCTCACCGCGTGACGTGGGCGGTTCATCTCCCGGAACGACATAGCCCCGCAGCTCTACAGCGCCTGCGTTGACGCCGTTGCTTCGCTCGATCAGCCATCCCGTGCTCGTCTCCCGATGCGCGTGGACGCCGCCGTCACTCAGCGTGACGCGAATGCCGTCGCTCATGTCGACGTCGGCCACAGTATCGCTCCACGCCAGCACCGTCTGATGACGTCCTGATTCCCCGCTCGTGCGAACGACGCGAAACGTCCGATCGCCGCGTGTCGGTGGCCCGGGCGCCGTGACGCGCCACCACACGGCGGCGCCGCTCGTTCGCGCCCAGGCGCGCAGGGTCGCTGCATCGCCGCCGGAGCCGCCGGAGCCGCCGGAGCCGCCGGAGCCATCGGCCGCTGCCCGCACGACGACGTTCGGCGGCACGTGTTGAACCGTCGCATCGCGCAGAAAGTTGAACCCGTCCTCGAGTCCAGCGCCGCCTGTGAGCACACCTGGCGTCAGTGCGTCAGCGCCGGCAGTAAGCGCGAGGTCGGCATGGAATGGGATGTCCACCGTGGTGTCGTGATCGGCATTCCAGTCGACGGTATCGATGAGATAGCCATCCATCACCACGATCGTTCGCCGCACACGCACGGCGGGTGACGCTTCGTTCGCGGAGGCAACGATCCAACCGGCGTCGCCGCGCTCGTCGTAGGCGAGCAGCGCGCCGTTCGCGGGACGCTGCGACTTGCCGTCGAACAACGGCGCGTTGTGCGCGAGCGTGCTCCGATACCAATGCAGCGACGGATCGACGTACGAGCCGGTACCGTAGTCGTCGAGCCACCGAGTGGCACCGTCGGCGAGCAATAGGTTCAAGCGATCGGGATGTCCGTGCCCGCCGCCTGAATGTCCATAGTCGAGCGCGACGTAGGCAGTCGATGCATCGCGACGAAAGACCGCGATTCCCTGGCGCGGAAGCAGCGTCGAACGAAGCGGGAGCGGCTCACGCGGTGGCAAACTCGGTCGCGCAAAGAGCAACGCGCGCCAACTGAGATCGGCGCGGCTCAGCGCCGATGCCGGCGCATTGCGTTCCACGTCTGCCGCCGACGTCGAACGCCCCGTATCTCGGCGCGGAATGTCATCTGTGTAGAGTTGATGCAGCGCGTCGCTCAACGTCGCATCCGCCGATCGGGCCAACCCGAGCTCGCAATGCTCGGCGATGCGCCACTGGCGCAGTGAAATCGCATACTGCGAGTCGCGCCGCGACGGCAGCGTCAAATCCGGTAGCGCCGTGGCGAATGGCGCCGAGAATCCCAACTGGAATCGCTCGACGAGCGACGCTGGCAATGCGATGCCCGCTTGCTCCGCGAGCGTCACGCCGTACCACAATCCTCGGTGCGCGAAGAGATGATAGTTCTCTCCTTCGAACCACGTGCCGTCGGCCAGCAGTCCCTGCTCGAGATGCGAGCGGATTCCGGAGCGGCCGTGAACCGCGCTCTCCGCGGCCGACACGTCGCCGAGCACAAGCGACGACGCGAGAAGCGCGGCATCGTTCCAGACCTGGCGATTCGACGCGCCCTCGTCGTACTCGGCGATGATCGCCCGACTCGGCGCGATGATGCGATCGCGAACGCGATCGGCCAACGAGCGCGATGAATCTGCGAGCAGATCCGCCGCAACGCAGATCTGCAGCAGCCAAATCGATTCCAGATACGTACTGAAGAACAGAGACGTCGGCCCGAGCACGTTGTCGCGGTTCGGATACGTACCATACCGTTCGACGTAGCCTTCGAGAATCTGCTCGGCGAGCGCCGCATAGCGCGCATCGATGCCGAGTCGCGACAGCAGCGCCGCGTGAACCGCGCGTTCGGCGAGCCAGAGTTGATACCAGTAAATCCAGAACCGATCGTGCAGCTCGCCGCGATACACCGTGCCGCACGTCGGGCAGCGATGCTCGTGCGGCTGGAACGGATCGAACGCGAGCATGCTGCCGTCCAACACACAGCGGCCGCCTTCGCGCGACAGGAGCGCCTTCTCGTTCGGAAAATGGATATCGCGCGATAACACGATGTCGAGATCGCGCGACAACGACGCCGCGAGCGGCGCGAGCTCGTGCTTCGCGATGCGGGCGCGCTCGTCGAGCGTCGAGGGTGTCGCGAGCAAACTCACGGAGCCGTCTGCCAATTGGCGAGCGTCACCATCTCGCCGCGCAAGTCCATGAGAACATTCTGAAGTCGGCGCGACACACCTTGCACGCCGCGCGAGTGGTAGAGCCACGCCACCGGCTGCGCGACGTTCAATTCGCGCTGAACGTCGCGCCACGCATGCACGCGATCGGAGTCGGAGCGTGCACTGCGTGCCGCGGCGAACAGCGAATCGAGATGCGGCGAGTGATACCCCGCGTAATCGAGCGCTCCGCCCGCCTGACTCGACTCGAACATCGAAGAGAGGTAGCCGAGCGCGACGTCGCCTGGAATGCCGGTGACGAGCACGTCGAAGGTCTTGTTCGACGCGCGCGCTTGTGTGAGAAACGCGCCCAACTCCACCTGACGGATGTTGACGCGAATTCCGCGTTGCGCGAGGTCCGCCTGCACGAGCTGCTCGAGCGCGTTGTCGCCGCTGCCGACTGTGAGCACATCGAACTCGAACGTCTTTCCACCCTTCTGGCGCAGGCCGTTCGCGCCGCGACGCCAACCGGCTGCGTCGAACAACGAATCCGCCAGTCGCGTGTCGTGCACGATCGGATCCGGCAGCGCGAGCGGATTCTCCGGCGGCACTGGTCCCGCTGCAGCAACACCGTACCCAGCCAACGCCGCCTGCACGATTCGCTCGCGGTCGATCGACGCGGAGATCGCACGACGAACACGTGCGTCGTCGAACGGCGGCTTGTGGACGTTGAATACCAATCCGGTCGTGAGGAGAATCGGATATTCAATGACTCTGAGCGATGGATCGCGCGCCACGAGCGACGCCATCGTCGGCGAAATGCCGGCGACGTCGAGATCGCCGCTCGTCAGTCCGGCAAACTTGGTCGTCGCCTCGTCGACCACGGTCACCACGAGACCGGCGAGTTTAGGCGGCCCGCCGAGCGCGGCGGGAAAATTGTCGTTGCGGCGGAGGACCCATCGTTCGCCCGCGCGTCGCTCGACGAACTGGAACGGTCCGTTGCCCACTGGTGCCAAGTTGAATGGCGCGCGCTTCATGTCGGCGCGCGGCGTATTCGCGAGCAGGTGCGCCGGAACGATCGGCAGCTCGCAGAGCACCAGTGGAAATTCCGACTGCGGGGTGCGGAAGTACAATCGTGCCGTGCTGTCGTCGACCGCGGTCGTGCTGTCGATTCCCGCGAGATCGATCGCGCGCCAATAGCCAGTGACCGGATCGCGCGCCGCGTCGATCGTGAAGGCCACGTCGCGCGCCGTTGTAGGCTGGCCGTCGGCCCACACCAGTCCCGACGCGAGATGAAACGTGAGCATCCGCCGATCGGGGGACCATTCCCAACGCTGCGCCCCGTACGGCACCGGTGACAACAGCGAATCGTACTTCGCCAGCGTCACGAACAGCGCGAAGCGCTGAATCTGGCGGGAGAGCGAATGCACCGTGACGAGCGGATTGCCCGACTCGAGGTCCGTGCCCGATGCGTAGACAACGACGTTCGCCGGACGCCGCGGCGCAATGCACGTCGCCGCGATCGCAACGAACAGCGTCAAAGCAGTCAAGGCAGTTGACACGACGAGCCGTCGATGCAGCTTCAACGCGTGCATCCCCCCGCCGTGCTGCGCCGAGTTGCGGGCGCGCTGTTGCTGTTCTGGTTGGTGCTTACCATCACGTTCGCGCTGATCCGTTTGGCTCCCGGTGACGCGGCGACTTTTCTCGTTTCACCGTCGGCAACTCCGGCCGACGTCGCGCGAACGCGTGCCGAGCTGGGTCTCGATCGGTCGGTCGCCGTTCAATATGCACGCTGGGCAACGGGGACGCTGCGGGGCGACTTGGGCGAAAGCTTCTCGCTCCACGAGCCCGTGACGCGTGCATTGTCGCGTGCGCTGCCGGTTTCGATCGGATTGGGCGCGGCGTCGCTGCTGCTGACGTTCCTCATCGGCGTGCCGATTGGCGTCGTGCAGGCGATTCGTCGCGGGCGAGCCGTCGATCATGTGCTCACCGTGCTGACGACTGCGGTCTATGCCGCACCGAGCTTCTGGCTCGCGCTCGCGCTGATCGCCGTATTCACGTACGGCGCCGCGGCGTGGGGACTACCGCCGGCGATGCGCTTGCCTGCGTTCGGACTCCGCTCGCCCGGTACCGACCTGCACGGTTTAGCCGCTGTGCTCGATCTCATTCGACACGCGCTGCTCCCAGTCACGATTCTCACCGCCGTCGGCGCGGCCGGTGTCGCGCGCTACGCGCGATCGAGTATCGCTGACGTACTCGCGCAAGACTTCGTGCGAACCGCGCGAGCCAAAGGTGCGACGCCGGCGCGGGTCTACTTTCGACACGCGTTGGCGAACGTGCTGCCGCCGCTCATCGTGCTGTTCGCACTCTCGCTGCCCGGGCTGGTCGCCGGATCGATTTTCGTCGAAGCGGTGTTCGCGTGGCCAGGCATGGGACATCTCATGGTCAACGCGATTGCCGCGCGGGACTACCCGGTGGTCATGGGCGCGGCATCTGTCTACGCGGCGCTCGTGATCGCGGCCAATCTGGCCGGCGATCTGGTGTTGCCGCTCGTCGATCCGAGGCGGCGGTCGTGAGAGGCGCGCGTCCGAGTCGCTCACCGCAATGGATCGCTGCGGCGCTGCTCTGTGCAATGGCGTTGCTCGTCTTGGCCGTGCCCATGTTTTCGGCGCAAGATCCGCTCGGCATTGGTGACGTGTTGCGGCTCCGATTGCTGCCGCCCGTTTCGCACGACGTGCACGGCACGTTTCATCTCCTCGGCACCGATCGCTTCGGCCGCGATCTGTTCGTGCGCATGATGCTCGCGGGGCGTGTCTCACTGGCGGTTGGCATCCTCGGCTCCGTGCTGGCGAGCGCGGTCGGCACGCTCGCGGGCGCGCTCGCGGCATGGGCTGGTGGCGTCGTCGACGCGCTGCTCATGGCCCTCGCCGACGCGTTGCTCGCGTTGCCACGTCTCGTGCTGCTGCTCGTCTGCGCATCGCTGTGGCAGCCCGGGCTCGAGACAGTGGTGATCGTGCTCGTTGCGACGGGCTGGATGGGCGTCGCGCGCTTGGTACGAGCAGAAACGCTCGGCATTCGCACCTTGCCGTACGTGGATGCCGCCACGTCCCTCGGCGCGACGCCGTGGCGCGTGCTCTGGCGACACGCGTTGCCCAACGCACTCGGACCCGCGATCGTCGCGACGACGCTCGGCGTTGGCAACGCCATTCTGCTCGAGAGTGGTCTGTCCTTTCTCGGGCTGGGCATTCAGCCGCCGCAGCCGAGTTGGGGCAACATGATTGCCGGCGGCCGAGATTTGATCGTGGTGGCGCCGTGGGTGGCGATTGCGCCAGGCTTGGCGCTCATCGTCACCGTGCTCGCCTGCACGCTGCTCGGTGACGGATTGCGCGATCGCCTCGCGGGCGATGTCGGGGCGACGCTGCGCGATCGCGCGTGACCGCGTTATCGCACGAGGATCGTGACGATGTCGCTCGGTGCCGATTTAAAGTCGATACCTTCGGTCGAACATACTAATTCTTGAATTATTGTTTCCTCAATACGCGCTCGCACGGCTTCGCGCACCTCGAACGGAAGGCGCCAGCGCCCCGTGACGGGCTCGTCCAGCAAGTTGATGCACCGCAGCACCAGCCATTCACCGTCCTCGCTTTCCTTGACGGTGGAAAAGGCGAGTCCGCGCCCCTCGAGCTCCACTCCGGCGACCGGTTCCGGCACCGACAGCGCTGAACGAAGCGTCGTTCCGGTGAGCGGGACCAGCAAATCGTCCGCGACGTGTTCGATCGCGTCGATCGTTTCTGCATCGCGGGCGTCGTGGAACATGAAGCCGAGCGTTGCGTCGTACCGGCCGATGCACTGCGCGCCCGGCGTGGGTGAGGGCCATCCCGCGTGACCCGGCCGCTCAGGCAGATCGTTTCGCGACAACTCGCCGACGGCGCGCACCAGCGTGACCGCGATGCCGTCGTCCATGGCCTCGTACTCAGCCAATCCGTCGCTGAACAACGTCGTGCCGCGCGCGGCGCCGAATGTCGAGACATATCGGTGCAGCGGTGCAGTCGGCGGAGCCTGCTCGACCGCCGCGTCCGCGGGTTCGATGACAATGGGTATGCGACGCATCGCGCCGAAGGCAGCATCAGCCCACACTTCGCGTGCGGAGTCGTTCGGCACGTCGCTGCGCACCAACAATCGCACGCGATGATTCGTCGCTCGATTCTCGATCGATAACTCGAGGCGAAGCACGGGCGACTCAGCGTCGAGAATCAGGTGCACCGCGACGTCCGCGTCGCCGCGACGATCGCTGCCAGGTCGCGCGAAGACCCTATAGCTCGCGACAAGCTCGCCGCGCAGAGGCCCGCGTTGCGTCCGTCGAACGCCGCGGAATTGGACCTCGACGTCGCGCGGCCGCGGTGCCGGCGTGTACAGGTCGCCGACGTCCGCTTCGTCGACGATCTCGAGGAGCGAATCGATCCGGCGGCCACTCGCCACGTCGACGAGCGATACCCTGCCCGATTCGTCGACCGCGATTTCGAGAATTCCATTTCCCATCGAGCGACGGTCGGTTGACACGCGGCGCGGACGACGCACAGCATTGCGGTGGGACGAACCATCAGCGCCGATCGCGTACGCCGAAATGCCGAGTGCCGGCACGTTGGCCACCCAGACGGCCGCGTGTGTCACGGCAACCAGATCGTTGTCGGGATAGTGCCGCGGCGACTCGGTGCGCGAGTGACGCACGGCGCGCGACAGCACCTGCATTGCCCCAAGCCCGGTGATCTTGGGCGGGGATGTACCCACACTCGCGGCGGGCAGCTGCGCTCGCGCCGATCCGGGGCCAACTGGCACATCGGCGAGAAACTCCTCGATCTCGACGATAGCGACGCCCGATCGCATGCGAACGGCACGGTTTCGGACGAGCACAACTGGCGTCCACCGATCACGCGCCTCGCGCGCCATCACGGGATCGTGGCCGATGAGCGTCGCGATCGAATCCTCGCGAATGCCGGAGGCTTGGTTGCCGGCCGATCGAATCCGGAGCTCCATCGCGTCGGCAACTTCGTCGATCGAGCAGCCGCACAGTGTGTCGTGCGGATGCGCGGCGAGCAGTGTTGTCCACGCCGCGTCGAGCAGCCTGCGTCGCGATGCGCCACGCGGCGATGCACCGCGTTGCGCGGCGAGCGCAGCCCACGGCTCGGCATCCCGCAGGAGTTGGCGCTCAGCCAATGCGTTCAGCCGTTTCTCATGGGCTCGCGTGCCGAACGTGCCCTGGATCGTCCAGGTGTAGCCATACGAATCGCGCAGCTCGCCGGAGATTTGTGGCATCGTGTGCTGCGCGCTACGCGCGAGCAACTGCTCGGCGAAACCACGCAGTGAGCTGCGATGGACGCCGTCATCCGTCCCGGCTCGCTCGAGGTTCGCGAGCGCATCACGAAACTGTCGTTGCCGCGCGTGATGATCGGCGCCGTTTGGAATGAGCATTACACCGGTCGTCGACCGCGGAACGAGCTCGGCGCGCATCCGCTGCCAACGCGTGCGCGCGTCGGCTTCGGTCAACGGCAAGTGCGACCCGAACTCGTAGCCGTCGCGCGGCAGGTGGAACACCACCGCGCTGTCACCGTTTGGTGCGGACCAGTGCACTGTATCGCCATCCGGCCAGCGGGAGCCGCCGTAGCCGCGCCAAAGAATGATCAACGGCAGGCCAAAGCCGGCCGCAATCGATGGAAGCGCGGCGGGATGTCCGAACGAATCGGGACAATACAGTACGGGCGGCGATTCAGCGCCAAAACGCGCGAGGACGCGGCGCCCGGCGAACAGATTGCGCACGAGGGCTTCCCCACTCGGAATCAGCTCATCGGCCAACACGTACCACGGGCCAGCTTCGATCCGACGTTCGGCGAGCAGGCGGCCCAACGCTTCGGCGCGATCCGGACGGACCGCGAGATAGTCCTCGATGACGATCGCTTGGCCGTCCAGGAGAAAACTCTCATCGCCGCGCGGCGGATCGTCCAGCAACTCGTCGACGAGCGCGACGAGCCGCTGGCGGAATCGCTCGACCGGCTGATACCACTCGCGATCCCAGTGCGTGTGCGAGACGATGTGCGCTTCGAGAGGCATGGCCGCGAGATGGGAGAGCGTGGACTGCAGACTGCTGGTTCAAACGTACAACGGCCGCGGCGATATTCGCCGCGGCCGTCCGTCGCGCGCAAGCCTAGCAACTCGTCGCGTCAGACCACAGTCAGACCACCGGGCGTCGACCCGTGACCAGGCGAATGACGATGATGATGAGCGCGAGGACCAGCAGAAGGTGAATCAGTCCGCCGGCAACATGGAACGCGAGGAAACCCAGTGCCCACAAAATGATCAAAACGACAGCGAGCGTGATCAACATGTCTCAATTCTCCATTGACAGTTCGTTTGGCCACACACACGTGCCCAAGGCAACAGTCGTACCGAATGACGCGCGCTCGCGGGGGTCGTCGACCTCAGGCGACCCTACGGGATCGGCGGACCCTTGTCGCCCGCATCGTTGCGATCGGCCAAGTTCCGTTTCTGTAGTGCACGATCGAGCACCGGGACGTCGATCGGCGTATCGGCGATTGGCGACGGCATCGCGCGCTCCGCGGCGGTCCGCGGGACTGAGAGCGGCGCCACTCTCGCCGCATGCGCGACGCGTGCAACCAGGATGCGTGCAGCGCGCACATCGTGTCCGACGTCGATGAGCAAATGCGCAAGGTCGCCCGTGCCCCACAGCACCCCGGCGAGCACGACGAGTCGACTTGCTTCGCCGAGCAGCGTGGGTACTGCCGCGCTGCCTTGGGTGTAGACGCCGGTCGCGACTTCGGCGATCAGCAGCAGGATGAGAATCACCGCCATGAACCGAAACAGCTTCGAGAGATATCGAAGACCAGTGTATGGCTCGATGTCGCTCGCTCGCACTTCCTTGATTTCCGTTACGGGAGCCCGCTCCGGCTTGACGTCTTTGACGTCGCGCTCCTCGGTGGTTGGCTCGTGCTCTTCCGTCATCGTGCCACCATCCGACCCTCTTCGCAGATCCGCCACGTCAGCCTCCTGAAGTCCCCGACCAGCGCGCACGGTAGCCGCGCGTGTCGATGTGTATGAAAGGTCCGTGCCCGGGCGCGGCCGTGTAGACGCCCGCCCCACCCACAAGCTCCGGATGCGCCGCATCGACGCGATCCACGGCCGCTTCGATCACCTTCGCATCGTCGATCGAGATTTTGCCGTCATGGTTGAGGTCGTCCATCTGACCGTCGTGGTCGCTATCGATGTAGATGTCGTTCGCGTCACCGAACATGTGACGGCTCAGGTTGGCTCGGCCGGCGGTGACGCCGCCGGTGTAGTTGTATTCCGGTGAGCGAAAGCCACTCATGACCGTCACGCCGCTGACGTCGACGCCGTGTGCGGCGAGGTCGCTCAACACGAGCTCGTCTTTGTCGATGAGCTTTTGCTGAAGCACGATGTATTTGGGCCAGACGTTCGGCTGGTCGTGGGGCAGAAATTCCCGAAGCGTGAAGTGTTCCGACACGCGCGTGTCCGCGTTCGCCTGCGTGACCTCGATGAAGCCCTGTGGATTCGCATAGGCTCCGGCCGGCGCCTTGGCCGGCCCTTGCACGCCGTGCTCGCTCGGCCAATTGCCGACAAAGTACAGACCGACCTTCCCGTTCTGCTTCGCGCTGAACGGCAGCATCGTGATGACATTGAAGTTCGAGACGGGTCGCACGGCGTTGCCGACGGCAAGCAGCACGTTCCAGATACCGGCGCCTTTGGGTGCAGAGGCGACGGTGCCGTTCTGGGAATACTCGAAGTGCGCGTCGCTGGGCAGCGAGTCCGATGGGATGGGTGCTGGAGCGGATTGAATGTTCGCGCGAAGCTTGCCGCTTGCACCGCGCGCCCGATCGACGGCACGCGTGACGAGCAAATTGAGCGCGGCGTCCGTGACGTAGGCAGCCGTCGGCGCCGCGGGATTGGTGAGTGCGCTCGTGATCGTCGCCGTGGCCGACGCACCTTTCGCGGAGCTGGCCGCAGCGGCGCGCGCAGGCGCGGTGAAGAAGGACCACCCCCATCCCACCGTGAAAAGCGCGATGAGGATCCGCCCCGCCAGATCGATCATCCGCTCGCCGCGCGGCGTCACGCCTGGGCGCGACCACCACGGCGCGCGATTCGCCGTTGCTTCCCGATGCGCGGCCATCGAACTTCCGTTGCTCATTGGCCGACCCCACCCTCACGTGGTCCTGCATGCACGCGCTGCTCGATTTCATTCACCGAATTCGCGACGTACGGGCGATCATTGCCTGGGGCGGTTACGCGGGCCTGACGGCGATCATCTTTGCCGAAACAGGCCTGTTGATCGGCTTCTTTCTGCCTGGCGATTCGCTGATCGTGACGGCCGGTTTGCTGGCCGCGACGACCGGGGTCTTCAACGTGTGGATTCTGGGCGCGCTCCTGATCGTCGCGTCGATCATCGGGAATACCGCGGGCTACGCCATTGGCCGAGCGACGGGCCCGCGGCTCTTTACGCGTGAAGATTCGTTGCTCTTCAACAAGAAGCATCTGTATCGCGCCCACGAGTTTTACGAACGGCACGGCGGTAAGACGATCATCATTGCGCGATTCATGCCGATCGTCCGGACCTTCGTGCCAGTCGTGGCCGGCATGGGGCGAATGGATCACCGCCGTTACACGGTCTACAACGTCGTGGGCGGCGTTGCGTGGATCGCCAGCATGCTGCTCATTGGCTACACCCTGGGTCGCTACATTCCGAATGTCGATCAGCACATCGAGACGGTGATCATGCTGGTCATTCTCGTCTCGTTGTTGCCGGGGTTCATCGGGTGGCTGAAAGCCCGCTCGTCGAGCCGCCAACCGAGCACCGAATAAGCACTGCACAGGAGACTGTCCCATGGCGTTCACGTTGCCCGCATTGCCCTACGCGTACGATGCGCTGGAGCCGCACATCGACGCGAAGACGATGGAAATCCATCACTCCAAGCATCATCAGGCGTACGTCAACAATCTCAATGCGGCGATCGAGAAGGCGCCTGAATTACAGGGCAAATCGCTCGACGAATTGATGAAAGGCATCAACTCGGTGCCCGAGGCCGTGCGCACTGCAGTGCGTAACAACGGCGGCGGACATTGGAACCACTCCATGTTCTGGGAGATCATGGGACCGGGCAAAGGCGGCGAGCCGACCGGCAAGCTGGCCGACGCGATCAAGAGCGCGTTCGGCGACCTCGCGAAGATGAAAGAGCAGTTCGCCGCCGCGGGCGGCAGCCGTTTCGGCTCCGGCTGGGCGTGGCTCGTCACCGACGGCGGCAAGCTCTCGATCATCAGCACGCCGAACCAGGACAACCCGCTCATGGAGGGCAAGACTGCCATCCTCGGCGTCGATGTCTGGGAGCATGCGTATTATCTCAAGTACCAGAATCGCCGGCCTGACTATATCGCCGCGTGGTGGAACGTGGTGAACTGGGATGCGGTCGCGACGCGCTACGGCGCGTAAGGCAAGACGTCACAGTGCACGAACGGCCCCGGATTTCCGGGGCCGTTTTGTCATTCCGAAGGAGCCCGTTCGCTTCGCTCAGGGTAAACTTCGCGACTGAGGACTCTTGCGTAACGCCAATTGTAAGACGGACGATACAAGATCCCTCGCTGTCGCTCGGGATGACAACCGTTCAGCGTCCGCCTGAAAACACCTCGCCGCGGCGCATGACGAACAGCACCTGTCTCAGCGCCGTGATGTCCTTCGACGGATCGCGGCGCACGGCGATGATGTCAGCGTCCATGCCTGGTTCGATTGCGCCGATTCGATCGCCGAGGCCGAGCGCCTTTGCGGTCTTCGATGTCGCAGTTGTGATGGCGTCCATGGGCGTTTGACCAGCCTTCACCCGACACACCAATTCCTCCGCGTTTCGACCGTGCGCCAGCGCCACCGCATCGGTACCGAACACCACCTGCAGATTCGGCGTGGAGATGGCGCGCTTGAACATCGCCGCGGCAACCGGCCTCGCGTCGCCAAGCGCTTTCAGCGCTGCATCGGTGTAGCCCGACCGCCCGTACACGTCGCTGTGATCCAAATAATTCTGGAACACGAGACACACCTGCGGATCGAAGATCGTTCCGTGATCGGCCATCAACTTCAACTCGGCGTCCGTCGCAAAGATGCCGTGTTCGATCTCCGTGCAGCCGGCGAGCGTGGACGCGCGCACGCTCGCGGCACTGATCGCATGCACGAGCGTGCGAAGTCCCTGCGCTTTCGCCTCGCCACAGATCGCGGCCAATTGCTCGTCGGACATCGACTGTTGTCCGCCAGACTGGAGGTCGGCCGACGCGAACACCTTGATGAGGTCGGCGCCCTGCGCTTTGAGCGCGCGAACGACACCGCGCAGTGAGTCCGGCGTGAGTCGCGGACTGTTGATCGGCCGCAACGACGTGAGCAACCGCGGTCCGGGAATCTGCCAGTGGTCGATCGCCTCACGCAGATCGAAATCCTCGATGCCGCCAACACTTTCCACGGTGGTGAAGCCGGCCATCAGCATCGAGTAGAGATTCCCTGCCCGCGCGAGCGCGGACTGCACCGGCGTGTCGCCATCGCGGCCGTTGTGCAGAATGCCCTTGCTGTTGATGTACCAGCCCACGTGCACGTGCGCGTCGATGAGTCCAGGCAGCAGCGTCGCGCTCCCGAGATCGTACGTCGCGGTGCGGCCGCGCGCGGCTCCGACGTTCTTTTCGACTTTCTCAATGCGTCCCGCATGCACGGTGACGAGCACGTCGTGCAGCTCGGCGCCGCGGCCGTCGATCATCGTCGCGGCGTGAATCGTCGCTGTGCTGCTGTCCGACGGCGTGATCGACGAGTTCTGCGCGCGCAGCGGCGCGGCACCGGTGGCGAGTGTTCCGATCGAAGCGAGCGCAACGCTGAATACGAGAGCGCGAATTTTCATGTGTGTCCGGGTGAGTCTGCCTTGTCTGAGCCGAGTCGGCATCATTTCTGCCCGAGCATCACAGGGTCGCGCAGGGGCGCGGCAACTGACTCGAGGGGGAGGTCGTCATGAAGGTTTGGCAGAAATTAGCGGTGGCGGGTGCCGCCACCACATTACTTGCGGGGTGTTCGCGCCACCAGACCATCGGGGTCGCGCCAGGCGAGCTCTCGTCGGGCGTCCTCGCGGTCGACTCGTTGAGTGCCACGCGCACCGCGTTGCTCCGCGCCGATAATTCGGGCTCGTCCGAAGTCCGGATTTACATCAAGCAGCCGGGCATGGCCGCTCAGTACGTCGCGCGGGCGATGCCTGGCGACGTGCGGACCACGGTCCTCGACCCGAATCTCTTCCCGGCGTCAGCAATGTCGTTCGAGATTCGGTCGGCCGACGGCGCGCAGACGCGGACGCTCGGACCTTTCAAGATCTATAAAAACCAGACAGTGGATCTCGTCATTCCGGCGGACATGAGCCAGTCGCGAGGAGTTGTTCGCAACTCGACTCCGTGACGACCAGCGGCACGATGGCGCAGTAGCGGTCGACCGCTACTGCGCAGCTTCGCCCTCGAGATAGGTATAGCCCTCGAGTCCGGCCACGTAGTCGGCGATGAACGTATTCGCCTCTTGCCGATTGATGTGGCGCGCCGACGCCACCTTGCGCCGAAACGTCTGCAACAAATCGGACGCGCGGAACTGCACGTAGTTCAGCACCTCCGTCACCGTATCGCCGTGTACGAGATCGGTGACCTCGTAGCCGCCTGCCGGTCCGAGCCGGATGTGCACCGCGTTCGTGTCGCCGAACAGGTTGTGCAAGTCGCCCAGAATTTCCTGATACGCTCCGGTGAGAAACACGCCGAGCATGTACGGCTCACCGTCGCGGAACTCGTGGAGCTCCAGACTCGGCGACCCATTCTTGTCGCCGACGAAGCGATCGATCTTGCCGTCGGAGTCGCAGGTGACGTCCTGCAACGTTCCGCGGCGTTCCGGGCACTCGTTCAGCCGATGGATGGGCATGATCGGGAAGATCTGATCGATCGCCCAACTGTCCGGCACGGATTGGAACAGCGAGAAGTTGCAGAAGTACCGGTCGACGAGCGTGGCGTCGAGATCGACGTTGATGTCCTCGAACTCGTCGCGGTGACGGCTGACGTGCCGGCCGAGCACGTTGGCGGTGGCGTAGTAGATCTGCTCGGACAACGCGCGCTCGCGCAGCGAGAACACGCCGCTGTTGAAGAAATCCTGCGACCGCTCCTTGTCGAATGTGAGATCGTGAAAGATCTCGCGCACGCGCCGCTTCGACAGATTCTTGCGCGATGCATCGCGATAGTCGGCCAGCATCTCGTGCAAGAGCTGATGGTCGTCGTCGGTCAGCTCGGGCACCGGCCGCTCGCCCTGCGATTCCACGTCGATGACCTTGATCAGCAGCAGCGCGTGGTGCGCGGTGAGCGCGCGCCCGGACTCGCTGATGATGTGCGGCATCGGCAAATCGTGTTCGCGGCAGGCTTCGGCGAGCGTGTAAACGACGTCATTCGCGTATTCCTGGAGTGAATAATTCACGCTGGCGTCGGACGTCGAGTTGCTGCCGTCGTAATCCACGCCCAATCCGCCGCCCACGTCCACGTGGGTGATGTCGAGACCGATGTTGCGCAGCTCGACATAGAACCGCGTCAGCTCCTGCAGTCCCTGTTTCACGAAGCGAATGTCCGTGATCTGGGACCCGAGATGGAAGTGGACGAGTTTGACGATGTCGAGCCGTCCGGCAGCGCGAAGTTTGTCGACGGCCTGAACAAGCTGCGCGGCGTTGAGCCCGAACTTCGATTTCTCGCCACCGCTCTCCTTCCAACGTCCGTATCCGCGCGACGCGAGCTTGATGCGAATGCCAGCCGTCGGCGTCACGCCCAGCTCGTCGGCGACCTGCAGCAACACGTCGATCTCGCTCAACTGCTCGATGACGATGTACACCTGATGTCCGAGCTTCTGCCCCATCAGGGCGAGGCGCATGAACTCCTCGTCCTTGTAGCCGTTGCAGACGATCATGTGCTCGGTGTTCTCGACGAGGCCGAGCACGGCCTGGAGCTCCGGCTTGCTGCCACACTCGAGTCCAACGCCGTGGGCCTTGCCGAACTCCACGATCTCTTCCACGACGTGGCGCTGCTGATTCACCTTGATCGGGTAGACCGTGGTGTAACCGCCGGTGTAGCCGAACTCCTCGCGCGCCTGAACGAAGCGCGTGGACAGATCTTCGATGCGCGACCGGAGGATGTCCGAAAAGCGCAGCAGCACGGGCAGCGCGATGCCCTGCTCCTCGAGATCGTTCGTGATCTCGAACAGGTCGACGACGTGATCCGCGCGCTCCTTGTCGGGACGCACGACGACGTGGCCTTTGTCATTGATGTCGAAGAAACCGGCGCCCCATCCTTCGATGTTGTACAGCGCGCGCGCCGCGTCGATCGACCACGGCGTTCCGGATTCAGTAGACGTGTTCTCGGCGATTCGTGTAGCCATGTCGCAAACTTAATCGGATCGCGTCAATCCACAGAGCGTCGCACTGTCACGGATAGAGCCGCTCTTCCGACCAGTCCGACCCCTGCCGCGTGTAGACATTCCTCACGTGCAAGCGGCTCGGCATGCCCTTCCAGAATTCAATCCGCTCGGGCACGATGCGGAAGCCGGACCAGTGCGGCGGCCGCGGTACGCTGCCGCCCTCGTACACCTGCTCGATTTCAGCCACGCGACGCTCGAGGTCGTCAGGCGCCGACATGGGCTGGCTCTGAAGCGACGCCCACGCGCCGATCTGACTTCCGCGCGGACGCGACGCGAAGTACGCGTCCGCCTCGTCCTGTGTAACAGTTTCGACAACACCTTCCACGCGCACCTGCTGCTCCATGAGCTGCCAATGAAAGCACATTGCGGCACGCTGGGTCGCCAGCAACTCTCGGCCCTTCCGGCTCTCGTAGTTCGTGTAGAACACGAACCCGCGATCGTCCACCGCCTTGAGCAGAACGATTCGCACGCTCGGCCGACCGCGCTCGTCGACGGTCGCGAGCGCGAACGCCGTCGGCTCCGGCAACCGATCGCGCGGAATGGCTTTGGCCTGATCGAGCAGCGCTTGGAATCGCGCGATCGGAGCGACGTCGGACGAAGGCGCGTGCACGCGGCCGTCAGCGATCACTGTCGATCATGGAGCCGAGGACGCCGCCGATGATGCTCGCGGCGCCCACGCGACCGATGCCTTCGCGGCCGCCGCGCATCTGCGGCGCCGCGGCGATGATCCGGTCGGCGAGACGTGAGAACGGCAACGTCTGCAGGAGAACTCGCCCCGGCCCGCGCAAGCGCGCAAAGAAGAGTCCCTCTCCGCCAAACAGCGCCGTCCTGATGCCCGGCACCATCTCGATGTCGTACTCGACTTGCTCTTCCATCGCCACGAGACAACCGGTATCCACACGTAGCGTCTCACCGGCGCGCAGGTGCAGCTCATGCAGCGCGCCGCACGCGTGAAGGAACGTGAGCCCGTCGGTTCCCTGAATGCGCTGCAAGATGAAGCCTTCTCCGCCGAAGAACCCGGCACCAATGCGCTTGGTGAATGCGATCGTGACGTTGATGCCGCGCGCCGCGCACAGGAACGAGTCTTTTTGCGCGATGATCGTTCCGTTCCAATCGCGGATGTCCACCGGCAGAATCTTGCCGGGAAAGTGCGACGAGAACGCGACGTCCTGCCGCACGTTGGCGGCATTGGCGAATGTCGTGACGAAGAACGTGTCGCCCGACAACGCGCGCTTGGCACCTTGAAACAGCTTGCCCATCAATCCGCCGCCTTGCGCGTTCGGATCGAGCGTCGTGTTCATGACGATGCCGTCCTGCATGTACATCATTGCGCCGGCTTCCGCCTGCACCATCTCGCCCGGGTCGAGCGTGATGATGACGGCCTGGAGATCGTCGCCAATCAGCTGGTAGTCGATTACGTCGGACATGGATTGACCGTGGGCTGTGGATGCGAATGGGTGGGTGCCGAAGGATGCATCCGGTGGAGAACGGATAATCATATGCAACGCGCACCCCTGGCGAGAGGGGCGCCGCGCTGCATGCTAAATTAGTACTTCTCAGGTCGCTGGTCTGCGGTCTCGGCTTCTCTCGTCTGACGTCTCCTCGCCCCTCGCCCTTTGCTCCTCGACCGCTTCCACGACGACACCGTCGCGCAGACGAGCTATTTGATCGGCTGTGAGTCCGCCGGGCTCGCAATCGTGATCGACCCGAATCGCGACGCCGATCGATATCTCCAGGCTGCCGCGCGGCGGCATCTGCGGATCGCCTACATCGCGGAAACGCACATCCACGCGGACTTCGTATCCGGAGCGCGCGATCTCGCGCGGCGCTCGGGCGCGCAACTGCTGCTGTCGGGCGAGGGCGGCGTCGATTGGCAGTATGCCTTTGCGGCTGCGGACGGCGCGCGGATTCTGCACCACGATGATCGCGTCGACGTCGGCGGCATCCGGCTCACAGTGCGGCATACGCCAGGGCACACGCCCGAGCATCTCGCGTTCATCGTCACCGATACCGCGACGTCCGACCGTCCGGTCGGCATGTGTTCCGGCGATTTCATTTTCGTCGGCGATGTCGGACGGCCGGATCTCCTCGAGCGCGTTGCGAATGCGAGCGGATCGATGGAGACGCTGGCGCGGCAACTCTTCGCGTCGATCCAGGCGATGCGCGATCTGCCTGATCATCTCCAGATCTGGCCGGGACACGGCGCCGGCTCCGCGTGCGGCAAATCCCTCGGCGCCATGCCCTCGACGACGCTCGGCTACGAGCGACTCGCGAACTGGGCGTTTCAAATCGACGATGAATCGGCATTCGTGAAGGCCGCACTCGCCGGACAGCCGGAGGCACCGAGCTATTTCGCGGTGATGAAGACCGTGAACCGCGAGGGGCCGACACCCGCGCGAGTCGCGCAGCATCTTCCGGAGCTCGATCTCGCCAGCCTACAACGCGCGATGGCGTCGAACGCGGTTCTCGTCGACGTCCGGCCGGCCGAGCAGTTCGCGGCGGAGCACGTGCCGGGGACGCTCAACATTCCGTTCGGCGGATCGTTCGCGAAGTGGGCAGGAACGCTGCTGCCGTACGACCGTCAGCTCGCGCTCCTGGCGCACGACGCTGGACACATGTCGCGCGCCAAGCACGCGCTCTCGATCATCGGTCTCGATCGCGTCATCGGGTGGGCCGCGGATGCCGTACGCGAACAATGGAAAACCGACGTCGGTCCGCTCCAGACAACGCCGCAACTCGACGTCTCGGCCGTCGCAAGGCGACTGAGCGCGGGGGACCTCGACGTCATCGACGTCCGCGCTGAATCGGAGTGGAACGAAGGGCACTTGGCACAGGCGGATCACAGGTATCTCGGCAATCTCCTGGAGCTGTCTCGCGACGTACCGCGTGACACGCCGATCGCGGTGCACTGCCAGGGCGGATCGCGCTCGGCGATTGCCGCGAGTCTGCTGCAGGCCCACGGGTTCACCAACGTGTCGAACGTCACCGGCGGCTATCGCGCGTGGCAAACCGCTGGGTTCCCGGTGACGCACCCGGCTGATTCGAGCGAATCGGACGAATAGCGGAACGACGAATCTTATCGGTCGGCGATTGGCCGTCCGCGCATTCAGGACAATAGATTGCGCTGTCGTCCGATCCCGTCGCACTGACCGTCCGCGGTATTCCCACTTCGAGACCACGTCACCATGCGTACTACTTCTCTAATCGCGCTGGCTCTCGCTGCGCCTTCTCTTGTGATGGCACAGGGAGGAGGCCGTGGCGGCGGACGCGGGGCGGCACCGACGGGACCGGCCACGCTGCTCGTGCCGGATCGCGTATGGAACGCCGTGGACGACGCGCCACACGACGGTTGGGTCGTGCTGGTTCGCGGAGATAGAATTGAAGCGGTGGGTTCGCGCGCGCAGGTCACCGTTCCGGCCGATGCAACGACGATCACGCTGCCAGGCACGACGCTCCTCCCCGGACTCGTCGAAGGACACGGGCACGAGTTGCTGCATCCCTACAACGAGACGCCGTGGAACGATCAAGTGCTCCACGAGTCGCTCGCGCTGCGTGTGGCTCGCGCCACGAATCACGTGCGCGCCGAGTTGATGGCAGGCTTCACCGCTGAGCGCGACCTCGGCACCGAAGGCGCCATGTACGCCGACGTGGGTCTGCGCGATGCGATCGCCCAAGGCATCATTCCCGGCCCGCGCATGTGGGTCGCGACGCGCGCGATCGTCGTGACTGGCGAGTACGCACCCAAGGGATTCGCCGCCGAATATGCCGACGCAATTCCGCAGGGCGCCGAGGAGGCTGACGGGCCGGACGGCGTCACGCACGTCGTGCGCGATCAGATCAAGCACGGCGCGGACTGGGTCAAGCTCTACGCCGACTATCGCTGGGGTCCGAACGGCGAGACGATGCCTGGATTCACGCAGGACGAAATGAAAATTGCCGTTGACGTCGCGAACAGCTCCGGACGTCACGTCGCCGTACACGCCACGACCGCCGAGGGAATGAAGCGCGCCGCACTCGCTGGCGTCTCAACGATCGAGCACGGTGACAACGGCACGCCGGAAGTGTTCAAGCTCATGGCCGATCGCGGCATCTGCTACGTGCCGACGGTGTCCGTTGGCAATCGAAACAAGGCAGCCACGTTGAAGATGGCGATGGACGCCGGCGTCATGATCTGCAATGGCGCCGACGCCGGGCCGCTCGCGCATGGCGACAACGCGAAGGAAATCGAAGGCTTGGTCGCCGACGGCCTCACGCCGCTCCAGGCGCTCCGCGCCGCAACTGTCAACGACGCGAAGATGCTCGGCGTCGCGGATCGCATGGGTACCGTCAAGGCTGGCTATTGGGCCGATTTGATTGCCGTCCCAGGCGATCCGACGAAAGACATCTCTACGCTCAGTCACGTGCAATTCGTGATGAAGGGCGGCACCGTCTACAAGAAACCGTGATTCTCGGTCGCACCGTCCGCGCGTTCGCTCCGGGCGGAATTGGAAATATTGGTCCGGGCCTCGACATCCTTGGATGCGCGGTCACTGGACCCGGCGACGCCGTCATCGCAACGTCGATCGATACGCCTGGCGTGCGCATCGATGATCCGGGCCATCCGGAGTTGCCGCGCGACCCGGCGCTCCACGCATGCGGAATTGCCGCGTTGGAGGTGTTGCGCCGCGCAGGCGACGCGTCAGCCGGCGTCGCGCTGCGAGTCACAAAGGGATTGCCGCTCGCCGGCGGTCAGGGTGGCAGCGCGGCATCTGCCGTCGCGGGAGCGGTTGCGGTCAACGCGCTGCTCGACGTGCCGCTCTCGCAGAGCGATCTGCTCTTCGCCGCGCTCGTCGCGGAAGAACGTCTGGCCGGTCGCCACATCGACAACCTCGCACCCGCGTTGGTCGGCGGCATCTTGCTGATTCGCTCAATCGAGCCGCTCGACTTCATTCGGCTCCCCGCTCCGCCGACACTACGGATCGTGCTCGTCCATCCGAGCATGCGACTGCGCACCGCCGACGCGCGCGCCGTGCTTCCGTCCAGCGTCGACTTGAAAGTCGCGCTTGCGCAAGCTGCCGCCGTGTCAACGATGGTCGCCGCATTTCTTACCGGCGAGTTGCGGTATCTTCGCGGCGCAATCGATGACCGCATCGCCGAGCCGGCTCGCGCCGCGCTGCTTCCAGGCTTCGTCGATGCGAAGCGCGCGGCGCTCGACAGCGGAGCGCTCGGTTGCTCGATCTCCGGCGGTGGCCCATCGTCGTTCGCGCTGACCGAGGGCGACGACGCGGCAGAATCCGTGCGACGCGCCATGATCGCCGCCTACGAGAAATGCGGTATCGAGGCCGACGGACGAATCGCGGAAATCGACGAGCGCGGCGCTCGTGTCGACGAACTCTCACCGACGCAGCAGGCGCCTGCATGACAGTTTCCGAATCCCGTCAGCAGTGCGAACAGTGCGGCGCGACGCTTTCCGAGCTCGACGCCGCGCCCGATTGCCCGAAGTGTCATGGATTGCTGGAGCTCGTGCACGCGCCGCTGGACCTTGGCGCCTCCGAGCTGCGCACCAAGTTTGCTGCGCGGCGCACCGCCGTTCGCGGCGCGGACAGCTCGGGCGTTTGGCGCTACCGCGAGCTCGTACTGCCGAGCGTGACCGATGCGGCGATTGTCTCGCATCCCGAAGGCAATACACCGCTGCTCGAACGCGGCGCCGTATCGGGATGGGCTGGCATTGAGCATTTGCGCATGAAGCACGAAGGCCACAATCCCACCGGGTCCTTCAAAGATCGTGGGATGACGGTCGCGACTACACAGGCCAAGCGTATTGGCGCGCGTGCGGTTGCGTGTGCGTCGACTGGAAATACGTCCGCGTCGCTTGCCGCGTATGCCGCGCAAGCAGGGCTACCCGCGTTCGTGTTCGTGCCATCAGGCAATGTCGCCCTGGGAAAGCTCGCGCAGACACTGGCTTATGGCGCGAAGACTCTGCTCGTTCGCGGCAATTTCGACGACTGTCTCTCGCTCGCGCGCGAAGCAAGCGCGGCACTTGGCATCGCGCTGCTCAACTCGATCAATCCGTTCCGTCTCGAAGGGCAAAAGACCATCGTCTTCGAATTGCTCGCGCAACTCGACTGGACCGCGCCCGACTGGATCGCGCTTCCCGCCGGCAACCTCGGCAACACATCGGCGTTTGGAAAAGCGTTGCGTGAAGCGCACGCCGCAGGACTCATCGATCGAGTGCCGCGCCTGTTAGCGGTTCAGGCGAGCGGCGCCGCGCCCTTCGCCGCGAGTTTCCGGAATCATTTTGCGGAGCGTGTGCGCGTGTCGCCGGACACCGTGGCGACGGCGATTCGCATCGGCGACCCGGCGTCGTGGGACCGCGCCGTGCGCGCGATTCGCGAGACGAATGGCGTGGTGACGGATGTGTCGGATGCTGAGCTTCTCGAGGCGAAAGCAGTGATCGACGCGGCCGGCGTCGGTTGCGAGCCGGCGAGCGCCGCCAGCGTGGCCGGCGCCGCGCGCCTCAGGCGCGAAGGCGTGATCGCCGCGAATGAATCCGTCGTTGCGGTGCTCACCGGAAACATGCTCAAGGATCCAGGCGCGATCGTGAAGTACCACCAGGAAACGGAGCCGATTCCGTTCCGCGCCAATCGGCCGATCGAGATCGACGCCACGTTGTCCGATGTGGAACGCGTGCTCGAGCGTCAGTGAGCCGCGCCGCTGCACTGCTCGTTGCGTTCGGAGCCGCCCTGAGCCTGTCGGCGTGCGGCACGCCAGCGAGCACGCCACAGGCGCCGATTCCGGTGACATCCGCGAACGCCGCCGTCGTTCACGACTCCGTACGCCCTTCGGCACCCGCGCCACAGTTCTATCACAGCCTGCCCTACGGATCGGAATCGCAATTCAATCCGTTCTCGCTCATCGTCAACGGCGGCTACGACCAGCTTCGCGTCGGCGACAACCGCTACGTCTTCAACCTGCCGTATCGCAGCGCGTTCCACACGGTCATGTACACGGTGACCCACCCCGAGCCGGTGCTGCGGCACTACGGCTATCGCGATTGGCTCGTGCACGAAGTCTTTCCGTTGTCACTCAAGGGATCGGGCGGCGGCCAGTGGTACCCGAACTATCAACTGCACCTCTTCGCCGGCGGCATGACGTATTACCGCATGGTCGAGTGGTACCAGCAGCACGGAACGGCTCACGCGCGACTGGCTGCCGGCGCCACCGTGTACGCGTGGCACCTGCTGACGGAAATGATCGAGAGCAACGGCGTCTGCTGCGAGGACGAAGACGGTCTGACTGATCTCTACATCTTCGACTCCGGCTCGATCCTGCTCTGGAATCAGGCGTGGATGCGCCGGATGTTCAGCGGTCGCGTCGAGTTCACGGATTGGCCTGGCCAGCCCACGCTCTCGCGGCCGACGAATCGTTTAGAGAATGCGAATATGATGGCCATGCTTCGCGTGCCGGTCCCGCGCACGGAGAACATCAAGCTCATGACGACGATGGGCAACGCATTCCTCCTCGGCGTCTCCGGTCGCATCGGCAGCGAATACTGGCTCTCGGCATCCGGTGGATTCGATCCGGCCGATAATCCGATCGTCGACCCTCGCACCGGCGCGAAGACGGCGACACTGCTTCCCAACGCCGGCCTCTTTCTCGACCGCAAAGGCTCGTTGCTCGTCTCGTTCATCACGAAGGGCGGCAGCACCAACGGCCCAACATTGAACGTCTATCCCGGTATCATTGGCTCCGGCATGTGGTCGCCGGGCGTCTGGGTGCAAGGCGTTCACGGCGGAGGCTATCGATTCGGTATCGTCTCCCGACTCGGCGTCGGTCTCGGGGCAACGGGGCGCTAACGGTGAAGTCCAATCATCTCGGAGCTCGATGCGCACGCGTTTGATCGGACATCGGCCGCTCGTTCTCGTTCTTGCGGCCGCAGGCATCGCAGCGTGTCATGCCGCGCCCAATGTCGCCGCGACTCCCGTGTCGCAAGCACCACCGGCGACTGCGCCCGACACGGCTGTCGCACCAGCCAAAGCCGACTCCGCGTCGTCGTCGAACGAAGATCATCAGTTCTATCATCATCTGCCCTACGGGAGCGAATCAGAATTCAATCCGGCGTCGTTGATCGTCAACGGCGGATTCGACGAGCTCCGCGTCCAAGAAAACCGCGACATCTTCACGCTCCCCTACGGTCGCGGCTTCCATGCGGTGTTCTACTCGATCACGCATCCGGATCGGGTGCTCCGGCAATACGGGTACGGGCGCTGGATGACGCACGAGGTGCTCCCGCTCTCGCTCAAAACCGCCGGCGGCGGTCAATGGACGCCGAACTACGAGCTGCATCTGTTCGCCGGCGGCATGACCTACGTTCGCATGTCGGAGTGGTACCAGCAGCACGGGGTGAAACACGCGCGATTGGCGGCCGGCTTGACGGTATTCACGTGGCATTTCACCACGGAGATGATCGAGACGAACGGCATTTGCTGCAACGACGAGGACGGGCTCACCGACCTCTACCTGTTCGACACCGGATCCATTCTGCTCTGGAATCAGGCGTGGATCCGGCGAATGTTCTCCGGCAAGATCGAATTCACGGATTGGCCGGGTCAGCCGACGCTGTCGGTGCCGTCCAACCGATTAGAGAACGCTTATATGCTGGCGATGTTGCGCGCGCCGCTGCCGCACACCGATTCCTGGAGAGTGATGACCCTCATGGGCAGCACCTTTCTCCTCGGCGCATCGGCGCGCGTCGGCCAAGGGCTGTGGTTGTCGGCTGCCGGCGGATACGACCCAGCCGAAAATCCGGTCATCGATCCGCGCACGGGCGCTCGAACGGTGACACTGCTTCCAAGCGGCGGTCTGTTCCTCGACCGCAACGGATCTGTGTTGATCTCGTTCATCAGCCGCGGCGGCGAGTCGAACGGTCCAACGGTCAATCTCTACCCGGGCCTGATCGGATCGGGCGCATGGTCACCGGGCCTTTGGTTCCAGTCCGTGCGCGGCGGCGGGTATCGCTACGGCATTGTGTCGCGCTACGGATTTGGATTGGGCGGCGCCCGCCCGAAGTAGCCGCGAATAGCCGCTACGCCGCCGTCGTCTCCTGCCGCTGCACGAGTGTGAGAATCGTATAGACAGCCACTGGCTCGTCGTTCTGATTCTTCACCTCGACGTCCCACGCGACCACGCCCTGCGGCACCTGCCCTTCCTTCTTCTCCTTCGCCGTCTTCTGCTTCACGGTGAGCGTCGCTTGGATCGTATCGCCCGGATACACCGGCTTCACGAAGCGCAGCGACTCCAATCCGTAGTTCGCCAACACCGGACCCTGGCCCGGATCGACGAACAGACCAGCCGCCGCCGACAGCACGAAGTATCCGTGCGCCACGCGCTTCTCGAAGATGGAATCGCGCGCGGCGATGTCGTCCATGTGCGCGTAGAAGAAGTCGCCGCTGATGCCCGCGAAGTTGACGATGTCCGCCTCCGTCACCGTGCGCCGCGGACTCACGAGCGATGCGCCAACCTCGAGCTCGTCGAAGTATTTCCGGAACGGATGTACGCGATCGAACGTCCGCTGCGCGCCCGGCGTGTATTCGTTCGTGACGTGCATGATCGTCGTCGGCGACCCCTGCAACGCGGTGCGCTGCATGTAGTGCATGACGCCGCGCACGCCGCCCATCTCTTCGCCGCCGCCCGCGCGACCTGGGCCGCCGTGCACGAGATACGGCAACGGCGAGCCGTGCCCCGTCGACTCCTTCGCGCTGTCGCGATTGGCAAGCAACAGTCGGCCGTGATACGCGGCGGTGCCGAGCGCCACCTTCCGCGCCACGTTGTCGTCCGCGGTGAACAGCGATCCGACGAGACTTCCCTTTCCGCGCTTCGCGAGATCGATCGCGTCATCCACCGACTTGTACGGCATGACGGTATTCACCGGGCCGAACGCCTCGACGTCGTGCGCCGCGATCGGACCGGACGGATCTTTGGCGTAGAACAAGAGTGCCGGAAAGAACGCGCCGCGCTCCTTGTCCGCACCGACCACCGGGAAATCATCCATGTTGCCGTACACCAACTCGGCAGACCGCGCGATGGCGTCGACGCTCTTCCGCACCTCGCCGACCTGGCCGCGACCGGCGAGCGGTCCCATGCGAACACCCTCAACGCCCGGATCGCCGATCGTCACCTGCGCGAGCCGCTTCGAGAGCGCGCCCATCACGTCTTCGATCATCGACTCCGGCACGAAAGTCCGACGGATCGCCGTGCACTTCTGCCCGGCCTTCACCGTCATCTCTCGTGACACTTCTTTGATAAATAAATCGAACTCTGGCGTCCCCGGCGCGGCGTCCGGTCCCAGCATCGAATAGTTCAGTGAGTCCGCTTCCATGTTGAAGCGAACGTTGTTCTCGAGAATCGACTTCGATGACTTGAGCATCTTGCCCGTCGACGCCGAGCCGGTGAAGGCGACCGCGCTTTGGCAATCGAGATGGTCGAGCAAGTCGCCCGTGCTGCCGCACAGCAACTGAATCGCGCCGTCCGGAAAGATCCCGGACTCGATCATCGCACGGAACACCGCTTCGGTGAGATACGACGTCACTGTCGCCGGCTTCACGATCGCCGGAACGCCGGCAAGCAGCGTCGGAGCCAACTTCTCCAGCATGCCCCACACCGGGAAGTTGAACGCGTTGATGTGCACCGCGACGCCTTCGAGCGGCACGCAGATGTGCCGGCCGACGAACGTTCCACCCTTCGACAACGCTTCCGTCGGTCCGTCGACGTAGAACGTCTCGTTCGGAAAATCGCGGCGCCCGCGCGACGCGTACGCGAAGAACGTCCCGATGCCGCCCTCGATGTCGATCCACGAATCCTGCTTCGTCGCGCCGGTCGCGGCGGAGACGAGATAGAACTCGTCCTTCCGCGCCATGAGATATTGCGCAACGGCCTTGAGCTGCAGCGCGCGCTCGTGGAACGTCAGCCGCCGAAGCGCAGGACCGCCCACGCGCTTCGCGTAGTCGACCATGCCGCCGAAGTCGATGCCGCCCGTCGTCGCGTCGCCGATCACGGCGCCAGTGACGGCGTTGTACAGCTCGACGGATTTCCCGGTGCCCGTCACCCACTCGCCGCCAACGTAGTTCTGCAGTCGGCGCGGCTCCGTGCCGGCAAGTCCCATCGGACGGATCGTCGTCGAAGTCGTCGTCATCGCTTATCTCTCTCTCGTCTCGTTCCAGGTGCGATAGCTCATTTGCTGATTCTGGCGATCCGCCGGCATCTCGCGCAGCGGCTCGCACGCTTTGAGCGTCGCGTACAGTTGATTCGGCAGCGCTTGATAGAGCCGCGTGCCGCTCGTCTTCCAAGCGATCATGTCGTCGCTCACGTCCTTCACGATCTTGGCCGGATTCCCGACGACCACTTTCCGATCGGGGATCTGCATGTCCGCCGGCACGAACGTCAGCGCACCCACGATGCATTCCGCGCCGACAGTGACGTTGTCCATCACGACAGCGTTCATGCCGACCAGCGAATTGCGTCCGATGCGCGCGCCGTGAATCACCGCGCCGTGCCCAATATGCGCACTCGCTTCCAGCACGACAGTAACGCCAGGAAACATGTGCACGGTGCAATTCTCCTGCACGTTGCAGCCGTCTTCGATCACGATGCCGCCCCAGTCGCCGCGAATCGCCGCGCCCGGTCCGACATACACATCGCGTCCGATGACGACGTTTCCGGTCACTGTCGCATTCGGATGAATGAATGCCGATTCGTGAATCACCGGCCGGAAGCCGTCGAACTCGAAAATGCTCACGTTGTCATCCCGAGGTTGAGCGAAGCGAGAACGAGGGATCTACTCAAACGTGCTCGTGGCCAGCCACGCGACCGGGACAAAAGATCCCTCGTCGCTTCGCTCCGTCGGGATGACATCTCAAACCCGCTCGATGATCGTCGCCATTCCCTGGCCGACACCGATGCACATCGTGCAGAGCGCGTAGCGCCCGCCGTTCGCCTCGAGCTCGCGCGCCGCAGTGAGCAGCAAACGCGCACCAGACATTCCCAGCGGATGCCCGATCGCGATCGCGCCGCCGTTCGGATTCACACGCGGATCGTCATCGCTCAGTCCGAATTCGCGCAAGCACGCGACGGACTGCGCAGCGAACGCTTCATTCAACTCGATGACTTCCATCTCGTTCATCGAAAGCTTCGCATGTTCGAGCGCACGCCGCGACGACGGTACAGGGCCCATGCCCATGATCCGCGGCTCCACGCCAGCGACCGCGGTCGTCACAATGCGCGCCAGCGGCTTGACGCCGAGCTGCTTCACGCCTGCGTCTGAGGCGATGAGCAACGCCGCCGCGCCGTCGTTCAATCCCGACGAATTGCCCGCCGTCACCGATCCGCCTTGCTGCTTGAATGCCGGCCGAAGCTTGCCGAGCGTTTCCAAGCTCGTGTCGGGACGCAGGAACTCGTCGCGCTCGAAGCGCTTCGGATCGCCCTTTCGCTGCGGGATGCTGACGGGCACGATCTCGCGCTCGAATCGTCCACGCTCGCGCGCCGCCGCCGCCTTCTGCTGCGACCGCATCGCAAACGCATCCTGATCGCCGCGACTGATCTCGTATTGCGCGGCGACGTTCTCCGCCGTCTCGCCCATCGAATCGGTGCCGTACTTCGCTTTGAGCGCCGGGTTCACGAACCGCCAGCCCAAGCTCGTGTCGAACAACTCGATGTCGCGCGCAAAGGGCTTGCTTCCCTTCGACATCACGTACGGCGCGCGCGTCATGTTCTCGACGCCGCCGGCGATGTAGAAGTCGCCTTCGCCCAGCTTGACCGAGCGCGCCGCGCTCGCGACCGCGCCCATGCCCGACGCGCACAACCGATTCACCGTCTCGCCGGGCACTGTCACCGGCAATCCGGCGAGCAGCAGCGCCATGCGCGCCACGTTGCGATTGTCTTCGCCGGCTTGATTCGCGCAGCCCAGGATCACGTCGGTCACGAGCGCGGGATCGAGGCCCGCCGACCGCTTGATCAGCTCAGCGATCACGTGCGCGGCGAGATCGTCCGCGCGCACCTCACTCAAGCCGCCGCCCATGTTCCCGACCGGCGTACGTACGCCGTCCACGATATATGCGTTCTGCACGTTCTGTCCGTTGCTCATTCTTCGTCCGGAAAAAATGCCTGTTGTGTTTTGTACACGGTGCCGGTGAACAGCGCGACAACATCTTCTGGCGCCTTGGTCACCTTCACGCGATAAAACGCCAGCCGATTCGTTCCACTCTCCTCCTCGGCCGTCGCCGTCAGCACGTCGCCCACCGCAACGCCTTTGGGATACGTGATGGTGTTCTCGATGCTCACCGTCACGCGCCCATGCGTATTCGACGCAAACGCCAGCGCGCTGTCGGCCAACGAATACGTCACGCCGCCGTGACAGACGCCGAATCCGTTCACCATGTCCTGCCGCACCGTCATCCGCACCGTCGCACCTCGCGGCCGCACGGTCACGATCTCGATACCTAGCCAGCTACTGAAGCCGTCCTTCACCATCATCGCCGACACCACCCGCTCGGCGAGTGCCTGCTCGGTTGATGCCTGCTCCGGCGGCGTCATGCGAAAAACTGCTTTCCGTCTCGCACCATCCGCCTCAACAACGGGCTCGGCCTATAGCGATCCTCGCCATACTCGGCCTGCAACGCGTCGAGCCGTGCGAGCACCGTCGACAACCCGATTTCGTTCGCCCAAGCGAGCAGCCCCTTGGGGTAATTTACCCCCTTCGTCATGGCCAAATCGATGTCTTCCGGCGACGCAACGCCCATCAACACGGCGTCGACCGCTTCGTTGATCAGCATCGCCATGATCCGATCAAAGATCGCTTGCCCAACCGCCGCATCTTGGATCGGCTCGCGAACCGTGGCGCCCTCGCGATAGTCGTAGTAGCCGCGGCCCGCCTTCTTACCGAGAAAGCCCGACTCCACGAGTCGCCGCTGCGTGAGCGACGGCTTGTACCGCGGATCGTAGAAGAACGCCTCGAACACCGAACGCGTGACGGCATAGTTGACGTCGTTGCCGATGAAGTCCATCAGCTCGAACGGACCCATGCGAAACGCGCCGAGCGACTTCATCGCCCAATCGATCGTCGGCGCGTCGGCGATGCGCTCCTCGAGAATGCGCAGCGCTTCGCCATAGAACGGTCGCGCGATGCGATTCACGATGAAGCCCGGCGTATCCGACGCGAGCACCGGCTTCTTTTGCCAGCGCTGCATCAGCGCGTACGCGCCCGGTGCGACCGTGGGATCGCTGCCCATCCACGGCACGATCTCAACGAGCGGCATGAGCGGCGGCGGATTGAAGAAGTGAATCCCAACCACGCGCTCCGATGCGCTGCACGCCGATGCGATCGACGCCACCGACAGCGACGACGTATTCGTCGCCAGTACCGTGTCGCGCGACACAACGCCTTCGAGCCCCTTGAACAGCGTCTGCTTGACGCCCAAGTCTTCGACGATCGCTTCGATGACGAGCGCGCAATCGTGATACACCGACAGATCGTCGCCGAGTGCGTCCCATTTGTACTCGATGCGGGACAGCAGCGTGTCAGCAGCGTCGCGGCTCATCCGTCCTTTCGCGACCTCGCGGTCCATCGCTTTGGCGACGTTCGCCTGTGCGCGCTGCGTTGCTCCCTGCACGGCGTCAGCGATGACGACTTTATGCCCGGCCGCAGCCGCAACTTGCGCGATCCCGGTACCCATCGCGCCGGCGCCGACGACGCCGATCACTGAATCAGTATTGAATTCCATCAGCCTGCGTGGATTTGATGATGGTGAAGCGGTTCGCGGAATGAACATTGTCATTCCGAGCGAATGCGTGCTGTCATTCCGAGCGAATGCGAGGAATCTTCTGTGAAGGTCTGAGTGGTGAGATCTCGCGAGTACTACGTCTACATACTGTCGAGCCCAAGCCGCGCCCTGTACACCGGCGTGACAAACGATCTCGTGAAGCGCCTTTGGCAACACCGCAACGGCCGCGGTTCGACGTTTGCGGCTCGATACAACGTGTCCTTACTGGTCTACTTCGAAACGACAACTGACATCTACTCGGCGATCACGCGCGAAAAGCAACTCAAAGGCTGGCGCCGCGAAAAGAAAATCCGATTGATCGAACAACAAAACCCAGATTGGCACGACCTCGCGATCGATTGGGGTATTAACAGCAGTCGTCCGAAACCGTGATAGCTGTCATCCCGAGCCGTAGGCGAGGGATCTTCTCGAACGTCCGCGTAGCCAGCATCTCGACCCTGACGCTAGATCCCTCCTCGCTTCGCTCGTCGGGATGACAATCACTGCCCCTTGAACACCGGCTTCCGCTTCTCCAAAAACGCGTTCACGCCTTCCTGATAGTCGTAACTGCGCCCCGCTTCTCGCTGCAGCTCCTCTTCATAGTCGAGCTGCGCAGCGAGATCGATCCCGAGCGACTTGTTGAACCCGCGCTTGATCAGCCCCAGCGCGCGCGTCGGTTGCGTCGCCAATTGCTTGGCCGTGCCAAACGCCGTGTCGATCAGCGCCTCGGGCTCCGTCACCATGTAGACGAGCCCCCAATCGCGCGCTTTGTCGGCCGTCATCTTCTCCGCGAGCATCGTCATGACCGTCGCGCGGTGTAGGCCAACGATGCGCGGCAGCAAGAACGTGCCGCCGCTGTCCGGTATCACGCCGATCTTAGCAAAGGATTGGATAAATGTCGCCGACGCCGACGCGAACACGATGTCGCATGCGTACGCGAGGTTCGCTCCGGCGCCCGCCGCGACGCCATTCACCGCGCAGATCACCGGCTTCTCGAGCGTGCGGACCGCCATCACGATCGGGTTGTAGCTGTCGCGTACGAAGTCGCCCAGATCGGGCATCGCGCCATCCTTCGGCATCGCCTCGGCGAGATCCTGCCCAGCGCAGAAACCTCGGCCGGCTCCGGTGAGCAGCACGGCGCGAATGTCTTCGCTGTCCCGAACCTTTTCGAGCGCCGCGCACAGCTCGCGGGCCATGGGCCGCGTGAAGCTGTTCAGCACCTCCGGCCGGTTCAGCGTGATCGTGGCCACGCCCTCCGCTACCTCGAACTGGATGTCGCTCATGCAACCCTCGGGAAGGTCTTCAAAGCCTCGGCGCACGCGGCCCACCGCGCGCCGGTCGATGCCGTTCGGTCGACGGCGCAAGATAGTCCAACTGACGTGCGACCTGGCAGGCCTGGGCGCTGGTCTTGGGCCAGTCCTTCGGGCAGATTACTCCATGTGACTACCCTCCCTATTCCTCGCGGGCCGCAGTCCCGCGGATCGGCCAAAGCGCGAAAACCCGGCAAACCGGATCCCCGCTTCGACTGGCGTCGAATCGCGTACAACGCGCTCGCCTCTCGTCTGATCGACGAGACCGAAGAATCAACCAACAAGAACAAAGCGAGCACGGCGCGCGAGAACCTGGTGCTCTATCAGTTCTCCGCGCGCGGCCATGAAGTCGCGCAGGTCATTCTCGGATCGTTGGTCAATCGACATCACGATGCTGTAAGCGCGTACTATCGGTCGCGGCCTGTGCTACTCGCACTCGGCCTCGATCTCGAGGACGCATTCGCGAGTCCGCTCGGCCGCTCCGGTGGATTCAGCGACGGTCGTGACATCGGCGTCGTCTGCAACCTGCCGAGTAAAGACGGACCGATAGTCATTCCCATGTCGGGCGACGTCGGCTCGCAGTACACGCCGACCGCGGGCTGGGCGCAGGCGGCCCAGTATCATCGCGACGTGCTCGGCGACAAGAGTTGGGACGGCGCCATCGGCGTCGTGCTCGGCGGCGAAGCCTCGGTGGCCACGAACGGATTCTGGTCCTCGCTCACCATGGCGACGACGTTGTCCCTCCCGATGCTCTTCTACATCGAAGACAACGGGCTGGGCCTCTCCGTTCGCAGCGACATGCAGACGCCGGGCGCCAACATCGCCAACAATCTCGCATCGTTCGGCGATCTGTTCATTCGCGACGGCGACGGCACCGATCCCGCGGAAACGGCGGCACTGCTCGCCGAGTGCGTGGAGTTCGTTCGCGCTGGCAAGGGTCCAGCGCTCGTGCGACTGACGGTTCCTCGCCTCTGCAGCCATTCGGGTCCCGACAACCAGCGTGGTTATCGCACCGACGACGAGATCGCATCAGACGTCGCGCGCGATCCGCTTCCGAAGCTCCGCGCGCACCTCGTTCCGGCGTTCATGTCGGAGGACGAGTGGACAGAGCTCGATGCGACTGTTGCACGCGATGTCGCCACGGCGCTCGCCGGCGCTCGCGCGCGTCCAAATCCCGACACGTCGAAGGTTGCGCGCTGGGTATACGCCGACGACACGCCCGGATCGCCCGAAGCAATGGGCGGCCTCTCGCGTGACGAGCGCCACGCACTCGGCGGCAGCGAAGAGATTGCTGAGACGCAGGACAAAGTGCGATTCGCCGAAGCGGTGCGCCGCACGCTCGCGCACGAGCTCGAGGTGAATCCCAAGGTCGTCGTCTTCGGCGAAGACGTGGGTCGAAAGGGTGGCGTGCACCTCGTCACCGAAGGATTGCAGAAGCGTTTCGGCAATCGCCGAGTGTTCGACACCAGTTTGTCAGAAGAAGGCATCATTGGACGCGCGGCGGGATTTGCGATCTCGGGTCTCATGCCGGTCACCGAGATTCAATTCCGAAAATACGCCGACCCGGCGACGGAACAGCTCAACAACGCCGGCACCATTCGCTGGCGGACGGCAAATCGCTTCGCGTCGCCAATGGTCGTGCGCATGCCCGGCGGTTTTGGCAAAGACGTCGGCGACCCGTGGCACAGCTTGAGCGACGAAGTGCGTTTCGCGCATGCATACGGATGGCAAGTTGCTATTCCGTCGAATGCGGCGGACGCTGTCGGTCTATTGCGCAGCGCGATGCGCAGTCCCAACCCAACGATCTTCTTCGAGCACCGTTCGCTGCTCATGACGAGCGACGGCAGCACACGCTATCCCGGCGACGACTACGTCGTGCCGTTCGGCAAAGCGCATGTGCTGCGCGAGGGCACCAGCCTCACGCTCGTGACGTGGGGTGCACTCGTCCATCGATGTCTCGAAGCCGCCGAGCGGTTCGGCGACGAAGTGGAGTTGATCGACCTGCGGTCAATCGCTCCATGGGATCGGCGGTGTGTCCTGGCGTCGGTCGTAAAGACGGGCCACTGCATGATCGTTCATGAGGACAATCTCACGGCAGGGTTCGGAGCCGAGGTCGCCGCTACCGTCGCGAAAGAGGCGTTCTGGTATCTGGACGCGCCGATCGACCGCCTGGCGGTCGAGGACATCCCGATGCCGTATCACCCCGTGTTGTTGGATGCGGTGCTTCCAAACGTCGAGCAGATCGCGCAGCGAATCGAACAGACGCTCCGCAGCTAGCACGGTTCCCCTCCAGAATAGAAGGACAGTTTGGTTGGTGCTCCAGGATCCATCCGTTGGTCCAGGCCGTCGAACGCTTTGCGTTCGGCGGCCTTTTTCTTCGCTCGCCTACGATACTGCTGTGCTCCGCTGCAATTACTTTACTATCGTAAGCATAAATCGTCAATAGACGAGATTGTCAAAGAGATGTATCATGGATGCATTGGATTACAAGGCGCTCACGCTCTTAATGGAGCGGGGCCGAGCGCCGTGGACGGAAGTCGGTGAGGCGCTGGATATGTCGGCGCCTGCCGCCGCGGAGCGTGTCCGCAAGCTCGAGGAGCGCGACGTCATTCTTGGCTACCGCGCCATCGCGAGCGCGGAAGCGTTGGGCTATCCCCTGCTCGCGTTCGTGCACGCGACGCTCGACACCGGCGCGCATCGGCCAGCGTTCCTCAAGGCCATCGTGAAGCACCCGCAGGTCGTGGAGTGTCACCACATTGCGAGCGACGACGACTATTTGTTGAAGGTGCGCTGCAAGAGCACGGCGGATCTCGAGCAGTTCCTCACCGTGTCGCTCAAGGATCGACTCGGTGTCGCGCGCGCACGTACGACGATCGCGTTGACGACGGTGAAGGAAACGACGTCGCTGCCGGCGGTGCTGGACGAGTGAAGTGTGTCATTCCGACGAGCGCAGCGAGGAGGAATCTTTTCTCCGTCTCGCGATGCCGGCTCCGCGAACGGGACAGCAGATCCCTCGCCTTCGGCTCGGGATGACAATCCCTAAATCGCCTTGAACTCCTCGAACGGCTGGCGGCAGTCGTTGCACACCCAAATGGATTTGCAGGCCGTGGTGCCGAACGCGCTCTTGAGCTCGGTGCGCGTCGACTTGCAGTAGGGGCAACGCACCGATGCCGCGCGACGCATCAGCGGAACGAGCTCGTCCGACGTGCGCTGCGGTGGCGCAATACCATAGGTCTCGAGCTTCTGGCGCGCGGCCTCGCTCATCCAATCCGTGGTCCACGCCGGCGAATACGTCGTCCGAATCTCGACGGGACCAAAGCCTTGCTCCTCCACCGCGCCACGGACCGCCGATTCGATTTCGCGCATCGCCGGACAACCGGAGTAGGTCGGCGTGATCGTGATGGTAATGCCTTCGTCTGTCGCGACTGCGTCGCGCACGATGCCGAGCTCCACGACGCTCAGCACCGGGACCTCGGGGTCCATGACGGTGTCGAGCAGCTCGAACAACTCGTCGCGCGACGGCAACGCGCGCTTTACCACGACGCGCCCGGATATGAGCGCGCGACGATCTGCATCTCCGAAAGCATGTGGCCCAAGTGCTCGGTGTGCTTTCCGTCGCGACCGCCGCGCTGCATGTACCCAACAGTAGGAGTCGTCAACGTCGCCCGCGAGAGAATGTCGCTGACCTGCGCGCGCCACGGTGCTTCGAGCGTCGATGCGTCGACGCCGAGGTGCGCCGAGGCAACTTCCTGTTCGATTGCGTCGGACAGAAAGAGCTCGCCTGTGTAGCGCCACAGTTCGTCGACCGCGCGCTGCGCACGCTCGTGACTTTCGGCGGTACCGTCGCCAAGTGTGACGACCCACTGCGCGCTGTGGCGGACGTGATACTTGGCTTCCTTCACGGCCTTCGCGGCGATGCCCGCCAGCTCGGCATTGCTGCTCTGCTGAAGCGCTTGCATCTGCAACAGCGAGAAGATGCTGAAGAAGAACTGACGCGCGACGGTAAACGCGAAGTCGCCTTTCGGCAGCTCGACCAGCAACACGTTGCGGTACTCGAGCGCATCGCGGAAATAGGCGAGCGCGTCCTCATTGCGGCCCTGCCCTTCGGTCTCGCCGGCAAGCTTCAAGAGCAGCGTGGCTTCGCCGACCAGATCCAGTGCGACATTCGCGAGGGCGATGTCCTCTTCGAGGATCGGGCCGTGACCGCACCACTCGGAGAGCCGGTGGCCGAGCACGAGCCGGTCGTCGGCGAGGCGCAGGAGATACGAGAACAATGCAGGCGACGTCATGACGTATGAGAGTTGATATTAAAAAACTCGTACGCCACGCGGCACCTTGTAGAACTGCGGATGCCGGTACGGCTTGTCGTTCCCCGGATCGAAGAACGGGCCCATGTCGTCCGGCGTCGATGCCGTGATCCGTTCGCTCGGCACCACCCAGATGCTCACGGCCTCGCCGCGTCGCGCATAGACGTCGCGCGCGTTCTGGAGCGCCTGCTCGGCGGTCGTCGCATGGACGCTGCCCGCGTGCTCGTGGGCTTCGCCCTTGGGCGGCTGGAGAAAGACTTCCCAGAGCGGCCACTGTGAATCCGCTGGCGTGTTGCTTCCGTTCGTGTCGGGCTGATCGGCCATGAGCGTGATGGTCATGAAGACGGCGGCCCCCTGAGGAGCCGCCGCGAATTGAAGTGAAAGGTCAGGCGGCTTCGGTTGCCGACTGTTGTTGCTTGACGGCGTACGCCGCCGCTGCCACGCGCACCCACTCGCCCTCAGCATGCGCCGAGCGACGCGCGGCGAGCCGCTCGCGGTTGCACGGTCCGTCGCCTTTGACCACACGCCAGAATTCGTCCCAGTCGATGGGGCCGAACTCCCAGTTCTCGGTGGCCTCGTTGAACGTCATGTCGGGATCGGGCAGCGTGAGGTCGATCGCCTTCGCCTGACCCACGGTGAGATTGACAAAGCGTTGACGCAGCTCGTCGTTGCTCTTCTTCTTCACGCCCCACCGGATCAGCTCATCGCTGTTGGCCGACTCGGCGTCGGAGGGACCGAACATCATGAGCGAGGGCCACCACCAGCGATTTACGGCGTCCTGCGCCATCGCCTTCTGCTCGGGCGTGCCGTTGGCCAGCGTCACCATGATCTCGTAGCCCTGACGCTTATGAAAATTCTCTTCCTTGCAGATACGGACCATGGCGCGCGCATACGGTCCGTACGACGCCTTGGCGAGCATTGTCTGATTGACGATCGCCGCGCCGTCCACGAACCAGCCGATGCAGCCGATGTCGGCCCAGCTCAACGTCGGATAGTTGAAGATGCTCGAGTATTTCGCCTTGCCGTCGAGCAACTGTTGAATCAATTCGTCGCGGCTGGTGCCGAGTGTCTCGGTGCCGCAATAGACGTAAAGTCCATGCCCGGCTTCGTCCTGCACCTTGGCGAGCAGGCCCATCTTCCGGCGCAGGTTAGGAGCGCGCGTGATCCAGTTCCCTTCCGGCAGCATTCCCACGATCTCGGAATGCGCGTGCTGTGACATCATGCGCGTCAACTGCTGACGATAGCGCTCGGGCATCCAGTCCTTGGGCTCGATGCTCTCGCCGCGCGCGATGCGAGCTTCGAATTCCGCGATCCTGGCGGGGTCTTCGGCGATCGAACTGGGCTGGTTGGACACGGATATCAGGGTGGAGCGCCTTCGGCGCGGTGGAACGGTGGAATGGTGGAACGGGCCGCGGATTCCTTCCGTGAAATCTAGTGCCAGTACGAGTGTCGCGGGTAGATTGAGCGGTCCACCCCCACCCAGTGTTCGTTCGTTTCAGCCACTTCCAAGGGATTGGTGGTAATGCGTTCACGTCTGTTGGTCAGCTCGGTGACTGTCCTCGCGATTCTTGCCGCAGTGGCGCCTCGCGCCGCTGCACAGAACGAGCAGTACACCGACGGTCTCGTCTCCGGCGATTATCTGCGGATTGCAGGGGGTTCGATCGCGCCGGTAAGTCCGCAGGGTAGCCTGCGAGATTGGGGTCGTGGCAACACGTTTGGGGCGAACTGGGAAGGCTGGTACGGCGGCAACGGCACTGATCCAGGAATTGTCGGCTTCGGGTTCGGCGCGGACTACAGCCGCATGCCGTTGAACGAGAGCGACTTTCTCGCGCGTTTCACGACGCCCGAAGGAGCGACCGCAACGTCGGCGAGCGCATCGAGTGCCACAGTGTGGTCGATCGAGACCACGCTGCGCGCTCGTATTCCAATGCCGTTCATCATGCCGAGCCTGTCGTTCGGGCTCGGGTATCTCGATTTTCATCCGTCCACCGTGAGCTACATCGCGGCAAGCGGCAACGGGACGACGACGCAGCAACATCGTCGCGGACTTGCATTGATGGGCGGCGCGGGCTTGGACAAACACGTCGTGCAACGATTCGGCGTGTTCGTCGAGGCGGTGTACGCCTATGGATTCACGAGTCTCGGCCAGGGGATCGCGACGCCTGGCGGGACCTGCGCTCGCAACGGCTGCGACGTGTTGAAGAACACGACGCTCGGCACGGTGCGCGGCGGACTTCGCCTTCAGATTGGAAAATGACGCAACACACTCCACTTGCGGCAACCGGCACGGTGTCGTCGTTCGTCAACGACGGCATTGCCGACGTGAGCTTCGGTCATCCGAAGAGCAACTCTCTTCCTTCGTCAGTGCTGCGCGATCTCGCGAACGAGATCGCCGCACTCGGCGCGCGCGCGGACGTGCGCGTGGTGCTCTTGCGAAGCTCCGGCACGAGCGCGTTTTGCGCGGGCGCGTCGTTCGACGAGTTGACGGCAATTCGCGATGCGGCCGCCGGCAAGGAATTTTTCTCGGGCTTTGCGCGCGTGATTCTCGCCATGACTCGGTGTCCCAAGCCGATCGTCACGCGCGTGCATGGAAAGGTTGTGGGCGGCGGTGTGGGCGTCGTCGCCGCATCCGACTACGCGATTGCCGTTGACAAGGCGGCGCTGCGATTGAGCGAGCTTGCCGTGGGCATCGGGCCGTTTGTCGTTGGGCCGGTGATCGCACACAAAGTGGGACCTGGCGCGTTCGGAGCCATGGCGATCGACGCCGACTGGCGCGACGCACAGTGGGGCGAGCGGCACGGACTGTACGCGAAGGTCGTGGACAGCGTCAGCGCGCTCGATGAGGCGACGACGAAATTCGCGCAGACGTTGGCGGCGGCAAATCCTGATGCCGTGTCGCGGATCAAAGCGATCACGTGGGCAGGAACTGACGCGTGGCCGCAGGTGCTCGAGGAGCGTGCGGCAATGAGCGGGCAGCTCGTGTTGTCGGATTACACGAGAAACGCGATCGCCGCGTTCAATGCTCCCGCGACACCTGCGGCATCTGCGAAGGCGGGCAGGTAGTTACGTACGCCAGAGGACGAGCCGTGATGCGCGTGCGGGTATTCGCATGGTGCGGTCTCGCGTACGCCGCCATGTCGGTCGGCGCGTGCACGCGCGACACACGGCAAGCGCCTGACACGTCAGGTCCGGTCTCGAAACACGTGGCGGTCGCTGGTGGCACCGGACACGATTGGACCCGCTTCGGCGTGGACGCTGCTCGATCGAATTATTCGACAACGCCCACGGGCATCGATTCGACAAACGTCGCCACGATGCAACGGCAACAGGTAGCGATCGACGGGACCGTCGATTCGTCGCCGATCTATTTGAGCGGTGTCTCCGTTGGCGGTGCGCCGCACGACGTCTTCTTCGTCACCACGACGTACGGCAAGACGCTCGCGATCGACGCCGATCGCGGCACCCTGCTGTGGGAATTCGCTCCGCCCGGATACAGCACGTGGGCTGGGTCGTATCGCATCACGACCGCCACGCCGGTCGCCGACCCGAGTCGCGCCTTCATCTATGCCGCCTCGCCCGACGGGCACATCACCAAGCTGTCCGTCGCGGACGGACACCCGGCGTGGAGCACGGCGATCACGCTGCTGCCCGAGCGCGAGAAGATCGCGTCGGCGTTGAACTTTTTCGGTGGTCGCGTGATCGCCACGACCGGCGGATACATCGGCGACACGCCGCCATATCAAGGGCACGTCGCGTTGATCGACGCAGCGAGCGGCCAACTCGCGCACGTCTGGAATGCGCTCTGTAGCGATCGCACCGGTCTCATCGTCCCCAAGGACTGTCCGGAGAGTGACGCGGCCATCTGGGGCCGGTCCGGTGCCGTGGTCGACAGCACGACCGGCGATTTGTTCGTGACGACTGGAAACTCCCGCTGGGACGGCCACACCTATTGGGGCGATGCAGTCATCGAGCTCGATCGTGACGCGACGCATGTGGTCGGCAATTACACACCGTCTAATACCGAAATACTCAACGAGGCCGACACCGACCTCGGCTCCACCTCTCCGGTATTGGTTGTGGGAAGCGGCGGAACGATGATCCTGCAGGGCGGCAAGGACCGACACTTGCGACTGCTCGACTGGCGAACGATGCGCGGCAGCAGCCCGCACCGGGGCGGCGAGAAGCAAATCTTTGCCACGCCGTCCGAGCAGGAACTCTTCACGACGCCGGCGGTCGTGCAAACGATCGTGGGCACGTCAGTGTTCGTCGCCGACGAACACAGCACCGCCGCCTATACGATCGACGCGACTACGCATCGCGTGGACTGGCAAGCGGGCAGCGGCGGAACGAGTCCGATCTGCGCGGACGGACTGCTGTACGTCTACGATCCGTCGGGGGCGTTACGCGTGTACGACCCGGCGTCGGGCACGCTCATGGCGCAACTGCCGGCGGGCGCCGGTCACTGGAACAGTCCAATTGTGGCTGACGGTCGGATCGCGTTGGCGGAAGGCGACGCGAATGCGCATCGGATTACCGGCGTGTTGAACATCTACCGGCTGCCGTGAGAGCGCTCGACGGGTGAGCTAGGGGCCGCTCGGGCAAGCCGTAACGGGCAAAAAAACGAATCGGACGGAAGATACGAATTGAACGGAAACGCGATTTGCGACACCACGAACAGTGCGGTACATGTGGCGGCCGTCGTTCTCAGTTGATTTCCGTCAAATTCGTTCAATCCGTATCATCAAACCGTTATGGCTTACCCGAGCGGCAGGAACCGACCCGCGACTACGACGTGGGCGGATTGAACGCGTCGTGCTGATTGTCGATCCAGCTCTTGTGATAGCTCGGATCCTCGAAGTCCATGGCCTGCTTCGCCACATGCAGCGGCCGAAAGCTGTCCATCATGACCGCGAGCTCGTTCGTCTCCTTCGCGCCAATTGACGCCTCCGCGCGACCGGGATGCGGCCCGTGCGGAATGCCGTCCGGATGGTGCGTGATGCTGCCGAACTCGATTCCCTTCCGGCTCATGAATTCGCTCGAGGCGTAATACAGGACCTCGTCCGAGTCGACGTTGCTGTGATTGTACGGCGCCGGAACAGCGTTCGGATCGAAGTCGTACGGCCGCGGGCAGAATGAGCAGACGACGAATCCGTCGCCCTCGAAGGTTTGGTGAACCGGCGGTGGCTGATGAATGCGCCCCACGATCGGCTCGAAGTCGCGGATGTTGAACGCCCACGGATAGAAATATCCGTCCCAACCCACGACGTCAAACGGGTGGTGATCGAGAATCAGCTCGTTGATTCCGTCATACTGTTTGACGAGGAGCCGGAAGTCGCCCATCTCGTCGTGCGTGTCGAGCTGCGTCGGCCGACGGATGTCGCGCTCTGAATACGGTGCGCCCTCTTTGAGCTGCCCGAATTCGTTACGATATCGCTTTGGCCACCGCACGTGTCCACGACTTTCCATGACGAGCAGCTTGGGCTGCTCTTGCGTGAAGTCGAAGCGATAGCGATGCAGGATGCCGCGATGAATGACGAGATAGTCGCCTTCGCCGAACGGCAGATTGCCGTACACAGATTCGAGCACGCCCGAACCTTTCGCGACGTAGACCAGCTCATCGGATTGCGCGTTGCGATAGAAATGTTCGTCCTGCTGATCCGGCTCGACGTACAGCATTGCGACGTCCTGATTGAACAGGAGTGGAATGCGATCGAGCGTGGGGCTACCGCCCTTCTTCGACTTCGCGGTGAGAAAATGCCGATGGCGAAGCGTTTGATCGGGGTCCGCCTCGAACTTCGTCTCTTTGACTCGCCGCACCGATTTCACGGTCGTCGGTGGATGCACGTGGTACAGCAGCGACGACGTCCCCGTGAACCCCTCGTGACCCATCAGCTCCTCGGCGTAGATGCCGCCGTTGGGTTTACGGAAAGCGGTGTGGCGCTTTTTGGGTATGGATCCGAGCGTGTGATAGATCGGCATTCGTAATCACTTGGGGACGGGAGACTGATTCTCTAGGTCACAGGTCTCCGGTCTGAGGTCTCAGAACATCAGAGGTGTCAGCTTCTGAGACCTCAGACCCAAAACCTGAGACCTACCGTGTCATTCGCCGCGAGACTAGAGATTACCCCGCAACGCCTGCTCCGCCTCGATCGCTTCAAATAGAGCTTTAAAGTTCCCCTTCCCAAAACTCCGCGCGCCTTTTCGCTCGATGATCTCGTAGAATAGCGTCGGACGATCTTCCACCGGCTTCGAGAAGATCTGCAGGAGGTAGCCGTCGGGATCGCGGTCCACGAGAATGCCGAGCTCCTCGAGTTTGTCGATCGGCTCGTCGATCTTGCCGACGCGATTCTGCAGTTCGGCGTAGTAGGTCGTCGGGGCCGAAAGGAATTCGACGCCGCGGTCGCGGAGCATTGTGACAGTTTTGATAATGTCGTCCGTCGCGAGCGCCAGATGTTGCACGCCCGGACCGCCGTAGAAGTCGAGATACTCGTCGATCTGCGACTTCTTCTTTCCCTTCGCCGGCTCGTTGATCGGGAACTTGATGCGTTCGTTGCCGTTGGCCATCACCTTCGACATGAGCGACGAATACTCCGTGGAGATATCGGTGTCGTCGAACGAGATGAGATTCTTGAATCCCATGACGCGCTCATAAAACCCGATCCACACATTCATTTTCCCGAGCTCCACGTTCGCGACGCAGTGGTCGACGTGGAGCAGGCCGGTGGGCTCCGCCTGATAACGCGACTCCCGCAGCTTGAATCCGGGAAGGAATGTGCCGCGATAATTCTTGCGCTCGACGAATGAGTGAATGGTGTCGCCGTAGATCTTGATGCCGGCGGTCACGACTTCGCCGTCGTCATCGCGCATCACGCGCGGCTCGTATGCGGACACCGCGCCGCGCTCGAGCGCTTTCGCATAGGCGTCGCGCGCGTCGTCGACCCAGAGCGCAATGTCGCGCACGCCGTCGCCATGGCGTCGAACGTGATCGGCGATGTCGCCGTCCTGACTCAGCGGCGACGTGAGGACGAGGCGAATCTTGTTCTGCACGACCAGGTAGCTCGCCCGATCGCGGACGCCAGTCTCCGGTCCACGATAGGCCACGAGCTGAAAGCCGAAGGCCGTCTGGTAAAAGTGGGCCGCCTGCTTCGCGTTCCCGACGTAGAATTCGACGTAGTCGGTGCCGTTGATCGGAAACGTGTCGTGGGTTTCGCTCTCGACCGGCATGGTCTGAGTCGCCATCTTGTCTCCGCCGCTGATGTGACCGTTGACGTCTATGCCGGCAACGCCGGCGTCGCCAATCGCCTCTCTTTCCAATGCTAGAGACGGTGCCGGTCAGGTCAAAGGGCCTGCGAGCGCTTCGCTCGACGGATATTGTATAACTGTCGCCAGCCGCCTCTCTCGCATGACACTTCCGAGCACACCGACCGAGTTCGATCAGCTCGCCGCCGCGCTCGACGGGCAGTACCGACTCGTGCGCGAACTTGGACGCGGCGGAATGGGCGTCGTCTATCTCGCTGACGACGTCAAGCTCGATCGTCGCGTCGCGATCAAGACGCTGCCTGCGCATCTCGCGACCGACCCGGTCGTACGCGAGCGATTTCTCCGGGAGGCGCGCACCGCCGGCTCGCTGTCGCATCCGAACATCGTCCCGATTCACCGCGCCGACGAACTGAGCGGACGCGTGTTCTTCGACATGGGGTTCGTGAACGGCGCGTCGCTCGCGGCGCGCATGGCGACGTCCGGCGCGTTGGCTGCGCCGACGGTGGTTCGGATTCTCCGTGACGTCGCCGACGCGCTCGGCTATGCACATGGTCGCGGGCTGGTGCATCGCGACGTGAAAGCCGAGAACATTCTCATCGACGCCGCGACCGGGCGCGCGATGGTCACGGACTTTGGCATCGCCCGCCTGGCCGAGGCGACGCCGCTCACGTCGACGGGGCAGGTGTTGGGGACGGTGTATTACCTCAGTCCCGAGCAGGTCACGGGCGATCAGATCGATGCGCGCAGCGACATCTATGCGCTTGGGGTAGTCGGCTACTTCGCGCTCTCCGGCCGTTTTCCATTCAACGCCGAGCTGGCTTCGGCGGTGTTGATCGCGCACGTCAACAAAACACCACCGCCGCTCCACGAGGTCGCGCCGGAAACACCACGGGCTCTCGCCGACATCGTCGATCGCTGCCTGGCAAAGGATCCGGCGGATCGGTTTCAGGACTGTCAGTCGCTGAGCGCCGCGTTGCACGCGATCGAGAATCTCGTCGCCGCGGAAGCGAGCGAACGCGCTGCGCACGGCGGAAGCGTGGTCGCCCAGACGTTGGTATCGAATACCGAAGCTCGTGACATCCTGGAGCGAGCGGCTGGGCTGCAGGCGGCAACCGGAATTCAGCCACGGCCTGCGCCAGTGATTGGCTCGCGCGAGCACCACCGTGCAGTCACCGAGACGTCGGGTCACCGCGTCGGCAACGTGCGCGATGCGGCGGTCGAAGCAGGGATCGCACCGAAATACGTCGACCACGCGCTCCTCGAGCACGGATTGACGCCGGCTGGCAAGCCCGCGCCGGCGCCGCTCACCGTGGTGGATCGTACCAAGCCGGCCAACGCGTTCATCGGCTCGCCGGTGCAGCTTGCGTTCGAGGTCGTGGTGGACGGCGAGATGCCGGATGACGATTTCGATCTGCTCGTCGACATCATCCGCCAGCAGAGTGGTGAATCGGGACAACTCGGCATCGTGGGACGGTCGTTTTCCTGGCAGAACGCTCAGGGAAGAGTCGGGCACCTCAACGTGTCAGTTCTTCCGCGTGGCGGAAAGACGACGATTAGAGTTTCAGAAAACATGCGATTTACCGCCGCGGGTCTCTTCGCGGGAATCGTGGCCGGCGTCAGTGGCATATCCGTTCCGATATGGACGGCCGTCGGGATCACCATGCACAACGGCTTCTTTGGGGTGTCGATGTGGGCCGGGACAGTCGCCGCGTCGTACCTCACGGCCCACGGACTTTTCGGCCTCGCCAGCCGCCGCCGCAGCAAACAGCTCCGCGAGTTCGCGGAGTCGCTCGCCGTTCAGGCGCGCGAGTCGATCGTGGCGGCTAGGACGGTGACGACGGCTACGACGCCAGCTCGGCGAGATTCCTGAACAACTCCAGCGCCTGCGGATTCGCCAACGCATCGGAGTTCTTGACCGGTCGCCCGTGGACCACGTCGCGAACCGCCATTTCCGTGATCTTGCCGCTGATCGTTCGCGGAATGTCGGCAACCTGGATGATCTTCTTCGGCACGTGATGCGGGCTCGCGTTCGCGCGAATCTGCGCGCGAATCTTGTCCTTGAGCGCATCGGTCAGCGTCACGCCCTCGGCGAGACGAACGAAGAGGACGATGCGAACGTCAGTGCCGCCCTCACCCGCGACGTCCTGGCCAATCACAATACTCTCAACGATCTCCGGCAGCTGCTCCACCTGCCGGTAGATCTCGGCCGTGCCAATGCGAACGCCGCCGGGGTTGAGCGTCGCGTCGCTGCGTCCGTAAATGATCATCCCGCCGCGCGGCGTGAGCTCGGCCCAATCGCCGTGTCGCCAGGCATTGGGAAAGCGCTCGAAGTAGGCGGCGCGATACAGACTGCCGTCGGGATCGTTCCAGAACGCCACGGGCATGCTCGGAAACGGCGCCGTGCATACCAACTCGCCGGGTGTGCCGACGAGAGCGTGCCCGTCGTCGTCGAACACCTCGACCTTCATGCCCAAGCCGCGGGTTTGGATTTCTCCGCGCCACACCGGGCCGATAGGATTTCCTAATGCAAAACAGGAAATGATGTCCGTACCGCCGCTGATACTGCTCAAGCGGACGTCTTTCTTCACATTCGCGTAGACGTAGTCATAGCTATGCTCGGCGAGCGGACTGCCCGTCGACAGGATGCTGCGGAGCGCGCTCAGGTCGTGCGTCTCGATCGGGCTGGCACCCTCTTTCTGCGTGAGCGCGAGCCACTTGGCGCTCGTCCCGAACACCGTAATCCGTTCCTCGGCGGCCATGTCCCAGAGAATCGCTCGGCGGCGCAGCAGCGGCGCGCCGTCGTACAGCATCACCGTCGCACCGACGGCAAGACTCGAGACGAGCCAGTTCCACATCATCCACCCACAGGTCGTGAAGTAGAAGATGCGATCGTCCCGCGTCAGATCCGTGTGCAATACCAGTTCTTTTAAGTGCTGCAACAGCGTGCCACCGGCGCCGTGAATCATGCACTTCGGCAATCCCGTCGTGCCCGACGAGTACATGATGTACACGGGATGGTCGAACGGCAGATGGACGAACTCGAGGGGCGAGGGTCGAGGCGCGCGGGTCGAGAACGCCTGCCAGGATACCGCAGCCCGAATGGGCGAGATGTCGGGCCCAGCATTCAGATACGGGACAACCACGACGTGCTCGATCTGGGGAATACGATCCGCGATTTCGCGTGCGCGCTCGAGACAGTCGATCTCGCGACCGCCGTACAGATAGCCGTCGACAGTGAACAGCACGCGCGGCTGAATCTGGCCGAAGCGATCGAGCACGCCGTTCACGCCGAAGTCGGGCGAGCACGATGACCAGATCGCACCGATGCTCGTCGTGGCAAGCATCGCGATGATCGTCTCGGGCATGTTGGGCATGAATGCCGCCACGCGATCGCCGACGCCGACTCCAGAAGCGCTCAGCCCGGCGGCCACGCGCTCGACCTCGCCGAACAACTCGCGATAGCTCAGCCGACGCTGCGCGCCGCGCTCATTCCAGAAGACGATCGCGTCGCGATCGTCGCGATATCGCAGGAGATTTTCCGCGAAGTTGAGCGTCGACCCAACGAACCATTTCGGCCCGAGCTCAGGATCGGGCGGCGCAACGCGATCGCGGCCAATCAACGGCCGCTCGCACGCAAAACTCTGATCGCGCTCGCCTGACACGATGCCGCAGAAACGACGGACCTCGAGCCAGAACAGCTCGAGGTCGCGTATCGACCAGTCGTACAATTGCTCGAACGTGTCGATCGACGCCATTTGGCCGCCGAGCGCACGAACCTGCGCCATGAATCGCGTCAGGTTCGCGCGCGTGATGTCGTCCGGCGACGGCGACCACAGTGGAGCTTCCGTCATTCAGCGCCGGCTACCTCTAGCGAAGCCGCGGCTTCGTGGTGCGAGGCGCCTTGTTGCACTGCGGCCACGTGCGCGGACCGGCGCCACGACCGCCGCCCGCGCCAGCCGCGGGTGGTGCATTCGCGGCAGCCGCGGCCATCGCTGTACGGGCCGAGTCCGGATTGATGTGCGCGATCATCGTGGGGTCTTCCGAGGCGAGGTACACTAACATCGCGGTGAGCGTCGCATTCGACTTGAGATCGTCGAACACCACTTTGTCGAACGTGTCCCGCTCGGTGTGCCAGGTGTAGTTGCTGTAATCCCACGACAGAGCACCCAGTCCAAACGCCGGCAAGCCGTCGCAGGAGAAGCTGAAGTCGTCGCTGCCGCCACCGGCCGGTCCGCCGATGCCGCCGTACTGGACCTGCGTCTTGAACTCGACAGGAATCATGTCGAGCCAGTGGCGAATGTGAACGTCAGCGTCGGGAATGCCCGCGGCGCTCATGCGCACGATGCGACCCGTGCCGTTGTCCTGGTTGAACAAGGCCTGCAGGCCCTTCATGACGTCCGGGTGATCTTCGCGGAATGCCGAGGAGCCAACCTCGCCCTCCTCTTCCCCGCTCCAGTGCCCGACCAGAATCGTGCGCTTGGGATGAGGATATACGTCTTTGAGAATGCGCATGGCCTCGAGCATCGTGATCGTGCCCGTGCCGTTGTCCGTGGCGCCGGACGAGCCATCCCACGAGTCGAAGTGCGCCGAAAGCATGACGTACTCGTTCGGCTTTTCAGTGCCCGGAATGCGCGCGACAGTGTTGAACACCGGCTGCTCGCCGAGCAGTTGGGCGACGAGATTGAGCTTGATCTTGGGATGCTGGTTGTTGTCGGCGAGGCGGAACACGAGGCCGTAGTCCTCACAGTCGAGCGCGATCGTGGGCGCCACGGTGTTGTACGTCTCGAAGATTTCCATCGCGCCGCGGCCGCCGGTGCCGATCGGAGAGCCGCCGCGACCACCGCCGGCCGCGTTCGCGGCGTTTGCGGCGGGGATTCGCCAAGTGAGCTTGGGCCGCGACGTGATCAGGCCTGCCACGCCGGCTTTCTCGAGGCGCATGCCGAGCGTACCGCCGCCCAGCGCGAGCGTGTAGCCAGTGCCACGGACGCCGTCGCGCCCCTGTGCCCATTCAGCCTGCGTATTCGCCGCGAGCGTGTCCATTCGCGCGAGCGACGCGGGCGTCGCGTCCTTCTCCCAATCCTCCGGCGTGCGACAGGTGGGCATTGGCGCCGCGACGAGAATCAGCTTCCCTCTCGCTTTGGGAAGCCATTTCACGAACTCGGTGCTGTCCTTGAAGCGCGGAAGCACCACGACGTCGGCGGTGACATCCTTACCGGCGGTGCCCGGACTGTAGCCGACCATTGTGCCTTCGAGCGTGCGAATGCGCGGTGTAACGAGATCAATGTGCGACGTTCCGCGGATCCATCCGCGCCACGTGCCGTACTGCTCGTTCTTCGCGTCGATGCCCCACGACGTGTAGGTCTTCACGAGCCAGTTCTGCGCCCGGCGCAGGTCGGGCGTCCCCATGAGCCGCGGTCCGACCGAATCGAAGAGCTGTTGCGAGAGCTGATACGTGTGCGAGCTATCCATGCCGACGGACCAGATCCGCTTGATGGTCTGATCGTTGGTCGGGAACGTTTGGGCCAGCACGGCCTGCGAACCGAGCAGGAGCGCGGCGGCGGCCATCACGGCCATCAGTGTGTGTCGGCGCATTCGGATGGGCGAGTTCACAGTGAGTCCACGGTGAAAGAGGTGCGATGAGAGCGCCGCGGCGCACTCCGTGGAACCAAACCTACGACGGGAAACGAAAACGGGGAGGATCTCGAGCGAGATCCTCCCCGTCTGGTGCGTCCTGCTTCGTCCTGGTTCGTCAGGCGACCCGGCTACGGAACGTCCGTTACGCCGGTGAGTTTGATGTCGAAGACGAGGGTCGAATTCGGCGGCACGGTGACGCCCGACGAGCCTTGGATCGTGGCGTTGCCGAAGCCGTATGCGGACGGAACGACGATCAGACGCTCGCCCCCGACCGCCATACCCTGCAAGCCATCCTCGAGGCCCAGAATCAACTGATCGATGGTCTCTTGTTGCGAGGCCACGTCGAACGATCCGGTCTCGAACGCCGTGCCGTTCTTGAGATATCCGGTGTAGTCGAAACCCACGACGGCGTCACCGTTGATGACGTCCCCGTTGCCCACGACGAGGTCCTTGTAGTAGTCGCCGGCTTCGGTCTTGGTCATCGTCGGAATGTCGACGCCCAGACTCGCCGCGAACGTCTCGGTGGAAGGATCGGTCGGATTGTTTCCCGGACCGGTGTCCAGGGTGCATCCCGCGAGAGCAACCACCGCGAGTAAGCTGAGAATGCGCTTCATGGTGCCTTGAGTCGAGAGTGAGACGGCATCGCTGCTGCGAAGAAAAATCGAAAGCATCGGCACGGTACCGCCGGGTGACGCGTCACTTTACACGTACTACCGAAAGCTGAACTGTCGACGACAGCGGTTGGCCACCCGACAAGACGGTGATCAATCCTTCCTGGCCATTCGGGACGGTGAATCGGAGAAACGACACCCCGTTTCCGACCATGGTGAATGACACCCGACTGTTGTCGTTCAATGTGCGAGTCACGAGCTGGAACGGAAGCGAAGTATAAGCCGGCAGCGCGCTCCGGAAGTTCCAGCTCGGTTGCTGATACCGGGCGTCCACCCCCTGCGCGATGTCGTCCATATAGACTGAAATCGCCCAGTCTCGCATTAGCGAATTTGGGGCCGTACCCAGGGCGTTCGTGAGGTTTGCCACGCCGCTGGTCGTGGAATTGACGAGCTTGTACCAGAACGAATTTTCCTGATCCGCGGGCAAGTGGTCGACAGTGTACCGCAGGAAACTCCAGATCGCTCCGCGCGTGGACAAGTCGTCGTCGTTGAAATCGGAACCGATGGGCGCCTGCGTCTCAGTGCGCTGCAGGTAGGTGGCATACCGCAGAAAATTGTTCGCCTGAAAGGTGCCGAACGCCGCCGTGAATTTCGGGTCCGACGTGTCGTACGTGAGATTCGCACGTCTCGGCCGCCCGGACGCGGCGAAGAAGTTGAGCTCTTCGGCAACGTGAGCGAGCCCCTCGTCGAGCCAGCGTTCTTCACTCACCCCGGCGTTGTTCACGTACAGCCGTCGTGACGCGTTGATGAGGTGCTGATACTCGTGGGCTACGGTGCCGTTCGAGTACGACAAGACCGCCGCTTTGGTCTTGAAATTCGTGGTGGTGCCTCCGGTGTCGGGCACCGCCAGGTAGAACATCTCGCCAACGTTGCTCCCCGGGCAGTCGCCAGAGGCGCTCGTCTTCGGCAGCAGGTCCCGAGCGTAGAAGAAGCCGAGGACGACGCCTTCGACCGACGCGAGCTCATTTACGGCGTGCGTAAAGAACAGAATCACGTGCGCGTTGCTGTCGATATCCGTCACCGCGCCGAATGCCGCGCTGTCGGTCGGGTTGATCAGCGTGTCGAACGTCACGCCGATCGAGCGATACTCGGCGTCCGTGAAGCCGCCGGCGGGATTTGCCGTGTCAGCGACGACGATGGCTTTGTTGGTGATGGCGACGACACGGCCGGTCCGGTACTGGGGGCTATCGCAGTAGCCAACGGCGTTCGCGTTCAACTGCAGGAGGTCGCCAATGTTCGGGACCACGATGGTGCGTTGCGCAGCACCGGGCCGGAGATCTCGCGCCGCGCCGCGAGCCGCCGTGGCGCGCAGCAACATCTCACGGCGCTCACGCTCTCGCAACGAATCCTCGAACGCGTAGTTCACCACGATTTGCGGCGCCGGGATTCCCGACGCCCTCGCCGTAACGTTCGCCAGAGTCACCGGCGGCGCGTTGACTCCGAGCCCGAGCACCTGGAGGGCGATAGTTGCACTGGGCACGCTCGAGTTGAAGTACGGAACCACAGCGTACTCTGCGCCGTCGGACGACGCGTGGATGCAGAATCCTGCGCCCGGCACGTCGTTCACGACTTGGCCGACAGCCAGGTCCAGCGGAACAGCGGCATCGGCGCACGGCGATTGTCCGGCGGCGAGTACGGTGACGAGAATGCTGTCGCGCGTCTGCCCGGCCGTCGCCACGATGTAGGTGTGGGAGCCGCGATTGAGCGCGTGAATCAACCCGGTGGCGTCGACGCTGACCATAGTCGGATCGCGCACGACGAGCGTCGGCGTTGGCGTCGTGGGGTTTCCGAACTGGTCGAGACTCTGCGCGGAAATTCGCAACGTGTCGCTCGATGCCGGGAGCCGCGCCGTCTGCGGACTGAAGGCGATCGAGACTACTGGTCCGGCCGACGCGGCCGCATCGAAATGGAGCTGCGTGGTCACGCCAGTGACCGAGGCAGTCACTTCGTTGGCTCCGACGATGGTGCCAATGGTCCAATCGGCGGTCGCCTGCCCACTCGAGTTGGTGACCGCGATGGCTGGGTTCACCGTGCCGTTTCCGGCGGTGATCGCGAACGCAACCGAGGCGCCGACAACCGGCCGTCCCTCCGCGTCAGTCACCGTCACGACGACGCCTTTGGCGATGACCGCGCCGACAACGGCGTCGCGATTCAAATCGCTGGCAGCGCTGATTGCCGCCGGCGGCTGCGATGACGGCGCAACCGCGTCCGATCCGCACGCGGCAATACCGATAACACCGGCGAGCGACAGCGCCGCCAACCAGCGGCCGGGCAATGACTTATTCATCAAGGAGAAATGATCGGAAGGATGCGACGGTATCCGTACACCAGAAGACAGCCAGGTTCCCGGTGCTACCGACACTTAAAGGACGTTCGCACCATTACGCCGCAACGACCGTTTGATCATCGACTTGCAGCGTTCGCTCGGGAGGCGACACGGGCACACTCCGCGAGTATCGCCGCCCCCACAAATATGCTCTCCTCCGCGGGGTAAAACGTGGGAGCGTGCGCGGGAATGACGGCACCGCCGCGCTCACGTGCCCCAACGCGGATGAAGCATCCTGGTATGCGCTCCATGTAATGCGCGAAGTCTTCGCCGGCGAGGTTGAGAAACCCGAGCGGGACGACTGCCGATTCACCCAGCACGCGTACGGCCGCCTCGCGCGCCCACCGCGTCGCCTCCGGCGGGTTGACGATCGGCGGAGTACCTCGATCTAACTTGATATGAGCGGTCGTACCATACGCTGCTGCAACGGTTTCCGCGATTCGCGCGACCTCGGTTGTCATGAGATCGCGCGACGCTGGATCGACCGCGCGAACGGTGCCGGACAAGTGCGCGTGATCCGGAATGATGTTCGACGCCGAGCCTGCGTGGAATGAGCCGATCGTGACGACGCCCGGCATCGCCGGGTTCAGTCGCCGCGCGACGATCGACTGCAACGCCGTGACGATCGCAGCGCCGGCGACGATCGGATCGCGCGACTCGTGCGGTCGCGCAGCGTGCGCACCAGTTCCGGTAATGTCGATCTCGAAGGTGTCCGCCGACGCGGCGAGCGGACCTTCGTCCGTGACCGCCTGCCCCACCTCGAAGCGCCTGTCGACGTGCGCGCCGAAGATCGCTACGACGTCATCCAACGCGCCGCTGTCGAGAATTGCGCGCGCGCCTTCGCCGATCTCTTCCGCGGGTTGGAGGATCACCAGCACGTCCCCGTCCGCGGGCTCCGAAACGAGAAGCGCCGCCGCACCCACCGCCCACGTCGCATGCACGTCGTGTCCGCATGCGTGCATGGCGCCCGGCACCGCCGACGCGAACGGAAGTCCGGTGGCCTCCTGGATCGGCAGCGCATCGATGTCGCCGCGAAGCGCCACCACCGGCGCCGACCGATCGCGCCCCGGGACACGCACAACGAGTCCGGTCGCGCCGATGCGTGTGACGTCGTCCAACCCGAGCGAGTGCAAGGCGTCGATCAAACGCTGCGCCGTGCCTATCTCCTTGAACGCCAACTCGGGGTGCTGGTGGATGTCGCGGCGGAGGCCGACGAGCGTGCCAATCAAGCCGGGAGTGAGCCGGCGCATAACCCCCGGCGGTAATCCAACGGGCATCAAGTCGACGGTCGTCACGTTCAGCTCCGCCCGTTCGCCACAGTCACGCGCGACGGCTTGGTCATCAGGTAGTAGCCACGTGCGGCCTGATCGTCGGCGAAGAACGCGGTCACCGTGTACCCTGCCGCGAGTCCCCACTGCATGCTCGTGCGAACGGAATGACGCCAGGTCGCGGCGGTGTCCGCCGCGTCGATCAGAAGCCGCTCGCCGTCCTCGGGAATCTCGACCCGAACGCAATGCGGCAGGATGGCAGCCCCCGCGGCGCCGGCGATCCACTCCTCCGTCACGATCGGTGAACCCTGACAATCGACCGACGCCATCGTCCGCTCCGCTTCGGCGACACGCTGCTCGATGTCGTCATCACGCGTCGGCCACGCCACGACCAGCCGATCGGTAGGGACGCCGCCGTGCAGCACGCTGTCCGTGATGCCGTACATGTCGACCACATATTCGGCCAAGCGCACGCCGAGTCGGTTGAAGTTGAGATGTGCGTTGCGCGCGATGAGCGGGTCGAACGTCCAATAGATCACCGCCGCCCCGAGCTCGCGCACGAGCTGACGCTGGTGCTCCTTGAGCCGTCGCCCGAGCCCAATGTTCCGCGCCTCGGGTTTGACGGCGAGCATGTCCGACCAATGCACCGTGCGCCCGCGCTCCACACCGGTGAGACCAAACACGAATCCGAGCAGATTCCCGCGGGGATCGAACGCCCCCACCGCCACTCCGCCGATCCGTTGCACGACCTTGAGAATGCTGACCGGGACGACGTCGCTGAACGACTCGCCCCACGTCGCGTGCTGGAGCTCGACGCAGTCACGCAGCTCGCTCTGCGTTGTGAGCGGTCGAACCTCGATGCTCGCTGGATCGATGCTCATCGCCACGCGTCCGTGGCGGCGCTCAAGCCGATGTACCACGTCCGACCCGGCGCAGGCTCGTAGAATTTCGTTGCCGCTGGCGTTGCACCGGCAGCGTTGATCGCGACCGATCCCACATAGCGCTTGTCAAACAGGTTCTGTACGCCCAACACCGGCGAGAGCCACGGTCGACCGAACACCGCCGTTCCGCCGACACGAGCGTTGAACACGGCGAACGCCGGCGCCGCGGCCGCGTTCGCGTCATTCACGTACACCTTGCTCTTCATGACGGCTTCGCCCAACACGAAGGCGTGGGCGAAACGCCAGGTGGCGCTGGTCTGAAGCTGCTGCTCGGGAATTCCCGGAATGGCATTGCCTGCATACTGCGCCGTGCCGTTCACAAAGTCGCGAAATCGAAAGTGAGACAGCGCGTAGGCCGCCGTCACCGTCAACGCACGAACCTCCGTCCCCACCTCCAACTCGGCGCCCTGACGACGCGTGCGTCCAGCATTGCGATAGAACGTGCGGCCGTTGCCGTTGGCCACCTCGAACGGAATGAGCTCGTCGTGCACCTCGGTGTCGAACAACGCCGCGTCGTACTGCACGTGACTCAACGCCAAGCCTTTGGCGCCGACCTCATAGGTCGTTGAAAGCTGCGGCGAAAGATCGCGATTCAACCCGGCACTCCCGTCCGACTGGTTGCCCAACTCCGTGGTCGTAGGAGTCTCGAAGGCCGTGCCGACGTTCGCATAGACCGAATGCAGAGGCGACAGCCGCGCGGCGAGTCCCACCATGGGGCTCACGGCACGCATCGTCCGTTCTCCGGAATCATCCCGGCCGTCTCCGAAATACGCGTCGCGCAACTGGAATCGCACCTGATCGGCGCGCACGCCGGCGGTGGCGTGCAGCCGACCCACTTCGACCTCGTCGCGCGCGTATGGACCAAAGCTCGACACGAGCTCGCGCTGATTCAGCGACAGCGTCCCTTCTTCGGTCCCCACGGTCGTGCAGCTCGCGGTCGGCGTAGTCACGCCGTCGCAGTTCGCCCAATTCTTTCGCGCATCGTTGAGCCACTGGCCATCCGCGCCGACAGTCACGCGATTCTCGATGTGTCCCGCGAAAAAGGGCAACGTCACGTGACCGCCGGCGCCACCCTGATGTCGACCAACGCCCACGACCGCATACGTGAGCGGATTGAAGAGCGATCGCGTTCCGGCGTATACCTGCGCCGTCGCCTCGCCGTCACCCATTAGCGCGTGCGTCGCGGACAGCCCAACCTGCACCTGGTGCACGGCTTTGCGCGCCCGTTTGAGCACGGATGCCGGATCGGCCATTTGCGGATCCGAATCGACCTGCGCAAGCGTGAGCGCTCCGGGATTGTTGGCGACCGGCATGTCCAACCCCATTCCAACGAGCGCGAAGTGCGTCCCGTGAAAGTCGTCCGTACCGCGGAAGAATCCGTTGGTCAACCGCTGATCGGAGTACGCGCGATACCCGTCGCTCGTCGTGCGACCGATGTTGCCGACGTACGTCGCCGATCCAACCGTACCGCCGAACAGGCCGACGTACCGCTGCAAGTTGCCACTCCCGCCGAACGACCGCGCCTGCACGGCCAGCGGTGTCGCCGGTGCCTCGACCGAGCGAAGATCGATGACGCCGCCCGACGCATTGCCATAGAGCGACGACGCGGTGCCTCGAATGACCTCAACGCGTCCCACCGATTCGAGATCGAGATAGTCGATCGGCGTTTGCCCGTCGGGCAGCGTGAGCGGCATCCCGTCGCGCATGATGCGAACGCTCCGCGCGCCAAACTGCGACCGCGCACCGAACCCGCGAATTGAAATCCGCGTGTCCTGCGACGGATTCGTTCGATTGGCCACCGTCACGCCGGGCAGCAGCGAGAGCGTCTGCTCGACTTGAGTGTGCGTCTGCCCCGGCTCGAGACTATCCGGTCGCAGCGTCGTGATGGCGTACGGCAAGTCGAGTGGGGAGCGCTCGACATCGCGCGTGACGGTGACGGCCGGCAGCCGTCGCGCCAACGAATCCCGAGCCTGCGCCGCGCATACAAGCGGCGCGACGAACGGCGCGATCATCATCAGCGCCGGCGCAGTCCAACGGGTGGAAAGAACACGAAGCACGTGCAAGATCGGTCGTCTCCCCTGGCAAGTGCGGAGAATCTACCGATCGGGAACGCGTTACTCCATGATCGCGTGATCGCTGCCGGCGCCGCCTTTGGTCTGCCGGATCAACAACAGCAGCGGAATGAGGAGCAGGATCAGTGCAGCACTCAGAACGTAAATTTTGCCATACGCCAGAATGCTCGCCTGCCCCACGAGTTGCGCGTCGATGATCGCCAGCGCGCGCTGCTTGGCGGTCCACGCATCGGCGCCGCGAGCGACCATGCCGGCCGTCATCGCGTTGACGCGCGCCATCGTCGCAGGATCGCCGTTGACGACATGGTCGCCCAACACGGAGCGCATCTGCGTGGTATAGCGCGCGAGCAGCGTCGCGATACCCGCGATGCCGAACGATCCGCCAAGCTGTCGGAAGAAGTTGTACAACCCGGCGCCCTGCGCCATTTCCTGCGGCGCCAGCTCGGCCAGCGTCACCGTGGTCAGCGGCACGAACATCAACCCCAGTCCCACACCGCGGTAAATCAGCGGCCAAAAGAAATCGCTCGCACCGCTCTGGCTGGTCATCTTCGACAGATCCCACGCCGCCAACGCAAACACGAGCGCGCCGATCGTAATGAGAATTCGTGGATCGAACCGGTTGGTCAGCCGCCCCACCACGGCCATCGAAATTGCGGTGGCGATCGCGCCAGGAAGCATCGCGATGCCCGCCTGCTCCGCGGTCATGCGCAAGTTGGCTTGGAGAAACACAGGCAGCGTGAACGACATGGCGTAGAGCCCAATGCCCATCACGACACCAAGCGTGGTGCCGACCCACATTTGGCGGTGCTTCATTACCCGGAAGTCGATCACCGGTGTGTCGGTGGTCAACTCACGCCATAGCAGCACTATTCCGCCCAACACACCGATCACCGACAGCGCCATGATCGTGTGAGAATTGAACCAATCGTCGCGTTGGCCGAACTCCAGCACGTACTGGATTGCGCTCACGCTGATCGCAAGGAACGCGATGCCCTGATAGTCGATGCGCGATGGCTTTTGCTGGTCGGGGCGATCGTGCACGTACGACGCGATCATCACCGCCGCAAGAATTCCAACCGGCAAGTTGATATAGAAGATCCACGGCCAGCCGTAGTTGTCCGTGAGCCACCCGCCCAACGTCGGACCAATGGTTGGTCCCACCATGACGCCAAGGCCGAACAAGGCCATCGCCGTTCCTGCTTCCGCGCGCGGGAACGACTCGAACAACACGGCTTGCGACACCGTCATCAGTGCGCCGCCGCCGAGTCCTTGCACGACTCGCCAGAAGATGAGCGCGCCGAGCGAGTGCGAGGCGCCGCACATGACGCTCGAGAACGTGAACAGCACAATCGAGCCGACGAAATACCGTTTGCGACCGAAGAACAGCCCCAACCAGCCGGTGAGCGGAATGATGATCACACTGGCGAGGATGTATCCGGTGGACACCCACGCGATTTCATCGAGGCTCGCGCCCAGGTTGCCCATCATGTCCGGCAGCGCGACGTTCACGATCGAGCTGTCGATGACCTGCATGAGCGCCGCGAGCACGACGGCGAACGCGATGACGTACTTGTGCGGATCGCCGAGGTCGGGTTCGCCGGGCGCCACCGACGGGAGCGTATCCGGCGCGATGTCTTCTTCCGCCGGAAGTGGTTCGAGAGTCTGAGCCATAGTCGCGATCAGACTCCGCGCGCGCGCCGCACTTTCGTTTTGGTCGCGGACTTGGTCACCTTCGCCGGCTTCTTCCCACGACTGTCCCACGCCGACAGCGCTTCGTCGACGCGATCCACGACGAACGACTGGATCTCGTCAATCGACGCAAACCGCGAGCGCACGCGCGCCGACGGCTCGCTCGGCGACACGCGCACCTCGGCGATGAGTTGCTGAATGCGCCGCCACCGTGCAACGCGGCTGCGAATCACCTGCGCGAAGAAGTCCGGCGCGAGCTCGTAGTAGTCGCGGCGGTCGCCGGCGCGGGTCACGCGTTCGACGATGCCGCGCTCGAGGAGTCGGCGCGCATCCGTGCTCACGCTCGCCTTGCTGACCTCGAGCTCCACGGCCAGATCGTCGAGCGAGCGCGGTTCGTCGCTCAAGATGAGTAGCGCGAACAGTCGCCCCGCGATGGGCGACATGCCGTCCATTTCAGTCGACTGACCCATGCGATCGACGAAGGTGCGTTGATTACGGTCCACCGGTGACTCCGTTCAGAACGTTCAGTACGCACTGAACGATAATCGATTCTTTACGACTGCACCAGGCGCGTACGGGCGGTTTTCGATTAATTTCGATTCTCTGCTCACTCTCTTTTCCTCGAGGACCTGGATCGGGCATGCGCACTCTTCTCTGCACGGCGGCGCTCGGTACCGCGCTCGGTACCGCGCTTCTGGCCGCGTCCGCCGCCACGGCCGGCGCACAGCAAAAACAGCGGTACGCGAGCTTGCCGGAGGCGCTCCAGTCGGGAGCGATTCTGTCGGGTGCATCAGCGCCGGAAAACGTCGTCTGGATCGACGGCGGGCGCCGGTTCTCGTTCACCGCCCCCGATCCGCGCACCGGCCGATCGGAGATTCGAGCCTACGACCCGGCGACGGGCAGCGACACCCTGCTCTTCGCCGGATCGGGACTCACCTTTCCTGGCACAACCAAGCCATTCGACTACGAGTCATTCCAGTGGACGCGGGATTTCAAGAATCTCGTATTCCAATCGAACTTTCAGCAGCTCTTCCGGCGGTCGGGCACGTCAGACTTCTATGTGTATTCGCTCGCGTCCAAGTCGCTCCAGCTCGCTGGCAAAGGAGCGAGGACGGCCGAATTGTCGCCGGATGGGTCGATGTTGGGCGAAGAGCGGAACGGCGATCTCTACGTGTCCGACCTCGCGACGCATCACGAACGCCGGCTGACGAAGGACGCCACCGAACACGTCTTCAACGGCCACTTCGATTGGGTGTACGAGGAAGAGTTCGGTCTCGCGCAAGCGTGGAGCTGGTCGCCGGACAGCCGGCATCTCGCCTTCTGGCAGGTCGACGAGACAAAGGAGCCCACGATCCAGCTCACGGATTACAGCGGGAGCCATTCGGACTGGGATCTGATCCGCATTCCGCAGCCAGGCGACAGTAATCCCAAGGTGCGCATCGGCGTGCTGGATTCGCATACCGGCACGCGCGTGTGGCTCGATCCGCATCAAAGGGGCGACTACTACATCCCGCGCATCTACTGGACGAGCCGGCCCGACACGCTGGCGATGCTCGTGCTCAACCGCAAGCAGAACGATCTCAAGCTGCTGTTCTTCAACGTGAAGACGGGCGGCTCACGCAAGGTGATGGAAGACAGCTCGAAGACGTGGATCGACGTCTACGACTTCTACGCCGGCGTGCAAGACCTGATGTCGTTCCCCGAGAAGAGCCACGAATTCCTCTGGGTGTCGGATCGCGATGGGTATCAGCACATCTATCGGTACGATTATTCCGGGAAGCTCATTCAACAAGTCACACACGGCAATTGGAGTGTGACACGCATCGAGGGAACCGATGCGCCGAAGCAGACGATCTACTTCACCGGCACGAATCCGTCGCCGCTGGAGCGGCAGCTTTGGTCGGTGCACTTCGACGGCACGGGTCTCACTCGCGTCACGACCACCGCTGGCCACCACGACATCGACATGTCGCCAAATGCGGAATACTTCATCGACAGTTGGTCGTCGGTGAAGGACCCGCGGCAAGTCGAGCTGTGGTCGACGGCGGGTGGAAAGCTGCGCACGATGGCGTCGAATGAGGAAACCACCGGGTGGCTCGCGACGCACGAGTACTCTCCGCCGCAGATCTTCAGCTTCATGACATCGGACGGTGCGAAGCTCGACGCATCGATGATCAAACCGACGCCGTTCGATTCGACGAAGAAGTATCCGGTGGTGTTCAACATCTACGGCGGTCCGGGCAGCCAAGGCGTGTACGACGAATTCTCGGCGTCCGGCTGGAACCAGTGGCTCGCGCAGCACGGCTACATCGTGGTCGACGTGAACAACCGCGGCACGAATAACTACGGCCGCGACTTCATGAAGGTCGTGTACAAGCAGCTGGGCAAGTACGAGAGCCATGATTTCGCCGAAGCGGCGAAGTATCTGCGGTCGCTGCCGTACGTGGACGGTGCGCACATCGCGATCATGGGCGGCAGCTACGGCGGCTACAGCACCATGTACACGATGGAGATGTATCCCGACGTGTTCAGCATTGGCATGTCGAATTCCGGCGTGGCGGATTGGCGCCTCTACGACACGATCTACACCGAGCGATACATGTCGGAGTTGAGCGACGACTTACAGGGGTACGAGCAGAGCTCCGTCGTCGTCAACGCGCCCAAGCTGCAAGGGCACTTGTTGATGATCCACTCGATGATGGACGACAACGTCCATCCGGCGAACACGATGCAACTCTTCACGGCGTTCACCAACGCGGGCAAGGACATCGAAGAGCGGATTTATCCGCCGGGACATCACGGCGCCGCGTACAGTGCGGAGAGCGCGATGCTCATCCAGCAGGTGGAATACGACTTTCTCACGCGGTGGTCGCGAGTTACCTTGGGCGCTCGATGAACCCTTCAAGGAGCAGCCTCATGCATCGATCGGTTCGCGCCGCGGCCCTGCTAGCGGCGGCGACGTTGTGCGCATGTAAGACGAAGGACGCCGCCACCGGCGATTCGGCGAAGGTCGCGCAGTCCGGTTCCGCCGCGGCCGCGCCGGCAGCATCTGCGTCGCTCGGCAGCTTCGACGCCGCCACGCACACGGCAGTCGTACACGCCAAGGACTACGCGTTCGACGCGCCGGACACGATCACCGCAGGTTGGACGACGTTTCATCTCGTGAACGACGGCGCAATGCTGCATCACGTGCAGCTCGCGCGGCTCGACAGCGGGAAGACGGCAACCGATGCCGAGGCGGCGCTGAAAAATCCGGGACCGCCACCGCGCTGGATGGTGATGGTCGGCGGCCCCAACGCACCTGACCCGCACGGCCAGGATGACGCCGTCGTCGACATGACACCCGGCAACTACATGATCTTGTGCATGGTCGACGTTCCGGGCGGCGTGCCGCACGTCGCCAAGGGCATGTTCAGACCACTGACGGTGACAGCGGGAACGGGCGCAGCCGCCGCCGAACCCGTTGCCGACGCGACGATCTCACTCGCCGACTATGCATTCACGGTGTCCGGCACGCTGACGCCGGGTTCACACGTGATCAAAGTCGTGAACAACGGGTCGCAGCCGCACGAGGTCGAGATGGTGAAGCTCGCGCCGGGTAAGACGGCGAACGACATGCTCGCCTGGATTCAGAAGTCGGATGGTCCGCCGCCTGGAAGCGCCATTGGTGGAGTGGCGGGAATGGCGCCGGGATCGCCGAACTACTTCAAGACCGATTTTACGCCGGGCAATTACGCGTTCTTCTGCTTCCTTCCGGACGCGAAGGACGGCAAGCCGCACGTGATGCACGGAATGGTCAAGGAATTCAAGATCGGCTGAGGTGCAGCGTATTCGCCGGCGAGCGCCTGGCCGCCGGCGAATACGTCTACGCTCAACGTACGCTCAACGTGCGCTCAGCGCAGTTGCACGTCGTGTGTCGCTCTGAGGGTCATCGTGGAACCAGACGGAATCTCGGAATGCGCGGTATCTCTTCCGAGCGAGATCGCGGTTCCGGCAGCGGCGCCAAGTAGACCGCCCTCGATGAGCTTACTCAGATCCGCACCGCCGAGGATGACGCCAAGGACCGCGCCCGCGGCCGCGCCGGTGAGGGCGCCCTTCTCGGTAGAACTCGCCGTCGACGATTGATTCTCGACGTTGACGTTCGAGACGTTCGCGTCGAACGGATAGTCGCGGCCGTTGAAGCGCAGGCGATCGAAGTCGAGACGAATCACCGACGGATTGCCCGGAATGCTCGACTTGTTGAGTCCCGTTACGTGGCCGTAGACAACGGCGCCAGCAGGAACGACTGTCGCACCATCCTGCGCGAGCAACGGATTGATGACGGTTGCACTGAACGTGTCGCCCTGATGACTGCTCGACGCTCCGAGTGTTTGATCGAGCCGCACATCGATCGCCGAGCCCATCGGCATGGAGCGACTTGTCGTTGGTGTTGCGGGTGCAACGTCGCCACCCGCCTCGACGCGAGGTGTGCTGGCGCAGCCGGCGAGCGCGGCCACTCCGCCGATTGCGAGCAGTGCTGTGATGCGCATGAGTCCTCCAGTGTGAGACTTCTCTGACGCCTCTCACGCGCAAGAACCATACGATGCAGCACGAATTAGTGTTCCGGTCCGTGGCCGATACCGATTCCCCACCGAGTCGTTACACCGACGCGCACACCGCCGCCACGCGGCATTTGCATCCATAGTCCCGGGCTCAGCGATCCGACGCGAAGCACACCAGGATAGACGTCGGCATCGACGACGGCGACGTCGTTGCGTGACCCGACCTGCAGCGACCAGAGCAACGAGCCGCGCCGATCGTAGAAGATGCCGCCCTTGAAGCGCAGCGTCGCCGTCTTGGCGTCGGTGTGCGGATCGACAATCGGATTGTCGACGGCGTCGACTCCGAAGCCGACCGACACCGCGTCGCCGTCATCGCGTACGCGCGAGACGCCGAGGAGCGTCGACAGACCGAAGTCGTAGAATGCTTTCCAGTGCCTGGTGAACGGCAACGGTGCGCGCAGCACGAACTGTTGGCGCGCGTCCTCCAGCGTGCCGCTTGGAATATCGATCGACGGTTGACCTGACCAGTTTGTGAGCTGAAGCGCGCCGCTGAACGCGCGCTGCACTGCGTCCGCACGCCACAGCGCGATGCCTCCGAGATCGAAGAGCAGTAGATCGGTGGTCGCATCTTCGTTGGGCAGCGTCGACCCGCTGTTCTCGACGATCTCGTTCAGGTAGTGCGCCGACATCATCGTGGCGAACGACAACAGCACCGGGTGCGGCACGTCGTGCGCCTCGAACCATTCGTCGAGGCGAACGGAGACCATGCCGTCGCCTATGAGATGATACTCATAATTCGGCACCCAGGCGCCGCCGCCGTGCCCATTTGGCGTCGTGAGCGGCAGCCACTCGTTGCGGAGCGCGTTGTCGTACCCGTAGTAGCGAAAGGTTCGATCCGCGTGAACAACCGATCGCCAGACATTCTCCGCCGGCTGCGCGTACCCTCGGGTGAATACGTGCCGATCCTGTGAGTTGCCGCGCAGGACGTCGTAGCCGTCGTTTAGAATTTCGGTAACGGGGTTGAACTGTGCCTCCGAGCCAATCGAGTCGCCGAAGTAGAAACGCGGCGCGGGAGTCGGAGTCGCGCGTGGCGGCACGCATGCGGCGAGCGCGAGAACCGCGAATAGCGCAACGACCGAAACGGCCGCGAGGCGACTAGCGCGCCGCACCCAGCGTGACGAGAGTCTCGAATCGCTCGCCAGAGAAAAGCCGCACGCCGTCCGGTCCATTCAGCAACAGCTTCGCGTTCCGGTTGCCGAAGGTGCGCATGAGATTTTGCATCATCGGTTCTTCGCCGGTCCACGGATAGCCGTACACGACGTCGAAATCCTCGAGCGGATGGCCAAGCGCCGGATAGCCCGAGCTGCCATCGCCAATCGTCCCCGGGCGATTGTCGTCGTCGCTCGCCTGCCAGCGATACCCCGCCGGCAGAAAGCTCGCGGCGACGAACTGCGCACGAGAGCCATAGCGCGCGGCAAGCTCGCGTGCCATCTCGACCAAGCCGGCGTCGAGCTCGATGCCGTAGGCTTCGTAGCCGAGGAGATCCGCCATGATCGTCACGACGCCGGTGGCGGAACCCCACTCGAGAAAGCGGCGGCCGGGCGAGCGCAACGCGAGGAGCGCCGGCAGCATGCGCTCGTAATCGGCGGGAACGAACGGATGCCAGTGTTTACGACGCACCTCGGCGTCGAAACGATCCCAGAGCTCCCAGCCTTCGTCGATCAACTCGCTGAGCTTCGCGCGAAGGGCGGGATCGAGATCGGAGTCAGCGGCGGGCGTGCGCGCGATCATTGCGCCGCTCCGCCGGCGGGCCGTCGCCAGTGCGTTGAGAACAACGAGATCGCCGAGCCGTAGGCTAGAAAAATTCGAGACGTGAGAGACACGTCACAACAATAACGGCTCGACGGTCTTGCGGGGTGTTACGGCCACCACCAATCGCCGAACGGTTTGTACGCGGCGTCGCGATAATTCGTGCGGAGCGGGTTGAGGCTCGCCTCGAGCTCTTGGTGCGCCTTGAAGCTCATGTCGCCAGACATGACCGCTTGATACGCGAGACTGTTGCTCATCGCCTGACCGTTCCGCCACGCACGCTGCGGAATGGAGACACACGCGCTGAGCGCGCCAGCAACAGCGATCAGGAGAGCAATCCGAACGGCGGACGAAGTCGGCGTGCGCTTGGGTGTGATCATGGTCAGTCCCCAGGAAAGAGTGCGATCTCCAGCAATCTCCAACGATCTCGAGTCGAGTATGAGTTCGACACGCGACCGACGACGTACCCTGCCAATATCGAGCCGACGCTAATCCTCGCGGCGGCGACTCGGCGCCGGAGGAACGCGAACCGCGCGCATACACCAGCGCTCGAGCTCGAACGCCGTCACCGTCGTCCAGTCCGGCGGAAAGGGCGAGAGGCGGCGCTTCTCGCCGGTCGACGATTCGAACACCAACCAGCCGGAGCGGCGACGATCCTTGTCGCCGAGCAGTTTGGCGAGACGCTCCGGAAGCTCGTGCGATCGAACCTCGCGCACTTCCCACCGCGTTTCCTCGGCATCGACAAAAACGCGCGGCTCCGTTGCCGGCCGATCTTGGTCGGGGTCGTTGCTAGTCACGAGCGGCGAGCCCGCGGCGCGTATTCGCTGGTGATTCCATCGTAGTCGCGAGGTTGGTGGTTTCGTCGAAGACACCCGCCGGCAGCACGAGGGAGAAACATGTGCCCGACTGAGCCGTGGGCGCCACCGCGAGATCGCCGGCCATTCCGCGCGCCAAGTCGCGGCTGATCGCCAGCCCTAGCCCCACGCCGTCTTTCACCTGCGTCAGCGAGCGGTCGAGCTGCACGAACGGCTCGAAGATCGACTCGCGCATGTCGACGGGAATGCCGGGCCCGTTGTCGCAGACGAGTATTTCGACCATCGCCGCGTTGCAAAGCGCCGCCGTGAGCGTGATCACGCTGGCGGCCGGTGTATGCCTGACGGCGTTGGACAAGAGGTTGAGCAGGATCTGGCGAAGCTTTTCCCGGTCGGCGATGACGACGAGCGTCGGGTCGCACGGCACGACATCCAGCGTTTGCTGTTTGGCCGCGGCCTGCGGCGCAACGAGACCATGAACCGCTTCGAAGACTGGCGCGACGGCGACGTTTTCGACCTGATACTGCACTCGCCCGCTCTCGATGCGAGCGAGATCGAGCACGCCGCCAATGAGCCCGAGGAGATGCTGTTGGCTCGTCCGAATACGCGCCAGATCGCGACGCTGCTCGTCGCTGATCGGTCCGCGAATGCCCATCTCGATGAGCTCCGTGTAGCCGCCGATCGCATTGAGAGGAGTACGAAGCTCGTGGCTCATCGCCGCGAGAAAATCCGACTTGGCGCGATTCGCGGCTTCGGCGGCATCGCGCGCCTCACGCAGCGCTTGAATGTCGGTGCTCGTCCCGAACCAGCGCGCCACATGACCGTCGCGATCGCGCACCGGTGCGACGCGCGTGAGGAACCATCGGTAGTCGCCCCGCTCGCCCCGCAATCTCGCCTCCATCTCGAACGGTTCGCCGGAGCGCACCGACGCATGCCAGCGACGCATCACGTCGCCGACGACGGCAGGATCGTGCGCGGAGGACCAGCGCGCGTCGAACGAATCGCTGCTCTCGGCTCCGGTGTACTGCGACCAACGACGGTTGAACCAGACGATGCTGCCGCTGTTGTCCGCCATCCACGCGAGTTGTGGAATTGCGTCGGCGAGCGCGCGCAGCTCTTCTTCACGCCGCTCGAGATCGAGGCGCGACGCGCCGATCTCCGCGGCCATTCCATTGAACGTTTCGGCGAGGCTCGCGACTTCGTGACTTCCGACCGTCGGAACTCGCGCGGCGTAGTTGCCGCTCGCCACCGACCGAGCCGCGTTCGTGAGTAGCACGAGCGGCCGCGCGACGCGCCGACCCGCCGTCCACGCGAGCAATGCGCCGAGTGCCGTGAGCAGAAGGCCGAAGAGTGCGAGACGCCGCACTGTGGCCTCAGAGCCAGCGAGCACGGATCGTTCCGGCACCTCCATGCTGAGCACTAATGGCGTGCCAGGCACTCGATCTTCCGCGAACATCACACGCCCGGCGCCCGGACGGGTGCGAACAGCGCTGTCGGCCGACGCGATGATCGGGGGAATCGCTGGCACGCCGCCGAATGTCGTCCAGGTCGTGCCATCGACGTTTCGATAGAAGCCAGTGACCGAGTCGCCCGTGAGCTCGCGAACCGTGCGCTCGGTTTGCGGGCTGCTGGCGATGCGACGCTGCTGGAGAATGAAACCCATCGGCCGCCCGCTTTCGACGACCGGCATGACGACCCAGAAATACGTGCGCGAGTCGGCGTGATACAGCTCGCCCACTTGAAGCGAATCATACGGCGTGACGCTATCGAGGCCGGGTCGAAAGCGCGGCGACAGAGTGTGCTCTTCGCCGGGACGGTGCAGCGAAATGGTATCGCCGATGTCGTTTCCCACGAACGCGACGCGGGTGCCATCGGCTCGCCACAGCTCGACCGGCATGCCGGAATCACCAGGCGTGGTGAGTCGCCGGAGTACGGTGTCGACGGCAGCAGAATCGCGCCCGGCGGTGACGGTGGTGGAAAGGGCCTGCCGAATCGCCGGATCGCTCGCGATGCGGGCGTATCGCGGCGTACTCGAGCGAATTCCGGTCGCACTCACCGCGGCAAGCTGCGTCACGCCGCGCGTCATCCGGTCTTGCGCGACCGCGCGGGCAGAGCGCGACAGCGTGATCGATGTGATCGCGAGCACCGCGCCCAACACCGCGACCACGACTATCGTCGTGAGCAACGAAAGCGTCTGTGCCGTGGAAAGACGGCGACTCAACCACGTATGCGGCGTCGCGGACGATGGCATCCCGAAAACGTACTTCGTGAGCGGGCCAGCCGACAGCGCCGCTCAGCCGACCAACGGGGACTCGAGTTGGCGCTGTCCGCCGTAGCGAATAACATTGCGATCAACCATGAAATCGAAACAAAACTTCGCCGCGCTCGCTCTGGTGGTCGCTCTCGCAGCCGCCGCCGTCGGCCTGTTCGAGACAGGTCGCGTTCGTTCGATGCCGCCAAATCCGGCGCTCGACCGCCTCGAACAGAGCGATTCGGTCCCGACGTCGGATCGCAGTGCACTCGAAACGATTCAGGCGCTCGCCAAGTTGCCGACCACCGCCGACGAGGTGCCGTTGGCGCAGCAAGCGCTGCGGATCGCGGACAAGGAAATGGATCTGGCGTTCGCCGCTGCGGTGCGACGGGCCACGCTGCATCCGCGGCCGATGTCCGCCGAGGCGAAGGGTATCGCAGCGAAGCTGCAGCAGGCGCAAGCGGAACTGGCGAACGATCAGGCCGACGTCACGCGATTGACCGCCAACGTTGCGGCAGCAACGGACGCCACGCGTGGGAACCTCAACGATCAACTGTCGCTAGCCCAAGCACGGCTCGAGCTCGCGCAGGATCAAGCCGACGACGCGCAGCAGGATCTCATCCGCGCCGGCGGCGATCCGCAGGGACGCGTCCAAGCAATGGTCGCCGAACACGATGCGATCTCGAAGAGCTCCGACAGCACGCGAGTCGTTGCGACGGCCATAGTGAGAGAGGATGGCCTCGTTCACCGCGCCACGGCATGGTGGGCACTCCATCAGAAGCAGGTCACGCTCGCCCGCGCGAAGAATGCCGCCGATTCGACGGCCGCCGCATTCGTCGCGCGCCATCAGGCGCTGCAGACCACAGCCGATCGTGCCTCCTCGACCGACACCACGAATCGTCGCGCGCTGAGCCACGATTCCGCGAGAGCGCTCGTGCAGCGCACGGTGTCTCGCGCGGCGGATGAGAAAACTCGCTCGACGCTGGATCAACGCGTGGAGGACCAGCACCAGTTGTCCGACGTCTACGCCGCGTGGATGGGCGTGGTGAGTGCGCAGCAGCTCGCCGTGATAAATCAGGCGTTGCGAGGCGTCGCCGTGATACTCGTCATCGCGCTGATCGGCCTGTTCTTCGACAAATGGCTCGAGCGGCTGCTGCGCCGAGTCCCGATGGACCACCGCAGCCGGCAGACGATGCAAACGGTGATTCGCGTCTCGCTGCAAGTGATGGGCGTGCTGCTCACACTCCTCGTGATCTTCGGCGAGCCAAGCAACCTCGGCACGTTCCTCGGCTTGGCGGGCGCAGGCCTCACGGTGGCGCTCAAGGATTTCATCGTGGGCTTCTTCGGCTGGTTCGTGTTGATGGGACGCAACGGCATCCGCATCGGCGACATGGTCGAGATCAACGGCGTGACTGGCGAAGTCGTGGAGCTCGGCATGTTTCACACCGTCCTGCTCGAAACCGGCGACTGGTCCGACTCGGGCCATCCCACGGGACGGCGCGTGACCTTCATGAACAGTTTTGCAATTGAAGGACACTATTTCGACTTCTCTACTTCAAGCCAATGGTTGTGGGAGGAAGTGCAATTCGTGGTGCCGGCTGGCCGCGATCCATATCCGATTGTCGACGCCATCCAACACGAGGTGGACGACGCGACGCGAGACAAAGCCAAGCAAGCCGAGGAAGAGTGGCGCCGCGCCGCACATTCGCCGAGTTTGGGCGCGATTACCGCGGCGCCGGCGATCAACATCAAGCCGATCGTCGGCGGCGTCGAGATCACGGTGCGCTACATCACGCACGCGGCCGAACGGCATCAGCTTCGTTCGAAGCTCTATCACACGGCGATCGAGCTGCTCGGCGAAGCCTCAGTCGTGCGTACGCGGTAGGACCGCCCAAGACACGAACAGGGTTCGGGCAGTCCAACGACGGAGAAACAGCACGGCTCGCCTCGCGATGTTGGTGGAACGACGTGCAAGCGGTACGCCGATCGCCCCGACTCAAATGTCGTAACACAAACGATCGGAGATGACGTCAATGAGCAAGAAAATCGATCTGGCAACCGCCGGTGCCGGTGTTTACAAGATGATGTTGGGGCTCGAGGCCTACGTGCATCAGTCTGGGCTCGAGGCTGGATTAGTCAACCTCATCAAGTTGAGCGCGTCGTACATCAACGGCTGCGCCTACTGCGTGGACATGCACACCAAAGAGGCACGCGCGGCCGGCGAGACCGAGCAACGCCTGTTCGCCGTGCCTGTATGGCCCGAAACGCCGTTCTTCACACCGCGTGAGCGCGCGGCGCTGGCGTGGACAGAGGCGGTGACGCGCATCAGCCGCGAGGGTGTGCCGAGCGACGTGTATGACGAAGCGGTCGCACACTTCAACGACAAGGAGCTGGCGGATCTCACGCTGGCCGTCATCGCGATCAACGGGTGGAATCGACTGGCGATTTCATTTCATGCCGACGTGGGGAGTTACAAAGTGCCGACGAAGTTGTAGCGCGGACGTCGAATGGCCGAGAAAGGCTGAGGAGATTGCCGGAAGTACTCGAGAAACTGCCGGCAATACTGGCATCGCAGGGCGACCGCACTCACGTTTCTGTCGTCCGTTGTTGCGGCTGCCCTCCCCCGAGCCTTCCGATCCCGCCGTTCGTTCGATGCACCTGAAGCACACGAATCACGCGTTCCCATGACCGTGCCGCTCGCCAGTCTCAGGCGAGTCGCGATGAGCGTGCGCCTCGACGACAGTTTTGCGCTGGCGCAACGCGCGGATAGCCCGTCTGACGGACGCGTGACCTTTCGCCGCGTCGAAGACGCCGAAGCCTATTTGCGGTATTGGGCCGGCGAGTCCGGCGCGATGGTCGACCTGCGGCGTGTGCTGTGGCGCCGCGAACCCGGCGCCGGTCCGGCGGCATTTTCGGATCGACGCATTCTGCGCGCGTTGGCGCAGCTCGTCGTGAGCGGCACGTTGGTCATCACCGAGAGTCGGATCGACGTGCCGCGTGCCGCGGGAGAGTCGTCCGTCATCGCGGCGGCGACAACGGCGGCGCCAGCCAGCATTCCAATCTCGCCGATTACGCCGCCGGTGGTTCCTGCCGTGCCTGCACTCGTCGCACTCGCCGACGTCCAGATCGAAGGCGCGCAGGTGCTGCCGGAAGTGCTCCAGACGATGGAGCAGATCGATCTGACGATGACGCAAGTGAATCTCGCCACTGCCTCGCTCGAGCCGACACCGTCGGGCGTGGCGGCGATCGGCGCTGGCATAACCGACGCGAGCGGCTCGATCACGTCGACGCTCACGGCCTTATGAGAACACTCATAAGCGGGGCGCGCCGATCATGAAGCTCGTTACTGACGCAGCGACCGCGGTCACCACCGGTGCGTTGAACGTCGGCACGGCCGTGACGACGGCTGGCACGACGATGACGACCGAGCTCACGAGCGGCATCGCCAGCGCCGGCACCACGGTGACCACCGTCTCGACCGGCGTCACCAGCATCGTGTCGCAGGTCGGCCAGCTCGGCGGGCAGATCAACCCGCTGGCGATGACGAGTCAACTCGCCACGACCCTCTCGACGGCGCAGACCGATTTCACGACCATCGTGACGTCGTTGAGCGGGATCGGAACGAGTCTCGTGACGGCGGGCGAGAATCTCGCCGGCGTGTCGACCGATGTGCAGGGTCTCGTCACGACGCTCGCCGGCGCTCCGGCGCGATTCGCGGCCATCAATCCGGACTTTTCCACCATCCCGACCGCGCTGCAATCCGCGGCGGCAAGCGGCGAAGCAATGATGGCGCGCATCACCAGCGTGCAGTCGAGCATCACGAGCTTCGCGACCACGGTGGGTGGACTGCAATCGCGCCTTGCCGCTGCGGTCACCGCACCGAATCCTTCCGCCGTCACAGCCGAAGTTCACGGACTCGCGCAAAGCGCCGCTGACGACGTAAAAGCCGAAATCACCGCGGTGAAAACCGAGACCGCTGCGTCCGCGGACACCGCGCAGAAGGCACTCGATGCCGTCTTGCTCACGGTCACCGGTGTGCTCGATACCGTGACGACGGAATTGAACGGCATCGTGACCGACGTGAACACGTCGGTCGATTCGGTGATGACGCGGTTCGACGGCGCGATCTCGGCGATCGATCAAGCCGTCCAGACGGTGATGTCGCAGACCACGACGTTCAAAGCGCGCGCACACGACATCGTGGTCGCGGTGGGAATTCCACTCGGTCAAATCGAAGCGACGATCACCGGCGCCGTGACGGCGATCGAAGGCATCGGGCAGGTCATTGACGGCGTCCTCACCGATATCGAAACGCGGATCGTTGGCCTCGAGAGCATCGTCGCGGCGATCAAAGCGTGCATCGATGCCGCGGTCACTGCCGTGGATGGAGCGATCGGCGCGATGAACGATGCGCTGATCGAAATCATGGTGCAGATCGACCAGCTCGAATCCACGCTGCGCACCCTGCCCGATCGATTCGCGCCTGTCGTGACGCTCATCGACAGCGCCGAAGAGGTCATCGCGAACATCCAAGAAGGCATTCGCGAATTCGTCGCGATGGCCAACGCGGCGCTCGATCAGGCGAACATCGAGGTTGGTCAAACGAAAGAGCGCTGCGACAACGCGATCGCCGTGTGCACGCAGTACATGAGCGTGGCACCGCTCGAACTCGCGGCAGCGAAAATGTTGTTCATCGGCGTCAAAGCCATGCTGCCGCCGATCACCGTGACGATCGCCGCCGCGCGCGTCGCGATCGGCGCCGCCGGCGACACGTCGATCGCCTTGCTCGACGTCGCCAATGCGGCAGTCGAAGAGTTGCGCTCGGCGCTCGAGGCGGTGATCGAGCAAATCAAAGCGGCGATCGCGATGGTCGTCACCGCGCTCGAACAAGTGCGCGCAACCCTGATCGAAGGCCAGACGCAAATGCAGGCCGTCTCGGTCACGATGCACACCGCGACCGACGGCGTGAAGACGCAAGCAGACCAGTTGGCCGGCAAAGTGCGTACGACGCGCGACTCGTTCGTCGCCACGGCGCAGCCGCGCGAGAAAGTGAACGCGGTGCGTGACAAAGTCGCCGCGCTGCCGCCGACGTACATCACGCCCGTCCGCACCCAGATCGACACACACGAAGCGCTCCTCGGCCAAACGATCGACAGTGCGGCGACGACGGTCCAAGCGCCCGTCAACGAGCTCAAAACCAAAGCCGCGGCGGTGCGAACGAACGTGATGGCGCTACGCGATCAGATCCAGCAGGCGCCGGCGCAACTCACTGCGGTCGTGCAAGGCGTGGCAACACAACTGTCGGCGCAGATCGCGACCGTCCACGGCGTGATCGACGCGCAGATCGCGCGCGTCGAGGCCCTTGCCGACGGCTTCGTGCAGATGGTCGACACGCAGTTGCAGTCACTGACTGCGGCGGCCACCGCGAATCTCAACGCCGCGGCGGCGGCGGCGGTCGCGCAAGCGAATGCGGCGTCGGGCGGCGCGCTCGCGCAAGCGACTGCCGCTGTCTCGGCCGCGAGCGCGGGCGCGAGCGGCATCACTGCTCAGATGGGCGCCGCGCAATCATCGCTGTCCGCACAGATCAGCGCGACGCGCGACGCTGCACTCGCCGCCGCGGGCGATACGAGCGCGCTCGGCAACCAATTCGCCGCGATCGGTCAATCGGCAGGCGTCGGCGCGCCAACTGTATTGCAAGCACTCGCGACGACTGCCGCGTTGACGGCTGACTTGGATGCCGCGCATGCATCGGCCGACGCATTCAGTGCGCAGGTGAACGCGGCGGGCGGCCCGGTGAGTGAACAGCTCGCGGCGGCGACGAAGGACTTGGACACGATGTCGGCGCAGGCATCCGCCGCGCTCGCGCCGCCAGCGGATGCGGCGAAGGCCGTCGAAGCCCAAGTCAACGCTGCGCTGTCACCGGTCGCAGCGAGCGTCGACGCGCTGCAAGCGGAAGTCGTTTCGTCGTCGCAGGCACTCGCAACGCAGGTGGCGGAAACACAAACCAGCGTAACGGCGAAGCGCGACGAAGGGACCGCGCTGCTCGCGGCGTCGCGCGCCCAGGTTGAAGCAGCAAAGGCGCAGACGCAGGCGGCGCAGGCCGATGTGGTGAGCGCGGAGTCGCTCGTCGACACTGCTGTCGCGCGAAATGGCGGTGAGCCGAAGGACAATGCGGCAGCGGAAGCTGCAGCCGAAGCAGCAGCAGCGGCGGCAGCAAAGGCGGCGGAGAGTGCGGTGGCTGCGGATGCGGCGGCGGCAACGGCGGCCACCGCGGCGGCCGGAGCGGCAGCGGCCGCAGGTGCGAGTGCCGCGGCGGGAGCGGCAGGAGCGGCGGGCGAAGCTGGGTCAGCGGCCAGCGGCTCAGCAGCGAGTGCGTCAGCCGCGAGCGCCGGTTCCGGTGCGGCTGCGAGCGGGGCCGGCGCAGCAAGCGGCGGGGCACCGGCGAGCGAAGGCGCCGCACAAAGCGGAGCCGCAGCAGATAAACCGGTGGCCGACGGCGGCAAGACATCGGCTGACGCGGGCGACGAGTCGCAAGCAGGAGTGGCAAAAACTGCGGCGGCGGGCGGCACCGGCGGGGTAGCCGCTGGCGGGCTGGCCGCTGGCGGGGCCGCTGGCGCCGCCGCAACAGACGACGCGTCGACCAAAGCAGCCGGCGGTGCTCGGCCGGATCGAGATCTCGCGATGCCGGGCGCGTCGGCACCAGGCGGCTCCGCGCGAGATGTAGCGGCACCCGGCGCGGCAAAGATGCCCGGTACGCCGGGTGCACCAGGTGCACCGGATGCACTGGATCCACCGGACTCTCTCGGCAAGCCTGACGCTTCGAAAGAACCAACTGCCGCACACGGCGCGGGCGCTGGCGGTGGCCGCGCGGATGCCGACACCGATCTCAATGCGGCGAAGCGACCCGGCTTCCAAGCGCCCGACACTACCGCACCCAAAGAATCAGCCGGCTTGAAACCGCCAACCGGCGACGCCGCGGACGCGGACAAAGCAGTCAAACCCGACGCGACGATTCCCAAGAAGCCGGCCGGCGCACCGGCTGCACCGAGTGATGCGGCGGCGGCCGATGACGCAGCTGCACCGGATGCGACATCCGGTACTGCCGCTGCCGCTGCGCCAGCCGATCCCGCCGCCGATCCCCTCGCTGTCGATCCTCTCGCCGCCGGCAAGCTTCCCTCTCCCGCCGACGCGGCGAAGCTCGACGACGAGACACTCGGGAAGATGGCCAAATCCTTGCTCGAGAAGCTTCAGGCCGCCGCCGGAAAAGATCCGGGACTCAAGTAGCCGCAGTAGCTGCAGTAGCCGCGCGGGCGGCGAATCATGTGCTTTTCAGCAGCAGGAAGCTTCGCGCTCTCGGGCGTGCTCGCGGGCATTGGTGTCGCATCGCTCGCGCAGGGTGCACCGGCGCGGCATCGCATGTTCGCCGCAATACCGCTCATTTTCGCGGCGCAACAAGCATCCGAGGGAGTCGTCTGGCTCACGATCGACGCATCGATGTCCGAGCCGGTGCATCGCGCGGCGGTGATCGCGTTTCTTGGATTTGCGCTCATCGTGTGGCCGGCATGGCTCCCGCTGTCGCTCCATCGCATCGAACGTAGTGAACCGCGGCGACATGCGCTCGCGGCCATGTGGGCGCTCGGGCTCATCGTCGCGCTCTCGTCGGCGATCATCCTCACGGCGTCGACGCCGGTCGCGGTCGTCGCGGGGCACAGCATTCGATACGATCATGCCGGAGGCGGCAATGCAGTACTGGACGCACTGATCGTCTTCGCCTACCTCGTGCCCACCGTCGGCCCGTTCTTCGCCTCGACCGCAGCGCATGCGCGGACGATTGGCGTGCTCCTCATCGTCGCGTTGGGCGCCGCCATCTTGGTCGAGCGCGAAGCGCTGACCTCGGTCTGGTGTTTTTTCGCCGCGGTGCTGAGCGGGACCGTCTACTTCTCGGTTCGACAAGACGTACGCGCAACCGCCGCCGTTCGGCACCTGCCGATGCCGCACGGCGGTCGAGCGCAGTGAACGGATTATGATAGTTGTTTAATACTTATTCGCTAAATAGCGAATCGCCAGACCGTCACACGAACAGCGACGGATGCTCCTTGGCCCATTCCCTGAGCATTTCCTTCACGTCGTGGAGCGACCCGTGCCGAGTGGCGTCCACCGTGGGCCCTGGGTAGCGATTCTCGCCGAGCTGAATGGTCCAGATCGGACCATTGGTTCCCTGCGGCGCACCGGGCGTTCCCGGTTGGTCAACCCAGCCCTGCACGAGAAAATCTTTCACCGTAACGCTCACGGGCTGGTCGTGCGATGCGTGCAACGGTCCGCTCATCCCGGCCTCCCCGAATCAGGTTGACTGCTCCCGCCCCATCCCCACGCGCGTGCAACCGAACATCGTCCGCCACCAGACACTCACTGTCCTGGTGATTCGCTATGGTACGACCGGCAGTTGAAAATAGCCACACCCGGCTGCTGCATTTTCGTCGGATACGCATTGAGATTCGCGACGATTGGGCGCCTAACGTCCCCCGCCGATCGCTGCCGCGCTCTGCGCCGCCGTCTTCCCATGTCGGATCGTCGTCTCGAAAAGCGTGAAGATGCGCGTGTATTCGTCGGTCCACGAATCGGGCCGCAGAAAGCCGTGATCTTCAACCGGGTAGGGCATGAGCCACCAGCCCTTCTTGCCAAGCTCGATGAGGCGCTGCGTCAATCGTACGCTGTCTTCGAAGTTGACGTTCGTGTCGACCATCCCCTGAAGAATCAACAGCGGATCTTCCAACCCCTGCGCGAAGAAAATCGGCGACGACCGTTGGTACGCGAGCGTGTCCTTGTCGGGAAAGTTGAGAATGCGCGCCGTGTAGCCGTGGTTGTAGTGCGCCCAATCCGACACCGGCCGTAACGCCGCGCCCGCGCCGAAATACTTTGGCGCCGTGAACAGCGCCATGAGCGTCATGAATCCACCGTAGCTGCCGCCATACATGCCGATCCGCTCGGGGCCGATGCCGAACTGCTTGGTGAGATACTTCGATCCGTCGACTTCGTCCTGGAGATCGCGGCCGCCCATCCAGCGATAGATGGCCGTGCGCCAATCACGTCCGTAGCCGGCCGAGCCGCGGTAGTCCATATCGAGCACGACGTAGCCCTTCGACGCGAGATATTGATTGAACATGTATTCGCGCGGATAGCTGCTCGACCAATAGTTCATGACATTTTGCAGATAGCCCGCGCCGTGCACGAAGATCACCGCCGCGCCGTTTGCCGACGCGTGCATGTCCTTGGGTCGATAGATGTGCGCCGGCACCATGATGCCGTCCGACGCCGGTACCATGACGACCTCCGGTTTCACCCAGTCGAACGACAGCCACTCCTTTGTGGGCGAGGTCGTGAGCTGCGACGCGGCGGCGTTTGGCTGATTGGCTTGCACGTACAGCTCGGGCGGACGATTGGTCGTCGAGTACATGTCCGCGATCTTTGTCTCGTCAGGCGACAGCACCGCGGCGTGCCCGCCGATCTTCGCCGTCAGCTTCTCGCGGGCACCGCCGGTGACCGGCATCCGGTAGAAATCCTCGTCGAACGGCGACTGCTCGCTCGTCGTCATATAAAAACTCTTAGCGTCGCGCGACAGCGAGACAGCGCTCACTTCCCACTTGCCCTTCGTGAGCTGCTGACGATCGCTGCCGTCGGCGTTCATCGTGTACAGATGCGCGTAGCCGTCCGCCTCGGACACGTAGTACAGCCGCCGACCGCCATCGTACCAGCCGCCGCACCCAAAGCACGGCCCCGCGACCCACGCGCTGTCGTGCAGCGTGTCGAGCAGCTTCAGCGTGCCGGAGTCGCCGCTCACTGTGTGAATCCACCGATTCTTGAAGTCGCTGCTCGTCGAGAAAAGCAGCGCCTTGGACCCGTCGTCGGTCCAGCCGAGTACGCGGACGGCGGACTGCGTGCCGGTGTCGCCGATGTGGAGGAAGCGCACGGTTCCCAACGGCAGCGACATGAATGCGACGCGACCGCTCGACTGATAGTCGCCCACCTTCGTGCGCCCTGGGATCTCTTCGGTGTAGCCACTCTCGGTGACGTAGTTCGGCACGCGAGTCGCCAGCGCGCGGTCGTTCGGAATGACCGTGGTGATCAGCACAGACTTGCCGGTTGGCGACACGGTGATCGAACCGATGCGCTCGCCCTGCATCAGATTCATCGGCCGAACCTGCAACGCCGCGCGCGCTGCCTGATCGGCACGCGTTACGCTGTCGTTGTGCTCGCGATCGCGAATCGCGTTGAACAGCTCGCGCTGCTGCCGCTCGAGCGAACCGCGTTGACCGGTGTCCGCTTGCGCCGTTTGTCCGGCTGCCGTGCCGCCTCCGCCACGGCCGCCGCGACCGGCAGTTGCTTCACCCGCCGCCGCTCCGCCCGCCGCACGAATGTCCGTGAGCTGACGAACCAGACCGCCGTCGATCGCGACTGCGTAGACGTTGTTGTCGCGCACGAAGTACACCTCGCGTCCGTCGACACTGAACGTCGGGTTGCTCTCGGCGCCCAACGTTTCCGTCAATCGGCGCGTCGTGCCAGCCGCGCCGTCGATGAGATACAGATCGCCGCCGCTGCTCACCACACGTGTGCGACGGTCGGGCGACATTCGCCCTTGATCGAGCAGCGGCGCGACGGAGTCCATCTGCGCGTCGGTCACGCGTTCCGGAACCGCGCCCGGCTCGGCGCGCACGCGAAACGGCTTCGCCGGGAGACGCCAGTCGGAGCCCGGCTCCAACCATGTGAAGTAGATCCACTTGCTGTCGGCGCTCCAGCGGACGTTCTCGGGTTCGCGCCCATACACTTCAGGGCCGCGCATGATGTTCTTGATCGAGAAATCGAATGCGGGAGCCGAGCTCTGCGCGTTGGCGGTACGGATTCCGATCGGAGCGGCGACCAGTCCGACGACCAGCGCGAAAGCGACGTGACGTGAGCTGTGCATGCACAACCTCGTGAGGAGGACGGTGCCCGAGGAACGGCGGCAGCGGCTATTATAAGCTTCAACATGCGTCGTCGCATCGTTTGGGGTCATCGTTCCGGAGCGTCCATGGTTGGATCCATCGCGTCGCGCGCGCGGCGTATCGTGAGCGTTTGCTCGACTTCGTTTCTGCACACCGCCGCTGTGCTTGGTGTTTCGTTAGTTGCGATGTCGTTTGCCGCATCAGCCGCCGCGGGCCAACTTCCCGCCGCCGGCGATCAGTTCCTCGGCACCTGGCAAGGCACACTCGGCTCCCCAGCCGCGCAGCTACAACTCGGGCTTGGCATCGCACGCGATCCGTCCGGCGCGCTGCTTGTCGCCTTGACGAGCGGGAATCAACCGGGCCTCAAGATTCCCGCGGCCGCCGCGCTGCACGGCGACACGCTCGTCGTCACCATCGACATGGTCCACGGGTCGTACGTCGCCGTCGCAGTTGGCGACTCGCTGATTGGCGTCTTCACGCAGAACGGCAACGCGTTGCCCTTTCACGTCGGACGCGTCGGCGCACTTGCCGCGCATCACTCGCAGGATCCGCAGCCGCCGTTTCCCTATCAGACGCGCGACGTTTCCATTCCGTCGGTGGGCGGCGTGACGCTCGCCGGAACGCTGACGGTGCCGGCCGGTCGCGGTCCGTTCCCGGCGGTGGTGCTCGTGCCAGGCTCCGGACGCGAAGATCGCGATGAGAGTTTCCTCGGACACAAGCCGTTCCTGGTCTTCGCCGACTATCTCGCGCGACACGGTATCGCGTCGCTGCGCTACGACGATCGCGGCGTCGCGAAGTCGACGGGCATCTTCGCCGGCGCCACGAGCGCCGACCTGGCAAGCGACGCGCAGTCGGCCGTTCATTTTCTCGGAACACAGACAGGCATCGCGCGCGATCGCGTGGGCATCGTCGGTCATAGCGAAGGCGGTATGATCGGCGCCATGATCGCCGCGCGCTCGACCGACGTGGCGTTTCTCGTCATGCTCGCCGCACCGGGTTTGCCTGGCGACTCGGTCGTGATGCTGCAGAAGCAGGCGCTGTTCGCGCACAACGGGCTCGATCCCGTCCAGATGCGCCAGGCCGTGCATTTCACGCGTCAGGTCTACGACGTCGCAAAATCCGACGAAGATTCGGCGTCGGCCACGGCGAAGATTCAAACACTCACGCGCAATTACATCGCGTCGCTCCCCGGCGACGAGCAAGCGAATGCAGGCAACGACGGACTCGAGGCGAGCGCCGCAACCGTCACCGGCGCGTGGTTCCGCTATCTACTGCGCTTCGATCCACGATCGGCGCTCACGCGCGTGCACGTTCCGGTGCTTGCGCTTGGCGGTTCGCTCGACGACCAGGTCACGTCGGCCGAGAATCTGCCGGCAATCGAGGGCGCGCTGAAGGCGGCGGGCGACCGAGACGTTCGCGTGGTGACGGTGCCGAACGTCAACCATTCGCTGCAGACGGTCCCGTCAACGGGCAGCACCGATCCCGCGAATATCGACGAAACCGTTTCGCCGGCGGTGCTCGACTCGGTGGCGAGCTGGATTGCGCAGCGGTTCGTGAAACCGTAAGTCCGCCCCACCCTCTGGACAAATCGCGGCGCGCGGTGTCTCTTTATGTATATACAATTGCGGAGACGCAACCCGTGCACCCCCTCGACCCAGCAATGACCGCGCAGGTCCTGCGCGCCGGCGAGACGCCGCTCGACGCGTGGCGCGCGATCTACTTCGGCGCAGGCGCCTCGCTCGACCCGTCGTGCCGCGCGCGCGTTGAGACCGGCGCCCGCACCGTCGAACAGATCGTCGCGAAAGGCGATCCGGTGTACGGCATCAACACCGGGTTCGGGAAGCTCGCCAGCGTGCGTATCGACGCCGGCGATCTCGTCACCCTGCAGCGCAACATCGTGCTCTCTCACTGCACGGGGGTCGGCGCTCCACTCCCTGTCGAAGTCGTGCGACTCGTGATGGCGCTCAAGCTCGCGAGCTTGGGGCATGGCGCGTCTGGCATCCGTTGGTCAACGCTTGCACATCTCGGCACGTGCATCGAGAAGGACTTTGTTCCCGTGGTGCCGGGCCAAGGTTCCGTCGGCGCATCCGGCGACCTCGCACCTCTCGCGCACATGACCGCCGCCCTCCTAGGCGTTGGTCGCGTTGTGCTCGCGGGGCGCGAGATGCCTGCGTCGGACGCGCTCGCAGCGATCGGACTCGAGCCGCTCGTCCTCGGTCCGAAGGAAGGGCTCGCGCTGCTGAACGGCACACAGGTGTCCACTGCGTTGGCGCTGGCAGGATTGTTCGAGACCGAGCGCGTGTTCCACGCCGCGCTCGTCACCGGTGCGCTTGCGACCGACGCCGCGCGCGGATCAGATAGTCCGTTCGATGCGCGCATTCAGGCGCTGCGCGGTCAGCCGGGACAGATCGACGCGGCCGCCGCACTTCTCGAGTTGATGAAAGGCAGTGCGATTCGCGCGTCGCATCTGCTCGGCGACGTGCGCGTGCAGGATCCGTACTGCCTGCGCTGTCAGCCACAGGTGATGGGCGCGTGCCTCGATCTGTTGCGCAGCGCGGCTGCGACGCTCGCCATCGAAGCAAATGGCGTCTCGGACAATCCGCTCGTCTTTCCCGAGACGGGCGAAGTGATCTCCGGCGGAAACTTTCACGCCGAGCCGGTGGCGTTTGCTGCCGACATCCTGGCGCTCGCGCTCTGTGAGATTGGATCGATTGCCGAACGTCGCATCGCGATGCTCGTCGATCCGGTGCTCTCCGGTCTGCCCGCGTTTCTCACGCCGAAACCCGGTCTCAACTCCGGTTTCATGATCGCGCAGGTAACCGCCGCCGCGCTCGTATCGGAGAACAAGCAGCGCGCACATCCGGCGAGCGTCGATTCCATTCCGACGTCCGCCAATCAGGAAGATCACGTTTCGATGGCCGCCCACGGCGCGCGACGGCTGCTCGAGATGGCGGCGAATGCGGCGAACGTGATCGGCATCGAGTTGCTTGCTGCGGCGCAAGGATGTGATTTTCATGCGCCACTCGCCTCGAGTCCGCGCCTCGACAGCGCACGCGCGCTGCTGCGCGCCGATGTACCACGGCTCACCGACGATCGACACTTCGCCCCTGACATCACCGCGGCGCTACACCTTGTCACCTCCGGCCGACTCGCAGACGTGGCGGGCGCCGACATCTTGCCAACCCTCGCACCAGTTCACTCATGACCGCCACATTTACTCGCAGCGATCCCTCGCGCACCATTCGCGCCCCGCACGGTACCGAGCGCACCGCCAAGAGCTGGCTCACGGAAGCGCCGCTCCGGATGCTCATGAACAACCTCGATCCCGATGTGGCCGAGCGTCCGGGGGATCTCGTGGTGTATGGGGGAATTGGACGCGCGGCACGCAACTGGGAAAGCTACGACAAGATCGTCGAGTCGCTCCGCAAGCTGGGCGACGATGAGACTTTACTCATCCAGTCCGGCAAGCCGGTCGGCGTCTTTCGCACGCATCGCGATGCACCGCGGGTGCTATTGGCAAACTCGAATCTCGTGCCGCGCTGGGCGACGTGGGAAGTATTTAACGAGCTCGATAAGAAGGGGCTGATGATGTACGGGCAGATGACCGCCGGCTCGTGGATCTACATCGGCAGTCAGGGCATCGTGCAGGGCACCTATGAGACGTTCGTCGAGATGGGTCGCCAGCATTACGCGGGGAGTCTCGCCGGCCGCTGGATTCTCACCGCCGGTCTTGGCGGCATGGGCGGCGCGCAGCCGCTCGCGGCGACGATGGCTGGCGCGTCGTGCCTCGCGATCGAGTGCCAGTCGAGTCGCATCGACATGCGATTGCGCACGGGCTATGTCGACGTGCGCGCCAACACGCTCGATGAAGCGATGGCGATCATCGAGAAGAGCTGCGCCGACAAGCGCGCCGTATCGGTCGGCTTGCTCGGAAACGCAGCAGAGTTGTTCCCCGAGATCCATCGCCGCGGCATTCGGCCCGACATCGTCACCGATCAGACGTCGGCACACGATCCGGTGAACGGCTACTTGCCCAAGGGTTGGACCGTCGAAGAATGGATTGCCCGTCGTGAGACTGATCCGGCAGGCGTCGCGAGTGCGGCGAAGAAGTCGATGGCCGAGCAGGTGCGGGCCATGCTGGCGTTCCATGCGGATGGAGTGCCGACGGTGGACTACGGCAACAACATCCGCCAGATGGCAAAGGAAGAAGGCGTCACCAATGCATTCGACTTTCCCGGATTCGTACCGGCGTACATCCGTCCGCTTTTCTGTCGCGGCATTGGTCCATTCCGCTGGGCGGCGCTGTCGGGCGATCCGGAAGACATTTATCGCACCGACGCGAAAGTGAAAGAGTTGATGCCCGACGCAACGTCGCTGCACAACTGGCTCGACATGGCGCGCGAACGGATTCACTTCCAAGGATTGCCCGCGCGCATTTGCTGGGTCGGACTCGGCGATCGCCACCGGCTCGGCCTCGCGTTCAACGAGATGGTGCGGAAGGGTGAGCTCAAGGCGCCGATCGTCATCGGCCGCGACCACCTCGACTCTGGTTCAGTTGCGTCGCCGAATCGCGAAACGGAAGCAATGCGCGACGGAACCGACGCGGTGTCGGACTGGCCGCTGCTCAATGCCCTGCTCAATTGCGCGTCGGGTGCAACGTGGGTGTCCTTGCATCACGGTGGCGGTGTCGGCATGGGCTTCTCGCAGCATGCTGGCATGGTGATCGTGTGCGACGGAACGGCGGAAGCCGATGCTCGCCTCGCTCGCGTCTTGTGGAACGATCCGGCCACGGGCGTGATGCGTCACGCCGACGCAGGTTACCAGGAAGCAATCGACTGCGCGCAGGAGCACCTTCTCAACCTTCCGATGATCGGATAGCGAACGTGCCGATCGAGCGATTCGTGCAGTCACAGATTGCTGCGACGCCGTGGAAAAACGGCGGCGGTCGCACGCGTGAAATCGTCTGCCGGCCCACGGGCAGTGGCATGGATCGTTTCGATTGGCGCGTGAGTATTGCACAAATCTCGGCAGACGGTTCGTTCTCGACCTTTCTCGGCGTCGACCGCATCATCGTGTTGCTCCACGGCGCCGGGGTTCGGCTGCGATCGAGTAACGGGCGGATGGACCATCGCCTGGGCGACCGATGGAAGCCGTTCGCCTTCTCCGGTGACGAGGTGATCGATGCGACGCTGCTTGGCGGTGCGTCGAGCGACTTCAACGTCATGACGCGCCGAAGTACGACCAGCGCCACGATGGAGATCCTCGAGTCGGAGGGCGCGGTGCTGCCGTCGCGAGGCGGGGTGTTGTTCGCCGCGCGCGGCGTGTGGAGCGCCGTGCCGTCCGACGGCGGTAGATATCGAGCCGCACAACGCTTCGAAACGGGCGAAGGCGTGTGGTGGGATGAGGAGCCTCATGCTTGGAACGCGGTGCCGCTCACTGCCGACTCAGCGATGATTGCGGTGCGCATTTCGCCGCGCGGCTCATGACGGAGATCACGACCGAACGAACGCTCTTCGCGCGCGACGCTCTCTTGCCAACCGGCTGGGCGCGCGACGTGCTGCTCGAGTGGGATGCGGGCGGCCATTTCGTTCGCGTGAGCACAGGCGCGCTGCCTGGCTCTGACGTGCGCCGCGCCGCCGGCCCCGTGATCGCGGGAATGCCCAATCTCCACTCGCACGCGTTTCAACGCGTGTTCAGCGGGTTGGCCGAAAGTCGCGCGACGAACCAGGACAGTTTCTGGAGTTGGCGCGAGTTGATGTATCGCGTCGCGTTGGATCTCACTCCGGAGCAGCTCGAATCCATCGCGACGTGGGTGTACATCGAGATGCTCGAGGCCGGCTATACGTCGGTATGTGAGTTTCATTATGTGCATCATGATACGGACGGCCGGCCGTACGCCGACGACGCAGCATTGGCGCAATGCGTGGTGCGCGCGGCCGAGCGTGCGGGGATCGGTCTCACGCTGCTGCCGGTGCTTTATCAGAGCGGCGGATTCGGTGGCGCGCCGCCGAGCGAGCAGCAGCAGCGTTTCGTGCGGTCGACGGAATCGTTTCTGCGATTGATCGACGGACTCGCGCCGAGCTGCGCGACGTCGGGCGTGCGGCTGGGAATCGCCGCGCACTCGTTGCGCGCCGTGCAGCCGGAGAGCTTGCGCGACGCGCTCGACGGATTCGAGCGAATCGATCCAACCGGTCCGATTCACATCCACATCGCCGAACAGAAGAGAGAAGTCGACGACTGTCTTGCATGGAGCGGTCAACGGCCGGTGGAGTGGCTTCTCGATCACGCCGGCGTGAACGAGCGATGGTGTCTCGTGCACGCCACACATATGACGGCCGACGAGACTGGCCGCGCAGCGCGCACCGGCGCCGTGGCCGGACTCTGTCCGACCACCGAAGCAAACCTCGGCGACGGCATTTTCAATCTGCCTGTGTGGAGTGGTGACGCCGGCGGAGCCCGCGGACACTGGGGCGTCGGCTCGGACAGTCAGGTCTGCGTCAACGCGGCCGAAGAACTCCTCGTGCTCGAGTACAGTCAGCGGCTGCAGCTGCAGCGTCGCAACATCGCGGCGAGCACCGGCCTTCCGCAGGTCGCGACGGCGATGATGTTGGCGGCAGTGGACGGCGGCGCGCGCGCTGCGGGTCATCTGCGCGCGGGTGCGTCCGACGCCGGTCTCAGTGTGGGCGGCCGGGCAGACTTCGTCGTGCTCGACGCCGAGCATGTGTTGCTGCGCGGGCTGTCGCCGGCGCAGATGCTCTCGGTGCACGTGTTCGGGAGTCATCGAACGTCCGCAGTACACGACCTGTGGGTGATGGGGCGACGCACAGTCTCGGCGGGCTCGCACGACCTGCGCGCGACGGCGGCGGCAGAGTTTGCGCGGGCGAGGAGCGAGTTGCTCGGAGCCGTACGCTAGTCGCTGAGCCGAGAGCTCTTAGCCCTTCCGCCCTCTCCCCCCCGCACTGAACCGCGCCGACAGCACGTGGCGATCGCCGGGATAGGTCAACCGCACGCTCGTCACTGGCGCCCCCGACCGCCACGTCACGCGATCGATGACGAGGCACGCCGTTCCAACTCGCAACTCGAGTCGTCCTGCAACGCGGGCCGGCGCGTTGATCGCACGGATCGTGTGCCGCGCATCGGTCCACGGAATGCGATCGAGCAGCCACGTGCCCGGGGGTACGGCGGAAAAATCCACAGTCATCGCTTCCGGCACAGCGGCGATGCTGATCAAACGATCCTCGAGGACGAACGGCCGGTCATCCGCGAAGTGCTGCACCGAGAGTGAGAGCACGCGCCCTCTCGCCGGAAGGGACAACTGCGTACGCTCGGCGGCTGTCGCCACGCGCGCCTGTCGGGCCAATACAACGTGATGATAGCGGTGGCCGGCATTCACGATCTCGGATTTGATATCGTGAATCTCGAGAATGGTCTCCTGCGACGCCGGAGAGGCGACGAACGACCCGGATCGCCGCCGCCGTACGACGAGCCCGGCATCGGCAAGCGACGACAGCGCCTTGTTCGCCGTCATACGCGACACGCCGTGCTCCGCGGCGAGATCCTCCTCGCCGGGAATGCGGTCCCCCGGCTGGAGCTCGCCGGAGATTATCCGGTCTTCAATGGCACGGCGAATGTCGGCGTAACGCGGCACGCGGAAGCTCGGGCAGGAGAGCGGTGCGGAAAAACTCGAAACAGCGCTCTACAATTCTACAAGCAGACCCGCGCGTGGACATCCCGACGGCGTCTTCGCGGGAGTTCCAGTGACGATAGCCGTTGTACTGCGCGTCGTAGACGTCGGCGCGGTGGGTGCACGCGCTGGCCGAGGCCGTCGCGAACCGAACCCTCGGCCGAGCATAGCCAGTTCGCGCGAACGATCACGCTTCGCAGGCCATCGCCGCGGCCAGCAGGTCCGCCGTCCGATCCCGATGCCCAACGATTTGCAGTCCCACCGGCAAGCCCGACGTCTCGATCGGGATCGTGATGACCGGATGGCCGGTGACGTTGAACAGTTGCGTGAGCCGCAAGAGCGCGGCGCGCACCGGCAATCGTTCGCCGCCGTTGGGTCCGTCGAACACCGCCTCCGTCGACCCGAGCGGCGGCGCAACGATCGGCAGCGTTGGCAACAAGAGCGCATCACACTTATCGAGTGCCGCGTCGACTGCCGCTCGCAACACCTCGCGATCCTCCATGGCATGGAGATAGTTCACGGCCGGGATCGTGCGCCCGAACTCCAGGCGACTGCGCACGGTCGGGTTGTAGTCGTTCGGCTGACTGATGAGTGTTTGTGTATGCCAGTTTGCAGCTTCAGGAAGTGATATATCGCCGTAGGTCTGCGTGATCGTTCCCGTACCGGTCACCGTGCGCGCCTCGATTTTCGCGCCGCCGGCCCGCAAACGCGCCACTGCCCGTCCGAACGCCGCGCGAACCTCCGGCTCGAGTAGCGACGTGAAGTAGCCGCCAAGCTCACCGAACGTGAGCGTAGTCAGCGCCGGTCGCTCGAGGCGCGGCAACGGACGGTCCGCCAGCACCGACCAGAGCACCGCCGCGTCGCCGACGGTGCGCGTGATCGGGCCGCCGTTGTCGAGCGTGGTGCTCAACGGAACGACTCCCTCGAGCGGCACTTCGCCGCTCGAGGGCTTGAGGCCCACGACGCCACACGCCGCGGCCGGAATTCTGATCGAGCCACCGGTGTCGCTACCGACGGATGCCTCGCCCATTCCCAGCGCCACTGCCGCCGCAGAGCCGCCGCTCGACCCACCGGCGATGCGCGAGGCATCGACGGGATTGCGCACCGGACCCCAAGCCGAGTCTTCGTTGGTGGGGCCGAGGGCGAATTCGTGGAGGTTGGTTTTGCCGATGATCACCACACCCGCTGCGCGCAGACGACGGATGATCGGCGCATCTGCTTTGGCAACGTGTCCGGCACGGACGCGTGAGGCCGCGGTGGTCGGCTGACCGGCGATGTCGACAAGATCCTTGATCGACATCGGCATGCCGTGCAGCGGGCCACGAACCGACCCGCGACGCCGCTCCTCATCTAACGCGCGGGCCTCGGCGCGGGCAGTATCGGCGTACACGGCGATGAACGCGTTCGTACGCTCGCCGTGCTCCGCGATCGCCGCCAGACTTTTTTCGAGTCGCTCCTCGGCGCTCTCGATCACGGACGCACCGACGCGCCGTAACTGCGCGGCGGAGTGCCACACTGCGGAACGCGCATCGCTTGTCCGCTGCGCGGGTCCGTCGGCGGAGTACGGCGAGCGCGCGACACGAACGTCGGATCCTCTGAGGCTTCGTACGCGAACAGCGCCACGAGCGTCGCGTTCCGCTTCACTTCGTCGAAATTCACTTTGTCGTACGTATCGCGGTTCGTGTGCCAAGTATAGTCGGTGTAGCCCCAGTCCGACGACGTGAGGAAGAACGCCGGCGTGTTGCGGCAGTCGAACGCGTCGCTGTCCGTGCTCTCGTTGTGCGCGACGCCCGGAAGCATCAGCGTGATGTTCTTCGTCATGTCGGCCGGCATGCGCGACATCCAGCGAGCCAGCGACGCCGACGCATCGACGAAGCCGTTCGTCTGCACGCTGTCAATCTCACCGGTGCCGTTGTCCTGATTGAACAGCGCCTGCAGGCCCTTGAGGATTTCCGGATGGTCGGCCGCGAACGCCGACGAGCCAATGTCGCCTTCCTCTTCCCCGCTCCAATGGCCGACGAGAATCGTGCGCTTGGGATGCGGGTACGCGGCCTTCAAAAGGCGCATCGCCTCGAGCATCGTGATCGTGCCAGTGCCGTTGTCCGTCGCGCCGCTTCCGGAGTCCCAGGAGTCGAGGTGCGCCGAGAGCATGACGTATTCGTTTGGTTTTTCCGATCCTTCTATGCGCGCGATGGTATTGAATACCGGCGATTCATTCGCCGCGAGCGTCGCGTTCGCGACCGCATGCACGCGCGGATGCTGGCCGTTGTCGGCGAGCCGCGCGAGAAGACTGTAGTCCTCGCAGGACACGTCGAACGACGGCACCGTCCGCGAGCGCGCCGACTGGATCTTGTCGACGCCCCAGCCATGCGACCAGGAATTCGTCAACATGCCCGCTGCTCCCGCGCGCTCGAGCAATGCGGGAAGCGCGCGAGTGCTCGTGTGCGCCGCGGTGAACCGCGCGCCCCATTCAGCGGCGGCGCTATCGCGCATTTTCACGGCGTGCGCATAGACGCCGGAATCCGCCCAGAGCTTGATGTCGTCGTCCGGCCGGCACGTGGACAGCGGTGCCGACGCCAGTACCAGCTTGCCTTTCACGCCGGAGAGCCAGCGCTCGAAGCCCGCGCTGTCGAGATGTGCAGACGCCGGCGGAATGATCACCACATCAGCCGTCACACCGCCCGGCGGCGTTGCGGCGCTCCACGCGTACATCGTGGCTTCGAGCACGCGCGTGCGAGGCGACACCAGCTCGAGGCTGCTCGGACCGCGCGTCCAGTCACGCCACGTGCCGTACTGCTCGTTCTTGGCGTCGATGCCCCACGCCTTGTAGGTCGAGAGCAGCCAGTTGTTCGCGGCACGGTTGGCGGCCGATCCCGTAAGTCGCGGTCCGATGGAATCCATCAGGACCTGCGCGAGCTGCGCCGTCTGTGAATGGTGCATGCCCTCATCATAGATCTTCTGAACGACGGGATCACCAGTAGGATTGTCCTGAGCGCCGGCAGGCGACGCGGCGAGGAGCACCGCGAGGGCGCTCAGCATCGGAACCACGAGGAGAGATCGCATGGTATCGACGATAGCCGGTAATCCGGTCTTCTCGCCAGAGGCGCGGCGCGCCAAACCGCCGGCCGACGCGTATCTTTGGAGCTTCGCCGCGACACACCCGCGCCGCCGCCGATTCACTTTGCGAGAGACCCATGCCCAAGACCATCACGGGACGCCTGGACCACGTCGAGCATACGACGTCGAAAGTGACGATTCGCACCCACACGTTGTTCGTTGACCGTACGGCCGCGAACGACGGACTCGATCGCGGCCCGACCGGCGGCGAGTATCTCATCACCGCACTCGGCGGCTGCTTCACGAGCCATCTGCTCGCCGCGATTCGTGCGCGTGTCGCGCCGCTGACCAACGTCAGCGTGGACGTCACCGGCACGCTCGACGGATCGCCCGAGCACTTCGTGGCGTTTTCGCTCGACGTGAATGGCGACGGCGCCACTCCCGAGCTCGGACGAAAGCTGGTCACGGTCGCGGCGCGCGGCTGTCAGGTGCTCAACACGCTGAAGCCTGTGGCGCCGATCGCACTCAGCTTCGCCGGATCTCCGGTCGAGCTGCCGGAAGAAGTGGCGGTCGCCTAGCCAGTCGCGTCGCGATCAACGACCCGGGCCGCCAACCCGTCCGCGGCCGCCTGGGCCAGTGCCCATCCCGCCGTTCGGCGCGAATACGCTGCCTGCCTCGGCGCGGCCGGCGCCGATCGCGGCCAGTCGGCTAACGTCGAGATCCGCCGCGATGTCGCCGGGCATCCGCCGCTGCTGATCGTCGGTCAGCAGCGCATTGATCCGCGGCGCCAAGCTGATCAACGCCTTCATTGATGCCTGAGTCGCGCGAGTTGCGCTGGCCGCAGGCGTCAACGGCACGTACGTCGCCGCCGCATAGTGCTGAATGACCGGCGACCAGATGCCGCTCAGTTGTACCATGTAGGTTCGATTCATCGTCGCGATGCTATCGGCCTGACGAGCCGTGAGGCCGAGCGACTCGGCGTTGCGCAGGAGCGGGAGCATCGGGTTGATGATGCCGAACGTGCCGTAGCGCAGGAGCGACGAGACATCGGCCGCCGAAAGCTCGGCGACGGACGAGATCGGCTCGGTATGCGGCGTTGAAATGACCGCCGCAGCACGCGGCGCGATATCGCGCGACGTCGCGCGTGCCGACGCATCGAGCGATGTAGTCGGCGCCCGCGACAACGACTTCACCGGAGTCTCTCGCGGCGCCGAAACGATTCGCGGCGTCACGAGCGACAATACCGGCGTCGCAGCCGGCCGCGGCGTCATCCACGCCACGCTCACCGCCAACAGCGCGATCGACGCCGCGATCGCGCGCGCGGCATTTGCCGCGGTCCGCCGGCGCACCGCCATCACGCGAATGCGCCGCTCGAGCTGCGTTGCACGCTCGGCGAACGCCGTTGCGCCCATGAGTCGGATCTGATGACCAGGCCGCACCACTTCCAACAAGAGATCGCCGTACGACCGCACGTCGACGTGCTGCAGCACGCGCGCATCGCAATCCAACTCCACGGCGGCGCGCAATCGCCGGATTTGCCACCAGAGCGCCACGTTCCAAGGCATGACGACGAGCGCGACGTGCGCGAGCGTCAACAGCTGACTGTCGCGCGCACGACGGTGCTCCTGTTCGTGACGCAGCATCAACGCGAGCTGCGCCGTCTCCATCGCGAGCGCCCACTCAGGTACAACGATCGCCGGCGAGATCATACCAACGAGCGCGGGGCCCGTGCGACCCGAGACGAACACTGGGACATCGAGCACGACGTCGCGCCGCCAACTGCGTCGCATGAGCGCGAGCGCGCTCATTCCACCGATGAAGTACAGGCCGAGTAGCGACGACAGCGCTAACCACAGGTATTCCAAAGGACGATCCGCTTGGCCGAAGAGCGACGACAAGCGAACTCGCGCGGTAGTCATCGACGCCAGCAACGCCGGATATCGCGACGACGATGAGACAATCGATCGCGAGGCACTAGAGATATCCGTTCTATTCGTCGTATTCGTTGAAGTCTCTTTATTCGTCTTGTCGATTGTGGTTGTCGTTTCCAACGCACTCGCCGAACGCGCCGCAGCCAGCACATTCGCTGGCGCTGCCGGCGGCTGCACCGCACGTGACGCATTTCTCAACGCGACTGCAGGAATCCCGAGCGACAGAATCACCGCTGCGAACCACACGGCGCGCACCGGACCGCGCGCGTCGAGCAGCACGCGCTCAGCGAGCGTCGCCGCCGCCGCCAGCACCAGTGCGCACAGCGCGCAATAGATCATCCAGGCGGCGATCATCTGTCGGCCTCCTTTAGCTTGTCGTCGAGCAATTTGCGGAGACGACGAAGCTCTTCTGGCGCGACGCTGCGCTCGGTGACGAGGTGTGTGAGCAAACGCTCAGTCGATCCGCCGAAGAGTTTCTCCACCATCCGCGCCGCCGCGGTCGCGCCGGCCGCTTCCTGCTTCACGCGTGCGCGGAATCGGTGCGCCTTCCCTTCTTCCGTGTGATCGACGTAGCCCTTTTCCTCGAGCACCGTGAGCACGGTGAGCACCGTGTTGTGCGCGAGGCGATCGCTCAGCCGTTCACGAACCTCGGCGACCGTGGACGGGCCGCGGTGCCAGAGGATCGCCATCACATCGAGCTCGCGGTCGGTAAAGGTCGGCGGCAACGTTATCTCCCTCGGTGATCGGCGCACCGGCGGCGCCGACATCAGAATATCAGTGAATTCGTGCGCGCTCCAGATGTATCACGCCGCTCGCGTCCTTCACGGCCATGTACAATACACCCGGTCCGAATCCGGCGATGGTGCGAAACGCCGGCAACTGTGCGCGGTCGATCAGTGTTCCATGATGATCGACGATGTCGTACACCGGTCGGTCATCGACGACCGTCGACGTGCGAATCCACAGGTTCCCCTCGGCGTCAGCATGCAGCGCCGCCTGCTTGAACGCCGGGAAATAATCGGGTAGCTCCTGGAGCGCCGCCCTTCCGAAGACATACGGCACGGGCCGCAAACCTGCTGCGGCCGCACCACCGCGACCGCCTGCCGCGGCGCTCGACCCACGTCCGCCGCTCGGCGCCGAACGACTAGCAGTCGTACTGGTCGCGGGCGCCGAACTCGCATGGGGCCCGTCCCACCTTGCCTGATCGGCAATCACGGCGGAATCGATCAACGCGGTCTTCCGGTCGTCGCTCAACGGCTGCCAATCGAACGGCATCTTCGGTGAGGACGTACGACTTCCGTCAGTGCCGATCCAATCGATGTGATAATCGCGCCCGCGCAGCAGCGCGATCGAACCGTCGGGCAGCACCGTCCAATCGTCGACGATCGGCACTGGATCGTTCACGACAGTGATCGACCGAATGATGTCCTGTTCGTCGAAGTTCACATGGACCTTCTGCGGCGGAATCTTGAACCACGCCGCCGTGTCGACCGTCCGACTCGTGAGATCGACGCGAACGATGAATGCCGAATCCGGCGCTTGCGGTCGGGCCTCGATACGTTGGCGCGCGCCGGGAGCGACGGGGCGCCCAGTTGCCGCGAACGTCAGCGTGCCCGCGTTGGCCGCGGCCCCATAGTACGCCAGCCGGCCGCGCGAGTCGAAGCCCGGCGTCCCGAACACGTCAAGGAGGAGTACCGCGTCGTCTGGTCGTGGGATGGCCATGACGCGCGCGATCGCGCCGGCAGGCGTGATCACCAGCATGGAAAGTGAACTGGGCGAGATGAACAGCGCGGAGTCGCCGCGGTAACGAATCAACGTGCCGTCCTGCGCGCCGTACGCGTCGGACGTGATGCTCGATGTGTCCGCGACAACGATCGGATGCGAGAGCATGGAGTCGAGCAACACGACACGCCGGCTCGCGATGTCGTTCAAGAGCACTCGTCCGCCGGGCATCGGGACCGCGGCGGCTACGCTCGCCAGTGAGTCGGTCGTCACTCGCTCGACGCGTGTGATCTGACGAATTGGCGGCTGTTGTTGTGCGCCCACGGCCGTTGCGCCGACTGTCATTCCGAGCGCAGCGAGGAATCTTGCATATGCGGGCTTGTAGCTCGAGAGCGAGAAAATCCCTCTCTCGCTACGCTCGCTCGGGATGACATTCTTCATTTTGCGCGAGCTCGCTCGAGGTGCACGACACCCGCGGCGTCCTTGACCGCGAGATACACGACGCCCAGTCCAAAGCCGGCGATCGTCCGAAACGGCGGCAACTGCACGCGATCGAACAGCTCACCGCGCCGATTCACCACGTCGTACACGGGTTGGCCATTCACGACCGTCGACGTCTTGATCCACAGGTTGTTGTCGCCGTCGGCGACGACGTCGCCACGGACGAAGGGCGGCACGTAATCGGCGATGTCGCCCGAGGCTGCGCGCCCGACCACGCTGGGGATCGGCTGACCGCGCCCGCGCCCTGGTGCTCCGCCGCCACCGCCGCCTCGTCCACCGCCACCGGCTCCGCCGCGGCCGCCACCTGCTGCTCCGCCTCCAGGCGGGCCGCCCGCATCTCGCGCCGCCATTCGGTCGAGCGTTTCCTGATCGTCTTTCGCCATTGAGTCGATTGCCGCCTGCTTTTGTACCTCGTCGAGTGGCTGCCAATCGAACGGCATCTTGGGCGACGACGTCCACCGACCGTCGGCGCCGAGCCAGTCGACGTGAAAGTCACGGCCGCGCACCACGGCGAGCGATCCGTCCGGCATCACGGTCCAGTCGTCGACGACGGGAAACGGATAGTGCGTCGTCTCGATACCCGTGAGCAAATTTCGTTCATCGGCTCGGAAGGCGACTTTCGTCTTGATGATCTTGATCACCGTCGCCGTATCGAGTGCGCGGGTCGCCAAGTCGGCGCGAACGACAAACCCGGAGTCGCCAACGCCGCCGAAATTCGAGCCGAGCGCGCCGGCAGGCATTGTGCCGAGGCAGCACAACCTGAGGGCGCCGCTGCCAATTCCTCCGCCGCCGTAGTAGATGAGTCGCCCGTGCGCGTCGAACCCCGGCGTGCCGAACACGCTGCCGATCAGACTCTGCGCTTGATCGGGACGCGGGATGGCCATGATGCGTTCGATCTTGCCCGTTGGACCGATGACGAGCATCGACAGCGATCCGATGTCGATGTACATCGCCGTGTCGCCGCGGTAGCGGATCAACGTTCCGGCATGCGTACCATATGCGTTCGCCGTGGCGTCGGTCGTATCGGCGATGACCGTCGCGGATGTCAGCGTCGAATCCAGGAGCAGCAAACGACGCGCGGTAATGTCGTTGACCACCACGCGCCCACCCGGCATCGGAAGCGCTGCCGCAGCGCTGGCCAGCGAACCGCTCGAGACGCGCTCGATGCGGCCGAGTTGGCGAACCGGTGGCGGCGTTTGTGCCTGCAGAGACGCCGCAATCGCTGTCATTCCGAGCGCAGCGAGGAATCTCATATAGGCCGTCTTATAATCGGCAAGACAGAAGATCCCTCTCTCGCTGCGCTCGCTCGGGATGACACCAGTCATTTGATTCTCGCCCTCTCCAGGTGGACAAAGCCGTCGGTGCCCTTCACCGCCATGTACACCACGCCTGGCCCAAAGCCGGCAATCGTTCGAAACGGCGGCAATTGAATGCGTTCGATCAACTCGCCGCGGCGATTCGCGACGTCATAGACCGGTTGGCCGTTCACCATGATCGTCGTGCGAATCCACAGATTGCCGTCGGCGTCGGCCTGCAGTGCGCCCGGAAACTGTGTGACGGGCGGCAAATAGTCGGGCAGATCGGTCAGCGCCTGCTGCATCGCGAGCAACGGCGCGAGACCAGTCGCACCGCGCCCGCCGCCATTCATGATTTGGTCGTACTGCCCTTTCCACCGCTTCGTCGATGAGTCGATGAGCGCCTGCTTGCGCGCGTCGTCCAGATGCTGCCAGTCGTACGGCATCTTTGGGGACGATGTCCATGTGCCGTCGGCGCCGAGCCAATCGAAGTGATAGTCGCGCACGCGAAGCACAGCGACAGTTCCGTCGGCCATCACTGTCCACTTGTCGATGAGCGGCAGCGCGTCGGGCGTCGTTTCGATCGCCGTGAGTCCGCCTTTCGAATCCGTCACGAGCTTGCGTGTGAGCTTCCCGTAACTGAGCGGCGTCAGCGTGTCGACGACTCGCGTCGTCGGATCGATCTCGACGAGCGCCACTGATTCGGAGTGAACATTGAAGCGGGCGAGCGCCGTCGGTTTGCCATCCTGGAACACCGCATCCCCAACGCCAAGCATCACCGCGCCTTGTTCGCCACCAAGCGTGTTGAGATAGACGAAGCGGCCGCGCGCATCCAACCCCGTCCCGGCAATCATGAACGAGACGTCGTCCGGTCGAGGTACGGCGACGATGCGCGCAATCGCACCGTCCGGCGAAATGACGAACATCGACAGCGATGACTGGTCGATGAGCATCGCGGTGTCGCCGCGATACTGAATGAGCGTCCCCGGACGCGGGCCATACGCTTCACCCGTGCCGGCGGTTCCGTCGGCGACGATCGTCTCGTGGGTCATCGTCGAGTCGAGCAAAACGAGACGGCGTCCGACGCGATCGTTGAATAGCACGCGACCGCCGGGCAGCGAGACAGCCGAAGCGATGCTCGCGGTGGTCGAGTCGCTCGAGACGCGCTCGACGCGCCCGATTGGGCGAACGGGCGGTGGCGTCTGTGCCGGCAGAGACGCCGCAATCGCTGTCATTCCGAGCGCAGCGAGGAATCTTATATAACGCTTCTTATAATTGGCGATCGAGCAGATCCCTCTCTCGCTGCGCTCGCTCGGGATGACAATGCTCATTTGATTTTCGCTCGTTCGAGATGCACGACACCGTCGGGACCTTTGACGGCCATGTAGACGACGCCAGGTCCGAACCCCGCAATGGTTCGAAACGGCGGTAACTGCACGCGGTCGACGAGCACACCCTGTCGATTCACGACATCGTACACCGGTTGTCCCTTCACACGGGCGGACGTGCGAATCCACAGATGGCCATCAGCGTCCGCCTGCGCGGCACCGCGCGTGAACGGCGGGAAATAGTCCGGCAGCACCGACGGATCGATGCGCCCGTTCACCGACGGGATGATCTTCCCGCCGTCGCCTCTTCCGCCGCCTCCGCCACCGCCACGTCCACCATCCCCAGGTGGTCCGCCGCGGCCCCCGCCTGCGGACTGAGTCGCGGCGGCGTTCCGTTCAGCCATGAGGGCATCGACCGAATCTTCCGCTGCCACAGTGGAATCGATCAGCGCGCGCTTCCGAGTGTCATCCACTTGCTGCCAATCGAACGGCATCTTGGGCGACGTGGTCCAGTGGCCATCAGTGCCGAGCCAATCCACGTGATAGTCGCGGCCGCGGACCACCGCGATGCTTCCGTCGTGTAGCACCGTCCAGACGTCGACGGTCGGAAGCGGATTGACCTGACTCTCGATCGACTTGAGAAAACCTTGACCGTCGACGTTGATCGTCTGTCGAGGATTCGCAATACGGACCGCCGCCGCCGTATCCATGGTGTGCGTGACGAGATCGATGCGCACGAGAAACCCGGAATCCGGCTTTGGTACCGGCACCGACGACGGCATCGCTTTGGCGCTCGGATCGAGCTCCATCCGCGCCGTTCCCACGCAGCACTGGACAAACGTTCCCTCGAGCCCCGCCGAGGCGTAGTACACGAGGCGGCCCCTGTCGTCGACGCCCGGAATCCCAAAAACATTTCCAATCAAATGCTGCGCATCGCGCGGCCGCGGCACCGCCATCACGCGGCCGATCGCGCCACTCGGTGCAATCACCAGCATCGAGAGCGATGACGGATCGATGAACAGCGAGCTGTCGGCGTGAAACGGAATGAGCGTACCAGCTCTCGCACCATACGCATTCCCCGTGGCGCTTGTCGTGTCGGCAATCACCTGCGCGCGCGCGAGCGTCGCGTCGAACGACAGTAGGCGGTGTCCCGTGATGTCGTTCACGAGTACGCGACCGTCGGGCATCGGCAGCGCGTTTGCCGCGCTGGCCAACGGTTCGACCGACACGGCCGTGATCGGCCCGATTGGCCGGACGGGCAACGGCGTCTGCGCGACAGCGGCAGTGCCCATCGCCGTCATTCCGAGCGCAGCGAGGAATCTTATATAATTCAAATTATAATCGGCGAGCGAGAAGATCCCTCTCTCGCTGCGCTCGCTCGGGATGACAACCGTCATCTGATTCTCGCTCGTTCGAGGTGCACGACGCCGTCGGCGCCTTTCACGGCCATGTAGACGACACCACGACCGAACCCGGCGATCGTCCGAAACGGCGGAAGCTGTACGCGATCCACGAGAGCGCCCTGACGATTGACGACGTCGTACACCGGCTGCCCATTCACGCTGGCCGACGTGCGAATCCAGAGGTTGTCATCGGCGTCCGCCCATACCGCGCCACGCGCGAATGCCGGCATGTAGTCGGGTAAATCGCCGAGCTCCGGTCGAATGACGACGTTCGGCGCCGGCGGTGGCGACGATCCTGCGGACCCACTCGACGCTCCCCCGCCCCCGCCCCCGCCACCGCCGTCGCCGCGTCCATTCCCACGGCCGCCAGCCCCACCACCGCCGTTGCGAGCAGCATTCGCTCGCTGCGCGTTCGCCCCGTCGATGTTCTTCTGATCGGCCGTCGTCGCCGAATCGATGAGCGCGAGCTTGTGCTCGTCGTCGACGTGCTGCCAATCGAACGGAATCTTCGCCGACGAGGTCCAGCGTCCGTCGAGCGACAACCAGTCGACGTGAAAGTCTCGTCCGCGAACGATCGCGATCGTTCCATCGGGCAGCCCCGCCCAATCGTCGACCACCGGAAGCGGATCGCGCTTCGTCTGGATCGACGTGATGTTCCCATCGGCGCCCGTCGGGAAGAACCGTCGCACTTTGGGAATCGCAACCGCCGCAGCGGTGTCGAGCACGCGCGACGCGAGGTCCACGCGAACCACGTACCCTGAATCGATCTTCGGCGCGAAGAACGTCGCCATCGGCCCGGTCAGGTTTACGGGCGGCTTACCTCCCCACATCGTCAATGAGAACACCGGCGGCGGCCCGCTGTAATAGGCCAATCGCCCTTTCCCGTCGAAGTTCGGTGCGCCGAACAGACCGCCGATCATGAACTGCGCGTCTTCGGGACGCGGGATTGCCATCACGCGCCCGATAGTTCCGGCCGGTCCGAGCACGAGCATCGAGAGAGACGTCGCATCCATGAACAACGCGCTGTCACCGCGATAGCGGATCAACGTGCCGGCGCGCTGCCCGTACGCGTTGGCCGTAGCGTCTGTGGTATCGGCGACGACAGTTGCCGTGGTGAGCGTCGAGTCGAACAGCAGGATGCGTCGCGCGGTGATGTCGTTGACGTAGACGCGTCCGTCGCGAAGCGGAATCGCCGCTGCTGCGCTCTTGAGCGGCAGCGTTGAAACGTGAACGACCGGGCCGAGCGCTCGAAGCGCGGGCGGCGTCTGCGCGATCGCGGCGGTGCTCAAAACTGTCATTCCGAGCGCAGCGAGGAATCTCACATACGCCATTCTATAGTTGCCACGAGAGAAGATCCCTCTCTCGCTACGCTCGCTCGGGATGACAACTCTCACTTGATCCTCGTAGACTCGAGGTGGACGACACCCGCGCTGTCCTTCACGGCCATGTACACCACGCCCGGACCGAAGCCGGCGATCGTGCGATACGGCGGAAGCTGCACGCGATCGATCAGTGCGCCTTGGTGATTGACGATGTCGTACACCGGCTGACCGTTCACGACAGTCGACGTGCGAATCCAGAGGTTGCCGTCAGCATCCGCGGACGTTGCTCGCAGCGTGAACGGCGGCACGTAGTCGGGCAAATCGTTGAGCTCCGGCCGAACGATGATGTTCGGAACGGGCTTTCCCGGCGCGCGCGATCCACCGCCGCCGCCACCACCCCTGCCTCCTCTCGCAGTGCCGGCGGTGGTTGAACCGGCGCCGCTGCTCGCCGCTCCGGCAGCGCGGGCGCGCTGAGCAACTCCGCCGTCGATGTTCGCCTGGTCGTCCTTCACCGCCGAGTCGATCAGCGCCAGCTTCCGCTCATCGCTGACGTGCTGCCAATCGAATGGCACCTTGGGCAATGACGTCCAGTGTCCGTCCGCACCGAGCCAGTCGATGTGAAAATCCAGGCCGCGCACCACGGCGATCGATCCGTCGGGCATCACGGCCCAGTCGTCGACCACCGGCAACGGATCCCGCTTCGTCTGGATCGACACGAGGTTCCCATCGTTGTCGACTGGGTACGTCCGCAGCACCTTCGGAATCCTGACTCCCGTCGCCGTGTCGACCGCGCGCGTCGACAGATCGACGCGGATGACGTACCCCGAGTCGATGAGCTTTCCCGGCGGCAGCAACATGTTCGGCATCGCGAACAGCGGCGCCAAATCGGACATCTTGCCGAACAGGTTCGACAACATGAACCCCGGCGCTGGACCGCTGTAGTAGACCAGATGTCCGTGAGCGTCGACGCCCGGGTTGCCGAACAAGCCGCCCATCAGCGAGCCTGCATCTCCCGGCCGCGGCATCGCCATCACGCGCGCGACGTGTCCGTCCGGGCCGAGCACGAGCATCGACAGCGACGTTGGATCGATGTACAACGCGCTGTCGCCGCGAAAACGAATCAAGCTCCCGGCCTGATTCCCGTACGCGTTCGCAGTGGCATCGGTCGAATCGGCGACGACCGTCGCATGCGCGAGCGTGGGATCGAACAGCAGCACGCGACGGCCCGTCATGTCGTTGACGTACACGCGACCATCGTGGAGCGCGACCGCAGCGGCCACGCTCGACAGCGATTCCGTCGAGACGTGCGTGACCGGTCCGATCGGACGCACCGGCGGCAGTTGCTGCGCCGCGGCATTCAGGCGCATGACGACCGCGGCAAGCACGGCGGTAGGAATGGCGATTCGTGATGATATCATAATGAGTGTCCTAGTACTAAACCCATCGTGTCTTCCGCGAGGATCGCGGGTGGACTCCGTCATCGATGACCGCCGCCCCCACTGCGCGCTCCGGCTTGCCCGCCCGTGCTCGGCAGACCGACACCGGTCGGGAACACGGCGCCCGCCGCGCCCGATGTTCCCGCACGAATGCCGGTGAGATAAACGCGGTCGAGATACGACGTCACGAGCGATGGCAGCTTGCGCTTCTGCGTCTTGGTGAGCAGCCCGTCGATCGACGGTGCGAGCTTGATCAGCAAATCCACCGACGCCTCGCGTGCGTGCTTGTAGTGGTCGTACGCGAGCCCGTGGTCGTAGCGATCGCCGAGCGCGGCGTACTCCTTCGTCACGGGCGACCAAATGGAATCGAGTCGAATGAGATACCAGCGATTGATCGTCGCAATGCTGTCCGCTTGAGGCCCCGTGAGCTTCAGCGTATCCGACGCGCGGAGAATGGTCGCCATCGGATTGACGATGCCACCCGTTCCATAGACGGCCTTCAACTGCGACGCCGTCGCTTTCGTCCCGGACTGCGTGCGACCGCGATCGAGCGTCTTCGTCAAATCCTGCCGCTCGCGCGACGGACCGAGATCCACCTGCACGCGAGCGGTGAGCGTGACCGGATTCCTCGTGGGCGTCACGGTCTGGCTCACTTTGCCAAAGCGTTGATTCACTTGATAGACGTAACTGTGCGCGACCGGATCGAACCCGCGCACGAACAGCAACCGACTATCAGGCACCGCATTCTGCCCCCAGCCGTGCGAATGATTCTCGCCGTGCAAGAGCAGATCGGCGCCGCCCAACGGATTTCCGATCGAGAGGCTCAACAGCGTCCGCTGCGGGAGCCGCACCTTGACCGGATTGAAGTCGATGCGGAGCGACGCGGCCGACGTCCATGGGCCTTCGCAGCTATTGCGACCCGCGAGCTGACCAAGTTGCCGCTCGAGGCAACTCCGCACGCTCTTCGGCGAGCTTGCCAACAGCGACTGCATCGACGACGCCAACGTCGTGTCGGTGGCGCGCACCGACGATGGATTGAAGATGAATGCGCGATCGTTCAATCCATATCCGTCGCCGTTCACATCGCCGGAGACAGTCGGCGTGAACGGAAATCCCGAGAAGAAGCTCTCCACCCAGAACAACCGTACGCGGTCGAGCAGGTTGTACCCAACGTCGAACTGGATCTCGTGCCGCCAGTCCATCGCCGCGCGGCCAGAAGTGACGTCGAAGGGATTTCCGGCGGTGCTGGTGAACCCATTCGCCTCATCGCGCACGCTGTTGAGCGCGTAAAACAGTCCCCACGTGTACGTCGTATTGTTGCCGAGCGGCGAGAGCTGGAAGATGACCTGCTTGCTGTCCGACGAGAGATCCGACCGCAGCTCGGTGACGTGATTGTACTGCGTCGACACTCTGCCATCGCGCGACGCAATGGAGCCCGTCGCCGGCACGATGCTCGACGCCTGAACGAACACCGGACGATTCCCCTCGCCCGGCAGCGTGAACTTCGCCGTCGGATCGAGATTGAGATCGACGAAGCCCGGCTGGTTCATGTTCCGCGAGTAAACGCCGTTCACGCCGCCCATGAATCGGTTGCCGAGCACGGCGCCGGCCCACTGCAGGTTCGATCGCACGCTGCGTTGTGAGGCATAGTTCGGATCGAACAACGTCACGTTCGGGGACGTGCTGGCGAACACGGTTCCGGCCGTGCCATCGGCACATTGCGTCGGGATCGACCCTGGATCGGATCCGTAGGTGCCCCACGCCGGCACCGGCGTCGCCGCACCCGTGCAATTGAGCTGCTGCACGCCACTCGGCAGACCATTGATCGACATCGCTTGCCCAGGCAGCGCGACGTTAAAAGAATTCTGAAACACGCCAATGCCACCGCGCACGACCGCGCGCGGAATCCGTGCGGCGCCGTTGAACGCACCCACCTGTGAGGCCGTACCGTACGTCCAGGCAAATCCGACGCGCGGACTCACGTACAGTGCGTCTGGGAGATGATCGTTGCGCACGCCGAACTGATCCTGGACCGCGGCGTTCAATTCCGGCTGATCGAGAAAGCGATTCGCATCGAGTCGCGCGCCGTAGACGATCTGCAGATCGTTGGTGCGGCGATACGAATCACCCAACGACAGGCCACCGATCAATTCGCTGCTGTTCGTCGCCGTCGAATTCAGTTGTCGGGTGAAGGACGCTGCCCTTCCCGCGTCGAGGTCAGCCAACGAATTGAACGCGAATGTACCAAGCTGATTCGACGCTTGGTCCGCCGTGAAGCCGTCGCGCCGCACCTCGCTCGTCAGATCGATGCGATGTTTGTTGTCGAGACTGAACCAGGACAGATGGTTGGTGAGATCGGTCGAGATTCGATCGCCGCTCGAGCTCACCGACGTCCCGCCGAAGTCGAGGTCCTGCACGCCACTGGTGCCGTTCGCAAAACTCGAGTTCACCAGCACGTTGCCGCTCGGCAAGTCGAGATACGGTGTGACGAACTGCCGACTCTTGCTGACTGCGATGCCCGTTTCGCTCAGGATGCCGACGCTGAAGTAGCCCGTGTGGTGGAGCTGAACCGCGCCGTCCCATCGCGTGGAGTAGAAGCTCGACGCAGGCAGCGAGGTGAGGAGCGCCGACGTCGCCGGCGAAGCGCGATTCCAACTCCCGTTGAACGTGAGGTTCAATGCCTGACCGCTGCTCGACGACGGCGGCGCGAAATCGACGCTGCCCAGCACTCGGCCTTGATCAGTGACGCGTTGGCCCGGAAAGCCGCCGACCGTCGGCGGAATCTGCGCGCCGCGCAGGATGCCGAGGAGCCGCGCAACAGAATCGGCGGACACGCCCGACGTCTGCAACCCGAGCGAGCTCGTGTTGAGCAATGTTTGAACATCGCGGCCATTGCGGCCGAGCTCATATGAGATGTTGTAAAATGCTTCGTCGAGCTTGATGGGTCCGGACAGGCCGCCGCTCACGTCCACATTGCTGTACTGCTGGCCGAGTGCGCGGCCAGCCGCGTCGGTCCACTGCAACTGCGGCGCGTTAAGCAGCATGCTGGATTTGCGCGAGACGTAGTTCGAGCCGTGCGACAGCGTGACGTTCTGCCGTCCGCCGCTGAACTGTCCTTGCGACACGTCGTACGGCGAGGTCGAGACGGTGACCGACACGTCGGCATCGCGAGGGATGTCCGTCGCCGTGCTGTTCATGCCGTTGAGCGATAGACCGTTCTGTGCCTGGTCGAGGCCGAGCACGGAGAATCCCGACGGATCGCCATCCACACCCTGAACGAGCAACACGCCCGGGAGTGACGACGCCATCGCCGCGAGATCGCCGACCTGCTCGATCGGCACCAGCCCGTCGTTGATCGTTTGCGTCGTGCCGCCCACGTCAGCAACACTGTCGCTCGGCACCGGACGGTTGCGTTTGCCCAGCGACACGACCGTATCGAGCGTGGCGCTCTTCGTCATGCGCGCGTCGCCGAGCAGGATCGCTTGATCGGCGGTGCGCTTGACCTCGAATCGCCGAGGCGCGTAGCCGATGGCGATGACGCTGATGATGTAGTCGCCCTCGCCGCCGGGAAACGTGATCGTGTAGCGGCCGTCTTTGTCGGTTTTGGCATTCCGATTCACGCCACCCGATAGCGTCGTGGCAGTCACTTGGGCGTTCGCGATCGGCTCGTTGCCGCCGGCGGCGGACGTCACCTGCCCGCGAATCACGTCGGCCTGCGCCAGCGCCACGTGAGCGCTGGCGAACAGCAGTGAAACAACAGCGGCGAAGAGGAGAGCGAAACGCTTCATTGCTTGGGTGGCGTGGAAGGAGTCGGGACAGCCACGACGATGCGCGTCTGCAAGACCTGTCGATCGGCCTCGTTCGGCAGAATGGAGAGAAGCGCCGTCGCGCCGTCGGGCTGCACCGCGATCAAGCCAGATGCCTGCGGCTCGATGTACGTCGCCGGCCGCGGCGCGAGTCGCTGCATCGCTTGCAACGCGATTCCGATCGTCATCCGCGCCCGTGCCGCCTGCTCCGGCGTGAGCGTGATGCCATCGAACAGCCGGTTGAATTGCATCTCGATCGTCACCGATGACGGCGGCGCTGCTCCGCCTGAGCGTCCGCGCGCGCCGCCCGTGACGACGGGTGCGCCGTTGCCAACACCGCTCCCGCCGCTGCGGCCGCCACGACCTCCTCCGAGTCCGTCCGGGGGCATTGGTACTCTGCCCCGCGCGCCGCCCGCCATTCGCGACGCGAGCAGTGCGCGGTCGTCGTCGGTCGGCGCGAGCGCCCGAAGTGCTGAGTCGCGTGCCGCGAGAACTGCTTGTTGCTGCGATCGAGCCTGTTCCGATGACGTGATTGACGAGACGTTCGCCACGAGCTGCTGGAGCATCAGATGCGCGAGCAATTCGTGCGCAGCGGCCTGTTGACTCGGCGTGAGCGAGATGCCGTCGAAGAGCTGGTGGAACAACGCCGAGTCGTTGCCAGGCACTGTGGTCTGGGTGCGTTGTACAACGGCTAACGAGTCGCCGGCGTGGCGAACGACGGTCACGAGCGTGTCGCCGGCGAATGTCGGCGACGCGTCATGCTGATTGGCGGGCGCCGCGGTCGACGCCGCGTCAACGCGCGGCGTCGTGGATGGCGTGGATGACTCCGCAGGCCGCGGCAGTGAGTCTGACGCCGGGCGCGATACATTCAAGTTCTCTAACGCGTGCGTCGAATCCTTCGCTGTGCCGGGCGTGGCGCTCGACGCAAATAGCGTGAGCAACGGCGCGGCTGGTCGCGGCGCCGACCAGGCCGCGGCGATTGCGACGAGCCCAATGAGCGCTGCCGCCACGCGACTGCCACGGACGACTCGGCCCCGCGGCTTCGCCAACACGCGAATGCGCCGCTCGAGCTGCCCGGCACGTTCGGCAAATGCCGTCGCGCCCATTGGCTGCAGTCGGCGACCTGGGCGCACCACTTCGAGCAGCAGATGGCCGTAGGAACGCGCATCGGCCGCGCGCAGTACGCGCGCATCACAATCCAACTCGACCGCCATCCGGAGGCGAAGCACCTGCCACCAGAGCGCGACATTCCACGGCATCGCGATCAGCGCAATCTGCGCCACGGTCAGCAACTGCCCGTCGCGCGCTCGACGATGTTCCTGCTCGTGCAACAGCATCAACGCGAGTTGGTGCGGCTCCATGGCGAGCGCCCACTCGGGCAGCACGATCGCCGGCGACATCGCACCGACCAGCGCGGGTCCCACGCTTTCCGACACGAGCACCGGCACGTCGAGCACCACATCTCGACGCCAGCCGCGGCGCATGAGCGCGAGCGCAATCATGCCTCCGAGGAAATACAGCGCGAGCGCAGCGGACGACACGAGCCACGCGATGAGCAACGACCGATCGTTTCGTTCGACAACCGAGCGCCACGCGAACACGTGGGTCGGAACGAGCGGTGCCACGGACCCGACAACCGGCGGCGCCGACGACGCCGCCAGCACCGCACTCGAATCGAGCGCGACGCCCTCCCTGGCGGAGGCGGCGACACTCGCCGGCTGCGGGTGAGCGCCGTAACGAAGCGCGATCATCGGCACGACGAGCGACATCGCTACGGCGGCGAGCCACACAGGCCGGACGGCGCGCCGGCCGGCCAACAATGCATGCTCCGCCGCGGCAGCTGCGACAAAGAGGCCGAGCGCACAGAGCGCGCAGTAGATCATCCAAGCGGCGATCATCTGTCGGCCTCCCGGAGCTTATCGTCGAGCAGACGGCGCAACCGGCGGAGCTCTTCCGGCGTGACGCTGCGCTCGGTGACGAGATGCGTGAGCAAGCGCTCAGTCGATCCGCCGAACAGCTTCTCGACCATCCGTGCAGCCGCAGTGGCGCCCGCGGCCTCCTGCTTCACGCGCGCGCGGAACCGATGCGCCTTCCCTTCTTCCGTGTGATCGACGTAGCCCTTTTCCTCGAGCACCGTGAGCACGGTGAGCACCGTGTTGTGGGCGAGGTGGTCGGCCAGGCGTTCGCGAACCTCGGTCACGGTCGACGGCCCGCGGTGCCAGAGGATCGCCATCACGTCGAGCTCGCGATCAGTGAAGGTCGGCTGCACGATAATCTCCTAGAACATTCGGTGACGTCTCGGAGATATCGTCCGCTATTGCTCATAGTGGAACAGAGCAGTCGGCTGCCATCTCCTAGTGTTATAGGAGATAATTGTACCGCGCGCGTCGGCTGTCAAGCAGTTTATTTCGCGGACTGCTTCGGGTCCCTTCGACCTAGCGACGCGGAATCATAGGCGAAGTCTGAACAGCCGACGCCCGACGACGCCTGCGGCTCCGATCCAGAACAACGACACCACCAGCCCTATGGCCGCGCCGCCGAACGTCGGCCGCCGTTTTGCCCGTTCCACACGTCTGCGCTCGAGGCGCAGAGTCTGGGTCTCTTGCGGCGCACCGGCACGACGGCCCACCGCCGTTCGAGCCGTGCGCACCGGCGCGCGATTCGTGAAGTCGGTGGCGAAGATGATGAGCGGAAGAATCGTCACGATAATCAGAATGATCGACAGCAGCGTCGACATCCGGCCGTCTGTGTTCGCAGTCGTCACGATCCCGCTCCAGCGCGGTTGGTGAGGCGCTGAACGGGCGCGACGCAGTATCGCCGGATCGCGCCCTTGATCCAGCTCCAGTTCAGCGCAACGTGCAGACCGATCACACCGAGGAGGAGTGAGCTCGTGAAGTTGTGCAGCTGTTCCCATCGCTGGCTGTCGTCAGTGCGAATGCCCACCGCCGGCAGCACATACTGTGAAATCACGAGTCCGGAGGTGATGACCACCACCATCATGACGCACAGCGCGGAGTTGAGCAGAAAGTTGAGGCGCGCTCGCGGGCCCGTTCCGCTCCGCGCGCGTCGCCACGTCATCGTGATCCAACTCCACGATGCCCAGACGTGCAAAATGAAGAGCACAATGAAGGACACGCCAATCCATTCGTGCACTTGGTATCCGGTGGAATCACCGGGTTGGCTGAGCGCAAGAAAGGCGACAAGCAAGATCGAATCGAGAATGGCGATCCACGCATGCCGACGGATCCGCCAACGTGACGATGTCATCACCCTCTCTCGGAAACGGTAGAAGGCTGTAATTAACTGCAACGATCGCTGACGCGTCGTGCCGCGCCGCATTGTCATCTGCCGTTCATGTTTTCCGGCCCAGCGTTGCGTGTCACGATCTGGGGGCTCCGCCGACTAGCCCAGAAGCGATGCACTGCCCTACGTCCCCCTCCCGCTCAACGAGGAGCAGGTGAGCCGATGACGCTTTCGAAACTGAAGTTCGCCCTCGCGCTGATAGTCTGCACGATCGCCGCGTCCGCCGCCGTGGACGCATGTGCACCGTCAATCAACTATTCGCTGAACGCCGTGCCGGAAGAATCGGGCGCGCGGTTCGCGCAGATCACCGCGCAAACCGACCAGGTGATGGGACCGGTCGTCCGTCGCACCGGCCAGAACGGCCTCCACGTCCCGACCACGCGTTGGTTCGACGTGTCACCGGACGGCAACTTGATCGCGTTCCTGGCCAAGAAGAACGACAAGCAGAACGTCTATCTCAAGGGAACGCAGGGCGGCGTCGCCACGACACAGCGCACCTTCCGTGAAGCCGTGTGGGATCCGGCCATCTCGAGCGACGGCCAACACGTGGCCTTCGTCGATCTTCGGAACAACCGTTGGAACGTGTTCGAGGTGAGCGCCAATCAGGGCGCTGCCGTTCGCGAGATCACGAACTTCGAAGAAGTGTCACAGTTGCCGGCGTACTCGCCGGCCGGACACAAGCTCGTGTACGTGCAGGACGAACACACGACCGTGGGCACGACGAAATTGAATGGCTCGCCCGGCAATCCGGTGGGCGTCGTGCGCGAATACATCTGGGAAGTGGATCTCGACAAGAATTCCTTCACGCAACTCACGGAAGGCTTTTCGCCCGCCTACTCGCCCGACGGAAAGAAGCTCGCGATCACACGAAACAGCCACGACACGGGCAACACGGAGATCTGGGTCGTCGACGTCGAGACGGGCACGGAATCGCTCGTGGCGTCGGCCAAAGATCAGGGCTTCATCGAACCGGCATTTTCACCGGACGGCAAGCGCATCGCCTTCGCGGGCAGCACCATGGCCGACAACGCCCGGCCGAGCAATTGGGACATCTACGTTGTCGACGCGGATGGCGGGAACAAGACGCAGTTGACGTTCCACCCGGGCCACGACATCGCCCCGCGCTTCGGCCCGGATGGCAAGAGCATCTATTTTCTATCGCAGCGCGGCAACGACCGCAGCGAGTGGAACATCTGGCGCATGGAGTTGCCGCGATAAAAGAATGCTCATCACCGGCGAACGGCATGGGCGCCGCCATCTGCTCACGGCGCCCTCGAGGCTACATACGCCGCAACGTCGCGCATCTGATCGACGGACAACGGCTGGACGATCCCCTTCATGAGGTCCGTCCACAGACCCTTTCGCGTTCCGCGTTGAATGTCGAACAACTGGCGCACCATGTAGCTCGGCGAGCGCCCGGCGATACCGGGCACCGGACCGAGCCCGTCGAGATTGGCGCCATGACAAAGCACGCACTGCGCGCGGCCGGCGATGTCGGCACCACGCTGGATGGCGCCCTTCGGCACATAGGCAATGAACCCTGAACGCGGATTGCGCAGCGTCTCCGTCTCTTCGCCGTTCACGGGCACCTCGATGATGCGCGAGCCGATCGGCTCTGTCCCCGCCTGCGCGCCTTCGAGTGCGATGAACAACCCGCCGGCAATGCGCGTCTTGGGCACCGTGTCCGTTTCCACGACCTTCACCCACGGCGTCCACTTCATAGAACTGAAATAGGTCGCCGCGGCCTTCATCTCGTCGTCGGTGAGGTCCTTCGTGAACGCGATCATGTTGTTCGTGTTCGTCTTACGCTGATCGTAGCTCTTCCGATCGCCGTTCTTGAAATCCTGCATCTCCTGCAGAATGTACGAGTACGGCAACCCGGCGACCGGCGCGTTCTCCGCGCGACCCTTGCCATTGGGATAGTGGCAGAGCGAGCACGCCGAAATTTTGGCGTCGAGCCGGCCGTGAGCGACGACGTCCGGCATGGGAGGGTGATCGTCGGGAAACCAGTCGGCGGGGCCGTTCGCGTCGCGCACCTGCGGCAGCGTGAACGTCAGCTTGCTGCCGGCAACCGTGCGGTGCACCGTGTCGGCCGGCGGCACGGGACGTGGCCCCCGTGCCGCACCTGCGGGTCGCGCCGGAGCGCCGGCGCCGCGTGCTGCACCCGGAGCACCCGGTGCCGCCGGTCCGGCAAATCCATACGCCCAGTCTGGCGACGCCGGCACCTGCTGTGGCGCAGCGACCACCTCGGCCGCCACCGCACAGACGAGACACAAGGACAGCACGGTTGCCGACGTTCGTACTCTCACGCGATCCTCCCGATTGGTTGGTTGACGGTCGCGAGAGTATGCCGCGCGATGGTGAGGCCGGCAAGAGACTACGCGCGGTGATTCGCGCTCGACGTCTTGCCGCCGGGCTTCATGCGGCGTTAGCGTCTCAATGTCCCTCCTTCCGGGACCTCAAACTCGATCATGTGAGTCGCACGTGCGTCACTCGCTTCATTCTTTGCTTGCACTCTCTGGCCTGGCACTCGTGCCGGCGCTTGCGCTGAACGTCGCCAATGCTCAAACGCGACCGTCGCCCGTCGTGAGCTCGCAGGGCATCGCCCAGAGCCAACGGCCGATTCCCGGCGCCGTGTACGAACCGCCGGCGTTCACACGCGCGGTGGCGAAGGGAACGCGCACGCGAACCGGCGCGCCCGGAGCGAAGTATTGGACGCAGCATCCGCGCTACTCGATCGACGTCTCGCTGGACACGTCCACGAACACGGTGACCGGCAGCGAGCGCGTGGTGTACGTGAACAATTCGCCGGACACGTTGCCGCGAATCGCTGTGCATCTCTATCAGAACGTGTTTCGTCCAGAAGCGCAGCGCCGCGACGTCGCGCCGATCACGGACGGCATGTCGTTGTCGCGCGTCGTCGCCAACGGAACCGAGTTGAGCGAGCAGTCGTCGGCCGCGGGTGGTGGACGCGGGCGGCGGCGCGCGCCGGGCGGTGGATCGTACACCGTCGACGGCACGATCATGTGGATGACGCTTCCGACGCCGCTCCTGCCGCACGACAGCGCGACGCTCGAGCTCAACTGGTCGTACGTGCCGGCACTCACGCCGTCCGACGGCCGCGAAGGACGCGACGATCATCTCTACTTGATGGGCTACTGGTATCCGCAGATCGCCGTCTACGACGACGTGAGCGGCTGGGTGCCCGATCAGTACGAGCTGTTGGCCGAGTTCTATATGGATCATGCGGATTTCGACGTGCGCGTGACGGTGCCGCGTGGTTGGCCGGTGGGCGCGACGGGCTCGCTCGTCAATCCGAACGACGTGTTGAGCGCCGCGGGACGCGCCAAGCTCGCCGACGCACGGAAGAGCGGAAGAGTCGTGACGATCTCCGCACCGAGCGACGGGGGCGCCGCATTCGTGCTCGGCACTGGCAACGTGACGTGGCACTTCACCGCGCCCAACGTTCGCGACTTCGCGTGGGGAACGAGCAATCGCTACGTGTGGGATGCGACGCGCGCGCTGGTACGCGACCCCGAAGGTGCCGCGAATGCGTCGCCGGACACCGTCGACATCAACAGCTTCTATCGTATTACGCCGCGGGCTGCAGCATGGGCAGTCGGCGGCGCGCGCTACACGCGCGACGCCATCGAACAACTCTCCAAATACCTATGGAAGTATCCGTGGCCGTCGATGACGTCCATGGAAGGCGTACTTACGAGCGGCGGCATGGAGTACCCGCGGCTCACCACCATGCAGTCGTGGGCCGATACGCTGTCGCTCGCCGGCGACTTGATGCACGAGACAGGTCACATGTGGTTCCCGATGCAGGTGGGCTCGAACGAGAACCACTATCCGTGGATGGACGAAGGCTTCACGCAATTCGATGAAGCGCAGGGGCTTCGTCCGCTTTACGGCGAGCCGCGCAAGGGCGGACGTCCCGCCGATCAGGAGCCGGGTCAGCGCACGATCTACCTGCAGCGCGTCATGGCGGGAGAGGATGCATCGTTGATGACCTTCGGCGATCTGTTTCCGTCGGCGACCTACAACAACATTTTCTACGACAAGACCGCGCAGGTGCTCGCGGCACTGCGCGGCATGTTGGGCGAGCCAGTATTTCATCGCGCGTTCCGCGCATACGGGAAGGACTGGGTCGGACGGCATCCCTATCCATATGACTTCTTTAATGCCATGTCGGCGTCGACGCACCAGGATCTGAATTGGTTCTGGAACACCTGGTTTTACAACGCGTGGCCGCTGGATCAGGCGATCACCGGAGTGGCCGCGGACAGCAAAGGATTTGCGATCACGATCGAGGATCGCGGGCTGGCGCCGATGCCCGTGCCACTCACCATCACGCGGGCGAATGGAAAGGTCGAGCAGATGACCGTGCCGGTGACCGTGTGGCTCGGTGGCGCGCGAAAGTATGTGGCCCATGTTGCCGGCGGCGTCGCAGTCACGAAGGTCGAGATCGACCATGACGGGATGTTTCCGTACGTGTCCGCGACGGACCGCGTCTGGACGCGCCCTTAGACGCATCCTTGACGACGTAAACACCCGACTGCGCCTTGCCGCCGTCGGGGCCAAAGTGCATACTCGGCGGGATGTGGATTGGCGTGATTTTCGACGCCGCCACCCCTCCTACCTGCACCACCTCCCCCGTCATTTCGGAGAAGCACCACATGCAGATCAGTGTATCACGACGCCTCGCGCTGGGCGTCGCCTTGGTCATCGCGCCGTTCGGCGTGGCGTCCGCCCAGGGTGGTTGCGCCGGCACAGCGCGCGCCGGCACGCCCGCTTGCGACACGGTCGAGGCGCCGGCTCCGTTCGCGCCCACCGGGTGGAAGACTGTCGCCGTCGATCACTTCACGATGGAAGCAGTCGACTACAAGAAGGAAGCAGCCTACTACTCCACGCTCATGAACTGGAAAGTTCGGAGCGACAACGGCAAGGAAGCCGTACTCGACATCGGCAACACCGGCACCGTGGTGATTCGCGGCGGCTATGTTGTGCCGCCGCCACCGCCGCCGCGCGTGCTCAGCCCCGCCGATAGCGCCGCCTTGGCCGCGCGCATTGGCGCCGGTGGCCGTGGCGCTGGCCGCGCCGGTGGCGCACCGCGTCCGCCGCGCAAGCCGGTGGAAGTGTCGTGGGATTCGTACGCCTTCCAGATCTCGCCGTGGAACGCCAAGACGGTGAAGGCCGAGCTCGAGAAGCGCGGCTTGCATCCCGTCGAGGACAACGACGGCAAGGGCTTCGAGAGCTTCCACGTGAAAGATCCGGACGGCTTCGATGTGCAGGTGACGAACGGCGGCTACGCCAAGGCCCGCAAGGCCAACGCGGCCAAGGCCGGCATGCCGGTCGACGCGCCGTTCGAAGGCACGAACTGGAAGACCGTGTGGCTCGACCACATTTCGTTCGGCGTGACCAACTACAAGGAAAGCGCCGCGTGGTACAAGGCGCTCCTCGGCTGGATTCCGCAGGGCGACGAAGGCAGCCAGAACGAAACGTGGATCTGCGACGATTGCGGCAACATCATCATTCGCGGCGGCAATCCGAACGACACCTCGCGTCCCAAGCCGGCCGTTCGCAAGGCGACGATCGACCACATCTCGTTCGGTATCGATCCGTTCGACGCCGATGGGACGAAGGCGGAGTTGGACAAGCGTGGTCAGACGAACAGCCCGGATACCGGCACCAGGTTGGACATCCACGATCCGAAGGCGACCTACAAGAGCTTCCACACCAGCACTCCGGGTGGATTCAATCTGCAGATCAGCAACGCGAACAAGCAGAATCGCACCGTGAAGCCGTGATGTAGCCGATCGCGCCGGTGATGTTCGTCATCGAGTCTAGGAGTCGTCGAATGTGGCTCGAGATCATCGCCGGCGTGGTGATCGTCCTGATTTTGATATTGGCGTTAGTCCCAACGCGGATCGCGGGCTTCACGTCTGAACCCGCGCCCGCGCGAAGTTTCGACGAAGCGGTCAATCGAATTCGCCAGCGGCAAGCGGTCGACGATCGTGTCGCCGCTCCCGGCGGACGCTCCATCTTCCTGAGCCACGACGCACGCACCGCGCGCGTCGTGGTTCTTTTTCATGGGTTCACCAACTCACCGAAACAGTACGAGCACCTCGGCCAGCAACTCTTTGCGGCGGGCGACAACGTCTACATTCCCCGCCTTCCGCATCACGCCGAGCGAAATGGAAATGCGCGGACGCTGTCCAAGCTGACGGCAGAGGAGCTGCGAGGCGCCGCGGATTCCGCGGTCGACATCGCGCAGGGGCTTGGCGATTCAGTCATCGTCGCCGGCGTGAGCGCGGGCGGATCTCTCTCGGCGTGGGCGGCACAGTATCGCTCGGACGTGCGCCGCGCTGTCATCGTTTCACCGGTGTTCGCGATCGGACGCGTGCCGTCGTTTCTCGACGCCTCGCTCATGAACCTAGCCCTTCGCGTTCCCGATCTCGCGCGCAGCGAGACGCCGGATTCCCTGCGTCCCGATCGCGAGCTCGGCGTCTCGACCCGTGCGATCGCACAGATTCTCGTTCTCGGAACGGCCATTCGGTTCGCGGCCAAGACCATGGCGCCGCGCACGAATGACATCGTGTTCGTCGTGAATGGGAACGATCACACGGTCAAGACCCCGCCGACCGTCGCACTGGCGCGTCAGTGGACCAAAGACGGCGGGCACGTCGTCGTATATGAGTTTCCTCGTTCGTTGGGCTTGCCGCACGACATCGCCGAAGAGGCGCACCCCAATGCCGATCCAGCGGTCGTGTACCCGGCGCTCGAGGCGGTCATCCACGGTGAGCAACCGCCGCCGGTGTTGGCGAACAATCGGCTCTGGCCTAAGTGACGAGTCGCGGTCGTCGCGAAGAAAGCACGCGTAACCGGGCGACACGAGCGTTTCGGCTCGCGCTTCTTGTAGCGGGCGTTGTCGCTGCGAGTCCGGACAGAACGGCGAGTGCCCAACCAGCCGTTCGCTCAGCATCGCTGACCCGTCCCGATGTATCGCTTTCCTACCGGACCGCAGGCACGGGATCCACAATCCTGCTCTTGAGCGGTGGTCCGGGATACAGCGGCGACTATCTCACCGACGTTTTCACACATGTGGCTCAACACGCGCGCGCCGTACTGCTTGACCAGCGCGGCACGGGTCAGTCGCGATTGAAGCGACTGGATTCAACAACCATCACGCTGCAGAAAGAGATCGAGGACGTCGACGCGCTTCGGGTGGCGCTCCATGTCGACCGAATCACGCTGCTCGGCCATTCGTGGGGCGGCCAACTCGCGATGGCGTACGCAGCAGCACATCCCGACCACGTGGCGGCGTTGATCCTCGTGGGATCCGGCGGTCCGTCGCTCCGCTCGCAAGACACTATCGGGAAAAAGCTCGCCGCTCGCCTCACACCCGCCGATCGAGACTCGATCAGTGCGTGGAGCGCACTCGCGACCGGACCGCGTCGCGCCGAGGCGCTTCGCGAAATGGCTCGGTTGGACCGGAAGGCCTACATGTACGACGTCAGGAAGCAGCCGGCCGTGGAGCGAGAGAAAGGCGGGGCGTCATTCGACTCGCGAGTCAGCACGCTCGTGTTTCAAGATCTCGAGCGCACGCATTTCGATCTCAGCGCGAGTCTCGCCAGACTCAGAGAACAGAGCTCACTGCCCTTCCCTGTTCTTCTGATTTACGGCGACGCCGACGTAATCGGCGTTACGACGGCGCCCGAGATCTCACCGTTGTTCCCGCAAGCACAAAAAGAAATAGTGCCCCATAGCGGGCACTATCCCTGGATCGAAGCGCCGTCGCGCTTCTATTCGGACCTCGATCGGTTCACCAGCCGACCGCCACCCCGCCCGACCGCGGCTCGCCCACGCCCTGCAAGCCGCCCTTCACCACGATGATCGAATTGGCCGTCGCCAGCCCGCGCGTGCCGAGCGTGTGTCCCATGGCCTTTAGAGAATCCTGAACGGCGACCGTGAGGCCGTTCGGCTCGTAATCCAACTCGTCGGGCAAACCTTGGTGGTGCAGTCGCGGCGTTCGCATGGCATCGGCGAGGTCCATGTGGAATTCGATCACGTCGAGAATGATCTGCATCGTCGTCGTGATGATCGTCGGACCGCCGGCGGCGCCGGTCACGAGCAGCAGCTTGCCCTGCGGATCGAGGACGATCGTGGGCGACATGGCCGAGAGCATGCGCTTGCCCGGCTGCACGGCGTTCACTTCGCCCTGAACGAGGCCGAACATGTTCGGCGTTCCGGGCTGTGCAGCGAAGTCGTCCATCTCGTTGTTCATGAAGAAGCCGCCGCCGCGAATCCACACGCCGGAGCCGTAGCTGCCGTTGAGCGTCGTTGTCGTCGCGACGGCGTTGCCCTGCGCATCGACAACGGAATAGTGCGTGGTGTTGTTCTCTTCGCCCTTCGGCTTGAACGCCGGCGTCTTGGACGCGTGGTGCGGATCGATCTGCGACGCGAGCGTTTTCGCGTACGCTTTGTTCGTGAGTTGATCGATCGGATTGTGCACGAACGCCGGGTCGCCAAGCTTCTCGTTTCTGTCCGTGAACGAGCGCCGGAGCGACTCGGCCATCAGATGCGCGTACTCGGTGCTGCCCGGCAGCGGGAGCGGCGCAAAGTTTTCGAGAATGTTGAGCGTCTCCGACATCGTCACGCCGCCAGACGACGACGGCGGCATCGTGATCAGGCCGTAGCCGCGGTACGTCGAGCGAACGGGGTCACGCCATTCGGGCTTGTAGTTGTGGAGATCCTGTTTGGTGATCAAACCGCCGCCGCGCTTTTCGTCGGCCACGATCGAGTCGGCGATGGAGCCATCATAGAATGCTTTCGGACCCTGGGCCGCGATCAGCTCGAGCGTGCGCGCAAGATCGGGCTGCACGAAGTTCGTGCCGGATGCGAGCGCCTTGCCGCCTGGGCAGAACAGCTCCTTGCCCTCGAACTGCGCGATGAGCGAGCTGCAATTGCCGCCTCGTCCGCCACCACCGGTAGTGACATATCCCTCTTTCGCCAGACGAATCGCCGGCGCCATGACCTTGGCGAGCGACATCGTTCCGTATTTGCGCAGCGCTTCCGACATGCCGGCGACCGAGCCCGGCACGCCCGACGCGAGATATCCAACTTTGCTCTTGTCCGTGAGCTTGCCGTTCTCGATGTACATGTCGTGCGTCGCGCCGAGCGGCGCGATCTCGCGATAGTCGAGCGCGGCACTGCGCCCATCGGCCATGCGAATGACCATGAATCCACCGCCGCCGATGTTGCCGGCCGACGGATACGTCACGGCGAGCGCAAACCCCGTTGCCACCGCGGCGTCGACCGCGTTGCCGCCTTCCTTCATGATCTCGGCGCCCGCCTCGCTCGCGTACTTCGACATGCTCACCACCATCGCGTGCTGCGAGGTCGTCGCGGGCTCGCCTGGCTTGAAGCGCCACCCCTGCGGAAACGCCGAGCGCACGGCGGCCGCGGCACGCTCGGCCGAGTCGGGTTGTTGCGTGGCGAGCGAGCCTGCCGCGTTGCGCGTTACCCCGGCGTTGGTTGCCGCGTTGCAAGCGGCGAGTAGCGCGATCGCAGTCGGAACCGCAACGCGAACGAAGAAAGTACTGGCGTTGGATGTGCGCACGAGAGGTCTCCGGGACTGGCCGGGCGTGAACGTCACAGGGATTCGGCGAAAACGTAGCGGCGCCAAGCGCCACCAACAAAAGTGGAGACAAACCGCGCGCGGGGCGAGCGGCAGTTTCGAGTTTTCATTGCGCCCGCAACGCCTCGGCAGGATCGATCGCGGCCGCGCGCCGTGCTGGGATCCAGCTCGCGGCGAGGGCGATGACGAGCAGAGCCGCCGGCGTGACGCTCAACGTCAATAGATCAGTCGGACTGACGTCATACAACAAGCCGCGCAGGAAATGCGACGTCGCGAGCGTACACGCCATCCCGATCGCGATGCCGATCGCGGCGATGCGCACACCATCGAGCGAGATCGCGCGGCTCACGTCGGTTGGCTGCGCGCCGAGTGCAATGCGGATGCCGAATTCGCGCCGGCGCGTGCTGACGATGTACGCAACCACACCATACAGTCCGATGGCGCCAAGCAGTGACGTCACGAGGCTGGCGATCGCGAGCAGGAGCATGAGCGCGCGGGACCGCGCCGACGCGTCAGTCACCAATTGTTGAAGATTGTTTTCGTCATACGTTGGAACGGCAGGATCGAGCGCCGCAACGATGCGACGAACGTCCGAGAGCGCGTCGCTCGCTCGGCCGTCGGTTCGCACGACCACCGACAATGCGCCCGGCATCGTCGCGCCAATGCCTCCGGTCCCGGGCGTCACGATGGGGAAGTACACGAGATCGTTCGCCGGCTGGTCGAGCGCGTCGTAGTGTACGTCGCCCACTTCGCCAACGACCGTGTACCATTGCCCGCCCACCGGACGCACACGCTTGCCCAGCGGGCTGACGCCAGGCCAATACCGCTCGGCAAATCCTCGGCTGACGACGACATCGTCGGATGGCCGAGTGACATCCGGCGCGGTGAAGCCGCGTCCCCGAAGCACGGGAATCCGGAGCGCCGCGAAATACCTGTCGTCAACGCTTGCGACTGTGTGGCTACTCCCGCTTCCGCTCGCCGGCGACTGGCTGTCCTCGACGTCCAGCGCCATGTCGCGATGATCGCCGCTCAGCGGAACCCAATCCGTGAGTGCAACGTCGCGCGCACCAGGGATCGTTTGTGCCTGGCTGGCTAGGGCTTGAAAGAACGCTAATCGCGGCGCCGTTGTCCCGTACCGAGCATATGGAAGCAATACGCGCGCGGTCACCGTGTGATTCGCGTCGAATCCCGGGCGCACGCTGCTCGTGTGTAGAAAGCTGCGCGCCAGCAACCCCGACGAAGCGACGAGCACGAACGCGAGCGCGATCTGCGCGGCGACGAGTGTGTTCCGTGCTCGCTGCTGGGCGCGACCCGTCGGGCCTGCGACACCGGCGCCCCGAAGTACCTGAGCCACCGACACGCGTCGAGCACGGAGGAGCGGCAGCACGCTGACCGCGAGAGCGCAAAGGAATGTCGTTCCAATCGCGAATAGCAAAACGGGCACGCCGATGCGTACGTCTTGCAGGCGGGGCAACGACAATACGGAGCCTGCACTGACGGCCGCTTGCGTGCTCGCCGATGCCAGCAGCAATCCGAGAATTCCGCCCGCGACGCTCAACAGCACCGACTCAGCGAGCGCGGTCGCGAGCACGCCCCCGAGACCGGCGCCCAGCGCGCGGCGAACTGCGAGCTCCGTCTGCGCGCGCTCGGCGCGCACGAGAAAGAGCGCCGCCACGTTCGTGCACGCTGCGAACAGCACGAGCAGCACGCTGCCAAAGACGAGCCAGAGCAGGCGAGCAATCGGACCCACGATCGTGTCCCGCAACAATTCGACGTGCGGCGTAACGTGCGCCTGCTGCCACGAAGCGGCTGAGGCGTCGGTTGCGAAATCGTCGCTCGCATGCGTCAGGGCTCGCGCGAGGTCGGCCCGTGCGGCAGCTATCGAACTCCCACGCTCCAATCGCGCGATGCCAACGAGATTGAACGTCTCGGCATGCGTATGCGCGGGGTCGAGCGACAGTGGCAGCCACAGCTCCACGTCGCGCGCGGGATAGGCAAAGGTCGGCGGCATGATCCCGACGATCGTCCGCGAAACGTCATTGACGACGATCTGTCTGCCGATCGCGCGCGGATCGGCATGGAATCGTGTCTCCCAGACGCGATGCGACAACACCACGACACCGTTTCGTCCAGGGCGATCCTCGCCAGAAGAGAACGCTCTGCCGAGTGCCGGCCGCGCGCCGAGCACGTCGAAGAAATTCGCCGTGACGCGCGCGCCGCGAACGCGAATCGTGTTCTGGCCCGGCTCCGTCGCGCCCAAATCGCCGTCGTCGAATCGCCACGCGCCGACGGCTGAAAAGGATCGCGCTTGGCGCTGATAGAGTAGGACGAGTGCGTCCGACTCGTCGACGGTCGCTGCAGCTCCGCTGCTGACGGAGTTCGTCAAACGCACAAGTCGATTCGGTTCCGGATACGGAAGCGGCTCGATCAGAATGGCATTGACGAGGCTGAACACGGCCGTGCTCGCGCCGATGCCCAGCGCGAGTGTGGCAATGACGACGCCGGCAAATAGCGGCGTCCTGCGCAGCCTGCGAAGCGCGAAAGCCAGATCTCGCGCGAGCGGCATTGACATCAGTCCTGTCGCATTCCTCTCGGGATCGTCGCGGTAAACCGCGAACCGACGCCCTGCTCGCTTTCCACCGCAATATCGCCGCCGAGGAGCCGGGCGAACGAGCGACTGACGGCTAAGCCGAGGCCAGTCCCCGGCTTTGATTGGTGCGTGCGCACGACGCGAGTGAACGGATCAAAGATCTTCCCGAGATCCGCCGGCGCGATTCCCGAACCGGTGTCGGCGACGCTGAAGGCAATCGCGTCGCCGCCGTCGCTCAGCGATATGTCGATCTCGATCCACCCGCGATCGGTGAACTTGATCGCATTGCCGAGCAGGTTGATGAGGATCTGGCGGACCTTCACTTGATCGGTCCGCATCATGATACACTCATTCGGAATCTTGGTACGTACGGACAAACCCTTCTGCGTCGCGAGCGGCTCAACGGCGACCAATGCCTCTCTGGCTAAGAGCGCTGCGTCCGCGTCACTCAGATTCAGTTCCTCACGGCCGGCCTCCGCCCGAGAAAACGAGAGAATCTCATTGACGATGTGCTGCAGGTGCGACGCGACGGTCTTGATCCGCAACAGATGCTCGCGCTGGGCCGAAGTCACCGGGCCAAAGAGTTCCTCGGCGATCAGGTCCGCATAGCCAGACATCGCTCCAATCGGCGTCCGCAGCTCGTGGCTCATCGCCGTGAAGAACTGCGACTTCGCTTCGTTCGCTCGTTCGGCGACGTCGACGGCCGCGCGGAGCTCGAGCTCGCGAGCCACACGTTCGGTGACGTCTTCGATGAATATTGTCGCGCCAGTCGGCTCCGCCCCCGATGGACTGAGCGGCAGGATGCGAACGTTCTGCTGCATCCGTTCCATGCGGTCGAAGCCAGCCGGCGTTTTGACCTCGAGTAAATACTCATGGAACGCGTGCGACAGCATGACCGTCGATCCCGCGACGGCCCGCCGAATTGCCGCCAGCGCAGTTGGTCGGATCGATGGCTCGACTTCGGCAAGCGGGCGGCCAAGGACCGACGTTGCCGACTTCCCCGTTGTCCGCCTGAGCCAGTCATTCCAGCCCGTGACGAGGAGCGATGCGTCTACCGTGAGCACGCCGATGTCGAGCAGGTCGCCGAGCTCCAGCGCCGACTCGATCTGAATTCTGACAGCGGGACCGCCGTACTGCCGCACGGTCACGGAATTCGACGGCGGAGTGCTTCGGAAATCCGCGAGAGTGATTTGGCTCCGACAGCGACGATCAGATATCCATCGACGGCGAGCTCACTGAGTCGGAACTGGGTCGCCACAACGACGGCATATTGCGGCTCGCTGGACTCGACCACGAGTGAGCCGAGGATCGTGCGCAGTGATTCGATGTGAATGCGCGGGACTGAAAAGGACATCGGAACCTGAAGCATGTCGCCGAATCCGCTCAGGCATGCGCCGAGAACGATGTTGCCGATTTCGGCGAGCACCTCGCGCCCCGATTGATCGAGACGACCGCCATTCGCAGCCTCGCCCGCCGTCATGAGTCGCGTCAGCGCCGCCGCCTTTTCGTGCTCCAACAGCAGGACCGCATCGCCGGCTACCGAGCCGCCGAACATCTGATGGACGGTCGCGAGTTCCCCGCCGACCAAATCAACGAGCTTCTGCTCGATTTCCGCCACATCGCAAATAACCAGGTTCGGCATGTCGACGATGATGCGCTGCGCGGTGATCTCCGACAGCGATGCCGCGGCGCGATGCAATCCAACGTTGAACAGCTCGCCGAGGGCATCGGTGTCTACGTCGCTGATTTTCATGCGTGATCTCCGACGAGCGATGACACAGTCGACGTAAGGTCTGCGGCATTCGCCGGTTTCGGCAGGAATCGGCTCGCTCCTTCGGCAAAGACGGCTTCGGCGGTCGACTTCTGAACGTCGGCGCTCACCACCACAACCTGCACACCCGGATCGATCTGGCGCAGCGTACGGAGAACGTCCAACCCGCTGATGTCCTCCATCGAGAGGTCTAGCAGCACGACATCCGGGCGATCCAATGAGAACATCTCGATGGCAGTGGTGCCGGTGGCCGCTTCGATCACCAAATGGCCGGCGCCTTCGAGAATCGCACGATGTACGCGCCGCGCGTACGCCGAATCGTCGACGATCATGATTCTCGCCATGTCAAACCATTTCCATGATTGTGCGTGCCATGTCGTTCAGAGTAACCACTCGGTCGCTCGCGCACGCCTCGACGACGGCGCGCGGCATTCCATATACGATGCACGAAGATTCGGCCTCGGTCACGATGTGTCCACCTTTGGCCTTCACGTGCGCGGCACCGACCACGCCATCGTTGCCCATCCCTGTCATCACGACACCGAGCACGCGAGAACCGTAGACGTCAGCCGCTGACTGAAACAGCACGTCGACCGCGGGCCGATGGGGCGTGTCCGACGGGCGAAGATCGAGGTGCGCTCGCACGGGACCACCCTTCTCGCTACGGCGAAACGTCAGGTGGCGCCCGGCAGGCGCCAGGAACATAGCCCCGGAGCGAATTTCCTCGCCATCCTTGGCCTCGACGACGTCGAGCGGCGAAATCTCGTTGAGACGCTGCGCGTACATCTCCGTGTATCCAACGGGCATGTGGAGGACGACGGCAATCGGAACGCGAAACGTCGCGGGAAAACGCGGAATCACCTGCCGAAGCGCCTGCGGTCCGCCGGTCGAGATCCCGATGACGACGATGTCGACGTCAGGTCCTTCGCCGCGGGAGGCGGGTGGCGCGGAGGGCTCCGGCAGCGCGATGGCCTCCGACGGTCGACGTGAGCCGAGCTGCACCGCCGCTGCCGCCTTCACTTTCGCCACCAGTTCGTCGGCGATCTCGAACACGCGGTCGGTGGCCAGGGCGGTCGGCTTCTGAACGAATTCGACGGCGCCGAGCTCGAACGCCTCGAGCGCTGCGGCACCGGACTCGTGACTGATGCTGCACACCACGACCGGAATTGGACGCACGGCAAATTGACGGCGGAGAAACTCGAGGCCGTCCATCACCGGCATCACCAAATCGAGCGTCACGACGTCGGGCCGGAGTTGCTCGACCATCTCCAGCGCTTCTTGCCCGTCGCGCGCCGCGCCGACCACGTCGATGAATGGACTGCGCGACAGCATCTGCGTTACCACTTTGCGCACGAACGCCGAGTCGTCGACCACCAACACCTTGATCAATCCCGCCATGCCGCCCCACCCCGCTCCACGAGTACCGGATCGCGTTGTGCGCCCGGTTCGACCATTTGCAGGCGTTCGACTGATGGACGGCGGCCGAGCTTCACGTACGTGAATGCACCGCCAACTTCCGCAAGCTCGACCGGCACGTTGAGCCGTGTGAGCGATTCCGACGCCCCGACGAACAAGAACCCGTCCGGCGACATGAACTCAGCGAACGTCTGCACGGTGTTGCGAATGACGTCGTCGGAAAAATAGATGAAGACGTTGCGGCAGAAGATCACGTCGCACGCCGCATAGCGCTTGACGTCGGCCGGCATCGCGAGGTTGGCGATCCCCCAACTGATCGGTCGGCGGATCGACTCGATTGGCCGCCACCGATCATTGCCGTCCGGCTCGAAATACCGATTCTTCAATACCGCCGGGAGCTGTCGGAACGAACGCTCGCCGTAACTCGCGCGACGAGCGCGTGCGATCATCTCCTGACTGCCGTCGGTGGCGACGATCTCGACCGGATGCGACGGCAACAGTCCCCGTTCGGCGAGCGCGATCGCGAGACTCAACGGCTCCTCGCCGGTGCAGCAGCCGGCGCTCCAGATCCGAAGCGGCCGGCCCGGGTACGCGGCGAAATGCGCCGGAGCGACGACGGCCGCAACGGCCTCGATCTGTTCGGACTGGCGCCAGAAGAACGTTTCTGGCACCGACAGCCGATCCATGAGCATGGCCCAATGGCGATCCGCCTCGTCGTCGTAGCGAAGCAAATAGTAGTAATCGAGAAAGGACGTCAGCCCATTCTCGGCAACGAGCTCCGACAGCTTGTCGGCCATCGTCGCGCGCTTCGCTTCGTCGAACAGAATGCCCGTTCGCTCGACGATGAGGTCGCGCAACAGTGTGAACGCCGCATCCGTCAGCGCGAAGATCGAGTTACCACTGCCAAGCGACGAACTCGTGCCGCGAGAACCACTCATCGCGACAGCGCAGCCTGTGCGGCGGCGCGAACGGCCACGTTTGCGTCGGTTCGCGCGAGCGCGTCGAGTTGCTCGCGTGCATCACGCAGATCCATCCGGCTGAGCGCTCGCGTCGCGGCGAGACGAACGCTCGGCGCCGCGTCCTCGAGCGCCGCCGCCAGGATCGGCGCGGCAGAGGCGTTCTTCGTTCGCGCCAACGCATCGACGACAACGCGGCGACGGCGCTCGTCGGAATCGGACAGCGTATCACGGAGCCAACTCGTTTGCTCGGCGTCGAGTTCAGCGAGCGCCGCAACGGCCGCTTCGCGCAACTGCCGGTACGCCGACAGCGCGATCAGATCGGCGATCGCAGCACGCCCGCCGATCTGGCCGAGCGTGCGCACGGCGTCGCGTCGCAACGTGTCGTCCCTGCTCTCGCGCGCTATCGCCGCGATACGTGCCACGGCGTATCCGGCGCGATGACGCGCGAGCGTCGCGAACGCGGCGCGAAGGACTTTCGGCTCCGGGCTATCGAGCGCGACGCGGAGCGCGGACTCGCTCCCGGTTGAATCGAACGCTCCGAGTGCCGTGATGGCCGCGCAGACCACGTCGAGGTCCCGGTCATGGACGAGCGCCAGGAGAACCACGGACATGCTCGGCGATCCCAAGGCCGTCAGTGATTCTATTGCCGCGATGCGGACCGGCGGTGCGTCGTCGCGCGTCGCGCATTCGGCGAGACACGCAATCGCATTCGCGTGCGCGACTCCCTGCCGGCCAAGCGATCGAATCGCGAAATAGCGGACCCACAAGTTCCGATCCTGCGAAACGTTGATCAATGCGGCGACTGCTTCGACCGAGCTGCTGCGCCCCAGCGCGCGCGCGGCCGCCGCGCGCACACTCGGGCTCCGATCGACCTGCAACGTCTCGTAAATTTTCGACCACGCCGGCCGCTGGTCGTAGCACGCGAGGTGCTCGACAGCTGCGCGCCGCACCATCTCCTCCGGATCGTCGCACAGCTCGACCACCTGACGCAGGCACGATAGGTAGCCGAAGTATCCCGCGATTCGCGCGGCCGATTCCCGCACACGCGGAGACGGGTCCGATAGTCGGGCGGCTACCGCCTCCTCCATCTTGGGATGGCCGATCGAGTTCAGCGCCGCGACGACCGCCTGTCGCACGGACGCCTCTTCGTGATCGAGAACGGCAAGCAGCGGAGTAAAGGCGCGACGATCGCCGATTGCACCGAGCGCGGTCGCGGCGGCAATGATCACCGCGGGCTGATCGCCGAGCCAACTCACGAGCGTCGTCGTGGACGTCGCACTGCCGATGCGTCCCAACACCTCGGCGGCAATCCGGCGAACGTCGCCGGACTCGGTCGCCGCAATCGCAATGATCTCTGACGCCGCAGAATCACCGCGCCCGGCCAACGCCTCCGCAGCGACTTGGCGCGTCTCGGGACGCTTCAGAAATGTGGCAAGCGACCGATTGATATCGCCAAACGGTAGCCAAGACAACACGAGCACGAGCGCGCGCATTTCATCCGCGCTCGCCGTCTCGAGCACTGCGACAATCTTCGTCGCGGCAGATGTTCCCATCACGCTTCGCGCGAGATCAGCGACGAGCGCCCCTTCGCCGATCTGCGTTTGAATGCGGTCGTGAATGTCGGCGAGCGCGGTGGCGATCGGCGTGACCGGCGCCGACCCCTGCTCGATGAGGCGCGCCAGCGGAATCGCGGCTTCCTCCGATCCGAGCAGGCCAAGGCACGAGGCGACGGCAGAGGACAGCGCCGGATCATCGAGCAACGGCATCAGTCGCGGAACGATCGTGGGTTCGCCGATCAAAGCAAGTGCGTCGAGCGCGGCGAAGGCAAGGAAGAAGTCTCGCGTCTCTGCGACCGCCAGCAGCGCATCTGTCGCTTCGGCATCGCGCAAGCGGCCGAGCGCTTCGATGACGTGAAAGCGGACGTTGGTGTCGGGATCGTCGAGCCGTTTCATCAACTCGGGCACCGCCCGTGGATCGCCAACGAGTCCAAGCGCGAGCGTCGCGTACGTGCGCACTTCGGCATCCGGCTCGTCGAGCAACGCGAAGAGATCGACTACGACGTCATCGCGTGTGCGAGCAAGTGCCGTGATCGCAGCATTGAGCAACGACAGGTCTTGGTGGTGGTCACGGAGCGCCTTGATGAGTGTCGCCGTCACCTCGGGGCCGCCGCCGTTCGCCAGCCCTTCCGCAGCGACGCGGCGCACACGCCAGCTATCGTCCCCGAGCGATCCGGCGAGCAACACCGGTGATTCGCCGGCACTCGCGAGCATCTCCGCGGCGCGCAAGCGTGTTGCCTCGTCCTCGCTATCGAGATCGGCGGCCAATCGGCGTTCCCGCTCGTAGGCGGCGGTCACGTCCTCGATGTTCACCACCACGCCGACGATGCCAGTGCGATCGCGAAGCGGCGCGACGGTCACATGCTGACGCATGCGCTCGAGGCGCGACGTCGGTTCTCGGGGCGGACACGGAATGAGATATTTGTGAAACGCAGGAGCAAGCACCTCAATGCCGGCGCCCTCGGCCACTCGCCGGAGACGCCCCAGCAGTCCGCGTCGTTCGAGTTCTGGAAAGAGACGGCCCAGAGGTTGCCCGCATGCGGCAAACTCCGCGAGCCCGGTGGCTCCCACCATCCACGGATCCCACGACTGAACGACCAGTGATGTGTCGGTCGTGAAGACACCAAGCGACCTCGCGCTCACGAGATCAACTCGCCCGCTGGCCGAAGCTGCGCGCGTGCTCGGCCAACTGCTGTGAGAGCACCGACCCATCCCGCGCCTCTTGCATCGCGCCGGCGCTGGCACGCTGGGCGTCGGAAAGCACCTGCGCGACGGCCGCCACGGCCGTCGACTGCTCGCGGTTCGCGCGCGTGATCAGGTTCATCTGCTTCGCCACGTTTTGCGTTGCGGTGCGCAATTCGGCGGCCGCTCGCATCTGTTCCGCCATGCCTTTGCTCGTCTGGTCCGTCTGCCTCCGAATGGAGTCGGTGGCCTGGGTGATCTGCGCCATCGCCGTCGCCTGTTCGGTCATCGCGCCGCCAACGCTGCCGATCATCGTCGTCAGTCGCTCCACTTCGGCCGTGACTTGGACGGCGGCGGCGCTCTGCTCGTTGAGTGCACGGGCGGTGTTGATGGCGCCGCGACGCACTGAATCGATCGCCTGCGTGATTTGTCCGGCGGACGTCGCCTGTTCGCCCATCGCACGCCGCACCTGCGCCGCCAAGCTCGCGCTCTGTTCGCCCGCCTTGATGATCTCGCGCGACGATTGTCCCTGATCGCGCATTGCCTCGCTCACCTGTTTGGCCACGCTGCGCATCTGCGTCGTCGTGCGTACGAGTCCTTGCAACGCTGATGACTGTTCGACGGTTGCGCTTGCGACTTGCTTCGACTGCGACGCAACCGACGAGATGACTTGGACCACGTCCTGACCCGCCTTGAGTTGCTGCTCGCTCGCCGTCGCGATTTGTTGGACCTTGGTCGAGCTGAGCGCGACGCCGCTGAGAATGCGTTTCAGACCGGACGCTCCGTCGGCGGCCAAACGCCCGCTTTCTTCGGCGATGCGCTGCCCTTCGTTCGACGCCTGCAGCGCCTCGTCGACGACGCCCTGCAACGCCTTGATGATCGCGGCGATGTCCGCCGTCGCTTTTGCGGAACGGTCAGCCAAGTTGCGGATCTCTTCCGCGACCACCGCAAAGCCACGCCCTGCTTCACCCGCCCGCGCCGCTTCAATCGATGCGTTCAGCGAGAGCAGGTTCGTCCGCTCGGCGATCAAGTTGATTGTGTCGACGATTGAGGTAATGTCGTTCGTGCGCTTTCCAACCTGGCGCACCACCCCGGCCGACTGCGCCATCGATTCGCGGACGCGGCCGAGTCCTTCGATCGAGCGGTCGATGGCTTGGCCGCCCTCTTCCGCATCGTGCGTCACGCGTTTGGCGATGTCGTTCGCCTCGGCAACCATGAGCGCCACGCTGCGGATCGAGCGATCGAGCTCGGTCGCGCTCGTCGCCGCGCTGTCGATCGAGTGGGTGATGCTCTCGGCGCTCTGCGCAACGCCCACGACGGAGCGCGCATTCTGTTCCACGGACACGGCCACCTCTTCGATGAGCGCCGCCATGTTCTCCGTGCTCGCGCCAACCTGCTCGATCGACACCGCCATCGAATTGATCGACCGCGACGTTTGCTCGGTTGCCGCCGCCATGTCGTCGGAGTTGCCGCGCACCGCCTCGATCGAGCGCGCCATCTCTTCGACGGCTGATGCAACCTCGGTCACGGACGTCGCGAGCGACTCGCCGTCAGCGGAGACGCTTCGGATCGACGCCGACATCTCGGTGACGCCGTTCGCCAATTCGCTCGTCGCATTCGTCATCGCCCTCGCCGTGGTCGCCACCGACGCGATCGACTTGCCCGTCTCTTCGACCGAGGCGGCGGTTTGCGAGACCGACGTCGCGAGACTCGTCGTGCCGGCGGTGATCTGCTCGATCGACGCCGCCAACTCGTTCACCGACGACGCGAGCTCCTCCCCCGACGACGCCACCGACTCGGCTTGTTGTGCCGTTTGGCCAAGCGAGGCACTCAACTCGGTCGTCGAGGCGATGGCTGACTCCATGGCGCCCGATTGAACCTCGGCGCCGCGCGAGATTGCCTGGTAATTCGCGGCGACGGTATTGGCCGTCGTCGCCAGCTTCCCGGCCTCCTGATGAAACGTGGTCAGGCCGTTGGTGGTGCCATTGGGTTTTGCGAAAGGCATGCGCATCGCTCGGGCCTCGATTACGAAAGAACAGGGAGAGTTTCAGATGACAGCGCCGGCACGGACTCCGCGACCCGCAGCAACTCTGCGATGTCGAGGATCAGCACGAGTCGGTCGCCAAGGTGTGTAATCCCGCGCAAATACTGCGTGCTCAGTTCAACGAGCCCCTCTGGAGGGGGTTGGATGTTGCTTTCGGAGATGGCGGCGAACTCGCGTGCACTGTCGACGATGAGCCCCACCGAGCGCGCTTGCGAGCGCACAACGATCAATCGACTCCGGAGATCGTATGCTTGCCGCTCAAAGCCGAAGCGCGCGCGTAGGCTCACCGCCGGAATCACACGTCCGCGCACCGATGTCACGCCTTCCACGTAGGTCGGCGCGTTCGGCACGGGAGTGAGCTGCCCGACCATCTCGAGCTGCTCGATGTCGTCACTCCGTAGTGCATAGGTCGTTCCCGCCAACTCGCAGAGAACGTACGAGTCTCCACCGCTCGCATTCAGGACCATGACCGTCACGAAAGAAGGTGAGAGGCCGACGTAAGTGGCGCCGCGTGGGTCCGCTGCACGCCGCGACCCGTTTCTCGCGACCGGCGCACGAGCGACGCCGCGTCGAGAATGAGGCTGACGCGACCATCGGCAAGCTCCGTGGCTCCGGCAACGCCGGGCACCGCGGTCAACGGGTCGGACAGCGCGTGCACGACGATCTCGCGCAAGCCAACGATGCGATCGACGACGAGTCCGGCGAGGCGCGTATCGCTGCCAACGATCAGCACGTGACCGCGAGCTTCGGCGCGCGGCGCCAAATGAAACAGCGTGGTGAGATTCACGAGCGGAACGACACGGTCGCGGTAGGACAGCACTTCGTTGCTCTCGAACCGCGTCACCGCCGACTCGTCGTACGGCACGATCTCGCGGAGCGCCACCTGCGGGATCGCCATCGCCTGGTCGCCGATCTCCATGATCAACGCATCGGTGATCATGAGGGTGAGCGGCAGCTCGATCGTGAAGCGCGTTCCCTTCCCCAGCTCGGAATGCACGAACAACTCGCCACCAAGAGCGCGGATCGTCGTGCGCACTACCGCCATGCCGACGCCGCGGCCGCTCGTCATGTCGGCCGCCTCGCGCGTCGAGAAGCCCGGGGTACAGATGACGTCGAGGAGCGCGTCGGGCAGCAATTCCGCGCCCGGCGCAACGAGTCCCATCGCACTCGCCCGCGCAACGACGCGCTCGGTGTCGATGCCGGCGCCGTCGTCTTCGATCTCGAGCACGATGCGATCGCCCGCCGCCTGTGCGCGAAGTCGAATCGATCCTTCAGGCAACTTGCCGCGCGCCCGCCGCTCGTCCGGCGTCTCGATGCCGTGGCTCGCGGAATTGCGCACGAGGTGCAGCAGCGGCTCGAGCATACGGTCGACGACCAGCTTGTCGATTTCCGTCTCGTGCCCGCTGAACTCGAGATTGATGACCTTCCCCGCCTCGCGTGCGACGTCGCGCATCGCGAAGCGCATCCGCTCGAACACTTCGCCCACGGGCACGAGCCGGATGCGCATGACCCCTTCGCGGATCGTGCGCAGCTGGCGCTCGATCCGCTCGTTCGCTTCCTGCAGATCATCCCACGCCGGACCGGCGACGCGGTTCTCTCCGTTCTCCAACTGGCCGAGCGATTCACCGAGTCGCGCGCGCGTGACGACGAGCTCGCCAACCATGCGCATGAGATCATCGAGGCGCGAGAGATCGACGCGCACCACATTCGAACCAACCGCCGTCGGACTCGGCGGCGCCTGTCGCGGGATTTCTGGTTGCCCCGGGCCCACGGACACGACCGCATTCTCGTTCTTTGATTCCCAGCGCAGACCGTCGTCTTGCCAGCGTTCGTCGGGCAGTCGATCCGAGTGCAGCGCAACGACGAACTCGAACGAGACACCGTTGGGCGGGCGTACGCGCGGCACGACGGAGACGATATCGCCGATGGAGCTGAGTCTCTGTCGAATGACCTCGACGCCGACGCCGCGCGCCGCCAAGTCGGCCGACGGCACGAACTCGAACCGGCACGCTGTCGGCGCCGCCCGGTGAATCGCGATCGAGTGCGTCGCGCGATCGAGCTCGCCAATTGCCTCCACGGCACCACGAACGTCGTCGACGTAATCGGCGACCGACGGTATCGGCTGGTCGCCGCGCCGCGCCTCGATCACGCTCTCCAACACTGATTCGCCCGCGAAGAGGAACTCGACCAAGCCGCGGCCGCGCGCGTCGGTCTGCGCCAGCGCGCGAACGACATCCTCCATCGCGTGCGCGACCTGCTCGGCGGGCGCCAATCCGACCATTCCGGACAGACCCTTCAACGTGTGCAGCGTGCGCGCGAGCTGCTGGAGGACTGTCGGATCCGGATCGTTGTCGGAATCGAGCGTGAGCAGCAGCCGGCGGAGCTGCGCCAAATGCTCGTCACACTCGGCGAAGTAATCGTCGATGAACTGTTCGAAGAATTCGCCCGCCATCGTTAGCTCGCCTGCAGCAGCGGGCGAAGTTCGGAGACGATAGTCGCGGGAACGAACGGCTTGGTCAAGTACAGCGTTGCGCCTTCGCGGAGCGCGGCGGCGCGACTGTCATCGTCGTCACGGGTGGTCAGAATGACGACGGGCAGATCGCGAAACGCCTCCTGCTGGCGAATGAAGCGCAGCACTTCGAGGCCGTGCATGTCGGGCATGTTCAGGTCGAGCAGCACGAGATCGATGCGCGCGACGGTGACACGTTCGATGGCGTCGAGACCGCTGACCGCCTGCTCGAATGTGAGATCTCCCATCGCCGTCAGCGCCGCGATGACCATGCGTCGCATTGTGGCGGAGTCGTCCACGACCAATACTCGTTTCATTCTCGTCCATGCCACGGCGTTGGAGCCACCAAACTTACGGGTGGTGAAACATCCGGGTAAGCGCTGGCCGGTTTCGCGCTAGCGAGCGCGGCCGTGGAGCCTCCAACCGGAGCGAGGCGGAGGCTCTCAACACTGCGGCTGTCGGCTGATCGCGCTGTACGCCAAACCGGTGAACGTGGCGAGACGCGTCATGATCCGCACGTCTTCCATGTCAAAGCGACGGGTGTTGTCGTGCGTGATGATCCAGATCGTCCCGCCCGGCGCTCCGTTCACGTAAAACGGAATGACCAGCGCTTCGCAAAATGGAACGCCGGCACTCTGGAAGTACGTGAAGTAGCGCTCGGGATGCACGAGATGAATCGGAGCGCGGCGATCGAGACACACGCCGCACGGACTGAAGTCGCGCGGCGTCGTTCCGTTGACGGCAGCCGCGAGCCGTCCCGACAGCGCCGTCCAGCGAAAGAGCGGCACGCCATCGCTGCCTGTCTCGAGCAGACTGACACCGGCAGTCCCGGCGTCGCACAGAGATACGGCAGCGTCGATCAGGGACTGCAACACGGCTGTCGGCCCGGACTCGAGTTGACGTGAGAGCGCGATGTACGCGGCGTTCTCATCCTGCAGATTCGGCGCGCGGCCGGGGCGGCGCGCCAACTCGTCGTGCAGAATTACGTCGTCGAGCGACACGAACGGCACGGACGCCGCGGGTGTTGCCGTCATCAAGTCACTCGTCATGTTCGCTCTCAGTGTGGGTCGGCCCAGCGTATGCCAATGAGAAAGCGAGTTCCGCGCCACGCTCATCAATACAATGGCCTGCATGCAATCCGAATCGCTCGCCGACGTCATCACTCACACATTGTGCATGGCAGTCGAATCCGATGTGCGCGTTGCGTCGCGCATCGGCGGCATTCACGGTGTCCTCGCGTATCTCAATGCGCGAACTCGCTACCGGTTCACCGGCATTTATCCGGCGCCCTCACCGGTCGACGGATCGCCGCTGTGCCGCGCGTATTTGTATGACCGCGAAACGCCATCACTGGGCAGCGAGCCCGATTGCTTTCCGGCACTACCGTGTCTCGACGCGCACCTGATCGGCGCTGACGGTGCCGTGCGCGGGCGGTTGTACCACGTCGATCATCGCCTTCGCACCGCGGCGCCGAGCGAGGCCAGCCTCCTGCAGTTTCTCGCCTCGCGCGCCGATCGCTGGCTCGACGCGTAGCTGTTTCGCGTGCGACGTCCAGATTCAGTCTGCCGAAGCCTCGCGATCGGGCGCGCCGACGGACGGCGGTCGCACTGCCTGCGACGCCTGCAGATTTGCCAAAACGATAAAGCTAAAAATCTCACGGGCCGACGTGGTGGCAATGGTGCGCGCCGCGGGCAGAATGCGACCGCGAATTGGCGTGCCGGCAAGTGACTCGCGCACGCGAGCCGTCACATAAGTCGGCGCGCCCTTGGGAATGACCGAGAGATCGTCGATTCCGTGAACGAGTACCCGCAAATTCTCAATGCCGGGCACGTCGCGAAAGAACTTCCGCAGCATCTCTCCGAACTCGGGCGTCGCTACGACCGCATATACCGGCTGACGCAGCAGAAGTGTCCACTCGCCGACAACGAGATCCGGACGCACGTCGATCGCAAGCATGTGCTTCTTCAGCGTGCCGGCAATCCGCTGACCGAGTTCGACATGCGCGCGCGTGACGATGAGTAGATCGGCATGCCTCAACACTGCAGGGGTGACATCCGTCTCGCCGACGTCCGCCGCGGTCAACCCATCGGCGATGAGACCGAAGTCGTCGCGCAGCTCGCGCGCGAGACCCGCGGCCTGATCCGATGTCGTCGTAAGCACGACCGCGCGCAGACGGAGCGTTTCGATCGCTCGACGCAACCACTCGTGCAGCTCGGGCGCCGGAATCTCGTGCGCAAATCCCTCGGTGAGCATCTCGACGAACCACTTCACCGGCAAAGCCGGATATCCGGCTCGCGTGGAATTGCTCGACGCCACGTAGACGCCGCCGCGCTCGCGGACCTCGACGAGCTCTTCGTCGGAAAGCTCACGATACGCAGCGAGGATCAGCCGATGGTCCACGTGAAATTCAGCGACCAGGTCGCGCGCGCTCGGCAGCCGGTCGCCGGGCTGAAGCGTACCGGCCTGCAAGCCGCGAAGAATCCTCCCGCGGAGCGTTTCCGAAATCGTCGTTCGCGGCTCGGCCAAGGTCTCGGACGTGGAGGAATTCTCGCGGAATTCTCGCGGAATTCTCGTGAGTGACACTACGCGTAAGCGCTGACAACCGAATAAGAACCGGGCGGCAACCATGAAGCCAGTGTGCGTCCCTCCGGCGGACGCCAAACCGCTCCACGGCGCATACAACTGCTCATCCTTTTCGTTCAGATACAGCTTATGGATAGATCTGCTACGCAATATCTGAGCAGACTGGCCCGCAAACTGCGCAGTCCAAGGCCAAAGTCGCTGAGTCCCCGTCGGACTCGCGTGCACCGCGTACTCGCCGCGGCCGGAGTGCGCGCTTGGTGGAGCCGGCCTAATCGAAGGAGAGAGGAAGATGCCCGAGATGAGCAAGACACTCGTCATCGACCAGCCTGAGCTGTTGTTCAAAGTTTCGACTCGTCGAAGCTTTCTCAAGTTGCTCGGCGTTGGCGGCACGATCGTACTGATGCCAACCGTTTTTGCCGCATGCGGCGACAGCGACGCCGTCCCGACCGGTGTCACCGGGACTACGGGCGCCGCGGTGACGCTCGACCTGACGAATGACTTCGGCATTCTGAACTACGCCTACGCGTTGGAGCAGTTGGAGGCCGCGTTCTACACCGCGGTGGTCGCATCGACGGCGTTCGGCAGCATGACCGCCGAACAGCAGGAAGTCATGCTCGATCTGCGCAACCACGAAGTCATTCACCGCGAGTTCTTCAAGTCTGCGCTCGGCAGCAATGCCATTCCGGCGCTCACGCTGAACGCGACGGTCGTTGCGTCCACGCTCACCAGCACCGCGATCATTCTGCAAAACGCGGAAGCGTTCGAGGATCTCGGCGTCTCGGCATACAACGGCGCCGGCAAGTATTTGGCGAGCGCGGACTATCTGCTCATCGCCGGAAAGATCGTCTCGGTCGAAGCTCGCCATGCCGCCGCCATTCGCGACATGCGCGATACGCTCGGTGTCACGGGCGGCGATACGGCGAACACGCGGTTCGCCGGTAACTCGGTCGTCAACTCGGCTGGACTCGACGTCAAGCTCGAGCCGAGTTCAGTGCTCGCGCGCGTTGGCGCGACGAAGCTCGTGAGCAACACGATCACCACCGTCGCACCGACCAGAACGGCGAGCACGCCGGATGCCGGCCCGCCGTCACCCACGCCTTGATTCGACGACTCACACCAGAGATGACTATCATGAATATGAATGAGACAATCCTCGAGTCGATCGATCCGGAAGTCGCCGATCGCCTCATCAAGAGCGGCGACGAGATTGCGCAGGGCCGCACCAAGAGCTCGTGGGTCGGCGCCGCGCTCGCCATGGGCTCGGTCCCGATCGCGCTGGCGGCGCTCTCGAAGGACGCGTTCGGACAGGCGAGCACCAGCGTTCAAGGCGTCCTGAACTTCGCGCTCATGCTCGAGATCTTCGAAAACGAGTTCTATAAAGCCGTGCTGGGAGCGAGCTCCGTGACGGCGCAGAATACCGCGTTCGCTGCCGTACGTGCCAAGGTGTCGCCGGCGGCACAGGCGGCGATCGCACAGATCCAGCTGCACGAAAAGGCGCACGTCGATACGCTCACCGCGGCCGGCGCGGTGAACACGTTGAAGCTGGACGGAACGAGCTTCGACTTTACCGGCGCGCGTGGCGCTGGCAACGGACCGTTCGCGCAAGCAACGACGGACTTGAACTTCTTGCTGCTCACCGCACAGGGCGCCGAGGACACGGGCGTTCGCGCGTACAAAGGGCAAGCGGCGAATCTGATGTCGAGCCCCGCGACACTCGAAGCCGCGCTGCGAATTCACTCCGTCGAAGCACGCCACGCCTCGAAAATTCGGCGCTTGCGTCGTCAGACAGGGGCGCCGTCCAACGTGCGCTACAGTGGCGTCGTCTCCGGCGCGGGGTCCACGGCGATCGGCGCGGACAACGTTTCAAGTCCCGCGGCGGGCGCGGTCACGGCACTCACGGCAATTTACGCCGGCGAAGACAACACGACGCAGGGCACGGTTGCAGTCACCGGACTGTCCAACCTACCAACGTCCAATTTCGGCACGAACGCGCCGAGCGAGGCGTTCGACGAACCGCTGACGATGGCGGCCGTCATCGCGATCGTGCAGCCGTTCTTCATTCCGTCGTTGTCGTAGGACAAAACGTGAGTGCGGGCGACAGCGGCGACGTCATCGCCGCTGTCGTTTCGGCGTCGCTGCCCGTCGCTGTCCGGACGCAGTCCGGACGCAGTCAGCCGATCAATCCGCCTCGCACCCGCCAAGCTTGACGATGACCGCGAACGCCACCAGCCCCGCAACCATGACGGCTATTCCAGCCGGACCCTTCCCGAGATAGTGAACGCCCAGAAGGAGTGCGCCGACCAGCCCGAAAGTTGCCGCCCAGCCTTGCCACGTCACCGGAGTCACGCCCCAGCCAAGAGTCTTCGGCCTGAACCACGCGGCGCGTGTTCGTTGTTTGAGCATCGGAGTACTCCACGATCGTATGTGAGCTGCATCGAGTCGACGATACCGTCAAAGCTAATATTTCACGGTACGCCTCGGCGCCAGCCGCGCAGTCCCGTAGATTGGCTGAGCCCCGATGCCAATAGCACCTTGATGATTCGGTCGGTCCGGCATTCACAGGCCGCGACGCAAACACCCTTCGGCCCAGCGCTTGTAAGCGCGGCGATCCACGCGGCGATGATCGCGGCGTGGTTCATCCTTACGCTGCAGCGCCCAGTGACCGAACCGGTGTCGGCCGCAACGAGCCAGCTGCTGTTCGTCATGCCGCCCGATCGGTCGCGCGCCCAAGCGGGATCGCAAGCTGCCGCCCAGTACGTGCCTCGGAATGAGCAGCAACGCTCCGACGCCGATCTGATCCAACCAAAGCACGAGGCGTCACGCGATACGGTAGCAACAGCCGCCCAGCAGCCGACGCCGGCGCGCAACACGACAACGACCATGGGCCTCCAAGCGGTCGTCGCCAACGATTCGGTGTACTCCGTGCTCGACGTCGACAGCGCCGTCGTTCGCTCACCAATGAGCGCGGCGCCGGAGTATCCGCCCGTGCTTGTCGCGGCGCGCATTCAGGGTTTCGTCACAGTACGATACGTTGTCGACACGACCGGAGCTCCCGACACGACAACGTTCAGCGTGCTGGAGTCGACGAACGGCGGGTTCACCGCCGCCGTGCGCCACGCTCTGCCGGGCATGCGCTTTACACCGGCGATCATAGGGTCACGGAAAGTGCGCCAGTCGGTGAAGGAGCAGTTCATTTTCCGGCTCACCGAGAGGGGCACCGTGTTTTCGTCGTTATTGTCGCCGTACGGGAGGCCGTGACCGCGTATCAAGGACCGCTATGCGCTTGATCGGCATTGAAGAGCATTTTCTAACAGCCGACGTCCGCGAGGCTTGGAATGCGATCGGTCTCGGTGCCATTGGGGCGAGCTCGTGCTGTTTTACGCCGAGCGACTCGCGGCAATGGATCGTGTGTCCGGTCTCGCGCATCCGATCGCGACTATCTGCAGAACAATCTCTACGTCACGTCGAGTGGCATGTTCCTGCCGCATTACCTCGAACGCGCCGTGGCCATCGTGGGCACCGATCGTCTGCTCTTTTCCGCTGACTATCCGTAACCGACATCCCGGCGCAATGCTGAATCTTCTATTCAGAACCGATACCGCAAACAGGTCATCGCTCCAAGCAGTCGGAGCAACACTCGCTTGTTCCAGGGCAACCCAATCGCGCGCGCCAGTGCCGAAGATCGAACGCACGACACGGCCACAAGCCGCGGCTCGAGTTGTTGGACGTCCGCCAGCCGATTCATTCCCCAGTGCAGTCGTGCACCGGTGCCACGCACGTCGCTTCGCGTGGTAGCGAGCCACCAGATGAGCCGCCGGCTGTGGACATCGAAAATAAATGCGCCACTCGAGAAGCGATCGACGAGGGCGTTGAAGCATGAGCTGAGAACCTCTCTCGTGAGATACGGCGTGACGCCCTCGGCAATGATCAGCGCAACGTTACCCTTGGGAACTCGATCGAGCCACGCGGGGTCGCCGAGCGGCGTGCCGATCGTCTGGTAGCCGTATCGCTCGCGGTAGAGACGCCGACGCAGCTCGATCATGTCGGGATAGTCGATGTCGAACCACTGCACGCTCGCCGGCGGATCGACACGATACACACGGCTGTCCAAGCCGCAGCCCAAGTGCAGCACCGTCGCCTGCGGATGCTTCGCGATGAAGTCGCGGGTCCAGGTGTCGAACTGTTTTGCGCGCGCCGCAATGAGCCGCTCTCGCCACGAGCTTCCCGCAGATCGATCGAACTCGCAATCGATGAGCGTCACCGCGTGCTCGGCCCACGGATCGTCGAGCACCGGCGATTCAGAGCGACTCTGCCGCGCCCGAGCGAGCAACGTCAGGAGCGCGGTGGCCCTCTCTTTGGTGAAACTGATTTTCTCGATGTCCGTGCCCATATCGTGCACTGCACCCTCCATCCGACTCCATCACCTCAATTCGATCCAATCCATATAAGATACGTTTAGTATCTTATATTTCGTAAGCTCGCCGTGGAGCGCTACATTGTCAATAGGGAACGGTACGTCTCTAACAGGAGGTCATATTGTCGCGGAAGCCAGCATTACCGCGCGCGACGCGGCGACGCGGCGAGGAGCTCGAAGTCGCGGTCCTGCAGGCTGCGTGGGACGAGCTCGCGGCGGTCGGCTACACCAGGCTCACCATCGAAGCCGTTGCCACGCGCGCGGCAACGAGCAAAGCCGTCGTGTATCGTCGCTGGCGCTCGCGGCCCATACTCGTGCTCGCGGCGCTGCGCGCCTACGCGCCCATGCTGTCCGGCGAGGCGCCCAACACCGGCGACCTCCGTGGAGATCTCCTGGCGCTCTTACGCCGCGTCGCGAAACGTCTCAACGAGATCGGCGCGGAAACGCTGAACGGTCTGCTCGCCGAATATGTGGGCGACACCGCGCGCGAGATTGCGCTCGACGTGCGGGCCATCGGCGTCGAGACAATGATGACGATCCTGACGCGGGCCGCCGCCCGCGGAGAAGTTCGCCTCGAGCACATCACGCCGCGAATCGCTTCCCTGCCGATCGATCTCTTGCGCAACGAGTTGCTCACCACTCGCACGCCGGCGTCCGCAACGGCGATCGTCGAGATCGTCGACGAGATCTTTTTGCCGCTCGTGCAGCGGAACGGGTGACGCCTTTAGGGTTTCTTCCGCGTGTATGATCCGTCGGTCATCACGAGCCACGTTTTTCCGCTGTCCGGAGACACGGAATACGTCTGGCGAATCGTGTCGGCCGATACCGGCTGCAACGTGTTCCTCGCGAGTTGGCGATTTCCGTTCGCGTCGAGTACCCAGCCGTTGAACCGCATGGCCCCGTCCACGAACGCGCCCTCGAAATCATTCGAGCCGTTGCGATCGTCGTTCCAAATCATGCGCCACACGCGACGGTTGACGTCGTAGAAGGACATGCTCATGCCGGCCGCACTCGGATTGGAAAAGTGTTCGACGATCACGCAGCCGTCGTATTCGCGCGTATTGTGTACTTGGCCGGTCGGTGGAACGTTCGGCTGCGCCCAGGGCCGAATTTCGAAATCGCCACTCCAAAAGTCGAACGTGTGCACCGCCCGGCACGGATAGCGCGCCGCGACTGCCTGCGTCCGGATCGTGTTGAACCGCACCGTGCTCTTGATTCGATCGAACGCCGGCTCATTATCGATCGATGATGGAGCGAATCCAACATCAGCGGCCTTGGCGAGGTGCGTGAATGCTGCGTCGTCTTCGCCGAGACGCGTGTAGAGACGCGCGAGTCGAAGCTCGGAGCCAGGCAGTTGATAGTTGAGCCGTTCGCTCCGGGTAAAGGCTGCGACCGCGTCGGCAAGCTGCCCTCTCGCTTCGAGCGCCGATCCCAAGCCGTACCACGCAGCGCCGCTTCCGCTGTCCGACTTGATGGCTCTGTTGAAGCCGGCGATCGCCGCGTCGAGATTGGCACCTGGCGTCTGCGCGGCAGCGACGGACCAGACGGCCAGACACAGAATGACCGCTCCGTTCGCGCATGATGATACTCGCATGCGGCGAACTTATCGCCGCGCACCAATGATTTCTGTGCGAGAATTGTTTGGGCCAATCCGGCGTCCCGCGTTGTTCAGCGCGGTCACTCGTGCGAGAACGCCGCATAGGCGAGCGCGCCAGTCGTCAGATTGAACATCGCGTGGATAACCATTGCCGGAATCAGCGAGCCGGCGAGCCAGACGATGCCGATCATTCCAAAACCGACGACGCCGGTCCTCACGCCGCGGCCAGGTACACCACGTCTGCGTGAGATGGCATGGCGTCCATGACCCAATATGGGGTCGTCGATCCTTCCCCGTTTATCTAGTCGGCAACGACAGCACAATCATCGCGCAAACTTTTCGCCGACGCGCTCCGAGTAATGCGTCCTCCACGTTATTTTGGATGACCTCCAACACTCTGTAATGACGTCGCCGGAATCTCCAACTCGCCTACACACCAGCCTCGACCCCGAAGATTGGCCCGCCGCGCGCGCGCAGGCCCACCGGATGCTGGACGACATGCTGGATCACATCCAAGGTCTACGCTCGGGTCCGGTGTGGCGGCCAATTCCCACCGAGGTGCGCGCCGCATTCGACGCACCTCTCCCGGTGAAGCCGTCGGCGCTCGACGCGGTGCACGACGATTTCCTTCGCAACGTGCTCCCGTACGGAGTCGGCAATCTCCATCCGTCGTTCATGGGCTGGGTGCAGGGCGGCGGCAACATCGCCGGCATGCTCGGCGAAATGTTGGCTGGCGGGCTCAACGCGAACCTCGGCGGACGTGACCAGGCGCCGCTGGAAGTCGAGCGACAGATCCTTCGCTGGATGCGCGAGATCTTTCACTTTCCCTCGACGGCGACTGGATTGTTCGTGACCGGTTCGTCGATGGCGAACTTCATGGGGCTCCTCGTCGCGCGACACGCCGCCGTCGGCAAAACGCCGCTCGGCAAAGCGGTCGCCGACGGAGAGCTCGTCGCCTACGCGTCGGTCGCCGTCCACGGCTGCGTTCCGCAAGCGATGGATCTCTCCGGACTCGGCCGCGCCGCAATGCGCCTGATTCCGGTCGACGCGAACGGACGCATGCGCATCGACCTCCTCGAGGCTGCGATTGCCGCCGACCGCGCCGACGGACATCGGCCATTTCTCGTCGCCGGGACAGTCGGCACCGTGGATACGGGCGCGATCGACGATCTGCATTCGCTCGCCGACATCGCCGAGCGAAATGACATGTGGTATCACGTAGATGGCGCGTTCGGAGCGTTGGCGATTCTGTCGCCGTCGCTGGCGCCGCTACTCGATGGCATCGAGCGCGCCGACTCGCTCGCGTTCGACTTCCATAAGTGGGCGCAGGTACCATACGATGCCGGCTTTCTCCTCGTGCGCGACGGACGCGAACACGAGAACACCTTCATGGCGCCCGAGGCGTACCTGCGCCGCGAGACGCGCGGCATGGCCGCGAACTCGCCGTGGCCGTGCGACTTTGGTATCGACCTGAGTCGCGGCTTTCGCGCACTCAAGACCTGGTTCACGCTGCGCACGTATGGACTCGAGCGCATCGGTGCGATGATTGAAAACACGTGCGCGCTCGCTCGGCACCTCGAAGCGCGTGTGAGCGCCGAATCCGAGCTCGAGCTCATGGCCCCGGTGGCGCTCAACATCGTTTGCTTTCGATATCGCGGCGACAATCGCGTCGAAGACACCAATGCACTCAACGCCCGCATCGTCGTCGAGCTACAGGAATCTGGCATCGCGGCGCCGTCGACGACGGAGATCGACGGGCAGCTCGTCATTCGCGCGGCGATCGTCAATCACCGTACCGAGCCGCGCGACATCGACGAGATGGTCGACGCGGTGCTCGACCTCGGGAGGCGGCCGTGACCGTTGCGGCACCCGCAGAACGACGCTGGCCGCCGGAGGTCGTTGGGCTCGGGAGGTTGGCGCATCGCATTTTCCGCGGCGATGATCCTAGTTCTATAATTACCGAACTGGAATTACGCCTCTCCGCGGACCCGTCAGACGCCGGCGCCTGGTTCGACCTCGGCGTCGTTCACGAACTGGTATTCGACAAGGAACGTGGCCTCGCGTGCCAAGCGCAGGCGCTGAAACTATCACGCGTCTTTCGCACGCCGGCCGAGCGCGACACCGGGCTGCGTCTCCTGATGTTCGCTGCGCCAGGGGACATTGCCACCAACGTGCCGGTGTCCTTTCTGCTCATCGATTCGGACGTCACGTTGGACATGGTCTTCCTGCTGCCGAACGAGCCGTCGCCGGACGACGTGCCGGATCACGATCTGGCGATGATCGGCGCCTGTCAGTCGGACGCCAACGAGCCCGTGCTGGCGCAGCTCGAGGCGGAATTGGCAGAGTGGCCGCGGCCCGTGCTGCTCTCCCCCGCTGGCATTCGCTCGATGGAACGAGACCGTCTATGGAAACTGTTGGACGGCGCGCCGGGTGTGTGCATTCCGCCGACGGTGATGCTCGACCGTGAGCAAGTGCGCGCACTCGCCGAGGACGGCGCTGAGGTACCAGTGTTGTCGCAGCGACTAGCGTATCCGTTTCTGCTGCGGCCGCTCGACTCGCATGGCGGACATGGGCTCGAGCGCATCGAAGCGGCGGCGGACATCGCGGGTTATCTCGAGCGGCATCCGGCGGACAAATTCTTCTGGGCGCCGTTCGTCGACTACAGCGGTGAGGACGGTCTCTTTCGGAAGTATCGCGTGGTGATGATGGACGGAAAACCGTTCCTCTGTCATGTCGCGATCGCGGCGCATTGGATGTTGCACTACCTCAATGCGGGGATGGACGTCGATGCAGCGAAGCGCGCCGAAGAGGAAAATGCGTTCGCGACGTTCGACGACGTGTTCGCGGTGCGACATGCTGCGGCGTTGCGGGCGCTTTATGAGCGGAGCGGTTCGGAATACATCACGATCGATTGCGCGGAGACGCGCGCCGGCGAGCTGCTCATCTTCGAGGCCGGCACAGCGATGGTCGTACACGACATGGATCCGGCGGATGTGTTTCCGTACAAGGGACCGAACATGCGACGCGTATTCGCGGCGTTTCGGGAGTTTCTGGGGCGCCGCGCATGACCGTCTCGATTCGAGACGACCCTAATCTGAGATCGTTAATGAGCGCGCCGCAATGCCGCTCCCTAACGTTCTTTTTGATCGCGTCGGCGTAGAATCGGTGGCTCTTCGCGGCGTGAGCCGCGAGACGGTGGGCCATGCGGTCGCCGCCCCAGCCGACGTGGTCTTTTCGCCGAAGCGGAGCGTACAGCCGGATCTGTTCGTCGCGCCGCTCGCCGCTGGCCGACGCCCTCGGCACTTTTCCGACGTTGGGCGGCTATTGCTCGCCATTGAGGTTCTTTCACCGGGCACCGCACGGGCCGATCGCGTGAAGAAGCGGACGCTGTTCCGAACCCAGGGCGTGGACGAGTATTGGGTCATCGATATGGATGCGCGCACGGTCGAGCGTTCAACGCCGGTTGACGAACGCGTCGAAGTGCTCGCCGAGATGATTGGGTGGTCCCCGCGAGGCGCGTCGGCGCCACTCGCGATCGATCTGCCAAGCTACTTCCAGCAGGTGCTCGACGCCTGAGAGAAGATCGCGGCGTTTCGCGACGTGCTGATGACATCCGCTCAGCCAGCTAACGCCTCAACCGGCGAAATGCGCAGCGCACGCCGGATCGGCGCGACCGACGCGAGCACGGCCACGACGAGCATCGCTCCGACAATCGCCGCGATCGTGATCGGATCGCCCGGAGCAACGCCGAACAACTGATCGCGCAGGAGACGCGTGGTCGTCAACGCCAGGAGAACGCCCACGGCGACGCCTACACCAACGGGCGCAAGTCCCCGCGCGATGATCGAGCCCGCGATCATCGCCGGCGTCGCGCCGAGTGCCGTGCGCACGCCAATCTCCCAGGTCCTTTGACTCACGGAGAACGCGATCAATCCGTATACGCCGACCACGGCGAGCACGAGCGCGATGCCACCCAAGAGTGAAATGAGCAGCGTATTGAAGTGTGACGTGGCGAGTGACGATTGCCTCACCTGGTCCATCGTCGTGACGTTGGTGATGGGCAGCGTTGGATCGACTTCGGCAATCGCGCGATCGAGGCGAGGGACGTTCGCCGCCGAACTCTTCTGCGTTTTCGCAACGACGATGAGCGATCCCTGAAGACTCGACCACAACGCAGCAGGCGCCTGCCCGTACGGGATATAGAACTCCGGAAGCGGCGGCTGATTGAGGCTCACGTCGCGCTGATCGTGGATCACGCCGACGACGGTCATAAAGTGCTGGTGACTCGGATCCATGCCCTCGATCCGTTTGCCGACCGCGCGCTGGCCGGGCCACAGCTTCTTGGCGAGCGCTTCATTAATAATGGCGACAAGCGGCGCGGCGCCATCATCCATGGCGGCGAAATCGCGTCCGGCCTGCACGGCAATTCCCATTGCGCCGAAATAGCCGGGCGAGACGAGGCGAATGTCGGCGATCAGTCGCTCGCCGTCCGTCATCGGCTGACCTTCCGCACCGAGCCCCGAGCGAACACTCGGCGTCAATGGCAGCGAGGATGTGAAGGCCACGGCGCGAACGCCGGGAATCGCGGCGACCTGGTCGTGAATCGCGCGATATGCTTGCGTCGCGTCGCGCACTCCCGGGTACCGCGCGACCGGCAACACCACCTGTGCCGTGAACACGTTACGGCTGTCGAACCCGGGATCTATGTGCGCCAGCGCCCACGCGCTGCGAATCAACAGTCCCGCTCCCGACAGCAGCGCCACGGCCAGCGCGACCTCCGACACCACGAGCAAATTCTGCGTGCGTGTCCGACTCCTCGACGGACTGCCGCCGCGCCCACCCTCGCGCAACACCGTCTGCGACGCGGAGCCCGTGATCCGCAGCGCGGGCAAGAGACCCACCATCAAGCTGCACGCGACCGCGATGACGAGAACGACAGCGACCACCGCGCCGTCGATCGTCGTCTGTTCGATGCGCGGAAGTCCAGCAGGACTCAGCGCGATCACCGCACGCACGAGCACGACGGCGAGCACAATGCCGAGTGCGCCGGCTCCGGCGCTCAAGACGGCAGCCTCGGTGAGCAGTTGTTCGATGAGCCGCGAACGACTCGCGCCGAGCGCGGCGCGGACGGCCATCTCGCGCGCTCGCGCCGAACCGCGAGCGAGCAACAGATTTGCGACGTTGACGCAGGCGATGAGTAATACGAACGCAACAGCACCGAAGAGCAGGTAGAGTCGCGCCCGCGCGCCGCCAATGAGATCTTCCGAATACAACGTTGTGAGTCCCGCGTATCCTTTGCCCCAGGAGGCGTTTTCGGATGACAGTCGCCGTTCGACTCGGTCCACCGCCGACGTCGCCTGCGATAGCGTCACGTCTGGCGCCAGCCGCCCGACGACCTGCAGATACCGCGCTTTGAAATCCTGAAGCTGCGTGGGCGATAGTGTCAGCGGTGCCCAGAGCTCATCGCCGCCGCTGACGACGTCGAATACCGCCGGCATCACGCCGATGACGGTGTAGGCGTCGCCGTCCATTCGAATTGTCTGACCGACGATCGCGCCGCTCGATGCATAATCGCGAACCCACAGTCGATGACTGAGCAGCACCACGTGCGGCGCGCCAGGTTGATCTTCATTGGCGTTGAATCCGCGGCCCGACGCCGGATGCACGCCGAGTACGCGCAGATAGTCCGCGCTGACTCGCCCACCGCGAACCAATTCGGGCGACTGGCCGCGCGTCAGAGTAAACGACGTCTGGGGCACGGACGCGGCAATCGCGGTGAATGCCCCGCGCGTTCCGGCCAGCGCTCGCCACTGGGCAAACTCGAGGTTGGAGGCGATCGGAACCGGAGATCCGTTCCGTGTGAGATGAATGTTCACCACGCGATCGGGCTGGGTGAACGGCAGCGGGCGTAAGAGCACAGCCTCGATGACGCTGGACATCGCCGCGGTCGCACCGATGCCGATGGTGAGAGTGACCGCTGCCGTCAAGGCAAACGACGGCGACCGGCGCAGCTGTCGCGCGGCGAATGCGATGTCCTGGCGCAGGCGTTCGCGAATCGATCTGATGATCGAACCGGGCATGAACGGCGGCCTCTATCGAACCGCGATGAACTGGTCGGTTGCGTTCGGCATGTGGTCGCTGGTCACGGTCAGGTGCCCGTCATCGAGGACTGCGTAGGCGATCACCCGAAAATTGAGTGGTCCATCCAGCGGTCCGAACGCCGATCGTGGAATCGTTGTGTTCATCTCATCGTTCCCGACCCCGACCAGGCCGTGTGCGACTGTTTCGAACCGGCACGGAATCGCCGGGTTGGAACCTTCACAGCCCGGATCCGTCACGGCGCGGCCGAGCGTCGCTCCGCCCAGTAGCGTCGCCTCTAACGTTACGACATACTCGGCGCCGACGCCGAAGTTCGGCACGCCGGTGGCCGCATCGAGATCGGTGTCGAGAAGGATCATCGCTCCGGTGCTGCGCGGATCGAGCGATCCGGGCGCGAATCGGACGGCCAGACGAACTGCGTCGTCGGTAACTTCGGCGGCGGCGAAGACCAAGTCGGCCGGAAGTGCTACGCGCGTATCACCGAAAGACGCTGTGTCGCCGATCGGGTCGGTCGCTTCGCCGTAAAATAGCACGACGGGCGCTATGCTCGCCGCTGGAGACGAGCAGGCGGTCATTGAGAGAACCGTAACGACGAGCGCGGCGAGTCGTTGCACGGTCATCGGCCGCCGAGGGGTTTGGTCATGCACCGGGACTCGCACCGCCTGCTCACTGCCACTCGAGCTCCATTGCGACCGTGCCGTTGACGATGTCTGCGCCCACTCCGCCATGAGCAATCATGAGTGTCGTGCCGTCGTATGCCAAGCAGTACTTCGCGTATTGGCCGGCTTCGATTCGCTTGACGTGCATGCCGTCGCCCGTCGTGCACGACCCCTTCCCGCGCAATTCGATTGTCGGTGGGATGCCGCCCGGGTCGTTCGAGAAGTACTTCACCCAAAACGCCGCCTTCGGCACCGGCATCACAATCGTATCGCCTCGGGCAAGCCGCACTCGCAAGGCCATCAGCCGCACGTTCGGCGCATTGCCGACGAATGACGTGACGATTTGATATACCTGAACTGGTATGCTCGTCGTCCTGTTGCCCACGACGACATGGACGAACGTCATTCCGGGGCGTCGCGCACGAACAGCCGTTCCAACCAATCCGGCGACCGACCCATTCTCGACCGTCTCGGTACCACGCAACTCGGTGACGGGCGCACCGTCGGGTCCGTGCGCCACGAACGACAGCTCGTGGGGACGATCGCCAACGAGGAGATCGATCCACGACGGCGACTCGAGCGACACGACCGGCCGGCAGTGGAGCACGAAGGGGCGCTCGACGCGAGCGAACGCGGCCTGCACCACGGCATCGACGCGACGCGAGCACGTGGTCTCCCCCGTCGGCGAAAGCGTGATGTCGCCGGAGATCAATCGAAACTGAACCGCAGTATCGCGCGGCAGCAGTCGTCCGCGCTGATCCAATACGGACACGTGGAGTCGCGTCGACTCCATGGTGTTCACGACGATCGTATCGTTCTCGATGCCACCTGCGGCCGAGAGCTGTGTCGGCTTCGGGCGAAGCGCCGCGTAGGCGGCGTAGGCAACGAGCCCGGCGACGCCCACGGCGCAGACGACAGTTGAGACGACAGCTAATGTCCGGCGTGAGAAGTGTCGCATCGGGTTCTCGCGAGTGTCTAACGAGTCGATGATGCGAGCACACTGGTCCGACCGTCAATCCAGAATGCGTGAGACGCAGATTAAAGATTGATGACGACCGCGGTGTGCTAGTCCTGCGCCGGTAGCTGTCCGGCCTCCAATTGCACGATGAGATCAAGTAGTCCGATTGCTTCCCACGCCATGTTCCGCCGATTCTCCGACACCGGCGTGAGCACCCCGGCCGCGACGAGCTGCTCCATGGCAAGCAATACCTGCGGACGAGATCTGCCGACGGCTTCGATCGCGACGGCAGTTGTGATGGTCGGATGCCCCGGCAGCGCCTCAATCAGTCGCCACGCGGCGGCGTCGGATCGCGGCGCACTCGGAGATGCGCGAAGCTGCTCCTTCCAACGCTCACATAGTGCTCGCACGGCATTGAGGTATCGCGTTGCAAGTCGCGCCGAGCTCCGTGCGGCATCGGCAAAGTACTCGATCCAGCCTTGCACATCGTCGGCGCGGAACGCCGTGAGTCCGCCGATGTAGCGCTCCTTCGCCGTCGACAACGTGACGCTGATTGGCGGTACATAATGAGCTGCGATCTTTCGACGACGGAGAACGACGTGGATCAGCGCGCGGCCAGTGCGGCCGTTTCCATCGTGAAACGGGTGGATGGTTTCAAATTGCGCATGGACGAGCGCTGCCTGAACGACCGGCGGAAGCACGTCATCATTGATTGTACGACAGAGATCGTCGAGCAGTCGCGGAAGTTCTTCCGGCGGCGGCGGGACAAAGTCAGCGCCGCACGGGTTGTAGTCGTTTCCGCCAATCCAGTTTTGCTCGGTCCGAAACCGGGCGGCAACGCGACGGTTCGTGGCGCGCTCCATGAGCTTTTTGTGAACATCGAGAATGTCGCGCTGCTCGAATGTCTCGACGGACGCGGCGTTCTCGACGGCCAAGATCATTGCGTCGATGTTCGCGATCACGTCGCAAGCCGTGTCGCTGACGCGCCCGCCCGTATCGAGCCGAGCTTCTGCGCGCGCGAGCTCACGAGCATCCAATTGCATTCCTTCGATTTTCGACGACGCGATCGACTCGCTGCGAAGAAGCAGCCGGCCCATGGCGCGAAGGTCCGTTGCCGGCACCGCGTTCAAGTCGCGGATCGCGTGCTCTGCTTCTGATACCGCGCCGACTGCGGCCGCCCTGAGCCGTAGTTCGAGCGTCGAAAGATCGGCTGGAACGAACGTGTCGTACCGGCACGCGCGACGATGGCGCGCCGGCGCGTCGAGCACGGGATTGTACTCCCAAGCCTTTGTCAGAAGCGTGCCGGGCATTGTCCGCGATGAGCCACTGGCTAGCGGATGATCGACAACCCTAATTGAGGCAGGCGCTTAATTAGGTATAACTGGTAAACCTAATTCAAATGTGCACATAATTAGGGATAATCAGAAAACCTAATCCGCAAACGCTGCCTATCCGGGGTTAATCCCTACTCTGCCCTCAGCGCAATCGCCGGATCCACCCGCGTCGCTCTCCTCGCCGGCAAGTACGCCGCCGCCAACGCCACGACGCCAAGCAGCAGACACGCCGCCCCAAGTGACACCGGATCCGCCGGCTGCACTTGAAAGAGCTGCCCAGCGAGAACTCGCGAACTAGCCAACGCGCCGAGCAGCCCAATCGCTCCGCCGATCGCAATCACCGACAGCGCCCGCCCGAGCACGTCGCGCCGAACCCGCTCCGGACCCGCACCGAGCGCCATTCGCAAACCGATCTCGCGCGTCTCCTCGCGCACGGTGAACGCCATCACACCGTAGAGACCAATCGCCGCCAACAGCAGCGCGACGAGCGCAAACGCGCCGAGGAGAAAGCTGCTGAGCCGCGGCGTGGCTAACTCCGTACCCAGCAGATCGTCGAACGAGTGCGCGTCCCAGATGGTGAGCTGCGGGTCGACTTGCGCGAGCACGCGGCGGAGCGACGGAAGCACGCTCGCGAAATCTGCGCTCGTTCGCACGGCCACCGTCGCGGTCCAGCCCAGGGAGAGTTGCTGCCACGGCAAGTACAAGGTCGGCGTCGCAACGCGAAGCGCGCGCATGTGCGCGTCACCAACCTCGCCCACCACCGTCCGCCAGGTCACGTTGCCGCCGATGACCATGCCCACGCGCTTCCCGATCGGATTCTCCCCGGGCCACATCTGCTCGGCGACGGCACGACTCACCACGGCCACTAACGCCGCGTGCTCGTCGTCCGACGCGAGAAATGCGCGACCGCGGATCACAGGAATGCCCAGTGTGCGAAACAGCTCCTGGTCTCCGAGATCGCTCGCGACCAGTGTCGGCGCCCCGGTCGCCGGCGCGCCTTCGCGAATGAGGCCGAAGACTCCGTAGTCGGCACCCATGAACGGCCGCAACTCGACGGTGCTCAGCGCCGTCACTCCGGGAGTCGCGCGCAAGAGGGGCAGCACTTCCCTTCCGAGCGCTCCGACTTTGGCCCGCGTCTCGTAGGTGGCGAGCGGATAGGTCACGCTGAAGACCGAGAGGTGATCGGGATTGAAGCCGAGGTCGAGCCGCTCGAGTCGCTCGAGGCTGTGAAGCAGAAGTCCGGCGCTCGCGAGCGTGATGACGGCAAGCGCCGTCTGTGCCGCGATGAGCGTTTGCTGAAGACGCCGTCGCTGACGCGTCCGGCCGCCGGCCCTCGTGTCGATGCGAAGCGGCGACGCTAAGCTGCCACGCGCCACGGCCACGCCCGGCGCGACACCGAAGAGGAGCGTCGCCAGCAGCGAGATCAGCGCCGCCGTCAGAACAGGTGCGCCTGCGAGCGAGATGTCGTCCAAGCGCGGCAGTTGCGCCGGCGCCGCCGCGACGAGCCCGTGCAACAACGCCTCGGCCACGAGAAACCCGGCGACGCCGCCGGCGATGGCGATCACGACGCCCTCAGCGAGCAGCACCGACAGGATGTCGCCGAACGATGCGCCGACGGCGCGGCGGACAGCGAGTTCGTGGCTGCGACTTGCGGCGCGAAGCAAGAGCAGGTTGCCGACGTTCAGGCACACGATCAGAAAGAGGAGCACGACAGCTGCCGCGAGGATCTCGAGGATGGTGCTCGAGTTCCCGAGGATCTCATCCGCGAGGCCGGCCACCTCGACACGCGTGACGTGGAGCTGCGCGCTCGAGTGCAAGCGGGCGAGCGTCTGCGCATAGGCACGTTCGCGGAATGGAAGCCACTCGGCGCGCGCTGCGCCGGCGGTCGCGCCTGGCGCGAGACGTCCCACTGTGATGCCGGTGAGGTTGTCCGACCCGGCCGTACGCGGATCGCCTTCATAGGTGTACCAATTGTCGACACCGGCCGGGAAATCGAGGCCCGGCGGAGCGACGCCGACGATGACGTATTCACCGGCATGGTAGTCCGGGTCCCACGGATCGCCGACGCGTTTGCCGAGCACGGATGAATCGCCGTTAAACTTCTCTCGCCACGCCCGATAGCTGAGCACGACCGCGTGCCTCAATCCACTCGCGTCATCCGTCGAGTCGAGAAGCCGGCCCAGAGCCGGGCGAGCGCCGAGCACCTCGAAGAAGTTGCCGCTGGCCGGAACGGAGCGGAGTGAATAGGTGGCGCCGCCGACGATGTTGGGCGACGCGATCTGAAGGATGCCGACACCGGCGACGTCACGCAGCGTGCGCGTCTCGCGGCGAAGCGCTTTGCGATCCTCCGTCGACAGCGACAGCTCGTTGTTGCCGACGAATGCGTGGAGCACGACGAGCTGCTGCTGGTTCTCGACTGGCAGGCGCTGGACCATCACCGTCCGCACGATGGTGGACATCGCGATCGCCATGCCGATACCGACGGCGAGGATCGCGGTGGTAGTGATAGCGATGCCCGGCGATCGCGCCAGACTGCGGAGCGCGATGCGGAGGTCAGAGCGAAGACGATCGATCATGCGTGCCTCACGCGTCTTACGTGCCTCAGCGGATCGTGGTGAGAAAATTTTATCTCGACATGAGAATATTTTGTCATCACGATCCTGTCAAGCTTGCGTGTTTTGTCTCATGGAAACGGCGGCGCCGCGCTCGTGATATCCCGTAATATGTCGCACGTCGCCCCTTCCGGAATCGGTTGAACGCGGCAGAATGCTGGTATGGAACAAGAGGACTACCTGCTTCGGATGATTGCGTCCATCGGCATCGCGCTTTCCCGAATTCGGCGAATGCTCTTCGAGGGAAAGAATGCGGAAGCGCGACAGGAGATCGAGCACGCGGCGGTGACGGTCGGCCTCGATCTCAATTTGCTCATCGGACTGGACGCACGAAGTCTTCGGCCGTTCCTGCAAACCGGCGGAGTGTTCGACCAAGCCAAATGCGCATTCTTCGCCGAGCTCGTGTACCTCGAGTGGCAGCGAGAGGTCGCTGCGGGCTCTGAGCACGATGCGGATCGGTGCGCCGCACGCGCATCATTGCTCTACTCCCTCGCATACGAAGGCCTCGTGATGGACGAGCAAACACGTCAGCACGCCGCGGAGCTCGATCGCGCTTTGTCGTAGCGGCGTTGGTCGATCGTGCATGCCCCACGAATATCGATTCGATGCGTCTGGCCCGGACACGAACTTCAAGCCACATTTCGCAGCAGGAAAGACGCGTAGGTGACGTACGTGATCAACATTTCAGGAGCGACTGTGATGAAGCAATTCCGGTTCGGAGCGATGGCGGCCTTGGCATGTGCGCTGGTTACCGCTCCCGGTGCGACCCAGGCCCAAGACGCCCCGAGCGTCTCGGTGCCAACGCCTGGCTACCCGCGTCTCACGAAGCTCGCGCCGAACGTCTACGGCTACGAGGAGATGCAGTCGCTCGACCGCGGCCTGTTCAGCACGGGCGTCATGTTCGTCGTGACGAACGACGGCGTGCTGCTGGTCGACGGCATGGCGAATCCCACGGCGACGAAGGAAGTCGTCGACGCGATCGCGAAGGTGACGCCGAAGCCGATCAAATGGGTCGTGATCGGATCCGATCACTCTGACCATACCGGCGGCAACATCGCGTTTCCGGCCGGCGTGACTTACTACATCAGCCCGATCTCGAAGACGACCCTCGACAAAGCGGGAGCCTCGCCGAGGGCCAAGCCAGGCGCCTGGAAGCTTCCGGCGGATGCGGTGGTCGTCGACGACCAGAAGACGGTGGACTTTGGAGGCGAGCAGGCACAGCTCATGTTCCTCGGATCTGGGCACACCGGCGGCGACCTCGAGGTCTATCTGCCGAAGGAAAAGATCTTGGAGATGAGCGAGGTCTATCTCAACCACGTCTTCCCCGCCATGCGCTCGGCCACGCCGACCAAATGGTTGGCGACCGCAAAGAAGGCGCTAGCGATGAAGGACGTCACGACGTACGTGCCGGCGCACGGGCCGATCGTCGCCGGTCCAGAGTCTCGTGCGAACTTCGAGGCGTTCACGAAGGCGATGGACGACGTCATCGCGAACGTCACGGCGTTGCACGCGAAGGGGCTGACCGTCGATCAGGCGCTCGCGCAGGTGCAGTGGGGCCCGTATGACTCGTTCGCGATGTCGAAAGAACAGGGGCAGACTGCGGTCCGCCGCATCTACATGGAGTTGGACGGGCAGCTAAAGTAGGCTGCCCGCCCTAACCGGCCGCCCGTGTGAGGATCGTCGGATCGACGCGCGAGGCACGCCGCGCGGGCAACGCCGCCGCCGCCAGCGCGACGACCGCGAGCACGACGACGACGGACGCGAACGTGACCGGATCCGTCGCCTTGATCTGAAACAGGAAACGCCCCAGCACGCGCGTCAGCGCGAACGACGCACCGAGTCCGACGACGATGCCCGGGATGACGAGTACCATGGTGCGGCGCAGCACCATCCGTGCGATCTCGCCCGGCGTCGCGCCCAGCGCGATGCGAACGCCGATTTCCTGTTGTCGCTGTGCGAAATTGTACGAGAGCACGCCGTACACGCCGATCATCGCCAATGCGAGCGCCGTGAGCGAGAACGTCAACAGCATGCGCGACTGAAACCGCGGCGTCGCGGTCGTTCGATCGATGAGCTCCGGGATCGGCGTCGCCGTCTGAACCGCGAGATTCGGATCGGCCTCGCGCAGCACGCGCGCCGCGGCGACTTCGATCGGCGTGAGCGCGGTGCGTGCGCTCTCGTCGCGACTCCGCACGACGAACGTCACATGCCTGAGAAAGAACGGAGGATCGGTCTGCGCGATCGGCGAGTAGGCCGACCTGCCCGGGTTCGATGTCACCGCGCCTTGCACGACGTCGTTCACCACGCCGACGATCGTCACCCAATCGGCCGCCGTTGGGTTGTCGGACGATGAGATCCGTTTGCCGATCGCCTTCCCGCCTGGCCAAAACTTCTCGGCGACGGAATGACTCAGGATCACGACTCGCGCGCCGTTCGTGCGGTCGTCCGCGGTGAACGCGCGTCCGCGCTCGATGTGCATGCCCATGGCGCGAAAGTAGTCCGGGCTCACGGACAGTGCGCCGACGATGTAGCCGGGCGGAAGCTTACGCCCGTCCTCGATCGTGAAAGAGCCCGCGATGCTCGTTTTGCTGAGCGGCAGGAAGTTGATCGCGCCTGCCGCCTCCACGCCGGGAATCGCGCCGAGGTTTGCGACCACGCGCGCGTCGAATTCGCGCATCTCGGCGCTGGTCGCGTAGCGCGACTGCGGAAGATCGACCGTCACCTCGAGCGCGTTACGCGGATCGAATCCAAGATCGACAGACCGCATGCGCTCGAAGCTGCGAACGAGCAGGCCAGCACCGGTCAGCAACACGAGCGCGAGCGAGATCTCTCCACCGACGAGGAGCGACCGGAGTCGTTGGCGGCCGCCGGTGACGGTGCGTGCGCCGGCCCCCAACGACGCGTGCAGGTGGTGCTCGGACGCATGCAGGGCCGGAATCAATCCGCAAACGATTGCGGTGAGGATCGTCAAGCCGCCCGTGAACGCCAACGTCCACGGATCGATGCGAATCCCATCCGCCCTCGGCAGCAGATTCTGCGGCGCGAGCGAGAGCAGCATGCGAAGCGTCGCCCAGCTGACGCCAACTCCCGCGACAGCACCGACGGTGGTGAGTGCCAGCGTTTCGGTGAGCAGTTGACGGACGAGCCGCCGGCGGCCCGCGCCGAGCGCCGCGCGCAACGCCATCTCTCGATCGCGCGATGCGACGCGCATGAGCAGCAGGTTCGCGACGTTCGCGCATGCGATGAGCAACACGAATACGATCGCGCCGGAAAAGATCAGCAACGGCGTGCGCACGTCGCCAATCACCACCGTTTTGAGCGGAATGAGCTCGGGCACCAGTCCTGTGCGCGGTGGGCCCTCGACGACCGGGAGATTCGGCGCAAACGCCGCGAACATCTGCCGCGCTTGCTCGATCGATACGCCGGGCTTGAGCCGTCCGATCACCGGTACGAGGCCGACGTTCTCCTTCGGATTCGCGACGACGCGCCACGGCTGCCACATGTCGGTGCCGGCGGGATAGTCGAACGACGCCGGCATCACTCCGACGACCGTTCGGCTCACGCCTTCCAGGGTGACGGTCGTGCCGATCACCGACGGGTTGGCGTTGAAACGCGCGTGCCAGAGCGCATCGGACAAGATCACCGCGGTGCCGTCGTCACCGGATGCGTCGTTCTCTTCGAACGCGCGGCCGAGCTGCGGATGCGCGCCGAGCACGGAAAAGAACTGCCGCGTCACGCGCGCCGCACTCACAGACAACGGATCGCCGGCACCGGTGAGGGTGAGCGACCTGGCGCCGTACGTTGCCACGTGCTCGAAGATCGACGTGTCCTTCTCGAACAGCACGTAGTGATCGTCGAACATCCGGGGCGTCACCCCATACTCCATACCCTCTGGCTTGTACGATGCCGCGAGCAATCGATCGGGGTCGGGGAACGGCAAGGGGCGAAGCAGAACGCCATTCAACACGGCGAACATCGCCGTGTTGACGCCAATCCCCAGCGCGAGAGTGAGCACCGCGACGATGGTGAACGTCGGCGAGCGCCGAAGCGAACGCCACGCGAAACTCAGATCTTGCCGCAATCGTTCGAGCCACACGCCGCCCCACATGTCGCGCGTGACCTCCTTCACGTGTCCGACGTTGCCGAACTCGCGTCGTGCGGCGGCTTCCGCAGCGGCGCGCGATTCACCGCGCGCCATGCGATCGCGCACCGCCATGTCGAAGTGCGCGCGAATTTCTTCGTCGAGGTCGAGATCGCGCTGCGCGCGCTTCCGAGATCCTGAGAAGGTCACGATTCCGCCTGCGTTGTCGGTGGCTGCATCACACCAGCGATCGCCTTCGAGAGGAGTTCCCACTTCGATCGCTCGACCGCGAGCTGCTTTCGCCCGGCGGCGGTGATCGTGTACGCGCGCACGCGCTGCCGATTCTCCGAGACTTCCCAGTCCGCGGAGATCCACTTCTTCCGCTCGAGGCGGTGCAGCGCGGGATAGAGCGATCCGGTGTCGACCTGCAGTGTGTCGTTGGAGCTCGCGCGGATCTGCTGCGCGATGCCGTAGCCGTGGCACGGTCCCCAGCGCAGGGTCTGGAGGATGATGAAGTCCAACGTGCCTTGGAGCAGCTCGATGCGCGACATGCGGTGCCGGGACGAGGTGTCGGCGGGAGTAGAGTGTCTACATCCGCCGGATGTAGGATGTCTACTCCCACAGCGTTCGTCAACCCTATTGTTCTCTGCGCTTGCGCGGCGAGCTGCGCCGCACCTCTATCGCGCCGGTTCTCTCGCGAGCAAGGCCGCGACTGCCGGAAGCGCCGCGCCGAGCGGTGCGTCGAGCTTGACTGCAGCGACGTCGTCGGCGCGCGTGGGACCGACGTTCATGACGGCGATGGGCATGCCAATCTCGCCGGCGCGGTAGACAAAGCGGCGGCCGGAATAGACAGTGAGCGACGATCCGATTACTAACAGAACATTAGCATCGTTGAACACGCTCCACGCCTCGTCCAAACGCGGGCGCGGAACATTCTCGCCGAAGAACACCACATCCGGTTTGAGCACACCGTGTCCGCACGCGTCGCACGCGGGAACGCGGAAGTCGGCGAGCGCGGACGCAGGCAGATCGACATCGCCATCTGGCGCAGCCTCGTGCTCGACCGGGTCGAGCTGGCGTGTCCATTCGCCATTGAGCTCGAGAATTCGCCGCTGAAACGCGTCGCGTTCGATGCGATCGCCGCACTCCAGACAGCGCACCGCAGCGAGCGAGCCGTGAAGCTCCACTACCCGTTGGCTTCCCGCCGCGTGATGCAGGCCGTCGACGTTTTGCGTGATGACGCCGGCCATCGCTCCGGCGGCTTCGAGTTGCGCGAGCGCGAAGTGCGCCGCATTGGGGCGCGCTGTGGCGATGCGCCGCCAACCGACAGTGCTGCGAGCCCAGTATCGTGCGCGCGACGACTCGCTGCGTACGAATTCCTGATACTGGATTGGTGTGCGACGTTTGCGGCTCGATTCCGGGCCGCGGTAGTCGGGGATGCCTGACTCGGTGCTGCAGCCGGCGCCGACCAAGGCGACGATGCGGCGGTTGCGGAGTAGATCGACGAGGGCATCGAGGTGCGATAAATCGGGGAGAGCGATCACGACGAAAATTTACACGTAGGCGCGGTTCCACGAACGACAAAGCGGCGCCCGATTTTCGGACGCCGCTCTCTGATCTTTTCGCGAATCAATTGCTCTGGAAATCGGGACGGCGGGACTTGAACCCGCGACCCCCTGAACCCCATTCAGGTCGGTCGCGCTCGCGCCTTCGGACAGAGACTCGTGACCGCGACGAACATCTTCAGCATCGGGCACTCAGGCGAACAAACCGGTTCACGTAAGTAGAAGCACGACAGGATGGCGATCCGCGCGAAGTCGTCGGAACCCCGGCGCCTGGTCAATGGAGCGATCCGAGTGCGCGGACAAGACGGCTGAAAGCCCATGACGGCTTCTCAAAGCTGGCAGTGCGGTGCGCCACTCGTCACTCACATCACCTCTAATGAGTCAACGCGACCGCGCCATCAACACGAACTTCGCCACGGCCGAGTCGAATGCGCGCCGCCTCGTCATTTACTGTTGTCGTGGTCGGAATCACATAGTCGAACCACGCGTCACACGTCTCATTGCCCTGGACCACGACAAAGCGACCGCTCGCGTGTACCTGAGCGTAGGGCGACGTGAGCGGGTTTGTCGCGGGCCCGATTCCTTCTAGCACACGACGAATCTCTTCAGGCCGAAGAATAAGGGTGAATTGAGCGGTGCCCGTCGCTCCGGTGATGAGGTCGCAATGCGCATTAACCTGCGAATCACGCTGTACACCGGCGTTGCCGATAGTGAGCGAGGATAGCTCGGCGCTTTTCGAACACAACAGCTTGCCCGAGGAATTCATGGCGATGAACTCGACGCGGAGGTAGCCGTCTTCTGGGCCACTGATGTTCAGCGTCGCATGCTGTGGCGTGAGGAAGAATCTCTTCGCCCGTTCCGGTACGCATTGAGGCTTCGGCAGCAGGCGCGCGGCCATTCGCCGCAGCCAGGCACCGTTTCGGACGCCCGACAGCACGACCGCGAGCATGAATACTCCGATCCCGGAGAAGACCCATTGTCTGTTGTCGGCCAGCCACTGAAACACGATTCACCCCCAGGTTTCTTGGATGTCCACCGTTTCACCACCACCATGATATTCACGAGATTTTGGTCTGCCGCCCTAGTGACGTAGACGCTTCTCGACTCGCGCGTCGGAATCGTGCCACTCCGCCTCATGGTCGTAGGAAGCTGCGATTCTCTCCAGAACGCTACTGACGTAGGGGTAGTCAAAGGACAGTTGCTGCGACCAATGCCGATACCTCGCGGCTAGCTCGCGCTCCTGCTTTCCGCCCTCGCCACGCCATTGTGCACCCCGTGAATTGTGGACGCCGATATAGAAGCCCCGGGCCACCCCCTCCGAGGCGATACCTTCCATCGCTTCGCAAACCGGTCGACATGGCCACGTTCCATCTTTTTCATGAGGCGCGTCGGAGAAAAGTTCACCGATGCAGTAGTCGCCGATCTCGACACGCCGATGCTGCGCGAACAGGTCACGAACCTCGGTCAACCACGCTCTGAGAGCCTCCACGTCGATGCTTCCGGCGTCATCAGTCCCTGGAATACGGCGCAACTGTTCGAGTAGACGATGCCCCGTCCGTGCGATCGCCTCTCTGCTCTGGGGATCACCGATCCGCCACTCCGGCGGATCTTCACCGCCGTCGTCACGCCGATACACCATCGCCACAGCCTGGACGAACATGGTAGGTGAGCTCCCGATCTGCTTCTCCAGATTCGGGATCCCGTGCTGGCTATGTTCAAGGGCTTCGACAAAGAGAAACTCCAGGCGGGCCATGTCCTCGCGCGTGACTCCCGTCCTGCCGTCGAGGGACTGTAACGCGCTGGAAAGGTCGTGCGCGTCTAGCTTGTACTCCCCGGATCGTTCAGCGCTGTCCGTTGCAACTGCAAAGAGGAGCCGCTTGAGGCGCGAGGTTTCTAGCTTCTCCCAATCGAAATGGATCGCGTTGAAGGCTGCCCTCGGCCGGTGGACTTCGAGCAGGCGGTCAACGAGCTCGATCATCTCGGCTTCACTATGGCGGTTCCAGTATGGATGTACATCGCGCCAGTAACTGTTACGAACGTCTGCACCGAATTCGTCCAGTTGGCGCCACACGTGCCGCCCGAACGGAGCAAGACGGACAAGGCGACTGATGACGGCTGATTCGACTTCCGCCGCAATCTCGCGGATGAACTGGGAGCGCGCGTCATCGTCGATCGAGGCCAGGAATCCTTGCAGGCAACCGTCAAGACTCTGGTCGCTCTCACTCGCAGTGCCGAGGCAGCCACGGACGAATCGAGCCCCGTTGGCTGGATCGAGGCAACGGGCGGCATAGTGGCCCACGGTATGGGAGGCGGCGCTGCGAGCAAGGAGTGCCATGATGCCATCTAGACCCTGCTGCCCCCACAGATCGGACATTGCGGCCGCCCGTAACGCGTCAATTCGTTCCTCTCGTTTCGCGTAGTCGAGTTCGTCAACCTCTAGCTCTTCAGCGGAGGCTTCTATCCATTGCTTCGCAAATAGCCACCCATGGCGGATAGCGAGATCGCTTGGCTCAAGCGCGTGGAATGCATCACGAGCGCGCTCTGTCACCACAGCTTTGAGGCTACGCAGACGACTGCGCCGCGTGAGCGCGAACATACGGATACGTTCCCGGAGTTCCGCACGCGCCGTGTTATCAGTCGTCGCACGCGACCACTTGTCGACCAGGTCCCATACCGTCAGCGCGTCCTCGTCCGCGAGTCCTGCGATCCGCTCAACAAGGTCACCCAAGGTGCGCTGATCATGCGGCTGCCACGCCAGTGTAAGATCAAGGGCGTGACGAGCAAACAGGTTGTTCTCCTTTCGCGTCACAACCTGTCCGGCACCCGACGCGTCACTGCGCCATCGCGGCCGATAGCTGTAATGGCCTATCCGCGGACCAGGCTCAAACTGCTGGAGACAGATTTGCCACGCGACGTCTGGCACCCCGCGCGCTAACAGGTCAAGCGCCATGAGTCGCTGATCAAGCGCGGCCGCTGTCTGCGGCATCCAGGATCTGAAGATCGCCGACAAACTTGCTATCGGCTTGTTCGTCCAATTGTCGTCGATGCTTGTTCGCGAGAGCTGCCCGAGGATCTTCACTACTCGCACAAGGCTTTCCGGCTTCCATGCCAGGCACTCCAGCGCCCAGAGGAGACCCGTCCGCGGGCAACAGCTGAAGAGGCCTGTGCTGGCAGGCTTGAGAAGGCCGACAACAACGGGGGCTGCCTGTCTGAGATCCGCCTCCAACAGCGAGAGAAACGCATCAGGCGCCGCTTCCGCGTAATGTGGGAGCTCGTTGTCATGCGAAAGGAACTTCTCAAGCGCGAGCGGCGTCAGGAGCCGGCGGACCAGATTGGAGATCTCCGCCTCGATGTCGAGGCCGAGCCGTTCCCTGAAAAGGCTGTTTCCGTGCACCGCAAGGAGGACGAGAGTTTCGCACACGCCCCGGCGGAGAACTGCGGAGTGCTCACGCACTTTTCCATAGATTCCCGCAGCCCAGCGCTGATCCTCCGGAAGTTCGAGCGCGGGATCGCTCTCGGATAGCACGTATTCGCAGAGCATCAGGAAGCCCGAGAGGTCGTCGCGCGTGACAACTTTATTGATCGCAAACAGCGCGTCGACCTTCGATGCCACACCCTGATACCGACCGACCGACCACACGGGTGGATCGTCAAACAATCGCAGCTTCGCTATGGCCTGCTCCACCTCGCGATACTCTGCATTCGCCAGGATGGACACTATCTCACGGTCAGCGTTCGATTGTGCATGCCAAGCGCCCACGAAGGTCATCGGGATCAGAGCGCGCGCCGTTTCCGCGTCATCAGCCCATCGCGGAATCCTGATCGCGGGAACAGGTGATAGGCGGCGCCTGAGAATCGTTGGTGAACGACCAGATTCAACGGCCAGGCGATCGGCGCCCTCGCGGTCGACGCCCATTGCTTGCAACGCTTTCTCGAATGCCTCATCCCCGAGTAGGTCCAGTGCGATGTCCGGCTCCGAGTCAACGGCATTCCGAGGGCGAATCGCGATCGAGTGCAGTCGCCGATAAATCGGCGCGAGCTCGCGCTCTGCTTCATCCGTCGTGACGATAGGGATAAACGGGGACGTTGCAGCGACGAGCTTCTTTAGCGTCTGCGCCGACTCGATAACGACTGCAAGATCCCGATCTCTCGGAGCGATCGTGCTATCCGCAAACAGACATCCCAGGAATGCCAGAGCTTCGTCCTTCGAATCCGCAGCGACGACAAAGGGGCGATCGCTTTGCTTGTCGAGCCAGTCGGAGAAGCTGCGCCTGTATGCCGCGATTGAAGACGCAAACACCTCCGCGTGCATCGGTGGATCACTGGCCGTGGACCAGTCGTGCCAGCATTGATCGAGGGTTTCGAATCCCGTCACCGGCAAAAGTAGTCTTTCCGCCAGCCATGCCTGGCCCGGCAACGACTCCTCAAGCCATTGCTCAAGATCGCTCGCGTCCAATGCTCTGACCGTCTTCCACTCGCGCGCTGCGCTCTTGTTTTTCGCCCACTCCGTCTTGCCGGGCCAGTTCCGCGGAGTCAGAAACACGAAGGTGGACTGTGCTCGCTCCTCTGCCGAGACAGAGCCGGTCCGTGCTTTGTAGTCGGCTTCTGCCTTGGAAGCGGGTTTCTGATTAACGCCGAACTCCCAGTACGAAATCCCCTCAGGAATCCACGCCGTGGCTGCGCCGGCTTCGACAAATCCGTCGGCGCCCTTGCGCTCCGCGTTGTCATATCCGGGAAAATCGACATGGCGTAGCTCATGTCCGGTGGAGTGGATGAGTCGGCGCAGGAGAACGGGAAGATGCTGACGGGCCTCCAGATTGCTCTGGGCCCAGTTCTCGATCTGAGCGGCCTTAATGGTCAACAGACTCGGAACGTATGCCCGAACGGGTATCGCCTTTTGCTCTTTGTCCTGCTGCTTCCGCTCAAACGCAGCCTGCGCATCGAGCAACTGACGTTGATCAGCGCCGAAGGCCTTCTCCAGACGGGCTGCCATGTCCTGCGAAAGCGAGGCGTTGCCGTTGAGAAGGTTCGACAGCGCCGGCCTTCCAATGCCGAGACGGCCGGCAGCCTCTTTCACTGACATACCAACCGGAATGACCTTATCCCTAATGAAGGCGCCGACGTGAGCGGCCGCAGTTTTATCCTTGTCCATTGGCATCAGTGTAGCGTGTGACGCTACACAATACAAGCATCGTAGTTCCAAATTCGCGCGCGCCATCGATCCGTGCCAGCATGGCGCCTGGGGCGCGTCCGCATCCTGAAGCCAGGAAGGGGCCAGGCCACCGCGGCGGCGCCAGCGAGAAGGGTCGCTCGCGAACCAGAAAAGCCACACCGACGCGCATCTACTCGTTGCCGAAGACGCATTTCAATACGTCAGTCTTGCGAAGCAGACACTCGCCGAACGCGCGTGTCCGGTAAGGGGCTACCGCCATAGACTCGGACGACGGGTCGTCTGCTCGAAGTAGGATCTCGATGCCTGGCTCGCGGACCGTAAACGGCGCTCGCCTTCGGATGGTGATTGAGCCCCCGTAGATTTCGCGCGCGATTCCACAGGACAGTGAACTATGATCCGTCGCCGGCGCGCTCAGGAGCCGGGCATCGTCGTCTTTGACGCAAGTTGCCTCAAGTATCTAGTCGATGGTCTTGGCGCCGAGAAGATTCGGCAGAACTGTCGCGTCGCCGACCTTCGTGTTCAGATCACAATTCCTAACGTCCTAGAAGCACTGAAGACGGAGAACGTTCAGGTTCGCGAGCGTTTGATTCAGGGCATGCAGCAGTGGCTCGATGGACGACCGCTGTTACCGTGGCCGCTACAGATTCTGCGTCTGGCCGCGGAAGCGCTCGGCCGCGGAGACGATGACTTCGTCATTCGGTCTACCGAGCTCGAATACCTGGTGTTCGACGGCGGCGCATCTGACGATGATCATCTCAAAGCGAAGAAGTTCCTCGAGCGTGTCGAGCATGACTTCGCGGCAGCGCACTCGATCGAGTCGCGCAAGGCGTTTCAAACCGTCTTGAAAAACCAGCTCAATCCGCTGCGCTTCGCAACTGCCGCGGACTATCTCGAGGCCGAAGCCGCGCTTCCGGACGTTCTCGCCTCTCGCGCGGCTATGCTGTGGGACGCGGTGGAGTTACCAGGCGATCCGCTTCCAATCGGAGTGCTCACGCAGTCCGAGGCATGGAAGATCGGCATGGAAGCACTCGGCCTTTCGATCTACTACCGTTCAGTTCGGGCTCAGCAACAGGGAAATCCGGCGGGGCTCGTCGATCTCTTTCAGCTCGTCTACCTGAGCGCAAACGGACGAAAGCGAATTCTCGTCACGGACGATCGCTCGTTCGCCGAAACGGCGAACGCGATTCTGGCGGGGCGATACCAGAACGCGCGCGTGATGATGGGTGCCGATTTCCTTAGCGCGTAGGTATATGAGACTCTTCGGAAGACCCGTTGGTTCGCTGGTCCCGGCCGACCTCGAAGCATTGGTCAGCGGGCGAACTGGAGAATCACGGACGCTGGATATGAAGCAGCAGCTGCCGGGAAACGCCGCCAAGGACAAGAAGGACTTCTTGGCCGATGTCGTTGCCTTCGCGAACACACGAGGCGGCGTGCTGCTGTACGGCATTGAAACGCTGCGCGATTCCGCCGGCAACGACACCGGCGTCGCCAACCGGATTGCCGGGCTTGGAACCGTCAACGCCGACAAGGAGAAGCAGCGTCTCCTTGCAATGCTTCACGACGGAATCAGTCCGTCGCTCGCGTCGTCAGTTGTCGTTCAGAATCTTGAGGTCGATGGCGCAAGCGGACCGGTGATCGCGCTGGGAGTAAGTCAAAGCCTATCACGCCCGCACATGGTCACGTTCGAGGGAAGCAGCCGCTTCTTTCGCCGATCCGACACAGGAAAGTATCAACCAGACATGTCAGAACTCCGGAGTCTGTTCCTCGAAACCAAGTCATGGATCGAGGACGCCGAAGAATTCAGAGCCGGTCGATTGGAGCGTGTCCGATCCGGACAGGCGGTCCCAAAGCTCGTCGCTACTTCGGGCGTACTGATCCACATCCTCCCTCTCGGTCGCCTTACTTCGGTCATCAGTATGAACTCTCGGGGGGAGGAGCTAGGAATGGCCCTGCCGCCGCCCGAGTACCGCGGAGGATTCGGTATGCGCTACAATCTCGATGGCTGCATCGCATCCGCAGCGAACAGCCAGGACAACGTCACTGGGTACACGCAGTGGTTCCGGTTCGGCGGAGTAGAAGGGTATGAGTCAGGGATTTCAGGGTTCGTCACTGGCGATGGCGCAGGCAAAATTCCGCGGTTCTGGGCTAATCAGACGGCCAAGACGATACTCGCATTCGTCCCGCAAGCTTTAGCTGCGATTTCGGCGAAACTGCAGATCGATCCACCCTTCGTAGTAATGCTGACGCTTTTCGGGCTCGCGGGCAGCATGATCTACAACGAGGGACGTGTGCGACAAGCACCAACTCCTTTCACTGACGATCTCTTGCACTTACCGCCGGTGATCGTCGAAGATCCGAGCGAGGCCGCAGACAAGATACTTCGCCCGTTGCTCGACATTGTCTGGCAAACCGGCGGCCATCCAGAGGCGCCGAAGACGTTTTGACTAGGCCACACCGTGATTGCTATAACGAGAAACGCCTTCGCATATCGCGAAGGCGTTCATCTTCATAAGCCATTATCTACATTTGCTCTAGTTGAAATCGGGACGGCGGGATTTGAACCCGCGACCCCCTGAACCCCATTCAGGTGCGCTACCGGACTGCGCTACGTCCCGTCGCCGCTCATTCCCCCGAGCCGGACAGTCCGAGGAGTATAGCGCGCTGCCGCGTTCTCGACAACCGGCGTCACGGCAACGGCTTAGCCAAACACGCGCAGTCCAACCGGTTGGTCTTCACACGACCCTGCCAGACGCTCCGAGTGCCTCCTTGAGGAACCGCGTCGTGGCGTCGATTACGATGCTCGGCGCATCGCGGTGCGGCGTGTGCCCAACTCCGTGAATCATCGCCTGCCCACACCACGCTGGAATCCCCCCGACGATTGCCTCCAGTTGGCGTTCGGTGCCGAATTCGTCATCGCTTCCTTGAATCGCGAGCGCGGGACACTGTACGCGAGGCAAGTACGATTCGATGTTCCAGTCCCGAAACTCCGGCGACAACCACGTATCGATCCATGCCGAGATCACCGTGTCGGTGCGCGTACCGTGATAGCGCGCGAGCTTCTCGCGCATGTCTGTCGTCCGAATCATCTCACGCACCGCACGAATGCCATCGAGCGTTCGCTCCTCGACGAAAACGTGCGCGCCTTCGGTAATGATCGCGCGAACGAGCGTCGGATAAAGCGCAGCAGCGATCAACGCGATCGAGCCGCCGTCGCTGTGGCCGAAGAGAATCGCGGATGACACGCCGAGTTGTTCGAGCACATCGCCGAGTCGCTCGCCTTCCTCCTCCAGGTACCGAGGCGTGCGCGGCGCCGGTGCGAACGGCGACGACCTACCGTACCCGCGCCGGTCGAACACGATCGCATCGAGCCGGAGCTGCTCGACGAGGCGGTCCGGAAAATCGCGCCAGAGCGCGATGCTGCCGAGCGAGTCGTGAAGAAACACGAGCGTGGTGGCGGTTGGCGTTTCGCCAACGCTCAGGCGTCGCACGCGGAGGTGATGGTCGCTTACCGGCAGGTCAAATTGTTCACTTCTCATTCGCATCGGGGAAAAACGTCTTTGACACGTATTACGTTATCCATTATATTTCCGACCAGTTGCGATGCTCGTCATTGAGCAGGGCAACACGGACTGGATCATACCGTGATCGGCGAGATCACCTACTCGCCTTGAGGAAAGAAGATGATCAGTACGTTCAGGGACGACGGTACCGAGGATGTGTTCAACGGTGACGACACCAAGGCCGCCCGGAGGACATGCCCGTTCGAGATCTGGAGAGTCGCAAGACGAAAGCTGGATCAGTTAGACACGGTGGTGTCACTCGCGTCGCTGAGAATCCCACCGAATAATCGGCTCGAAGCGCTGAAAGGCAACCGGAGCGGACGGTACAGCATTCGGATCAACGACCAATATCGAATCTGCTTTCGTTGGACGGACTCCGGCCCGGAAGATGTAGAGATTACCGATTACCACTGAACGACGACCACGGGAACCACAGGCCACGGGCCTTCAACAAGCAGGTCGATCGACATGGTTCGCATTCCGACGCGGCGTCCGCCGACACACCCAGGAGAGATGCTCCTGGAAGAGTTCTTGAAGCCATACGAGATGAGTCAGAAGATGCTCGCGGAACGATTGGGTATCTCGTTCGTTCGCGTGAACGAGCTCGTGAACGGGAAGCGCGGTATGACTCCCGATACCGCACTCCGCCTCGAGCGACTCTTCGGGATGGAGGCACAATTCTGGATGAATCTGCAACTTGGCTGGGACCTGTATCAGGCCCAGCACGCGCCAGACGCCGCGAACATCAAAAAGATCAAACCGTTCAAAGCGGCTTAGATCTGCCGCGACGTTCGCCGTCGCCGAGCCCACGCCGGCGCGACCGCAGACCACTCTCCACGTTGACGTGATCGAGATTCCGCTATAGCGTCGCGCACGTGCACGTCACGTGGCGGCGCAGCCGCGGCGGAGCACTCGCCCATCTCCCGGAGTTGCAAATGCGCAAAATTTGCTGCTCGTCCCCGTCAACAGCCGTCTTCGTCCGCGCGCTCACCCTCACCCTTGCCGCCGCCTTCGCGGCCGCGTGCTCGAGCGACACGAGCACGACACCCACTTCCCCGTCCGCCGCTCCCACGCGCGCTGCGCCAGCGACACCGAGTCGGAGCCTCGTCATGAAATCGGCGGACCACCACATCATCCAGCTCAAAGGCGCCGAGTCGGCGGACTTCGCCGCGATGGTCGCGAAGCTCGGTGGACAAATCGAACGGCGCCTCCCCGACGTGAAGCTCGTCGTCGTGAAAGGCCTGAGCACGAGCGCCGCGTCAACGCTCGCATCGCGAACGGACGTGTCGCAGGTGACGCTCGACTCGCGCCGCCAGTGGATCCCGCACACCGCCGCGCGGCATTTACAGGTCGCGCGCGCGACAGCGCCAGCCCACGTCGACCAGAGTGGCGCGGCATTTTTCGCGGCATACCAATGGAACATGCGCGTGACGAAAGCCAACCAAGCGTGGCTCACGACACCGGAAGGACGCGGTGCAAAGGTCTACGTGCTGGATACTGGCATCGACCCCAACCACCTCGATCTCGCGGGATTGGTCGATCTCTCGCACAGCACCTCGTTCGCGGAAGCCGAGCCGAATGACATTAAAGATTACGAATCGCACGGGACGTTCGTGTCCGCGATCATCGCGTCGAACGGCATCGGTGTGGCGTCGGTCGCGCCGCTGTCGACCATCACCGCAGTGAAGGTGCTCGACCAGTCGGGCTCCGGTTCGTTCGCCGACGTCATCTCGGGCATCGTCTACGCCGCCAACCAAGGCGCCGACGTCATCAACATGAGCCTCGGCTCCTTTGCCGATCTCACGAACCCGGGCGATCGAACGTTGGTTGCACAGCTCCAAGCGGCGATCGCGTACGCGCGGTTGAAGGGCGCCATCGTCGTCGCCGCGGCAGGCAACGACGGGCTCGATCTGCGCACGCTTCCGCCGCAGGACATCGAAGTGCCCGCCGAGTTGCTCGGCGTCGTGAGCGTGGGCGCGACCGGTCCGGTCGATCAGATGAACTTCGACCGCCTGGCGAGCTACTCGAATTACGGATGGAACGGCGTTCCGATCGGCGGCGTGCAGGTGTTCGCGCCGGGCGGAGATTTCGAAGACCCCAACCAGATCGCGGATCTCATCATCTCGGCCTGCAGTGAATATTCGCCGTTCGATTGCGGCGACGGACAGAGTTATCTGTTTGGCGACGGCACCAGCTTCTCGTCACCGATGGTGTCGGGCGAGGCGGCGGTGCTGCGGTCGATCGTCGGAAGCTCGACGCTCGCATCGCTCGTGACGAACAGCTGCGTGCTGCAGGGGACGGACGTCATCGGACCGTCGGGGACCTTCGGCGAAGGACGCATGGACGTGGTGAAAGCAGCGAGCTGCGCGCACCGATAGGCGAATCGATCATACCGTACACCAACCTCGGTATCTATCCGCGCTGCGCGTGACCGGCAACGCGGGTAGCTACCTGTTCGTGTCGGTTGGGATTCGGCTCTCGACTGGCGATTGCTGCCGTGGCCCAAGCCGTGAACGCGCCGGTGACCGCAAACATCGCCGCGAATATCGGAATCATCATCGTCCCATACCCGATCGACAGGATGTACAGCGACGCAGCGAGACCACTCGCGATGCCATAGCCAAGCGACCATCGAGTAGAGATTCGCGAATCGATGAGCGGTGGCAGCACGGCCAGCAAGATCGCGAATGCGAGACCGGCGGCGAATCCGCACGACCCTCCGACCCTGATGCCAATGCGCATCCACGGCCAAAGGTTACCGAGGGACCGTTCTAGTCCGAGCTCTCGAGCGTGAAGGAGGAAGCGCCAAGCGTTCAACGCCGCGCCGGTCGTCGCCCAGACGCCGCCCCACGACGCACCCACGACGACGAATGCGCGAAGTTTTTTCAACATCTCATGCCTCACATCGGAAGACGATCTTCGATCATACTAGAGGTGGCGGCGCGAGTTGTACATCGCTCTTACGGCGTTTTCGGCGCCCCACTTCGTCCCGCGAACCGCAGCGTATCGGACCGCATCGTGCCCTCGCACTCCGACCGCTCGCCGGTATGCGACACCGCGGTATAGCGGAGCGAGACCAACAGCCACCGCGGCAGATTTCCCGCGGGCCACGGAAGCAGCATCCGAAGGGTGTCGTTCGCCTGCCACGTCGTGAGCATCGGCCCAGCAGAATCGACAGTAGGCGATAGCAGGTACGCGAGGTCGTTGTCGTAACCGAATTGGTGCCGGCCATCGGCGACTTTCACCGCGACGACGAGCGGATCCATCGTCTTGTCGTTGTGCCGGTCGACCGCGACCGACGCATCAGTGATCACGAGGTCGAGTCCATCGCGTGTTGGGTACGCGCTACCTCGGAAATGCGCTTGGCTCAAACAAGACGGTGTACCCGGTCGCGTGCTACCAACCGCGCCGGGTCCAAATGGCGTCGCACTGCTGACGACAAACTTGGCCTCGGTCATCGTCGGAGCCGAAGCGACGGTCGGCGGAGTCGACGCGCACGCGGCGATGCACATTGCAGCGAGTGCGGCCAACGCCATCACCGTCACAGTGCGCGTTTCCCGCCGGTCAAACAGAATCATCCCTGTCTCCCATACTATGCTGTTAGTAGATAATACCGGCGTATCCCTGACAGCGTCAAGCAGCGCGCGGCCGTATACGTTCAACTCGATGCTTAGGAAACTGATACATCACGCTGCGGCATTCGCCGGCGCCTTCGCGATCGCGTACAGCACGATCACGCTGTGGCTCGTGCCCGTGGCATTGTCGCTTCCGCCGGGGCACCCGTTACGCGGCCATCTACTGTGGACGACTATCGCCTATCCGCTGCGCCTCGCGCTGCCCGCAACCGCAGGTGCCGCGCTCGCGTTCATCCCGATGCGCCGCCGCCTCCAGTCGTGGAACATCATCTCCGCTCGGCGCACTGCCATCATCGGCGGTTTGGCTGGCGCCTTGTGGACGCCGGCATTGCACACGATGTACGCATTCGCTCGCGCGCTCGACTCCCCCGCTCGAGGCGGAACGCAGGCCGCATTCCTACTCGCATGCGGCGCGCTGAGCACACTCGCACTCTACTCGCCGTGGTTGGCGTCCGACGGCCCGAGCACCAACTCAACGACGCCACGCGACGGCGCGCTCGATGGTGCTGCGCTCAGACAGCTCGCTGAGTCCTCACCGACACTTGGTGGACTCGGCGCTGCGATCGAGTCGACGAAGATGCAATCGCGTTAGCCGGACGCGACGGCACGCACGCGCTCGCCAGGATCAATCCGACGCTCGCCGCCGTCGCAACACCGCGTCGACTCGGCTTCGTCCGACTGCGCCACAGCATGATCCCGATGCCAGTGACGACGATCGCCACCGCGATCAGCTGTGCCGTGCTCAAGCCAAGCGCCCAACCAAATCGATCGTCCTTCGCCCGAAAGAACTCGACGACGAACCGCTCCGCGCCGGCCAGTACACACCACACGCCGAACAACCATCCTTCCGCGTGCGTGTGCTTGCGGAGCCGCCACAAGATCAGAAACATCGCGAATCCGAATACGACTTCCATCAACTGCGTCGGATAGACCGTCAGCACGCTATTCGGATCGACGCCCGACGGAATCGCGACATGAAAGTTCTCGAACATCGAGACCGCCGTCGATGGCGGTGAGCCGTTCGGGAACGCGACAGCAAGAAATCCTTGATACGGCTTGCCGTAGTCGTCACCGATGGCCCAACAACCCGTGCGACCCACCGCGTATCCTGCGGCGATCGCGATCCCGGCGACGTCCGCAAACCGCAGGAACGACAGCTTCTTTCGGCGGATCGTGAGCCAGCACAGAAGCACTGACCCGATGAACCCGCCCCAGAACACGAATCCGCTTCGGCTCCAGAGGTCGCTCACCCGATGCGTCACGACCAACACGTAGTAGAGCTTCCCGCCGAGCATCGTGCCGAGTACCGCGGCGAAGATGATGTCCGAGACTGCGGCCGCCTCGCGCTCGTGCCCTCGACGCGTCAGTTCGCGCTCGGAGACGATCTGCGCGATGAGGAAGGCAAAGAGGACCGCGACGCCGAACCCGGTCAGTGCGATTGGGCCGAGGTCGAACGTGGTCGGGTGGTGAACTATCGGAGACGCGAGTGGCATACGGCCATGGCTTTGTCAGGAGGTCAAAACTTACCACCAATTCAATTCGACGGTTTTCAACGGTTTCCGTGCGCCAATCGCTTGTCTCGCCGACGGTTTCTGTCGCATACTCAACACGCACATCCTTCCCTTTCACTCGGAGAGCTTCATCGTGAATTCGCGCCGCCAATTCCTCGTTCGAGCGCCGATCGGACTCGCCGGCGTGCTCGCCGCCTGTAAGCAGGCCGACGCACGCGAGCTGAACGAAGCCGTGGTCGATGCGTCGTTGGCCGTTCCGCAAGATGGTCCGACGCTCAACTACATCCCCAAGCACGAGGAGTTGTGCTACACCTTCGGCGGTGTCGCGCCGCGCAAGCACATCACGTCGGGCACGCGCATCGTCAGTTGGACGGAAGACTGCTTCGACGGCGCCGTAAAAACCGCGGCAGACCTTCCGTCGAAGAAGATGGCGCCAGGCCACGACAATCCGCAGACCGGACCGTTTTACATCGACGGCGCGCAGCCGGGCGACACGGTCGCGATTCACATCATCAAGCTCGAGCCGGCGCGATCGTACGCGGTCTCCTCGTTCAGTCCGGGGTTCGGTGCGCTCGTCGGCAACAACGAGACAGCGATGCTCGGGCCTGATTTCCCCGAGACGACCTGGCGCTACGACGTCGACGCGAAGCGTAACGTCGCGCACTCGTCCAGTCGCGATGGGTCACACAAGTGGGAAGTGCCGCTCGCGCCATTCTTCGGATGCATCGGCGTTGCGCCGGCTGGCGGCGAAGTGCGGACGACGATCGTGCCGGGCAACTTCGGCGGCAACATGGACTGCCCGCAGGTTCGCGCGGGCAACACAGTCTTCCTCGGCGTCAACATGCCGGGGGCGCTGCTGTCATTCGGCGACGGACACTACGCGATGGGCGAGGGCGAGATCATGGGCGCAGCGATTGAGGGCGCGCTCAACGTCGAGGTCGTCGTCGAGTTGATCAAGAACCAAGCGACGCCGATTCCGCGCATCGAGAACGCGACGGACATCATGTTCGTGGGATCGGGACGGCCGCTCGAGGATGCGGCGCGCGTGGCGTTCAAGGCGATGATCGGGTGGTCGCGTGCGCATTCGAAGTTGTCCGAAATGGACGCGTATCAATTCGTGGCGCAGAATACGCGCGCGTCGATCATTCAGCTCGTGGATCCCGAATACACCGTGCTGGTGAGCATGGCGAAGAGTCGGCTGCCGGCGTGAGTTTCGAGTTTCGAGTTTTGAGTTTCGAGATTTGAGTTAGCTCGGCGCGCCGCTCCGAGGAGCCGCTGTATCCTTCGCGCGACCTGGCAATACTGCCTTTGGCAGTATTGCCACCGGCTCGCGCTGCGGACACGGCGGCTCCTCTGCGCATCGGGTGGAGACACGGCACCAACAGCACCTCCGAAGGCCTTAGTTGACAAATCCGCCCGGATGTGTATTCTCCTCCGAAGCCCTTCGGAGGTCACCCGGTGTCCGTCGTTTTCACGTCGCGCGAGCTCGATCTCATGGCCGTCCTTTGGGACCACGGCCCATCCACCGTCGCCGAGGTGCGCGAACAGCTCGGTGACGGCGTGTCCCACAATACCGTCGCGACGTTGCTCAGCATTCTCGAGAAGAAGGGCTACGTCGATCACGCCGAGGAAGGAAAGGCATTCCGCTATCGCGCGCTGGTCGATCGCGACGAAGCCGGACGCAGCGCGATCTCGCGCGTCGTCGACACAATCTTCGGCGGCTCGGCGCACGCTTTGATCACGCATTTCGTTCGCGATCGACGGCTGAGCGACGACGAGGTGCGGGAGATCCGCGCGCTCCTCGACCGTCGGCCCGCCCGGAAATCGAAACCGCGCAAAGCGGTGAAAAAGACTCACACACGGAGAGGCAGAGCATGATCGCCACGTGGATGATCTATTCGAGCGTCGTCGGCATCGCGCTCTTTGCGGCGGCGATGGCAACCGAATATCTCGCTCGCGCACTCGGCATTGCTACGCGGATCGGATGGTGCGTCGTGCTCGCCGCGACGCTCGGACTGTCGGCGCGCGGGCTATTTGTCGCGAACGCAGCGCATGCAGCTCATCTCCAGCACGAACCGCAGCGGGCAGTCGTGTTGCACGATCCTGCCGCGAGTTTCGTCGCAACTACGGCGCGCGCCGGCGCACACACGACGATCGCGACGGACGCCACGACTCGGACGCGGCCGACGCTGAGCACGATCGATAGTCGATTGGCCGCCTCCCTCCGCGCGATCTCGACGCGCACGCATCGGCTCGACGGCCCGCTCACCTTCATCGCCGCGCTGCTCGCGCTCGTGGCGATCATTCGCGTGGCGCGGTCGCTGATTCGCCTCGCGCGATTTGCTCACGCGCTGCCTCGTGAGGAGCACGACGGGCACGAGGTTCTCATCTCGGACGACGTCGGCCCCGCGCTGGTGGGCGTGGTTCGCCCACAGATTGTCGTGCCGCGATGGGTGTTCGAGCTACCGAGGGCGGACCGGCGGTTGATCCTGTCCCATGAGCACGAACATCTCACGGCGGGCGATCAGCCGTTGCTTATCGTGGCTGCATTGTTGGTTGCGATTCAGCCGTGGAACGTTGGATTGATCCTGACCGTCGCCCGTCTTCGGCTAGCAATAGAGTTCGACTGCGACTGGCGCGTGCTTCGCGACGGAACTGAACCGCGTCGATACGGGACGCTGCTCCTCGCCGTGCACGAACGGATGATGACGCCGATGCAGCGCGGTATGGCCTTCTTTGCCGGACCGTCCAGCTTGCGCCAGCGCGTGCAACGGATGACGCAACCCGCGCCGGCGTTACGCTCTATGGCGGGACTCGCGTCGCTCGTCGCGGTTGTCGTTGCAACGGCAGCGGCATGCGGTGCGCCGACGCCGGCGTCGCGTGCGAACGGGCCGACGTCCGCATCCGACAGCAAGGTTTCGGTCATTGGCGTGCTACCTCGTTGCTGGCGTCCAAACGTAACGGCGAGCTTCGACTCGCTCATCGCGATGGAGATGCAACGCCATCCCACGGCGTTCGCCGATTCGTCCGGCAAGGTGCGTTCTCTGATCGGACTCGTCGTCGACGAGAACTGCGTGACGCAGCGTGACACGCTCGTGGCGCTTTCAGACTCGTCGGCCTTTCCCCACGGCGTGGACGGCAATCAGGTTTTCGCTCGACTCTTTCCAGGTCTCACGATGGACAATCCGTTCGCCGCTGTCGCGATGCGCGGCTTTCATCATGGCAAGCCGGCGGTCGTGATCGTCGAAGGCATGGTGCCGAGCGCATCATGGCTGACCCGAATCAAAGACACACCGTGCGGGTTCGGGCTGCGCTCGGACGAACAGTGCTTCACGAATGGCGAGCTCGCCGTTCGCGTACTCGACAGCGTCCGAGTGCTGGTCGCGGCGCGCCGCAAGGGCGGCGCTGGCGCCCCGGCCGATGAGCTGTTTCTCATCACGCTGCAGCACGCCAATCCAGCCATCGCAACGGAGTTCATGCCGCACGGCCTCGCCGTCTATCAGCGCGGCGCACTCTATGTTGAGAATATGCTCACGACTACGCCGCCACTGTTCTTTGCGGGCTCGTTGTCGCCGACGCTGTCCGAACAGCGTGCAAAGCTGCAGATGACGCGTATCGACGACGTCATCGGAGTCGCGCTCTACGTCGGTACGTCGCTGACGCTGGAGCAGGTCAAGGCGCCATCCGCGGTCTCCAAGTGCGGCGGGACCTCAGCCGCATGCTACGAGGTGGCCGGCCATCGGTTCAACTTTCCAGCGTGATCGCGTGCGCCATCTCGACCGCAGTTACGCACCGCTCGAGCGCGGAGAGGCGTGCTGTTCGTAGCGCGAGCCGGTGGCAATACTGCCACAGGCAGTATTGCCAGGTCGCGCGGAGAATAGCACGCGTCGCAGCGCCCGCCGTAGCTGTATTCTCATATCTCAGACCTGATCACGCCGACAACTTCGACGCGAACTCCACGAGACGCTTGGCCTGAAAACGGATTGCCGCCTTGCTCTCCTCGCTAATCGCGCCACCGCCCGCCGTGACGCTCGTGCCGTACGGATTCCCGCCCGCCGCATAGATCGACGGATCCGTGTAGCCGGTGGGAATGATGATTGCGCCCCAGTGCATCATGGTCGTGTAGAGGCCGAGGATCGTTGCCTCCTGCCCGCCGTGCGGATTCTGCGCGCTGCTCATGGCAGTCGCGGCTTTGTTCGCCAACTGGCCTTGCAGCCAGATCGGACCAAGCGTGTCGATGAACGCGCGGAGCTGACTCGCGACGACGCCGTAGCGTGTGGGGGCGCTGAACAAGAACGCATTCGCCCAGACCAGGTCGTCGGCGCTGACCTCGGCAATGTGCGCGGTCCGCTCCGCGTGCGCCTTCCATCCGGCCTGACTCTGGACGACGGTTTCCGGCGCTGTCTCACGCACTTTGCGCAGCCGAACTTCCGCGCCCGCCGCTTTCGCGGCGTCGGCCGCCACCTCGGCCATCTGATGATTGGTGCCGTAGGTGCTGTAGTAGATCACGCTCACGCGTACGTCGCTCATATGCTCCCGTCGTTGGTGATTGGACGGAAGCGAACCCTGCAACGTCTACGCCCCGGCGGGATAATCTATCAGACTCGCGCCGAGGTTGGGCCGAATATCCGCCGCGCGATCCAAGCGAGAATCAACAGCGGCACGAGCACGATGAACGCCACTTTGATCGCGACGACGCCGACTGACAGGAACGCCATCAACACGCCGAACACCGCGCCCATCAACCCGAGCACCACCGACCCAACGATCAACAACGGCAGCCCGACGAGAAACAGCACGAGCAGCAGCGGGAGCGCGAGCAAGCAAAGCACGGCGACGATGGGCAGTCCGATCACGGCCAGCAGAATTCCCAACGGAATCAACGCGACCAGAGCGAGCCCACCGAGAAACAGGCCGCGAGCCAGTGCGAACATGATTGGAGCTCCGTGTTAGAACTCTGTTTGCGGCTCGGTCGACGGCGGTTTGGCCGGTGGAGTCGATGACGAGTCGTCGTCGTCGCGCTTGCAGGAGCGTCGACGGAGTTTGCCGAACAGCGCGCACACGAGCCAGATCGGTAGCACGATGAAGATTCCGACCTTGAGCGCCGCGATGCCGATCGTCAGCACGAATCCGAGCAAGCCCATGAGCATGCTGCCGACGATCAACACCAAGAAAATGGGCAGACCGAAGACGAACAGCAGGATCAGCACGGGGATCGCGAGCACGCCCAACACCATGAGCAGCGGCAAGCCGACCATCTTGAGCAGGAACGCGATAGGCAGCAGCAGGCCGAGGCCGCCGAGCTTGAACAGCCACCGCAAGGCCGCGACTCGCAGCAGCAACCGACTGATCATCGACCACATGGACGGCCCCCTGTCTCAGATGTTGTGACGGATAGCCGTACGAGGGTCAGGCGCGCGAGGTTTCGACGAACGTTTCCAGCTGATCCACGGGCAGGAGCTTGCCGACGTAGAAGTCGCCGAATTCGGCATACTTGGCGCTCACTTCGTCGAAGCGCATGTCGGTGACGATCTTCTTGAAGTCGAGGGGATCCTTGCCGAACAGGGTCACGCCCCACTCCCAGGCGTCGAAGCCGATCGCACCGGAGATGATCTGCAGAATCCGACCGGCGTACCGGCGTCCGGTCAGGCCGTGCGTGTACATCAACTGGCTGCGCTCGTCGAGCGTGAGCGAATACCAGTTCTGGCCCGTTTGGCGGCGCTTGGACATTGGATAGAAGCAGACGTACGGCATGTCACCGGGCAGCGGCGGATAGAGTCGCCGCTGGACGTGAGCCGAGTCGCGCTCCGCCGCGGATCGCTTCGTGAGCTCCGCTGTGTACTCGGCGTCACCCACTGTCCCGCCCCGCTCCGCTGCCTGTTTCGCCAACTGGGCGGTGAGGTGATAGAGGCCAGCCTCTGTGACGCTGAGAAAGGAATAGTCCAGCCGTAGACCATTGGCCAATGGCAGCGCTTTGAACGCGTCCTGCACCTTGCCGATGTCGTCGAGTGTCTCACGAAAGTGGACGACGAGCAGGTCGGAGCTCGAGCCGATCAGCTTCGCGGCAGCGGTCCAACCGGTGGAAGTAGCCAGCGCTTTCGCGGCGGTCGACTGTGTCGAATCGACGCGTTCGCGAGTTACGCCTGGGGAGACATCGCGCTGGACGGAATAGATCTGATGTAGCGCATACCACCCCTCGAGCGTCTCGGGAGGGTGCGCTACAGGGGGTTGGTCCGGTTTCATCTCAAAAAGTTAAACCCGCGGGCCTTTCGAGCCGATACTCGATTACGGCATTCCCTTTGCCTTTAGGGAACGCAGCCGACGCAGGCAAACCGTTAGAGCCAAGTGGCAGAGGCGCAGCATGTCGGAACAGACACTCGCACATCGCAGCACACTCGATACAGAAGGCAGCGACTGGCGTCATCGTCAGCTTCGCGCTCTGTTGCTCACCGCCGCGGATGCCGCCCGACAGAGCCGGCGCATTCCAGAGATTGCGGCGCGAATGGCCCGTCCGGTTGGACGCGCCGTACGCGATCGAGTCTCGATGTTGGTCAGCGCCGCGGGTTAACCGCGGCGTTCTTTTTTTGGCTGGACCGGCCGGGCCGTCTCGCGGTACGCCTCGAGCTCACCGTCGGTCGCGCGCTGCCAATTTTCGGGGATTGGCGATAGGCGGCGTTGGTCAGCGCCGCTCTCGAACACGAGCCACCCACGCCGAAGCGTTGCGCTGCTCACGGTCGCGGCGCCGACGGTCAAGCGGCGATCCGCCTCGCGGCGCTCTTCCTCGGGGTCAGCCTGCGGCGCGATAGAGCGCCGCTCCGACTCGCGCCGGTCCGACGATCGTGGAATGACGTCGAACACCTGCCATTCCCGGCCCTGTGCATCGTTGAAACTACGAAACGCCACGGCTCAGCCTCCTTACATGTGCGTTCCCATTCGCTGCACGGTAAGTGCCAAACACTACCAGAAGCAAGTTACCCCACCATCGTTCTGCTACGGATCGCCGGTCAACTGACCGCCGCGCGCGGCACGCGTGCTGCAACAAAGCAGGCACAACATCGAACGGGAATGAGTGGAATTGAATCGAATCGTGGCCGGCGCGCTCCTGAGCGGATGCTTGGCGCTGGGCGGCGCTCGCACAGCCGCCGCGCAATCAACTAACGAACCGGATCAACAAACGTTCTACACTCG
>DASYDJ010000016.1:0-14771 GCA_036499625.1 Gemmatimonadaceae bacterium
GGACGTGAACATCGCCGCCGACCACAGAATCGGCGGCAGGAATACGGAGAAGACGAGGTCCGGACTCAAGTCCGGCACCACAATTCCCGGAATGAGTCCGACCACAAACCCCGCGATCAACTGCAGGATGGGCGTGGGCAATGGTAATCGTCGGGCAACTGCCGTCAGCGCGACGACGAGCGTCGCAGCGGCGATTCCGACGATGACCGGATCGAAATGAGACGGAAGCATCCATCAATCTGAGGCCGGGTGGCGATGTGGAGGAAGCTGCAGGGGCCGCGCGTGATTGCCTCGCCCGCTCAAGGGACGATCCCGGCTTTTTTAGAGCCTGCTAATTGCGCCGTATCGACGCGCCGCGAGCGTCGCCTTGACCTCGGCGAGAAATGCCTTGTAGTCGAGCGGCTTCGCGATGTATCCGTCGCACCCCGCGGCGCGGATGCGTTCCTCGTCGCCCTTCATGGCCAGTGCAGTGAGCGCAAGCACCGGAATGTCGCGCGTGACCTCGTCGCTCTTCAACAGCGCGGTCGCCTGCAGACCATCCATGCCGGGAAGCTGGATGTCCATCAGCACCAGATCCGGGTGCTGCTCACGCGCGATCGCAACGCCGCTTTCCGCGGACGTCGCCGTGAGCACACGATAATCTGCCGATTCGAGCAGAAAGCTCGACAGCTGCATGTTGGTGGCGTTGTCTTCGACGATCAGAATGGTCGCCATGTCATGCCTCGACGGGCGCCCGGCCCATGGCGCGTCGCACTTCCGCGATGAATTGCTTTCCGTCGAACCCTGCCTTCCCCATCACACTCGCGATCCCGCCATTCAGCCGCGCCCTCTCATCGGGCGTTACATGAGAGGCCGTGACCACGACGACGGGGATGCCTGCGGTCGAGGGATCGGCACCGAGAGCGTCGACGACGTCGAACCCATTCACGTCCGGCATTATGAGATCGAGTACAATCAGGTCGGGGATCTCGCGGCGCGCAATCTCGATCGCCTCGCGGCCGCCGTAAGCGCGGAACACTTCGCTCGCCATTCCACGAATGCGCACCGCCACGAGCTCAACAGCCTTTGGATCATCGTCGACGACGAGCACCTTGATCATGTTTTCGCCGGAGAGCGACGAGAGGCCAAGGCAGAGAAGCGTGTCGTTCAACTCCTGGCGAGAGATCGGCGATTGCATCACCGCCGCCGCGCCGAGCGCAAACCCGCGCGTCCGATCGGCGAGGATTGAGACGATCACCACGGGCACTTCTCGCAGCGCGGCAATGCTCTTCAGACGCTCGAGAAATGCCCAGCCGTCGACATCCGGCATCATGATGTCGAGCGTGATCAACGACAGCGTCTCCCGTTCGGCGACGGCAATCGCTTCCTCTGCGCTCGCGGCAAGCAGCACGGTGAATTGCTCCGCCTCGAGCTGCACTCGAATCAGCTCGGCCGACCGAAAGTTGCTCTCAACTACCAAAGCGGTGCGCGTACCCGATACGACCGAAGCAACGCTCGCGGGGATTTTGATGGATGTGGATTTCGCGACCGACGCCGCCCGCATTGGAATCCAAACGGTGAATCGCGAGCCTTCGCCAACGGCACTTTCGACAGCGACGGTCCCGCCGTGGAGATCGGCGAGTAACTTCACCATCGCCAACCCAAGTCCAGTTCCTTCGAACTGTCGCGCCAGACTGCTATCGACCTGGCTGAAGGGCTTGAACAGTGCCTCCAACCCTTCGGGTGCGACACCGATTCCATCGTCAGTGACGCTCAGTCGCAGAAACTCCGTGAACGCGCTCTCGGGAAGTGGCAGCACGCGCGTCGGCCAATCGCCATCGAGTTCGCCGACGTCGGCGCGAGCCACACGGTCCGCGCGCATTGACACGCTGCCGCCTTCGGCGGTGAACTTCACCGCATTGGAAAGCAGGTTGTAGACGATCTGCTTCACTTTACGTCCGTCGGCGTTCATGATCCCGAGGTCACGGGCGAGTTGCATGTCGAGCTTCACGTGGCGCACCGCGGCTTGCCCCTTCACGATCGACAGACTGTTGCCGAGCAGCGATGAGATCTCCACGATCCCGAGGTCGAGCAGCATCTTCCCCGCCTCGACCTTCGACAGATCGAGGATGTCGTTGATGAGCGACAGGAGGTGCTTCCCGCTCTTGAAGATGTCGCCGATGAAACGGAGCTGCTTCTCAGTCAGGTCGCCGAGCAGTCCGTCGCCGAGCACCTCGGAGAAGCCAATGATCGCGTTGAGAGGCGTCCGGAGCTCGTGAGACATGTTGGCGAGAAATTCGGATTTCATCCGGCTCGCATCTTCTAACTCCGCGTTCTTCTGCTGGAGCGCGCGCTCGATCGCTTTGAGCTCGGTCATGTCGCGGGCGGACGCGAACACGCCCTGGAGTCGCCGGTCGCGATCGTGAAAGGTGCTCGCGTTGTATGACACAACCGTCAGAACACCGTCCCTGTCCCGTGCGGTGAGCTCGTAATTGGTGAGCTTTCCTTCGGAGAGTACGCGATCGATACCAGCTTGCGCGCGCGCGGAGTCGGTGAAGTAGTTCTTGAACGGAGCACCGATCAGCTCATCGCGCGTGCAACCGGTGAGTGCTTCCATTTGCTTGTTGACGTCCGTGACGATGCCGCGCGTATCAGTCGTCATCAGTGCGTCAATGTTGCTCTCGATCAGCGACCGCGTGTAAAAGTGCTGATCACGCAGACGTTGGTCGAGCTTCATGCGCTCGTCCTCGATCTGCTTTCGAGCGGTGTTATCGGTACCGATGAGCAGATAGCCGATGATTCCACCTTCGGCGTCGCGCAATGCCGTCACCGACACCACTGCCGGGAATCGGCTTCCGTCCTTGCGGATGTACGTGAGCTCGTAGATGTCCTCAATGCCGCGCGATGCCTTGAAGACGAGGGCCTCGAATCCCGGCGTGATCGGCGTCCCGAGCTCCGCACTCAATCCCGTGGCGCGGGTGATCAACTCCGACGGATCTGAGATGTCCGCGGGCGTGATGCGATTCACGACTTCGGCGGCGGTATACCCGAGCATTCGCTCGGCGCCGACATTGAATATCTGGATCACGCCGTGCGCATCAGTCGCGATGCTGGAGAAGTTGGCGCTGTTGAAGATCGCGCTCTGCAGCGCACCAACGGTCAGCTGCGCTTCGGCAGGAAGCAATTCGCTGTGCCGGCGATCGAGGTCAATTGGGGTGTGCATGGGTCCTTGGGTACCCCCGCCGTGGCCGCTCAGGGCCTTGAGATCGCGGATAGCGAGTCGAACGCGAATCGCGGACGGAAAGAGCCGTCACGACCAGCGACCGTCGATCTGAACGGAGTGTTCGCCAGAGCTCCCTGCAAGGAACTGACCGTATCCGCGGATCCGAGCGACAAGTTCGGACAATGACGGAGTCTTCGACGTTGGCGAAAGCAAAACTTGTTTGCTCGACGGCTACCGTCGGCCAGGGGTGGCGTCAGTTTTCCCGCACGCTCATGTTGCCACATCAACGCTGACGCCCCGCCGACGTGCACCGTGACCCTCCGTCGCTGCGAGGACGGAATTCGACTCCGATGGAGCAACGCGACATGGCTCGACTCTCGTCCTTCATTCGCCAGAACATGGAACCCATTCTCGATGAGTGGGAGTCATTCGCGCGGAGTCTTCCGCAGGGCGAGAACATGGACGTCGCTGGCCTCCGCGATCACGCGAAGGACATGCTCGGAGTAATCGCCAACGATCTCGATGACCCGCAAACGCCAAAGCAGCAGAGTGACAAGGCGCGCGGCGCATCCGATGCCGGCGAGGACATCATACCTACCGCCGCCCAAGAGCATGGAGCCGGTCGCGCTGAAAGCGGATTCACCGTCGGACAAATGGTCGCGGAGTTCCGGGCGCTGCGCGCGAGTGTGATGCGCTTATGGAGTTACAACGCGAAGAACGCGAGGTCCGAGGATCTGGTGGACATCACGCGATTCAACGAGGCGATCGATCAGGCCATCGCCGAGTCGATCACCCGCTATACCCATGAGATCGGTCAGTCGAAGGAACGCTTTCTCGCGATTCTGGGCCACGATCTCCAAACTCCGGTCGGGGCAATCGTCACGTCGACGCGCTTCATACTGGACACGGCCGCCGACGCTGGCGATCTCCCTCACACGTATCAATCGTTGATCGAGGGCGCTTTGCGCAGCGCGCGGCGCATGAATCGGCTCGTGGCCGATCTACTCGAGTTCGCGCGAGTGAGCTTCGGCGAGGCCATGACGGTACAGCGTGTTGCGACGGACTTGGGGCGGCTCGTGACGGACGTCGTGGCCGAGGTCCGTGCATCCTTTCCGGACCGCGAGTTCGTGTGCGAGACGTCTGGCCTACTCCGCGGCGAGTGGGACGCGGACCGTCTTTTCCAGGCGCTCGTCAACCTCCTGAGCAACGCAGTTCAACACGGCTCGGCGGACTCACCGATCCGAGTCACCGCGCGCGGCGAGGGCGATGAGGTCGTGCTCTCGGTGCACAACGACGGACCGGTGATTCCTCCAGAGCAACTTGCTCGGATGTCGCAAGGGATGAATCCAGGCACGTCGAACGATGATAGCGATCGACGCCACCTGGGACTCGGTCTGTACATCGTTGAGAAGATCGTCGCCGCCCACGGTGGACGCATGCAGCTGGCATCTAACGCCGACGAAGGCACCACATTCGTCCTTCGGTTGCCGCGTGCGGACAGGACAGTGCAGTAGAGCGTGGGCTTCAATCGATGTGGCGTAAGCCTTGCCAAGCTGTAGGTTAAGGTACTGCGGTTATTCACCAGCGCAGAGCGAGTCGCACTCCGTGCGGACTCGACGCAACCGTTCGGCGCTCCTGGCGACGCCCGTTTCCGGTGCATCGTGCGTCCGTCCGCAAGTAATCCCCCGACCAACAGCCCATCCACTGGGACGTCGCCTGCGGCGTCGATCAGAAACCCGCTGACCAGCGATGGCGTCTCCGGCGCAAGTCGACGCCTTCGCGCGCTTGCAGCGCTCAGCGGTTCGCTGACGGATGCGCTCGATCCCAAGGAAGCCGCCGACCTCGTCGAGCAGAAAGCGCTCTCGGCGCTCGACGCGACGAGCGCTGTGGTAGTGACGCTTGGACCGTTCCCAGTCCGACCAACGCTGCCAGTGACCGAGTCACAAGTCCTGCACGTCGTGCACGCCGTCGGACTCCCCAACGAGGTGAAGGCGGCATTGGAAGAACTGCCGCTCGATGCACCCGTCCCGCTCGCCGAAGTCGCACGGGTCGGCGAACCCTTGTTTCTGCCGTCTGACGATGACATGCGGCGCTACCCCGATTGGGCAGCCGCCATGATTGGTGCCGGCGCGCACGCCGCGGCGATTGTGCCCGTGTGGGCCAACGGCGAGTTGCGTGGCGTGCTCGGACTCACATGGGCAGCGCCGCGCGTCTTCGACGAAGACGAGCGTGCATTCGTCTTGACGCTTGGCGTGATGTGCGCACAAGCGATCATGCGAGCGCACCTGCGCGAAGCGGAGCGCGAGGCGCGTCAGGCGACGACCCTCGCACTGCTGGCGGCGGACGTAGCGCGCGGCACAGCCGAGCAGGCGAATCAGTCGAAAGCCCATTTCGTCGCAACGATCAGCCATGAGCTCCGAACGCCCATGAATGCCGTGTTGGGCTACACGGCGCTCTTGGCCGACGAGATCTATGGTCCTGTCAGCGCCTTACAGAAAGACCACATCGGGCGCGTACGCACCTCTGGATATCATCTGCTCGGCCTCATCGAGGATCTCCTCACCTACGCGCGCGTGGAAGCAGGCCACGAAGTCGTACACGCCGAGCACGTCATGTTGATGGACGTCGTCGAAGCGAGCCTCGCGCTCGTGCGGCCGCTTGCCGAAAAAAAAGGTCTACAGATTCGTGTCGAGAGTCCGGCGAAACCGATCGAGATGAACACCGATCCACGAAAGCTTCGGCAGATTCTCATCAACCTGGTGGCGAATGCGGTGAAGTTCACCGAGACCGGCGACATCATTCTCGTACTTGAGATCGATGGGCACGACACCGGGATGAGAGTCATCTTCGAGGTCACCGACGGCGGTCGCGGAATGTCCGAAGAGGTGCAAGCACACATCTTCGATCCGTTCTGGCAGGCGGATGCCGAGTCGATGAAGACTTCGGGCAGTAGCGGTCTTGGCCTCTCGGTGGCTCGGCAGTTGGCCCGCCTGCTCGGTGGCGACGTCACCGTCGTCAGAAGTGAGCCTGGTAGAGGAAGCACCTTCAGGGTGTCGTTGCCGATGAACTATGTAGAGCCCGCGCGACCGCATGACGCGGCTTCACCATCGTCGACCGCGTGAGAACCCGAAGCGCAAAGAACGAATCGGCCTTCATCGCGCACCATCGATGTGATCGACCGGCGTTCGAAGAGGAAGTTTATAGAACACTTATATGCGCCTGGCCGCGGTTCCGCCGTTGTTTTCGCCCGGCGGATTGTGCAATCCGTGGTCACGCTCAGGCCGCGCTCTCCCGGGATCTGTGCGCGGCATTCACCATACAAAGAATGAAGCCAGGCATGTCATCCATGCACCGCACCATCACCGGCGACGCACTCGTTCAGCATCTCAGCGCTGATGCGATGACGATCGACCGAGAGTTGCTGGCGAACTCCGGGCGAAGCGGACGGACTCTCGTGAAAGAGGGCCCGCTGCGGCTCACCCTCATTGGACTGGCCAGCGGCGGCACGCTGCCGCTGCACAGCACCGACAATCCCGTGTCCATTCAGGTGCTCCACGGCGACGTGACTTTCTTTGCGTTGGAAGCGGAGTACGCGCTCACCGCCGGCGACGTTCTGATCTTCGCGGCCGGCGTCGAACACGCGGCGAAGTCAACGCTCGGCACAACCTTGCTGCTCACGGTGGCGTATAGCGCACCCCAAGCATCTGGTTGATCCAGATTTGTCCCGCTTCCCCGCTTCCTCCTCTCGTCCGAGCAGCCATGCACGAACAGACTCGTCTAACAAATCGGCGCCGGTTTCTCTCCGAGGCATCGGTGTTGGCAACGACGCTCGCCGGGTGCACCCGCACCGAATCGACAGGACAGAAAAGCGATAGCGCCGCGTCGCAGCATGTCGCTCCCGATCACGCTGTTCTGAACGCAGACAGCCGCAGCGACACGAGCTTGCGTCATGCGATGCCGGCGTCGTCCGCTACACCGGCGACAGCCAACGCCAACGTCGCGTTTCATCGGTTCGACCCGACGCTGCCGCCCGTGTCCGCGAGTCGAACGACGCAGCTGCACTTCACGGCGAGGGAGGTTCCGATCCGTGTCCGCGACGACACCGTCGTTGCCGCCTGGACATTCGAGGGTGACACGCCAGGACCGATCGTCCACGTGCGCCAAGGCGACACCGTCGAGTTCACGCTGACGAATGCGGGTTCGATTCCGCACTCCATGGACTTTCACGCGGCGCAGCTTGATCCGAAGGTCGCGTTTCGTTCAGTCGCCCCCGGCCAATCCGTCACGTTCACGTTCAAACCCAAGTACGCCGGTGCGTACCTCTATCACTGCGGCACCGCGCCCGTGCTGATGCACATCGGCTCAGGAATGTTCGGTGCGCTGATCGTCGATCCGCCAACGCAACTGCGTGCCGCCAAAGAATTCGTCCTCGTCCAGAGCGAATGCTATCTTGGCACTCCGCAGAACGGCGTCGCACCATTCGACTACACCAAGATGCTCGCGACGCTTCCGGATTTGTTCGCATTCAACGGACGACCGGCGCAATATCAGACCGCACCGCTCGTCGTGAAGCGCGGCGATCTCGTACGGTTCTACGTCGTGAACGCGGGGCCGACCCACCCGTGCGCCTTCCACGTCGTGGGCGAGCAGTTCGATACGGTGTATCTCGGCGCGCCACCGGGAAGCGCGATCCACGGCGTGCAGACGTTCGACGTTGCCGCGGGCGGGGGCATGATCTTCGAGATGCAAGCCGATAACGCCGGAGAATTCGTGTTCGTCAATCACGCCTTCGGACACGGGCAGAAGGGAGCGATCGGCGTGTTGGTCGTCGAGGAATAATTGGCGTTGCCGTAGGGTGTCCAACGTGACAATCAGCACGAACCCGCGGCGGTCCCCAGGCACGAACCCCGGTGACCACAACCGCGCGTGAGGACTATCGCCCGGCCGGCACGATCGGTAGCACGATCGACGACGCGCGTTCGTTGGCGTGCAAAATCTTCGTCGTCGCCACTTTGATGTCCTGCTCGGTCTTGTCGCGCTGTGCCTTTCCTGAGTTCAGGTTCCGCGCAAGGCGGGGAAAGTTGCTGCTCGTCACGCGAACGCGAATGCGATGGCCCTCCTTGAAGACGTTGCTCGTGCCCCAGAGCTTCACCGTGACCGGCGTTTCTTTGCCCGGTGTGACCAGCGTCGGATGCTCGAGTGACTCGCGGAACCGCGCGCGCGCTTCGCCGTCGGCCACCACGATCGATTTCCCATCTGGGAATACGTCGCTCAGCGTGACGAAGAAATCGGTGTCCGTCACGTCCGTCGAGAACATGAGATTCGCCTCGACAATGCCAGTGACCTCGGTGTCTTCGTTGAGCACGTCGGTGGAATACGCCAGCATATCGGGACGCTGCTCGGTGGCCTCCTGATCCAACGGCCCGATCGACTGGAAGGTGTAGTCGCAACACCCGTGGCCGCCCACCGTTGGCACCGGCGTGAGTTCGCGAAGCCCCGGCTGTGACGGAGAAGACGAGGTTCGGACTCAAGTCCGGCACCACAATTCCCGGAATGAGTCTGACCACAAACCTCGCGATCAACTGCAGGATGGGCGTGGGCAACGGTAATCGTCGGGCAACTGCCGTCAGCGGGACGACGAGCGTCGCAGCGGCGATTCCGATGTGGAGGAAGCTGCAGACTGCGCATCGTCACTGCCGTCGAACGCGCTGGCGCTACTCGGGAATGACGAGCAGCGCGACGCCAGAAAGATCGACGTGCAGTCGGCCAGGTGTTCGGACGATCCTGAGCACAGTGCACTCGCATGTGCTGCAGCGCAGGATTGCACCCATCCCCTGACCGTACTCGAGCAGTGCGCCGAGCGGGGCAACCGCACCGCAGCTGGCGCAGGTCGCGGCAGCGGCAGTCGTATCGCGGGCGAAGACGTCGGCGAGCATGCCGCCGGCCGCATTGCCATCCAGATGCATCTCTTCGGTTTTCATCGGCTCATCCAGTTGGTCCAAATCGCTCGGTGCGCACGTTGGCGGGCGCGTGTCCAAGCTCAACGAGTAGTGACGCGACGCTCTCGGTAAACGGCGTCGGGCCACAAACGAAGACATTCGGCATGTCTGACGCCGGCCACGCTGCCTCCTCGAGCATCGCACGGTCGACGCGACGCCGAAAGCCGGACGCATCTGCCGACGACTCCCGCGTGAGTGCGAACGCAATCGACACATCGGCGTCAGATTTCAATTTTTCTAATTCGTCTTTGTAGATGACGTCCATCCACGTGCGCGCTGAATACAGGAGGCGGACAGGAACGTTCGCGCGGGCTTTGGCGTCGGCGTGAGTGCGATGGCGAAGCATCGCCATGAGCGGAACGATGCCAGATCCCCCGGCAACGAGGAGCAGCGGCCCGGGCTGCATCGTCGTCCAAACGAAGTAGCCGCCGATCGGACCACGCACCTCCAGACCATCGCCCGGCTGAAGCACATCGCAGAGATACGGCGAAACTTCGCCGTCCTCGAGTCGTTCGATCGTGAGCTCAACGGCCGCTGCCTCCGGCGCCGAGGCAATCGAATACGAGCGCTCCGCGCGATAACCATCTTCGGAGACGAGGCGAACATCGAGGTGCTGGCCAGCGCGGTGTCCCGACCAAGCCGGCACGCGCAGCACGAGCGTCCGCGTGCGATCCGTCTCAGCGCGCACGTCCGCAACGTTCGCCACCTGCCATTCGAGTCGCGCCGGCGTCACGGATCGCCTTGATAGCGCTGCTCCTTCCATGGGTCGCCGCGATCGTGGTAGCCGAGTTGTTCCCAGAAGCCGGGCTGATCGTGCTGTAGAATGCGCAACCCACGCACCCACTTCGCGCTCTTCCAGAAATACAGATGCGGCACGAGGAGCCGCGCCGGACCACCGTGTTCGGGCTCGAGTGGCGCGCCATCGAAGCTGAATACGACCCACGCCTTGCCACCGGTGACATCGCCGAGCGGGAGATTGGTCGTGTAGCCGCCGTCGCAGTGCGCGAGGACGAACGCGCCCTCGCCGATCCCCTTCTCGCGCGCGGCAGCGAGCAGCGTGTCGATAGAGACGCCTTCCCAACGTGTGTCGAACTTCGACCACTTCGTCACGCAGTGGATGTCGACCATGGGCGTCTCGTGCGCGAGCGATTGAAACTCGTCCCACGACCAGCGAAGCGTGTTGCCGGCCTCGTCGCGGAGGGTAAAGTCCCAGGTGGCGAGCGAGCTACGCGGTGTCGGGCCGGCGGAAAGCACCGGGAAGTCGTTCGTTTCGTATTGACCCGGCGGCAGACGATTGGCCGGGTCCGCGGCGCGGTGACGATGGAAACCGCGAGCGATGAATGGTGAATCAGCCATACGATACCCTGCGAGGTGAGCGTGCCCAGTCGGTGATGCAGTAGGTGCGCCGCGACGTCGAATTCTATGACGTACTCCGCCTCACGGCTCGGGTTCGCAGATTCCAGCATCAGGGCTGCATGTTTGCGCGCTCAGACCAAGGGGATCGTGGCGACGGCGGTGAGAAAGCGTCGTCGGCAGCCGCACGGAATGCGACGCGTCGGGTGGATCGCTCGTCATCGATGAGTGTTCGTTAAAATTGCGTTTGGGCTGACCATCGCGATCGAACCGGCATTCGGCACACGGGCAATCGGTGGGTTCACCGTTCACGGCGCGTTTCTCGACCCGGCGTCAACGGTTTCGACGATCCGGATGTCGCAGGTTCAGAACCGCGACGTGATAACTGACTCGAGGGTGGATCCAATGTCTCGAACGTTCCTCGCACTACTCAACGACTTCCTGGCGGATGCGCGCCTGGCCATTCGCCAGATGCGTCGTTCCCCCGGGTTCGCGCTGATGGTGCTCACCGCGCTCGGACTTGGCATCGGTGCGACGGTCGCGCTGGTGACCGTCGTCGACAGCCTCTTGGTGCGCCCGCTTCCATATCGGAACGAGCAGAGCGTGCGCGTATTCTCGCAAGAATACTCGTGGACCGACGAGGAATACGATTTCCTTCGCGACCGAGTCCGCGTCTTCGCCAATCTCGCGGTGTATTCGACGCAGCACGTGACGTACGCCGCCAGCACGCGCGCCGGCGATGCGGCATCAGTGCTGAACGTCGTCGTCAGCTCGCCGACGCTGTTCGACGTCCTCGGCGTTCGCCCATCCCTCGGCCGCGCATTCAACGCGAACGACGACCGGCCGGGTGCTGCACCCGTCGTCGTCATCAGTTACGGCATGTGGCAGCAGGATCTCGCGGGCGATTCCGCAGTCATCGGACGCCGCATTCTCCTCGATGCGAAGCCGGTCACCGTCATCGGCGTGATGCCTCGCGATTTCTTTTTTCCCAACCCCGAGCTTCGTGCGTGGCAGCCGCTTCAGCTCGACGCGACGCAAGGCGATTACAAGGGCGCATACCTGAACGTCGTCGCGCGCACACAACCCGGTGCAACGGACGCGCAAGTGAATGGCGAGATGAAACGACTCGCCGAAGCATTGCATTCACGATTCACGTATCCCGCGGCGTGGGATCACGGCCGAGCGCTGAGCGCGATCCCGATCCACACCTACGTGCTCGGCAGCGTGCGTGAACCGCTCATCCTGCTGCTCGGCGCAGTGGTGCTCCTACTCCTCATCGCGTGCGCGAACGCCGCGGCGTTGATGCTCGCGCGCACGAGCGATCGCTCGGCGGAGATGGCACTGCGGGCCGCACTCGGCGCGAGCTCGTGGCGCGTCGCGCGGCAGGTGCTCGCCGAGTCGCTCGTGCTGGCGGTGTCGGCAGCGGTGGTGGGATTGGTGGTAGCGACCGCGGCGTTCCGCGTTCTCGTCGCGCGACTGCCGCTCACCGGCGGGCTCGACTCGGTAACGACCGTCGGTTGGTCAACGTTCGCGACCGCCTTCATCCTCGCGTTTGCGATTGCCGTCGTCATCTCGACCATTCAAGTCCGACACTTGCTGCGCGCCGTGCTCGACGAAAAAGTAGCGCGCACGCGCGGCGAGCACGGGCTTCAAGGCGGCGCACGTCGCACCCATGCCGTGATCATCAGTCTGCAAGTCACGTTCGCCGTGCTGCTCGTCGTTGGCGCGACCCTTCTCATACGGTCGGTCGGCCGCGTTCGAGAGATCGATCCAGGATTCGATCCTCGCGGGGTGTCGGCGTTCAACGTCTACGCGGGCGACGGCATACCGCGCGCTGTGCGCACGCAACTTTCGCACGACATCGTGCAGCGTGTCAGCGCGTTGCCCGGCGTTTCAGCCGCTGGAATGACGAACCGGCTTCCCGTTAGAGATCTCGGATATGAGACGACGGTCGGCGTCGAGGGCCACCCGGAGCTCGCGGGTGCGCACAAACCGACGAGCCTCTATCGCACGGTGACGAGCGGCTTCTTCAAGGCGATGGGACTGCGCATCGTCGCGGGGCGCGAGATCGACTCGACTGACGACGCCGCCGGCCTGCCCGTCGCCGTGGTAAATGAGTCTTTTGTGAATGCCATGTGGCCGGGCGAAAACGCAATCGGCAAACACGTCGTCGAGACTTGGTCGGGAAAGCCGGTGTCGCGCACCATCGTCGGCATCACGCGCGATGCGCATCTCAATGGTGTAATGAGCAAGCCGCCGTTTGCGCTGTGGATTCCACTGCCGCAGGCGAGCAGCAATCAGCTCGGCGCGGTGCTTGTCGTCAGATCCAGCGCGCCAACCGCATCGACAATCGCTGCCGTACGCCGCGCCGTTACGGAAAGCGATTCGCGACTCGCGGTCGCGCGCGTGCAAACGATGAGCGAGGCGATCGACCTGACACTCGCCGCGCCGCTTCAACTGCGATTCTTCTTCACGGTGTTCGCCGCACTCGCGCTCGCACTCGGCGCCATCGGCGTGTTCGGGGTCGTGTCGTACGCAGTGTCGCGTCGCCGCGTCGAGTTCGCGGTGCGCATGGCACTCGGCGCTTCGCCGCGCGAGGTCCGCGGTGAGATGTTCAGCTTCGGGCTCGCGCCGGTGATCGTCGGCATCGCATCCGGGACGTTGGCGGCCATCGGCGGAACACGGTGGATGAGCGCATTCTTATATGATGTCGCGCCCAGAGACACCGCGAGCTTTGTTGTCGCTGCGGCAGCACTGCTCGGTGCGGGTGCGTTGGCGGCGATGCTTCCGGCGGTGCGCGCCAGTCGAACCAATCCCGCCGACGCGCTGAGGACGTAGCGCGCGACGGCCGAGTGCGGAGTCGTTCAGGGCCGACGAGATCGGTGCCTGCGGCTGCCAGCAGCAACGCACGCTCTTTGCAAAATTCACGAGCATTCGACCCGAATGCGGCGGAAGGCACCGGATCGGCGTCGTCATAACGCAACAACCCGCGACCGCACCTCGCTGCGTGATGAGCTTGGCGCGAGCAACTATCGTTCTACATCCTGTCGCTGGAGGTTCGCCATGCGATTGCTCACGCTCAGGAAGATTCTCGTCGCCACCGACTTTGACGACGGCTCGCGTGCGGCGCTGATGACGGCGCGCGCACTCGCAAAAGCTGCCGACGCGGAGGTTCACGTCGTACACGTCTCGCGTGAAGAAACCACGCCCCATTCGCTCGCGGCGCTTGTCGATGATGTCGGACTCAGCGCGCACCAATACGTCCGTCGCGGCGATGCGGCGCATGCGATCAACATCCTGAGTGACGAGATCGGTGCCGACGCGATATTGCTCGGGGAGTATCGCAAGCGCCGTGAAGCTCAAGGCCGGGTGGTACTCGGAAGCACGGCAATGGCGGTCGTCACCAATGCGGCGGTTCCTTGCCTGGTGGTGTCACAGCCGCTGCAGATTCCGGTGGACCGAACCGTTGCTGCCGTTGATCTATCTGATAGCGCGCGTGGCACGCTGGCCGTCGCGCTTTCGTGGACGTCAGCGCTTCGACAGCGGGACACGTCGCAGGACACGATCCTGACTGTACTTCACGTCAGCGGTTCACTGCTATCCGATCATCGCAAGCGCGCGCTCGAGAAATTGCTGGCGAGCGTTCGAGACGAGGCGGGCACGTGGGCACGGACGACGATCGAGAGCGTCATCAGCGAAAAGGCTGACCCGACGAACGGCGTCGTCGAGTATGCGCGAGACCATCGCGCCAACCTCGTCGTTCTGGGCACGCGCGGCTTGGGGCAGGACAAGGTGGGCCGACTCGGCTCCGTCTCCGCCGAGGTGATGCAACAGCTCGACACGCCGGTGTTGCTGGTGCCGCCGTCAATGTGGATCGCGACCCCGGATACTCCATCGTAAAAGAACGCTAATTGTCTTGTAGGCGCGAGCACAACGCGCTCCCGTCTTACTTGCCCCACACCCAATTTCGAATCTCAGGCGGGTCTTCGAAGCATGCTCGCGTATACTCCACCGCCGCCGTGATCTTGGAGCCGAGCTCCTCTCGAAGCGCCGCCACGCGTGACGCGGACAATCCAGAGGACTCGAGCGCCAGCGACGCGAGATGAAAACGACTCATCTCATTCAGCACGACCATGTCGAACGGCGTCGTCGTCGTTCCCTGCTCGTTGAAGCCGCGCACGTGGAAGCGTGCAGGATGCGGCCGACGATGGATGAGT
>DASYDJ010000017.1:0-78458 GCA_036499625.1 Gemmatimonadaceae bacterium
CATCGAGAAAGAGCTCGGTGTGGAGCGCGAGAAGCTCACCGACGAGGCCAGCTTCATCGAGGACCTCGGCGCGGACAGCCTCGACATCGTCGAGCTGGTCATGGAGTTCGAGAAGGAGTTCAACATCGACATCCCCGACGAGGATGCGGAGAAGCTCCGCACCGTTGGCGATGCGATTGGCTACCTGAACTCGAAGATGGGGAGCAACGCGTAATGCACCAAGGTGTCGAAGTGAGGAACGATCGATGTAGGCCCGTCGAATTCCGAGCGAAGGCGCGCAGCGCCGCAGTGAGGAACGATAAATGAAGCGTCGGGTCGTCGTCACCGGTTTGGGGGCGATTACGCCAGTCGGCAACGACGTGGCGACGGCTTGGCGTGCGCTGCTCGCTGGGACGTCTGGAGCTGCGGGCATCACGAAATTCGACGCGACCAACTTTCCCGTTCGGTTCGCGTGCGAGGTGAAGGGATTCGATCCGCTCCAGTACATGGAGCGGAAGGAAGCCAAGCGCGCGGATCTCTACACGCAGTACGCTGTCGCGGCATCGGTGCAGGCGATGAGCGATGCCGGCTTCACACCGGGCACGTTCGACAATGACCGCGCCGGCGTGATCATTGGCAGTGGGATCGGCGGCCTGAAGAGCTTCGAGGAGCAGCACGACATCTATCGGGAGCGCGGGGCGAGCAAGATCAGCCCCTTCTTCATTCCGATGTTCATCGCCGACATCGCTGCCGGCGTCGTGTCCATGCGCTTCCAGGCTCGCGGTCCAAACTACGCCACCGTATCCGCATGCTCCACGAGCGCGCACGCGATCGGCGACGCGTTCCGGTCCATTCAGTACGGCGACGCCGACATCATGATCACCGGCGGCGCGGAAGCGACTGTCACGCCAATGGCGATCGGCGGATTCGCGAACATGACGGCGTTGTCCGAGCGGAACGAGAGTCCGGAAACGGCGTCGCGGCCGTTCGACGCGACGCGAGACGGCTTCGTCATGGGCGAAGGTGCGGGCATCGTCATCCTCGAAGATCTCGAGCACGCCCTCAAGCGCGGCGCGCGGATCTACGCCGAGGTGGGTGGGTATCGTGCGAGTGGCGATGCGTATCACCTGACTGGCCAGTTGCCGGAGCACGAGGGCCTGCAGCGCGCCATGCGTGGCGCACTCGCCGACGCCAACCTGACTCCCGAGGACGTGGACTACGTCAACGCGCACGGCACGTCGACGCCGCTCAACGATTCCAACGAAGCCAAGGCGATCACTTCCGTCTTCGGCGAATCGGCCAAGCGCGTGAGCATCTCGTCGACCAAGTCGATGACGGGCCACATGCTGGGTGCCGCAGGCGCGCTGGAGTTCATCGCGTCGACGCTGTCGATTCGCGATAGCATCGTGCCGCCTACGATCAACTATTCCACGCCGGACCCCGAGTGCGGCGATCTGGACTTCACGCCGAACCACTCGAAGCAGCGAGACGTGCGCGCTGCGTTGAGCAACAGTGCCGGTTTCGGTGGCCACAACGTTGCGCTCGCCATCAAGCGCTTCAAGGAGTAAGTGCCGTGCCAGCTCCCGTGCAGCTCGACCGCAAGTTGATCAGCGACCCGACGCTCACGCCCCTGGCCGATAAGATCGAGCGTGGCGAGCGGTTGTCCCAAGCGGACGGCGTCACGCTCTTTCGGAGCAGCGACTTGCTCGGCATTGGCCACATGGCGAATGCGGTGAACTTCGCCAAGCACGGCGATCGCGTGACGTTCGCCGCGAATCACCACATCAATCCGACCAACATCTGCACGCTGCGGAAGACCTGCGTCTTCTGCTCGTATGCGCGGCTGCCGAAAGAAGAAGGCGCCTATCGCTATACGATGGAGCAGGTGTACGCCGAAGCCGCCACGGCGAACAGCACGATGACGCGCGAATTCCACATCGTGGGCGGCCTCGACATGAAAGCGGGGCTCGACTACTACACCGAGATGTTTCGCGGGTTGAAGGAGCGCTTTCCGCAGGTGCACATCAAGGCGCTCACGGCGGTAGAGATCGCCCACGTCGCGCGCATCAGCAAACTCTCAGTGCGCGACACGCTGATCGCGTTGCACGAAGCGGGGCTCGACACCATGCCGGGCGGCGGCGCCGAGGTATTCAGCCCGGGCGTTCGCGCCACGATCGCCGACAAGAAGCTGTCGGGCGAGGAGTACATCAACGTGCATCGCGAAGCCCACAACTTGGGCATTCGCAGCAACACCACGATGCTATACGGGCACGTCGAGACCTATGAGGATCGCATGGCGCACCTGCAGATGCTGCGCGATCTCCAGGACGAGACCGGTGGATTCCTGGCGTACGTCCCGCTCGCGTATCACCCGGACAACAACGAGCTGGGGGAGACGCTGCACCGGACGGGCACGGCGACCACGGGCTTCGACGACTTGAAGAATCTCGCCGTTGGCCGGCTCTTTCTCGACAACTTCGACCACATCAAGTCGCACTGGATCATGGTGACGACGTTCCAGTCGCAGATCTCGCTGGCCTTCGGCGTCAACGATCTGGAAGGAACCGTGGTTCGCGAGAAGATCTATCACGAAGCGGGCGCGCACACGGCGCAGGCCATGACGCTCGACGGACTCATTCGGCTCATTCGCGGCGCCAAGCGCGTGCCGGTCGAACGCGATTCGTTCTACAACGAGCTCCGTACCTTCGACGACTACGTTCCGGCCGGCGTGGTTGCGCCGCAGGCCGGCGTGGCAGCAGCGTAGGCCGAGCGATGCGCGTCGGACGCATTCCGTACGTCAACTGCTATCCGGTTTACGGAGCAATCGATCGCGGCATCGTGCCGATGCAAGCCGAGCTGGTCGACGGCGTGCCGTCCGCACTCAATCGCGCCATGGCCGAGGGCTCGCTCGAGGTGAGCGTGATCTCGGCCGTGGAGTACGCGCACGACGCCAAGAAGTATTTATTGTTACCAGATCTCTCAATCTGTAGCGACGGTCCGGTGCGCAGCGTCGTATTGTTCTCCAAGCGACCGGCGTCGGAACTGCATGGCCGCCGCGTCTTGGTGAGCAAGAGCTCCATGACCAGCGTGGCGCTACTCGAGCTGTTGTTCGAGAACGTCTGGGACGCCAAGCCTGCCTTCGTGCCGGCCAACGCCGAGATGGTGGACGTCGCGCAGTTCGGGGCTGAAGAGCACGACGCGCGCTTGGTCATCGGCGACGCCGCGCTGCATCTCTGGTCGCGCCTGCGTTCGCCGGAGCTCTATCCGGACTCCGACGAACAGTCGCAATACCGCTACGCCTACGACCTCGGCGCCGAGTGGAAGAATTGGACGGAGTTGCCGTTCGTGTTCGCCGTGTGGGTCGCGCAGCGGACGACGCCGGTCGCCGAGTCGCTGGCCGTCCACGCAGGGCTCATCGCCTCGCGCGATTGGGGGCTGCAACACCTCGAGACGCTCGCGTCACAGGCCGCCATTGCCACGGGCGTGCACAAGAGCGTATGTCTCGAATACCTGTCCGGGTTGGATTACGGTCTGTCGTATCAGCATCTCGCCGGATTGACGGAATTTTTCCGGCGATTGGTGGCGGCTGGGAAAGTGCCGAACGGGTCGTTGGCGTTCCTGCCGGCGGCGTGATGTCATTCCGAGGAGCGCAAGCGACGAGGAATCTTTCGTCCCGTACGCGATAATTGGCGCGAAGGAAGATTCCTCACTGCGTTCGGAATGACAAAAAAACCATTGATACACGGATTGTGCGGATTTGACGGACAGGCACGGATAAGCGTTGAACGGTTGTACCACTTGTCACGCAGCTCCGTGACTGTCCCGAAAATCCAAGTAATCCGTGTCATTGCTGTTCTGTTATTGTTTTCTTGAATGGCGCGCGGCAGTCGCGTTTTCTTCCTGGAAGTGAGCCGATGAAAGATCTCCTCGATTTCTACACGAACGCATCCTTGCTCGAGCTGGGCGCCGAGGCTGACCGCGTCCGCCGCGAAAAGCATCCGGAAGGCATCGTGACGTACATCGTCGACCGCAACATCAACTACACGAACGTGTGCGTTGCCGATTGCGGATTCTGCGCGTTCTACCGCCGGCCCAAGCATGCCGAAGGCTGGACGCTGTCGTACGAGCAGATCGGCGCCAAGATCGAAGAAGCCAAAGAGCTCGGCGCCATCCAGATCCTGATGCAGGGCGGGCACAATCCGTACATCCCGTTCGACTGGTATCTGGATCTGCTGCGGTACATCAAGCGCAATCACCCGATTCACATTCACGGATTCTCGCCGAGCGAAGTCGACTTCTTCGCGAAGACGTTCCGCATGGATGCGCGCGACGTCATCAGTGAGTTGATGAAGGCCGGGCTCGACTCCATCCCGGGCGGCGGCGGCGAGATTCTCGTGCAGCGCGTCCGCGATCAGGTCGCGAAGAAGAAAGCTGGCGCCGACCGCTGGCTCGAGATCATGGAGCTTGCCCACGAAGCGGGCATGAAGACGTCCGTCACGATGATGTACGGCATCGGCGAGACGCTCGCCGAGCGCATCGAACATCTCGAGCGCGTGCGCGAGGTGCAGGCGCGCACACACGGCTTCACGGCGTTCATCTGCTGGCCGCTCCAGCCGGAAAACACGCCGACGATGTCGCACATGCAGAAGACGGACGCCGTCGAGTACCTGCGCACCGTGGCCATCGCGCGCATCGTGCTCGACAACGTGCCGAACCTGCAGGCGAGCTGGGTGACGATGGGCATGAAGGTCGGGCAGACGGCGCTGCGCTTCGGCTGCAACGACTTCGGCTCGCTCATGATCGAGGAGAACGTGGTGTCCGCGGCGAACACGACGCATCGCACGACCACGAACGAGATCGAGCATCTCATTCGGGACGCAGGCTTCGCCGTGGCGCGGCGCCGTCAGGATTACTCGATCCTTCAGATGATCGACGAGGCAGGCGCCGCCGCGTGAGCGAACGCGGCGCGGACGTTCGTGTCACGCGAGTCGGTATCGGGTACGATTCACATCGCTTTGCGCCGCCGGGGCCGTTGATCCTCGGCGGCGTGCCCATTCCGAGCGACGTCCATCTCGAGGGGCACTCCGATGGCGACGCCGTCGCTCACGCGTTGACCGACGCGATCTTGGGCGCGGCGGGCGCTGGCGACATTGGCGAGATGTTCTCCGATCGCGACCCGGCGAACAAAGGCAAAGATTCGATCGAGATGCTCGCGGCCGCCGTGGCTCGCATTCAGTCGCTCGGCTGGCAGGTGCAGCAGGTCGACGTCACGATCGTCGCGGAGAAGCCGCGAGTGTCGTCGCATCGCTCGCTGATGCAGGCCAGACTGGCGCCCGCGCTCGGTGTGGAGACCGGCGACGTCAGCGTGAAGGGCAAGACCAACGAAGGCATGGGCTGGATCGGTCGCGGCGAAGGCATTGCGTGCATCGCGGTGGCGACGATCGTTTCGGCCGGCCAGTGAGGTGCCGATGGTCGACGAAGCCGCGCTGCTCCGGTTTCAGCTCGAGGGGTTTGGCGACTACCTGACCCTGGAGCTCGGCACGTCGCCGCTCACGCTCGAAGCGTATCGGCGCGACGTGGAGCGACTGGTCGCCTACGCGCGTACCACGGGCGCCGTCGCACCCGGCGATCTCACGAGTAAGACGCTGCGTGAGTTCGTGTACCACCTCAAGGACGTTGGCCTCGCGCCCGCGTCGATTCGCCGAAACATCTCGGCGGTCCGCACCTACTTTCGGTTTCTGTTGTCGGACGGCGTGGTCACGCGCGATCCGAGCGAGCGTCTCGATACGCCGAAGCGGTGGCGCACGTTACCCGACGTGCTGACGGTCGACGAGATCACGCGCCTCATCGCCGCGCCGACGCTCGACGACCCGTTGGTCTTTCGCGATCGCGCGATGCTCGAGCTCGCGTATGGCGCGGGTTTGCGCGTGTCGGAGTGGATTGGCCTCGGCATGCGCGACGTGCTGATGGAAGACAAGCTCGTGCGCGTATTCGGCAAGGGCAGCAAGGAGCGGCTGGTGCCGATCGGACGGTCGGCCATCGGCGCGGTGGCGACGTATCTCCGGGAGTCGCGGCCCAAGCTGGAGAAGGGAAGCGGCGAAGGGATTCTGTTCCTCAACGCGCGGGGCGAGCCGCTATCGCGCATGGGCGCCTGGAAAATCCTCCGGAAGTACGTGGAGCGCGCGGGCATCGCGAAGGAGGTGTCGCCCCATACGCTTCGCCACTCGTTCGCGACACATTTGCTGGAGCGGGGCGCCGACCTGCGGGCCGTGCAGGAAATGCTGGGACACGCGGACATTTCGACCACGCAGATCTACACGCACGTCGACCGCGAGTACCTTAGGAAGATCCACAAACAGTTTCATCCGCGCGCATGATTCTCGTCATCGACAACTACGACTCCTTCACGTACAACCTCGTCCAGTACTTGGGCGAGCTTGGAGCGGACCCCGTCGTTCATCGCAACGACGCCATCACGGTCGACGAAATTGGCGCGCTTGCGCCGTCGGCGATCGTGTTGTCGCCGGGACCGTGCACGCCGAAGGAAGCCGGCGTGACGGTCGAGACCATCCGCCGGTGGGGCAGCACGATTCCGATCCTTGGCGTGTGCCTGGGACACCAGTCGATCGGCGAGGCATACGGCGGAGTTGTGATCCGCGCCGATCGAGTGATGCACGGTAAGACATCGATGATCGACCACAATGGCACCGGTGTGTTCGCCGGCCTGCCGTCGCCGCTCGAGGTCATGCGCTATCACTCGCTCATCGTGGAGCGCGACACGCTGCCGGACTGCTTCGACGTGACCGCCGTTGCTTGCGACGATCGGACGGAAATTCACGCGATGAAGCATCGCGAGCATCCGGTGTACGGCGTCCAGTTCCATCCGGAATCCGTGATGACGCAGCACGGAAAGGCGCTCCTACAGAACTTTCTGGAGCTCGCGCGTTGAGCCATTTGCGCTGGCTTGCCAGCATTGCGGTAGCTACTGCATTTTCAGTAGTTGCGGCGGGCGCCCAGACGTCAGTCGTCGTCGACGTACGCGATGCAGGGCCGGGGCCCGGACCGGCACTCCTTGTCCAGGCGCTCGCTGCGCGCCACACGGTGATCACACCGCGGAACCAGCGCTACGTGCTGTCCGCCGACTCTGCCTATTCGAGCACTGTGATCGTCCTTGGGACCGATGCCGTCGCTGAAGGCACGGTGCACGGCGATCTGATCGTGGTGGGCGGCGATCTGTACATGCATCCCGGCGCGACAATCGACGGACGCGCGGTCGCGATCGGCGGCGGCGTGTACGAATCGACGCTCGCGCATACGGGCGCGGTCGCGAGCTATCGCGATTTCACGTATGACATTTCTCCAATCGCCGGCGGATATGCGCTGAGCTACCGCGCCTTCGATACGCCACCAGCCAAGCCAATATTTTCACTCGGCGGGATCGGCGGCTTGTCGGTGCCGGGCTACGATCGGTCGAACGGCCTTTCGCTGCCGCTCGGCGTGTCGATCAACGTTCCGTACACCGGCGTCGAGATCGCGCCAAGCTTGGCGTATCGGTCGCAATTGGGCCGGCTCGATCCAATGCTGGCCGTGTCCGATCAGCTCGACCGCCGTACGATGCTCCTCGTCGAGGCCGGCCGCGAAACTGCGACAAACGACGCCTGGATTCGATCGAATCTGATCAACAGCGCCGAGTATCTGCTCGTGGGCGACGACACGCGGAACTACTATCGGGCGTCGGTAGCGCGCGCGGTCCTGTCGCGCACGTGGGAGTGGGAGGGGTCGTCGCTCGAGCCGTACGCCGGCGCACGAGCCGAGCACGCGGAAAGCGTGCGGCCTGGAATCAATTCGATGGGCGGACCGTGGGCATTGTCGGGCCGTCACGATGGCGATGACGTGCTGCGTCCCAATCCACCCGTCGATCCAGGCACGACGAGCTCGCTCATCGCCGGCGCCAAGTGGCGGTGGACGAACGGCGACGTTCGTGCGCGCGCCGCGGTCGACGAGGAGGTCGGACACTTTTCGTCGAAGGCGGGGTTCGCCCGATCAGCGTCGACGTTTGCGCAGACGACAGTCGACGGCACCGTCGGATTTTCGACGTTCGGGAGTCAATCGCTTCGCTTCACCGGGCACGGCGTGTTCACCGGCGGTAACGACCCACGCCAGCGCTGGGCGTACGTCGGCGGGCCGGGAAGCATCCCGACCATCGACTTGCTCGCGCAGGGCGGCGACCAGCTGGTCTACTTGGACGCCGGCTACGCGATTCCGATCGAACAGGTAGCCCTGCCGATGGTAGGTTCGCCGGTGGTGACACTCCGGGAAGTCCTCGGCGGCGCGACGGTCAACCGCTTCCCGACGCTGTCGCAAGCGACGGGCGTTCGGGTGTCGGTCAGCGCCGTCTACGCTGAATTCCTGATCGATCCGGTGCACCATCACCACTACACTGGAATTGGCCTCGCGCTCGACCGCTGAGTCGGGCTGGACCGTTTGCACGCGGTTGGCTCGCGGACTAACTTTCAGAGCGTGAAATCAGCCGCCGTGAGCGCCACCCGTAGCGAGCGCCACGAATGAGGACGCTCGCCGTAATCCCAGCCCGTCTGGGCGCAACGCGCCTCCCGCGCAAGCCTCTGCGGATCCTCGCCGGTCTGCCCCTCGTCATCCGCGTTTGGGAACGCGTCCTCTCGCTGGACGTGGTCGATCGCTGTCTCATTGCCACCGACAGCGAGGAAGTCGCTGACGTGGCGAACGAGCACGGGGCCGAGGTGGTCGTCACCAACGAGGAGCATCCGTCGGGCACGGATCGCATCGCCGAAGTGGCGCTGCGCCGCGAGTACGCCGACTACGACGTCATCGTCAACGTGCAGGGCGACGAGCCATTCGTCCCGCGTTCGGCGATCACCGGTGCGGTGCGCATGGTGACGTCGGGCCGCTTTCCGCTCGGCACGGCTGCGGTGCGCGCCGCAGCGTCCGTGCTCAGGGATCCGAACGTCGTGAAAGTCGTCGCCGCGGCCGACGGCCGGGCCATGTATTTCTCGCGCGCACCAATCCCGTTTTTGCGTGACGCGGAGGACGCGGCAATTCAGCGTCCTCTCATCTGGCAGCACATCGGCGTATATGCGTACGAATCGGCAGCGCTCCAGAATTGGGTCAGTTTGCCGGCGAGCCCGCTCGAAGAGATCGAGCGACTCGAGCAGCTTCGGCCGCTCACTGCCGGGATTCCAATGGGCGTCTCGCTGGTCGACGAGCTCGTATCGCCGGGCATCGACACCGAAGACGACCTCGATCGCGCCAATCGCGAATGGGTTTCCACCATAGGATGACATCCATGCAACTCGCGCAACGACCGCAGACGACCAAGTACATTTTCGTGACCGGGGGCGTGGTATCGTCGCTCGGCAAGGGAATCGCCGCCGCGTCGCTCGGCCGATTGCTCGTGGAGCGCGGACTGCGCGTCACGATGCTCAAGTTCGATCCCTACTTGAACGTCGATCCCGGCACGATGTCGCCGTTCCAGCACGGCGAAGTGTTCGTCACCGACGACGGCGCCGAGACGGATCTGGATCTCGGGCACTATGAGCGTTTCATCGATCGTGCGTTGTCGCAGGCGAACAACGTCACGACGGGCCGCATTTATCTGAACGTCATCACCAAGGAGCGCCGCGGCGAATTCCTTGGCTCGACGGTGCAGGTGATTCCGCACATCACCGACGAGATCAAGGCGGCCATCAAGCGCCTCACGCCGGAGAACGACGTCGTCATCGTCGAAGTGGGCGGCACGGTCGGCGACATCGAGTCGCTGCCGTTCCTCGAGGCGATTCGTCAGTTCCGGCACGACATTGGGCGAGACAACGCGCTGTTCATCCATCTCACGCTCATGCCGTACATCGCGGCGGCGGGAGAGCTCAAGAGCAAGCCCACGCAGCATTCGGTGCGCGAACTGATGCAGATCGGTATTCAGCCGGACATTCTCATTCTGCGCAGCGAACAGCCGATCTCGGATGACATCAAGCACAAGATCGCGCTGTTCTGCAACGTGGATTTCGGTGGCGTGATCGAGAGTCCCGACGTCCGCACGATCTACGACATTCCGCTGCGCTTTCACGAGCAGGGATTGGACGAGAAGGTGATGCAGAAGCTCGGGCTCGATCGCCCGGCGCCGGATCTCGATAATTGGCGTGAGCTCGTTCAGCGCGTGCTCGAGCCGGCGGATCGCGTTCGGATCGCGGTCGTCGGCAAGTACACGGACTACACCGACAGCTACAAGAGCGTGCAGGAAGCGCTGATTCACGGTGGCATCGCAAACAACGTCGGCGTCGACATTCGCTGGATCTCGAGCGACGACTTCGTTGACGCCGAGCGGTCAGCTGAAATCCTGAGTCGCGTTGACGGGCTGCTCGTTCCGGGCGGTTTCGGTGTGCGCGGCGTCGACGGCATGGTCGCGGCGATCAAGCAGGCCCGCGAATCTGGCGCGCCGTTCTTCGGCATCTGCCTCGGCATGCAGACGGCGATTATTGAATTCGCGCGCAACGTGTGCGGTCTCGACGACAGCCACTCGTCGGAGTTCAAGCCCGAGTGCGACAATCCGGTGATTTCGCTCATGGAATCGCAGCAGCACGTCACCGACATGGGCGGCACCATGCGCCTCGGCGCGTATCCGTGCCGGTTGACCAAAGGATCACTCGCCGCGCAGATCTACGGGCAGAACGAGGTGAGCGAGCGCCACCGTCATCGGTACGAAGTGTCGAACAAGTATCGCGATCGGTTCGTTCAGAACGGATTGCGCTTGAGCGGCTTGTCGCCCGACGGACAGTTGGTGGAGATCGTGGAGCTGGTTGATCATCCGTGGTTCGTGGGCTGCCAGTTCCACCCGGAGCTGCAGTCGCGTCCGACGCGGCCGCACCCGCTCTTCGCGGAGTTCATTGCGGCGGCGGTCAAGGCGAAGGCTGGGCGCGGAAGCGATGCAACTGCGTCGCAGTTGGAGGCCGCCGACTGACGTGCACTCGAACCATCGTTCGCACTTTCGTCGTGACGCGCTTTTTCTAATCGCCGGGCCGTGCGTCCTCGAGGACGATGCGCTCAATCTCCGAGTCGGCGAGCATCTCGCTCGACTCGCTGAATCGGTGCCGGGCGGCATCGTCTACAAAGCGAGCTTCGACAAAGCCAACCGGTCGAACGCTGGCGCGCATCGCGGCCCTGGTCTCGAAGACGGGCTCGCGGCGCTCGCGCGTGTCCGCGCGGCGACTGGCCTGCCGATCCTCACGGATGTCCATCTGCCCGACCAATGCGCGCCGAGCGCCGAGGTGGTAGACGTGCTGCAGATTCCGGCGTTTCTGTGCCGGCAGACTGACTTGCTCGTTGCGGCGGGAGCCACCGGCAAGTCGGTCAACGTGAAGAAAGGCCAGTGGATGCATCCGGAAGGCATGCGCGGCGCCATCGAGAAGGTTCGGCAGTCGCGAGGTTCGTCGCACACGAATCCAACCGCGGGCGATGACGTCGCCGTCACCGAGCGCGGGACGTTTTTCGGCTACGGCGATCTCGTCGTCGACATGCGTGATTTTCCGCGCCTACGCGACGCGTGCGATGCACCGGTGATCTTCGACGGCACCCACAGTGTGCAACGCCCAGGGCAGGGCACTGGCGGCTCGAGCGGTGGCGCCCGCGAGTTCATTCCGCCGCTCACGCTGGCGGCGATTGCGGCCGGCGCGAACGGTCTGTTTCTCGAGACGCATCCCGATCCCGATCATGCACCGAGCGACGGTCCGAACATGATTCCGCTCGACCGCCTCGACGATCTGATCATGCGCGCCGTCGACATCTGGGACCGGGTGTCGCGTTGATCGACGCGGCACTGGCGCGCTCCATCCGGCTCGTCGGGTTCGACGTGGATGGCGTGATGACGGACTCCGGCGCCTACCTCGGCGACGTCGACGGCAAGCGCATTGAGCTCAAGCGCTACGACATCCAGGATGGGCTAGGCGTCGCCTTGCTGCGACGTGCGGGCATTCGCGTGGCGATCGTGACAGGTCGCGTCTCGGAGAGTGTGCGCCTTCGCGCTGAGGAGTTGAGCGTGGAAGATGTCGCGCAGGATCCGGACGGCTACAAGATCGCCGCGTTCACGCGCATGCTGAGTCATCATGGCATTGCGCCGGCCGAATGTGCCTTCGTGGGCGACGATTTTCCGGACCTTCCCATTTTGCGTATCGTCGGGCTGCCGGTCGCGGTCGCGAATGCGGTGCCGGAGATTCGGCAGGAGTGTCGCGTGCATCTCGACAACGAGGGCGGTCGCGGCGCCGTGCGGGAGTTCTGTGAGCGTTTGCTCAAGGCGCGCGGCGTGTGGGAAGAGACCTGGCACGGGTACGTGGCGGATCGATCCGATCCGCACGGAGAGCGCTGATGGACGCGCGGGACATCGTCGAGCGCGGTAAGCGCGTGGTGCGGCTCGAGGCAGAGGCGTTGGCCGGCATCGAGCAGCGCATGGGCGATGAATTCGCCCGAGCGGTGATGCTGATCGCCGGTTCGCCGGGGCGCGTCATCGTCTGCGGCGTAGGCAAATCCGGGCTCATCGGCCGAAAGATTGCCGCCACGCTCACCTCTACCGGCACGCCGGCCAGCTTCCTCCATCCCGTGGACAGCGTGCACGGCGATCTCGGCATCGTGGGCCGCGATGATGTGGCAATCCTCATCTCCAAAAGCGGCGAGTCCGACGAGCTCTTGGCCCTGTTGGCCCATTTGAAGGGCTTCGGTGTACGAACCGTCGCCATCACCGGGGACGTCGCGTCGGCGCTTGCCCGAAACTGCGATGTGTCGCTCGATGCCGGCGTGCGCGAAGAGGCGTGTCCGCACGACCTCGCGCCGACGACCAGCACGACCGCCGCGCTGGTGTTGGGCGATGCGTTGGCGGTTGCGTTGCTGCAGGAAAAAGGATTTCAGCGCGAGGATTTCGCCCGGATTCATCCGGGCGGCGCGCTGGGCCGTCAACTCGTAGCCCGGGTCGATGACATCATGCTCCGCGAAGATTTGCCTGTGCTCACGGGTGCTCCGACGATGCGCGAAGCGATTGTCATGATCGCGAATCGCCGCGGCATTGCCATCGTGCTCGACGATCGGCAGCGTGTTGAGGGAGTGCTCAGCGCGGGCGATTTGAGCAAGATGATCGAGCGCGGCGAGGGCGGTGCCATTTTTCCAATTCCGGTTCGGACGGTCATGACGAAAAACCCAAAGCTCGCCCGGAGCGGCGAGCTCGGAAGCGCGGTGGCATTTCGCATGGAGACCAGCGGCATCGTCGCCATGCCGGTCGTCAACGATCAAGAGGCGCTCGTGGGCGTCGTGCATCTGCACGACCTGCTTCGCGCCCGGGTCGTCTGATGCGCCGACTCTCGCTCGTTCTCGCGGCGGCGGCTGCGCTCGGCATTGCAGCCTGCAGCGACAAGAAGCAGCCGCCTGTTGCCGCGGCGCCGAGCGTGGCCGACAGCGCCGATCAGATTCTCGTGACGACGCACTATCTGTTGACCAACGACGGCATCAAGCGCGGTGATCTCACGGCGGACACGGCGTTCATTCTTGGCCAGGGAACGCGGTTCGACCTGCGCAAAGCGCACGTTGTGTTCACCACCGAGACTGGCGCGCCGCAAGGCACGATGGACGGCAACCGCGGCACCTACAACACGCAGATGCAGGTGATGGAAGGATGGGGCAACGTGATCGTTCGCACGCCGGACGGCCGCACGTTGAAGACCCCGCATGCGACGTACAACCAGATCTTGCATACGATCGTGAGCGACACGAACTACACGATCACTCGCGGCAACGATACTCAGAGCGGCATCGGCTTCACGTACAACCAAACGACTGGCTCGTTCAAGTGCCTCAAGGCCTGCGGCGGCAACTTCTCCGTCGCGCTTCCGGCGAAATGATCGCGCGCTTGCTCATTCCAGTCGCCGCGTTTTCGGCTGTGGGATTCGCGGCGGCGCCGCGCGCCCAACAGCAGCCGACGCCGTGCAACCTGGTGGCGACGCCCACCACGCGATTGAGCTCGGACAGCACGCCGGCTGGCCGCGTGACGTTCATCGGCGGCGGGGTGCTCTTTCGCTGTCCGGACCGCGGCATCACGCTGCGGGGCGACAGCGCCGAACAGTATCCGGATCACGATTATATCGTGGGACATGCGATCTACGACGAGCCGCGTTTTCACGTCACCTCGGATTTCCTCAACTACTTCCCATCGCAAGAGATCGTCAAAGCGGTGGCGAATGTCGTGGCGCGCTCCCAGAACGGTTCGACGCTGCGTGGTCCATATGCCGAGTATCGCCGGCCGCTCAAGGGCGTTCGACCGCACGAGCAGATGTACGCCGTTCAGCGGCCGACGATCGACATCGTGCAGAAGGACACGGCGAAGAAAGATGTGAATGACACGACCGTCGTCGTCGCCAATCAAGTCTTCATGGATGGCGACAGTCTCATCTACGCGGGTGGTCAGGTCGTGATCACACGTCCGGAGATTGTGGCAACGGCCGACTCGTCGTTCATCGATCAGCCGCATGACGTGATGCACCTCATGCGGAACCCAATACTGAAAGGCACGAAGGCGAAGCCTTTTACGCTCACCGGCGACCTGATCGACCTCTACTCGACGAATCACAAGCTCAATCGCGTGATGTCGCGCGCGAACGCCGTGGCGGTCAACGATTCGATGACGCTCAAGTCGGACACGATCGATCTGCGCGTCGTCAACAACTTGCTCGATCACGCCTACGCCTGGGGCGCAAAATCGCGCGCGCGAGTGATTTCGCCATCGCAGAATGTCCTGGCGGACTCGCTCGACGTGTCGATGCCGGGCCAGAAGCTGCGGCTCGTTCGCGCGGTGCGGAAAGCCTTTGCCGACGCGCGTCCTGATACGACCAAATTCCAGATCGTCAAACCTGACACCACGGATTGGCTCAAGGGCGACACGATCGTTGCGCACTTCGACACGGTACCGCCCAAGGACACGACCAAGTCGCCACCGATTCGGCTGCTGGTTTCAACGGGCGGCGCGGCCTCGTACTACCACATGGCCTCGAGCGACTCGGGCGAGCGGCGGCCGAGCATCAACTACGTCACCGCGCATCGCATCACGATCACCTTTGATTCGCAGAAAGTCGCGACGGTGGCGGCAGAGGATTCCGTCGTAGGAACGTATGTCGAGGCGAAGCAGGACAGCGCGGCGCGAAAGGCCAAGACTACGCCGGCAGCGCCGGGAAAGCCGGGAGCGAAATCGACTGCAGCCCAGGCTGTCAAACCCGGCACATCAACGGCGCCTCCCAAAACACCGCCCAAGACGCCGCCACCAACGACAACAGCACCATCAACACCGCCCGCAAAACCGCCGGCCTCATTTTCGCCAAAGCAGCCGTGACCGGACCGTCCGAACCAACCAGAGTGGGACACCTCGTCGAACAATTGGCGCGCGGCGACCGTTCGCATGCGTTGGCGCTTCACGCGCTGATCAGCGCCGCGGACGCCAACGGCGTCGCCGATTTTGAGCAATTTGCCAAAGCCTATCGCGACGACCATCTCGCCGCGTTGCGCGCGACCGGACACGACGCCGAGCGCGAGGCTGGTCGCTTGAGCTTGGACGAGGTGCGACAGCATCTCGCGACGTCGGTGTTGCCGCGCCTTGCCGCCGATGGGCTCATCGCCGCGCGCACGGACTCGCACGAGCCATGGACCCGCGTGGCGTTCGTGCCAAGGATATGGACCGACATCGCGTCGGCGCGCGAGGCCGTGGCCGTTGCGCTGCGTGAGACCGGCGAGCACCAAAGCGCTCTCAGCGTCGCGGGGGATGGCGAGCGAAAAGCCGGTGCGACGCCCGGCGAGAAGGCTGCTGCCGGAAGCGTCCTCGAGGCCACGGGATTGGTCAAAACGTACCGCCGGCGCCGGGTCGTCAACGACGTGGCCCTTCGATTGCAACAGGGAGAGATTGTCGGACTGCTGGGTCCGAATGGCGCGGGGAAGACGACGACCTTTTACATGATCGTCGGGCTCATCGATCCCCAAGCCGGAAAGATCAAGATGGACGGTGTCGACATCACGTCGATGCCGATGTACAAACGGGCGCGGCGGGGCATCGGCTATCTCTCTCAAGAGCCGTCGATTTTCCGCAAGCTGTCAGTCGAAGACAACATCCTGGCGATCCTCGAAACGCTGGGTTTGTCGTCAAGCGAACGGCGCGCTCGGTTGGAGACCTTGCTGGACGAATTGAGCATCAAGCACCTGCGCCACAGCAAAGCGTTCGCGCTGTCGGGTGGCGAGCGGCGCCGGCTCGAAATCACACGGGCCTTGGTGACGCAACCGAAGTTCATGATGCTGGACGAACCGTTCGCGGGTGTCGACCCCATCGCAGTCCACGACATCCAGAGCATCGTGTCCGACCTTCGGCACCGCAACATCGGCGTACTGATCAGCGATCACAACGTGGAGCAGACCCTGGACATCGTAGACCGCGCCTACATCATGTTCGATGGGCAGGTCAAGGTGTCCGGCACGGTGCGGGAGCTGGTGTTTGATGATACCGTAGCAGACATCTATCTCGGCCCAACGCTCACGGCGCGCTTACGCGCTCGATTCGCCGAAGCCGACGAGGATACCAGAGAACCAACAGAAACAACCGGGGAAGCGACAGTCACATGAAAGCAGGACTCTCCCAGAGCACGCAGCTAAAGCAGGAGCTCAAGATCAATCCACGCCTGTATCAGGCGATGGACCTGCTCTACATGCCGCTTCTGGATCTTCAACAGCACCTCAAGCAGGAGCTGCTGAACAATCCGTTCCTCGACATGGTCGAGCCGGAAGAAGAGGAAGACGAAAACGAAGGCGAAGAGTCCGTCGAGGTCGAGGTCCAGCCCGAAGAGCAGCAGGAAGAAAAAGCCAACAACGACGAGATCAACTGGGAAGACATTCTCCTCGACGGCTTCGACGCCGGCGGACGTCGCGAAGAGCACGAGGAACGCGAGTACTACGAGCCCGTCACGGTCGACAGCCGCAATCTCGCCGACCACTTGATGGACCAGATCACGCTCCTCGATCTCACGCCGCGGGAGCAGTTTCTCGCCGATGAGTTCATCGGCAACATCAACGAAGACGGCTACCTCGCCTGTCCGCCCGAGCACATTCTCAAGGGCGTGAACGAAGAAGTCGAGCGCGCGGCCGAAGCGATGGACCGCGACACCGACGATCTCCCGTTCTACACGATGTCGGAAGTCGAAGCGATGCTCGGCATCATTCAGAATCTCGATCCGCCTGGCGTCGGCGCGCGCGACCTGCGCGAATGCCTCATGCTCCAGCTCAAAGAGGCGGGTCTCGAGCAGTCGGTGCCGTTCCGTCTCGTGCGCGACTGCTTCGAGGAGCTGATCAACCACCGCTGGAGCGAGATCTCCAAGCGCTTCGGCATCAGCCCGAGCGACGTCCAGAAAGCCGCCGACGAGATCAAGAAGCTCGATCCCAAGCCGGGTCTCATGTACTCGGACGCGAGCGACAACTACATCATTCCCGATCTCATCGTCGACAAGATCGATCAGCGCTATCACGTCTTCTTGAACGACGCGAATCTCCCGCGCCTCAAGCTGAGCCGCGCCTATCAGGAGATCGCGCGCGACAAGAAGAAGTTCGAAGGCGAGAACAAGGAGTTCATCTCCAACAAGCTCAATTCGGCGAACTGGATGATTCAAGCGATCGAGCAGCGTCGTCAAACGATGCTCAAGGTCATGAACTACATCGTCGACCGCCAACGCGACTTCTTCGAGAAGGGCGTGCAGTACTTGAAGCCACTTACGCTCCGTGAAGTGGCTGAAGTGATCAGCATGCACGAGTCGACCGTGAGCCGCGTGACGAACGAGAAGTTCGTGCAGACGCCGCGCGGTGTGCTGCCGCTCAAGTTCTTCTTCTCCTCCGGTCTGTCGACCACCGCGGGCGAAGACGTATCGGCGCGCGGCATCAAGGCGCAGATCGAGAAGCTGGTGTCGGACGAGGACCCGAAGCATCCGCTCACCGATCAGGCGATCGTCAACATCCTGAAGGAGAGCGGCGTGCAGATCGCCCGCCGCACCGTGGCCAAGTATCGCGATCAATTGGGCGTCTTGTCGGCACGCATGCGCAAACGGGTATGACCTCCTACTCCGGAGTGCGCTCGATGCCGGACACGCTCTCGACCCTCGACACTCGCCCCTCGACCCAGCAGGTCGACGTGTCAGTACTCGTTCCTGCAAAGGACGAAGCGGAGAATCTGCCGCTGTTCATGGAGCAAGCGGCCGTGGCGTTCGCGGCGTCGCCGTATCGGTTCGAAGTCATCGTCGTCGACGACGGCAGCAGCGACCAAACGTGGGCCGTGCTGCAACGGTTAGTCGAGCAGTACTCGTTTCTCCGTCTGGCGCGGCATCGCGCACGTCGCGGCATCGCGGACGCACTGCGCACCGGCTATCTCGCCGCTCGCGGCGACGTGCTCGTGTTCTATCCGGCCGACTTGCAGTTCAAGCCCGAGGACATTCCGCGACTCGCCGCGCCGATCCTGGCCGGCGAGTCCGACATGGTCACGGGTTTCAAGGAAGGGAAGTACGAGAAGGCGTTCGTCTCGGGCATCTACAATGGCCTGAGCCGCATGCTCTTTCACGTGCCGGTCAAGGATTTGAATTCTGTAAAGGCCTATCGGCGCGAGATCATGGACGCGCTGCCTGTACGTCCGGACTGGCACCGCTACATGATCGTCATCGCCGCGGCGCAGGGATTCACGGTCACCGAAATTCCCGTTCCGCTGTATCCGCGCCACGCCGGCAAATCCAAGTTCGGGCTCTCGCGCATTCCGGTGGGCGTGCTCGACATGCTCGCGGTGTGGTTCGAGCTCCGCTTCGGCCAGAAGCCGCTGCTGGCGTTCGGCATGCTCGGCGCCGGACTCTTCGCCGTCGGCACGCTGTCCGGTCTCGTCGCCCTTGGCGTGCTGCTCGTGAATGGCGTCGGCTACCGCTCGGTATGGACCATCATCACCACTTGCTTGATCGTTGGCAGCATTTTCTTTGCGACCGGACTGCTCGGCGAACAGATCGCCGGCCAGCGCGCGCAATTGCGTGAGATTCGGCGCCAGCTCGACGAGCTGAACGCCGCCCGCATCATAGATCGATAATAATGAAAGTCTTATTTCTCACGCATTCGTTTCCCCGGACCGCCGGGGACGCGCCGGGGTCGTTCATCCTTCGGCTCGCCACCGCCCTGCGCGGCGAGGGCGTCGAAACGAGCGTCGTCGCGCCCGCGGCGCCGGGACTCGAGCACCACGCCCGCATTGACGACGTTCCGGTCGAGCGCTTTCGCTACGCGCCGCGGAAATTCGAGACGCTTGCCTACGGCGGCAACATGGCCACGCAGGTGCAGGCCTCGTGGAGCGCCAAAGTCACGATGCTCGGGTTCTTGGGCGCCGAGTTCCGCACGGCGGTGCAGGCGCGTCGTGAGTTCGAGCCGCAGATCGTGCACGCGCATTGGTGGTTCCCGAATGGCCTCGTCGGGACGTGGCTCGCCAAGATGGCCAATACGCCACTCGTCACGACGCTGCACGGCACCGACGTCCGCCTCGCGCGCACAGTCGCGTTCTCGCGCCCCGGCTTCCGTCATGTGATGCGCCAATCGGCGCAGGTCACCGCGGTATCGCATTGGCTTGCCGCCGAAGCGCAGGAAGTCGTGTCTGCGCCGGCGCCAATCGTGGCGCCAATGCCCGTGGCGGCCGAGCTGTTTTCTCCGGGCGGCCGGCGCAATCAAAAGCGCCTGCTTTTCGTCGGGCGGCTCAACAAGCAGAAGGGCATTGAGCTGTTGTTGCACGCGCTCAGCCGCATTCCCGACACGTCGATCCAACTCGACGTCGTTGGCGACGGCGATGACCGGGAAATGCTGCAGCAGTTGGCCGGCGGCCTAGGCATCGCCGAGCGTGTGCATTGGCAGGGGACGATGCCGCAGCCGCGGCTCGTCGATTTTTATCGCAGCGCGGCCGCGCTCGTGGTGCCGTCGGTCGACGAAGGTTTGGGTCTCGTCGCCGTTGAAGCGCAGCTTTGCGAGACGCCGGTCGTCGCCTTTGATTCCGGCGGTCTTCCCGATATCGTGCAGCACGATCGTACGGGTGTGCTCGTGCGCGACATCGACGCCGGCGGACTCGCCGCCGCCATCGTCTCGCTGCTCGGGCGCGACGATCAGGGCGCAGCGTTGGGCGCCGCCGGCCGTCTCCACGCGCTCGCCACCTTTGCCCCCGAGTCGGTTGCCCGACGCTACGCCGACATCTACCGCTCCGCCATCGCCCGCTCGCCGAAATAAGGGCTGGGTCGCCGTTCAGGTCGTCCTGACGGCGGTCATACTCTGGTTCGTCGCGAAAGGACTGCTCGAGGAGTGGCGGAAGTTTCGCGAACAACCATCAGTGGAGTTGCATCCACGGTGGGCGATCATTGCGCTGTCGTGCGTCATCATTCTCGCGACGTACGTCGTACTCGTCGAAACGTGGCGACGCATGATCGTCGCGTGGGGCGAGACGCTGTCGTTCAGCGACGCGGCGCACATCTGGTTCGTCTCGAACCTCGCACGCTATCTCCCCGGGGTGAATCAGGTCGCCACCCTTGGAGCCGTCGCGGAGCTCTCACGGCGGCGGAGCGTCTCGCCGATCGCCGCGGCCGGCGCGTCGGTGATCAACACCGCAGTGAATATCGCGACGGGTTTCGTCATCGCGTTGCTCGGCGGCTTTTCGGCGCTCAACGCGGTGTCGAGCGGCCACGCGACCCTCGGCCTTTGGGTCGCAGTCGTGCTGCTCGGCGGCCTTCTGCTGCTGCCGACGATTCTGCCCTGGGTGCTCGGGACGGCACAGCGTGTCACTGGACGGCAGTTCGGTATCCGGTCGCTGCCGCAGCGCGCGATGTACATCTCGCTCGTCGGGAACCTCGTCGCGTGGGCGATGTACGGATTGGCGTTCGAATTCTTTGTGCGGGGCATGCTCGGACACGCGGTTGGCGGGACGCTGGACTACGTCGCGCTGTGGGCGGCCGCCTACGTGATCGGTTACCTTGCAGTGCTTCTGCCGGCCGGTATCGGCGTGCGCGAAGCGGCACTGATTGACGGCCTCACGTTGCTGAAATTGACCACCGCCGGACCGGCTGGCGTCATCGCCTTCGCTGCCCGGTTGTGGCTGACGGTATTAGAGATCGCTCCGGCACTCATCTATCTGGCGCGAGGTGCGCGCCGACGACCACAGGACACGACACCTCGCGATGGCACGATCCCCTGACGTAACCGCGGCGCCCGCCGCCGACGCTACGGAACCGCGATTCGCAACTGCGTGGGCGACGCTCGTCTACATCGTCAGCACGATGTTGCTGGCCTATCCGGCGCTGGCTGGCCAGTTCCTGCTCAATCCGCGCAGCGATCAATACAAGGCCGGCTACGCCTTCCGCGAGTACGCCGCGCAATCGCTGCGCAGCGGTCACGGATTCCCGCAATGGAATCCGTTCATCATGGGTGGCCTGCCGTACATCGCCGCCATGCACGGCGACATTTTCTATCCGACGTTCCTGTTGCGCATGATCGTGCCCACCGACATCGCGATGACGTGGGAGTTTCCCATCCATCTCGTGTTGTGCGGCTTGTTCACGTATCTGTTTCTGCGCGCGTGGGGGTTTGGTTTCTGGGGCGCGCTGGTCGGTGGACTCGCATATCTGCTCGGCGGATCCATCGCCGGCTATGCGGGACCGGGACACGACGGAAAACTCTTCGTCAGCACGATGCTGCCCGCCACGCTGCTGCTGCTGACACGCGGCATTCGCGACGGTCGTCACTGGGCGTGGGGAGCGTTCGCCATCGTTCTCGGACTCGCCGTGCTCTCGCCGCATCCGCAGTTGATGCAGTACATGCTGCTCGCGGACGGCGCGTTCGCGCTGTGGGTCGCGTTCGCCGACCACCCGGGCTACGGCAAGCTCCCGAGTGCCACCGCCATTCGCCGCCTCGCGTGCTCGGCAGGCGGCGTGATCATCGGACTGCTCATCGGCGCCGTGCAATTCTGGCCGGCGCTGGTCGAGTACAAGTCGTGGTCGCCGCGTGCCGCAGGCCACGACTGGGCGACAGCGACCAGCTATTCGTTTCCGATTGAGGAAACCATCAACTCGTACTGGCCGCAGTTCTCGGGCATTCTCGACAACTACTGGGGCCGCAACACGATTCATTTTCACAGTGACTATGTCGGCGTGATCGTGCTGCTGTTGGCCGGTGCCGCATTTGGCGCGACGACGTTCAAATCGTTCCGCCGCTTCTGGCTTGGCACCGGCATCGTGTCGCTGATCTGGGCGTTCGGCGGCTACACGCCGTTCTATCAGATCGTGTACAACTTCGTCCCGTATTCCAAGTATCTGCGCGCGCCGAGTACCATGATCTATGTAACGGCGTTCTCGGTGTCCGTGCTCGCCGCGCTCGGGATGGAGCGCGTGTTGGCTCGACGCGTGTCGCCGAAATACGCGATGGGGTGGGGAATCGCGGCACTCGTCGTCGCGGCGATCGTCTCGATCGGCGGCTACACGGCGTTTGCAAGCGCGATACAATCGGGGATCGAGTACCCGCAAGGATACGGGCCGTTGTTCGCCCAGCGACTGACGGGAAACACCGGCGCGGCCATCCTCGGCGCCTGGCGCTCATTCGCGTTTGCCGCACTCGGCGCTGGCGCGCTGTGGGCATTCCTCACCGATCGATTGCCCGCGCGCACGGCCGCGATTGCGCTGACCGTGCTGCTCGTCGTCGATCTCTGGTCGATCGAACGTCTGTACTGGACTTTCTCGGCGCCGGCCGCAAAGCTGTTCGCGACCGATCCGGCCATCGAGGCCATCAAGGCCGACATCGCCAAGACAGGAGATCCGGCGCGCGTCTGGACTGAAGGACTGAGCGCCCGCATCACGCAAGGCGATCCAATGATGGACGGCGATGAGTTGATGGTGCACGGCATACGCGTCGTCGGGAACTATCACGGCAACGAGCTCGGCATGTACGACGACGTGTACGAGCAAGGCAATTTGTCGCAGACTCCGGCGTACAAGATTCTCTCGCCACAATTCTGGCGCCACGAGGACGTTGGCTATCTCTACACGGGCGCCGACGACTCGACCGTGGCTCAGATTGCCACGATGCTCAAGGTCCCAACACTCACCAAGCTGGTCGGACCCGTTCTCAATGCCGCGGGCTCATCAGTCTTCGCGTACAAGCTGCCGAGTGGGAATCATCTCGCGTGGGTGGCGCCGGTGATGGTGAAAGCGCCGGAGAATCAGGCGCTGTCTACCGTGCTCGATCCTCGCTTCGATCCCACGCGAATCGCGATCATCGACAGTTCTGCCATTGGCGTTCAAGCGGCCAATCTCACCGCGCTTCCCGACGCGGTCACGACGTCGGTCGCGGTGAAAGCATTCGCGCCGGGCTCTTATGATCTCACTCTCGATCAGCCCGCTGTCGCCGGTCAGGCGCTGGTCGTGTCCGATAACTATTTTCCCGGATGGACCGCGACCGCCGACGGGAAACCCGCCACGGTGACGCGGACCGACTACAACTTGATTGGCGTCGCGTTGCCGGCCGGCGCGCGGTCCGTTCAGCTACGGTTTCAGGATGTCGCATACGAGAAAGGAAAAGTCCTGACGCTCATTTCAATTTTGATAGCGGTCGTGCTCCTCGGTGCCGGCCTCATTGCCGATCGTCGGTCGACCGTTGCACTTTCCACACTCTCCACCATCACGTGACGACGCAGTCCGTCCTTCGCAAGTCTCGCAGCTCATACTTTGGAGTTCGCTTCATGACGTCAGCAGTCGCAATCCGTTCACGCCGCACGCGGAGCGCCGCATTCGGCGCCGCCCTCGCCGCGCTGGCTACTTTCGCTGCGTGCTCGGATAGCTCGACGTCGCCGCCGAAGGACGTCACACCCGCGACGGTCACGCCGTCGTCGACGGATACCCTCCGCGCCGGCGTCGGCGCCCCCGTTGGATCGATCCTCACCGTCACCGTGGCCAATGCGGCCGGCACACCGATCGACAGCGCGCTGGTGACGTTTGCCGTCGCGAGCGGCGGCGGACAGGTGACTACGGCGAACGCGTACACGAGCTCCGCTGGACAGGCAACCACGACGTGGACACTCGGCAACACCGCCGGCGTGCAGACAGTGACGGCCACGGCGGGTGCGGTGAGCGCGACGTTCACGGCGGTTGCGACTGCAGGTGCGGCTGCCACAGTCACGAAGATCGCGGGCGATGCGCAAACCGCCGCCGGCGGTGCCGCAGTCGCCATTGCGCCGGCCGTGAAAGTGACCGATTCGTTCGGCAATCCGGTGTCCGGCGTACTGGTCACCTTCAGCGTCGCGTCGGGCGGCGGTAGCGTAACGGGCCCGCTCGTCAACACCGATGCAACTGGCGTCGCGACGGTGGGAAGCTGGAAGCTCGGCACCGTCGCTGGGCCGAACAGTCTCACCGCAACCGCTGGCAGCCTCGGCTCGATCACGTTCGGAGCGACGGCATCGGCCGGTGCGGTCACGCAGCTCGCGTACACGAATACCGCGCCTGCGCTCGCCGTGGGCCAGACCTTCACGCTTGCCGTGCAAGCGAAAGACGCGAACAACAACGTGATCTCGAGCCCCACGGTGGCGTTCGCGAGCTCGAACACCGGCGTCGCAACGGTTGGCGCAACGAGTGGTGTCGTCACCGCCGTCGCGTCGGGCACCACGGTCATCACGGCCACGTCGGGCACCGGCACGGCGCAGCAAACGATCAGCGTCACCGGGCACCCGTCCACGACCGTTCTCGGCAGCGTGACGATGACCAGTAGCATTTCCGGCATCGCGACGGCAGGGAACACCGCCTTTGTCGCTCGCGCATCCGCCGGTGGACTCGGCATCGTCGATCTTCCGTCCGCCACGCTGACGAGCACCGTCGATCTCGGCGCGCGCGCGGTCGACGTCGCGGCGAATGCGTCGGGCACTCTCGTGGCGGTTGCCACCGCCGGTCCGGATCTCGTCTGGTTCGTCAATCCCGCCACCGCCGCGAAGACGGATTCCATCGAGCTGCCGGCAACACCGGTGCGCATGGCCATGACGTCGGACGGTTCGAAGCTGTTCGTGGACCTGAACAACTTCTCGGTCGAGGTAATCGACGTTCCGTCGCGCACCGTGAAATCCACGTTCTCGCTCGCCGGCACCGTGGTGGCGATGAAGGTTGCCGTCGGCGACTCCATGCTGTACGTCGGCACCAAGTTCGGCACCGTCTTCGAGGTGTCGACTGCCACGAACGCGGTGAAGCGCCAATTCAGTCCAAGCACCGCCCTCACCGATCTGGCCATCGCGCCGGACGGAAAGACGCTGTTCCTTGCCGATGGCACGACGACGGTCAACATCGTGCAGTTGGCGACGGGCGGAATGGACACGCAGACCTACGATTTCTCGGGCAGCGTCGCCGCGCTTGGCGTGCCGCGTGACGGGACGCAGTTGTGGGCGGGATATCCCGGCGGCGGAGCGGTCCTGCCCATCGTCGGCGGTCAGATTGGCGTGTGGGCGCCCGTTGCGCTGTCCGGATCCAACACGTTGGCGATCACCTTCAACAGCACGGGCTCGCTCGCCGTTTTTGTGGATGGGTCGCTCAACCAGCTCATCATTCTCAAGTAATCCATGACCGGTTTGCCCCAGGCGGGAATAAATCAACAACGTCCGCCTGGGGTAGAGCGCGGGCTCGTCATTGTCCCGACGTATAACGAGCGGGAGAACATCGCTCGTCTCATCGAGACGGTGCTGGCGCAGGATCCACGACTCGAGGTGCTGGTCGTGGATGACGGCTCACCGGACGGTACGGGCGCGATCGTGGATGGCATTGCGACGATCAACTCGCGCGTGCATCTCCTGCAGCGGTCGCGGAAGATGGGGCTGGGCACGGCGTACGTGGCCGGATTCCGCTGGGCGCTCGAGCGGGATTACGCGTTCGTCTTCGAGATGGACGCGGATTTCTCCCACGATCCGGCGCATCTGCCCGACTTTCTGCGCGCCATCGAAGGCGCCGACTTGGTCCTCGGCTCCCGGTACCGCGACGGAAAGGTCACGATCGTCAATTGGCCGATCAACCGGTTGATTCTGAGCTACTTTGCCAACGTGTACGCGCGGGCCGTTACGGGACTTCCAGTGTGGGATACGACCGGGGGCTTCAAGTGCTTTCGCAGAGAAGTCCTCGAATCGATTGATTTATCGAAAGTTGTCTCGAACGGCTACGCGTTTCAGATCGAGATGAGCTTTCGCGCCTGGAAGCGCGGCTTTCGCCTGATCGAGATTCCGATCGTCTTCGTGGATCGGACCGAGGGCCAGAGCAAGATGTCAAAGTCGATCGTGCGCGAAGCCATCTGGATGGTGCCGCGGCTGCGGTGGTGGGGCGTGACGAAGCGGTACTGAGCGTCGTGAAGCGGTTGTGGCATCAACATTCGAGGGAAAGGGCATGATCCCCGTTGGCCGGACCTTCTACAAAATGAGCGGCTCGGGCAACGACTTCGTGATGATCGATGCCCGAAAAGAGTCGCGGGGGGCGCTCGGTGAGTCGGCCGCCATCCAGGGGATTTGCGCGCGAGGCACCGGCGTCGGGGCGGACGGCATCGTGTTTCTCGAGCCGTCGCAATCGGCGGACATCCGCTTGACCTATCTGAACGCCGACGGGTCGCTCGCCGACTTCTGTGGAAATGCGACACTCTGCACGACCCGACTGAGCGTCGAGCTGGGGGCGGTGGACCCGTCGGGCTTCACCATTCAGACAGACTCTGGGATCGTTCGCGCGCGCATTCGTGACGGCCTGCCCGAGATCGACCTACCGATTGCCGTCGACGGGTCGCCAGACCTCAGCCACAAGATTCCGCTCGAGGCCGGCGAGCAGCGCATCGGCTATTTCTTGGTCGGCGTGCCGCACCTCGTCATCCTGTGCGACGACGTCTCGACGGTCGACGTCGTCGGCCGCGGCCGGCCGCTCAGGTCCCATCCCGTCCTGCAGGATCACGGCGCCAACGTGAACTTCGTCTCCCGCGGGTCGGACGGCCGGTGGAAGTACCGGACCTACGAAAGAGGGGTAGAGGCCGAAACGCTGGCCTGCGGCAGCGGCGCTGTGGCGACGGCGATCCTCCTGGCTCAATGGACGCCGATCCCGGTGCCAGCCTCGGTCGAGATCGAGACCCGTTCCGGCCGGATGCTGCGGGTCGGGATCACCTTCGACAAAGCTCTGCCAGGGTTTCTCCCGACTCTCGCCGGAGAAGGACGGGTGGTATATCAAGGAAAACTTTCAGAGATATAGTCCAAGTCGTTGTATTTCAGTGCATTGCGTATGACTCAACCGATCGTAGGAAGTGTGGAGAATCGAGTTCTCCACAGCTTTCCCCGTATGTAGTTTACATAATACATCTTATACGAACTAACTAGATAGGGCGACAGAAAGGCGCCAACGTATGCTGGCGCCTTGGTGTTGGTAAAGACTGCTCGGATTGTGTCGCTAACTTCCGGCCACCGACAACAACTACTTCTTCGCTACCGCCGCCGTCAGCTCGCCCAGCCGAACCCGCGCCTCGGTGCTCATCGTCGCAAGCTTCGGGTCCGTCGCCATCTGCGACCAGAGCTGCCGCGACCTTGCCGTGTCGCCGGCTGCGCTGTAAATCCGAGCCGCCTTGGACAGCTGGAACGCTTTCTCGGCTTCGAAGTTCGTCGCGGCCGCCGCATCCTCGTACTGCTTGCCGGCGTCCGTGAGCTTGCCCATCTGAGCGTAGCCGTCGCCCTCGAGGCTCTTGAGCGTCGACTGGACTGTCGCCGCCGCGCCGGACCCCGACGCCTTTTCGAGCAGCGTGATCCCGTCCTGATACTTGCCGGCGTCGTAGTTCAGCTGAGCCAGGAGCATCGCGGCTTCGACCCCGGCTTCAGTCGACCCATACTGACTGTAGACCTTTTGCAGGTCGGTCTGAGCCAGCGGCGCATTGCCGGCTGCGATGGACTGTTTGGCCGTCGACAGTGCCTTTTCGGCATTCGCCTGTTTGATCGCGCGCGACTTGTCGTAGAACCAGAAGGCCGCGGCCGCCACGACGACCACAGTGGCGCCGGTCGTCAAGGCCTTGGCGTTGACGCGGGTCCAATCGATGAACGTCTGGGCGTGATCCGCCGCGGCGGAATCGGCATCGGGACGAGTGCTTGTCATTTCGATGAGTATGGTGTGCCAGTCTCGAGTGCCCCTGGCGTGACTCGAACACGCGGCCAACGGTTTAGGAAACCGCTGCTCTATCCATCTGAGCTACAGGGGCAAGGACTTCATTCCGTGCCGGATGGATATACACGCCTGCGACAGCCAAGAAACATACACTAGGCTCCATGTTGGCGCGACGGGTTTTAGATCCCCGTCCGTCGCATCTCGGACCTCGACGACGACCTGCCGCGCAGCCGAGGCGTCTCGGCGCGTGCGATGCAGGATTCCGATGAGAGATCAGAAAATCCTTGACGCCGCGCCGCGATATGACATTTTGTGTACAATGTCGCCCTTTTGCGATCTGCCCGTGAGTCGACGTACCTCCCTGCTCGGCCGCGCGACTCAATCCGCGGTTGTCGCCGCGCTCCTCGCTGTCGTCGCGCTTGGCGCATCCCCGCTCCGTGCGCGACTCAGCGCGCAAGTCACTGCGCAAGTCACTGCACAAGCCACCGCGCAGGCTGGGGCGACCACGCCGGTCCGCGTCATCGTCCGCGACACCACTCGGCGCGGCATCGAGGGCGCCGACGTGTCGATCGTTCGCGGACTGACCGACGTGCGCGCACGCGCGACGACCGGCGCCGGTGGCCGCGCCTCGCTCGCGGTCGTGCCCGACAGCGGCAACTACGACCTCGTCGTCCGGCGCATCGGCTTCGAGCGAGTCGACCGCTTCATTCACGTTGGTTCCGACTCGGAGACCTTCGACGTCTCGCTGATGCCGGTCGCCCAGACGCTCGGCGCCGTGAAGGTCACCGCCGAGCAGGATCTGAAGTACCATAGCTACCACATCGGCGCCGACGAGATCGCGAATAGCACGCAGATGCTGCTCGACGCTACCGATATCCTGGGGAAGCTGCGGCCGGACATGATCTGTGGGCGGGAGTGTATGAAAGGAGCCGGCGCCATCAAGGCGATCGAGCCGACGATGGTCAAGTGCCCCGGTCTCGTCATGGATGGCCCTCCGGCGAGCTGTCCGGTGGACTCGTCGCCACCGTCGCTGTCGACTAACGTGTGGGTCAACGGCACACACATTCGGATGATCATGCCGAGCGTCATGGCTGTCGCGCGGCAGAACGGCCCGTTGACGAATCTCTCGCCCGGCGCGATGACCGTGCTCAGCGAGATCAAGCCGGAGCACATTGAGTCGATTACATATCTCGACTCGACCGACACGACTGTCGTTCGGCCGGGCGCGTCCGGCGCAGTCTTCGTCACGCTCAAACCAGGCGTCGCCTATGAGCCGGGCAAAGGGTCGTACGTTCTCGCAGTAGCGCACGCCGCGACGGCGAACGATTCCGTCGGGCCCAAGACGCCCGCACGATTGCCGCTGTACAGATATCGTCTGCTCGGCGTCTACGACGACAGCACCGGCGACCCGATCGTCGACGCCGAGGTGCTCGACGTTGAAACGGGCGATCGAACGCAGACGACGCCGAGCGGCATCGTGAGCCTCATCTTTCTTCCCGAAGGTGGCAGCCCACTTCGCATCACGAAGCCCGGCTACGAAGACCTCACGCTCGCGGTCCAGATATCCCCCGAGAAAGCGACACCGCTCACGCTCACGATGGTCCGTAAGCGCGAGCGGTGAGGTGTTCGCCGAGGCGACGCGAATAACTATTTATATAACGCTGCGTTACTCGTACCGCAGTGCCTGAATCGGGTTTAAGCCCGCGGCCTTTCTCGCCGGATAGTATCCGAAGAACATTCCCACAGCGCCCGAGAAACCGACAGCGATCGCGACCGCGGACAGCGGGGTCGACGTCGCCCAGCCGGTGAAGTGACCGAGGATTGCGGCGCCGCCAAAACCCACGGCAAGTCCAATGATGCCGCCCAGCACGCTCATCACAATACTCTCAACGAGGAACTGTGTGAGCACGTCACTGCCGCGCGCGCCAATCGCCATGCGAATGCCGATCTCGCGCGTGCGCTCGGTGACCGACACGAGCATGATGTTCATGATGCCGATGCCGCCCACCACCAACGAGATCGAGGCGATCGCCGCGAGCAAGCCCGACATGACCTTCGTCGTGCTGCTCATTGCGTCCGCGATCTCGGTTTGGTTTTTCACGGTGAAGTCATCCGGCGCGCCGTCGAGACGGTGCGCGTCGCGCATGATGCCTGACACCTCTTCCTGCGCCGTGGCCATCTGATCGGCCGAATCGGTGCTGACGAGAATTTGCGGAATACGAACGTTACCACTCAACCGCGTTTGCGCGGTCGTGTACGGCACGAGCACCGCGTCGTCCTGATCCTGGCCGCCGGCGTTCTGACCCTTGGCCTGCATGACGCCGACCACCGTGAACGGCACGCTGCCGATGCGAATCTGCGCCCCGATCGGATTGGAATTTGGAAACAGGTTGTCGACCACCGTCTGGCCTAGCACCGCGACTTTGTGCGACGCCTGGACATCGTCGTCGCCGAAGAATGAGCCGCTGCTCGTTGTCCAGTTGCGAATGTCTGGATAATCGGTCGACACGCCGCTGATGTTGGTTTTCCAGTTCGACTGGCCGTTGATCACTTGCATGCGCGTGTTGACCACCGGTGACACGAGCGAGAACAGCGTTCCGTTCTGCTTGAGTAACTTGGCATCGTCCACTGTCAGCTTGCTGTACGAGCCCGCGCCCTGATTCACCCCGCCCGGTGTGGTGGACCCCGGCATGACGACGATCAAGTTCGTGCCCAGGCCGCCGATCTGTGCCTTGATTTGGCTCTGTGCGCCGTTGCCGATCGCCACCATCACGATGACCGCGCCCACGCCGATCACGATGCCGAGCATCGTGAGCAGCGTCCGCATCTTGTTCTTCAGGATGCTGGTCGACGCGATCTTCATCAACGTTGACTGTTTCATGCGGCCTCCACGAGCGATGCGTCGCGCTCCGCGTCATCCGCGGTGCGCGCCGCGTCCAGCTCACGTAAGTCATCCGCGGCACAGCGCCGGTCGACGACCGGGTGATCGCGAATGATGTGTCCGTCGCGGACGTCGACGATGCGCTTGGCATACTGCGCGACGTCGGGTTCGTGCGTCACGAGCACGATGCTAATGCCTTGGTCGTTCAATTCCTGAAACAGTGCCATCACTTCGACGGTCGTGCGGCTGTCGAGGTTTCCCGTCGGTTCGTCGGCAAGCAACAGCGTGGGCTGCGTCACCAGCGCGCGCGCAATCGCCACGCGCTGTTGCTGGCCGCCCGACAGCTCGCTCGGCTGGTGATCCAACCGATCGCCCAAGCCAACGCGCGTGAGCGATTCGGCGGCAAGCTTCTTGGTGTCGAGCTTCCGGCCGGTGCGATCGTACAGCAGTGGAAGCTCCACGTTTTCGATCGCACTGGTGCGTGCCAGCAGATTGAAGCCTTGAAAGACGAAGCCGAGCTTCGCATTGCGAAGATCTGCGAGGTCGTTTCGGCTCATGCCGTCGACGCGAATGCCATCGAGTGTGTAGCTGCCCTCGGTCGGCACGTCGAGACATCCGAGAATGTTCATGAGCGTCGACTTACCGGAACCCGACGTGCCCATGACGGCGATCATTTCGCCGCGCTCGACGGTGAGATCGATCCCGCGAAGCGCGAACACTTTGTTCGTGCCCATCGAGTAGACCTTCTTCACCTTCGAGATTTCGATGACTGGATGTTGAGTGGTCATGGTGTTTCTCGCGTGTTGGAGTTACCGACCGAAGCGTCCGCCGCGCTGAGGCTGGAACGGATTCGCTGTGGCGGCGGGCGCCGCGGCTGTTGCCGCGTCGCCGGTCACCGCGATCACCACCTGCTCACCTTCTGTAAGTCCCTTCCCGTCGATCTCGGTGCGCTGTCCGTCGGACAAGCCCGTGTGGACTCGAGCCGAGTGCAGCGTGCCTTGTGCGTCGAGGTACCAGAGCGTCGCCACGGTCGAAGCTGCCGCACGAGGCTTCCGCGCTCCCGCTGCGCCACCTCTTCCCTGCCCAGCCGCACCCGCGCCACCAGCTGCACCGGCAGCACCACCCGCAGCATTTCCACGGGCCGCGCGTCGCGCCGCGATCGCCGCCGAATCAGGAGCCGCACTCTCCGTCTGACCAACCTCGGCAAGCATCGCCGCCGTCGGCTTGATGCGCAGCGCCGCATTCGGCACAGTGAGCGCGTTGTCAGCCGAGCCAGTGGTGAACTGAACGGTCGCCGTCATGCCAGGCAGCAACTTGCCCGTGCTGTTGCTCACGCCGACCACCACCGTGTAGTTCACGACGTTGTCGGTCGTCGTGGATTGCAACCGAACCTGCTGCACCGTTCCGGTGAACGACTCGTTCGGATATGACTGCACGGTAAACTGAACTGGCTGACCGTCCTTGATCAGACCGATGTCGCTCTCGTCGACCGAAGCCAGGATCTGCATCTCCGACAGATCGTTCGCGATCAGGAAGATCTGCGGCGCCGACAAGCTGGCGGCGACAGTCTGTCCCACGTCCACGTTGCGCTCGACGATCACGCCGTCGATCGGCGCGTAGATGTTGGTGTACGACAGATTCTGCTTGGCTTTGTCGAGCGTGATCTGCGCCGACTTCACCGTCGCCTGCAGTACCGCATAGTTCGACGCCGACGTCTCGTATTCATCCGCGGTTATCACTCGGGCGTCGAACAGCCCCTTCTCGCGCGTGTCCTGATCCTGCGCGAGCTTGAGCTGCGCTTGCGACTTCTCGAGTTGGGCCTGCGCGTCCTCGACCGCCTGCTGCGAAAGCGTAGGATCGATGCGGGCAAGCAACTCGCCCTTCTTTACTTTGTCGTTGAAGTCGACGTAGATCTGCGAGACCTGTCCCGAGACCTGCGTGCCGACCTGCACCGTGCGAACCGCGTTCAACGTGCCGGTGGCCGACACGGTAGACTTGAGGGACGCGCGGGAAATCGCCGCCGTCTTGTACACGGGCGCCTCTTTGCCGTCGGCACGACGATAGAACCACGTCGTTCCAGCGAGCATGGAGACCGCCAGTGCCGCCGTTGCAAACTTGACTCTGTTCATGGGTTGCCTCGTGTGTGTGCTACTGATTAGACGTTGACGGAGTGGCGTATGTTCTCGCTTTGTCACCACTTGCACCGTGATGTCATGAAATGACGGAAACGCGCGACGAGCCGTACACCAGAGACCGCTTCCGACTGCGGCCGAGCGAGCTGTTGTTCATCGTCGTTTTCTGGTCATTCCTCGCCGCGCTGACGGTGACGGGACGCCTGCTCGACCCGCGCATCGCCGAGGTGAGCGAGCAGCTTCGGACGGCGCTCATCTCACTCGCCTTCATCGAATACTCGGTCTGGGCGTTGCTCACGGTTCCCATCGTGTGGCTCGTGAGCCGACTGAGCGGCAGCGGCCAGGCGCGCGGGGCGCGATTGCTTCTGCTCGTGGCGATCGGCATCGTGGTCGCGCTCGGTGTGAACATTCTCATATCGACGGTCCGTGCCCATGTCCTTCCGCCGCCAGTCGGTCGGCCTCGTCCGGAACGGTCGCCGATCTCACCCTACGAGTTGGTCGGCGACCTCATCGTGTACTTCGCCGTACTCGGCGCCGCACTCGCGCGAAATTATTTTCTGGAATCTCAAGCGCGGACCAACGAAGCTCGGCAGCTTCAGGCCGAGGCCGCCACGTTGCAAGCGCAGCTCGTGGAAGCACAGCTCGCCGTGCTGCAGACGCAGCTCAACCCGCATTTCCTGTTCAACACGCTCAACGCAATCTCGAGCTTGGTGGAGCGAGACCCGAGAGGCGTGCGCCGGATGATCGCACGGTTGAGCGAACTCTTACGGCATACGCTCGAGCACACGAACGAGCAGGAGCAGACGCTGGAGCGAGAGCTCGACTTGTTGCAACGCTACTTCGACATCATGGAGGTCCGATTTCAGGGACGTCTGGAAGTCGTGATGAAGATCGACGACGACCTGCGGGACGCGCTCGTACCGAACCTGATTCTGCAGCCACTCGTCGAGAATGCGCTCAAACATGGCGCGAGCGCCATCGACGGCCCCGGACAAATTGAAGTGCGCGCGGCGCGCTCGAATGACCGTCAGTCGATCGTCCTCAGCGTGCGCGACAATGGACCAGGGCCCGGCGATGCAGGCGACCACGGCGTCGGCCTTCGCAATACGACGCAGCGGCTCATTCGACTCTACGGGCGGGAGCAACAGTTCTCGCTGCGGCACGCCGAAGGTGGTGGGACCATCGCGGAAGTGACGCTGCCCTATCACCGCGAGGCGGCCCACTGATGGCCGCGCCCGGGGCAGCCGTCCGAGTTTTGATCGTCGACGACGAACCGCTCGCGCGCCAGCGAATCGAGGATCTGCTGGCGCACGAAGAGGGCGTTGAAATCATCGGCATGGCCGACAACGGACTCGCGGCGGTCGAAGAGATTCGGCGCCTCAAACCGGACATCGTCTTTCTCGACGTGCAGATGCCCGGGACGACTGGACTGGATGTCGCGCGAGCGATCGGACCGGAGCAGATGCCGGCGACCATTTTCGTGACGGCGTTCGACCAGCACGCGCTGCAGGCGTTCGACCTCGCGGCGCTCGACTATCTCGTGAAGCCGTTCGACGACGAGCGCTTCGAGCAGGCCTTCCGCCGCGCGCGACGGCTCGTTGGCTTGCGCGACATCCGGCGTCTTCATGAGAGATTGCTCACGGCGTTGCACAGCACCGAGCTGCCGCCGCCCGCGGCGACGCCCGAGTTCATCGAGCGCATTCCCGTAGAATCGCGCGGGAAGGTGCGCTTCGTTCCGGTGTCGGAGGTCGACTACATCGCGGCGAGCGGACCGTACGCCGAGCTCGTCGTGGGTCCCAAACGGCATCTGATTCGCGAAGCGATGCAGACACTCGAGGCGCGCCTCGATCCGCAGCGGTTCATGCGCATTCATCGATCGGCGATCGTCCAGCTCGATCGCGTCGACACGCTCCTCAAGGGCGCCGGCGGCGACTACGAAGTGCAGCTCAAAGGCGGCGCGCGGTTACGCGTGAGCCGGTCGCATCGCGAGGAATTGGAGCAGCGACTCGGGATGAGGAAATGACTGGCCGTTGTCATTCCGAGGGAGGAACGACCGAGGAATCTTGCATCGGGGTCGCGTCGCCGGCATCGCGACGCCGACGCTAGATCCCTCGCTACGCTCGGGATGACATGCGCTACGCTCGGGATGACGTTCTAGTACGTCACGACCGCCCGAAGCACATCGCGACCGATGCGCTCGATGCCCGGCAAGAAGCTGAGCGCGATGAGAAAGGAAAACCCCACGACGATACCGCCCGCCGATTCAACGAGCCGGCCCGTCGCCGCCGCGGTGCCGCCCGTTGCCAGCACGTCATCGACGATCAACACGCGCGTCGCACCGGCGAGTGCGTCGTCGTGGATCTCGAGCGCGTCGGTGCCGTATTCGAGCGCGTAGTCTTCTCGAAGCGTCGTGAACGGCAGCTTACCGGGTTTGCGCACCGGAATGAAGCCGGCGCCCAAACGTTGCGCGACGGGCGCGCCGAAAATGAATCCGCGGCTCTCGATCGCAACAACATGCGTGATGCCCTGCCCCGCGAACGGCGCGGCCATGGCGTCAGTCGCGGCCGCAAAGTCGCGACCCGACGCGAGCAGTGGCGTAATGTCTTTGAAGACGATCCCCGGCTTGGGATGATCCGGGATGTCGCGAATGAGCTGCCGTACACGCTGCTCGACGCCCTGAGCGTCCGCCGGTCGATTCATGAGCTATCTCTGAATCGCGAACGGTCGTGGCGCGGCGTCGGGATGTGGCGGCAGCTCGTCGAGTCCCGTCACCGACGCACCTGCAGGCCCTTCGCGCAACGACGCGCGAAACGACTCGATCGACGCATCGTCACCGTCCGCCACGACTTCCACTGAACCATCGGGAAGATTCTTGACCCATCCCGCGAGCCCAAGCCGATGCGCAGCCTCACGCACGAACCACCGGAAGCCCACGCCCTGCACTCGGCCGCGAACCACAGCGTGCAAATACATCAGCGTCCTTCGTCGGGTCCCCACCCGTGCGACCCCAACAGCGGAACGAATCGGACAGGCGCCACTTCACGTTGTTCGATCTTGCCGTTCTTCCGCTGTGCGACGACCAGCCGCTGCTCTTCGCGATCTCCGATCGGGATCAGCAAGCGTCCACCCTCGGCGAGTTGATCGAGTAGCGGCTGCGGCATCGACGGCGCGCCGGCGCCCACGAGGATGGCGTCGTACGGCGCATACTCGCGCCACCCCACAGTACCGTCACCGAGCAGCAGATTGACGTTGCGCACACCCGAGCGGTCGATCGCCTCGCGCGCCATGGCGAACAGCGCCGGAATCCGCTCGATGGAGAAGACCTGCGCCACGAGGTGCGCGAGCAGTACTGTCTGATATCCCGAACCAGTCCCGATCTCGAGCACGCGCTCTTTGCCTGTCAGCTCGAGCAGCTCGAGATACCGCGCGTGCACCCACGGCTGAGAGATGGTCTGCCCGTTGCCGATCGGGAGCGCCGCGTCTTCGTATGCGCGATGCCGGAGACCCGTGGGCACGAACGAGTGCCGCGGCGTCATCTCGATCGCGCGCAGGACCGACAGATCGCGAATGCCCTTGTCGCGCAACGTCTCGACGAGACGCTCGCGGGCACCACGAAATTCTCCGCCGGACGCGCCGGTCCCCGCTCCGTCTACAGCTCTTGCCACCAGGTCGCCGTCCGGTCGAGTACATCGTAATGAGTGAGGTCTAATTGCAGCGGCGTCACCGACACATAGCCCTCCTGAATTGCGCGAAAATCAGAATCGGGTTCGCCACTCCAAGTGATCGTGCCGCCGCCGATCCAATAGATCTGACGCCCCCACGGATCCTTCATCGGCGCCACGGACTGTGAATACGCGCGGCGCCCAAGTCGAGTGATCTTCACTCCCTTCACCTGATCGGCGGGCACCGGCGGCAAATTCACGTTGAACAAAGTATTCGCCGGGAAGTTCGAAAGCGATGTGAGACGCGCGAGCAGCGGTGTGAGCACCGGTATCTGCTGCTCGAGGCGAGTGACGTCGGTGCGCAAATCGCCGCCGGCAAACGATACGGCGATCGACGGCACACCGAGCGACAGACCTTCCATGGCCGCGGCGACAGTGCCCGAGTAGAGCACATCCTCGCCCATGTTCTGCCCGTGGTTGATGCCACTCAGCACGAAGTCGGGTCGCTCCGGCATCAACGCCTCGAGTGCGAGCATCACGCAGTCGGTCGGCGTTCCGTCCACCTGCCAGCGGCGCTCGCCGCGTTTGATCGGCCGAAGCGGATGATGCAGCGTGAGCGAATGACTCGTGGCGCTCTGCTCGCGATCGGGCGCCACGACCGTGACCTCGCCGAGCGGCTCCGCCGCAGCGATCAGGCATTCGATGCCCTTGGCGAGAATGCCGTCGTCGTTTGAGATCAAGAACCGCATGTCGTCCGTCGCTTAGTCGGCGAGGTTCTTTGATGCGAGCGTCGCAATGAGCTCCTTGATGTCGGTTTCCAGCGCTTCGAGCGACTGCACGGTCAGCGCGCCGCGAGCCACGGTCTTGAGGTCACCCCCTTTCCGATGCTCATCGACTTTCTGTCGCGCGCCCTCGATCGTGTACTTCTCATCGTACAGTAAGTGCTTCACGAGGTTGATGAGCTCTACCTCGCGTCGCTGATAGACGCGATTGCCCGACCGGTTCTTTGCCGGACTGAGAAAGCGAAACTGGCTTTCCCAATACCGCAACACGTGCGGCTTGAGGCCGGTGAGCTCGCACACTTCACCGATCGAGAAGAATTCCTGAATGGGATCCGGTGCTGGGCTCACAAGTCTTGCTCCGATCGAAGTTCGCGGGCCATCAACTCCGGCACGGCACTGCGCGCCGTGTGGCCGTCGAAGAGAATCCGATTCACCATCTGCACGATCGGCATGTCGACGCCATGCTCCTCCGCGAGCACGAGCGCACTTGCCGCTGTCGTTACGCCTTCGGCCACCGTTTCCTTTCCCAACAACGCCGCATCGAGCGTAGCGCCGTGACCGATCTCGACACCGAGCGCGCGATTCCGACTGAGTGCGCCGGTGCACGTGAGCACCAGATCGCCGACGCCGGCCAATCCCGCGAAGGTCGCCGGCTGCGCGCCGAGCGCAACGCCGAGCCGCGTCATCTCGTGCAGGCCGCGCGTGATGAGACCCGCGCGCGAATTGAAGCCGAGCCCCACGCCTTCGACGATACCCGTGGCGACAGCCATCACGTTCTTGAGCGCGCCGGCCAGCTCGACGCCGATGACATCATCCGCTGTATAGACGCGAAACGTCGCATTGCTCAACGCCGACTGCGCGCACCGCGCTGCGTCCACATTCGACGACGCCGCCACGATCGCTGTCGGCTGCCCAGCTACGACTTCGGCGGCGAAGCTCGGTCCCGATAACCCAATCACGGCGTGCGCGCCGCGCGTCTCCTCATCGACGACAGTCGTCATGAGCGCTCGCGTCGAACGTTCGATTCCCTTCGTCGCCACAGTGAGAATCGCGCCGGCAGGCACCTTCGCCGCACCGCCGCGTAAAATCGATCGCAACAGATGCGACGGCGTCGCGTACACGACCAGCTCGACACCGTCGAGCGCATCGGCGTAGTGCGTCGTCGTGCGAAGCGACGGATGCAGCGGAAAGCCCGCAAGAAAGCGCCGGTTCTCGTGCGCCTCGTTGATCGATGCGGCAACATCTGGCTCGAATGCCCACAGCACGACGTCGTGACCGTTGTCGGCCAAGAGATCCGCCAGCGCGGTTCCCCACGCGCCTGCACCGATCACGGCGCAGCGCATTAGCCGAACCTCGCGGCAACGAAGGTGGCGAGTACGATGGCCAGCGCAATCGCGATCGTCGCCACCGGACGCTTGGCCTTCACGCCGCGTTTGCCGAACCGATGCTCTTCGCCGTTGCGGAGGCGCGCAATGTTCGCGCGATGCGTCCAGAACACAAACAGTGCGACCACCACGCTGATTACGAACACCGGTGATCGAGTCCCGACTGTGATTCCGAGCAGCACCGGCAGCATCAAGGCGCTCATCAACGATCCGAGCGAGACATACCCGCTCACCAGCAGCACCACCGCGAAGATCAGCAGCGTGAGCAGCGTCTGCACCGGCGCGAGCGCGAGAAATACGCCCGCCGCAGTCGCGACACCTTTTCCGCCGCGGCCGAACTTGAGATAGATCGGCCTGACGTGTCCGATGATCGCCGCGATGCCGCACAGGATCGCCACGATGGTCCGGTCGCCGAGCGGCCACGCCGTCTGCGGCACGAAGCCCGGAAAGAACAGCGTTGGCACCGCGCCCTTCGCCATGTCGAACGCGAAGACGATCATGCCGATCTTCGCTCCAAGAACTCGAATGACGTTCGTCGCGCCGAGATTCCCGGAGCCGTGCTTGCGAAGATCGATGCCGCGCGACTTGCCGGCGATGTACGCCGCGGGGATCGACCCCAACAGGTACGAGGCGACGATCGCTGCGGCGAAGAGCGGCATCAACCAGCCTTGCGGCGCATCACAATGCGCAGTGGGTTGCCCGTGAAGCCCCAGAATCCGCGAAAGCCATTGTGCAGGTACCGGATGTAATGCTCTTGCACCAGATCCGGATTGTTGCCGAACACGGCGATCGTGGGCGGATCGGTCTCCACCTGCGTCGCATAGTTCAGCCGTACTTCGCGACCTGCCGCCTGGGGCGGCTGCAGCCGCGCGAGCAACTCGCCCAGCTTCGCGTTCACCTCGGACGTCGAGATGCGCTTGCTCCGCTCCGCCTCGACCTCGAGCAACACTTCCATCACGCGGTTCACGCGCTGGCCCGTGAGCGCGGACGTGAAGAGGAACGGCACGAACTTCAGGAACGGCGCCTTCTCGCCCGCCGCCTTCTCATATTTGGCCGTCGCCTTGTCATCCTTCTCGGCGAGATCCCACTTGTTCACGACGAGAATCAATCCCCGCCCCGCTTCCCACGCGAGCGCGGCGATCTTGAGATCCTGATTCTGAATCTCGCCTTCAGTCGCGTCGACCATGAGAATGCAGATGTCGGCGCGCTCGATGGCGCGACGCGTCCGCAGCGACGAATAGAACTCGATGCCGTCGTCGATCTTGCTCTGCCGCCGCAGTCCCGCGGTATCGACGAAAATGAACTGGCGACCGTGATACCGCATCGGCGTGTCGATCGAGTCGCGCGTCGTGCCGGCGATTTCCGACACCACCAAGCGATCCTCGCCGAGCAACTTGTTGACGAACGACGACTTGCCGACGTTCGGCCGGCCGATCACGGCAACGCGCAGCGCGGTCTCGACCTCGGCTGCGCCCGCGGGCAAGCGCTTGACCAACTCGTCGAGCAGATCGCCAGATCCCTTGCCGTTGATCGCCGAGACCGGAAACACCTCGGGCACGCCAAGCGTGTAGAACTCGTAGAAGTCGGTCGAGCGCGGATCGTCTGTCTTGTTGGCGACCAGCATCCACGGCTTTCCCGAATCGCGGAGAAGATCCGCGACGTGATAGTCGCTCGGATGAAGGCCCGACTTGGCGTCGACGATGAACATCAGCATGTCGGCCTCGCCGATGGCCGCGTCTACCTGTCGGCGAATCTCGAGGTCCATCGGCATGCGCGGATCGTCCGCGATACCGCCGGTGTCGACGAGCCAGAACTTATGGCCGGCCCAGTCGGTTTCGGCGAAGTGTCTGTCGCGCGTCGTTCCCGCCTCTTCAGACACGATTGCGCTGTCATCGCCGACGATGCGATTGAAGAGCTGCGACTTGCCGACGTTCGGACGACCGATCAATGCAACGACGGGAATGCTCACGCCGCTGCCTCGGCCGGATTGCCTTCGAGCGAGAGCACATCGATGAAATCGTACGACGGATACACGGGCATGCTGAATTCCTCGCGGAGCGTGATGAACGGCTCGTCGTCGAGAAAGAGCCCATTGTCATTGATGCACTCGGCTGGAATCAGCGCGAGGTCGAGATCGGTGCGGCCAGCGAGTACGCGGCGGATGTCCGCGCCAACGAGCAACCCTGCAGTCGTCGTCGTGGGCCCGAAGAGCGAGTTCTCGGCGACGATCAGCTCGAAGGACGCATTAGTTGACTTTGTCAACTGATCTAATAGCCCGGGCATCAATGGCGCCATCGAGACGCCGGTGACGACGCCGATCTTCCGGCCGTCGATGCGCGGTAACGACGCAAGTCCGTCGCGCACACGCATGCGAAGCGACGCCACCGCGCCGACGCCGTTCTCGATCTGCGAGAAGTCGCCATAGAACTCAGCATCCGGCAATGGCCGCCCGGACAGCAAATACAGCTCGTCCGAGCCATGCACCCACGCGTCGCCCCGCTCGCGGCGCGCGCGATCCGACCACCGGTCGATGACCTGCAGCAACTGCTCGGTCGTCTCGCGGTCCATCGACTTGCCGGTGTAGAGATGGGAGAACTGCGTCAACCCGACCGGTACGATCGCGACGGAGAGTACGGCGTCGCCCAATGCCCACAGGTCGCGGAACGACTCCTCGAGCACGTCGCCGTCGTTGAAGCCCGGCACGATCACCATCTGCGCGTGGAACTGGATGCCGCCTTCGGCCAGCTTGGTGAGCTGCTCCACGATGTTCGGAACGCGCGGGTTGTTGAGCAGCACTTTGCGCGCTTCCCACGGCGTGGCGTGTACCGAGATGTAGAGCGGCGACAGGCGGTACTCGAGGATGCGCGCAATGTCGCGGTCCTTGACGTTGGAAAGCGTCGCGAAGTTGCCGTAGGCGAACGACAGGCGATAGTCGTCGTCGCGCACGTAGAGGTTCTTGCGCAGGCCTTTGGGCAGCCCCTCGATGAAGCAGAACTCGCAGCGATTGGCGCAGCGGCGGACCGTGGGTGCCTCGAGCTCGAGCCCCATGGATTCGCCTTCGGGCCGCTCGATCTCGTAGACGATCTCTTCGCCGTCCGGGAGCTTGGCTTCGATGACGAGTTCGTCCTCGGCGGTCAGGAACTCCCAGTCGAGAAAATCCGCGATATCGCGGCCGTTGACTGAGCGCAGCTCGGTCCCGGGCACGATACCGATTTCCTCGGCAATGCTGCCTTCCTGAACGCCCTTCACCCGAACCATTCAACCCGCCATTGCAATGGGGGAGACCATGTTGAGCGATCTCCCCCGACGAACGTTTTGAGCGCGAAGCGACCTTCGCCCGTAGCTCATGCAAACTAGGAGCTCAATGGGGCGAAATCAAGCTAAAATACCAACTTGGGCCTGCTGTGCTGATGCGAACGTGCACACAAAAAAATGCGCCCGCCGGTGTTCTCGGCGGGCGCATTGACCTGACGGACAGCCTGGGGCGAACCAGGTCAGCTAATCGGCTTGTAGCGGAATGCAGCGATGTTTGCGCCCGCGCCGGTCGCCGTGAATGTCGCCGTGGTGTGCGGTGCCACCGAAGGCACCTGAACTTCCTGCGACGCCACGACGTTCCCGCCCTTGTCGACGAATTCGATGTTGAGCGTGTACGGCCGCGCGGCTTCGGTAGTGTTGCCAATCGTTCCGCCGAGCGTGGCCTTGTCGGCAGTGACCGAGAATTCGTTGAATACGACCTTCGCCGGCTGCTTGGTGAGCAGATCGTTGTACTTGAGCGCCGAGTCCACGGCCGACTTCGCCGAGTCACCGTAGGCCTTGATGATTGGCGTCATGCGCGCGGCAGAATCGATCACGGCCTTCAGCGCGCTGCCCTTGGCGGTATTTGCCTTGGTCCCGAGCCGCTTTGCAGTAGCCTCGGCTTCCTTCTCCTTGGTGTCGTACCCCTTCTTCACGTTCGCGTACGCGAGCGCGAGCAATTGGTCGTCGTCGGAGTTGGTGGGATCGACGGAGATCAACTGCAGACCCGTCGGAATCGCCTTCGTGTACGAGCTGTCGATCACATACAACCGCGCGAGGTTATACAGCACGTCGCGATGGTACGGGTTCGCTTGGCGCGCCGCCTCGAACAGCTTGATCGCGTCCTTGTTCTGGTTCGCGCGGGCGGCCGTAACGGCGGCGGTCATGAGCTGCGCGTACGAGAATGCACTGGGGTTTGCGAGTTGGTCGGAGTAGGAACCCTTGATGGCGGTCGTATCGCCGCTCAGCGTTGCCAGCCGAACCTGACCCATTCGCGCCGCATCGGCGAACTTGGTGCCCGGATCCTTGGCCAAGTCGGCGAAAGCATCCTTGGCCTCGTTGACGTACTGCGTCTTCTGCGCTCCGGTCGCCGCCTCGGCGAGATCCGCCTCGTAGTTGCCGAGCGTCTGGAGCATCTGCCGGCGCTGATCCGCCTGCGCGGTGTCCTTGGCCGCGGCGATGGCCGCCTGGTAGTTCGTGATCGCGCCCTGCGCGTCCTTTGCGGCAACTGCATTCTGCGCCAGGATCATGAACCCGTACGGCGCGTTCTTCGATAGCTGAATCGAACGCTTGGCGTAGAACGCCGCCGAGTCGGCGTTGTTGTTGTTCGAGAACTCGATCGCTTTGTTGATCATGTCCACCCAAGCTTTCTGCTGGCGCCACGGCGCCGTGGTGCTCAGGCACTCAGGAAACGCGGTCTCAGTGACCGTGAACGCCGAGTCGATGCCGGCGACGAGATCGTACGGCGCGGCTGGATTCGTCTCGAAGCCGACGGCGCCGCGCGTCGTGATGCCGCTCGCGAACGACGGTTGGCTCATCAGCAACACGAGCGTTTGGCCGAGGACGTATGAACGCCCCGCGGGGTTCTTCGTCATGTCGCCTTGGCCAAGGAGCTTGACGGCGTCCTTGAGCTTTGGCAGTGCGTCTTCCGGCTTACCGGCGGTCTGAGCCAACTGAAGGTCGAGCTTGGCGCGCGCCGTTTGGGCGGGCGTTCCCTCGTCGATGTCGCAGGCCTTTTGCGCATGCGCGGTGGCAGCAAAGGCAGCGAGCAACAACGCGGGAAAGGCTTTTCCAAGCAAAACGGACATGAGTTCTCTCTCCTGGGATCAACAGCTCACGGAACGGGCAGGCGCCCAGGTTCCGTACACTACGCGTCTGAAGGGCGTTCCGCCGCGAGGACGGCCAATCTTGAAATATCCTGCAGAGGTCGTCCCGTCGCCAGTCCGACACGTTGAACATCGGCGAACTCTGGTTTGCCGCGCGATGAGCCGTCGGGTAAACGGACAAGCTTGACCGCGATGGGATGGCCAAGCACGGTGACGTCGATCACCTCGCGCGGCAGCGCGCGCCGGCGCACGACGCGACGTCGAACACCGATGGTCGTGGTGTCGGCCAGCAGCATGTCCTCGAGTAGCGCAGCCGCAGACGGACGGCTGAGGACCTCCACGCGCGTGCCGCTGCGCCCGCGCTTCATGTTTGCGGCGAAGGTGGTTACGTCGAGCGCGCCCGCGTCGCGAATACGCTCGACCGCGGCCGCGAGATATTCGGGATTCATGTCGTCGACGTCGCAGACGAGCTCCACGAGGTCTTCGACGGCGGAGTCGGACGCCACTTCGTCCGCCAGAATCAGGCGCAGCGCGTTGGCGCGGCCGATGAAATCCTTGGTGCCTGCGCCAAAGCCGCTGCGGACCGGCGTGTACTCGCTCGGCGGCGGGCCTGAGGACAGCACGCGCACGAGCGCCGCGCCCGTGGGCGTCACGAGCTCACCGGAGCCTTCTGGACCGGGACGAACCGGGTGCCCTTCGAGCAGCTTGAGCGTGGCGGGTGCGGGCACCGGCAGCAGCCCATGCGCGGCGCGCACGGTTCCGTCGCCGAGCGAGATCGCGCCGCAGTACACGCGATCGACGCCGAGCACTTCGAGGCCCCAGATGACGCCGACGACGTCGAGGATTGCGTCGACAGCGCCGACTTCGTGCAGGTGTACTTCCTCCGGCGGCATGCCGTGGATTTCGCCCTCCGCAGTCGCGATCGACCAGAACGCGCGATCGGCGCGCTCGCGCACGGACTGCGGTGCACCGCTCTCCGCCACCAGTCGCTGGATGTCGTGGATGTGGCGACCGTGCGGCTGTGGCGGAATGTCGAAGTCCACCTTCTGACACACGATCTCGCCGCGCACGACTTCGCGAATCTGCACGCCAATGTCGGAGAGGCCGAGCGTCGCCGGCAACGCGCGCAGCCAGGCGGGATCGAGCCCCACCTGGATGAGCGCTCCGAGCGTCATGTCGCCGGAGATGCCGCTGAACGGATCGAGAATCGCGATGCGCATCAGAAGCGGTACGACGCCCCGCTGCCGGTGTTGAACACCAGCACTTCGGCATCGCGCGGAATGCGGCCCGCGGCAACGAGCTCGCGCGTGACCGAGAGTGCGCATCCGCCTTCCGGCGCCGCGTCGACGCCGCTGGCGCGCGCGATCTCGAGCGTACCAGCGCGAATGGCGTCCTCACTCACAGCGTGTGCGTCGCCTTTGCTTTCGTACAACGCACGGAGAATGAGGCGATCACCGAGTGCACCCGGCACGCGAAGACCGCTGGCGTGCGTTTGCGGATTTTCCCACGGAATCGCGCGATCTGCTCCGGCGAGAAACGCACGCACGATTGGCGCACAGCCGTCTGCTTGTGCGGAGATCATGTGCGGCATCGCGACGTCCTTCGGCAGCCATCCGCCATTGCGCATCTCGGCGAAGACCTTCCACATGCCGATGAGTCCCGTACCGCCGCCCGTGGGATACACGATGTGCGTCGGCATACGCCAGCCGAGCTGCTCGACGAGCTCCAATCCCATCGTCTTCTTGCCTTCGATGCGATACGGCTCGCGCAACGTAGAGATGTCGAAATACCCGCTCTCAGCGGCGAACGCGCGCGCCTGCTTGCCCGCGTCGCCAATGTGGCCGGCCACGAGCTGCAAGTTGGCGCCGAGCGTTCGGATGGTATCGAGAATCGGTTTCGGTGTGGTCTCTGGTGCGTACACGCGAACCGGCAGACCGGCTGCGGCGCCATAGGCAGTGAGCGCGGCGCCGGCGTTACCGGCCGTCGGCACTACGAGGCCCGGAACGTTCAGCGCGCGTGCGCGCGTGACGGCCGCACTCATTCCGCGCGCCTTGAACGAGCCCGTGGGATTCAAGCCTTCGTCTTTCACCCACAGTCGTGCGACGCCGATCGCCTTCGCGAGCTTGGGCACGTCGTGCAGCGGCGTGAGCCCTTCGCCAAGCGAGACTGGCTCCTCGCCGTCACGAAGCGGCATCACTGGCGCGTATCGCCACATGTCCCAGCGCGACGTGAGCGCGTCGCGCGACGGCATTAGAGAATCATAACGAACGAGCAGCGGTTGTCCACAGGTGGGGCAGACAGTGGCCGGCGCGTCGCCTGGTTGGCGAAAGTCGCAGGCGGAGCATTCGAGGTGCCAGGTGCTCACGTGACGGGAGTGGAAGGTTCTGTCGATGCTTCGGTCGATGCTTCGGTCGATGGTTCTGTCGAAACTTCGGCTGTCGCTGTAGCCGCCGCCGTGGGCGAGCTCGCGCGCAACGCCTGCAGCACACGCTCGGCGGTCTTTTCTCCGAATCCGGGCAACGCCGCGATTGCTTCTGGTGAAGCATCGCGAACGCCCTGCAAGCTACCGAAGGCGGCCAGCAATTGCCGCCGTTTAGCGTCGCCGACGCCCGGAATACGTAAGAGCTCCGACGTCACGGTGCGGACTGTCCGCCGCTTACGCTGGAAGGTGATGGCAAAGCGATGCGCCTCGTCTCGCGCCTGCTGGAGGACGCGAAGCGCCGGCGACCGCCGCGGCAGTCGGAGCGATTCCTGGCGTCCGAGCACGAAGATCTCCTCTTCGCGCTTCGCGAGGCTGATAAGCGGCATGGCGCCAAGGCCGAGTGCGTCGAGCGCGGCATGCGCAGCATTGAGCTGTCCCTTGCCACCGTCGATCAGCACCAGATCGGGCAGCGGCTTCTCGTCCTCGATTCGGCGCGCGAAGTAGCGCGTCACGACTTCGTTCATCGACGCGAAATCGTCGATACCCTCCACCGTCTTCACTTTGAACTTTCGATACTCCGCGCGGTACGGGCGACCATTCTGGAACCAAACGCACGAGGCGACCGTGTCGGTTCCCTGTGCATGCGAGATGTCGAAACACACGAGCGACCGCGGAACCTTCTGAAGACCGAGCTGCCGTTGCAACTCGTAGATCGGATCGCCGGCGCGCTCATCCGCTTCGTCGCCCGTGAGGCGCAGCTCTTCGAGCAAGTGTCGCGCGTTCTGCGTGGCGAGATCCACGAGCTCACGGCGTGGACCGCGCTGCGGCGCGTGGATGGCGGTGCGCTCCAGCGAAGCCTCGAGTACTTCGCGGTCGTCGGGCTCGAACGGAACGAGCAACTCGTTCGAACGATCCTCGAGCGGGAGATACTTGCCGGCCAGATACGCTTCGAGAACTGCACCGTCCGACTCGTCCTCGAGATTCTCGAGAAACTGATGCTCGCGCGCCAGCAACCGACCGGCGCGAATGCGCATGAGTGCCACGACGGCATCGTCGCCGTCGCGCGCGTAGCCGAGCACGTCGCGATCGCCGCCTTCAACTTTCATCACGACGGTCGGCTCCTCCATCTGCTCCAAGTGGTGCAGCGCGTCGCGAAGCTCGGCTGCCCTCTCGAAATCCAGCGACTCGGCGGCGAGTTGCATCCGGTCGCGCACGCGACGGACAACTTCCTGCGTGCGGCCGTCGAGAAAGACGAGCACCTCGTCGATCATCGCGCGATACTCGGCTTGCGTCTGCGCCAGAATGCACGGCGCCTTGCACCGCTTGATGTAGTAGTCGAGGCACGGGCGCTCGGGCATCTGCTTCGGCATGTCGTAGTTGCACGACCGCACCGTGAAGATGCGCTTGACCACATTGAGCGCGCGACGCATGGCGCCGACATCAGTGTACGGGCCGAAGTAGCGGCTGCCGTCGTCGACCAAGTGCCGCGTGACCCACACGCGCGGGAATGGATCCGCGACCGTGACCTTGATGTAGGGATACGACTTGTCGTCGCGCAGCGCGATGTTGTACTTCGGCTTGTATTCCTTGATGAGGTTGGCTTCGAGGATCAGCGCATGCGCTTCCGTCGGCACCACGATGGTCTCGAGTCCTTGCACCGCATTCATCAGCGCGCGTGTCTTGATGCTTTCGAGATGGTCGCCGTTGATGTAGCTCCGCACGCGCGACCGGAGCCGCTTCGCCTTCCCGACGTACAGCACCGTGCCGTCCCGGTCGCGCCACAAATACACGCCGGGCGACTCGGGCAAATGCGGCACTTTTTCCAGTACGCTGTCGGGGACGGCCATAGCTAAATAATACCCCGAAGCGACAGCCCGTGTCCGCGCGCGCGATCAGCGTCTACGGCGAATCCGATTGACCAAAATGCGCGTTTCGGGAACACGCAGCAGCGTCGTGGCGCCAAGGTACACGAGACCGAACGCGCCGAGCACGATTACGCCGGTGAGAATGTGATTGTGGCCGACGACCAGGAGCTTGAGGCCGAAACCGGCGCCTGCCGCCACGATTCCACTTCCCCACAATCGCGCCGCGTACGAGGCCGGCAGGCCTGTCGTGCCGACGCGGCCGTTCATGCCCCGCCGAAGCAGCCGGTACTCCACCCATCCGGCGATGCAGAACGAGAACGTCAATCCTGCCGCGCCCCAATGCGGATCGAGGCCGAGCCATTTGGGAATTGGAATCGCGAACAGGTAGCCAAGGCCGCTCGTGAGCGCGACACGAATGCTGGCAAAAATGAGCGGCGTCTTCGTGTCGTGCAGAGCGTAGTAGGTGGACGAGTACATGCGTGCGAGCGTGCCGGGCAACATGCCCACGGACGCGCCGGCAAGAATGCCCCACATGTACACCGTGTCCTGATGTGTGAATCGGCCAGTCTGAAACAGTGCGGCAGCCATGATGTCGCCCAACGCGAACATCGCGATAGCTGACGGCACGACAAAAAACGCAATCTGCCGCAGTCCGGCGTTCAAGCGTTCGCGAATCTGTCGCGCCCGCTCCGCCTGATCGCCGATGACACTCGACATCTCTGGAAGCGCAGCGGCGGAAATCGCGATCGCGAACATGCTGACGGGCACATACGAAATGGTCGTCGCGTAGAAGAGCAGCGAGACCATGCCGATCGGCAGAAACGACGAGATGAGCTGATCGATGAACGCGCTGAGTTGCACGACGCCGCGGCTCACACCGACGGGACCGAAGTTCCTGAGTACGGTGCGAACGTTCTTCCGTCGGAAGTCCAGCGCGATTCGTAGATGCGGTACGAGACGCAGCACGAACGGTACCTGCACGAGAAACTGCGCGCCCGCACCGATTACCGACGCCCACGCGGCCGTGCGAGCCAGCGTACTCAAGTCCTGTCGGCGGCCGAAGATCAGCAGCGCCACGATGATCGTGAGATTCCACGCAACGGGCGCAGCATAAGACAACAGGAATTTCCGGTGACTGTTCAAGACGCCGAGACACCACGCCGACATCACGAACAGTCCGGCACCAGGAAACAGGATGCGAACGTACGTGATGACCAGCGTCTTGCGTTCGCCCGTGAAGCCCGCAGCAATGATTGGCAGGATCTGCGGCGTGAACAACACGCCGAGCAGCACCAGCACGGATACGACGAGCGCGAGTATCGCGAACACGGCGCCGGCGACACGACCGGCTTCATCGAGCGCATCGCTATCCCCTGCCTCGCCCCGCGCAAGCAAATTCGTATAGACCGGAATGAACGAGGCGGACAACGCGCCTTCGCCAAACAGGTTCTGTAAGAGATTTGGAATGCGAAACGCCGCATTGAACGCGTCGGCGGCAACGCTCGCGCCCAGGTAATGCGCGATGACGACCTGACGCACGATGCCGAACATCTTCGTGGCGAAGATGCCGAGCGACACGAATACGGCGCCGGTCGAGCTGCGCTTAGGAGCCTTGGTTGCGACCGGAACGCTGTTGTCTGCTGCGGGAACCGTCACACCCCGGCCGGCGTGGATGTCGGAGATCGACCGAGGCTCGGCGTGCCGGCAACCAGCGACCGCGCGTGCGTGCGCGCCGCCGCCAACATATCGTCGAGCAACTCGGTTCCGTACCGTGCGAGAAACGCGACGTACGCCAGCTTGCGTTCCTGCGGCGCACCATGCGGGTACAACGCGCCGCGCACTGTGCCAATCTGCCGCATGAGGTCCGACTCGCGGCGCTTGACCGCGGCGAGCAGCCGGCGTTCCGCGCGCTGCACGCGGTGCTCGATCGATCGCTGAAGTCCGTCGAGCACTTCCGCCGAAACGAGACCGTCGTTTGCCCCGCGCACCGCATCGATGCCGCTCACCGTTGCGCCGCGTAACGCATGCAGCGCGGCGTCGGTATCGGGCGGCAGCCGCCGGCGCGCAATCAGCCCCTCGACCGCATTCGGATCAGCCAATGCTTCAGGCTCGACGCCCAACTGCTCGAGCAGGCGCGCGATCCGCGGCTCCAGCAACGACATCGACCACCGCGGCATCACCATCGGACGCGGACTGTCGAGCGCCTCGGCCACCGCGGTAACCTGCGCGAAGTACGCGTATTCGCCTGGCCCAGCGACGTAGGTGGCCGTTGGCAGAATGGCGCGTTCCATCACAGGACGCAGCAACACCGTCGACGAGAAGAACTGATGCTCGTCCAGCTCGCCGAGTGATGCGGCGTCGGACAACGCCAGGCGCCGCTTGGTGCCATTCGCGTTTACGAATACGAGCGACAAGCCTGGGACTTCTTCGACTTGTGGTGTAAAGCCGTGCGCTGCGATCTCGTCGCTGCGCTTGCGGACCGCATCGGCTACGGCAGGCGCATTCGACACGGCCCGACGTAGCAGCGGCGCCGCAGCACTCGCGACGGACGGGTGCGATGCATCGAGCACCGAGATCTCGAGGGGCTCGAGGATCTTCCGCAGCAGCGCGACATAGGCGTCGCCGACGGTGACGCCAGGCTGATACGCCTCGAGGGCATCACGAAGAAACGACGCGTGCGACGCCGATCCAGATGCGTCGCGGAGGTAGGCCGCCAAGTCTCGTACATCATCGCCCATCGGCACGCGCGCCATCGGCGTTCCAGCCGGCGCGCGTGCCTCGATACACAGCTCGCGCGCGCCACCGTCGAGCGCCACCGACACGACCGCCGCTTCGTCGAAATCGGCGTCATCGGTCGCCGCCCAAAATACGGGCGCGACCGGGATGTCGAGCATTTCCTCGAGCGTATCGGCGATGGCGCGGGCGCTGATCGCCTTCACCAGCGACATGAGCGGGCCACCGAAGAGGCCAGGCTGCTGCCCGGTGGTGACGACGAGACCTCGGCCGCCGGCGCTGCGCTTCAGTCGAGCCGCGGCGCGGCCCGAAGGAGCAATCGCATCACTCAGCTGATCGAACCAATCGGCGTTCACGCTGTTGCGAACATGCGCAGCGTAGTCCGCCCACGCAGCTCCGTCGTGCGGGACCGGAACGTACCATTCGCGCAATTGCCCGTCGCGGGCGGCGCGCGACAACTTCGATCCACCGAGCGACTCGGTTCGCACCACGCAACGAGTCATGCGGCTGCCGACGTCATTTGTGATACGGCTCGCCGCGCGCGATCGTGCCGGCGCGATACAACTGCTCGGCGAGGACGAGCCGCGCGAGCTCGTGCGGAAGCGTCCACGGCGCCAGCGCCAGCGACGATGTTGAGCGTTCTCTCACACCGTCGCTCAGGCCGAACGCGCCGCCGATGAGAATCGCAACATCGCGCGCACGTTCCCGCATGTCCTGGACCCACTTCGCAAACTGCTCCGAGCTCATGGCTCGTCCCGTCAGATCGCATGTGACGACCTGAGCGCCGGGAGGAATCGCGGCGAGCAATCGCTCCCCTTCGCGCTGGCGCACGAGGTCTGCCGAGCCAGATCGCGAAGGCTCGTCGCGGACCTCGTGGACTTGCAGCGGCCAATAGCGGCCCGCACGTGTCTCATACTCGCGGATTGCTCCGGCCAGATTGGCGTCGCGCGGTTTCCCCACGACGGCCACGACGATGTGCATTCACGCGCTACGCACGAATGCGCCGGGCGTCACGCATAGATCCCGCGCAGCCGGTGCACCGTGGCGACGCGGCTGATCGACAGCATGTACGCCGCCGTGCGCATGTTCACCTTGTGCTGCTTGGCGAGCTGCAACACGGCGTCAAAGCTGCGGCACATGATGTCGGTAAGGCGTTCGTTGACGACGTCCTCGGTCCAGAAGTAGCCGCCGCGATCTTGCACCCACTCGAAGTACGACACGGTAACGCCGCCGGCGTTGGCAAGAATGTCCGGCACCACGAAGATGCCCTTCTCGTCGAGAATCGAATCGGCGCCGGCGGTCGTGGGGCCATTCGCGCCTTCGCAGATCATCTTCGCGCGAATCTTACCGGCGTTCTTGCTCGTGATGACGTTCTCGAGTGCCGCGGGCAGCAGCACGTCGACGTCGAGCGTGAGCAAATCATCATTCGAGAGGAGATCGCCGCCGGTGAAACCATCGAGCGAGCGCACCTTGCGCGTGTGGGCGATCGCGGCCTCGATGTCGATGCCGTTCTTGTTGTAGTAGCCGCTCGTGCGATCGCTGATCGCGACGATCTTGCAGCCCTCCTTCGCGAGGAGATCGGCGGCGACCGATCCAACGTTGCCAAAGCCCTGCACGGCGACCGTCGTTCCGCGTACCGGAATCCCGAGGTGCTTGAGCGCTTCCTTGGTGACGATCATGCAGCCGCGGCCCGTGGCTTCGCGGCGGCCCATCGATCCACCCATCTCGATCGGCTTGCCGGTGACGACAGCGGTCACCGTGTGCCCCATGCGCATGGAGTAGGTGTCCATCACCCACGCCATCACGCGTTCGTTCGTGTTGACGTCGGGCGCCGGCACGTCGGAATCGGGGCCAAGCGTGGCGATGATGCCGGCCGTGTAGCGTCTCGTGAGCCGCTCGAGCTCACCGGCGCTCATCTTGAGCGGGTCGCACACCACACCGCCCTTCGATCCGCCGAATGGCAGATTCACGACGGCGCACTTCCAGGTCATCCACGCGGCGAGGGCCTTGACCTCTTCGAGCGTCACCTGCAGATCGAAACGAATGCCGCCTTTCGCCGGTCCGCGCGACGTGTTGTACAACACGCGGTGTCCGGTGAACACCTCGACTTCGCCGTTGTCCATCATGACGGGAATGGACAACGTGATCTGCTTTTCCGGATGACGAAGCACCTTGTACAGACCGGGCTCGAGATCGAGCAATTCCGCGGCCCGATCGAACCGCGACATCATCGCTTCGAACGGGTTTTCCTCGTCGAGGAACCGGTCCTTGTCGGGCCGTACGATTCGGTCGGTTGGGAGACGCAGATCGGTTGCCATGAGAGATGGAACGGGCCGGTTTCAACCGGCGGTTGTCGGTGCCCTTGAGCGCGCGCGCACGAGATCGTCCAGCACTCGCTCGATCCCGCCGACGCCGCGTTCTACCGTCACCTGCTGAGAAACATACCACAACCTCGGCGCAAGGCGAGGCCACCGCGGAGCGAGCTTGACCGCGTCCTTGAGCGTGCACACCACCATCGCATCACGAGGCAACCCGGATGCAATTCCGTGCACATCGGCATCCGAGAATTCATGATGATCCGGGAATACTCTCGGCACGACCGTCGCGCCGTATGCTTGTAATTGCGAGACGAATGCCGCTGGGTCAGCAATGGATAGCACAGCGTGGACCGTTGTACCCGCGAGCGTCTCCAGCGGTCGCGTTTCGTTTGCATCGTCGGCGCTCACGAGTGCCGTCAGCTCCAGTCGAACTGACACGCGTGGAATGCCAGGCGCCACTTGGGACAGCCGTTCGTGCACCGCATCGACGGTGCGATCGCTGGCCGCCTTTCGCGTCACGATCACCAGCGTGGCGCGACGAACGGCTTTGAGCGGCTCGCGCCATGGACCGGCGGGCAACAGCCTGACGTCGGACGTCCAGCGGTCGGCGCTCACCAGGACCAGATCGGCCATCCGTTGGACGCGACGGTGCTGAAACGCATCATCCAGCACCGCGACGTCGGCGCCGGTTGCTGCAGCGCGAGCAATCCCCGTGGTGCGATCGGCGCCGACGATCACGTCGACCGCAGGATTGAGCTGTTTGTGCACGAGCGGCTCGTCCGCGCCATAACCGCGGAGGATGACTGCCGGATGCGCGCCGCGCTCGAGAAGTCCCCTCGCAATCCACGCGGCCACTGGCGTTTTTCCCGTGCCGCCCACCGTGAGATTGCCGATGCTCACTGCGGGAATTGCCGTCGCGCTCGCCGGCAGCCAACCAGCATCGTATAAAATGTCCCGCGCGCCGACGACCGCGCCGAAGATCCGCTCGAATGGCGTCAACAGCGTTCGCGTCGTCGAAGCGACAGCGTCGCCGCCATACCACACACGTTCGACGAACGCGCGATCAGACATTCGCGGCCTGCTCGGCGGCCGCGAGTGCCGCGGCCACGCGACCAGACTCCGCTACCGCCTCGCGGACGTCGGCCTGCTCGATGTAAATCGGTTCCCCGTACGACACCGTGACGCGCGCGAAGGGTTTGGGAATCATGAACGCATCCCAACTCTTCAAGCGCCACGCCGACGACGCGGCAACCGCAACGGGAACGATCGCCGCCTTGGTACGCTGCGCTACGACGAGCGTCCCGGGAGCCACGGTATGTGCAGGGCCGCGCGGCCCATCGGGCGTAATCGCCAAATCGTGGCCCTCGCGAGCCGCGCGAACGAGGCCGAGCAGCGCACGCGCCGCGCCGCGCGACGTCGAGCCGCGAACGGTTCGAAAACCCAATCGTTCCGCGGCGCGCGCGATGATCTCGCCGTCCGCGTGCTCGCTGATCAGCACCGTGACGCCCTCTCCGCGATGCTGAAACAGTAGCGGCAACAGTTGGCCGTGCCAGTGCACGAAGATGATCGGCTGGCGCGCCGCGCGCAGCGCCTGGAATCGTTCGCCGTGCACGACGCGAATGCGCCACGTTGCACCGAGCGTCCGCACGGCCGAGACGCCGCCGAGCGCGATCAGCGCCTCGCGATGCCAGCTGCGTGGTTCATCGGACATTCGACCCTGGGCTCGCCACCGGACTCCGAGACGCTTGGCGTTCGGCCAGAGAAACAATCATCTCCGCCACGCGCCCGGCGGCGCCGGGCTGTCCCAGCGACGCGCGCACTTCGTCGAGCGACGTGACCATCGTACGACGCTCCGGGCTAGAGGGATTCAGCAGCGGCTCGAGGGCGTTCGCGAGGGCCAGCGGCTGCACGTCGTCCTGCACGAATTCGGGCGCCACGCGCCGGCCCGCCACGACATTCACTAAACCGATATTAGGAATCTTTACCAGACGTTTTCCAACGGCGTAGCTGAATCCGCTCGTCCGATATGCGACGACGAACGGACAGCCGGCCACGGTCGCTTCGAGCGTCGTCGTGCCACTCTTGCACAGCGCGGCATCGGCGGCCCGCAAGACCGCGAATGACGCGGATCGAACGGTACGAAATGGACAGCGCGCGGGGTCGATCGACACGTGGGGCGCCACACTGACGATGACCTCGAGCGCCGGATCGCGCCGCTGCAACTCGCGCGCGGCGGCGACGAACGCGTCCAGATGCCGCTCGATCTCTTGCCCCCGACTGCCCGGGAACAACGCGAGCACGCGCGCGTTCGGCGGAAGGCCGAGGGCCTGCCTCGCCGCGGCGCGATCGGGGAGATCAGCGACGCGATCCATGAGCGGATGTCCGACGAACGTTGCATCGACGCCCCGGCCGCGAAGCAACGGCTCCTCGAACGGCAGGATCACCGCCGCCTTCGTCACGGTCTTCGCCAACGTGTCCATGCGTCCCGCGCGCCACGCCCACACCTGTGGCGTGATGTAGTAGAGCACCGGCACGCCGGCCGCGGACGCCGCACCGGCGAGCAGCATGTTGAAGTCCGGATAGTCGACGAGCACCACGGCCGCGACATTCCCGCCGCGAACGCGGCGCTTGAGACGACTCAGCAGGCCGAGAAGCTTGGGCAGATACTCGAGCACTTCCACGAAGCCCATGACCGCCAGCTTTTCCGAGTGCTCGATCAGCTCGACACCGGCGGCGCGCATCTGATCGCCGCCAACACCCACGAGCTCATACGGCGCTCCGCGCGCCACGAGCTCGCGCGCGACGGCCGCCGCGTGCAGGTCGCCGGACACCTCTCCGGCGACGAACAGAATCTCACGCACCGCTGGTCGCCGCCATGGATGCTGCGGCTCCTGCTGCTCCTGCTGTTCCTGCTGTTCCGACGCCGCGCAAGCTGGGCAGCGTGCGCTCGATGTCGTTGACGATCGTCAACGCCACCGCGAGCGCCTCGCGGCCGTCTTCACCCGTGACCGCAATGGGACCGTCGCCGCGGACCGCGTTGACGAACGCCTCGAGCTCCAAGCGCAGCGGCTCGCCCTCGGGTGCATCGATCGGAACGCGCTCGACGAACGTCTCGAGCGCTTGGGCGCCCTGCGCGTCGCGGACGAGCGCCGCGAAATCGACATCGCGCCGAATGCGATAGAACTCGCCCGTCCCCGCGGCGAGGTCGAGCGAGAGATAGCCGCTCTGTTGAAAAATTCGAACCTTACGCATCCGGTCGCGCGAGACGCGGCTCGCCGTGATGTTCGCGACTGCGCCCGCGTCGAACGTCAATCGCGCGTTGGCGATGTCGACGAACGGCGTCAACACCGGCACGCCCACGGCGGACACCGAGCTCACACCGCCGCCAACGAACGTCCGCACGAGGTCGATGTCGTGAATCATCAAGTCGAGCACCACCGCCACGTCCGAGCCGCGCGGATTGAACGGCGCCAAGCGATTGCTCTCGATGAATCGCGCCGACTCGACGTACGGCAGCGCGGCGCGGACGGCGCGATTGAACCGCTCGACATGCCCTGTCTGCAGCACTGCACCGGTGCGGCGCGCGATGGCGAGGAGTGCGTCCGCTTCCTCGATCGTCGTGGCGATTGGCTTTTCGATGAGCACGTGCAATCCGCGCTCGAGCGCCGGCGCCGCAACGGCGTAGTGCGCCGGCGTGGGAACCACGACGCTCACGGCCTGGACGGCATCGAGGAGTCCCTCGAGTGTCTCAAACGCTTTGACGCCGAGCTCCGACGAGACCTTCGCCGCGCGCTCCGCGTTCGCTTCGTAGAAGCCAACCAGCTGCGCGCCGGGAACGTCGCGCAGAATGCGCGTGTGATGAAAGCCGAGCGCGCCCGCGCCAACGACACCAATACGAACAGACATCAAATCACCGAGCCGCGATCGCTGCGGTCGAAGAAAGCGAGGAATTCCTGAATTTCAGGAAACGGATGCAGCTCCGCGGCGGCGCGTTCGCGCGCCTGCGAGAGATTGAGCTCCGACTTGAAGAACAGCCGGTAGGCGCGCTTCAACTCGCGCCGCACATCTTCTGGAAAGCCGTTCCGCTCGAGGCCGACACTGTTCAGACCATAGAGCTTGATCGGATTGCCGACCGCCTTCACGTACGGCGGGACGTCCTTCGCCACGCGCGAGCAGCCGCCGATGAAGCTGTACCGGCCGATCGTCGCGAACTGATGGAAGCCTACCAGTCCTGATATAATAGCTTTCTCATCGATCGTTACGTGGCCGGCGAGCTGCGTGCCGTTCGAGATGATCACGCCGTCGCCGACGTGACAGTCGTGCGCCAGATGCACGTACGACATCAGGAAGCAGTTCTTCCCCACCGTGGTCTTGAACGACTGCGACGTGCCGCGGTTGATGGTCGTGAATTCGCGAATCGTCGTCCCATCGCCGATCTCGACCGTCGTCTTCTCACCCTTGAATTTGAGATCTTGCGGATCGCCGCCCAGCACACTACCCGTGCCGATCTTCACGTTCTGGCCGAGCAGGACGTAGCGCTCGAGCGTTGCCCGCGCCGCAATCGTGCAGCCGTCGCCAATGACGCACCCTTCACCGACGATCGCGAACGCGCCGATGTCGACGCCATCGCCAATCTGGGCGTCGGGATGAATGACGGCGCTGGAATGGATGGTCGCGCTCATTTATCGCGCACCACCGCACCCATTTCCGCCTCGGCCACCACCTGCCCATCGACCTTGGCGACACCCGACATCTTGCACATCATGCCGCGCACTTGCAGCAGCTCGAGCTCGAAGCGGAGTTGATCGCCGGGCCTCACGGGCCGCCGCCATTTCACGTTGTTGAGCGAAGTGAAATACACGACCTTGTTCTCGGGCTCGGGCACGGAACCCATGAGCAGCATGCCGCCCACCTGTGCCATCGCCTCGATGATCAGCACGCCCGGCATGATCGGATGCCCGGGAAAGTGTCCCTGAAAGAACGGCTCGTTGATCGTGACGTTCTTCATGCCGACGATCCGCTTGCCATCCTCGATCTCGAGAATGCGATCGACGAGGAGAAAGGGATACCGGTGCGGCAGCACCTTCATGATTTCTTCGATCTCCAACACGTTCGTCTCCTTCGCAATCGCCTCTTGCATCGCACGCACCAGTCGCACGGTGCCGCGGTGGCTCGGTTTGTCCGCCGTGATGCGCGCGCGCACGCGCGCTCCGGCGAGGGCCAGATCACCTACACAGTCCATCGCCTTGTGCCGCACGAACTCGTCGTGCCAGCGCAGCGTCGTACCCACGACGCCAGTGGCGTCGAGCACGACGGTGTTGTCGATCGACGCACCCTGAATCAACCCCTTCGCGCGAAGCCCATCGACTTCGTGCACGAATCCGAAGGTGCGCGCCCCGGCAAGCTCGCGCGCGAAACTCTCGCGCGTCACGCGATAGGAGCACTGTTGCCGGCCGATGACCGCGTGCGGAAATTCGATCGATACGTTGAGCTCGAGCTCGGAGCTCGGGCAGACATCGTATGTCGATTCGCCGTCGACCAACCGGAATCCGCGCCGCAGCGTGAGGTACTTTACCTCTCCGGGATGGTCGACGAAGCCCGCCGACTGCAGTGCATCGACGAACGGCGCGGCGCTGCCGTCCATGATTGGCGGCTCTGCTGCGTCGAGTGCAATCTCGAGATCGTCGATGCCGCAACCGGCCACGGCCGCGAGCACGTGCTCGACGGTGTGAACCGACACGGGATCTTCACCGAGCTGCGTGCGGCGCTCGGTGAGCACCGCATGCTCGGCGCGCGCGGGAATGGTCGGCGAACCGTCCAGGTCAATGCGGCGGAACGACAGACCCGCACCACTCGGCGCCGGTCGAAACGAAAGTTGGCACGCAGCGCCGAGGTGCAACCCGATCCCATCGAGCGACACCTGACGTGCGATCGTGCGACGTGTCATTCTGTGTCTGTATTACGGTCCAGCAGGCGTTCGATGCGCCGCAACAAGCCGGGAAGCTTGAACAACGCTGCCTGGGCGCGGAGCGCCTCTTTGTGCGGCCGTGCAGGATAGCCCGACCACGTTTCACCGGCCGGAATATCGCCAAAGACGCCCGCTTGCGCAGCAATCCGGGCACCTTTTCCAATCGTCCGGTGCCCCGCAATGCCGGCCTGCCCGAGCACCATGGCCCCGTCCTCGATGTGGGCCGAGCCCGCGAGCCCCGCCTGGGCCATGATCAGGCAGCCTTGCCCGATGCGGACGTTGTGGGCGATCTGCACGAGGTTGTCGACCTTCGTCCCCGCGCCGACCACGGTATCGTCGATGCTCCCGCGGTCGATCGTCGTGTTCGCCCCGATCTCGACGTCATCCTCGAGAATGCAGCGACCGACGTGCGGGATCTTTAAATGGTGGCCGTCCTTCTGCACGTAACCAAAGCCGTCCGAGCCGATGCGCGCTCCCGAATGCACGATGACGCGCGCACCCAGCCTGGCGCCGCTGTACAACGTGACAGACGGGTAGAGCTCGGAATCGTCGCCAATGCTCACATCGGCGCCGACGGCGCAATGCGCACCGATGACCACGCGATCTCCCAGTCGGACACCGTCGCCGAGCACCGCATAGGGTCCGACGGACACGTCGCTGCCGAGGACGACCCCGGCACCCACGACGGCGGTCGGGTGCACGCCGCGCGCGGCTGGGTGTACCCGCTGAAAGCGCGGCAGTAACCCCAGGAGGGCTTCCTGCGGACGCTCCACGATAATGCGTGCCGAGACGTCCCCGGGCGTCTCAGCGAGCTCCGGCGCCATGAGTACGACACCGGCCTGCGTCGTCCGAAACTGGCCCGCATACTTTGCGACGCCCAAAAAGCTCAGATCCCGATGCGTCGCGCGATCGAGAGGCGCCACTCCACCAACCGCGATCGACGGATCGCCAACCAGCTTGCCGCCCACCGCCTCCGCTATAGCCGCGGCGGTGAGAACGAGTCCGCTCTCACCGCCGCCGTCGTGCTCTTCGTCCATCCCAGCGATCACTGCTGCGGTGGAGGCTTATGCGACGTGACCCCGGCCGGAGCGGCCGGTGCACCCGCCGGCTTTTTGGGCGCGGGCGTCGCGGGCGTCGCCGACGGGTCGACCATCTTCACGGCAGACGCCGGGGTGGCCTTGAGGCGCGACACTACGCGATCTGTAATATCGAGATTCTTATCGGCCGCCACGATCGGCGTCGTTTGCGGATCGTTGGCGAGGATCATCGCATAGCCGTCTTCGGCGCGAATGTCGTCGAGCACCTTCTTGACGACGTCCATGATCGGCGCGTAGACCTCGGTCGAGTGCTGTTGCATGGCCTGCTGGAACTTGAGCTGATCGGCCTGCGCGTCCGTCTCGAGCGACTGGATCGCCTTCTCTTGTGCGTCCTTGGCCGCGGCGCTCAACGTCGGTTCGGCCTTCTGGTACTTGGCGAGGAGCGTGTTGATCGAGTCCTGCTCCTTCTGCATCTGCGCGCGATATCCGTCGCCCTCTTTGGACAGAATCGCCTCGGCCGCGGCGCGTCCCGGAGCCGCGTCCATCAGAGCTTGCGTATTTACGTATGCGATCTTGAAGGCGGCCGACTGAGCCTTGGCCGTGTTCGCCGTGACGGCGAGGACGAGCGCGATCACCGTCGCGCGAAGTATGGAACGCATGGAAACTCCGATTAGAAGATCTGACCAAACTTGAAGTGAACTTGCCACCCCGGATCCTTCTGGCCAAGCGCGTTCGTGCGATCGAAGCCGTACCCAAGATCGACGCCGAGCGGACCTAGTGGAGTGACGAGTGAGGCGCCAAAACCGGCACCACGGAACAGGCGGGTAGGATCAAAGTCACGCGGCTGCGCCCAAAGGTTGCCCGCGTCGTAGAACGAATCGAGATACAGTTGCTGATTCACGCGCAGACCCAGTTCGACGGTGCTCGTATAGTACGCATTGCCGAACGAGGTTCGTTGCGCGGTATACTGATCGGCGTTCGGCAGGTACCCCTGCGGCGTGATGGAAAACTCCTCATAGCCGCGCAGCGGGTTGCCGTACTGCACGCCCCCTAGCGAAAACGCTTGGGAGACGAAGAACGGACCCGGATCGCCGAACAGCGAGCCACCGCGCGTGGAGAGACCGAGCACGAGCGCCATGGGCTCCGGTCCGAGCGACTTGCCGAACGTTGCAATGGTCGAGTACGATCGCATTTCGGCGGTGAGCCGCGTATACGTCGCCGATCCGCCGAGCGGACCGCCGTTGAACTCCAGCGCGACGTCCTCGTGCACACCCGCCACCGGGAACGGCATACCGAGCCGCGTGTCGTTGTCGAGCGTGAAGCCCAAAGTAGATCGGAAACATCCGCTACAGTTGATAGTGGATACGAGGCCTTCGCCTCCGTAACTCACCCGCTCACCGCCGTAGCTGACGTAGAATCGCGTGTAGTGCGAGTTGGCCACTGGGAAGCCGAACTGCAGCTGACCGCCGCTGGTGTTCGACTGGCCGATGTCGCGAATGACGAACCGGGAGAGCTGATTGTACAGCGAGATGCTTCCCGTCACGTTCGACTGTTTGATGCGCGGATCGGTGTAGCTGAGGCTGAAGTCGCGAATGTACTGGCCGAACTGCCACTGCAACGATCCCTTCTTGCACTCGCCAAACAGGTTGGGCTGGTCAAAGCCAATGAAGCCGCCGACACCGGTGCCCTGGCCCACCGACGCACCGAAATTCACGTTGCCGGTGCGCTTCTCCTTCACATGGAAAATCAGATCGATGTCGCCATTTTCGTTGGCCGGACGCGTGTCCGGTGGCGGCATGTCCTGCTCGAAGAATCCGAGGTTGGCGATATTACGATAACTCTGAATCAGCCGGTCGCGGTTGAACACGTCGCCCGGAAGAATGCCGAGCTGATCGCGGATGCACGTCTCAGTGGTGATGTCGTTGCCCACGATGTCAACGCGATTCACGATCGCCGCAGTCTTCTCGTCGATGTCCCACCGCAGGTCCACCGTCGGCACCGAGTCCGAGCCAACCTTGTGGCGCTCGACGATCGGCTGGATGGTCGAGTAGATGTACCCTTGGTTGTCGTACGCTTCCTTGAGCTTGTCGGTCGCGTCCTGCCACGCGCTCGCATTGAAGACGTTCGGCGCTTCCGACTGGTGCGGCGTCACGAGGCCTTTCATGACGTCGCTAACGCCGGTGGCCACCGTCTTCTTGCCGAACGGGTAGTAGTGCGCGATGTCCTCATTCGAGAATCGGCGCGCACCCGTGACCTCGAAGTCGCCGATGTGGTATTGCGGCCCTTCGTCGACCGTGAGCCGCACCAGCGCCTTGCCCTTCTCGCGATCGATGATCAGCGTGTCCTTCACGACTTGCATGTCGATGTATCCGTGCGCCGCGTACAGCGCCGGGATGTTCTTCGACAGATCTTCCTGATATTTGTCCTGATCGAACTCGCCGTTGCGCCACCAGAAGAATCCTTCCGGTTTCGTGCCGATCGTGGCCACGATCAGTTTGTCGGAGAGCGCTTTGTTCCCGACGATGTCGACGCCGGAGATCGCCAGCCGGCGGCCTTCGTTCACGTGGAACGTCAGCGTCGTGGCGTTGCCGTTGATCGTAGTATCCACGCGCACGCGCGCGAGATAGTAGCCTTGGCTCTGATACAACGAGTCGATGCGCGACACGTCTTTGGCGACCATCGCCGGATCGATCGGCTTGCCGATCAACAGATCGACGCGGTCCTTCACCGAGCCCGGTGACACCTTGTCGGCGCCCGTGACCTCGATGTCGCTCAATACGCGGCGCTCGACCAGGTTGAACACGAGCAAGGCCTTGCCGCCGACGACTTCGCACGCGACGCTGACATCCTGGAACTGGCCCGTGGCGTACAGATCGTGAATCGCGCGAGTCGTGATGCGACTGTTGATGGTCGATTTGGGAGTGATGCCCACCCCTGACCGCAACTGATCGTCCGTTACCAGGCTGTCATTGCGAATACCCCGGAACGCAAGGCTGTCCGGGGTCGCACACACACCGATCTCGGCTGTTTGAGCCTGCGCAGCCGAAGCGGCTACGACGAGCCCAAAGAGTCCGAGCATCACTCGCATCTGTCGCATAGTCGGGGAATATACACAAAGTACGCGCGGCGAGGTCCATTAAGAACGTCCGCCGCCGCGGGGTCCGGGAGCGACCATGGCTCGCCCCCGCAACACGTTATCAACGCTCAGATGACCGCAACGACTGGTAGATCATGCGTGCGGGCCCACCCCTCCCACTCGACCGCCGTTCGCGCAAGAAAATGCGAGCCGAGTTCAGCGCCGGGTGAGAGTTCGAGAACTTCGTATAGCCGGCGCTCGAAGTGCGGTTCCAATGCCGCGACCGCGATGTAGCCGTCCTTCGTTGGATACACCTGATAGTTCGGAATGCCGCCACCAAGTAAGCCGGTTGGCGTCGTCAGTCCGCGGCGAATCGGTTGCTGCAAGCTGTCGAGGCTATCGGCAATGCCGACATCTCGAACGGATCCCGCCGGCTCGCGGAGCAACAGAAGCGCTGCGGACACCGCGCGCTCTGCCGCAACCAGATCGGCAAACAGAGTTGGCGGCATCTCTGTACGTACCAACCCCGCCTGCGCCTGATAGGTCAAATCGTGTCCCGGTGTATCGGGTTCCGCCACGGTCCCCACGATGCGAAGCAGCCGGAGGGTCGGCGCCTCGCGACTGAGCGCCGCGGGATCGAGCCCCAATCGACCGAGGGCAGATAGCCGATGACTCGTGACGAGCAAGTCTGCATCGCGAAGCAGCGCTCCAAATCGCGCGCGGCCGCTCGGATCCTTGAGATCGAGTCGTTCGACGGTGATGCCGGCGTGCAGTTCGTCGTACCAGTCGCGGCTCATGGTCGCGAGTGGATCGCCGGCCGGCGGCTCGACCTTCACGGCGTTCGCGCCTTCACTGACGAGGCGCGCGACCGCCACTGGACCAGGAACGTTCTGCGCGATCGTCACGATGCGCACACCAGACAACGGCCGGCTATCCGCCGCCGGCGTCGCTGCAGTCGATTGCTTGTCGGACACGTGGACGGTTGGGGGAGAAAACAAGAACGGCGGCGCAGGTTCGCGCCGCCGTTGCGTGCTGGGAATGGTAATTACGGCTGCGGCGTCGTGCTCGTGAGCACGCGGAACTCCAACTTCTCGCCGTCTGCCGAGACCTCGACGTCGATCTCGTCGCCCTTCGCGAACTCGCCCATCAAGATCTTTTCCGAGAGCGAATCCTCGATGTACTTCTGAATCGCCCGCTTGAGCGGACGCGCTCCGTATTGCTCGTCGTAGCCGTGCTTGACGAGGAACGCCGTCGCGGGATCGGAGAGCTTGAGCGTGAGCTCCTCTTCCGACAACCGCTTCCGCACGTCCTTGAGCAGCACATTCACGATGCGAGCGATGTGCTCCCGGTCGAGCGGATGGAAGACGATGACGTCGTCCAACCGGTTCAAGAACTCCGGATTGAACACGTTCTTGAGCTCGTCCCGCACCTTCTCGGCGCGGCGCTCCCAGTTCGCCGTCGCGTCGCCGCTCGTGAAGCCCAACGACTTGGTCTTGGTCAAGTCGCGCGCGCCCACGTTCGACGTCATGATGACGACCGTGTTCTTGAAGTCGATCACGCGGCCGTAGTTGTCGGTGAGATGTCCCTCATCCAACACCTGCAGCAGGATGTTGAACACGTCCGGGTGCGCCTTCTCGATTTCGTCGAGCAGAATCACGCTGTACGGCTTGCGACGTACGGCCTTCGTGAGCGTACCAGAATCCTCATAGCCAACGTATCCCGGCGGCGCGCCGATCAAGCGTGACACGGAGAACTTCTCCATGTACTCGCTCATGTCGACGCGGATCAGCGCCGACTCGTCGGCGAATAGGAACTTGGCGAGACTGCGCGCCAGCTCGGTCTTTCCGACACCCGTGGGTCCGGAGAACACGAACGAGCCGATTGGACGGCGGGGATCCTTGAGCCCCGCGCGGCTGCGCCGAATCGCCTTTGAGATTGCCTTGATTGCTTCGTCCTGCCCGATGACCGACTCGTGCAGCTCGTCTTCCATCCGCAAGAGACGCGCAGTCTCCGCTTCCTGAAGACGCGTTACCGGAATGCCCGTCCACCGACTGACGATGAACGAGATCTCCTCTTCACCCAGCACCGGACGGTGCGACTGACGCCGCGATTCCCATTCGGCCTGTTTCTGCTTGATGTTGCCTTGGATCTCGCGCTCGTTGTCGCGCAGGGACGCTGCACGCTCGAAGTTCTGATCGCGAACCGCGGCTTCCTTCTGCACGTTGACCTTCTCGAGGTCCGCCTTGAGATCCGCGACTTCCGGCGGCGGCGCCTGCGACGCCAGCCGTGCGCGCGCACCCGCTTCGTCGATCACGTCGATCGCCTTGTCGGGCAGGAACCGATCGGTGATGTACCGCTCGGACAACTTCGCCGCCAACGCGAGCGTGGAATCGGGGATCGTCACCTTGTGATGATCCTCGTACTTCTTCCGCAGGCCTTTGAGAATCTCGACCGTCTCGTCCACCGACGGCGGATCGACGACGACCGTTTGGAAACGCCGCTCGAGCGCGCCGTCCTTCTCGATGTACTTGCGATACTCGTTGAGCGTGGACGCGCCAACGCACTGCAGCTCGCCGCGTGCGAGCGCCGGCTTGAGCATGTTGCTCGCGTCGATCGCGCCTTCGGCGGCACCCGCACCCACGAGCGTGTGCAGCTCGTCGATGAACAGGATGATCTGCTTGTTCTGCGCGATCTCGTTCATGACCGCCTTGAGGCGCTCCTCGAACTGACCGCGATATTTGGTGCCGGCGATGACGGCCGCCATGTCCAACGACAGCACGCGATGCTCGCGCAGCGACTCCGGGCACTCGCCGTTGGAGATGAGCTGCGCCAAGCCTTCGACGATCGCCGTCTTGCCCACACCGGGCTCGCCGATGAGGACCGGATTGTTCTTCTTGCGACGCGTCAACACTTCCATGACGCGCTGAATTTCCTTGCCGCGCCCGATGGTCGGATCGAGTTGTCCTTCCGCGGCCAACTGCGTGAGGTCGCGGCAGAAATGATCGAGCGCCGGCGTCTTGGATTTCTTCTCGCCCTTGGGCGGCGTCTGCGCCTGCGGCGCGCCAGCCTGTTGGTTCTGAGCACCCGCTGGCGGCACATCGGTGCCGAGGATGCGCAATGTCTCAGCGCGGGCGGCGTCTAAGTTGACGCCCGCGTCGGTTAGGACCTGCGCCGCAATCCCCTTCTCTTCCCGAAGGAGGCCAAGCAGCAGGTGTTCAGTCCCAACGTAGCTGTGATTGAGCTCGCGCGCTTCGCTCATGGCGAGCTCGAGTACCTTCTTGGCGCGCGAGGTATAGGGAAGATCGGGTCCGGTCGTTTGACCGGCTTTCCCCTTCTTCACCGTCTCTTCGATTTTTTGCTGGATGTCGTCCAGCTCAACGCTGAGGTTCTGGAGCACCGTCGCAGCGACGCCCTCTCCCTCGCGAATCAGTCCGAGCAGAATGTGCTCAGTCCCCACGTACTCATGGTGGAGACGTGCGGCCTCCTCGCGAGCCATCGCGAGAACTTTCCTCACCCGCTCGGTGAAGTTATAGCCGTTCATAGTTCCCTCTCATCGGGGTCGCGTTATCCGACCGAGCCCGCTTCAGCTTCCAGCGCTTTACGCACATACCGTGCGCGCGCCAGGTTGGTTTCGCCTTCCGTGAGCGCCCGGCCTTCTGCAAACGCCAGGTGCGCGGCCTGCGAAAAGATCAAGAGCTTGTTGAGGGTATATACACTCAGGGAGGTGATCAGTTTCAGCCCGACGGCCAACCGCACGCCGCTCAGGTAGTTCATCGCCTCGTCGAACGTGAGGCTACGCGCGTAGCGCAGCGTACCGTACGCACGCCAGAGCTTGTCTTCGATAATATAACCGGCGTCGCGCAACAGTACACGCCGCGCTTCCGCTTCTCGTTCGACGACATGCCCCACGACGCGTAACAGCTGATCCAGCAGTTCCTCCTCCGAGCGGCCCAACGTGGTCTGGTTGGAAATCTGAAAGAAATTTCCCACGACCTCGCTGCCCTCTCCATATAAGCCTCGGTACGTGAGGCCCATTTGCTGAAGGCTGGCCAGCACTTTCCCGATTTCCTTTGTGAGCACCAGGCCGGGAAGGTGAATCAAAACCGAGCCGCGCATCCCCGTCCCCACGTTCGTCGGGCATGCCGTGAGGAAGCCGAATTCGTTGTGAAACGAGTACGGAACGCGAGCGCCCAAGTCGCGGTCGAGCTTATCGATAGCCGCGAACGCCTCCTGTAGCGCGAGACCCGATCGCAGCGACTGGAGCCGCAGGTGGTCTTCCTCGTTCACCATCACGCCGAGCGAGTCAGCGAGGAACACGGCGGCCCCGCTGCGCAGCGGATGCTGGCTGTCGAGTCCCGCCAATTCCTTGCTCACGAGATGCCGCTCGTGCAGCAGCGCGCGCGAGGTCGGCGGCAGCTCGTCCAACCGGTACATCACCGCTTCCCGCAGCGACGGGACACCCGCCATCGCCTCGCGCACTTGCGACAGCACGCGCAGTCGCTCGCCGTCGCGCGCCCGCGCCGAGAACGCATAGCCTTCCACGTTCCGCGCGAGCCGGATGCGGGTCGACAACACAATGTCCGAGTGCTTGCCCGACGCATCGAGCCACCGCACGCCGCCATCCGGCAAGAGCGACAGATCGACGGTCATTCCATCACCCGAATGCGGTCGCGCAAGTCGGCCGCCACCTCGAACTGTTCGCTCTCGATCGCGCGACGCAACCGATCTTTGAGCTCGCCGAGCACCGCGCCCCGCTCCATGGTCTCGGACATCGGCGGCCGATAGCTGCGGCCAATGTGGCGATGATTGCCGTGCACACGGCGCAGCAATTCACGAATGCCCGCCTCGAAGTTCGTGTAGCAGCGCGCGCATCCCCAGCGGCCAGTCGCCTTGAAGTCCGCCATCGTCGTGTTGCAGAAACTGCAGCGCACTACGTCGCCACTGATCGGCGCCGGCACCTGCTGGTGCAGGAACTCGGCGAGCGGATGCTTGGGTGTCGCGACGGTCGTCTCCACGCCGCGCTCCGCCGCGCACTGCTCGCAGAGATGGAGCTGGTGCACGGCGTTGTTCTCGATCGACGTCAAATAGACGACGGCATCCCGCTCTCGGCAGTTCTCGCACAACATCAGGGTACGGCCTCGCGCACATCGGTATCGGTCAAGCGCCCGTCTTCCAGCAACAACGTTCGGTCGGCGCGCGCGGCAAGCGCGCGGTTGTGCGTCGCAATCACCATCGCGATCTCCAGATCGCGCGACAACGCCACGAACAGATCGTGCAGTCGCTCCGCGTTGGCGTGATCGAGGTTGCCCGACGGCTCGTCCGCCAGCAACACCACCGGATCGATCGCCAACGCGCGCGCGACCGCCGTGCGCTGCTGCTCGCCGCCGGAGAGTGCGCCCGGCTTGTGATCGACGCGTCCAGCCAATCCGACGCGCTCCAACAGCGACACGGCCCGCCCGCGCGCCTTTTTCTCGTCCCACCCCGCAATGCGCAGGGGCATCATCACATTCTCGGCCGCCGTGAATTCGCGGAGCAAATGATGAAACTGGAATACGAATCCAACCGAGCGATTGCGCAACGTCGACAAGTCGTCGTCGCTGCGCCCGCTCAACGCCTGCCCGTTGATCGTGACCGTGCCGCGCGTCGGATGATCGAGCGCCCCAAGCAGGTGCAGTAGCGTGCTCTTGCCCGCGCCGCTCGAACCCACGACGGCCACCATCTCGCCGCGCGCCACTTGCAGATCGGTGCCGTTGAGGACGGTGATCGTACGTCCGTCACCCCCCTCGTACACCTTCGCCAGATCGACCGCCTCCAGCACGTTCATTCGTGACGAATCGCCTCCACCGGGTAAAGCCGTGCGGCCAGAATCGCCGGATAGATCGTGGCCAGCGCGGTCACCGCCAGGCTCGCGAACACCGTCAACAAGACAGCCGTCGGTTGCGTCGATATCGGCAGGTGATCGATGAAATATATGGACGGATCCAGGGGGATGAGTTTCCCGCGGCCGATGATGATCGACGCCGCGATGCCGATGATCAAACCCGCACCGGTCCCGACCACACCGATCGCCACGCCCTGCGCAAAGAACACGCGACGAATCGATTTCGCCGGCATGCCCATCGCCCGCAAAATTCCAATCTCTTTGGTCTTGTCGGTCACGACCATGACCAGCGTGCTGATGATGTTGAACGCGGCAACCAGCGCGATCAGCAAGAGAATGACTGCCATGCCAAGCTTCTCGAGCGAGAGGGCCTGGAACAGCTCACTGTTCTGCTGACGCCAATCGCGCGTGAGAAAAGGCATTCCCAACGTGTCTTGCAGGTGTTGGGCAACGGCCGGCGCGTCGAATCGGTCTTTGGTCCGGACCTCGATGCCGGTCACGGCATTGTCGAGTTGCGCCAGCCTCTGCGCAGCGCTCAACGAAATGATCGCATACGATTCGTCGTACTGGTACATACCGGTGTCGAAGATGCCGGTCACCTCGAACCGTTCGGTCGTCGTCGCCGGCATGCCGGTCGCCCCATCGATTTTCGACGGATCGATGCTCATCAACGTGATGCTGTCCACGCCCGGGACGACGTTGAGCTTATCGGCGAGCTTGCTGCCGAGGACGGCGCCGTGCTGCGTGCCATCGGTGGTGGCGAAGGTGAAATCACCGGCCGTGGCGTGCTTGCGAATCGTCGTCACCTGTGGCGTCGTCGGGCCATCGGGCGGCAATCCCTCGACGAACACGCCCTCCATGTACTTGTGCCGCCCTGCCTGAATCAGCGCCTGCGTCGACACGAACGGGCCGGCGGCGACGACGCCTTTGTCCTTGATCACCTTCTGCAACACGGTTTGCCAATCGGGCATCACGAGATCCGGACCGTACGTGAGCACGCGAATGTCCGGACTCGCCGTGAGGATTTTATCACGGAGATCGTTCTGCAAACCGTCCATCACGCCCATGATCACGATGAGCGCGCTCACGGCGACGGTCACACCGCCGATCGCGATCATGCTGATCAACGACAGCAGCTTCGAGCCGCGGCGGCTGCGCAGATATCGCCAGGCGATCGACAGCTCGAGACGGCTCATTCGGCGCGAAGCACGGGAAATAGTATCACATCGCGAATATTTGGTGTGTTGGTCAAAATCATGAACAACCGATCCATGCCAATGCCCACGCCACCCATCGGCGGCATGCCGTACTCCATCGCGCGCAAATAGTCCTCGTCGACGCCCGATGCCTCCTCGTCGCCAGCCGCGCGCAGCCGCGCCTGCGCTTCAAAGCGGCGACGCTGATCGAGTGGATCGTTCAACTCGCTGAACGCGTTGGCCACTTCGCGCCCGCGCGCGAACAACTCAAAGCGCTCCGTCAACGTCGGATCGCCGCGCTTCGGCTTCGCGAGCGGCGACAACTCGACCGGATAGTCGACGACGAACGTCGGCTCCTGCAGCTTGGATTCGACCAGCGCCTGGAACATCTCGTCGAGGACTTTGGGACGACTGAGCGACTCCACCTTTTGAACACCGATGCGCCGCGCGGCGTTCCGCAGTGCTTCGTCGCTCATCGCGATCGGATTCTCGCCGAGTGCGCTGGCGAGCGACGGCATCCACTCGACGCGCGGGAATGGCGTGGCGAATGTCGGCACGCCTTCGCTGCCGTGTTCCACTGCGCCGGAGCCACTCGCCGGCGGCGACCACACGCGCCGCACGGCATCCGCCGCGCGAACGACGAGCGATTCCACGCGGCCCATCATCACCGTGTAGTCGGCGTAGGCCTCGTAGAACTCGAGCATCGTGAATTCCGGATTGTGCGTCCGGTCGATGCCCTCGTTTCGAAAATCGTGGCCGATCTCGTACACGCGGTCGAAGCCGCCCACAATGAGACGCTTGAGATACAGCTCGTCGGCGATGCGCAGATACATCGGCATGTCGAGCGCGTTGTGATGCGTGCTGAACGGCCGCGCCGTTGCACCGCCGTACAATGGCTGCAGCACCGGCGTCTCGACCTCGAGATAGTCGAGCTCATCGAGCGCGCGGCGAATTTCCGTCGTCATGCGCGACCGCGCGCGGAACAACGCGCGCACCTCCGGATGCACCGCGAGATCGGCGTACCGCTGGCGATAGCGCTGTTCCGGATCGGAGAAGCCCGAGTGTCGCACCGTCACGCCGTCGACGACTTCTTCCTTTCCAAACGGCAGCGGGCGCAGCGACTTCGCGAGCACCTGCACCTCGGCGGCCCGCACCGTGACTTCGCCGGTGCGCGTGCGAAAGAGCGGACCCGCGACACCAATCACATCGCCGATGTCGAAATGATCGAGCAACGAATAAACGTCGTCGCCGAGTAGATCTTTCTTGAAGTAGAGCTGAATGCGACCGCTGTCGTCGGCGATGTGCGCAAACGTCGTCTTGCCGTGCGCGCGCCACGCGACGATTCGGCCGGCGACGCGAACCGTTTCGCCTTCCTCGTGTGCATCGGCCGGATGCAGCGCGACTGCGGCTGCGGCGTGGTGCGTCCGCTCGAAGGAGTACGCGAACGGTTCGACGCCGCGTCCAACGAGCGCGTCGAGTTTTTCGCGGCGCGCACGCTGCAGGAGATTGAGATCCTCGCTCACGCGGCGGCGCTCCCACCGGCAGACGAGCCGCCGAATTGCGAGAGGTACGCCTCGATGAATGGATCGATGTCGCCGTCCATCACTCTCTGTACGTCCGGAATCTTGAGCTCCGTGCGGTGGTCGTTGACCATGGTGTACGGTTGGAACACGTAACTGCGAATCTGACTGCCGAAGCTCACGTCCTGCTTGGTCGCGTCGAGGTCGGCTTTGATCTTTGCCTGCTTGTCCGCCTCGAGCTGATAGAGGCGGTTCTTCAACTGCTTGAGCGCCGTCGCCTTGTTCTTGTGCTGCGACCGCTCGGCCTGTGACGACGTGACGATGCCCGTGGGAATGTGCGTCAACCGCACCGCGGAGCTGGTCTTGTTGACGTGCTGGCCGCCCGCGCCGGACGCGCGAAACACGTCCATGCGAATATCCTCATCGCGGATCTCGATGTTGATCTCGTTGTCGACGACGGGATACACGAACGCCGACGCGAAGCTCGTGTGCCGGCGCGCTTGCGAGTCGAATGGCGAGATGCGCACCAGTCGGTGCACGCCCGCTTCCGCTTTGAGAAAGCCAAACGCGTAGAGACCCTTGATCTCGAGCACCGCGCCCTTGATCCCGGCTTCTTCGCCGTCGCTCAGATCGAGAATGTCGATCGTGAATCCCTTTCGCTCGGCCCACCGCGTGTACATGCGCATGAGCATCTGCGCCCAATCCTGCGCCTCGGTGCCGCCGGCGCCGGCGCTGATCTCGAGCTGTGCATCGCGGAAATCATCGGGGCCGGAGAGCAACGAACGCAGGCGAAACGCCTCGATCTCGCCGCGAAGCTGGTCCACCTCGCGCTCGACCTCCGCGGAAAGTTCCTCGTCCGGCTCGAGCGCGAGCATCTCTTCGAGCTCCGTCGCGCTCTGCACACGACCGCTCATCGCGTCGTACGGCTCGATCCACCCTTTGACGGCCTTCACCTGCTGCACCACCGTCTGGGCTTTCTCCTGATCGTTCCAGAAGCCCGCGGCGGACATGCGATCCTCGAGACGTCTCAGCGTATCGCGCTTTTCGTCCAGGTCAAAGATACCTCCCTAGCTCGGCGAGTCGCTCGGCGTGTTGCCTGAGCTCCTTCGCGCGCTCGCTATCTGCCATCTCGCTCTCCGGTATGACACGAGCCGTCCTGCGAATTGGGCGGACGGCTCGGGCTTAAAGTGTCGTCTGGTCGGAAGATAGCGTTCTCGAGGCGCGCCGTGTAGCCCGCGATGTCTCGATGGCAATGCCGCTAAAACATCTTCTGGCCGCCGGCGAGAATCTCGTTCAGCGCTTCTTGAAAATGCGTCGTGGAGTCGGCGAACTCGCGACCGACTTGATCCACGTATTCCTCGTAGCTCTTCTTGATCTCCTCGCGGAACAATTCTTTGAGCGTTCCGTCACGCAACCCTTCCTCGCGCCGCTGAGGAAAGTAGGTCACGAGATCGGAGATCAATGCGCGCGACAAGCGACGCGCCTTCGCGTTTGGATCGTTGGCGAGGAACGGATTGATCGGCGCGCGCGCGGGTGCGGGAGCGGCGGACGCTGACGATCCAGCGGGCGAACCGCCCGCGATGCTCGGTGCGGCGGGACGAGGCGGCGCGACTGGAACTGCCGGTGGTACCGGGGCCGCCGGCGTGCGCGTGCTGAACGACGGCGCTGCCGCAGGCCGAACCGGCGGCATGGGCCGGAACGGAGTCGCGGACGACGGACGCGGCGGAATCGCCGGCATTGGCGGCATCGTGGGGCGAATGGCGAAGCCACCGCGCGGAGGCGTCGCGCTCGTTGAGGATTTCGCGGGCGCGGCCGGAATCGCGGGTGTCGGTCGAGGCGGAAACGGCGCGGGCCGGGCCGGTGGCGCGGACGGCGCGGATGACACGGGCGGAACTGCGACAGCGGGCGGCTGAACGATCGGCGGCGACGGCGCGATCGCCTGTGCAACAGGCTGTGCAACAGGCTGTGCAACCGCCGGTGTGGGAGCCGATACCGGTGGCGTAGACGCCGCAACCGGTGAGGTGGCAGCGACAGGGGCGGCTTCGCGCCGCGGCGCGAACTCCTCGTCGATCGGTTCGCCGGCACCAACCGTAATGACACCGCCGCAAATCGAGCACCGCGCTCGAATTCCGGCCGACGGAACCCGTGCCGGGTCAACGCGAAAGACCGACCGGCACTCCGGACACGTAACGTTCACTTCCCCTCCCTCACGGTCGCTGATTCACTTGGCGCACCCACCGGCTCCGCCTCGTCGAGCGCGGCGTCTGTACGCCGGTCGATGGAGAACACCGAACCCGGAAGCGTCTTCGCATAGCTCTTCATCTCCGTCGCCAATGCACTCACTTGCGCGGCATGCGTAAATAGTCGCCGCTCGTTGGTCACGATGCCAATCGACACCGTCATCAATGGTACTCGGTGCAGTTGGCCTCGGCGATCCTTGCCGAAGAAATACCCGGCGCGCCGGTCCGGCTCCGAATATTGATACGGAATCAACGTGTCGAAGATCGACACGATCTCCGAACAGACGTCGACGACGTCGTCGGTCGGGATCGTGAAAATGAAATCGTCGCCGCCAATGTGCCCGACGAAACCTTCCTCGTGGCACACACCTTTCACGACGTCGTGAAGGATTTGTGCGAGAATGCGAATGACGCGATCGCCCTCGTAGTACGAGTAGCGATCGTTGAATTCCTTGAAGTGATCGAGATCGGCGTAGCAGGTCGCAAACTGCGTACAGAGCTCGAGCCGGCGCGTGATGTCGCGCTCGATCTCCACGGCGCCCGGCAAACGCGTCGACGGATGCACGTACAGATCGCGGTCGGACCGCCGCAGCATCGCATCGAGACGGATGATTACTTCGGAGGCATCCTGGTGGTCGCGCACCACCTCGTCGGCGCCCATGCTAAATCCGGAATCGAACGACTCGAAATCGTCCGCCGAGATCGCGACGGCTGGGACGACGCCGGTGTACGAGTCGGACTTGAGCTCGTACAGTGCATCGAGCGCCTGCGACGCATTCGAGCGAATGTCGAACACCACGACGCGCGGCCGGCTTCGCAGTGCCACGCTCATGAGCGTTTCGGCATCTCGAACCGTCAGGAGCGGCACGCCCAACGCCGCCAGCCACCGCTGCACCACATCCGGCGGAGCGAGGTCGTTGAGCGAAAACAAGATCGCGCTAGTTGTGGCCACTCTCTACGGGAATCTGCGGTGAAACGCCAAACTACCGGGCCGCGGAATCGAAGTCAAATTATGATAGCTACACGACTTGCGAGCTTTTGCATGTTGTGTGATCCAGCTCACCACCGAATCACCATCGGACGCTCGCGCCAACCGTTGCTCGGCCGCTTTCGTCCGTGTGCACAGACAACCGGAATGTGGCGAATGCATCCACCATGCTCAGAAAGTGATTGGCACCGAGAACAATCAGATCTTCCACCCCGGCATAGTGCGCGTCATCACGTTTGAACGTCGTGCGGTTGTAGATGTCGTGCTGGAGCTGCGCATTGTCCCACGACCACTCGTATTCGGGCTTATAGGCCAGTCGCTCGTACTGGGCCAGGGCCGATGCCGCATCGGGAGTGGTTTGCTGCGCCAACTGCCACTGGTAGCCGTTGTACGTCGTAATGTCCGTGGTCGGCACGACGGAGCCGTCGGTGGCCGTCGTGTATTGTCCGCTGTTCGGCCAATCGCGCATCGCCTCGTAGTAGGTCCAATTCCCGTCCGGAGGATTGGGCGAATACGCCGCTCGCGCAACGCGGCGTGCGAGATCGCGAAAGGTGCGTTCTTGCGCTGCCTGCTCTCGAGTGTCTTTCACGAACTTCAACCAGCCAAGTAATTCGACGGCGGCGTACGCCACGAATCGGTCGTCGCCGAGGATGAACTGGCCGGTGCCCGGTGCGATTGCGGATGCAATTGGCGCAAGGGAGCGAATCCGACTCGACGCGCGCAGCGGTACAGCCGTGGACACCGTGGACACCGTGGACACCAACGGCGCCGAGCGCGTCGTGTCAGTGACAACCGGCACTCGACGCGGCACCACGGCCACTCGGCCCGCATCGAACTGTTGCGCCAACGCCAGCGTTGGCGCGATGACGCCCCCGAGTGCGAGGACGAGAGTGCTGACCAGCCTCGTCGACACGCGCACCCGCATCAGAATACGTACCGGATGGTCAGAAAAGTGGGCGTCGTGCCCGACGCGGCGAGATCGCTCAGCATCTGCGCAAAATCGATCTGAACCCGTCCTGCTCGGATGCCGAGGCCGAATGTCGGTCCCGATCCGGTTGGGCCCGTGGCGACGTAACCGGCACGCGCTTCGTAGCGCTCGAGCCACGACAGCTCTCCACCAAAACGAAAGCCAGGCGCCGTTCCGCCGGACACATAGCTGACGATGTCCGCGCCCAGGCGTACGCGTGCCTCCTTGGGCAGCTCGGCGATCTTCGGCACGTAGGCGATGCCAACGCTCGCGCGCGACGGCAGCGGATCCGCTTGCGGCGAGTCTTTCACTTGCAACTTGGGACCGAGGTTCCGAACGGTTGCGCCGATCGTCATCGTCGAATCCGCCGTCACTGCGTACGTGAGTCCGAAATCCAGCGCGGCCGTCTGTGGCACGTTGTCCGGAGAACTGCAACTACCGGTGCAACCGAAGCCGATCCGCAGCAGCTTTCCGGTGACGCCGCCTGACAAACGGTCGGTAAGGATGGGCGCAAACGTAACCGCGACGGTCGTGCTCGTGTTCGCAAAGTTGCCGAGGAAATTTCCCGACGAATCAAACGCGGTCTGCTGGCCATAGTTGAGGTAATGCAGGCTCAGCGCGAACGCTCCGACGCGGGGCACGGGATACACCAATGCGAGCGCCGCGTCGGTCTCGGCGAGCGACGCGTTCGTCGTCATGTGGAGCGCGAATTCGCGAGGTCCGTGTGCGACGCCGGCGGGATTGCCCCACAGGGCATCGGAGCCCGTCGCCGCGGTGAGAGTTTGTCCCATCGCTAGCGACCGCGCGCCAACCGGAAGGAGCAGGTCGAGAGCTCCTTGAGTGGGACCGCTCTGCGCCCGTGCCGCTCGGCCGACGCCCAGCAGCAGGAGACTCGCGACGAGGCGCCGGAGGATCACGCAGCGAGTCGCGTCAGAGCGGGGTCGCCTCGTCGATCAACATGATGGGAATCCCGTCACGGATCGCGTAGCGGAGCTTGCAGTGTGGGCAATCGAGCGCCGATTCGGCTTCCTTGTATTCGAGCTCGCCCTTGCACTTGGGACAGACGAGAATGGCGAGGAGTTGCGGCGATACGTTCATGAGGAACGTCGTTCGGGTGACGTGGGAGGAAGCTGGTAGCCGAAACGATGCAATGAGTGTGCGTTGCGCCGCCAATTCGGAAGGACCTTGACCCACAGATCGAGGTACACGCGACCGCCGACCAGCACCTCGATCTTCTCGCGCGCCGCGCGACCGATCGTTTTCACTCGTTGGCCGCCCGCGCCGATGAGAATTTGCTTTTGGCTGTCTCGCTCGACGTGGAGCACCGCACGAATGTACACCGGCGACTGCGCTTCCCGGAACTCCTCGATCTCACAGGCGACACTGTAGGGGACTTCGTCGTCGAGTTGCTCGAGCGCGGTTTCGCGAACGAGCTCACTGACGAAGAAGCGAACCGTCTGCGTGCTGATCTCATCCTCGGGATACAGAAACGGACTCTCCGGCAGCATCCCACCCGCGCGATTCAGGAGCGCCTCGACGCCTTCGCCGGTGGAGGCCGAGATGAGGGTGGCATCGCCGATCCGCTCAACTAGGTCGGCGCGCTGGCCGTCACCGATCAGATCCATCTTGTTGATGACGGTGAGCACGGGCGAGCGCAGCGGTCGCTCGAGCCGCGCGACATCGGCCAATGGCGCCGGCGGCCCCTCCGAGCCATCGACGAGATACAAGACGACGTCGGCTTCGTTGAGCGCGGCGATCGCCGTGCCGCGCATGGCTTCCTGGAGCGGGTACTTGGGATCGAGGAGGCCAGGCGTGTCGAGGACGATCATCTGGATGTCGTCAGTCGTGTGAATGCCCACGATCCGGTCGCGTGTCGACTGCGGCTTTGGGCTGACGATGCTCAGCTTTTCGCCGACGATGCGATTGAGGAGCGTGGATTTTCCGGCGTTCGGTTTGCCGACGACGGTGACGATGCCAGCGTGGGGCATGCGATAAGATAGCGAGCGTGGGATGTGTAGAGACGCACAACGCCTCGTATCCCGGAGGATACGAGGCGTTGTGACAGAGGTGCCGGCGACGGCCTACTCTC
>DASYDJ010000018.1:0-1812 GCA_036499625.1 Gemmatimonadaceae bacterium
TGCGCCGAGTGCGCGAAGCTCCGCTTCCGTTGGATAGTCGAGCTTTCCGGATTCGAGATCCGCGATCACACCGCGCAGCCATTTAATCTCGGCGCGCAGCATCGCCGCCATGTACTCGTTCTCGAGTAGAAACAGTCGCGGAATGTCGGGCAACGGTTGCTCGAGCTCCTCAACGCGTGGAAGCTGTGCGTCGATGCGCTGTCGCAAGAGATTGGCGAAATCCTCGGTGTCGTCCGGACCATACAGTGTGGCAAGCACCGCGGGAAATTCTGGAAATTCGCGCGCGGGTGTCGCTAACCCGTTTCGCACCCAGGCGCGGAGCGTCCGCCGTCCCTCGGCCGTCGCTTCATATGACGTGCGCTCCGGCCGATTCTCGCCGCGCGACGTCTCCCGCGCCGCGACCAGCCCCGCCCGCTCCAACGCGTCGATCGTTTGATAGACGCTGTTTCGCTGCGCGGCGTTCGCGACCTGATCCTTTCCGCGCTCCCGAATGAGGACCTGCATGCGATAGGGATGCATCGACTCCTCGCAGGCGAGACCGAGAACGATGATCCAGAGCGGCGAGCGCGGGCGGGTCGGAGGAGAGGCGGGCATGTCGATAAAAGTCACTGAAACCTTCTTGCATGACTAGTCATAGTATGATTAACTATACAATGTCTATCAGGAGGATGTCATGCACATCAAGACCGCCACCATCATCGGCGGAGGCATCGCCGGCCCGATCGCCGCCGTCGCCCTCCGCCGCGCGGGGATCAGCGCCACCATCTACGAGGCTTACCCGGGCACCGCGGATGGCGTCGGCGCTGTGCTCAGCCTCGCGCCCAACGGTATTGACGCGCTGCGCGCCATCGGGTTCGACGCCACGGCGCTTGGCGAGCCAGTCGACACGATGATCATTGCTGGCGATGAGGCGCGTCCGCTCGCCACACTGCCGACGCTCGACGGACTGCCGGCGAGCCGCGTGGTCTGGCGCTCTGATTTGTACCGCGCGCTTCACGACCATGCGATCGCCAACGGCGTGCGCTTCGTCTATCGCAAGCGGCTGATCGACGTGGAAGAAACGCCCGACGTCATTGTCGCGCACTTCGACGACGGCGACTGGGCTGTGGCGGACATCCTCATCGGCGCCGACGGCATTCGCTCGACGGTTCGCACGCGCATCGATCCGCAGGCGCCGGGGCCGCGTTACGTCGGACATATCGGCTTCGGCGGGCTCGCGGTGGGGAGTGATTTTCGCGGTACGCCGCGCACGATGTACTTCGCGCACTGCAAGCGCGCGTTCATGGGGTACTGGACGCAAGCTGACGGCAACACCATTTGGTTCGCCAACGTCCCGAACGCTGAATCGATGACGAGCGCCCAGGCGCGTGCGGTCCCGAGCGAGAAATGGATGCTGCGTCTCCGCGAATTGTTCGCCGACGATCAGCCGGGACGCGATCTGCTCGCGCACACTGACGCGTCGACACTCGTCGCCGTAGGCGGAGGCGAGATCATGCCAAGCATTCGAACGTGGTACACAGGGCGAGCAGTGCTCGTGGGCGACGCGGCACACGCACCATCATCGAGCTCTGGTCAAGGCGCGTCGATGGCCGCCGAGAGTGCGGTGGAGCTCGCGCGATGCATGCGCGATCTACCGAATTACAGCGATGCGTTCGCCGCGTATGAGGCGCGACGACGTCCACGTGTCGAGAAAGTTGCGGCGTACGGCGCGCGCAACAATCACGACAAGGTCGCTGGTCCCGTTGCGAAGGCGATCATGAAGATGTTGCTGCCCATCGCGATGAAGACATTTCTCACACCGGAGAAGATGTT
>DASYDJ010000019.1:0-1883 GCA_036499625.1 Gemmatimonadaceae bacterium
CCGTCGCGGCGTATGAGTTCAATGGTGCGTGGCCGCAATTCATTCAGATTGGCGATACCTCGGCTACCGTGGCCAACGCGCTCGTCACGGGCAACTACTTCGACGTGCTCGGCGTGCGGCCAGTGCTCGGGCGGCTGCTGCACGAATCCGACGATGTGCCCGGCGCGCCGCCGGTGATTGTCCTCGGCGAGACTTTCTGGCGTCGGACACTGGGCGCCGATCCGGCAATCGTCGGCAAACGCGTACGAATCGTCGGTCACATCGCTACGGTCGCGGGCGTGGTGCCTAGCGGGTTCAATCTGCCGGGCACCTCGCAGAGTTGGATTCCACTCAGCGCGTATCAAGCGATGACTGGCTCCGATTCCGGCGGCTTCGCGATGGATCTCGTCGGGCGGATGCGGCCCGGCGCGTCGCGCGAGCAGGCGACCGCAGAATTTAGAGAATTCTTACATCGCCCGGAGCCGACGCATGGCGGTCTCCTCCTTTCAATCGGAGCGCGGCTGCGACCAGCTGTCGCGTCACTCGCCGACGTGGTCGTCGGGAATGTGCGACCCGTGCTGCTCGTAGTCGCCGCGGCGGCGATGCTGTTGTTGTTGGTGACATGCGTCAGTGCTGCGAACCTGCTCATCGTGCGGTCGCTGACGCGCGAGCGCGAGATCGCCGTGCGGATGACACTTGGTGCGGGCTGCTGGCGTGTCGCTCGACAGCTCGTCGCCGAGAGTGCGATCGTGACCGTGACGAGCGTTGTCGTGGGGCTCGCGCTGGCATTCGTTGCCCTTCGACTTTTTGTCGCGTACGCGCCGGCGAGTTTCCCGCGCCTCGACAACGTCAGCATCGACGCGCGAGTGGTGTTCGCGATCGCCGCATGTTGTGGCGCGGTGACGATCGGAATCTCGCTGCTGCCGATCTTCGGGCGAGCGAACGGCGACGTAGGTCACGACGTAGGCAAACAACTGCGAACGCGCTCCGGCGGAGAACGACATGCGAGTGCGATCGCTCGCCGTGCGCTCGTGACGACGCAGGTCGCAGTCACCGTATGCGCGCTCGTGTGTGCGGGAGCGTTTCTGCGCAGCTTCATCGCCCTCGGCGCGTTGAACCTCGGTTTCAATCCGGAGCATGTGGTGTTCGCGCGCGTGGCGCCCTCGCCGAGCGGATTGAGGAACCTGGCGCAGCTGAACGCCGACGTTGATGAGATTGTGCGACGCGCGTCGCAACTTCCCGGTGTGGTGAGCGCCACGCCAGCAATGCACCGCCCGTTCGCCGCCGCCGGTGGTTGGGAGTTCTCATACTCGTTGCCGGGCGACACGCCGGCATCGATCGCAAACCGGCCGCTATTCAACCTCTTTCTGGCTGGCCCGAGCTATTTCCAGACAATGGGAACGCGCGTCATCGCGGGCCGCACCTTCTCCGCTCAAGATGACGAGCACGCGCCGGGCGTGGTGATCGTCGAGGCGAGTGTGGCGCGTGCGCTCTGGCCCGGCGAGAGCGCGATTGGCAAGCGCATCGGCGTGGGACGGCGGAAGGATTTGCAGACTGTCGTTGGTGTCGTCGAGGATACGCGCTTCCGCGACCTGCGGATGCCACGCCTCACGGCATACTTACCATTCAAGCAGTTCGCGCTTTTTGCGCCGAGTTATGTCGCTGTCCGCGTACGTGGAGATGCAGCGTCGACCGAACGCGCGCTACGCCCGTTGGCGAACGACGTCGATCCTGGCATCTTCTTACCATCGATCACGACGTTGCACGACATCGCAAACGAGCCACTCGCGACGCCGAAGCTCAACGCGGTGCTGTTGATCGCGTTTGCGATATCGATTGCAATGCTCGCAGCAATCGGTCTCTACGCATTGCTCGCGGCCACGGTTCGTGCGCGCCGATTCGAA
>DASYDJ010000020.1:0-2877 GCA_036499625.1 Gemmatimonadaceae bacterium
GCGCCGGCGCTCGTTGTCTTCCACACGCCGGCCGCGGGCAATCCGGCGTAGAACACACCGGGCTGTCCAATCGCTCCGGTCACTGCCGCGATGCGGCCGCCGCGGAATGGGCCGAGGTTGCGCCAGGTGATGCCAGCGTAGAGGTGAGGATCGATCGGTCCGCTGTTGCGCGTGGCCGAGGCTTGTGCGCCGACGTCGCCGGCGATGAGTGCGAACGCCAGCGTTGCGATCGAAATCGCACGGGCGCGCACGAGAGTTGTTGAATTCTTGAGTGCAGGCATACGTGCAAAAGGGCGCCGGCCGAATCCTGTCGCAACCCTCGCACGAACTCTTTACTCAGGGCGCGCGAACGGACCTGTCAGGAACCTGTCGCGACGGCTGCGCTCAGGATGACAGAGGTGGCTGCGCTCAGGACTGCTGCGGCGTTAGTCCGACTTGAGGGCTTCCGCCGGATCGACTCGCGCCGCACGCCGCGCCGGTAGCCACGTCGCCAGCGTCGCAATGCTCAGCACAGTGATCATCGCTGCGCCGAGGGTCGTTGCGTCGACGGCACTGACTTCGAAGGTGAGACTCTTGAGCAACCGTGCGAAGAACAGAAAGAGTGCGAGACCGACCGTCGCGCCGACGGCGACGATCACCTCGCCCTGGACGAGGATCATCCGCGTCGCGCCGTCCGGCTCCAACCCGAGCGCGATGCGGATGCTGATCTCGCGCCGACGGAGACTGACGACGTAGGCAATCACGCCATAGAGCCCGACAACACCGAGGAGCAGCGTGGCGCCGGCGCCGACCATCAAGAGGGTGACGGCGAAGGTCATGCGACTGCGCGCGTCGGTGACGATCTGCTCCATCAGCGCCGGCCGGTAGAACGGAAGGTTCGGATCGACGCTGTGCAGCTGTTGTTCGACGAGCTTCGCGATATTGGCAATCGGCCGCGTCGTGCGAACGACGATCCCCATGTCGCGACCGGTGGTGTGATCGTCGTTCGGAGTTTCTTGCGCGTGCGGTTCCTGCGATACATACACCTCACCAACTGGCGGCAAGGTGAGCGTGGAATCGCGAATGTCGCCGACGACACCGACGATCGTGAACCATTGTCCGTTCGCCGAAACGCGGAGGCGCTGACCGATTGTCGCGAGCCCAGTCGAGTCGCCCCACGAGCGCAGCGCAAAGCTGCGGCTCACGACAGTCTCGTTAGCGCCGCGCGAGACGTTCTCGTCATTCACCGTGCGACCTGCCAACATCGGAATGCGCATCGCCTTGAAGTACTCCGGCGTCACCGAGGTGACCTGATATGTCGGAGGAAGTTTTGCGGGATCGGTGCCGTTGTCGGCCCAGACAAGGACTTGATAGGGAAATCCCTCGACTTCGAGCGGTAGTTTGCCTGACGCCGCAGCCGATTCAACTCCTGGTATTGTACGAATCTGATCGAGGAGCTCGTGATAGAGCCGGGCCGTAGCGGCGTCGGTGCGATAGCGCGATGGGGTGAGTGGCGCCCAGAAGGTGAACACGTTCGTCGGATCGAAACCGGGCTGCACTGCGCGCAGTCGGACGACGCTCCGCCCGAGGACACCCGATGCGGCCAGAAGCACGACGGAGAGCGCGACTTCGACCGCGACGAAGGCCGCGCGGAGCCGCTGCGCCGGCCGCCCACCGGTGCCGGAGCGTCCGCCGTCACGCAGCACGCGCATCGCATCGCGCGAACGGACGCGGAGCACGCCGATCACGAGACTCATCGCCGCGAACACGCAGGTGAGCAGAATCGCCGACACGACGAGCGCGGCATCGACGTGAATTTCATTCACCCGGGGCAGATCGAGCTTTCCCATCCGCGTCAGCGCGCGCAAGGCGATGATCGCGACGCCAAGGCCAATCGCGCCGCCCCCGAATGCGATCAGCGTCGCCTCGGCCATGAGCGTTCTCAAAACGCCGACGCGCGAGGCGCCGAGTGCGATGCGGATGGCGAAGTCGCGCCGACGCGCCTCGATGCGAACGAGGAGCAGCGATGCGACGTTGCTGAACGCGACGATCACCAACAATCCAACGGCGCCGGCGATCAACCACAGGATTCGATCGAAGCCGACAACGACGTCGTCACGCATGTGGTGGAGGACGGGAGTCAACTGTGTCTGCTTCATCCCGATCACGGTCGACACGCCAGGGCGCAACTCTGGGAAGCGTTCGGGGAGGCGCGTGAGTATTTGCTGAAGTTCGCGCTGAGCCGTGGCGAGTGGGACGCCTGGGCGGAGCCGGCCGATGCCGTCGAAGCCGAATCCGCCAACGTACTCACCGACTGTCGGGTCCAGTGGAATCCAGATCGGGACCGAGCGTTCAGGAAACGCGAAGGATGCTGGCATCACGCCGATGATTCGCCGCAGGCCGCCCGCCGCGTTGATCGACATGTCGAGCACATTCGGCGAACTGTGGAACTTCTCACGCCACATGCGCTCGCTGATCACGACCACCTGCGGCGACGATGGCAGACCGTCGGCATCCGTGAACGCTCGCCCGACGATTGGTGTCGCGCCGAGGAGGTCGAACATCGATCCCGTCATCCAGCCAGCGCGAACACGTTCGGGCTGTACATCGGGAGAGTTGTACGTGATCGTCGCGGCGAGCGAGACGTAGAGGCCCATCGCCTCGAATGACTTCGCGCTTTCCTTATACAACTCATAAGAGCCAGGGGCTTGCTTCGCGGACTTGATCCCAAGCCCGTTCATCGAATGCCACATCCCCACGAGGCGGTCCGCATGCGCGTAGGGAAGTGGGCGAAGGAGGACGGCATTCACGAGCGAGAGCACCGCGCTGCCGGCGCCGATGCCGAGTGCGATGGTGGCGACCGTGGCGAGGGTGAAGCCTGGAGCGCGGAGAAGCGCG
>DASYDJ010000021.1:0-2275 GCA_036499625.1 Gemmatimonadaceae bacterium
GCGTCGTGCCGATGTTCCGCCCGATCTCGCGCGGATCATCATGACGCTGCTCGAGAAAGATCCAGCGAATCGCTTTCCGTCGGCGCAGTCAGTCGTCATCGCGTGCGATAGCGGAAAGATGCCGACGCCTCAGCGCACGTCGGCGGCCAACGTGACTCCGCCAACTGGCGGCGCATTGGCAGCGCGCGGCGCGTCGACGTTCGTCAACGGGCAGGGCGGTGAGGCGTACACCCCGATGGGGCCAACCCCTGAGGAGTATCGCCGCTGGAACGCCGAGCCGGTCGTGAAGTTTCGGCGGAAGCTCGCGCCGTATTTGTTCGTTAATGGCGTCATCGTCATCGCATCGATCGTTGGCGATTCCGATTTCTTCGGCATCACCGTGCTCTGGAGCATCTGGATGGCGTTCAAGTACGCCAAGCTCTGGGCCGACGGGTACGATTGGCGCGACGTGTTTCGTCAGCCGCGCGATCGCGATCTGATCGACGTCGTTGATGATTTCCTCATTTACATCCGCTCATCTTTCAATCGCGGCGAGCGGAAGGCGATGCGCGAGCAGCGTCGTGCGCGCTTGCGCTCTCGCCAGACGAATGCGCTTCCGGCCGTCGATGCAGGCCGTCTTGCCGCCGGTTCGGCGGGTGAGGATGTGCTTCGGGCCGCCGGCACATACGGCGAACGTGTCCGTCGCGCCGAAGCCGATCGCGACGAGATTCTTCGATTGCTCGATCGGATGCCGTCCTCAGAGCGCGGCCGAATCCCGGATGTGAGTCGCTCAGCGGATGCGCTGGCGGAAAAAGTGAAGTATCTGGCTGTCGCGCTGTCGGATCTCGAGCGCACGGCGGAGACGGGCGGAGCCAACGCGCTCGAAGCGGAAATCTCGAGCCTCGAGAACGCCGCCAATCCGCTCGATGAGCGCGGAAGCGATGATCGGGTGCGTCGTCTCGCGTACCTCAAGCGCCAGCGCCGGGCGATGGCCGACGTCTCTCAGCGCCGCGACGCCGTCGCAGCAAAGCTCGAGACGTGCGTCGTCGCCCTGCAGAACATCAAGCTCGACCTCATTCGCCTCAACGCCGGATCGCAGACGCCGCAGCACGTGACGACGCTCGCGATGGATGCGTTGAACTTGGCCGACAGCGTCGACAGTGCGCTCTACGTCTCTGACGAGATGCGCAACACGGGAACTCGTCCCGCGAGCCGACAGGCCGCGCGATAGGGCGCGGGATGACTGTTGTGAATGATTATCTGCGCGACCGCGTGACGGCCGCTATCGGCGACCAGTATCTCATCGAGACTGAAGTCGGCCGTGGCGGAATGGCCGTTGTGTATCGTGCGACCGACCTTCGGTTGCATCGAACGGTTGCGATCAAGGTCCTGCCGCCGGACGTCGCGTTCAACACCGATGTTCGCACACGATTCATTCGCGAAGCGCAGACGGCGGCACAGCTGAATCATCCGAACATCGTTCCGATCTACAGCGTCGACGAGCGAGACAGCTCCGGTCTCGTCTACTTTGTCATGTCGTACATCGACGGTGACAGCCTTGGCGTCCGGCTCGGGCGTGAAGGGGCATGGCCGATCGACAAGACGGTACGCGTGCTTCGCGATGTGGCCGACGCTCTCGCCTACGCACACGCACACGGCGTCGTGCACCGCGACATCAAGCCCGACAACATTCTGATCGATCGCGCGAGCGGTCGGCCGATGGTGACGGACTTTGGTATCGCGCGCGCCGCTGCCGGTGAAACGCGTCTGACGGTGACTGGCGTTGCTGTTGGAACACCCGCGTACATGTCGCCAGAACAAGCGATGGGCGAGCGTGAGCTCGACGGCCGCTCTGATCTGTATTCGCTCGCGGTAGTTGGCTACCACATGCTCGTCGGCGATACGCCGTTCAAGGCGGCGAACACGCCAGCTATGCTCGTGAAGCACGTGTCCGAGCGTCCGGCGCCGGTTCGCGATCGACGCCCAGACGTCCCCGCGTATCTCGCCGTTGCCATTGATCGCGCACTGGCGAAGCGGCCCGAGGATCGTTGGGCAGACGCGGCGGAATTTCGCGATGCGCTCGACGGCGCGATCAAGAACGCGGCCAACGACGGTGGTCGATATCAGCGTCAGGCGCCTGAACTCGCCCCGCTGCCGGCACCGGCATCGCCGATTTCATCCGTGCCACCGATGCCGGTTCCCGCGCCCTATCCCGCGCCGCCGGCAGGATTATCAAGAGGTGAATTAAAACACTGGTATCGCGCGCAGCGGCGCCTAGCACTTACGCAACAGCTCG
>DASYDJ010000022.1:0-264883 GCA_036499625.1 Gemmatimonadaceae bacterium
CCCTCCGCGCCGTCTGGTCGCTATGCCGGGCGTGCTCGTGTCGTGGCGTTCGTCTGCGACGCTGATGCCGTCGTCGCACCGCGACGGTCGCGTTCCGGCGGACGACGGCGGCCGGCGCCGCGTCGACTGTCGCTGATGCCAACCCGCCGCCGGCGTGAAGACGTCATGGTCTGCGCGCATCGGAGAGCAGTGCCAGGACTCGAGTGCGGAGCCACAGTGTCCGCAGCGCGAGCCGGTGGCAATACTGCCAAAGGCAGTATTGCCAGGTCGCGCGAAGGATACCGTGGCTCCGCACTCGCGCGGACGCATCGCTCCAAGAGAACGCGTCACTCATGACTGAGCACTCGCAGGATGCGCCGCCGCAACCACTCGAAAGCGTCGTCCATGCGGCGCCTCGACGTCATTGTATTCCGCCACGAGACTCGCGACCGCGCGGGCCAGATCGGTCGCGAAGGCGTGCGAGTCGGACGGCGAAGCGAAGCGCACTTCGGTCTCAATCGTGAGCGTCGGCAGAGTCTTGCCGGTTTCTTTGGCGGCGCGTTGCAGCGCAGCCACATCCTGGACGGTGCGCGCCGCGGCGGCGATGAGATAGTCGCTCGACGATCGGTCGCGAACCAGATCGCTGGGCAACGGCCCGGTTGCCAACGCCGATGGACTGACGAGGTACCGCCGCGCGGTGGCTTGCAGCAGCCGCTCGACGCAGTTGCGCTGTTTGCGTTCGCCAACCGACTCGAGCAATCCGGCGCGTTCCAGCTCGCGGATGTGGTAGCCGAGCCGCTGTCGGGGTAGGTGAAGGGCTCGTGCGGCGCCGGCGGCCGAGTCGGGTTCTCGGAGGTGTTCGAGGATGCGGCCGCGCACCGGGTCAATGACGGCGGCGGCCTGCTCGGGTGCGTCGATGACGATCAAGTCTGCCTGCATGACAGGCAATATTTACTTGACAGAATTTTTTGTCAAGCGTGTAGATCGTGTTGGTATATCTAGTGATAGCGTTTCGAAGCCCACTATCGCCGATCGCTACTGATACTGAATGTACAGGGGCCTGGGATTCAGCTTCAGCACTTCTTCCGGCGTCATCATCCGGCTGCCCTTCACCCGCTTGTCGTTCTTGTAGAACAGCTTGAACCCCGTGTATTCGACCGGATACTTCTCGACGTACGCGCGGTACGAATCGATCTTCTGCGCCTTCGGGCCCCAGCCATCCATGTCGATCACGATCTGCACGCGCGGGTCCAGCTTGATCTGCTTGTAGCCCGTCAGCATCGCGCGGCGAAAGCGATGCACCACGAGGAGCTTGGGCGGCAGGTGGTACTCATCGACCAGCTGCTGCAAGAAGTCCGACGCGTAGTTCACGTCAGCGGCGTCGAAGGTGCCGACCACACTCGCGGGCACCTCGCCGTGCTTCATCGAGAATTCCGGATCGATCGCCAGATGAACATCCGGCCGCATCAAATACTTAGCCAGTCGCGGAACCTCCTCCTGCAGCGTGCCCTGACCAACCTGCAAATCGAGGAACAGCAGCGCGCCATGTGCGTGCGCCAGGTTGTACATCTTCTCGATCAGCGCGCTGTCCATCCGCGTGCGGTACTTCCCCGACTTTCCAGGAACCCGATCCGCGACGTCCACGATCAAGTGCAAAGCAGGCTGCACCGGAGTGGCCGGATCTGCTGCGGTCCATCGTGCGACTTCGCTGTCCAGCTTCGCGAGCATCTGGTCGGGCGGCAACGCGCCGAGGATGCCCATGCCCTTCGAAAGTGGATTGCCGTAGAAGGCGACGATTCGGCTGTTCGGCAGAATCGATCCGGGCAACGGCAGCGGAGCGTCCACCGGCCAAAGCGCGGAGTCGGGATCCGTCAGTCGCTTGATGGAGTCCTGCGCAGCGCGGTGAGCGCTCGACTTGCTGGAACTCTTTGCCGAGCTCTTGGTGGGCGCCTTGCTGGAGCTCTTCGCCGTCCCCTGCGGCCGCACTCCGGTCGAGCCGCTGTTTTTCTGCGCATTCGCCGGTTGCGTATAGCCAGCGAGCACGAGCAGCAGCATAATCATCACGCCCGCGACATGGCGAGCTGTTCGTTCGATCACGTTCGTCATTCCAAGATGTATAACCACCACTTTTCCTCCGCGCACCCATGGGATGGTACCAGAGCTACGACCCGCTGCATGGTCCGCTTTCCACGATCGTCGCAGCGCTCCCGCTGGCCATCTTACTTGGACTCCTCGCGCTCCGTCGTGTTCCCGCGCACATAGCCGCACTCAGCGGCCTCGCTGCCGCGCTGATCGTTGCCATCGGCGTCATCGGCATGCCCGGCGGCATGGCGACGAAGGCCGCGCTGCTTGGCGTCGCGTACGGCTTGCTGCCAATCGGCTGGATCGTACTCAACGTGATGTTCATGTACCGCATCACGGAACGACGCGGCGTGTACATCGCGCTGCAACGGGCGATCACCGGCATCACGAGCGACCGACGATTGCAGTTGTTGCTCATCGCATTCTGCTTCGGGGCATTCTTCGAGGGCGCGGCGGGATTCGGAACGCCCGTCGCTGTAACCGGCGCGATGCTCATCGGACTCGGCTTCCCGCCGCTCGAGGCATCGGCGCTCTCGCTCATCGCCAACACAGCTCCGGTCGCATTCGGCGCACTCGGTACACCGATCATCGCGCTGCAAGGCGTGACGGGCCTCGACTTGAACGCGCTGAGCGCGATGGTCGGACGACAACTGCCGTTCTTCTCGTTCATCGTACCGTTCTGGTTGATCACGGCGTACGTCGGCTTCAAGAAAATGTGGGAAGTATGGCCGGCGTTGTTCGTAGCGGGCATCACGTTCGCTGTTCCGCAATTCCTCATGTCGAACTACCACGGACCGTGGTTGGTGGACATCGTTGCGTCGGGCAGCTCGATGATTTTTCTCGCGCTCTTCCTGCGGTGGCGCGGCAAGCGGCGCGGGGACACTCCGCCAGTTTCGACCATCGCCGAGGGCAAAGACGCCATTCCCCTTCGAACTGCGATTGCGCCATGGGTGATTCTCACCGTCATCGTCTTTGCGTGGGGAACCCCGCAAGTCAAAACCGTTCTCAATCACATTTCAGCACCGACCATCGTCGTACCGGGACTCGACAAACTTGCTTTCCGCGTCGCTCCTGTCGTGCCCAAACCCACGGCTGAGCCGGCGGTATTCCTCTTCAACTGGCTGTCGGCGAGCGGGACGGCGATTCTCATCACCGCCATCATCTCGGGCTTGATGCTGCGTTACTCGATCCGCGAGTTGATCGCGGATTACTTGGCGACGATCGTCTCCGTCTGGCGACCACTGCTCACGATCGCCGCGATGCTCGCCCTCGGATACGTCACGCGCTACTCGGGCGAAGACGCAATCCTCGGATTAGCGTTTGCTCATACCGGCGCGCTCTATCCGTTCTTCGCCGCGATGCTTGGCTGGCTGGGCGTGGCGCTCACGGGCAGCGACACCTCATCGAACGTGCTGTTCGGCAGCCTGCAGCACGTGACAGCGACGCGACTGCATCTCGATCCCGTACTCCTTTCAGCCGCGAACAGCTCCGGTGGCGTCATGGGCAAGATGATCGACGCACAATCGATTTGCGTCGCAAGTACGGCCACCGGCTACGTGGGACACGAATGGAGAATCCTCAGATTCGTGTTCTGGCATAGCCTCTTGCTGGGCAGCTTCGTCGGCGTGCTCGTAATGCTCCAACAGTACGTATTCCCCTGGATGATCGTCGGGCACTGAGCGGTCCGTCATTCCGAGGTGCGAAGCGACGAGGAATCATTCGTCTTTACGCGATAGCTACGCACGCGACCGGGAAGATTCCTCGCCTTCGGCTCGGAATGACAGCACTAATCCGCCCTGACAGCCTCCTGCGGATCGACCCGTGCCGCTCGGCGCGCCGGCAGGTAGCTGGCCAATGCCGCGACGCTGAGGAGTAGCGCCGCGGCCCCAACAAACGTCGGCACATCGAATGGGCTGACGTCGAAGAGCAGCGTCCGCATCGCCCGCGCGAAGAGAATGGCGCCAAGCAAACCAACTGCTACGCCAAGCGCGCCAAGCCGCGCCCCCTGAGCGAGAATGAGACGCAGCACGGCGGCCGGAGCCGCGCCCACCGCAATGCGAATTCCAATTTCACGCGTGCGTTGCGACACGGCGTATGCCATGAGCCCGTAGAGACCAAATGATGCCAACGCGAGTGCAATCACCGAGAATGCGCCGAGCAGCACCGTGTTGAATCGTCGGCCGGCGGTGGACGTCGAGAGCACGTCGGTCATCGGTTGCAGCGCAACGATTGGCAGCGTCGGATCGGCGGCGCGGACGATCGCTCGCACGGCATTCTCCAGCATTCGCGGATCACCTTCGGTTCGCACGACGAACACTCGCGAACGCGTCATGTTGCGTGCGTCGCTCGTGTCGAGCTGCGACAAGGGAAAGTAGATCGCCGGCTGAGTGGGTCGATCGACGCCGTCGCTTCGAACGTCGGCGGTGACGCCCACCACGGTTGCCCACGGCGCCGGTGAGGCCGGCGATCCCCATTTGATTCGCCGACCCACGGCGCTCACGCCGGGAAAGTATTCATCGGCGAGCGTCTGATTGATCATTGCCGACGGCAGTGATTGCGCGCGGTCGACCTCGCCGAGGTATCGACCGCCGCGAAGCGGAATGTGCAGCGTCTCGAAGTAGTTTGGCGTGACGAATTCCAACGATGCGATCGGCAGCTTGGACAGCGTTGCGCCTTCCACCGCGAATGCGATGCGCGAGGGACCGGTAAACGGTAAATGGCTGGTCGCTGCAGCGGAGCGCACGCCTGGCAACGCGCGAACCTGACCGAGCAGTCGCTGCTCGAGCTCCGTTTCGCTTTGGGCGGTTGGGTAGCGCGCGGGCGCAGGTTCGACGCGGAACGTGAGCACGCGATCGGGATCGAATCCGGGGTTTACGCCAAGCGCCCGGACGAAGCTTTTTGCCATGAGCCCCGCTCCGGTGGCCAGCGTCAATGCGAGCGCCATTTGCATGACGACGAGGCCGCGCCGTCCACGTTGATGCCGCGCTCCTTCGCTCACCGCGCCGCGGCCCGCATCGCGAAGTGCGCCACCCAGCGTTCCGTCGGATCGTTGAAGCGCCGGCACGAGAGAGAACACGAGTGCGGTGATGACGACAACGGCGCCGGTAACGCCGAGCACGCGGCCGTCGACCGAGACGTCGTAGCCCTGCAACAGCGCGGCGGGCGCGTGAGCCGCGATCAGTCGAACGCTCCATGTGGCGAGTGCCACGCCTGCCACCGTGCCAATCGCGACGAGCACCAGACTCTCGGCAAGAAACTGCTGCAGCAATCGGCTGTGCGAGGCACCGAGCGCGCGACGAACGGATAGCTCGCGCCCGCGAGTGGTGGCGCGAGCAAGTAGCAAACTGGAAACGTTGATGCACGCGATGAGAAGAACGAAACAGACGGCAGCGACGAGCACGATCAGCGGACGACGTACGTCGGACACGGAGCGATCGTGCAGCGGAAATGCGTCGGCGAGCGTGATCCAGTTGCCGCTGTACGCATCGGGATGAAGCGACGGAAGTTGCGACGCAATGCCGGCCACGGCGTGCTGCGCGTCCGTGACGCTGATGCCAGGCGCGAGACGCGCGATGAAATACGTGCTGTACGAATTGGCACGCTGCCGCTCGATGTCGGCCGAGATGCGGAAGGGAAGAATCACGTCCGCGGGTTCACCGCCAACTCCAGCAATTGGAAAGCGAAAGCGCGGCGGCGTCACACCGACGATTGTCATGGGCAGGTCGTCGACGTCGATGCTGCGGCCGACGATCGATGGCGCTGCTCCATACCGCCGGCGCCAAAGCGCGTCGCTGATCACGACGACGTCGGGCGCGGCGACGCTGTCGTCTGCCGGCGCGAGCACGCGTCCTCGTTCGGCGGCGATGTCGAGTACAGTGAAAATCGACGACGATGCGCGGAGTCCGACGACGCGCTCGGGCTCGCCGTCGCCCGCCAGTGCGTGCGATTCCGGCTCGAAGATCGCCGATGCGGAGAACGCATGACCGTCGAGTCGCCGATAGTCTTCGTACTCCGGCGCCGAGATGACGCCGAAGTTCTCTTTGCCGACGCGAGGCAGCGCTTCACCGACGAGCACCAGGCGATCGGCGTGCGGAAACGGCAGCGGGCGAAGGAGTAAGGCGTCGACGACGCTGAACATCGCGGTGTTCGCACCGATCCCGAGCGCGAAGCAGAGAATCGCGGCGACATTGAGGGCGGAGTTGCGGCGGAGTTGCCGCACGGCGTAGCGGATATCAGCGACGATCGTTCGTGCGAGGTCGGCCATCGTGCGCTCTCGTTCCCATTGCGAATCGATCGCCGCGCATCGTGCCTGCACGTCGCTCATGTTTCCAAATCGCTGCGCAACGGCGTCGCGCGCGTCGGTGGGGCTCATGCCGGCGGCGATGAATTCGTCGTAGCGTGCGTCGACGTGAAAGCGCAGCTCGTCGTCGAGATCGCGCGCGGCGTCGTGGCCCCAGAAGCGGAGGTAGCGACGCCAAGCGGGCGTTGAACGGATCGAGTCGCCGCGCGGAGTCACGACGCCCAGGAGGGTTGCTCGGTGGACGTCAACACTTTGCCGACCGCGTCGGTGAACACCGACCAGGCCGAGGTCTCGGCGCGGAGTTGCTGCCGGCCTTTCGCGGTGAGCGCGTAGTACTTGGCGCGGCGATTGTTCTCCGACAGGCCCCAGTCCGATGAGAGCCAGCCACGCTTTTCGAGGCGATGAAGCGCCGGGTAGAGCGAGCCCTCTTCGATGCGCAGCACGTCGCCGGTAATCTGCTGAATCCAGCGCGCGATGCCGTAGCCGTGCGTCGAGCCCCAGCTCAGGGTTTTGAGAACCAGCAGGTCCAGTGTGCCTTGCATTACGTCGACGGACTGTTTGGCCATCGCCGATCTTCTCCTTCCATAGGATGTCTCTGGAGAAGATCGTGATGGTCCCCTAGAATGTCAATGGGAAATCCCGACGGCAGCTATTCCGCGCGGAGCGCAATCATCGGGTCGACTCGGCTCGCTCGCCGAGCGGGAAACCAACACGCCGCTAGCGACACGGCAACGAGGACCACCGCACCTGCGATGAACGTCCACGGGTCGTAGATGCTCACATCGTAGACGAGCGTCCGCGCGGCGCGCACGGCGAGCACTGATCCGCCAAGGCCGAGCATTGTGCCGAGCATGGTGAGGAGCACCCCTTGACCGAGTACCAACCCGCGGACGCGCCGAGGATCCGCCCCGAGCGCAACACGCACCCCGAGCTCGCGCGTGCGCTCGGCGACGAGATGCGCCAATACGCCGTAGAGGCCGATCGCGGCCAACATCACGGCGAGGCCGGCGAAGATTCCGAACAACACGAACGCGAACCGGCGCGGCGCCATGGCGCCGGCGAGCACGGTGCGCATCGTTTTGATGGTCGGCGGGGGAAGCGCACGGTCGGTTGCTTGCACGATCCGCGTCACGGCCGACTCGATCGGCTCGACCGGTCCGGCGACACGAATGAGAAGTTGCTCATTCCGGCCGACCCCGATCTGACCGAGCGGGCGATAGATGGTGGAGGTCGCCGCGCTCTCTAGGTCGTGCTGCACGATATCGTCGACCACACCCACAACAATCGCGGGCGGATCGTCGTGCGACAGACGCACTGTCTGGCCGATTGGGTTGACCGTGCCGAAAAGCATGTGTGCCGTGGACGTGTTGATCACCGCCACAGGCCTGGTCTCGGCTCGGTCACCCGCGTCGATCGGGCGCCCGGCGCGAACCGTCACTCCAAGCGCGCCGAAGTAATCCGAACCGACGTCCAGCACATCGATCGGCGGGCGTCTGTGGCCGGTACTGTCCATCATCGACACACTCATTCCGGCGCCACCGAGCGGAATGACGTCGGCCAGCGAGACAGCGGTGACGCCGGGTAACGCGCGCACTCGGCCCATCAGCGCATCAAAGAAGTGTGATGCAGTCTCGTTGGTGTAGTGCGTCGACAGCTTGACCGAGACCGCGACGACACCATCGGGACGAAACCCCGGGTCGATCGTGACCACCTTCCAGAACGTGCGCGCGACTAAGCCGGCACCGGTGAGGAGCACGAGCGCCGTCGCGAGCTGCGCGACGACCAGCACGCGACGAGCAAGCTGCTGCCTGGCGCTCCCAATGCTGCGAGGTCCGCCGGCCGACAGAGCGCGCTGCAGATCGCCGCGCCCCGCCGCGATCGCTGGCCCGATCCCGAACACGATGCCAGTGATCACTGCGACGGTAAGCGTAAAGAGCAGAACGCGACCGTCGATCGCGATGCTGTCCATGTTGCCGACGGACGCAGGACTCAAATGCATCATGTAGCGAACGAGCGCCGTCGCCAGCGCGAGTCCAACCGACGCCCCGACGATCGACAGCAACACACTTTCGCAGAGCAAGGCGCGCACGAGACGCCACCGTCCGGCGCCGAGTGCGAGGCGCACCGCCATTTCGCGCTGTCGTCCTACTGCGCGCGCCAGTGACAGGTTGGCGAGGTTGGCGCACGCGATGAGGAGCAGCACGCCCACCGCCGAAAACAACAGCAACAGTGGCGTGCGTTGGCTGCCGTAGCGGCGCTCGTGCAGCGTCATCAGCACCGGACTGTAGCCTCGGTCGTGGTCGGGACGCTCGGCGTCCACGCGTTGTGAGATCTCGGTCAGCTCGGCGCGCGCCGCGTCGAGTGACACGCCGGGACGCAGGCGGCCAACGACGAAGTAAAACCGGCTAACGTTGCCGGCACTGGGCGCGATGGCGTAGGGCATCCAGAATTGTGAATCACCTTCGCCGAACGACCGTGGCATGACTCCGACTACGGTAGCGGGTTTGTCGTTCAGCGATACCGATCGGCCAACGATCGATGAATCACCGCCAAATTCCTGCCGCCACAGATGCTCGCCGAGCACCACGACGGCGGGGCCGTTCTTGCGGTCTTCGGACGGATTGAAAACGCGACCAAGGAGCGGATGTACGCCAAGAATGTCGAAGTAGGATGCTGTCACGAGCATGCCGCGTACGTCTTCAGGGCCGTTCGACGTCACTACCACGTTGCGCTGCGGCGAGTAGGCCGCGAGTGCTACCGAATGCGCTGCCGATGCCCATGCGAAGTAGTTGTGCTCGTCCGCGACGCCAATGTCAGCGCCCCGAAGTCGCACCGAGAGTGTGATGATCCGATCGGGGTCCGGATATGGCAGCGGTCGAAGCACCACGGCATTCACGATCGTGAACATTGCGCTGTTTGCGCCGATGCCAAGAGCGAGCGTGAGCACCACGGCGGCGGTGTACGCCGGTTTGGTGAGCAAGCCGCGGATGGCGTAGCGGATATCGCTGATCAGCGTTTCGAGAACAGGCAGGCCGCGCTGTTCGCGCACCAACTCGGCGGCGCCGGTGATGCTGCCGGCGGCGAGCAACGCCTCGCGACGAGCCGCTTCGGCCGACATCCCGCGCCGAAGATTGTCATCGATGTGCATCACCAGGTGGCTCTCGAGCTCGGCGCGAAGATCGGTGTCGGCCCGACCACCGCCGAACACCGCGCGGACTGCGGCGGCAATTCGTGCGAGCATCAGACGAATCGCGCTCATGGCGTCACCGGGCGAAGGGCGAGAAAGGCTTCCATGAGCTCCGCAGTCTCGCGCCATTCGCGCGTCTCGCGTGCGAGCTGCTTGCGTCCCGCCGCCGTGAGTGTGTAGAACCGAGCGCGCCGATTGTTCTCGGAGATGCTCCACTCTCCGCGAATGAGCCCTTGCTGCTCGAGCTTCATCAGCGCCGGGTAGAGCGTGCCGTAGTTGAGGGCGAGCCGGTCGAGACTCGTCTCTTCGATGCGCCGCGCGATCCCATACCCGTGCTGCGGCCCCATGACATCGAGGGTTCGCAACACCATGAGCGCCAACGTGCCCTGCCAGACGCCGAGCTTGTCCGTCACAGCGAGCTCCCGGATGCGTTTCCGGAAGAGATACGGCCGCTCGTATTGGAAAGCAATAGGAAAAAACGTACGGGCCGAGGGTTCGTTAAATTCCGGGTCCTATGCCAACGTCACTCGTCACCGGCGGCGCCGGATTCATCGGCTCGCACGTCGCGCAGCATTGCCTCAATACCGGACATCAAGTCGTCGTGCTCGACGACCTGAGCGGCGGTTTTCGCGACCACGTTCCCGAGGGCGCGATCTTCGTCGAAGGCACGATCACCGACGTCGATCTGCTTTCACGTCTGTTCGATCAACACCACTTCGACTACGTCTACCACCTCGCGGCGTACGCAGCCGAGGGACTGTCGCACTTCATTCGGCGATTCAACTATACGAATAACGTCGTCGGCAGCATCAACCTGATCAACGAGTCGGTGAAGCACGAAGTGAAGTGCTTCGTGTTCACGTCGTCGATCGCGGTGTACGGTGCTGGCCAAGTGCCGATGACGGAGACGATGGTGCCGCAGCCGGAAGACCCGTACGGCATCGCGAAGTACGCCGTTGAGCTCGATCTGCATGCGGCGCACGAGATGTTCGGGTTGAACTCCGTGGTGTTTCGTCCGCACAACGTCTACGGCGAGCATCAGAACATTGGCGACCGGTACCGCAACGTGATCGGCATCTTCATGAATCAGATCATGCAGGGGCAGCCGCTCAGCGTGTTCGGCGATGGCGAGCAGACGCGCGCCTTCAGCTTCATCGATGACGTGGCGCCGCACATTGCACGCTCGGTAGACGTTCCCGCGGCGTACAATCAGGTGATCAACATCGGCGCCGACGTGCCGTACTCGGTGAATCAACTCGCCGAGGTGGTGAGTCGCGCGCTTGGCGTCACGCCGAACGTCACGCACTTGCCGCCGCGCAACGAAGTGGTGCACGCGTACTCGAGCCACGACAAAGCGCGTAAAATTTTCGGCGACACGAAGCCGGTCACACTCGAAGAGGGCATCGAGCGGATGGCGGCGTGGGCCAAGCGCGTGGGCGCGCGCGAGAGCAGCACCTTCGGTAACATCGAGGTAACGCGCAATCTGCCGGCGAGCTGGCGCGCGGCGACTTCGGCCAGCGGTTCCTGAGCGATAGACCGAGGCGGCAGCCCAATTGTTCCGTCTGTAGGACACTGATTCCCACAACCGGACACTTCGCGTTGGCGTGACGACCGAAAAGCAACTTTCCGACGACGAGCTGCGTAATAGTCGATAGCAGGCGCTGCGACGCGAGGCAAACCCTCTTTGCGAACGCGGTGTCTGAGTGAGTGAGAGCGCGGTGCTCTCATCGATTCTTTAGTTCTCGTTACGTCAATGTCGTTTCTCGTCGATCCCTTCGCTGATACTCTCGAGCTGCCGATCTCCGGCGAGCTCGCGTCCGTGTCGGTGGCCTGGGAACACGAGCAGATCGTTGCTCATGTCGGCGCGCACTTTCAGATCGTCCGAGAGATCGGCCGCGGTGGAATGGGCGTCGTGTTTCTTGCGCGCGACATCGCGCTGCATCGGCTCGTCGCCATCAAGGTGTTGCGGCGCGAGTTCGCGTCGTCTGAAGAGCATCGCGAACGCTTCCGCCGCGAGGCGCGCATGACGGCGCGGCTGAGTCATCCGAACATCGTTCCGGTGCACAGCTTCGGCGAAGTCGCACGCGATGCGACGCTCGCACCGCTCGCACTGCGCGAGCCGCTCGTGTTCATCGTCATGAAGTACGTGCACGGCGAGTCGCTGGCCGAACGTCTGCGTCGCGACCGCAGCATTCCCGCCGCCGAAGCGCAGCGCATTCTCCGCGACCTCGCACTCGCGCTCGACTCCGCGCATCGCGACGGTGTGGTGCACCGCGACCTGAAAGCCGAGAACATTTTGCTCGAGCGCGGTACCGGGCGCGCAATGCTCACCGATTTTGGCGTGGCACTGCTTCGCTCGCTCGATCCCGTTCGTGCCGAATCGCAGCGCGCATTCGGGACGCCGCACTACATGTCGCCCGAGCAGGCGTCGGGTGAGCTCGACATCGACGGCCGCAGCGATCTCTACTCGCTCGGCGTGCTCGGCTACTACATGCTGAGTGGCGAGCTGCCGTTCGACGGACAGACGTTTGAGTCGCTTGCCGCGAAGCACATCGCCGAGACGCATGCGCCGTTGTCGGGCGTCGTGCCGTCGGCGCCGGAGCCACTGTGCAGCGTGATCGAGCGCAGTCTGCAGAAGGAGCGCGAGTCGCGGTGGCGTACGGGACGTGAGATGGCCGACGCGCTGGCGGTTGAAACACCGCGCCGGCGGTGGTTCGCCCGCAAGGAGATCAGCGCGGGTGCGCGAATCACGGCGCGGGTCGTTGCCGGGCTCGCGCTGCTGGCGGCCGTCGTCCATGCCGGATTGCGCTTGACGGCCTAACGCGGTCAGGCGCGGGTCCCACAGCAGTATCACGCGGACAGTCATCAGTCGTCTACCTTGACCGACTGTCGACTTCATGCATCCCGCCTCCGAACACTCCGCTCCTACCGCGCAGGTGAGCCTCTCCGAGGTGCTCGCCGCGCTGTCGCACGCATTGGATCTCACCGAGGGGCAGCCGCTCGGTCACAGCATTCGCACGTGTCTCATCGGCATGCGCATGGCGTCGGACATTGGGCTGTCACCGGAGGATCGCTCCGCGCTGTACTACGCGTTGCTGCTGAAAGATGCCGGCTGTTCGAGCAATGCCGCACGCATGGCGGCGCTGTTCGGCTCGGACGACCAGTACGTGAAGCCGCGCATGAAAGTGGTCGACTGGCATCACCGCTTCAGTCTTGCGCTGCACACGGCGCGCAACGTTGGGGCGGGGCGCGGAATCAGCGAGCGCGTACGGCACTTCGTTGCCATTGCGCGCACTGAAGGCATGACGCGCGACCTCATTGCCGTGCGCTGCGAGCGCGGCGCGGCGATCGCGCGGCAGCTCGGCTTTCCGGAGTCGACGGCACAGGCGATTCGGTCGCTCGACGAGCACTGGTGCGGACTCGGATATCCGGAGGGTCTGGCCGAGGATCGAATTCCGTTGCTTGCGCGCATCGCGAACATCGCGCAGGCCGTTGAGGCGTTTCACGACACCGGCGGTGTGAGTGCCGCGCTCGAGGTCGTGCGCGAGCGCCGCGGAAGCTGGTTCGATCCCGAGCTGGTGGATGTCGTCCTGCGCTGGGAGGACGACAGCGAATGGTGGCGCGGGCTGCGCAGCGCGAACGTGCGCGAGCAAGTGGTGGTGGCCGAGCCGGCGGACCAGGTACGACTCGCGGATGACGACGAGCTGAATGGTGTCGCGCGCGCATTCGCCGACATCATCGACGCCAAGTCGCCGTACACGTACTGTCATTCGTCGCGCGTGGCTGAATACGCGCGGACTCTCGCCGGCGCGCTGGGCCTCGATGCGGACGAACAGCGCCGCATCTATCGCGCTGGATTACTGCACGACATCGGAAAGCTCGGTGTGTCGAATCGCATTCTCGACAAAGCCGGCCCACTGACGCCTGCCGAATGGCAACAGGTGCAGCAGCACCCCAAGTACACGTTGTCGATCTTGTCGCAGGTGTCGGCGTTCGGCGATTTTGCATGGACGGCCGCGCTGCATCACGAGAAGTTGGATGGCAGCGGATACTCGTGGGGATTACGGGCCAAGCAGCTCGATCTGGCGTCGCGGATTCTGGCGGTCGTGGACATCTACGATGCCGTGACGACCGATCGGCCGTATCGAGGAGGGATGGACCATCCATCGGCGATGCAACTGCTCGTTGCAGACAGAGAGACCAAGTTGTGTGAGAGAGTTGTGGATGCGGCGCATACGCTTGGGACGTAACGTCGGTTTGAACGATCCTCTTCGTTCGGCTCGATGATCGTTGCCGTCACCGGGGCGAACGGGTTCATTGGGCGGAATCTCGTGCGCGGGTTCGAGGACGCGGGGTGCACCGTGCGGCCAGTCGTGCGGCGAGACTACGAAGCCGGTGCACTCGAAGCGCGATTCGCCGACGTCGATGTCGTCGTGCATGCGGCCGGAGCGACGCGGGCGCCATCGCGGGCGCGACTGCGCGCGTCGAATGTCGAGCTCACAGCGCGCACGCTCGATGCGGCGACGAAAGCCAGGGTGCGGCGGTTCGTCTTCCTTTCGTCGCAGGCCGCGGGCGGGCCGGCGAATGCGCTCGAGGCTCCGACGCGCGAAACCGACAAACCACGCCCCGTCGAGGCATACGGTCAGAGTAAGCTCGAGGCCGAGTCGTTCGTGCGGGATTCGGCGCTGCCGTGGGTGGTGCTGCGGCCTGCCGCCGTATACGGACCTCACGATCGCGACTTTCTCTCGCTCTTTCGATTGGCCGCGCGCGGGCTGGCCATTCATCCCGGCAATCGCCGGCAGTGGATCTCGATCATCCACGTCGACGACGTGGTGCGGGCCGTGGTCTGTGCGGCGCGTGATGCCGCCGCCGTCGGCGAGACGTTTTTCTTGGCCAATCGAAAGCCGGTGCAGTGGCAGACGCTCTTTTGCGCGGCTGCGGAATGCGCGGGCAAACAACTCAAGCTCGACGTCGAGGTGCCAGTGCCGCTCGTCGCCGTTGGCGCTATGGCCGGCGACGCGATCGCTACCCTCACGGGACGCGCGAGCCTACTGACAAGCGGAAAGACCGCGCTCGCGCGCGCACCGTTCTGGGTCTGCTCACCGGAACATGTTAGCACCCTGTTGGATTTCTCCGCGTCGATCGAGCTTCAACGCGGACTGTGCGACACCTATCATTGGTATCGCACCAACGGTTGGCTGTGATTCGAGGCCGCTGCTCCTCAATCTGCACACGGAAATCATGAAACGGTTCTTTTTCGCGCTGCTGGTTTTGTCGAGCGCCATCGCGGCGAGTACTGCGACGGCGCAAGCACGACCGATGGTGCCGCCCGGCGAGCGAGTGTATCGCGACATCGACCGGCTCGCCGCCGCCGGATTGATCGACACACTCGTACTTGGCGCGCGGCCGTTCAGCGAGCGTGAAGTCGTGCGCTTGTTGAGCGAAGCACAGCGCAACCTGAGTCGGAATCCGAACGCGCAGGCATGGGCGGCGCCCACAATCGCCGGCGATCTCGCGCGGTGGACGCGCGGCAAGATCAAGCCAATGGATGCGGCGTTCGTTGAGCTCTCGGAGATGGACAACCCGTACCGGCCCGCGCCGGTCGATCCGAATGGAAAGATCGACGCGGTGATCAATCCGCTGGCGGCGAACCGTAGCGCGCGTGTCATCGCGAACGGCTTCACGGCCGATTTCGAGACCTTTCACAGTGTGACCTTGGGATCACACGTGGCGCTCTCGATCAACCCGAAACTCGTGACGGTGACGCCGCGCGCCGGCGGCATGCCCGCCTCGACGCTTCTCCGACTGCAAACCGGGTCGGCAAACTTTCTCTTCGGCAACCTCTCGATCGACGCTGGCCGCGACTACACGATCTTTGGGCAGGCACCGTCCGGCGGCCTGCTGCTGTCGGACAACGCACCGCCGCTCAACATGGTGCGCGTGTCGAACGACATTCCGTTCGAGCTTCCGTGGTGGTTGCACGCGTTCGGACCCATGCGCGCGACGGCGTTCGTCGCCGATCTCGGGCCGACGCATCAGGTCCATCCGCACTCCAAGTTGATTGGCTACCACATCGCTGCATTGCCCGTGCGCCAGCTCGAGGTGGGACTCGAGGTGATCGACGCCATGGGCGGCAAGGGTGGCCAGCCGGCGACCTTCGGCGATCGCGTGCTCGACGTGGTGCCGATTTTCGATGTATTCCGCTCGGGTAGTGATTTCCAGTTCTCTAATAAGATGGCGGGCGGCGACTTTCATTGGCGGGTCCCGTCATGGCGCGGGTTCGAACTGTATGGCGAAACGGGACTCGACGACTTCGACGCTCGGCGGCTGCGCATTGTCTTCCTGCAGGACGGCGGGTACATCGCGGGCACGTCGCTGTCGTGCATTCTCGAATGCGGCCGTCTTGGCGTTCGCGCCGAGTATCGGCAGACGGGCATCCGCTACTACACGCACTACGATTACTTCCTTGCCGAGCATCAGGAGTTGCTTGGTGATCCGCTTGGACCGCGCGGATTGGGCGGCTATCTCACGGTCGACGGCGAATCGCACGCCGGCATCTACGGCGCACTCACGGGCGCGTTCGAAGTACGAAGCGGAAACACGTATAGCTCGCACGTCACGAATTCGTCCGGTGCGAATTTTCATTTCGTCTTGGCCGCCCGCCGGCCCGGAGAAAAGCGCGAGCGAGTGATGGCAACTTTGTCCACCGATCGGGGAACGCAACGCGTAAGCGTTCGCGCGACGGCAGGTGTGGAACACGTGACGAATTTTCGTTTCGTCGCCGGAAGCGACCGCAACAACGTGCTTGGAACAGTCGGACTGATGGTAAGGCCGTGAACGCTGCGGGGTCGAACAAGCTCGTCGTCTCGTTCACGGTCGACCTCGAACCGGACTGCCCGCCGTTTCTGAGTGGCTTTCGCGGTGTCGAGCAGGGGCTCCCGGCGTTACTCGAGTTGCTCGCCGAGGCGCGCGTGCCGGCAACGTTCTTCACCACGGGTGATGTTGCGCGGCGATACCCGCGTGCGGTTGAACGACTCGTCTCCGAGGGACACGAGCTCGCCTGTCACGGCATGACGCACACGGCATTCACGTCGCTCCAACCGCGCGATGCGCGTGCGGAGATCACCGAGAGCGCCGAGATCCTGCGACGGTTCGCTCCCGTGACGTCCTTTCGTGCGCCGTATCTGCGCTTTCCAGAATCCTATTTGCCGATGTTGGAGCGCGCGGGCTTCGAGCTCGACTCGTCGCACGCGAAGTACAAAGCAGCGTACTATCGCAAGCGCGCACCGACGACGCTGCGTCGAATTCCTGCGTCGGTCACGTCGTCGGTGCTGCGGCTTCCGTCACCGTTGCGACGGGCGTACCTCGCCGCAATGTCGAGTCCCGTCGTGCTGTTCGTGCATCCGTGGGAGTTCGTGGACCTGCGCAAGGAGAAACTCCGGCTGGATTGCCGGTTCAAGACCGGCGACGTGGCGTTGTCGTGCGTACGAAGCGTGCTCGCGTCGTACAACGCAAAAGGCGCGCGCTTCGTGCGCATGCGGGAGATCGTGTGACCGACCCGCGTGGGCTGACGGAGCGCATCGACAAACTGCTTCGCTGGGATCACAAAGCGCTGCGGCCTACCGCGTTCGCGGCGGTCACCATCGCGATTGTCTTCGCTGCGCGTCGTTTGAATTGGACGCGCGCCTTGGAGCTGCTGACCACGGCGCAACCCGGATGGCTCGTGGTCGCGATCGCCGCCAACGTGGGCATCCTGGTGTTTTGGACCCCGTTCTGGCGCGTGCTGCGTCCGGACGACGAGACACCAGTGACGTATGGTCGGATGTTCGAGATCGTGGCCGCGGCGTCGTCGCTCATGAACACGGTGCCGTTCGGCGCCGGGCACGCGTCGAGTGTGCTGCTCTTGGTGCGCCGAGGTGAGACTAGCTCGCGCGGCGCGCTCACCGTGATGGCACTCGATCAGCTTGGCGAAGGCGTGTCGAAGGTCATCGTCTTCGTGCTCGTCGCAATCCTCCTGCCGCTTCCCTCGTGGATGCGCGCGGGAATCATCACCGCGTCGTTGGCCGTGGGTGCACTGTTCGTCACCATCATCCTGGTGTCGCGGATGACCAGCGAGCTCGCCGTGCTGCGCACGTGGCGCCGTCCGGCCGTGGGGCTTGTCTGTGCGCTCATGATGAAACTCTCACAGGCATGCGCCATTCTCGTGGTACAGCGCGCATTCGGGCTGAACATCACGATGGGCGGCACCGCCCTCGTGGTCGCAGCCATCATCCTCGGCACGATGGTCCCGCTGTCGCCCGGCAACCTCGGCACCTACGAAGCCAGCGCGTTCCTCGCGTATCGATACCTGGGCGTCGCACCCGAACAGGCGCTCAGCCTCGCCATCATGGAGCACGTGTGCTTCATGCTGCCGTCAGTCGGCATTGGCTATCTATTTCTGTCGCGTCACACGTTGTTGCGGAGCGCGATCGCCTCGCGGTAGAGGGTCAGGTGCTGGTCGATTACCTGCGGCCAATCGTAGGGCGGGAGGGTCTCCCGATTGTTGTCGGCGATCGTGCGCCGAAGCGTTTCATCCCGCACGAGAGTGGCGACATGATCGGCGAATTCGGCGTCCGATTTCGCGAGCAGACCTTCTCGGCCGTGCGCGATGAATTCCGACACGCCTGACGCGGCCATCGCGACCACCGGCACGCCGGCGCATCGCGCCTCGAGCGCCGCGAGACCGAACGATTCGCGTACGGTGGGCAGCACAAAGACGTCACTGTCGTTTAATAGTATTCTAATATCCTCATGGGTGCGGCGGCCGAGTAGCTCGATGTGGCTGGAGAGCCGGGCGCGATTGATCGCGTGCTGAAGCGCGCGTCGTTGCGGTCCGTCGCCGGCGATTTTCAGCGTCACGTTCGTTGACGTGCCGCTAGACGAGATTGCGCGACGCATTATTTCCACGAGCGCCAATGGGCGCTTCTTCTGGTTGAGGCGCATCACGCTCACGAGCCGGACGTTGGCGCCGCGCCGCGCGGCTGACGCGGAATCTGCTGAACGCGTCCGCCAAAAACCGACGTCGATGCCGTTGGGCACCACGATCATCTCGTTGAGACCGGCTATTGGCTGTACATCCTTCGCCACGCGTTGGCTCACCGCCGAGAAGCGTGCGCGCCAACGTGAGGTGCCGAGCGCGAAGTCGACGGCTTTAGCAAGAACCGGCGTTTGCGGCACGACCGAATGAAACGTGAGTACCGTCGGCACGCCGAGCCGTTGGGCCTGCTGCGCGCCGCCGAGCGCGGCGGGGGAGACAATGCTGACGTGACAGTGCGCCACGTCGGCGTGTTCCTCTGCGAGCGCTGCGCCGAGTGCACGCACGCCTCCGGCCGTGATGAGAAATCCGAAACCGGGGGCGAGCGGCGCATGAATGCGTCGAACTCGCATTCCGCCGATCAGAGTTTCACCGGGCGTCGGGGTGATGACGACGACGTCATGGCCCGCGGCCATCAATCGCGCACCAAGGCTCTGCAGGTGGAGCTCGATTCCACCGATGCGCGGTGCGAACCAATCGCAGACGAGCGCGACTTTCACCGACTGTACCCCTTAGCCTTCGTCCCTCAATCCCGCCGTTTGTCCGCTCGCCACCCGCTCGAACGCGCCGAGTACTCGATCGATCTGCTCCTCGCTATGCTCCGCCGACATCGACACGCGAAGCCGGCACGACGACGCGGGAACAGCCGGCGGCGCGATCGTATGGGTGAAGACGCCTTCGTCGAACAGCGCGCGCCAGATTTGCAGCGTGCGACTCAGCTCGCCGATGACGACCGGAATGATCGGGGTCTCGGCGGCGCCCACATCGAAGCCGAGGGAGCGAAGGCCCTCTGTCACTCGACGTGTGTTTTCCCACAACCGCGCGCGCCGCTCCGGCTCGTCGCGCATCACGTCGAGCGCGGCGAGCACGCCCGCCACGCTTGCCGGCGGCATGCTGGCCGTGAAGACGAACGCACGGCTATGATGGCGCAGCCAATGAATCACCGACTCGGGACCAGCGATCACGCCGCCGACCGACGCCAGCGATTTGGAGAACGTCGCCATGAGCAGGTCGACCTGATCCGTCACGCCGAAATGTTCGGCCGTGCCGGCGCCCGTCGCTCCGAATACGCCCAGAGCATGCGCCTCGTCCACGAGAACGGCACTGTCGTGCTGTTTGGCCGCTGCAACGATCTCCGGCAGCGATGCCAACGTGCCTTCCATGGAGAACACGCCGTCGGTGACGACCAGCTTGCCCGCATCTTTGCCGACTGACGCGAGCTGCCGCGACAACGATTCGGCGTCGCCGTGTGGGTAGCGATGCAGTTGGCCGTACGACAGACGCGCGCCGTCGACGATCGACGCGTGATCGAGCCGATCGAGAAAGACGTGCTCTCCGCGGCCGACCAGCGCGCCAATCGTGCCGAGGTTCGCCTGGTAGCCCGTGGTGAACACGAGCGCCGCTTCCTTGTGAAACAGTTCGGCGAATCGGGCTTCGAGCTCGTCGTGCAGTGTGAGCGTTCCGTTGAGCAGGCGGCTGCCCGTAGAACCGCTACCGAACCGACAGAGCGCGTCGCGCGCTGCTTCGAGCACGCGTGGATGGTGCGTGAGACCGAGATAGTTGTTCGATCCCACCATCACCTTCCATTCGCCGCCGATGCGCGCTTCCGTCGCGGTCGACGCTTCGATCGGCACGAAGCAGGGATACACGCCTGCTGCCTGCATCTCGCGGGCGAGTGTGTACTCGTCGCATTTGTCGAAGATGCTCATGCGCGGGCCGCGCCGGTGTCTACGGCACTCGAGCCGCCAGCGCGTGCACCGATGGCCCGATCGTAGATCCGCCAGCGGCGGTATTCCTTTGCGCCCATTCCCGCCAACGGACGATTCAGCCTGTCGTTGTCCTCGAGAATCCAGCTCGCCTCGGCCCCGACGCCGTTGAAGTCTTTCCCTCGCCGGAACATCTCGTGCGCGAACAGCGCAAAGATGCCGCGATTGCGATACTCGGGTTTGGCGCCGAGGATCATGATGCGACCGCTTTTGATGCGGGATTTGGCTTTGAGGAGCTTGACGATTCCCGTGGGTAAGAGGCGGCCGTTGCCGATCGCTTTGTACGCCTCGTGAAAGTCCGGCACGATGATCATGAATCCGGCCGGCTCGCCATCGACTTCCGCCACGAACGTGAACTGTGGCCAGAGGATGTACTTGAGCACTTCGGCTTCGTGCTGGAAGCTGTCGTGCGACATGGGGAAAAAGCCCCAGTTCTTTTCCCACGCTGCGTTGTAGACCTCCCAGCAGCGCTCCACCTCGTTTTTGAAATCCTTGAAGTTCAGATCGCGAAAAACGAGCTTCTTCCCCTGCATGGCGCGCTCGGCGTGCGTCCGGTACCGCTCCGGCATCTCGAACGCCTGCGCGCCCTGCATGGGGAAGTAGTAGGCGAGGAGATCCTTGGCCTTGCTGAACCCGGCGGTGTCGATCAGGTCTCCGTAGTAACGCGGATTCCAGGTCGTCATGATCATCGGGTGCTGCTCGAAGCCGTCGACGAGCAGCCCACACTCGTGGTTCGTGGACGGATTCGTGGGTCCGCGCATGGTATCGAGGCCGCGGGCGGCGAGCCATTTTTCCGCCGCCGCGAAGAGCGCGTCCGCCGCTTCCTGATCTTCCTTACATTCGAAGAAGCCGAAGAAGCCGACCCGATCGTTGTGGAAGGCGTTGTGGGCGCGGTTCTCGATCGCGGCGATGCGGCCGACCGGTGTGCCGTTACGCAGCGCGAGAAAAAGCTGGCGTTCGGCTTCGCGGTAGAATGGATTCGCCTTGATGTTCAGTGCGTCGCGCACCGCGATGCGAAGCGGCGGCACCCACTGCGGATGATCGGCGCGGTTATAGATCTTCCAGGGGAGATCTACGAACCGGCGCAGGTCACGCGATGACTCGACGGGAATGATTTCGACGGACACAAGTGCCAATGTAATCAATGGGACGCCGCCGCCGCACGATGGTCTGGGCGAGCGGGCGGGGAAACCGCAGGGATTGACCTGGCGCGATCCCCGTGCCGCGGCGCTCGCTTGGCTAGCGGCGTACCTCGCGATCGCTGGCGTGATGCTACTCGTCCACGGGTCGTGGGGTTTGGCGACGCTTCACGTCGTACTCATCGCCGTCATTTTCGTCGCGCGCGCGCCTGGGAATGTGATCGGGGACTTTCTGCCGCTCGTCGTGGCGCCGGCGCTGTATGGAGAGATTCCGGCGCTGATCGCGGCGGCCGGGACCACGTATCACGACGCGTTGGTGCAGCGCTGGGAGCTCGCTCTATTCGGGACACAGCCGTCGCACACCCTTGCTTCCTGGCTCCCGAATATTGCGCTGAGCGAGCTGCTCCACGCGGGGTATTTGTCGTATTACGCGGTGCTGTTCGTGCCGGCGCTGTTGTTGTACGCGCGGCGGCGACGTGGATCGTTCGCGGCCACGGTGCTGACGCTGACGCTGACGTGCACAATCTGTTGGGGAATCTTTGTGGCGATGCCGGTGGAAGGGCCGCGGTATCTGTTCAGTGCACCGCCGAACATTCCTGACGGCCCGCTGCGTCGGTTGGCTGTGTCGCTGCTCGCCGCCGGATCTTCGCGCGGCGCGGCGTTTCCGTCGTCGCACATGGCCGTGAGCGTCGCGATGGCTGTAACGGCGTTGCGGTGGCAGCGTCGAACCGGATGGGTTGTGCTCGCGGCTGCGATATTGATTGGGTTCGGAGCCGTGTATGGAGGCTTTCATTACGGAGTGGACATGATTGCTGGCGCCGCGCTTGGATTGACGACTTCGCTGATCGTCATCGCGACTTTCAACACCGCCCGCTGGGAGAGCACCGGCGAATGAGCGTTGCGTCGCAGGTTCGGCGGCTGTTGCCGGCACGCGTGCAGCCAGCGGTTCGCTATCACTACGAGCGGTGGCGTGGTCTGCTCGAGCGTGAGCTGCCGTTGTTTTGCGACATGGTGCAGGCGCACGATCTCGTCGTCGACGTGGGCGCGAACGTCGGCATCTATACGCATGCGCTCGCAAAGCGCGGGGCGGCGATTGAAGCGTTCGAGCCCCAACCGTGGTGCGCCGAGGTGCTTCGTGCGTATGCGAGCGGGAATTCGCACATTCGCGTGCACAACATTGCGCTGGGCGCCGCCGATGCGAGTGTGGTGCTGCGCGTTCCGATCGTCGACGGTCGGTTGCAGCGCGGATCGGCGAGCCTGGTCGAGACGGACATGACTACGCCGGCCGAGACGATCGACGTCGACGTTCGGACGCTCGATTCGTTTGGATTCGACCGAGTTCGCGCGATGAAGATCGATGTCGAAGGTGCCGAGCTGGGCGTGCTTCGCGGTGCGGCCGAAACAATTGCGCGCGGCCATCCGCTCTTGCTCGTCGAGATCGAACAGCGGCATCACGCTGGGAGCATCGATCCGGTGTTCGCTGAAATCGAAAGCATGGGCTACCGTGGAGAGTTTCTTCTGCCTGATCGTGGATGGCGCCCGCTGGCGGAGTTTCGCGCCGATGTGCACCAACGCGTGAGCGCGCTGAACGGCGGCCTGTACATCAACAACTTTCTGTTTAGGGGTCTGTGACAACGGGATGGTCGAACCCGTTCTGAGGATGACAAACCCAAGCGCGCGCTCCATTATTCGCTGGCGCGGCCTCTTTTTCTCTCACTGACCTTCATGCTTTCCAAGCTCATCCGGCCCCTGGTGGGCCTGACGTTCATAGCAGTGGTAGCGGCGCCAGCCGTAGCTCAGACGATTCCTTCGCCGGCGCAAGCTCAACAGATGTTGCAGAACGACCCGTCGTTGCTCAGCCGGCTGCAGAGCATGATGCAGTCGAGCGGGATGACGCCTGACCAAGTGCGCGCGCGGCTGCAGGCGCAAGGTTATCCTCAGTCGCTGCTCGATCAGTATCTGCCTGGGTCGACGTCAACGGATTCGACTGCCGTCCCAAGCGACGATGCGTTCGCGGCGTTACGAGCGCTCGGTATCGGCGACACACTCGCCGTCGACTCGCTCAGAAGCCGGGCGCGTGTACGCACCGCGACCACAGCGCGCCTCGATTCCGCCTTTCTCGATACGCTGCGCAAGGCGATGATGAACGACTCCACGCGCGCAGCGATGCGCGCGCTGCTTCGCTCCAAGGACTTGCAGCGCGAGCAGGCCGACAGTGGCTTCGCGGTTTTTGGTCTCGATCTCTTTCAAAACGACCAGACAAAGCAGTTCGATCCGAACAGCAGCGGCGCTGCGGACGCGAACTATCGCTTCGGCCCCGGCGACAAGCTGGTCCTTTTTCTCACCGGCGACGTCGAAAAATCATATCCGCTCACGATCAATCGCGATGGCTTCGTCGTCATTCCAGACGTTGGCCAGATCAATGTCGCAGGACTGACGCGCGACCAGTTGGACGATCTTCTCTACACGCGCTTGGGGCGCGTGTATTCCGGTGTTCGCCGCGGCGCCGGTGCGACGACGCACTTCTTCGTCGATGTCAGCCAGATGGGCACGAACCAGGTGTATGTCAACGGCGACGTGGCGCATCCGAGCAGCTATCAGATCTCGCGCGCCGGCACCGTGATGACGGCGCTGTACATGGCGGGTGGTCCCACGGGCAACGGCTCGATGCGTACGGTCGAGGTTCGGCGAAACGGCCAGATCATCGCGACGATGGACGTATACGATTACGCCTTGCACGGAGACGCCAGCAAGGACATCCGACTGAACGGCGGCGATGTGGTGTTCGTCCCGCCGCGAGGACCACAGATTCGCGTTGCCGGAGCGGTGCTTCGACCGGCGACCTACGAAGTAAAGGCAGGGCAAACACTCGCCGACGTCGTCCAGATGGCGGGCGGCCTGTCGGAAACGGCTGATCGGCGCCGAATCCAGATCGAACGGATCGTGCCGCCCGCGGATCGGACGTCGGCAGGCGCGGACCGCAGCGTCATCGACGTTCCACCCGATTTGTCGAGCACTACTCCCGTGCGCGCCGGTGACGTCATTCGCGTGTTGTCGATCGCCAAGCGAGTGGCGAATCGCGTCGACGTCGAAGGCAACGTGTGGAGCAAGGGCCCGGTGGCGTTCACCCCCGGCATGCATCTGTCCGACGCACTGCACAGTGCCGGCGGTCTCAAGCCCGACAGCTACCTCGGCACGGTGCAGATTGCGCGTCTCAACTCTGATTCAACGCGCCAAATGCTACGCACCGCCGTGTACGACACAACGGGTCGTGCAGTGGACGACAGAGTGTTGGCAGACGGCGACGAAATCACTGTTTTCTCAACGACCGAGTTCCGCCCGCAGCGGTACATCACCATCACCGGCGCCGTTCGGAAGTCGGGAAAGATTCCCTATCGCGAAGGCATGACGCTGCGCGATGCCGTGCTGCTCGCCAATGGACTGCAGGACGGCGCGCTTCTCACGGATGCCGAGGTTGCGCACTTACCGGAGAATCGCCAGCCGGGCGTCAATGCCGTTACGGAGCTCGTGCCGCTCGACTCGACGTATCTGTTCGAGCGGAGCAGCGATGGCCGGTACACCGGTCCGCCGGGTATCGCAGCGCCCGTCGCAAAGGCGCCGGAAGTGGTGCTGCGTCCTTATGATGCAATTCTCATCAAGCGTCAGCCGGAATGGCAACTGCCGCGCAGCGTGGCGGTGGAGGGTGAGGTCAAGTCGCCAGGCGATTACACGCTCACCTCCAAGAAGGATCGCCTGTCCGACATTCTCACTCGCGCCGGCGGCCTGACGAACAGTGCGTACGCGAGCGGCATCGTATTCATTCGGAAACGCGCCGCGCTCGCCAAAGCGGGCGGTGACACCGCGCTCATGATTCGGCTCGGAGTCGGCTCGTTCACCGATATGCGGATCGGCGTCGACTTGCCCGCGGTGCTGCGCAATCCGAATACGTCGGACAACATCACGCTCATGGAAGGCGACTCGATCTACATTCCGCAATACACTCCCGTGGTGATGGTGCGCGGCGACGTCAACGCGCCCACGGGAATCGCCTACCTGCCTGGTGCGGACATCGACTATTACGTTCGCTCGGCCGGCGGTGAAAACATCAAGGGCGACGCGGACAATGCGTACGTCACGCAGCCTGGCGGCAAGCTCGAGACGCGACACGGACACCTGTTCTGGACGACGTCCAAACCGGTTCCGCAGCCGGGAAGCACCGTGTACGTACCGGACAAGGATCCAAACAATCACCGCGACTGGACTGTGATCACGGCGTCGATCACCTCCATCTTGGGCTCGTTGGTGGCGCTGGCGGCAATCGCCAAGAATTGACCAACCGTTTCCTCATCGTCCGGCTGGCCGCCGTCGGCGACGTCGTCATGGCGTCGTCGCTCGCACGGCGTATTCGCGACGAGCATCCGGACGCGTCGATCACGTGGCTATGTAGCACGAGTGTCGCGCCGCTCGTCGCGCAGTTCGAGGATGTCGATGAGGTGCTGACCGTCGATGAGCGGCGACTGCTCAATGGCGGCGTGATCGATCGGCTTGCCGTGCTGCTGCCGCTCTGGCGTTCGTTGCTTGGCCGTCGGTTTGACCGGGTCTTTCTCCTACATGTAGACCGTCGTTACCGCGTGGTGATTGCCCCGCTCGTTGGGGTCGAGACGGTTGCGCAATCGCCGCGCGACGCGCATGGCGCAATGAATCCGGTTCCGGGCCGCTACTTCGGCGACGAATACGCGCGACTCCTCGACGGCCTCGCTCATGTCGGACCGATCACGGGCCACTATCCGCTCGGCCGGCTCAAGCCGTTGTCTCTGCTTCCAACGATCGACTCGGCGCAACGCACGCGGTCGCCGGCGGGTCGCGTCGCGCTCGTGTCCGGTGGCGGCCGCAACGCCATGCGCGAGAGCGCGGTTCGACGGTGGCCGGCGGTCCATTACGCGGTGCTTGCACAAACGCTCATTGCCGACGGGTGCGAGGTCGTGCTCATCGGCGATGCAAACGACGAGTGGGTGCGGGCTGACTTCGTAGGCATTCCCGTGGTGGACCGCATCGGTGCGACTACGTTGCCGGAGACGTTGGCATTGCTGGCGAGCTGCGATCTCGTGGTGTCTCACGACACGGGACCCATGCACCTCGCGAAGTTGGTCGGAACGCCGCTGGTCGCGCTCTTCGGGCCAACCATGCCCGGACAATTCATGGTCGAAAACGATTCGACGAAAGTCTTATGGGGCGGCGCCGATCTCGCGTGTCGGCCCTGCTACGATGGTCGGGAGTTCGCCGCATGCGCGAGCAACGTCTGCATGTCAGGCATTGCTCCGGAGTTGGTGCTCGCTACCGCGCGCGCACTTCTTCAATCCCGTCTTTCAGCAGCGACTCGATCGCCGCAATGACCGACTCGGCGGAAATTCCCGCCATGCAGTCCAACCGTTGCCCGGCGTATTCAAAACCCAGATTCAGGTAGCCGCATCCCGGCAGCGTGCTGTCGACGAGCCGCACCCGTGGGCCAAGCGGACCCCATCGCGCGGAGGAGGTGGGGCCTTGGAGACTGACCGTGGGCGCGCCAGCCAGACTTGCCATGTGGGCGATGCCTGTATTTACCGAGACCACGGCGCGGCTCCCGACCAACAGATCGACGAGCTCGGCGAGCGTGAATCGTCCCGCCGCATTCACAACAGTCGCGCCTGTTTCGGCGAGTCGAGCGGCGAGTGCGTCGCCCGCCGATCGTTCGCTCGGTGCACCGGAAAGCACGACGATGCATCCCAGCGATTGTACCCAGTCAGCGAGCTCGAGCCACCGCTCGGTTGGCCACTCTCGAGCCTGGTGCAAGTGACCGCTCGCCCACGGATGAAAGACCATGTACGGTCCGCTTGGATATCGGTCGGCGGCGAGCATTCGCGCCGCGCGGATGGCCGGAGCCGCAGTTGCGTGGATTCCCAGCTCTGCGAGCAGACGCACATAATTCTCGCGTTCGTGCACGAGACCGTGCGGCACGGTTTTGTCAAATCCGTAATGTCGAAATTGACCTGGCGTTCGAAAACCGAGAATGAACTTGGCGCCAGATAGCGCGGCGATCAGCGCGTCGAAGCGCGGCCAGGATCCAAAATCCGCGAGCACGTCGAGGTGCGCATCGCGCACCGAGCGGACGCTCGACAGCGGGCGCCGAGGCGTAACGACGATGTGTTCGTCGATCGTGTCAGGAAGCAGGTTGACTGCGCCACGGTTGTCCTCGCCAGTGATCAGGATCACCGAAGCCGACGGATACGCCGCGCGCACATCGCCGATCAAACCGGCGAGCAACAGCGTGTCGCCAATGGCCGCCGTTTTCATCAGGCCAATTCGGCGCACCGTGCCCCGATTCAGGGCTCGTTTCGGGCGAAGCGCCAGTGGTGCGAGTAGTGCGGTACCGATGTACCGATCTACGATCTTTAGCGTCTTGTTGGACCGGCCGGCTGACATGTCACAACTCTCGCATGGCACGCAACTCCGGCGCAACGTCCGTTGGATGCTGTCACACTCCTACTACTGATACCGGCGGGGTCGTTTTACATTGGCGCGATTGGGGTGACCGCGGCGGAACATCCGAGGTATCCCCGTCGTCGGTAGGTGCCGCCGCCAATGTCCGACAGGCCAATTCGGCAAGTGGAGTGACACGGGGACCTGTTCATCAGTTTCGCATGCGACGAACTTCGTGGCGGCGTGGCCCACTATTGGCATCGCGCCGTGAGGCTTACATTGAAGCCGGACGCCGCTCCGTCCGGATGTTCACCCTCGACTCGACATCGTGACGCCGACGACTGGAAGCGCAAAACGCGCAACAAAGAGTGCGCGGGCAGTTAGAGGTCTGGGAACAGAACGCGAACGGCATGCGCCGATGTCCATCGTGGGCGATGGCAGCATGAGCCAACCCGCGATCGAGAATCCCCCGTTCGAGATCGAATTCGGTCGCGGCATTGCGTGGCTCGTCAAGCGATCGATCGACGTAGCGGGCGCGGCCATCGGCCTTCTCATCGCCGCGCCGGTGTTCATTGCCGTGGCCGTCGCCATCAAGCTCGAGTCGCGGGGACCGATCTTTTTTGCCCACAGCCGTCTCGGACGCGGCGGCCGGTTGTTCACCTGCTGGAAGTTCCGCTCCATGCATCGGGACGCGGAGCGCCATCTCCACGCAGACGAGACGTTGCGGCACCAGTACGTGAGCAATCATTTCAAAATTCCGCAGCATCTCGATCCGCGGATCACACGGCTCGGCTATTTCCTGCGCAAGAGCAGCCTCGACGAGCTGCCACAGCTCTGGAATGTGCTCCGCGGCGACATGTCTCTGGTCGGGCCGCGCCCGATCGTACCGCTCGAGTCCGTCTTCTACGGCGACAACCTTCCCACGCTCTTGTCGGTTCGTCCAGGTCTCACCGGCGCGTGGGCCGTGCACGGCCGGAGCCATATCGGCTACCCGCATCGCGCAACGATCGAGCTCGACTACGTGCACAATTGGAAGCTCGCTGCGGACTTCGCTATCCTTCTCCGGACTCCGGCCGCGGTATTCCTCCAGCGCGGAGCGTACTGAGCGCGGATCGTCAGCCAGTCTGATCGTATTCCTCGCCCTCGCGTGCAACAACGGAAGCTTCGGCAATGAGCTCGCGCCACATTTCGAGAAGTCTAATGGTCGGGCTCGCCGTCTCGTGCGCCAGTATCCTGATGGCGCAACAGGCCGCCGCACCGCGGACAGACGCACTGCCTTTCGCCCACCTCGCTGCGGGCGACGATGTCGTGGTCACCGTCTTCCGTGAAAAGGATTTGAGCGCACGTGTGTTCGTCGACGAGGCGAACGATCTCGCGCTCCCCAAGCTCGGCGTCATCAGTGTCGGCACGCTGACCAGCGACATGCTTCGCGATTCGCTGCGTGCGCGGTACGCCACCTTTCTTCGTGAGCCGGCCGTCGACGTGCGCGCAATGCGTCGCGTGACCGTCAATGGCGCCGTCCTGAAACCAGATGTTTATTTCGTCGACCCGTCCATGGCGCTGCGCGACGTCGTCGCCCGCGCCGGTGGCGTCACTTCCGAGGGAAACATGAAGGACGTGTCGATCGTGCGCGGCGGGATCAGAACACCCTTTCCGAACTGGAGCACCGGACCCCAGGGGCAGGAAGCGCTGCGCTCCGGCGACGAAGTCCTCGTCGGCCGCCGCAGCTGGGTATCCTTGAACATTGGCGCCGTCATCGGCGTGGCCGGTCTGCTGACATCGCTCTTGATCGCATTCAAGCACTGATGCACTCATGACGGACACCGCCGACAGCATCAACATCGCCGAAGTTGCGAGCGCCATTCGCCGTGGATGGCGCCCGCTACTCGTGTCGATCGTCCTCGGCGCGTTGGCCGGTCTCGCCGTTCTCCTCTTTGGCCCACGCCATTTCACGGGCACCGCAAGCCTCGTCGTGCGTTCGTCGAGCCCAGGCGGCGCCGCATCCGTGCTCTCCAAGCTGGGTGTCGGCGAAGGCATGGCCGGCCTGGCTTCATCGTCGCCGTTGGAAACCGAAGTGGCGATTCTATCGAGCCGAGCCTTGGTCGCGCAGGTCGTGGACTCGCTCGAGCTCCAGGCATCCGTCACGTCGCCCAAGTCGATCGCGGCGCGGAACGTCTTTTCCGTCGTCCACCTCGGCGGCGCGTTTCCTGTCGTACGCTATACGGCCGAGCGTGACTCGAGCGGAACGTATCGCGTTTCGACGGGCGGGACGAGCGTGAGCGTCGTGGCGGGTCGCCCAATCGTACTCCCCCAAGGGACGCTCGAGCTGCGCGCCGATACGACGCTTCCGCCGCGCTTCACCTTCGTATTGGCGGATCAGGAAGACGCGGTCACCGACGCGGTCAAACACCTGTCGGTCAGCAAGGCCACGGCGGGCGAAGTCATCACGATCGCGTTCCAGGCGCCGGACTCGTCGACATCGGCCGCGGTGCCAAATGCGCTCATCGCCAACTATCTAGTGCGACGCCACACCGTGGACCGCAGCACGAACGAATATCGGGTGGCCTTCATCGGAGCACAGCTCGATTCGGTGGGCCGGCAGTTGAGCCTCGCGGAGGATTCGCTTCGTCGGTTCGAGGAAGCCACTGGTGTGCTCGATCCACAGGTGCAGGGGAAAATCCAGCTCGACCAAGCCGCCGAAATCCGAAAGGGCATTGGCGACATCGATGTCGAGCGCGGCGCCATCGTGGAACTGTCGTCTCAAATCTCGTCCGGACAAATGCAGCCGCGGCAGCTCGCTGCGTTTCCAACTTTTCTCAAGAGCCCGGCGATCAATGAGTTGATTGGCCAGCTCTCTACTGTCGAAACCGCTCGCACCGAATTACTCGAGAAACGCCTCCCGAACGACGGCGAAGTCATGGCCATGGCCCAGAGCGCCAAGGACATCGAGGGGCAGCTCACCGGCCTCGCGTCGAGCTACAAGACCTCGCTCGACAAACAGCGGAGCGCGCTGGCGTCTCAGCTCGACACGATCAGCCACCTCCTCGGCACCTTCCCCGGCGCTGCTGAATCGAGCGGACGACTGCAACGACAAGCGAAAGAATTGGCGGTGACAGATGCGGCGCTTCAGACGCAGTTGGTCGAGAGCCGGCTCGCCGCCGTAGCCGAGGGCGGGGACGTTCGAGTTCTCGATGCTGCGCATCCGCCGCGTAGGGTGGCGTTCCCGCGAGTGTCGACGACGGTTGGAATCGGTGCCGGCATTGGGCTGTTCGTGGGTGTCATCCTCGCGCTGCTCACTGGGCTGATGGGCCGCTACGTTGAAGACCCGCTGGTCATCGAACGCACGGCGGGCGTGCCCGCGCTACAGGCGGACTCCGGCGTGCCGCTACTCGTTGCGGGCCCACAATTGACGAAGACGGTGCTGCTCGTTCCGATCGACGGACGGGCGAGCACCGCGGGCGTCGCCGAGCGTCTGGCGCGAACGGCAGTCGCGCGAGCGATCAATCCCACAGTTCTCGATTTGTCCGGTAAGGCAGCCGCGTCGATGGCGCTCACCACGGACATCAACGCGACGATTCGCCGTCTGGAAGAGGCGCACGAGCTGGTGATCGTGCGCCTGCCGGGCCTTGCAGCAGACGAGACCGCGGCTGCTCTCAGCCCCGACCGATCGGTACTGCTCATCGCGTCGCCCGGTCGCGTCGAACGCCGGGTGCTCCTGGGCACCATGCAAACGCTCCGACGGCTCGCCGTTCCGTGTGCGGGCGTCGTTCTCAATCGAGCGAGCGATGTCGTCGTGGTGTGAGACGAGCGTGACCGTCGGACCATGACGGCACCACTCGTCGTACCACTCACCGCGCGTCGAGGCAGCCTCACCATTCGCGTGGCGCCGCTCTTCTGCGGCACCATCGTGCTTCTCCTCGTCGGCAATCTGGGACGCATTCCAGTTTTCTCAACGGGCGGCCGCGACGTACCGATTCTGATCACCGATCTCGCGGTGGCGGCTTTGATTGTCGTTGGGGGATTGGCGATGGCGAGCCACCGGGTATTCCGTCTCGATGCGGTTGCCGCGTACGCGCTGCTCTTCGCCGGACTCGGCGCCATCTCGGCCATGCTCGCCATTCCGCGCTTTGGACTGTCGCCGTTCGAGGCGATCGTGAGTCTCGGCTATCTCGCTCGCTGGCTGTTCTATTTCGGCGTCTATCTCGTGGCCATCAACACGTTGCGAAGCGACGACGTCGACTCGGTCTGGCAAGCGCTCGAGTGGACGATTCTTCTCTTTGCGGCGTTTGGGATTTTTCAATCCGCATTCCTGCCCGGGTTTGCGCAGATGGTCTACCCCACGTCGCGCCCGTATCTCGACTGGGACATTCAGGGCCGCCGGCTCGTGTCGACGTTTCTCGATCCGAATTTCGCCGGCGCATTCATCGACATCGGCCTCGTTGTGTGTTTCGCACGGCTCGCAGCGCGAGAACGAGTGGGAAGCTGGAAGCTGCTCGTGCTCGGCGTGGCGCTCGTGCTGACTGCGTCGCGCAGCAGCATCCTGGCGCTGTTCGTCGGCGCGCTGACGATCGTGATGATTTCAGGACTCTCTAAACAGGCAGTGCGAGCCATCATTGCCGGTTTGATCTTGTTGGTCGCCGCATTGCCCAAGCTGCTCGTCTTCGCCAAGGCGTATCACAAGCTTGGCATCGACGATCCGTCAGCGCTCGCTCGCGTGACGGTCTGGCTGCGCGGCTGGACCGTGTTCAAGGATCATTGGCTCATCGGCGTCGGGTTCAACACGTGGGGATACGTCGCCGAGCGTTATGGGTGGGTAACGGCGATCGCCGCGAACTACGCGATCGATGGCGGTCTGTTGTTCGTGACGGTGATGACCGGCCTGGCCGGTCTCGCGTTGTTCGTCGCAATGCTGTGGTCGATCTTCAGCGCGTCGCGTCGCGTGTGGCGTGATCCACTCGCATCGGCGAAACAGCGCGGATTGGCGATCGGAGCGGCGGCGTCGATTCCAACGATTGTGGTGCACAGCTTGTTCACGAACAGTCTCATGCAGCCCTTCCTCATGGAAGCGCTGTGGGTGCTGTGGGCGCTGCCGCATGTTGCGTTGCGCCGCACGACGACAACTCATTGATCGTGCGAAAGACAATCTTGTTCGTCGCGGTCGGCGTGTTCGCCTGGATGGGCGCTGCGTGCGATCAGTGCGTTGCCACGACGCACTGCGGTGCGACATCGCCGGCCATCGTGATCAACGGCCAGATCGTGCGTACCAACGACGGTCGTGGCGTAGACGGAATTCAGATTGACGTCATTCGCACCGCCGGCGTAGCGACCGCCACTGATTCGTTTTCTGTGACGACGAGCGGCGGCGGGTTCTGGAAGATCAATTCCCCAACGTCCGCGGCTGGCACGGCGACGTTCACCTTCCGTGTGCACACGCCGAATCTCCCGCACCCGTACGTCGTCGCCGGCCGGGACATCTCAACCGTGGACCGCGGTGGCGATGCCGTCGTGCTCGAGCGCTGGGTCGATCAGCCCTATCTCCCGTACTACATCGACATTTTCCTTCGTCCCACCGGTGGCTCGGTGGGGACGGTGCACACTGAGTTTCGTCGCCGAGGCTCCAATTGGGAGATTGGATCGTCCCCGAGCGATTCGGTGGTGGGTGGCGCGACGGATGTAAGCGGCCGTCTTCAACTGTACATGGTGCCTGGCGACACTGGCGCCGTCGATGGCGATCTGATCGCCGATCTGCCGTCGCCCTTCGGCCCATCCGTCGTCGGACGTCTCGAGTTGCAACCGACGTACATGTACCGCGCGAAAGGCGGCGTGCTTCGCGGCGGCGCTGGCCCGAGTCTCGACTACGCCATACAGGTCTACGATCGCGCGACGGCTCGGCCGCTCGCAGGCGCGACATTCGAGGCGACTCGAATTAGCGGAATCGAAACGACGGTATCGTCTGGAACGGGCGTGACGGACAAGGACGGCTATGCTCGATTCCCATTTCGTCCTCTGGGCTCCGGCAATCTCGTCTTTGACGTCACGTACCATTCGCCGAAGGGAACGACCGAGACCCACCGGGACACGATGCCCACCTTTGATAGTGACGCAGGCCGCCTGTTGACCAACCAGTCGATCGGACCCTACTTCAACTATTACGGTTTGCTCGAATCGGGCTTCAATTCGCCGCTCGTCGGTGTGCCGGTGCGGATCCGTCGCACCGGTGGAATCGATATCAGTCCGGCTGATACGACAATTCTCACGACGTCCGACGGGGCGATTCCGATCAATGCCATACCGGCTGCGGCCGGTACCGTTGTCTTGGAACTGACTTTCAACCTTCCGGGGAAATTGCCGCGATTCATGGTCAGCAACCTCGTGATAGAGACCATGGAGCAGGACTTTCCATCCGGCAAAACAGTGTGGGTGTGGGACGTGAACGCGGGTCTCAGTGCGCCGCCCGGAAGCCAAGTCACGCCGCTTCCCTGACACATGAGCGCCATGAGCGGGGTCGTGGCTCCCGCGGCCTCCCAGATGCGCGGGCGATACCTGGTGCGCAATCGCGCGCTCAACGCCGCTCTTCGGGTTAGCGACGTGGCGCTCGCGCTGGTCGTTCGATCGCGGCCGACTGCTCCGGGTTCGATTCGACGTGTGCTGTTCGCCATTGGCGGTCACCTGGGAGACGCCGTCATTGCCACCGCCGCCATTGCAGAGCTGCGCCGCCGTTTGCCGGATGTAGAGGTTGGAGTCGTCGTGCCGTCCTGGGTGCTTCCAGTGTTCACCGGTCATCCAGACGTTCGGTGGACGCACACGGTCGATCACTGGCGCGTCGATCGGTCGGGGCGCTCGCCGATCGGCAAGCTCGTTCGGTACGCCACGACGTCTCGCGCCGCGCTCGAGTCGGTTCGGCAGGTGGACTATGATCTGGCGATCGATCTGTCCCCGTTCTTTCCGAACATGGCGTGGCTACTCTGGCGCGCTGGCATTCCGGCGCGGATTGGATATGAGAGTGGAGGTGCTGGCCCGCTATACACTCGCGCCGCACCGTGGCTGGAGAACGGCGCGCACATGGCGGTGAAACAGCAGCGGTTGGTCGATCTCGCACTTGGCGAGACCGGCGCAGTCCGTGAGACTGACCGATTGCACTCGGTGCTTCCGCCGCTTTCACCTCACGACCGTCGCGCCGTGCGCGACAAGCTCGCGTCTGTGGGCATTGCCGATGGCGACGACTATGTCGTTCTCCACGCGGGGTCGGGGGAGCGGGCCAAGGAATGGCCAATTGAGAAATGGAAAGCGCTCGCAGCCGATCTAGTCGCAAGGGGCACTCGAGTCGTGCTCACTGGAGCGGGCACTGCCGAAACCGACGTGGCCCGATCGCTTGCCACCAACATTCCCGAATTGGCGAACCTGGCTGGCGAGCTGAGCTGGCCAGAATTCGTTGGTCTCCTCAACCGGGCACGACTGGTGATTAGCGCCGATACGGTCGCGGCACACGTCGCCTCCGCTGTCGATACACCGTGCGTCACGCTATTCTCCGGCATCAATGACCTGCGTGAGTGGCGACCAATGGGCTCGCTGGCTGTGCCGCTCATCAACCCGGTGCCTTGCGCACCATGCTTTCGCAACCGCGGGTGTGACACGATGCTGTGTGTCCGCGGCATTTCGCCCGAACGGGTTGCGAACGAGGCCCTAACGCTGCTGAACGCCCGCGCATGACATTGCCGCCGCTCGTCGACATCGTCGTTCTCAACTACAACGGCTGGCGCGACACGATCGAGTGTCTCGAGAGCGTTTTCCGGCAGGAGTACGCATCGTTCCGTGTGATATTGTGTGACAACGGTTCGATCGACGAGTCGCGCGAGCGTTTGGAGCAGTGGGCGAGCGGTGCGTACGTCCACGAGCCGCGCACGAACGGACCGCTTCGTCCATTGATCTCACCGCCAGTCGCCAAGCCGATTCCGTATGCGGTGTGCGATCGCGCGAGAGCGGAGCAGGGCGGCGATCGCGAGAGCTCAGCGCGCCTGGTGATCATTCACACAGGAGCGAATCTCGGATTCACCGGCGGCAACAACGTCGGCATGCGGTATTCGCTCGTGCGCAACGAGGCGAAATACCTGCTGTTGCTGAACAACGACACCGTCGTGGCGCCCAACGCCCTTACGGAGCTCGTGGCGGCGGCCGAGCGTGACGCGGGGATTGGTGCGGTGGGCGGAACGATGCTCGACTACCGCGAAACGGAGCTCGTTCAAGCGGCGGCCGGCGGAACGTTCGCAGCATGGCACGGCATGGTGCGGGCAAGTCAGGAAGGCGCGCGTCGCGGCAGCACCGTCGCGGATGTCGCACTCGACTTCGTGAGCGGCGGCTGCCTGCTCGCTCCACTCGCCGTAGTTCGCGCGGTGGGTTTGCTCGACGAACGATTCTTCATCTACGGCGAAGATCAGGATTTCAGTCTTCGTATTCGCCGCGCGGGCTACAAGCTCGCCTACTGCCCAGCCGCGGAGCTCTGGCATCTCGGCGGCGGAACGACCGTCGCCGGCAGTCCATTCAACGACTACCACAATGTGCGCAGCGCGCTGCACTTCGTGGCGAAACACTACCCGTATCTGCTTCCCACGGCGGCGGCCTACTCAATCTATCGTTGCGTGTTGCCAAAGATCGCGCGGCGCCAGTGGCCGCGTCTGCGAGCGACGGGGCGAGGGTATCGCGATTTCCTGCGTGACTTCGCCTCGCGTCGCTTCACGACGGCGGCATAAGAGATGTCTCACGATCGACTCCTCGCCCGAAACGTTCTGCTGAACTTTCTCGGGCAGATCGTTCCGCTCGTCGCCGCGCTCGTTGCCATTCCACTGCTGGTGCGCACGCTCGGCGCGCCACGTTTCGGAATCCTCACGCTCGTCTGGGCGGCGATCGGATACTTCGGTCTCTTCGACTTCGGGATCGGTCGCGCGCTCACACATGCCATCGCGATACGCGTTGGCGCCGGCGATACCGAGGAGCTGGCTGCCGTCACGTGGACCGCGCTCGCCCTGATGCTCGCGTTCGGCGCGGTTGGCGGTGTGATTCTCGCCGCTACGACCGGGCCGTTGGTGGGACGCTGGCTCAACGTTCCTCCCGCGCTGAACGGCGAAGCACGATCGGCCTTCTACCTCATGGCGCTGTCGCTTCCGTTCTCGCTGCTGTCGACGGGCTTTCGCGGCGTGATGGAGGCGTTCCAGGATTTTCGCACGTCCACGGCGCTACGCATTCCGATCGGCATTCTTTTGTACGTGGCGCCGGCGGCCATGCTGCCCTTCTCGCACGCGCTGGGCCCCGTCGTCTCGACGTTGTGTGCGCTACGGATCATCGGATGTCTGTTGCATCTGATCTTCTGCCTGCGGTTGTATCCGTACATGCGCCGCGATCCGGCACTTCGCTTCCGTCTCGTTGGGCCGCTGTTGCGTTACGGTGGATGGATGACGGTCAGCAACATCGTCAGCCCGATCATGGTGAACATGGACCGGTTCGTGATCGGGGCGTTGTTGCCGATGGCCGCGGTCGCGTACTACGTGACGCCCTACGAGCTCGTCACCAAGCTCTTTCTGATTCCCGCCGCCATCCTTGGCGTGCTCTTTCCTGCTCTAGCCACGGTGTTCAGCAGCGATCGCACCCGTGCGGTGTCGCTCGTGGACCGATGCGTGCGGGTCATTCTCATTGCGCTGTTTCCCGCCACGCTCGTCATGGTGCTCCTCGCGCACGAAGGCCTCACGTTCTGGGTCGGCGCGGTGTACGCCAAAGAAGGAACGGCCATCCTGCAGATTCTGGCAATCGGTGTCTTGATCAACTGCGCCGCAGGCCAGGTCGCGTACACGGCGCTTCAGAGCTTGGGTCGTCCGGATCTCACGGCGCGGGTTCACCTCGTGGAATTGCCACTCTATCTCGGAGCGATGTGGCTGTTCGTGCATTGGTGGGGCCTGGTCGGTGTCGCGATGGTCTGGACGCTCCGCGTGACGGCTGACGCGGCAGTGCTGTTCACGCTCATGGTGCGAAACATTCACGAGACGCGACCCGCCGCGTTTGCTGCCGCGCGAATGCTCGGTGTGATGACCGTCGCGTTGGTCGCGGCCGCGCTGCTGCCGAGCACCACCGCGAGATTGCTCGCGCTCGCCGTGAGTGGAGTCGCCTTCGCCTTCATCGCGTGGAAGCTTCTGCTCGAACCGGTCGAGCGGCTGGCGATTAGAGAATTCGTAACCGGCGGCTGGCGACTTGCCGCCGTCCTGCCGAACGAAGCAGCCGAGGACTAGCCGACCCGACTCAGGGCGCCGAGTACGTGTGCGGAGCGACGGTGAACTTGAGCATCACGTTCTGCACATCGATGGCGTTGAGCGGCGGCACGTCGCCGGGATTGAACGCGTCCGTCTGGAACAGGTAGTTCAAGCGCCGGCCGACTGATGCTTCGACCGACCAATCGAGACGCTGCGTCGCAATGCCGCCGCGGAAACCCGAGTAGATCGTGACGTCGTGCCGTGCGAGACCGCCGTTGGGTTGCAGGTACATCGCCTCGTCTTCCGTGCGTGTGCGTCCCACGAATACGCCACCCCACCACTGCCGCGTCAGATAGTCGGCGCCGATGAACTGGCTCGAGGCGCCCGGTCCGATCGCGGCACCAATGAGCTGGCCACGCTGTGTATAGCCCTGCGGCACGAATCGGCTGGTGTAGAAGATCGGTGTCGTCGCCTTGAATGCCGGCGGTGTCTGCTCGAGCATCGTGGCTTCGCCTTGCAGCCTGAATGCATGCGTCGCCGTCAACGCATTTACCCACTGCAGCCCCAACGTGTAACCCTGGTGGAGCTGTGGCGCGACGAGGAGCTCTCGCAATCCGGGAGCGAACAACTTCGTCCACTCGGCGTACGTCTCTAACCCGCTCGCGGGAAACACCCACCGACCGAAGAGTGAGAGCAGTTGATCGTTCGGGTGCTCCGGCACCGGTCCCGCGGTATCTGGAATCTGATTCCACCGACGGAACACGTCGAACAGGTGTGACGACAGCGCGCCGGTCGATCCAACCGGCGCGTACACCGACCGTGCGACGCCAACGGTGAGCCCGGTGTCGAACGCTACTCTGAGCGTAACGGCCGCGGCGCTGAACGAGCGCAGATCATTCGTGCTGGTAGAATCAAAGAAGGGCGACTCGGTCAGTGCGCCGAGCAGCCAGCGAAAATCCACGCTACCGAGACGCGTAACCCATGGGCGCCGCGACCGGAGATACACCTCGGGGATTCCCGGGGCGTTGTTGCTCAGCAGCAAGGCGTTACGAATGCCCGGCCCCCACCACTGCTCGTCGGTCGACGCTCCGAGTGCGACGTGTGAGCCGCGAAGCTCTATCCACGATTCGCCTGGCTGCAGCGACGTGATCGGCTCGTCGCCAAACCGCAGCGGCAGGTCGGCGGACTCGATTCCACCATGCCAGGGCGATGCGAACGAGCTTCGTCCCGGAGTGGTGGAGGGAATGACGGTGAATGGCCGATTCTGCTCGTGGATCAACTGCGGCGAGAATGCCATGGCCCACGGACCGAATTCGGCGCGTATCCCGGCGGTCACCGTGCTGGTGAGGCCACGGCCGGTCCACTGCGGCCCGTCGTTGAGAGAGAGCGGGAGGTCGGAGTTGTGGGTGAGTTGGACGGACGGAGTAAGCAGCCTCCATCGGAGCGCGGACGTGCCGCGCAGGTCAGGCGTCAGCGACGCGGACGATCGAATGAGAGCGCCAGTCGTCGAGCAGCGGCCGAGGTCTTGGGCGGTCCGGAGATTGTCGTCGCCGGCCGCGCCAACGGACACGAGCGACGCGCCTGCTGCGACACCGTCGCCCGTGCGCGCGATGCATTGCGCATGTGCGGAGGAGGGCGCCGTGACGAGAGCGGATGCGATCGCGAAAAGGACAGGGCGCCGGAGCACGGCGGGGAGGATAGGCAAGCTGAGAGAACAAGTAAAGCGGGTAGTCGCGTCGGCTCGGTTTGGCAGGCGCCTTCGTGTCACACTTAGGGAAGCTACTCGCACTTCTACTCCCACCAGTGCTTGCGATTCCCCGAAGCACTCCATCGATTTCACGAACCGTGAGCAAATCGATTCGAATCGCATGCGCGATAGCACTGTGCTGCGTCGTCGCGCGGCCACTGCATGCGCAGAGTGGCCAGACCGTGAGTTTCCTCGACGTGGGGAGCGAGCGAGAGCGCGTACTTCGCGTGCTGCAGATACTCGGCGACGTTCCGCTGTATCCATGGTCGATCAGACCATTGTCGCCGCGCGACGAACAGAAACTCACGTCGAAGTCGGCGGCCGCGGCGGCCTTGTTGCCCGTCGAGTCTCGCGCACACGCATTCGGACCGCTGAGAATGAAAGTCCTGCCGATCGAATCGCAGGCGATTTACAACTCGGCGTTTCCATATGGATTCAATGATGGACCGATTTGGGCCGGCAAAGGCTTGACGGCTGCGGTCTCCGGTGGGGCGGCAGGCGCTATCGGGCCGCTGTCGTTTCAGCTCGAGCCAATGGTGTTCGACGCGCAGAACTCGTCGTTTGCATTGGCGCCTGGAACCACCGCGCAACAACCCGTCAGCGGCTACTACGGCGGCTCGATCGACCTTCCACAACGGTTCGGCGACAAGGCGTACAAGCGCTTCGATCTCGGTCAAAGCACTGTCCGTTTGGACGTCGGCCTGCTGGACGCTCAGCTGTCTACCGCTGATCAGTGGTGGGGGCCGGCACTCGACAGTCCACTCATACTGGGCGACAACGCAGCCGGTTATCTGCACGGTAGCGTCGGAACAGCACGTCCCGTCAACATTGGAATCGGACACGTGTACGGGCAGGTGGTCTGGGGACGTTTGGAACAGAGTCAATATTCGCCGACGCGCGGGCCCGACTCGCTCCGGTTCATGTCCGGTTTCGCGGCTGTACTGGTGCCCAGAGGCATTCCTGGACTGGAACTCGGTGTGACCCGGTTCTTTCACTCGGAGTGGCCAACGAACGGGCTTGGTCATGCACCGTTTGGGCGGCCGTTCGAGGGCATACTGAAAACATCATTAGAAACCGTTAATAATCCGAGCGGTACGGATCCCGACAATCAGTTGGCTTCCGTTTTCGCGCGCTGGGCATTTCCGGGCAGCGGCGTCGAGGTCTACGGCGAGTACGGGCGAGAGGACCACAACGTCGACCTGCGCGACCTCTGGGAGGAGCCCGATCATGATGCCGGATATACCCTCGGGCTACAGCGAGCATGGCGGCGGTCTCACGGCGCCGTCATCGCCATCCGAGGTGAGGTGCTCAACACGAGACTATCGGCGCTGAATCAAGGAAGGACTCAAGCTCCGTGGTACCTCCATACGATCTTCACGCAAGGCCACACCGAGCTTGGCCAACTCCTGGCAGCGCCGGGCGGATTTGGAGGTGGTGGATCGACCGTCGCTCTTGATTCGTATTCTTCGACCGGGCGCTGGACGCTCAGCTGGGATCGCACCATGCGAGCCGAGCGTCGGGGCAATGATGGTTCTCCAAATCCGGGCGGCGCGGACGTGTTACACGCGCTCGGTCTCGATAGAGAGGTACGGCGGGGCCGGGTTTCGTATTCGATGGGAGGTCAAGCAGTTTGGGATTTGAATCGCGACTTTGTGCGGGACCGGTTCAATCTGAACCTGACTACAGGTGTTCGCGCTGTGTGGTGAAGTAAGTCGGTGTCCAATGAGGTTGTTGGGCATCGACAGTGGGTCTATGCTTCGCCGTCATGATTACGGTACTCGGCATCGCCGCCAGCTTGAGAAATGCGCGCTTTGGGCGCGAGAGCGAAGCGCTCTGCGATGACATTCGCCAGCTCGAGAACGCTGCAAGCGTAACCGAGTACATCGCCAGCAAAACACGTCTCTCCCCCGATACGGTGGCTGAGCACGTGGCGCGCGATGACATGAGCTTCGACGCCGCCTATGCGATCTTGCGACGCGAGCGACTCGGCCAAGGACTGAGCAACTCGGAGGCTGCGCTCGTCGCCGCGCTTTGGGGGGCGCACGATGCGGGCGCCGAGATCGCGCACTGCGCGCTCGCGCCATTTTTCCCGGCCAACGGTGTGTCCAGGCGGCTGGATGAGCTACGCACCGCGCTGCTGGCGGCCGACGCCATCGTCCTTTCCGGCCCGGTGTACTTCGGCGATCGCGGGTCGCTCGCGCACGAGTTCATCGAGTTTGTGCGCAACGACGCTGAATGCGCGGCGCACCTCAAGGGCCGCGTGTACGGCGGCGTCGCGGTCGGCGCCAAGCGGAACGGCGGACAGGAGACGACGCTCGTCTATCAGATGCTCGATTTCACGGCGATGGGCATGCTCGCCGTAGGAAACGACTTCGAGACCACGTCGCAATACGGCGGTACGTGCGTCGCCGGCGACGTGGGGACGATGAGCAAGGACAAATACGGCATCGACACCTCGATCGGGACGGGCCGGCGTGTTGCTCGTGTTGCGGCCATGCTCGCGGCACCCGTGACGCACACGCCTGTGCGGCCGGTCAAGATCGCCGTGTGGGTGCTGCAGGACGATTCACAGAATCAGTTCAGAGCACATCTCGACCGCCTTCGCAGCGAGATCATGGCAGCGGTGCCGCACGTCGACTTGGTCGTGCACGAGTTCAGCACCGAGGCGGTGTACCGCTGCATCGCCTGCGATCTCTGTCCCACGCGATCTGGCCCGCGGGACGAGTACCGCTGCATCGTGACCGCGGATGCGGATCTGTTCCAGCGGCGCCACCATGAGATCATCGACGCGGACGCGATCCTCGTTGCCGCTTACAGTCCCATCGACCGCCAGAACATTCGATCGGTCTATCAGCGCTTCATCGAGCGTACGCGGTACCTGCGTCGTGACGACTATGTATTTAGCGATCTCTTAACGGCGCCGCTCGTCATCGAACAAATGAGCTCCGAGCAGAACCTTGCTCTCCGGATGCTGACCTCCATGGTGCGCCATCACACGATCATGCACCGCCCGCTGATTGGCATGGAAGTCGACGGGAATGTGGCGAACTGGAATCACCTCGTTCAGCAGGGTATTTCGTTCGCGGAGTACGCACTTCGACTGGTCGCCGCTCGCCCCGCCGTCCAAACTCGCGCGGAGACGTACAATCCCGTGGGGTACGTGATCAGTAGCGCTGCACGAGCCGGGACACACGCTGGTGCGTAGCGGGCTCCTGAACGCTGCACGAGTTTGTGCCTGGCTCGTGATCTTCCTCGCGGTGTTTCTGCTGTTCGAGCTCGGAGTCGATCCGACCGGGTTCCGATACGTCGCGTTCTAAACAACCGGTCGTTGCGGACGAATCGGAGACGGCCGTCTTTCCCGGCCTGGGCTCGAGCTGGCGGCCGATGGCGGTCGCCGCGTGCATCGTGCTCGTCGCTCTCGTGGCTCTCGAGGGGTGGCTGCACCACTATCCGTTGCGCGACGCAACGCTCGACGCCGCCGTTGCGGATTCGAACGATCTGATCACGCGCGCGATGCACCTCGCACTCACCAGCGACCGTGAGCGAGGGCCGATCGTCGCAGCCATCGGCGGCTCGATCTCGCACGCGATTTACGGAACGCCGAGCGACTTCGAAGCGCAACTCACCGCGCTCGGCGCGCCAAATCATTTTCTCTCCCTCGTGACGACGGGGCAAACCGCGACAGAGGCACTCGCTCTGGCGAGCTCGTTGACGCTGCCGCGTGGCTCCATGCTGCTCGTCCAGATATCGGCAGATCGGCTCCTCGGTGTGGACGAGGCGGAGCGCGTGAGCGCGGAACGTCCGCGGATGCCGTTTCTGGACTACGGCGCCGCTCGAGCGGAACAGGGTGCGTCGGCGCACGACCTCCGACCCATGCTTCTCGTCTCCCGCAATTGGCTCGGCTACTACGCTCGGCGGCGCGCGGAAGAACCATATCGCGCGTGCCGCCGCGCCGAGGGCGGCCGAGTGCGATGCGTCGTCACTGGAATCGCCGGCGCGTTCGCGCGGCGAACCGGCGGCATTTCCGACGCCGGCCAAGCCGCACCGCTCGATCTGCAGGACAAGCTGCTGCGGCGTCGGCAATACGAGCTCGTCTACGCGGCTCGCGAGCGAACGCCATCGAGCATCGCCACGCGCGAATTCGCGCGCCTCGCGGTTCTCGGCCGCGATCGCGGCTGGCGAGTCGTGTTCGTCCACTATCCCGTCGATCCGCTCTGGCGCCCCGTCATCGCCGGCTATGACAGTTTGCTAAATCAGCGAATCGGCGAGCTTCAATCGCTCGGCGCGACGTATCTCGATCTCCGGGACGCCGCCGGCTTCGGGTCGGACGACTTCTTCGATCTCGAGCACGTCACGACCGCCGGCTCGGAGCACCTGACCCGCCTCCTCGCGCAATGGGTTGCGCACGAAATGACCTCCACGACCATGCAGCCATGACGGACCACACCGCGGAAGCGGTCATCGAGTATCTCGAGCAGTCTCGCGGCATTCCGCGCGCGTCGCTCACGAACGATGCCCCGCTGTTCACGAGCGGTTTGCTCGACTCGATCGACATTCTGAATCTCATCATGTTCCTCGAAACGAAATTCGGCGTCGTGGTCTCGCCGCTCGAGGTGAGTCTCGAGCACTTCGATACGATCGCTTCGATCACGGCCCTCGTTCGGGAACGTGGCCGTCGCGACGGCGCCTAGGACAGGGATGACGGCAGCGTGGCGCGGCCGGTTGGCGATCCTGGCAATCATCGCCGGCGCAGTGGCGTTCCTTCCGACGCACCCGGCGCTTGCTCGCACGTCGATCCGTTGGATGGTCGACACGCAGTTCGTGAGCAGTACCGAGAGTGTGTCCGCACACATTGGCTCAGCGTCGCGGCAAGGGCTGCTGCTGGACGTCCAGTCGAGAGACCGGCGGCACACCGCGGCGCTCGACATCGTTGCGTCCGGCCCGGTGATGATCGTTGCGCCTGGGATCGACGATCTCGCCGAGGACATCGTGACGGCGAGCGAATCGCCACGGTGCAAGCGCGACGTCGTTGCGGGCCAGTGGACGTGCCACATTCCCGTAACGACGCCGGTTCGCCGTCTCATCGTTGCGGAAGGGACCGGCGCGGTGCAGGTCGACGCGCATCTGCGATGGCTGAAGAGCGTGCCTGTGCGCGACTACGGATCGAATCAGTTCGCGATTGTGACGCTGTTGCTCCTCGTCCTCACTCCGGTGTTGTGGGTGATCCACCAGCGACGCGCGGCGAGCCAATGGGTGATTGTGGCGGCGGCCGTTACCGGGTTGGCGGCGCTCGACGCCATGTTCAGCGCGATCTTGCTTGCGGCGCTGTCGCTCCTCTACTTCGGCGGCCGGCACTCCAGCGTGCGCGTGCGGCGAACGACCACGTTTGTCGGCATCATCGCTTCCGTCGCGCTGCTCGTCGGATGGCGCTACCTGCCGCCGCTCATCCAGCTCACGTTCGCGATCAACATCGGTCTCGCGGGCGCCGTGCCCATCGGCCTATCGTACTTCGTGTTCCGAATGATCGACACGCAGCTTCGATGGCGGCGCGGCGAGCAGCTCACGCTCTCGTTTCGCGAGTATCTCTGCTTCTTGCTTTTCCCCGCGACGATTCCAGCGGGCCCTATCGAAAGCGTCGACAGCTTTTATGCGCGGCGTCTCGAGCGCATTACATCGCGCGACATCGTCTACGGGGTATCGAGAATATGCCTCGGCGTCCTCAAGAAGCTCGTGATCGCGGATCTGCTCATTAATCATCTACTATTTGGCGATCGCGGCAGTCTCTTCTTCGCCATGGCGCTCGATCCGGCGTCGGCGAGCCGGTGGGTGATTCTCGGCACGCTGGCATTGAGCTTTGCGTTTGCGTACGTCGATTTCTCCGCGTATTCAGATCTCGCGATCGGCGTCGGGCGATTGCACGGCTACCGCATCCGCGAGAATTTCGACTGGCCGATTTTAGCGTCGAGTCTTCAGGAATTCTGGCGCCGGTGGCACATGTCACTGTCCGCGTGGTGCATGCGCAACCTGTATTTTCCGCTCGTTCTCACCACGCGCAACACGATATTGCCGCTCTTCGTCACGATGCTGGTCATCGGTCTGTGGCACGAGTTCGACTGGTCGTGGTTCGCGTGGGGGATACATCATACGATCGGCTTGATCGTGAGCGTGGTTCTCGCCAAGACCGCCACCAAGCGCAAATGGGGTTTCCCAAGACTTCGTCACGTACTGGCAGTGACCAGTGTCCTCGTGTTCGTAACGGCGGGCCACGCCTTCGTCGGCGTGGGTGACTTCCATACGGCGACCGTGATCTACGCGCGTTTTTGGCGCGCCTTGCTGCCATGGTAACAACACCTAACGACAGCGTCGTCGCGCAGCGACTGCTCGTCGAATGCGCGCGCGCTCCCGAGTCGCTGCTGCTCGACGGCGATCACGGACCTGTCACACGCGGTGCGTTCGCGATCGCCGCCACGACTCGCGCGAATGACTTTCGCGATGCGGGCCTTCGAGCCGGCGACTACATCGCCGTGAGCGCCGGGCGGGGAAATGCATTCTGGATCGACCTCGCCGCGACCTGGATCGCCGGTGCCGTCCCGCTTCCGCTCGACGCGCACATGCCGATCGAACGGCGCACCGCGTTCGAGGAACGCACGCACCCGCAGTGGTTGATCGCCGGCGACGGGACGCTCACTCCGCGACCATTTGCGCGCGGGACGTCCGATCGTGATCTGGCGGCGCTTCTCAATACGAGCGGCTCGACCGGAACGCCGCGCGCGGTGTGCATCTCTGCCACGGCGCTTCTCGGAAATGTCGACGCCGTGCGCCGCGTGCTCGCGTCGCCGCCGGACATTCGGCTTGGCATCGCGCTTCCGTCGCACTTCACGAGCGCCATCTGCCACTTCCTGTTCGCGCTGCTCGACGGTGCGACGCTGGTCTTCACAGAGCGGCGCTTGTTGCCGGCGCAGCTGATCGAATTTCTCGTCGGCCAGAATGTCACGGCTTTCGGCGGCGCGCCGATGCAGGTTCGTTGGATTGTCGATTTTGGCGATGCGGGGGTTCGTGGTCTCCGCTGGATGATGACGTCGGGCGATCATCTCCCGGCGGACGTCGCGAGTGCCGCGCTCGTGAGAATGCCCTCAACCTCGCTCTTTGTGGCGTACGGTCTCACGGAAGCGGCGGGGCGCTTCTGCATTCTCGATCCACGTGAGCTGTCCGTTGCCGCGGGGTCCGTCGGACGCCCGATTCCGGGAATGGCGGTTGCCATCCGCGACGAGGAAGGAGGTCTACTCGGCCCCGGTGAGACCGGCGACGTGTATGCGTCAGGAGACTACGCCGCTACCTCGTACGTCGAAGATCCAGACGCGACGGCAAAGCGATTCACGAACCACGGGATCCGCACCGGCGACCTTGGTTTCTTGGACTCGGCCGGTCGACTTTGGTTGCGCGGGCGCAACGACGACGAATTCAAGTCCGCTGGCCACAAGGTGAACACGGTTGTCATTGCCGACGCCCTTCTGCGGACGGGACTGGTGAGCGACGTTGCCGTGATTGGGGTGCCGGATCCAGTCGTCGGGGCGTCTCCATGCGCGTATGTTGTGGCGCTCGAAGGACACACGATTGAGCCGGCGATACTCCTCAACCTCCTGCGACAGCAACTTCCGCCGAACCACCTTCCGCGGTGGTTCATCTCTCTTCCCGCTATTCCACGAACAGGCTCGGGCAAGGTAGAACGGCAGGCGCTTCCAGCACCGCGCTGACGGCCGTCGCCGGCAACCGACGATGCTCTTCAACTCCCTCGAATTCCTCCTGTTCTTTCCGCTCGTGACCGCGGTGTATTTCGCCTTGCCGCATCGCGGGCGGATTTCGTGGTTGCTCATCGCCAGCTGCTATTTCTACTCGGCGTTCATTCCCGGGTATCTGCTCATTCTGTTCGTGCTGATCGGAGTGGACTACACAGCGGGCCTGCTCATCGAGCCAGCCAAGGGACGCCGCCGGCGCGCAATCTTGATAGTGAGCCTCGCGGCAAACCTGGGAATTCTGTGCGTTTTCAAATACTTCAACTTCGCCGGCGCGAACATCACCGCGTTGTTCGAGTTCCTGCGGTTGCCGTGGGTTGTTCCGCATCTTTCGATCATTCTGCCGATCGGTCTGTCGTTCCACACCTTTCAATCGATGGCCTATACGATTGAGGTGTACCGCGGCAAGGTACCGGCCGAGCGGGACCTGCGCACGTACGCGTTGTACGTGTTGTTCTATCCGCAGATGATCGCCGGCCCGATCGAACGCCCGCAACATTTGCTCGCGGAATTTCACACGCCGCGCACGTTCGACTGGGCCAGAGTCATCGACGGCCTGACGCTCATGTTGTGGGGGTTGTGGAAGAAGATCGTCGTCGCGGACCGGCTCGCGCTCTATGTCAACGCGGTCTATGACCAGCCGCGCGCGCATGGCGGAACCAGCCTATTGATCGCCACCTACTTCTTTGCGTGGCAGATCTACTGCGACTTCTCCGGATACTCCGATGTCGCGCGCGGCGCTGCGCGCGTCATGGGCTACGAGCTGATGTTGAACTTCGACCGGCCGTATGCCGCCCGCTCGGTTTCGGAATTCTGGCATCGATGGCACATCTCGCTATCGACCTGGTTTCGAGACTACTTGTACATCCCGCTCGGTGGAAGTCGCGTCCGGATGTCACGGCGCGTAGCCAATCTGCTCATCGTGTTTGTCGTCAGCGGACTTTGGCATGGCGCGAATTGGACCTTCGTCGCTTGGGGCGCCTTGCACGGCCTCTACATCGTTGCCGACACTCTTTCGGCAAAGCGGCAACACCCGATTCGCACGGCGATGGCAAAATTCGCGAGCCCACGCGTGCTGGCGATTATTCAAACTGTCGTCACGTTCCATCTCGTCGTGATCGCGTGGGTGTTTTTTCGCGCCGCTTCCATATCTGATGCGTTCTATGTGCTCAGGCACCTGCTCGACTTTGGGCATCCGTCATCCGCGGAGATTCCAGCCGCGGTGACAGGACCGTATTTCGCCCTCTCTGTGGTTCTCATCGTCGTCATGGAGTTGGCGCAGTACTGGGTGCGTGGTGACGAGGGCTTGAGTCGACTCGTGCGCGGACGCCCGTTCGTGTTGACGATGTACGGCTACGCGATCGCATTGTCGCTCCTGGCATTCGGCATGTTCAGCCGGCCGTCGCAATTCATCTACTTCCAATTCTGAGCGTGGACCGGCCCGGAATTCGATGGCAGAGGCTGGTGAGTGTTTGTGCGCTCGTGGGAGGCTTGATTGCCTGCACCGAGCTGCTGTTGCGCATTCTGCCGGTCGAGCGACCGCCGATTCTCCGAGCGACGTCTGACTCGAATCCCGTCGCGCTGTTCGAGCCCAACTTGCCGTTCGTGCATTCGCAGGGGGCGCTGTTGACGGACGTCGTGCGCAACCGCACGAACAACTATGGATTCGTATCCGGAATCGACTACTCGGCGAGCGACACCTCGCCGCTGTGCGCGGTCGTTGGCGACAGCTACATCCAGGGATTGACGGTTCCGCCGGAGAGCTCGTTTTACGGCCGGCTCCGCCAACAACTGGGTGATCGTGCGCGCGTCTACAACTTCGGCGCCGGCGGAGCGTCGTTTCCGCAGTACCTGGTGCTCAGCGATTTCGCGCGACGTGCTTTTCATCCATCCGGGCTCATCGTCGCTGTCATCGAGCGTGACGCGCTCGAGAGCTGGGAACAGTTCAACACGGCCGCGGGACAATACCGATTCGTGCTCGACGGCGACAGCGTTGTCATGCATCGCCGAGACTATGTGCCGGGGCGAGCTCGCGGGATCATCGCCGCGTCGGCGCTGCTGCGGTACATGATTCTCAACGTCCAGCTCACACCGGTCTTTAGCGCTGCCGTGGCGGAGCTACGGCACACGCTCCTGGATCGCTGGCGCCATCCATTTGTCCCGTCGCATGGTGCCGTCAACGCCCCAGCGAGCGACACCGTCGGCGAAGCGTTGTCGCGATTGGCCGTCGACGAATTCCTCCGGCGTCTTCCGCAGGCGTCAGGGCTTCCGCCGCGCCAGATCGTGCTGTTGTTCGACGCGCATCAGCGATATCCGAGTGAGACGGCGGCGACGACCGACCGCGAGGCTCGAATTCGCCGCTACAGCATCGACGCCGCCCAACGCCTCGGCTACGGAATCGTCGACATGCAGCCTGCGTTCTTGAGCGAGTTCGCTCGAGACCATCGGCGGTTCGAGTTTGCGACCGATCGTCACTGGACGGCGTACGGGCACGCCGCGGTGTTCCGCGAGTTGGCGAAACAACCGCTGATTCAGCGAGCGTGCGCGTCCTGGTGACGCGCGCGTCCACTACATAGATTCCGCGAACGCGCGAGTCGCCGCCACCATCTAGATCGCTGTCAAATATCGTGAAGTTGGTGTTCCGAGCTCAAACGCTGGTCCGATGAAGCGCGCGTTCGACATCGTGGGCGCGGCGGTGGCGCTCGCGTTGCTCAGCCCGATTCTCCTCGTCGCGGCCATCCTGATTCGCGTTTCCATGGGTGCGCCGGTGCTTTTCCGGCAGCGGCGCGCCGGCCGGAACGGCGCGCCCTTCGTGCTCGTGAAGTTTCGCACCATGAGCGGCGAGTCGCGGGCCGGACGCGAGGGCTTGGACGACGCGATGCGAATGACCCCCACGGGCAGGATGCTGCGGCGCCTGAGCGTCGACGAGCTGCCGCAGATCTACAATGTGCTTCGCGGCGACATGAGCCTGGTCGGACCGCGGCCGTTGCTGCTCGAGTATCTCCCGTTGTATTCCACGGAGCAGGCGCGGCGGCATGAAGTGCGCCCCGGCATTACGGGTTGGGCCCAAGTGAACGGCCGCAATGCACTCACGTGGAACGAACGACTCGCGATGGATGTTTGGTACGTCGACCACCGCTCTCTTTTCCTCGATATGCGCGTCATCGCGTTGACTATCCGACACGTCGCGAGCGTTCGGCGAACGGGCGATTCCGTGCTGCGCACCATGCCGCGATTCACTGGGAGTGATCGGGAATGACCGTCTCACCCGCAACGGTGGTTGGAGCCCGTTTGGCCCACCTAGGTCTTCGCCGCTTCAGCGAGCTCGATGCGGACGCGTGCAGTGTCGATCTCCACATGCACACGACCCGCACCGACGGTGAGCACAGCATTCAGAGTCTCGTCGACGCGGCGCGCGAACAGGGATTACGCGCCATCGCGTTCACCGAACACGTCCGCCGCGACAGTGCTTGGTTCGCGGACTTTGCGAACGATGTGCGAGCGGCGGCGGCAGCCAGCTCGGACGTCCGCGTGCTCGTCGGTTGCGAAGCAAAGGCGCTCGCGACCGAGGGGGATGTGCTCGATGCGTCTCCCGAAATCGTTGGCGCCTGCGACATCGTGCTCGGCAGCGTTCATCGTTTTCCGGATGGCCAAGGCGGCCTCCTGAACTTTGCCGATCTCGATGCGCCGACGATGGCACACATCGAATTCGAGCTGGCGCTCGGTTTGGTGAAGCACGCTACCATCGATGTGCTCGCACATCCCGGAGGCATGTATCAGCGCCGTCATGGCGCGTTCCCCGAAGACTTGATGCGCGAGATCATGCAGACAGCGGTCGCGCGCGGCGTCGCCGTGGAGATCAGCACGTCGTACCTCCCGGAGCTCGAGCCGTTTCTGGAGCTCTGCCGCGAGATCGATCCCTATGTCTCGATCGGCTCCGACGTGCATCGACTCGACCAGCTCGGAGTTTGTTGCACTCGCGTTCGTGCCGCGCTCGGTTTCGCGTGAAAATTCTCGTCACGGGCGCCGGAGCACTCCTCGGCCAAGGGATCATTCGATCGATTCAACGAAGCGCGCTCGGTGCAACGATCGTCGCGGTGGACCCGAGCCCACAGGCGGTTGGACTGTATTGGGCGGATCGCGCCCATCTCATCCCGATGGCCTCCGATCCCGCGTACATGGACGTCATTCGCGCCCTGTTGGCGACAGAGCGGCCGGACGTCGTGCTCATTGGCACGGACATCGAGCTTCCCCTGTTCGCCAGGGAGCGCGCCGCGCTCGAAGCGGAGTTTTCGACCGCGGTGTTGGTGAGCGACGAGCGAGTCACCGCGATCGCGAACGACAAGTGGCTCACGAACCAGTTTCTTCGCGAGCGCGGCTTTCCGCATCCTGCGGCGTGTCTCCCCGGAGACGAAGAGAAGTTGATCGAGCTGGTGGGCTTTCCTCTGCTCGTGAAGCCGCGCGTCGGCGCGCGATCTGTCGGCGTCGGCGTGGTGCACGATCGCGACGCACTGCGCGCGGCGCTCGCCGGACGTTCTGATCTCGTCATTCAGGAGTACGTTGCCACGCACGCCGAGGAATACACCGCAGGCGCGTTGCGATTCGACGGGCAGGAGGTGCAGTCGATCGTGATGCGTAGAGACCTGCGCGACGGCAACACCTTTCGCGCATTCGTTGAAGACTATCCGGAATTCAACGAGGAAATTCGCCGCCTGGCGAACGCACTCGCGCCGTATGGTCCGGCGAATTTCCAGTTCCGCTCCGACAACGGCGTCGTAAAGGTGTTCGAGATCAACGGCCGGTTTTCCGGAACGACGCCGTTGCGCGCTCGTGTGGGTTTCAACGAAGTCGAGATGGCCGTCCGCTTTCTATTGAATGGCACACCGCTCTCCGCTCCGGTCGTTCAGACCGGCGTGACGCTGCTGCGCTACTGGGATGAGCAGGTCGTCGACACGCGGCATGCATTCGACGGCTGACCTCGTGACCACGGCGCGCCGAGTTGCCATCACCGGGGCCACCGGATTCGTCGGAGGGGCCGTGCTCGCCGCGGCGCGTTCGCGAGGTCACGAGGTGGTGGCGTTGATTCGAGATCCCGCCGATCCGCGATTGTCCGGCGACGACGGCGTTCATCGATCCGCGTGGACACTCGAGTCCGCGACGAACAGTTGGCCGTCGCTCCAGGGCGTGGCAGCACTCGTCCACGCGGCGGCGTTCATTCCGCCGGACGTGAACGACCTTGGTGCCGCCGAGGAATGCTTTCGTCTGAATGCGGTTGCCACTGGCCGCCTCGTCGAACACGCAGCCGCGTGTGGTGTGTCCGACTTTCTGTATCTCTCGGGCGGCGCGCTGTACGAGCCGCGCGGACGTCCCGCCATGGAAAGCGATCCTTTGTATCCGGCTGGCCACGGGGCGGTGTATCTGAGCAGCAAGCTGGCCGGCGAGCTCCTCGCGGCGCATGCGGCCGCGCGGCGTGGAATTCGTCTCACGGTGCTGAGAATCGCGTCACCGTACGGGCCCCGCATGCGGCCCACGTCGGTCGTTCCGCGCTTCATCGAGGCCGCGCGTGCGGGCAAGCCGCTCGTGGTTCGGAGCGCCCACCGAGCCGATCTGGTCCATGTCGACGACGTCGCCGCCGCTGTGATCGCAGCGGCCGAGCGGGGAATTGGCGGAGCCGTCAATCTTGGATCGGGATGTGCCACGTCGATGCTCGATCTGGCCAAGGCGGTCGTGGCGGCGGTCGGAAACACCGTCGCCATCGAGGTGTCGGATCATGACAGTGTCTCCGCCGGATTTGCGGAGCTCGACTGCGCGCGTGCGCGCGGCGAACTGGAATTCCGGCCGCGAACGTTGGCGGCTGGGTTGCGCGACATGATCGCGGCGCTCGCGGCTCGCTCCACGTAAACGCGTCAAATCCGCCGTATCCGGCAGGGGTCCGACTGGCCTTCCGGTAGTCACTCAACCAGCTTTGAGCGCATGCACACACAGCGGGTCTACCTTTCGAGTCCTCATATGAGCGGGCTCGAGGAACAGTTCGTCGCCGAGGCGTTCGCGTCCAACTGGATCGCTCCGCTTGGACCGCAGGTGGACGCGTTCCAGGACGAATTCGCGGCCGCGGTCGGGTCCGGCTATGCGACCGCGCTGTCGTCGGGAACAGCGGCAATTCACCTGGCGCTGATCATGGCCGGCGTTGGGCCGGGCGACGATGTGTTCGCGAGCACGCTCACCTTTTCGGCGAGCATCAACCCGATCGCTTACGTGGGCGCCAGACCCGTGTTCATCGACAGCGAGGCGCAGTCGTGGAACATGGATCCGGCCATCCTGGCCGACGCGCTCGAGAAGCGCGCCGCGGCCGGCCGTCTGCCCAAGGCTGTCATTGTAGTGCATCTGTACGGCCAATGCGCCGATATGGATCCTATAATTACAATATGCTCACGCCATGGCGTCACGCTCATCGAGGATGCGGCCGAGGCGTTGGGTTCCACGTACAAGGGCAAGTCGGCCGGCACGATGGGCAAGTCCGGCATTTTTTCGTTCAACGGCAACAAGATCATCACCACGTCGGGTGGCGGCATGCTCGTCTCCGACGACGAGGCGCTGATCGCCGGAGCGCACAAGCTCGCCACCCAAGCACGCGAGCCCGCTCCGCACTATCAGCACAGCGAGATCGGCTACAACTATCGAATGAGCAACCTGCTCGCCGCTGTTGGACGCGGACAGCTCCGTGTGCTCGAGGACCGCGTACAGGCGCGCCGCGCAAACTTCGACTTCTACGCGCGGGAGCTCGCCTCGTTTTCGGGAATCACGCTCATGCCCGAAGCGCCCTGGGGACGGCACAATCGATGGCTCACGACGATGACGGTGGATCCGTCGGCCTTTGGCGCGACGCGCGAGACGATCCGACTCGCTCTCGAAGCCGTGAACATCGAGGCTCGCCCGGTCTGGAAGCCCATGCATCTTCAGCCGGTGTTCGCATCGTCGCCGTCCTTTGGCGGTGAGGTGGCGGCCGGATTGTTCGAGCATGGCCTGTGTCTTCCCTCCGGGTCGAACTTGACGACCGCCGATCTGACGCGCGTGGTGTCGGTCATTGCCGACGTTCACGCAGCGGCGCCGGCTCACGCTGGCGCATGATTCTCGTCACCGGAGGCGCCGGCTTCATCGGCTCGGCTGTGGTTCGTTGGCTGATCGCGCATACGTCGCACGATGTCGTGGTGGTCGACAAGCTCACGTATGCGGGGCATCTCGAATCACTGGCGCCGGTGTCGGAAAGCCCGCGCTATCATTTCGAGCGCGTCGACATCTGCGACGGCCCGTCAGTTCGCCGCGTATTCGCCGCGCATCGGCCCAACGCGGTGCTCCACCTGGCGGCTGAGTCGCACGTGGATCGCTCAATCGATGGGCCGGGCGACTTCATTCAAACCAACGTGGTCGGGACATTCGCGCTGCTCGAAGAGTCGCGGCGCATGTGCCTCGCCGATGCGGAGCGGCGCGAGGGCTTTCGCTTCGTACACGTGTCGACGGACGAGGTATTCGGCTCGCTCGGCGACGACGGCGCGTTCACCGAAACCACGCCGTATGATCCAAGCTCGCCGTACTCGGCGAGCAAGGCGGCGTCCGACCATCTCGTTCGCGCGTGGCATCGTACGTACGGCCTTCCGACGATCGTGACGAACTGTTCGAACAACTACGGTCCGTATCAATTTCCCGAGAAGCTCATTCCGTTGATGATCTACAAGGCGCTCGATCGGCAGCCGATGCCCGTGTACGGCCGCGGAGAGAACATCCGCGACTGGCTGTACGTGGAAGACCACGTTCGAGCACTGGTGACCGTGCTCGAGTCCGGAACTCCGGGAGAGACGTACAACATCGGCGGGCGCTCCGAGCGCCGGAACATCGACGTGGCGACGACGATCTGCGACATCGTCGACGAGCTCTGTCCCGACAACGGACCGTCGCGTCGATCGTTGCTGACGTTCGTGCCCGACCGGCCCGGACACGACTTTCGCTATGCGATCGATTCGTCGAAGATCGAAGCGGCGCTCGGCTGGTCGCCAACGGAGACGTTCGAGAGCGGGCTTCGCAAAACGGTGGAGTGGTACGTGAGCCGAAGGAACGACACTGCCGCTCATTCGTATCGCGGCGAGCGCTTGGGTTTTGGAGCGTCAACGTGAGAGGCATCGTTCTGGCCGGCGGATCGGGCACGCGCCTCTTTCCGCTCACGCGAAGCGTCAGCAAGCAGCTGCTTCCGGTCTACGACAAGCCGATGGTGTACTACCCGATCAGCACGCTCATGCTGGCGGGCATTCGCGACATCCTGATCATCACCACGCCGCACGACCAGCACCAGTTTCGCCAACTACTTGGCGACGGATCGCAGTGGGGCGTGAACCTGACGTATGCCGTGCAGCCGACGCCTGATGGTCTGGCGCAGGCGTTCATCATCGGCCGCGACTTCGTGCGCGGCGAGCCATGCGCGCTCATCCTCGGCGACAACATCTTTTACGGTCACGGGCTGTCGGAGTTGCTCCAGGATGCGGCGCGCATCACGAGCGGCGCCACGATTTTCGGCTACTGGGTGAAAGACCCCGAGCGCTACGGTGTGGCCGAGTTCGACGACGAGGATCGCGTCGTGAGCATCGAAGAGAAACCGGACGCTCCAAAATCCAACTACGCCATTCCGGGATTGTATTTCTACGACGGTCAGGTCGCGGACATCGCTGCCGCGCTTCGCCCGTCGCCGCGCGGCGAGCTCGAGATCACGGATCTCAATCGCGTCTATCTCACGCGCGGCGAGCTGCGGCTCACCAAGCTCTATCGCGGCTTCGCGTGGCTCGACACCGGCACGCACGAGTCGCTGCTGCAGGCGTCGAACTTCATTGAAGTGCTCGAGCAACGGCAGGGGCTCAAGATCGCGTGTCCGGAAGAGATCGCATGGCGGCAAGGTTATATTTCGACCGAGCAATTGATCGACGAAGCGGGGCGGTTAGGCAAGTCTCCGTACGGCGCGTATCTCACGAGCTTGGTGGAATCGTCGCGCCCCACCGCCGGGATCACCAACTCCAATCGTCATGAGTAAGCTCCGATGCGGTCTCGTCGGCTGCGGTCGCGTCACCGTACGCCATGTCGATGCCTGGCAAAAGAATTCGGCGCGGGCGCAAATCGTCGCGGTATGCGACATTCGTTTGGAGCGCGCTCAGGCGCTTGGCGAGCGTCTCGGCGTGCCGGCGTTCGCGTCGGCCGCGGAGATGTACGCCGCGGTAGAGCTCGATCTAGCAGACGTCTGCACGCCGAGCGGCGACCACTATGAGCGTGTGATGGAGGCGCTGCGCCACGACAAGCATGTCGTCGTGGAGAAGCCCGTCGCGCTGCGCCTCGAGCACGCCGACGCGATGATCGCCGAAGCGCGCCGGCGCGGAAAAATTCTCTGGGTCGCGCAACAGAATCGCTACAATCCGGCCGTGCAACACACGAGACACACGCTCGACGCCGGCCGTCTCGGAACGCCGGTGATCGGCACGGTGCGCGTGCGTTGGTTACGCGACCAAGCGTACTACGATGGCGACGATTGGCACGGCACGTGGGCGATGGACGGCGGTGTCGTATCGCAGCAGGCCATTCATCACGTGGACGCGCTTCGCTGGTTCATGGGCGAGGTCGAGAGCGTCGAAGCGACGTGCGCAACGCGCCTGGTGAAGATGGAGTGCGAGGATCTGTGCGTCGCCACTGTGCGTTTCAAGAGCGGCGCGCTCGGCGTGATCGAAGCGATGACGGCCGCGCGGCCGCGCGACATCGAAGCGTCGGTGTCGGTGCTCGGCGAGCGCGGAAGCATTGTGCTCGGCGGCATTGGAATGAACAATGTCGATTTCTGGGAATTCGTCGACCAGACGCCGGACGACGTGCGCGCGCCAGCCGAACGCTCGCAGCAGGTTCCGTCCGCGTACGGTTTTGGACATGACGTGCTGTTCGCGCGCGTCATCGAGTCGATTCTCGACGGAGGTCCCGTCGAGATCCCGGGGGAAGAAGGACGAAAGGCACTCGCGCTGTTGCACGCGATCTACGCGAGCAACGAGCGGCGGGAGCGCGTTCAGATGGCCGACGAGCCGCAGTCATCGCGCCTCGGCCTCGGAGCCAACACCAAACTTCAGGGACGCGTCTGAGCCTGACGCCCGCACTCCATTCATGAAAGACATTTCTGAGAACGACCTCAAGAACAACATCCCGTTGGCTTCGGCGCGTGCGTCGGGCGAGCGCACCATCGTCCGCGTGGGCACTGCCGAATTCGGCGGCCGCGCTCTGACGGTCATCGCCGGTCCGTGTGCCGTCGAGAACGAGGAGATGATGGTCGAGACGGCGCGCGCCGTGAAAGCCGCGGGTGCGACGATGCTGCGCGGCGGTGCCTTCAAGCCGCTCACCTTTCCGTACCGGAATGAGCGCACGTTCGAGCTCCGCGAGCGCGGGCTCGAATTCCTGCGCATCGCGGGAGACGACACCGGCCTACCGGTGGTGACCGAAGTCGTCGACGTGCGGCTCGTCGAGATGGTGGGGCGATACACCGACATGTTTCAGGTCGGGGCGCGCAACATGTCGAACTTCCCGCTGCTCGAGGAAGTCGCCAAAGCGGGCAAGCCGGTGCTGCTCAAGCGGCACTTCGGCGCGAGTTTGCGCGACTGGCTCGGCGCGGCGGAGTATCTGTTGTACAACGGCAACCCAAATGTCGTGCTGGGCGAGCGCGGAGTTGTTGCACCGCACACGCACGAGGTGACGTCGCGCTTCATCGTCGACCTGCAGGTCGTGCCGGCGGTCCGTGAGTACTCGCACCTTCCGGTCATCGTCGATCCGAGCCACTCGACGTTCAAACGCACGTACGTGGCGCCGATCGCGCGCGGCGCAATCGCCGTCGGCGCCGATGGCATAATCGTCGACGTGCATCCGGTTCCGGAAAAGGCTGCGGTCGATCCGTTGCAGGCGCTGAGCTTCGAGGCGTTCCGGCAGCTGATGACCGAGATGCGCGGTATTGGCGCTGTGATGGGGCGAACTTTGTGAGTTGGCGCCGATGAGCGTCGCGTCCATTCAGCCACACGTCGACAACAGGATGGACTCGTCGCTCGACTCGGTCCCAAGCTACGCCGGGATCATCGGCGAGCGGCCGTCGGTGTACGCCAAGAGTCCGTCCATCTGGAATCCGGCGTTTCGCGCGCTCGGACTTCCGTTCGTCTACACCGCTTTCGATGTGGTACAGGCGGCGGCGCTCGGCGGTTTGGTCGCGGCGCTGCGCGACGATCCGCGCTATCTGGGCGGCAACGTTACGATGCCGTACAAGGTGGCAGTCATGCCGCATCTCGACGACATCGATGCAGCGGCGCGTTCGATTGGCGCCGTCAACACCATCGCGCGGGACGACGCCGGACGGCTCATCGGCTACAACACCGATGGCCAGGGTGCGATCGATTCGCTGACCAAAGTGCAACCGTCGGGCGGCGCACCGCTGTTTGCGTCGCTCGAGGGCTGCCGCACGTTATTGCTTGGCGCGGGCGGCGCAGCGCGGGCCGTGGCCTTCGCGGTCGCCTCCGCTACCGGTGGCGCGCCACTGTACATCGCGAACCGCGACGCATCAAAAGCGCGTGAGCTCGCGGACGGCGTTCGCTCATCGTTCGGCACGGCTCACGCTATCGACGAGACAGAAATCGCCGACGTCATCGGAGAAGTGGATCTCGTCGCCAACTGCAGCACGAAAGGACAGACCGGCCTGCGCGACGGCGGGAACGGACGTGCGATCACGCTCGAGCCGTACTCCGCGCTGGCCGCGGCGAATCCGTCGCCGGCTCCGCGCGCGGATCGTGAAGAAGCTGTCATCCTGCACGAGACAGTCGCGGCGTCCAAGAGTGATATCGATCGCAATGCGGCCGAGTCGCTGGCGCTCTGCCTGGCGATGCGTCCCGCTACGGTGTGCTTCGACGCAGTGTACGCGCCGCTCGAGAGTGCTTTCCTGCGCCACGCGCGGTTGACGGGACATCGCACGGTGAACGGAAAGGGCATGAACGTCGGTCAAGCCGCCGACGGAATGTTCAATCGGGTGTGCCGCCCGGCGTTGCGCGCCGCGAGCCGCTGGACGCCGGACACGTATGCCGAGATCCTCCGCGTCATGTACGATGTCTGGTAGCTTGAACGAGGGATTGATCGGCGGCACGGGCTTGTACGTGATCGCGGCGATCGACGCCAATCACAACGGATCCGTCGACATCGCGCGCCGGTTGATCGATCACGCGCGCGAGTCTGGCGCGCACGCCGTGAAATTCCAGAAACGAACGCCGCAGCACGCGGGCGTGCGTGGAGTGCTGGAGCGCTCGTTGCGGCAATATCCCACGCTTGGCGATTCGGTGGGTGCGTTGCTCACGAAGCTCGACTTCGCCGTCGACGACCTGGCTCGCCTCGCGGAGTACGCCGCGCCGGAGCTGGATTTTCTGCTGGCGCCCTACGACCTGCGCGCGCTCGAAGATACGCTGGCCGTCGGACCGACGGGCATCTTCGTCGATGCGCCCATGGCGATTCACGTTCCGCTTCTCGCCGGGATCGCGGCCGCGGGAAAACCGGTGCTCGCCTGCACTGGCGGCTGCAGCGCACGCGAGATCGAGCAGATGATCGAGATTCTCGGCGCTCGTCTCGTGGCGTTGTTTGCGAGCATGCATCCGTCGGCGTCGGAGCTCGCCGATCTGCGAATGATCCGATGGCTGCGGAAGTTCGGGTATCGCGTTGGGTTCTCCGATCATTCGCCGGACACCCGCATCGCGGCGATGGCGTTCTTGCTCGGCACGCAGGTCGTGGAAAAGCGCCTCACGTTGTCGCGCGGCATGGAAGGGCCGGATCACGCGCGCAGTCTCACGCCCGCGGAGTTCAGCGAGTTCGTGGCGCTGGCCCGGTCGCTCGCCAACGTGGAGACGGCCGATCCGTTGGAGTTCGTGGACCTGGAAGAAGCCGACGGGCTCGATGCCGAGCGTCCGTCGCTCGTTGCGGCGCACGCGATTCCGAAGGGAACGACCCTCACGGCGGACCAGATCGCGATCAAGGCGCCGTCCAGAGGGCTGGCGCCGTCGCTCCTTCCCGATGTGGTGGGGCGCCGAACGCTGTACGATTTGGAGGAAGACGAATTCATCACCTTCGGTGTGATCGAATGAGCGCCTCCGTGGTCATTCGGACCAAGAACGAAGAAGCGTGGATCGGACGCTGTCTCGCGGCGATCCGGCGGCAGGACGTGCCGGATCTGGACGTGGTGATCGTCGACAACGAGTCGACGGACCGCACGGTCGAGATCGCGACGCAGTTCGACTGTCGGCTGGTCACCATCCCTCAGTCGCAGTTCAACTACAGCTTGGCGCTCAACCTCGGCATCGAGGCGGCGGCGAACGAGTACGTGGCGATCATCTCGGGGCACTGTCTCCCGGTGAACGACAAGTGGGCGCGGCGGCTGTTGTTGTCCATTCGTCCGGTTCGGGTGGCCGGGGCATACGGGCGCCAGGAGCCGCTGCCGGACACCGGCCCGTTCGACAAGCGCGATCTCTGGACGACGTTCGGAGTGGAACGTCGCGTGCAGTCCAAGGATTTCTTTTTTCATAATGCTAATTCTATAATTAGAAAATCGGTATGGCGCGACGTGCCGTTCAACGAAAACATCAATGGCGTGGAGGATCGTGACTGGGCGAAGAAAGTGCTCGAGCGCGGCCACACCATCGTGTACGAGCCGGCGGCGAGCGTGTACCACCACCACGGCATTCATCAGGGGCGCGACGAAGTCAGAGCGGCGCGCGTCGCGCGTGTCATCGAACTCATACATGGCAGATAAGTGATGGCTCCGGCTCAGGCACAGAGCGGCGATGCGACGCGCGTGAAGCGCGTGCTGGCGATCATTCCCGCCCGCGGCGGCTCCAAGGGACTGCCCAAGAAGAACGTCATGCCGCTCCTCGGGCGTCCCATGATGCAGTACACGATCGACGCAGCGCGCGCGACGCCGCTCATCGATCGGATCATCGTGACGACCGACGACGAGGAGATCGCGCGCGTTGCGCGCGAATGCGGCGCCGAGGTGCCGTTCGTGCGGCCAAATGATCTGGCCACCGACCTGGCGACGACCGAAGCAACGTTGCAGCACGCGGTGCTGTGGATGGACGAACACACAGACTTTCATGCCGACGTCGTCGTGTTCATGACCATCAACAATCTCTTTCGCCGTCACGAGTGGGTGCACGATGCGGTCGAGCGGCTGCTGGCCGACGACACGCTCGACAGCGTCTTCGTCGCGAACAAGACGTTCAAGAACTATTGGCGGCGGAACGACGGCCGCTTCGAGCGGCTGGCCGGTGACATCGCCTACGGGTCGCGGCAGGCGCGCGAGCCGCTGTATCGCGAAGACACCGGCATCGCGCTGGCAACGCGCGCCGATCTGATTCGCCAAGGGATTCGCGTTGGCAGCAACGTCGACATCGTCGCCGTGGACGACGAACGCACGGGCATCGACATTCACGATGCGTACGACTTCTGGCTCGCCGAGTTGGTGATGAAGGAGTGGCCCATGGATCGGGAGCTCTAATGGACTCAGTCCTCGCGATCATTCCGATCTCCGGTGCCGACTACGAGTCGGCCGGCCGTCTGCCGGAGTTGAACGGCGTTGGACTGCTCGACTACACGTTCGACGCCGCGCGGGTCGCGAAAACGCTCACGCGCACGATCGTGGTCACGGACAGCTCGATGGTCGCGGACTACGCGAAGTCGCGCGGAATGGACGTTCCATTTCTCCGTCCGATCGAGCTTCGCACCCGTCCGGTGATCGAAGTGCTGCGATACGCGACGCGGACGATCGCCGAAGCGGAGGGGTCGGAGCCGGACTGGGTCGTTCAGCTTCAGGTCACTCACCCGCTCCGTCCGTCCGGCTTCGTCGACGACGCGGTCCGAACTGTGCTTGGCTCGGACCTGGACTCCGCCTTCGCGGCGTCCGAGGAGTTCAGCAGCTTCTGGATGCTGGGCGATACGGGGCGTCCCGAACGGCTCGTCAGCTCGCATCGCGCCGCCGCTGGCACGCGCCAGCCGGTGTATCGCGAGCTGTCGGGACTGTTCAGCATGGCGCGCGCGGCCATTGTCTCCGCGGGCAGCATGGTGGGCGACAATCTGGGAATCATTCCGATTCGCGATCGAACCTTTCTCTTGGACGTGCAGGAGTCCCTGCGCTAATTTCGCCTTCGCGGCGCAATGCTCACCGAGAACCTTGGAGTCTTCATGCAGGACGTTTCGTGCTATTTGTGTGGGTCCACTGACCGCCAGGTCGTTGCCCGTCAGACATTTACGGACAACTACCTGGGCCTGATCGATCCCTCGTTCCAGGGGGCAGACCGGACCATCGTCGCGTGCGACGAGTGCGGGCTGGTCTATCGCGCGCCGCAGCTCGACGATCGCGATCTCAAGGTGCTTTACGATCATTTTCGCGACGCGTCGTTCCGCGGCGAGACGCCCGATCAATACTTCGACCGCATCGATGCGCTACCCGATGCGGAGAGCGAGAACTTCCAGAAAATCGTCTGGCTCGAGCAGCGGATTCCGGACGTGCTGGCAAAGGGCGGCGCGATCCTGGACATCGGCTGCGGCGGCGGCGTGTTCCTGGCCAAGTTCGTTCGGCACTTTCCGAAATGGACCGGCGCCGGCGTAGAGCCGACTGTGTCGTTCGCCGAGTTGGCCGCTCGCCGTACCGGAATGACTGTGGCCGCGGACTCGTATCGTCCGGGGTTGCTCCCGCAGAAGTTCAACCTGATCTGCTTGATCCAGGTGTTGGAGCACGTCCTCGATCCGATCGGCTTTCTCCAGGGCGTTCGCCGCGACATGGCGCCCAAGGGATGGCTGTACCTCGAGTCGCCCGACGTGTCGGATTTCGGAATTCTTCCGTTCGATCACGACCGGTATCATGCGCAGCACGTCTACATCTACTCGCTGCCGCTCCTCGAGTACATCTTCGCGAAGGCCGGCTTCGTCATCCAGCATTCGAGCATCGAGACCACGGTGCGCGACAAGCGCAACGTCGTGATCCTCGCTCAGGCCGGCGAAGACATTGGCGAAGTACCGACGGTTCCCGACTTCCCGCTAGAGGACGCGAAAGATCTCGTTCGCCGCGCCAACAGTTCGGCGGCGCAAGCGTGAGACGCTAGACGCGCTCGTCGTCAGGCCGTTGCTTCGGTGACGATCTCGACGATGAGCGCGACACTGAGCATATCGACCACCTGGCGCTCGTCGAAGGAGGTTTGGAATTCCTCCTCCAACGCGAGTACCAGGTTGAGATGCTGCAGGGAATCCCACCCCGGAACGTTGTCTGGCGACGAATCTGCCGTCACGGTCTCGGGATCGCAGTTGAACAACACGTGAAAGATGCTTTTGACTCTGCGTTCGATCTCGGGCCGATCCATCCATATCCTCGAATTCAAAGTTGGCGCGCCGGCACGAAGCAACGGCTCTGCACCCAAACTTCCGGTGCGGCCTAGCAGTATAGCGGCCGCCGCTCAGCAGACGCCAGCGAGATGACGACCCCGACGCAGCCGGTACCTCGGTCGCTCATGCAGCGGGTGCGCAGCGCGACCCCGGGGTTCATCAAGGAGGCGGTGCGCGTATCGTCCGCGATCTACTCCTACGTCGTGCTCAATTGGCCGAACACGCCGACGGGAATCGCGATGCGGCGGCGATTCATGGAACGCCGTGTCGCAGCGATCGGAACGAATTTTCGTCTGATGCGCGGATGCGATTTCGAGGGCTACGGATTGATCCGGATTGGCGACAACTCCGGCATCGCCGAGAATTGCGTCATCGCGATCGGTCCGGGTCCGAACGAGCTACGCATCGGCACTCAGACGTTCATCGGGCCCGATGTCTACATTCGGAACATGAATCACCGATTCGATCGCCTCGACGTGCCAATCATGCGCCAGGGGCATGAGGGAACGGACATCGTGATCGGCGACGGAGTGTGGATTGGCGCGCGCTGCGTTCTGCTCGCCGGAACGAAGATCGGCGACCACTCCGTGATTGCCGCCGGCTCCGTTGTGTCGATCGAAATTCCCCCATATTCGATCGCGGCCGGAAATCCGGTGCGCGTCCTCCGACGGCGGAACAGCACATGAGCGACGACGCGACGATTGCGGGATTCACCGTGGGCTCGCAGGCCGAGTTCGACCACGTCATTACAGCCGAAGACATTCAACGATTTGCCGAGCTCACGGGCGACGACAATCCGCTGCACGTGAACCGCGAGTTCGCCGAGCGCACGAGCTTCAAGGGCATCGTGGCGCACGGAATGTTGAGCGCATCGTTCATCTCGACGATCATCGGCAAGTACATACCGGGTCCGGGCGCACTCTGGATGTCGCAGGCGATCGAGTTCCTGCTTCCCGTGCGAATCGGCGACCGCCTGCGCATTCGCGCCGAGGTCACCGCGGTGCAAGCGAGCCAGCGGATTTTGACTCTTCGCACGGAGATTCAAAACCAGCACGATCAGCTCGTGCTTCGCGGCGAGAGTAAGGTGCGCGTACTCGAGCTTCCGGCAGAGCCAGCGCGCGCGGCCGCGGACGGAATTCGCGTAGTCGTCGTGACCGGAGGCAGCCGCGGGATCGGCGCGGACACGGCGCGCCGTCTAGCGCGCGACGGATTCGCCGTCGTCGTGAACTATCTCAATGATGCAGCGAGCGCCGAGCATGTCGTCGGCCAGATCGAGCGCGACGAGGGGCGGGCCATCTCGGTGCGCGCCGACGTCGCGAAGCCGAGCGACGTCGAGCGCCTGATCGAGACGGCGGTCAAACGGTTCGGCGGCCTCACGGCTCTCGTGCACAACGCATCGCATCCGCTCGTGTACAAACCGTTCGAGACGCTGTCGGCCGACGACCTGGTCAAGCAGATGGAGATTCACTACTACGCGGCCTATCATCTCGTCCGCGCTGCGCTGCCTCACCTTTCGCGCGCTGAGAACGCCTCTGTCGTTTGCATCGGAACCGTCGCCACTGACGACGTGCCTCCGCTGCACCTTGCCGCCTACACGGCGGCCAAAGCGGCGCTCACCAGTCTCACGAAATCGCTTGCGGTCGAGTACGGACCAAAGGGGATTCGCTTCAACATCGTCGCGCCTGGAATGACGGGCACCGCGATGATCGCCGGTGCGCCGGAAAAGGCGAAGCTCATCGCGAAGATGCAAACTCCTCTGCGACGCCTAGCCGAACCCGAAGACATCGCCGAGGCGATCGCTTTTCTCGTGAGTCCGCGCGCACGTCACATCACGGGAGAAACGCTTCGCGTCTGCGGCGGGACGGTGATGCAGTGAGCGATGTGACGACCGCAACCGCGCCTGCGAAGCGCGTTGCCGCACGACAGTCACCAACATTCGCGGAGCGGATGAAGGCGCTCCGCGATGTCGAGCCACAGCTCGCGGCGTATCCGCCGGTGCGTGTGCGGGTGTTGCGCAACTACACGCTCGAAAATCTCGCGCCGCTCCTCCGTCTCGAAGGCGCTCGATCCAAGCTCGCGGTCGAAACAACGTTCGCCGACTTCGACACCTTCGAGCAGGAAGTGTTGGATCCGCAGTCGGTGACGAACAGCGAGCCGCACGACCTGATCGTCGTCTCGCTTTGGCTCGACGGTTTGCTTGGCAGCCCGCGCGCTGGCGCACCCGACGCCGCAGCGATCGCCGACCGAATCTGCTCGCTGCTCGACACGCTCGAGCAACGCACCACGGCCACGATCGCGGTGACGAGCTTCGTGGAGCCCGCGACCGCGCTAGGCGGCGCCCGTCGAACGGACGACGACGCATCCATCCTGGCGACAGTGACGGCTGTCAACCAACGAATTGCCGCGCGTGTCGCCGGCGACATTCGCATTCAGTTGATCGACATGCAGCGGCTCGTGGCGCGGATCGGGCGAGCTGCCGCGACGGATCTGCGCTTCTGGTATCTGTATCACTCGCCGCTCACCAACGAGCTGTTGGCGCTGTTGGCTGAGGAGATCGCGGCGAGTATCGCGGCGGCGAAGGGCGCGGCGAAGAAAGTCTTGGTCCTCGACTGCGACAACACGCTCTGGGGCGGGATCATCGGCGAAGACGGCATGACGGGAATCGCGCTCGACCCGAACGAGTATCCGGGGTCGGCGTTTCATGATTTCCAACGTCAGCTCCTCGAGCTCAAGTCGCGCGGCGTGCTGCTCGCACTGTGCAGCAAGAACAACGAGGCCGATGCGCTCGCGGTGTTCGACGAACACGAGCACTCTCTGCTCAAACGCGAGGACTTTGCGGCCTGGCGGATCAACTGGGCCGACAAACCGGCGAATCTTCGCGAACTGGCCGACGCGCTGAATCTCGGCATCGATTCGTTCGTGTTCGTCGACGACAATCCGGTGGAATGCGAGTTCATGCGGACGGCCGTTCCCGATGTGACGGTTCTGCAGGTGCCCGAGCGACTGTACGAGATCACCTCGATGCTCCGCGACTTTCGCGGTTTCGACGGATTGATCGCGAGCGCCGAGGACCGCATGCGTACGGCGATGTACCAACAGGAGGCTCGCCGTGACGATGCACGGCGCACATCCACTGACCTCGAGTCGTACCTCCGGTCGCTGGAACTGGTGGCCGAGATCACGCGCGCGCGTCCAGACGACATTGCCAGAATTGCTCAGCTCACGCAGAAGACCAACCAGTTCAACCTGACGACTCGGCGGTATTCCGCCGGCGACATCGAGCGGCTCGCGGCGTCACCCGATGCCGTCGTGATGTCGATGCGCGTTCGCGACCGGTTCGGCGACTATGGGCTCACGGCCGTGGGCATCGTGACGATCGACGGTGCCGTTGCCACGATCGATTCGCTGCTCATGAGTTGCCGCATTCTTGGCCGCCATCTCGAGCAGGTGTTCGTTCGCCATCTGGTGGAAGCGGGATTCGCTCACGATGGCGTGACCACCGTGGAAGCTGCGTTCATTCCCACGAAGAAAAATCAACAGGTGGCCGACTTCTACGAGCGCGTCGGCTTTGCGCGCGCCGAGAGCGGAATGCCCAGTGATGTGCCGGGGACGACACGCTTTCACGTCGAGACGAGCGCGAAACTCGAGAACGATCCGGACTACATAACGGTCGTACGATGAGCGCGCCGTCAGGAGCGCGACATGACGCGGGTGTGACGTGATCGCCGGAGCGCGCGGCCCGCGATCCATGATTCTCCTCGGCACGCAGTTATTCGTGGCGCTCGGGAATTTCATAGCGTTTTATTTCATCGCCCATGGCATGGGCGCCCGAGCCGTTGGGCTGGTGGGCTACGCGCTTGGTATCGTCGGTGTGTTCTCGTTCATCACTGATCTCGGGTTGCGCGACGCCGCCGCGAAGCTGATTGGCGACGGACGCGATACGCCTCGTCGCATCGGATCGTTCCTGGCGCTGCGCGCTGTACTCACCGTCGTACTCGTCGTCGCGGTGGTCGGCTGGGTGCTGTTGCGACCAAGCGCGAACGGCGAAACGCCCGCGGATCATGCGGTGCTCAGCCGCATCGTGCTCATCACGCTGGTGGGCCAAGTCTTCATCACCATCTCCGACTGCGCGGAGTCCGTGCTGACGAGCTTGCGGCTCACCGCGCGACAAGTGGTGTCGGCGTGGGCCGGATTAGTCGATGTTCCAATACGAATCGTCGTCGGTCTGCGCAATCTCGGCGCGCCGGCACTGGCCGGTGCGAATTCGATTGGGTCAGCGTCGAGCGCTGCCACGTCGCTCTGGACGCTGCGCGACATCGAGATGGCCCGTCCCACGCGTGCGAGCGTCGTCGAGTACCTCCGCTTCGTTGCGCCGATCACCGTTGCGGTGACGGTCGGCATCGTGGCGAAAAACATGGACTCGGTGATCCTGGGATGGGCGAAGGGAGCCGTGGAAGTGGGGCTCCTCTACGGGTCGATTCGTATTCTCTCATACATCGATCTGATCTCGATGTCGATCATGAAGGTCATCTATCCCGACATCGCGCTTGCGGGTGCGGCCGGCGATTCGGCACAGATCCGGCATTTGATGACTCAGTCGTATCGCCAGATCGGCTTCGTGCTCGTGCCGTTGATCATGCTGCTGATGGTCGGGAGCCGCGATGTGATTCGGCTGGTGCTCGGCCCAGACTTTCGCGCGGCGACGTCGATCTTCATCGTGATCGCGGCCTCGACGCTCGTCGACGGTCTGTCGCGAGTGTCCGGCTTTGCGCTCGTGGCGAGCGGTCAGCGCGTGACCTACTCGACCGCCGCGATTCTGTCGAGCGCAACCAGAACCATCCTTGGTTTGCTACTCATTCCGAGCGTACTGGTTGGTGTGCCGCTCGCCGGCCTCGGCGCTCTTGGCGCGGCGTTCGCCATTCTGATCTCGAGAACCGTGCTCGCCGTGCAGTACATGTACGCCTGCCGGCACATGTCCGGAGCGGAATTCCTCAAGCCGGTTGCCTGGCAGCTTGGAACTGCCGCCGCGGTGGGTGTTGCGGCGGCGACACTGCGCGGCAGCAATCAGTCGCTGGTTGCCGGCGGCATCGAGGCAGTAGCTGCCGGGCTGAGCTATGTCGCGATTCTTGCGGTGGCGGGGCAGTTGAGCCGAGCCGACCTCAAGCGCTACCAGTCATTGATGCGGTTCGGGGCCGTCGCGGGTTATGTACGGAGCGAATTGAAGACTCGCCGGCCGGCTCCAGCTCCGCCGGTCGAGTAGCATCATTGAATGCTCAACGCGGGTTCTCGTGGGCAGGCCGGGTGGTGTCGAATTGCCGAACCGGTTGCTAGTTTCCGCAGTTCTCGCCGCGCAGCGGCCGGTGCAACGTTCCACAGCGAGTCGACCATGAGTGCTCCAAAACTGGATACGCGGAACCTGTTGCTGTCGCGCCGCCTGGAAAAGGTCGAGCACAGCCCGTTCACGTATTTCATGATCGACGACTATCTGCCGGCGCCCGTATTCCGGCAGTTGATGGACGAGTTTCCAGGCGCCGACTACATGTCCGGCGAGACGCACGGGAACAAGCGCTATTTCAGCCCCGATGCGAGCCCGGACACGTATGCACGTTTCCGCAACGCGCATCCGCTCTGGGCCCAGCTCGCCGATTTTTTTGACTCCGAAGAATTCATGAAGGACATCAACGGCGTCTTCCGGCGCGATCTGTTGCGCTCGCGCGGCGCGAGCGGGTTGCGCCCGTGGCAGCGGGCCGATCGGTCGCAGGGGATTCGTCGCCTTCCTGTGTTCCAGCCGGTGAAGCTGAGCGTGGAGTTCTCGAGTCTTGGAGCGGGGTGTTTCGTTCCCCCGCACACCGACCGAGGCGGCAAGCTGATCAGTCTCATGCTCTACTTCGCTCCGCCGGATTGGAAAGCGGAGTATGGCGGCGGCACCGATTTCTACGTGCCGGCCGATAGGAACGACGAAGCCTTGAAGGACAATTGGGCGAATCGCGAGGTGAGGTTCGACCAGATGTCGACCTTCGCCACCTCGGCGTTCGTGCCCAACCGACTCGCCGGCTTCCTGAAGTCGAAGGTGTCGTACCACGGTGTCAACGCGCTCGCGTGCCCTCCGGGCGTGTTCCGCAAATCGCTGAACATCAACATCAACGCGACCAAGGCAGTCTAGCGCAAATGGAGGCTTACGGTTCCGCGTCGGGTAGTGCTCGGGGGCGCGGGCACCAGAGTCTCCCCGGTCTTTTGTCGAGCGCCATCGACCGCCTTCGCCGGCCATTTCAGGTCAACGATCAGCGTCTGCGCGCACTCGTCGAGCGGCACAATGACGCGTTCTTCAGCGAGTTGAACGTATCGCGCGAAGACGCGACCGCGCGGCATGTGGCTGCCTCGAAGGCCGTTGGGCTCGATCCCGCGCAAACGGATAGCGTACACCGCCTCGCGTTCGCAGCGCTGGCGGTGAGCGGGTTCACCGCGCGAAACGTGCTCGAGATCGGCACGTACCTGGGCGAGACGAGCCGTTACTTGGCGGAGCTGTTTCCGACCGCGGAGATTTACACGGTCGAGCTGCCCGGTACGGATCCGATCTATCGCGCGTTCCACCCGGAATTGCCGGAGCAGCACGAAGCCACGCTGCGTGCCGCGCTGAATCGGCCAAACATCCGGTCGCTGCGACTCAACTCGGCGACGTTGTTTGCGCAGCCGCTCCCAGAGTTCGATCTGATCTGGCTCGACGGCGGGCACACGTATCCCGAGGTCGCCTGGGATCATGCGTATAGTCTCGCCAAGCTGGTGCCAGGCGGCTGGCTCTTTTCCGACGACGTGGTGCTGCCGGGAAATCCGCAGCTTCGCCGCCGTCCGGACCTCCTCGACGTCTATGAGACGCTGTCGTATCTCGGCGAGCGCCAACTGGAGAAATTCCGCTATCTTCTCAAGCGAGAAGAGGTGCTCTCGTATCTCACGAATCCGAAATACATCGCGTATCTGCAGAAGTCTTCAGCGGCGTGAACTGGCGCTGACATTTTCTAGCGGCTCCGCACGGTAGCCTCGTCTTGCGAGTAGCTCGTCTCGCGTCCTGCACACACTCCGACCTGTCTCCCCGGCGAGGGACACGAGGTGTCCGTTGAGCACGCTCGCGCTGATTAGCGCCGAAGCCATGGCGTGGGGAGTCGGAACGCGCTGGGAAGAGCAGCTCGATCGCCGACCTACGGCGCAGCAGGCCGCTCGCATCGCTCCGTTGAAATGGACGCTTCACAGCGGCGCGGCGCTGTACGGCGCTTACATCCGTCGCCGTCTGGAGCGCCTGGAGCGCGCGTCACCCGACCTCCGGTTCGGCATCCTGGGCACGCCGGAACCCGAGACGCTCGCGAATCGTCGGCCAGTGCTCGTTCTCGACGGAATTCGCTCCGAGGTTGCGGGCGACGAGATCGAACGCGCGGCTGCACGCATGGCGGATTTCGCGATCCGCCCGACGACCTGGGGCGGCGATGTGACATGCGACGGCATCTCGCCGCTCCAGAGCCTGTACGCATTTCTGACGGCGCGTTTCTCGAGGCAGTTGCTTCTGCTCTCGAAGATCGAAGAGCTCGTTGACGTGGATGGACTTTGCGGGCTGTACCTCGAGACGCCGTCCTTTGCCGACGGCGTGGTTCGAGAGTGGGCGCGCGACCGACGCATTCCGTGCAAGGCGCTCGCGCCGTCGGTCGCTGAATGGGCCGCTGGATTAGCGCCGTTGGGCGGGCAGCTCGCGCCTCTGCCGAGCGCAGAACCACTCCCCGAAAGTGTCCCTGGCACTCCGATGCTCGCGCCGCTTGGGCTGAGCAGCTTTCCCGCGTTCGCGGCGGTTGCGCGAGAGCTGCAGCGGCAAGGAATGGCGTTCACTGTGCTGGTGCCGGCGCGATGGCGTCAGGCAGTTGCCACTCAATTTCCGGCCGGTTGCATCGTCGTTGCTCTGGAGTCGTTTGTCGACGATTCGACCAAGCGCGCGAGTCGCAACGCCATCGAGGCGGCCTCGCGGCTGTTTTCGACCGCGGGAGATCTTCCGTCGGTGCCCGATACCGGTCACCGCAACGCCGCTGCCGTGTGGAGCGCGTTTTCCCGGCGCCCGTGGCATGTGATGCGGCGTCAATACGCCATCGCCGCGGAACGCGCGCCGCTGTACGCTCGCGCGCTCGGCCGGATCCGCCCGAGCGGCGTGCTTCTGTGTGCCGACCACACGCCGATTGGACATCCGCTCGTCGAGCTCTGTCGCGCGCGAGGCATTGAAACCACTCGGCTCGAGGGCGGGTGGATTGGACAGCAGCTCTTCGCGACGACGATTCGGCCGCAAGGCGCGGGCTGGCGACTCAGCGCGGACAATCTCGTGGTGAGTTTCGACGAGACGTTGGAGCGTCTCGTCGAGCTGGGCATTCCCAAAGAACGTCTATGGAAGACGGGTCTCGCGCGGCTGGATGCATTCGATCGGTCACCCGCACATGCCCGCGCGCTCCGTGAGTCCATGGGCATCGCGCCGGATGCGCGCGTTCTGTTCTTTGCCGCGCCGCAGCGCGCGTTCTCCCTCATGGCCATCGCCGAGGCCGTGCGGTCGGTGCCGCATACGACTTTACTAATAAAGGGTCATCCGAACGACCACCAGTTCGATGGCGAGCGAGTTCGCGCGCAGCTCGCCGCGCTCGGAGTTGCGTGCCGAATCGCCGATCGCGGCGCCGACGCGCTGGATCTCATCCTCGCGTCGGATGTCATCCTCTGCGGTTACACGGCGGCAATTCTCGAGGCGCTGTTGTTGAAGCGCCTCGTCATCGTCGATCAGATCATGCCCGACGGACGATTCACACCGTCTCGCGGCTCGCCGCTGAACGTTTGTCAGCGCGCCGAGGCAATTCTCACGGTGTACACCGAGGGCGAGCTCATCGACGCCCTTAGGAGAGTGCTCGAAGACGAGGCGCTGCGGACGCGGCTCGCTGAACGCGGAGCGAGCCTCGTGGAGGCGGAAGGTTGGAATCACAGTCCTGCGGCGCGCAGCATCGTTCAGCGATTCTTCGACACAGCCGGCGGCCAGCCAGACGTACCCAATCCGATTGCTCGTGCACGCACGGCCTGATCCGAGTCGCTGCGCCGCCTGCGGAAGCGCGGACGTCAGTGCCATGCCCGTGCCGAGGATCATCGACGCCGAGCTCGAAGTCGACGCGGAGTTGATGGCGTGCCGCCGCTGCACTCTTCAGTGGATCTCGCCGCCGCCAACCGACGCCGCGTTGCGACGATACCACTCGCGCCCCGTCGCGCGTACCCGGACGCAGCAATCACAGCCGGGCGATCCGCTGTTCGAGCAAGTGATGCGCGCGCATCGGATGACGGCGCGCTGGATCACGGAGATCGTGCCGCCCGGCCGCCGCAAAGTGCTCGACGTCGGGTGTGGGCGCGGTATGTTTCTCGGAGCGCTGGCCGAACTCGGGTGGGACTGCCTTGGCGTGGATCCGAACGGTGCGTTTCTCGAAGACGTCCGGCGCCTCTGGGGAGTAGAGACGGTTCAGGGCATGTTCGAGGACGTGACGGACGCAATTCCGAACGATGAGTTCGCGCTCGTCATCACGGGACACGTGCTTCACATGATCCCGGATCCCGTCGGGACCATTCGTGCGCTCGCGACAAAGGCACAGCGCGGCGGCATCGTCCATTGCGAAGTTCCGAACGAGCTCGATTCGTATAGCGTGATGCTGAGCGATGGAACGGCGCGCATAAGGCGCCGGGCGCGGGCGCTCCCGTATCGTGGCAACAAGCTGTTCTACTACAACGCCCGCTCGTTGCGCGCCATGGTGGAGTGCGCGGGGTTGGCGTATCGGGATGAGCGAACGTACAGCGCGCGCGGACTGGGCACGTTCGTCGCCAGTCGTTTGGCGAGCAGAATCGGCGCGGCCTCCCGCGTCGTGGAGACGGTGCTGGCGCCGGCCGGCCGACTCGCCGATCGGTCCGGGCACGGCGAAGCTCTCATCGTACTCGGCGAAAAGCATTAGCAAATTCAGATTGTCACATGTCAAATCACACTGTTGCCCAGCCCGCACCGTCGATGTCGAAGGCCGCCGCGATTCCCAACCACCGCGCGTCGGTCGGCGACGAGGAGATCGCCGCGGTCAGTGAGGCGATCCGCGCGCTCGCGTTGACTGGTGGCGGAGAGATCACGCGCCGCGTCGAAAAAAAGCTCGCCGCTCTGTGCGGCGTGCCGCATGCCTTGCTCTCGACGTCGTGCACGCACGCGATGGAGATGGCGCTCATGTGTCTGGATGTCGGTCCAGGCGACGAGGTGATTTGCCCGAGCTTCACATTTTCATCGACGGCGAACGCGGCGCTCGTGCGCGGGGCGACGCCGGTGTTTGCGGACATCGATCCCACAACGCTCAACATCGATCCGGCGTCGGTGCGCGCGATGATCACGCCGCGAACGCGCGTGATCGTGCCCGTGCACTACGCGGGTGTCGCGTGCGACATGGACGCGATTCGCGCGCTGGCGGCGCCGACTGGAATCGACATCGTCGAAGATGCCGCGCAGGCGATCGGCGCCTGGTACCGCGACGAGCCGTTGGGAACGTGCGGCCGCATTGGCTGCTTCAGCTTTCACGGCACCAAGAACGTGACGTGCGGTGAAGGCGGTGCGATCGTGACGCGAGAAACGCCGCTCGCCGATCGCGCCGAGATCATTCGTGAAAAGGGAACGAATCGCCGAGCGTTCGCGCAGGGGACGGTCGACAAATACACGTGGGTCGACATGGGGAGCAGCTACGTTCCTTCCGACATTCTTGCCGCGATGCTCGGCGTGCAGCTCGACAAGATGCCGCGCCTCAACGAGGCGAGAGGAGTCATTCATCACGCATACATGGAGCGACTGGCGCCGTTGGCCGAGCGAGGCCTGTTGACGCTGCCGACCATTCCGTCGTACGCGCGCTCCAACCATCACCTGTTCTATGTCCTGCTGTCCTCGGAAGCCGAGCGAAACCGCGTCATGGGTGGACTTCGCGACCGTGGGATTGGCGCGGTCTTTCACTATCTCCCGTTGCATACGAGTCCGTACGGAAAGCAGTTCGCGCAGGGGCGTGCGCTTCCGGTCACAGAAAGCGTCGCGGGCCGGCTGCTTCGGCTTCCGCTCTTTTCTGACATGACAGCGGACGAGATCGATCGGGTCGTGGAGGCGCTGACGGATCTGCTGAACAAGCGGGCATGACTCCGACACACAACTCTGGCCCAAAGGCGCGCGGGACGTTGCGCGTCGGTATCGTGGGTTTCGGCGGCGCGGGAATGGCACACGCTTGGTATTTCAATCGCGTGCCCGGATGCCGCGTGACCGCGGTGTTCGATCCCAACGTGGGCGGCCTGGCCCGCGCGCGCGCCGACAAGCACAACGACGGATGGGCGCTGTTCGACGATCTCGAGGGATTTCTCGAGTCCGACATCGACGTCGTCTCGGTCTGCGCGCCGGATTCGACGCACGCCACCTACATCGTGGCGGCGCTCGAGCACGGAAAGCACGTGATCTGTGAGAAGCCGCTCGCGTCGTCGCTCGAAGACTGCCGCCGGATCCTTCAGGCGGTCGAAAGGAGTGACCGCGTGGCGGCCGTGCTGCATCAGATGCGCTTCATCCCGCTTTACCGAAAGGTGAAGGGAATTCTCGAGTCGGGCGAGCTCGGTAACGCCTTCTATCTCGAAGGCGCGTACGTCCACGACCTCACCTCGCGCGCCAGTCAGTTCGACGACTGGCGTTTTCGAGAGAATGCGACACCTCTCGTCTACTCGGGCTGCCATTTCGTCGATTTGCTCCGCTGGTTCGCAAACGAAGAGGCAGTCGAGGTGTCGGGGTTCGCGAATCACATGGCGTTTCCGGACTACCCCGAGTCGGATTGCAACGTGATCCTGATCCGCTTTCGTTCGGGACGAATTGCGAAAGTCGTCACTGCGTTCGGCGCGAAGCGGCCGCAGGACCACTCGATTCGCATCTACGCGGACCAGTCGAGCGTCGACAACAACGTGCTGCTCGATCACGACGGCCTTCGCCGCGTCATTCACTCGCCGATGCTCGTGAAGTGGGATCTCTTCGAGCGTCGCGGGCGCCCTCTGGTGAATCGCGCGGCGCGCTTCGCGGCCTCGTCGCTTCGCAACGTTGGGCCGGTCATCCACAGCGCGATCAATCGTGCGGCCTGGAGCGTGCTGCCAACGAGCGGTGACTACGCGGTGCAAGGCCTGCCGATGCGGACGTACGAGCATCAGCTCGGATGCGTGCGCGCGATCAGGAATTTCGTCGACGCAATTCACAGCGGCGCGACGCCGGAATGCAATGTCTACGAGGCTGCGCGCGCCGTGGCTATCTGCCTTGCCGGCGTGGAGGCCTATCGCACCCGTACCGTGCAACAAATGAGTGATTTCTCATTCCCCGAGTTGCACCGGGGCGAATTCGTATGAACGACGCGGTGCCCGCGCCGTCTCGTCCGGTCGTGGCACATGTGATCAGCGCGTACCTGTTTGGAACGGGCAGCTGGATCTATCCGCAGGTCGCGCGGCTGAAGCGTTTTCGCTCGACTGTGTTGGCGGTGCGCGTGGAAAACCTCGACGTGTTTCCGATCGACTCGCTGCACGTCGCCAGTCCGCGCTGGGCGCCGGGTCCGCTGAACAGTGTGATGTACCGAATCGCGGGATACCTTCCGGCTCACCGACGCGCGCTGCGTCGCGAAGGCGCAAAGCTCATTCACGCGCACTTCGGCACCACGGGCTACCAGGAAGGGTTGCCGCTGGCGCGCGCCAGCGGACTTCCGCTGGTGACGTCGTTCTACGGCATGGACGCCACGCGACTGCCGAAGACACAGCCGCGTTGGCGCGCTCGATATCAGCGTTTGTTCGCGCGCGGCTCGCTCTTTCTCGCCGAAGGGCAGGCGATGCGCAGCACCTTGATCGCGCTCGGCTGCCCGCCAAATAAAGCGGTCGTGCAACACCTTGGCGTCGACGTCGACCGCATCGCCTACCGGGAACGCACGCCGGGAGAGCGCGTGCGCGTGTTGGTCGCCGGAACGTTCACGGAAAAGAAGGGAATCGAATACGCGGTCGAGGCGTTCGCGCGTGTGGCGCAGGAACGCTCCGACATCGATCTGACTGTCGTCGGCGATGCGCACGCCGGGTCGCCGGCGCACGCGGTGGTCAAGCAGCGCATCATGGATGTCGTGCGAGAGTACGACATCGCTAGGCGAGTCCGGTTCACGGGGATGCTACCGTATCCGACGCTATTGAATCTGCTTTACGAGCACGACGTCTTTCTCGCGCCGAGTGTCACTGCTGCCGACGGCGACGCGGAGGGTGGCGCGCCGGTGATCATCATCGAAGCGCTCGCGTCGGGAATGCCAGTTCTGACAACTCGTCACTGCGACATTCCGGAGATCGTGCACGACGGAGTCAGTGGATTTACTGTCGCCGAACGCGATGTCAGCGCGTTGGCCGATCGATTGCGCGAGCTTGCCGCCAGTCCGGAGCTTCGGACAGGGATGGCGCGGGCCGGCCGCATGCATGTCGAATCCGAATACAGTGTCTGTCGGCAAGTCGACCGCCTCGAGGCGCTGTACGCCGGCCTCCTCAACGCATCATGACGGCGACGGCCGCCGAACGGACCGATAGAGGGTGGGGGATGATGCTCCCCACGTTGCTCGTCGTCGCGGCGATGGGTCCGATGCTCATCTCGACCGGCAGCATACGCACGGAACACGTTGTCATCTACGCGCTGTTTCCATTCGCGATGATGGTGATCGCGCTACGGGGATCCGGTGCGGTACGCGCCTGGGAGCTGCTTGCGATCGTTGCCGTGTTTGGCCTGGTGCTGTTCTGGAGCAGTGTGGTGACCTTCACCGGCGTCCAGCGCTATCCGTCGATCTTGACGGCGATCGCGGGAGCGGAGGGCGAGCTACAGCCAATTGCCATCGTCGCGGTGTTGGCGGCGTTTACGCGTCCGCGAAGCGCGGACGATGCGGCAGAGCTGCTACGGAAAGTGCTGCTGACAATCGTGATCGTGCTCGTGGCGAACTCGATTCTCATCCTCGCGTCGTTCGTTGTCGACACGGCACCAATTCTTCAACTGTTCATTCCATCGGATGCGTCCGGATTCAGCGTGGGACGCAACTCGCTCTTACGCGGCCGCCTGTTCGGCGTGTTCAACCAACCTGGAGAAAGCGGCGGTGCGTACACGATTGGCTTGTTCGCATGGCTGTACCTCATCAAGACCAAGTCCATCGCACGTTGGTTCGCCGATCTGAGTTTAGTGATGCTCGTATTGGGCGGATTCTTCTCGGTCTCCAAGCTCTTTCTGCTCGTGGGACTCCCGCTCGCGTTCCTGTCGTGGTGGATGGCGGGCGGGTCACTCCGGCAACAATGGCGCGTTCTGCTGTTGATGGCCGTGGCCATCGTCCTCGGTGTGAGCAAGCTGCAGGATTGGGCCGGTTGGGATCTTGTGTCGCGGCTCATATTTCCGCAGCAAGACGCCGGTTTTCTCTCCGTCTACACAGCCGGGCGTTTCGGGAGCTCGGATGCCACTTACGAAGAGGTTTTCCGAATCGTTTGGAGGCTGGCGCCATTCGCTGGAATGGGCTTTGGCGGTCTTTCCGGGATCGTGCCGTACGACAGCGAGTACACCGAGTTCTATGCAACTGGAGGTGTGCTGGGCATCGCCGGATTGTTGTTGATCGTGGTCCTCCTCGGTTGGGCAGGAGTTCGCGCCTTTCAGTTTGCGCGTAGTCGGGAGGCAGGGCGGCTGCTCATCACATTGGCGATGTTTGCCGGCGTTGGCGCCATTGGGTCGCCGGTGCTTACAGCGAACCGCTCGTCGATCCTGCTCTGGACCGCCGTGACTATGACGCTCGTGTACGTGCGCTTGGCTCGGCGCGAGGCGGCGACAGTGGATTCGGATGGGAACAATGCCGACTGACCGCCCGGTCATTCTGGCGTTCGTCGCCGGCTACATCCCAGGATACAAAGCCGGCGGACCCATTCGCAGCATCACCGAGCTCGCGCGAGCCCTCGCAGGCACGTTCGAGTTGCGGATCGTCACGGCCGATCGCGATCTCGGCGACAGCGAGCAATACCCCGGAATCACGCCCGGAGAATGGACGCCGGTGCGCGAAGCGCTCGTCCTATACACATCGCCGGAGCAGCGCCGGATGATGGCGCTCCGGCGGTCGCTTGCGGCGACCGCGTACGACGTCATGTATCTGAACAGCCTTTTCGCGACGGATTTCACGCTCAAGCCACTGGTTCTTCGCCGACTCGGACTCGTTCGGCGCACGCCAGTCGTGATCGCGCCACGCGGTGAGTTGTCTCCGGGTGCGCTGCAGATCCGCCGCATGAAGAAGCGCATCTTCCTCGCGCTGGCACAGGCGGTCGGTCTGTACCGGGGCGTCATCTGGCATGCAACCAGTTCGGACGAGCGAGAAGAGATCCGGCGCTGGTTTGGCGAGCGCGCCGTCGTGCATCTCGCGCGCAATCTTCCGCAGCGAGTGAACACGCTGCCTCCGCGCGCGGCACCCAAGCGCCCGGGACATTTGCGCGTCGTCTTCCTTTCGCGCATCTCGCCGAAGAAGAACCTCGCCGGTGCGATCGACATGCTGGCTGCGGTAGCGGGCACAGGCACGATTCAAGCTGATGTGTATGGCCCGTTGGAGGATGCTGAATACTGGGCCACGTGCGAAGCGAAGATTCGCCGGTTGCCTCCGAACATCACGGTTGACTATCGTGGCTCGGTGCGTCCCGAGGACGTTGCCTCGTTAATGCGCGAGTACGACGTCTTTCTATTTCCGACGCACGGGGAGAATCACGGACATGTAATCGCGGAGGCGCTCGCTGCAGGGGTTCCTCCAATCGTCAGCGATCGCACACCCTGGCGCGATCTCGGGGAGCGAGGGGCTGGCTGCGTCGCGGCGCTCGAACGGCCGCAGGAGTTCACCGCGGCGCTCGAGCGCTTTCTGGGCATGGACGATACCGAGTTGGCGGTGTGGTCCGACGCGGCGCATGCATATGCCGTACGAGTGTTTGCTTCATCGGACGCGATGGATAGCACGGTGGCCATGTTCAATTCCGCGACAGGAAGGTGAAGGGATGGATGGTGTCACACTGCTTGCTTCACCGTTCCATGGATATCATTTTATGCACCTTCGGCGCGACACCTTCGTGACGTCTCCGAGAGGTCGATTTCGCGCGTTCGTCCGGCTTACCGGGCTGGCTAGCGGTCCGCGCTCTACCCCGACTCACCAGACCTCGTGAAGGCTCTCGTCACCGGCGGCGCCGGTTTTATCGGATCGAATCTCGTTCTGCAGCTTGCTCGCGACGGTCACGAGGTAGTTATCCTCGACAATCTGTCGTCGGGATACGCCTCTAACGTCAAAGCGATTCCCGGCACCGAGCTGATCGTCGGCGACATTCGCGACGCGGACGCGGTTGGGCGCGCGATGTCGGGAGTCGAGGCGGTGTTTCATCTAGCGGCGTCGGTCGGGAACAAGCGATCGATCGACCATCCGATTCTCGACGCGGAGATCAACGTGATCGGCACGCTTCGCGTGCTCGAGGCCGCGCGTCGCGTCGGTGTTCGCACCATTGTCGCATCGTCCTCGGCCGGCATCTTCGGCGAGCTCAAGACGCTGCCGATCGCCGAGGACCATCCCGTCGAGCCGGATTCGCCGTATGGGGCGAGCAAGCTGTGCGAGGAGAAAGAATGCCTCGCCTACGGAAAGCTGTACGGAATGGACGTCGTCTGCCTGCGCTACTTCAACGTGTTCGGGCCCAATCAGCGGTTCGACGCGTACGGAAACGTCATTCCGATTTTCGTGTTCAAGATGCTCGCCGGTGAGCCAATCACGGTGTTTGGCGACGGAGAGCAGACCCGCGACTTCGTCAACGTCCGAGACGTCGTGCAGGCGAACATCAAGGCCGCCGGCGCGCGCGGGGTGAGTGGCGCGTTCAACGTCGGTAGCGCGACGCGCATCACGATCAACGATCTTCTCGTGCGTCTCGCGCAGGCGTCGGGGATTCAGCCGGACGTGTCGCATGGACCGCCGCGTCCGGGAGACGTTCGCGACAGTCTGGCCGACATCACCGCGGCGCGCACGAAGCTCGGGTTCGAACCAGTCGTCGGCATCGATGAGGGACTGCGAGAGTACGTGGAGTGGGCGCGGCAAGAAGCGCGGACCGCCACGTGAAGGTTCTCGTGCTGGGAGGCGGCGGCATGCTGGGCCACAAGATGTTCCAGCAGCTGGCGGCTCGATTTCCCGATACGTACTGCACCTTGCGCGGGACCCGATCCGAGGCGGGATTCAACGGCGTCATTCCCGCCGATTTGGGTACCGTGCTCGAACGGATCGACGCTGGCCATTGGCCATCGCTTGAACGACTGCTTTCCGATCTCCGTCCCGACGTCATCGTCAACTGCGTGGGCGCGATCAAGCAGCGCGCGGCGGCGGCCGACGCACTCGTCTCGATCGCGCTGAACGCGCTGCTGCCGCATCAACTCGCGTCGACCGTCGCCGGTTGGAACGGCCGCCTGATTCATTTCAGCACCGACTGTGTGTTCAGCGGACATCGCGGGTCTTACGCCGAGGATGACGTGTCTGACGCTGAGGATCTGTACGGCCGAACCAAGTTTCTCGGTGAAACCGCGGCTCCGAACGCGCTCACGATTCGGACGTCGATCATTGGGCGAGAGCTGCGTCATCATGCGTCGCTCCTCGACTGGTTTCTGTCGCAATCGGGTCTGTCGGTACGCGGATACACGAAGGCGCTTTGGTCCGGCGTGACGACAAGCCATCTTGCCGACGTGGTCGGAGATCTCGTCGTCGCGCCAACTCCGCTCTCCGGCCTGTATCAGCTGTCGAGCGGCTGCGTTTCCAAATTCGAGTTGTTGAAACTGTTGCGCGACGCGTACGCGAAGCGCATCGAGATCGTTCCTGACGACGACGTGCACTGCGATCGCAGCCTGAACGGGCAGCGATTCGCCGCGGCAACGGGGTATCGCTTTCCCGGCTGGCCGGCGCTGCTCCAGCAACTCACGTCCGATCCCACTCCATATCCCGACGTCGCCACCATCGCCTCATGAAATTACTCGACGGAAAACGTGTCGTCGTCACTGGAGGCACCGGCTCGCTCGGCAAGGTGCTGACTCGTCGCATTCTCAGCGGCGAGATGGGGCAACCGGAAAAGCTCATCATCTTTTCGCGCGACGAAGCGAAGCAGCACTACATGCGCGTGGAGTACGAGCACAGCATCGCGCCGACCGACGAGATCATCTACTCCAACTTCCAACGCCTGTTGGAGTTTTGGATTGGCGATGTGCGTGACTTGCAGAGCGTGGCGTCGGTGCTTCGCAATGCGGACATCGTCGTGAACGCCGCCGCCATGAAGCAGGTGCCGACGTGCGAATATTTCCCGTACGAGGCGGTACGCACGAACATCGGCGGCGCCGAGAACATCGTGCGGGCCATCCAGATGCACGATCTTCCCGTGCAGACGGTGGTCGGCGTGTCTACGGACAAGGCGTGCAAGCCGGTCAACACGATGGGCATGACGAAGGCCGTGCAGGAGCGGATCTTCATTCAGGCGAATATGCGCTGCCCGTCGACGCGCTTCGTGTGCGTGCGGTACGGCAACGTGCTCGCCTCGCGCGGCTCGGTCATTCCACTCTTTCATCAACAGATTCGCGCCGGTGGCCCGGTCACCATCACGACGGAAGACATGACGCGCTTCCTCTTGAGCCTCGATGAAGCCGTCGACACGGTGTTTGCCGCGCTGCTCGAGGCAAAGCCGGGCGAAACGTTCGTGCCGCGCGCTTGCTCGGCGCGCATCGTGGATCTGGCCGCGGCCCTGATCGGCGACCGCGACATTCCCATGCTGGTGAAGGGCATTCGGCCGGGAGAAAAAATTCACGAGGTGATGGTGAGTGAGGAGGAAGCGTTCCGCACCGTGCCGCGCGGCCGATGGCATGCGATCACACCGATGCTTCCCGAGCTCGCGCCGCAGACCGAAGGCAACGGGTTTCTCGGCAAAGAGTACAGCTCGGCCGACGACGTCATGACCCGTGCGGAAACGGCGACGCTCCTTCGCGACCGGCGGCTGCGAATCGAGGATGTCGACGAAACCTCCGGCGAATTTCTGCGGTGAAAATTCTCACCGTGCTCGGGACGCGGCCCGAGATCATCCGGCTCAGTCTCGTCATTCGCCTACTCGATCGGAGCGCGGAGCACGTGCTCGTTCACACCGGCCAGAATTACGACGACCGGTTGAGCGGGTTGTTCTTCGAGCAACTGCGCGTCCGCGCGCCCGACGTCTTTCTCGGCGTGCGTGGAGCGAGCTTCGGCGAGCAGGTGGGGAAGATCATCGCCGGGATCGAGCCCGTGCTGCGCGAGCATCGGCCCGACCGGTTGTTGATTCTCGGCGACACGAACAGCGGGCTCACCGCGCTCGTCGCGCGGCGACTCGGCATTCCGGTCTATCACATGGAGGCGGGAAACCGCTGCTATGACGATCGGGTTCCCGAGGAGATCAACCGGCGGACGATCGATCATGCGAGCTCGGTGCTGCTTCCGTACACGGAACGAAGCCGCGAAAACCTTCTTCGTGAAGGCATCGCCGGCGAGCGGATCTACGTGACCGGAAACCCGATCAAGCAGGTCATCGACGAATTCGCGTCGGAGATCGCGGCGAGTGACGTGCTCGGCCAACTGCAGCTGACGGCGGGCCAATTCTTCCTCGTGACGTTGCATCGGGCGGAGAACGTCGACGAACCGGCGCGTCTCGAGCGCTTCATTCGCGTGTTGGCCGACCTCCACGACCGTTACGGCTATCCGGTCGTCTGCTCGCTTCATCCGCGGACTCGCTCGCGCATCGAGCAATTCGGAATCGACGTCGACCACGCGGGCCTGCGTTTTCTCGAGCCGCTTGGTTTCTTCGATTTCGTGCGGCTCGAGCAATCCGCGTTCTGCCTGCTCTCGGACAGCGGCACCGTGCAAGAAGAAGCGTGCATCTTCGGCGTGCCGAACGTGACGCTGCGCGATGCGACCGAGCGGCCGGAAACGGTGGAATGCGGATCGAATCTTCTCGCCGGCAGCGATGCCGCCGACATTCTCCGAGGCGTCGACCTGGTGACGAGTTCCGCGCCGCGTTGGCTCCCGCCACCGGAATATCTCCAGCCGGCGGTGGCCGAGACTGTCTGTCGCATCCTCACGAGCTACCGATCGCCCGACGCTGCGGAACGAGACTGGAAAGCTGGCTCGAGGATGTGATTTGAGAATTCTGATCGTCTCGCAGTGGTTCGATCCTGAGCCGACGTTCAAGGGGCTCACGTTCGCGCAGGAGCTCGTGGCGCGCGGACACGAGGTTGAAGTTCTCACCGGATTCCCCAACTATCCCGGCGGGCGCGTCTACCCCGGCTATCGAATTCGTCCTTGGCGGCGCGAGACGATCAACGGCGTTCGCGTGACGCGCGTCATGCTGTATCCGAGCCACGATCGCTCTGCCGTTCGCCGCATGCTCAACTATCTGAGCTTTGCCGCGGCGGCGACGATCGGCGGATCGCTGCTCGTGGGCGACGTCGACGTCGTCTACGTCTACCATCCGCCGTTGACGGCTGCCATTCCCGCGCTGGTCATCGGGTTTCTGCGCCGAGCGCCGACGGTGCTCGACATCCAGGATCTCTGGCCCGATTCGCTTGCCGCGACTCGAATGTTCGAGTCGTCGGTCGGAATGAGAGTGCTGGGAGCGATCTGCCGGCTGGTGTACGGTGCGGCGACGAAAGTCGCCACGCTCTGCCCGGGCATGGCGCGAACGCTCGTGGAGCGCGGCGTCCCGAACGACAAGGTGCAGGCGATCTACAACTGGTGCGACGAAGTCTCCATGGTCGCCGATCAGCGTGACTCGCTTGTCGCACCATTGCGAGTCGACGACCAACCGCCGCCGTTGAAGGTGCTGTTCGCCGGGAACATGGGGCCGGCGCAGGGACTCGACACCGTGCTGGATGCGGCGGCGCTCTGCGCCGCGAGTGTGCCCCACGCTCGCTTCGTGTTCGTCGGCGGCGGGATCGACCGCGCGCGTCTCGAGAGTCGCGCGGCGGCCGAGAAGCTGAGCAATGTCGAGTTTCTTCCGCGTCGTCCGCCATCGGAGATGGGCGAGTTGTTAGCGTCCGCGGATCTGTTGCTCGTGCATCTGCGGCGTGACCCGCTTTTCTCGATCACCATTCCCTCGAAGACGCAGGCCTACATGGCTGCCGGCCGGCCGATTCTCATGGCGGTGCACGGCGATGCCGCCGATCTGGTCCGTGCCGCCGGCGCCGGTATTGTCTGTCCGCCATCCGATCCAGCGGCGTTGGCTGATGCCGTGCGTCGGTTTGCCGAGCTGCCGACCGCCCAGAGAGCTGCCATGGGGGACGACGGACGAGCATATTATAAGAAGCATCTTTCGCTGGCCGTGGGCGTGAGTCATTTCGAGTCGCTGTTTCACGCCGCTGCGCAATCGTTTTCTCCGACATTCGAACGCTCCTGACGCCCATGACGGATCGATTCGGCCAGTTTGAGGATCGCGACGACGTCACCGTGCTGCACGTGCTCAACGTGCTGCTTCGCTGGCGAGTCGTGATCATCGTGCTGCCGATCTTGTTTGGCGCGGTAGCCGCCGTGCGCGCGCTCACTCGCGACGTGACCTATTCCGCTGTCACGTCATTTGTCTCGCAGTCGCAACGGACGGCCTCACCGGTTGCCGGCTTGGCCGCGCAGTTCGGTGTCTCGCTGCCGACCGCCTCGGCCAATGAGTCGCCCGATTTCTACGTCACGCTCGTCAACTCTTTAGAAGTTCTGCGTGATGTGGCGGCGCATCGCTACTCGATCAACGGACAGCCGCCGCGTGATTTACCCACCATCTGGGGAATCACGGATCCGGACTCGGTGATGCGCCTGCAAAAAACGGCCAATTCATTGAGCGGCCGCATTCTCACGAACATCGCGAGCCGAACCGGGATCGTCACGGTACGCGTTACGACTGAGTCGGCGGAGTTGTCGCGTCAGCTCGCGATCGAGATCGTGTCGGAGCTCAATACGTTCAACGGTGAAAAGCGGCAGTCGCAGGCCCGTCTCGAACGGCAGTTCGTCGAGGGCCAGTACGCGGCCAGCACGCAGGATCTGCGCGCTGCCGAGGATCGGCTCGAGAGCTACATGCGCGCGAATCGCGCGAGCCCGCCGTTTGACTTCGACCGCGATCGGCTTCGTCGCGACGTCGATCGATTGACGGCGGTGAATACCACGCTCGCGCAGTCACTGTCGCAGGCGCGCATCGAAGAAATTCGGCAAAGTCCTGTCGTCTCGACGATCGAGTCGCCGCTGCGTCCGCTGCGTCCGGACGGGCGAGGACTGACCCGGTCAACGCTGCTCGCGATGTTGGCGGGTTTGATCGTCGGATTCGCGATCGCGTTCGTGCGCGAATATTTCGCGAATGTTCGATTGAAGCGCACGGATGCGTTTGCCGAGTACGTCCGACTGAAGGACGAGGCAATGAGCGATCTCAAACACCCGATGGGTGCGGTGCGCCGGCGTTCGAGCAGCAACCGTGGGGACCGCGCGAGCTAAGGTTGAGCTAACGCGGTTCGGCCTTCCTACACGGCGTAGTAGTCGCGGTACCAGCGCACGAAGCGCTGGATGCCGACTTCGATCGACGTCGTGGGCGCAAAGCCGACGTCCCGCATGAGATCATCGACATCGGCAAACGTGGCGGTCACGTCACCGGGCTGCATCGGGAGCAAACGCTTCGTTGCCGTGCGTCCCAACTCCTGCTCGATGAGTGAGATCAGGTACAGCAGTTTGACGGGTTTGTTATTGCCGATGTTGTAGACCCGATAGGGCGCGTTGCTCGATGCGGGATCGGGTGCGGCTGACGACCAGTCCGGATCGGGAACCGGCGGGTGTTCCATGACTCGAACAACGCCCTCGACGATGTCGTCGACATACGTGAAGTCGCGCTCCATGTCGCCGCCGTTGTACACGTCGATCGGACGCCCCTCGAGAATCGCCTTTGTAAAAAGGAAATACCCCATGTCCGGGCGGCCCCACGGGCCGTACACCGTGAAAAAGCGTAAACCGGTCGTGGGTAGTCGGAAGAGATGACTGTACGTGTGCGCGAGAAGCTCGTTCGCTTTCTTGGTCGCGGCGTACAGGCTGAGCGGATGGTCCACGTTGTGGTGGACGCTGAACGGCATCGCGGTATTCGCGCCGTAGACCGATGACGACGAAGCGTACACGAGATGCGCCGGCGGCGTCTCGCGGCACGCCTCGAGAATGTTCACGAATCCAACGAGGTTGCTGTCGATGTACGCCCGCGGATTCTGGAGCGAATAGCGCACGCCCGGTTGCGCGGCGAGATGGGCGACGTGCGAGAAGCGCTCCGTACGGAACAACTCGGAAACCGCGTGCGCCTCGGTCAAATCCATGCGAACGAAGCGAAAGCACGGATGCTTCATGAGCTCCTGTATCCGCGCTTCCTTCAATCCGACGTCGTAATAGTCGCTCAGCGAATCGACGCCGACCACGGGATCGCCGCGATCGAGTAGCCGTTTTGCGAGATGAAAGCCAATGAAGCCGGCCGCGCCGGTGACGAGAACCGAGTCGGATCGAGACATGGATCAGGAAGTGGATAGCGCACAAAACGCCTACATCGAAGCGGTCAAGCTCGAACGTAGTGCGCGTCCGATTGGTGTGCGATTGGTGTGGGTCTAGCTACTTCGACAGGGATGGTCTCGGAGGAGCCGGCATTTCCGAGAACATGGATGGGCGCGATCGCGGATCCGTCCGCGCGTCTTCACGCGCGTATTCCGGGACTAACACCCGCAGTGCTTCACGAAGCTTGCTGTCATCCCCGGATTGTCCTACCGCCCGACGAACGAGCCCATCGACCTGTTCAATGAACGCCGGATCGTGCTTGTCGTCCAACACGCGAAGAACCTTCGTGTGATTTGTGGCTCGAACATCCTCGCCGCCGAAGATCACTTCCTCATACAACTTTTCGCCCGGCCGCACGCCAGTGTAGGAGATCTCGACATCCGTTCCCTCTTCGAGTCCCGACAACCGAATCAAGTCGCGAGCGAGGTCGACGATCTTCACCGGTTCGCCCATGTCGAGCACGAAGAGCTCAGCCCCTTTCCCCAACGCTCCCGCCTGCAGCACCAACTGAACGGCTTCAGGAATCGTCATGAAATACCGCCGCATTTCCGGGTGCGTGACCAGGACCGGTCCGCCCTCCTGGATCTGCCGCATGAACGTCGGAATCACCGAGCCGCGCGATCCCAGCACGTTCCCGAACCGCACCGACACGAAGTTGCGCTTCTCCGTCACCGCCGCGTGCAGCACGATCCGCTCGGCGACGCGCTTCGTCGCGCCCATGATCGACGTGGGGCGTACCGCTTTGTCGGTCGAGATGTTCACGAGATGCTGCGTCTCCGCATCCAGCGCGGCGTCTACGACGTTCCGCGTACCCAGCACATTGTTGGCGATTGCTTCCGCGACGTTTCCTTCCATGAGCGGCACGTGCTTGTGCGCCGCAGCGTGGAAAATGGCGTGCGGGCGATATTCGCCGACGATCGCGTGAATGCGTGCCGCATCGCGAATGTCCGCGATGATCGGCACGACGTCGAGCGTCGGGAAGGCGCGTCGGAGCTCGCCGTCGATCTCGAAGATCTGATTCTCGCTGTGGTCGATCGCCACGAGCCGCGCCGGTTCGAGCGCCGCGATCTGCCGACACAATTCGCTGCCGATCGATCCGCCCGCTCCCGTGATGAGAACCGTGTGACCCGTAGCAAGCGCTTTCACCGCTTCCATGTCGGTGACAATCGGATCGCGGCGTAACAGATCTTGAATCTCAACGGGGCGCAGGGCGTTGACCTTGACGCGCCCAGAGATCAAGTCCGGCAACCCGGGCACAGTCCGAGCAGCGATTCCCGCCTCGGTGGCCGCGTGAACCACTTTTCGAATCACAGATCCGCGCGCCGCCGGCATCGCGATGATCAACTCGTGCGCATGCAACCGCTCGATCAGTGCCGGCAAGTCCGCCAGCGTCCCGAGAATGGGAATGTTGCCCAGCAGATGCTGTTGCTTGTACGGATCGTCGTCCACGAACGCGACAACCGACACGTTGAGCTTCGGATTGAGCCGCGTCTCTCGAAGGATCAATTGCCCCGCCGCGCCCGCGCCGACGACAATGGCGCGACGCCCGCTCACGGGATGTTTGAAGCGAACCGTCCGGAACCGCACGAACAGCCGTGGCGCCGCGAACACGCCAAGCGTGAACAGCGCATCCAGCGCGAGCGCGGCGTAGGGAAGGCGCGTCGCCGCGAAGCCGGTGGCCGTGAGTCCTACTGTCCCCAGCAGAACGCTTCCAATCGCGGCGACGCCGCTTGCGTACAAAATGCGCTCGAGCTCCGCGCCGCTCGCGTGACGCCAGAGACACCGATACAGCCCACTGCCGAACGCCACCGCAACCCGCCACACCAGCACCAACGCCGCATAGATCAGCGTCGCACGAGCGATGTCGGCCGTCCACTGGAACGACTCGAATCGGAGCGCAACCGCGATGAAGGGCAACGTGGCCAGGAGCAGGCCGTCCAACACCAAAAAATGTCGGTTTCGCATCGTCAATGAACTGACTCAGTGGTGGAGAAAGTCGCAAGTCTTTCCTCGACAACCGGATGGAGATCGGCCGACGAGACTGGTGTGCGCTTGCACGCAAGGGTCGTGCGTGATCGGTGGGCCCGCCTCAAACCACGTCGGATCCATGCTACGGACTGGTCGCCCCACATCCGCCGGCTCTCGCCCGTACAACCCTGTGCAACCCCCCCATCCTTGCCCCCGCCCTGACATTTCCTTGTGACCCTCTTGCTCGTCCCTCCCGTTCAGTCCCAGCCTGGTATGCCTCCGGCCTCCGCGCGCCTGCTCGCCCTCCTCATTGTTGGCTCACTCGCCACAGCCTGCGACAAGCCCGCTGCAAAACCGTTCATCCCGCCGCCGACCCAAGTCGGTATCGTGACCGTCTCCCCGACCGCCATCGCCGAGCCCTACGAGTTCGTCGGTCAGGTCGAGCCCTTCCGCCGCGTCGAGGTTCGTTCGCGCGTTGAGGGTATCGTCATGGACCGCCCCTTCACCGAGGGCAGCTTCGTCCAAAAGGGCCAGATTCTCTACAAGCTCGACCAGGTGAAATACGACGCGGCCTATCGCAGCGCGGTCGCGCGGCTGGACAACGCGAAACGCACGCTCGCGCGACTCGAGCCGCTGGTTCCCAAGCACGCTGTCGCGCAGCAGGACGTTGACAACGCGCAGTCGGAGCTCGAGTCGGCGCAGGCCGCGGTGGACAACGCGAAGAAGGATGTCGACGACAACGTCATTCGCGCCGAGATCTCGGGTCAGGTCGGTCGCGCGCGCCTGGAGCTCGGTGCGCGTGTCACCGGGCCGGAGGATCTGCTGACGACGATCGACGAGCTCGATCCCGTCTATGTGACGTTCCATCCGTCGTCGCAGCAATTGCTCGCGTGGCAACAGGACGCGCACGCGCGCGCTCTCTTGCAGCCCGGCGCTTCCGGCCTCACCGTGCGCGCCGTGCTGCCCGACGGCTCGCTGCTCCCGCGCGTCGGCCACATCAACTTCATGGCGCCCTCGCTCGACTCGGCCAGCGGTACGCAGGAGTTCCGCGCGCAGTTCGACAACGGCGATCATCGCCTCGTGCCCGGCCAATTCATCCACGTTCGGCTCGAAGGGTTCGCGCGCAGCAGCGCGCTCGCCGTTCCGCAGCGCGCCGTGCAGCAGGGACTCGGACGGCAGTTCGTGTACGTAGTCGGTGTGGGCGACACGGTGCAGGCGCGCGACGTGAATCCTGGCCCGTGGAGCGGAAGTCTGTGGCTGATCGATTCGGGTTTGGTCGCCGGCGATCGCGTGATCGTCGACGGCGTGCAGAAGGTCGCGCCGGGCCGCGTCGTCAAACCGGTTCCGCTCGTGGATAGCACTGCAGCGACTGCGGCTCCCGCGCCGGCAACGGGAGGCGCGCAGTGAGCGACGTGTCACGCGCAGAGTCGCCTTCCACCGTTCCACCGTTCCACCCTTCCACCGGCGGCGCCGCTGCCTCTGCCGCTCCGTACGAGATCAAGTACTTCTTCATCCGCCGGCCCGTTCTCGGCGCGGTGATCTCGATCGTCATCACGCTGCTTGGGCTTTTCTCGATTGGACTGTTGCCCGTCGCGCGCTATCCGCAGATCACGCCGCCGGCCGTGCGCATCTCGACGAACTATCCGGGCGCATCGTCTGAAGATGCGGCGGAAGCAGTCGCAGGTCCGATCGAAGAACAACTGGCCGGTCTGCAGGGCATGCTGTACTACTCGTCGGCCAACTCGAGCGACGGCACGACGAACATCACGGTCACGTTCGACGTCTCGCGCAATCAGGACCTGGCCGCTGTCGACGTCCAGAACGCCGAGAAGCTCGCGGAGCCGCAGTTGCCGGCGTCGGTGCGCACGAACGGCGTGACGATTCTCAAAGCCAACACCGACATTCTCGCCGTGGTGGCGCTCAAGTCGAGCGACCCGCGGTACGACGCGACCTATCTTGCCAATTATCTAAAGCTCAACGTCATCGACGAGTTGAAGCGCGTGCCGGGCGTCGGCGATGCAACGCCGTTCCCGCAGCGCGACTTCGCCATGATTCTCCAGCTCGATCCGGCGAAGATGGCGCAGTTGGGCATCACGGTGTCCGACGTCGCCGACGCGGTGCGCGAGCAGAACGCGACGAATCCGGCCGGCCGCCTCGGCGCCGAGCCGTCGCCACCGGGCACCCAGCTCACTCTTCCGATCACGACTCTTGGACGTCTTCAGACGCCCAAGGAGTTCAACGACATCATCGTCCGCGCGCGTCCCGACGGTTCGATCGTCCGCGTGTCCGACATCGGCAACGCCGAACTCGGCGCGCGCAGTTACGACTTGAAGGGACGGCTCAACGGCACGCCGACAGCGTTCGCGCTGCTCTACACGCGGCCGGGCGCCAACGCGCTCGACGTGAAGAACGCCGTGATCACACGCCTCAACGAGTTGCAGAAGACGTTTCCGCAGGGCGTGCAATACCAAGTGCCGTTCGACACGACGCCGTTCGTCAGCGCGTCGATTAAAGAAGTGGCAATCACGCTCGTCGAGGCCATGATCCTCGTCACGCTGGTTGTGTTCCTCTTCCTGCAGAGCTGGCGTGCGACGCTGATTCCGATGCTCGCCGTCCCGGTGAGCGTCATCGGTACGTTCCTCGGCCTGCTCGCCTTCGGCATGTCGATCAACGTGCTGACGTTATTCGGCCTCGTGCTCGCGATCGGCATCGTGGTGGACGACGCCATCGTCGTCATCGAGAACGTGGAACGCATCATGGCGACCGAAGGCCTACCGCCGCGCGTCGCGGCGGACAAAGCCATTCGGCAAGTCGGCAGCGCGCTCGTCGCCATCGTGCTCGTCCTCTGTTCCGTGTTCGTGCCGGTCGCGTTCATCGGCGGCGTGACGGGCGCCTTCTTCAAGCAGTTCGCGATGACGATCGTCATCGCCGTGGTGCTGTCGGGTCTCGTCGCGCTCACGCTCACGCCGGCGTTGTGCGCCCTGCTCTTGAAGGACACGAACGAAGCGCACACGCACGGTTTCTTCGGCTGGTTCAACCGCATGTTCCACAAAGCGACGCACGGCTACGTCGGCGCAGTGGATTCCGTGCTCGGCCGCCCGTCGGCCTGGGTTGGCGCCTTCGCACTGATCATCGGATTGGCCGGCCTGCTGTGGAAGCACATTCCGTCGGCATTTCTTCCGACGGAAGACAAAGGGTACATGGCGATGTCGGTGCAACTTCCCGACGCGTCGTCGCTGCAGCGCACTGAAGCTGTCGTCGCGAACGTCGAGAAGATCGTGCACGCCGAGCCTTCGGTGGTGAACAGCGTGGCGCTCGTGGGACTCGACATTTTGAGTCAATCGAATTCGACGAACGCCGCGACGATCTTCATCAGCCTCAAGCCGTGGGAGGAGCGCTCGAAGCACGACGCGCTCGATTCGGTCGCGGCGCGCATCAACGGAAAGTTGTTCGCGATGCACGACGCCACCGCGTTCGGATTCAACCTTCCCGAAGTGCCTGGCCTCGGCGTCACGGCCGGCGTCGAGATCAACCTGCAGAATCGCAGCGGTCAGGACATTCGGACGTTTGCGCAAAAGGTGCAGGAATTCGGACAGGCGGCGAGTCAGCTTCCGGCGTCGGCCGGTCTCAACACGAGCTTCCGCGCGAACGTGCCGCAGGTGTTCGTGACAGTCGATCGCACGGCGGCCAAAGCGCGCGGCGTGAACCTCACCGACTTGTTCGCGACCATGCAGGCCTTCCTGTCGTCGCTCTACGTCAACGACTTCAACATGTTCGGCAAGACGTATCGCGTGCAGTTGAACGCGGCCCAACAATATCGACAGTCGCCGAGTGACATTGGGCAGTTGTATGTGCGCGGGACGGGCAATCAGATGGTGCCGGTGTCCGCGCTCACGACGAGCAGCTTCAGAAGCGCGCCGTCGGTGATCACACGCTTCAACGGATTCACATCGGCGCAGTTTACGGGCTCGCCGAAGCCCGGACATAGTACCGGTGAGCTGCTCGAGCAGGTCGATCAGCTCGTGCAGACGCAGTTTGCGTCCGCGGGTCTCGGCGTGTCCTACTCGGGGCAGTCATATCAAGAACGCGCATCGAGTGGCGACGCAGCGATCGTGTTCGCGCTCGGTCTCGTGATGGTGTTCCTCGTGCTCGCCGCGCAGTTCGAGAGCTGGTCGGTGCCATTTGCCGTGCTGCTCGCCGTTCCGTTCGGTGTGCTCGGCTCGCTGCTCGGCATCTGGTTCCGCGGGCAGCCGAACGACATCTACTTCCAGGTCGGCTTGATCACAGTGGTTGGTCTCGCGGCGAAGAACGCAATTCTGATCGTCGAATTCGCCACCGAGCTGCGACATCAGGGCATGAGCATTCGCGAAGCGGCCAAAGAAGCCGCGCGCGAACGCCTCCGTCCGATCCTCATGACGTCGTTCGCGTTCATCCTCGGTGTGTTGCCGCTGATGCTCGCGTCGGGCGCCGGCGCGGCGAGTCGTCACTCGATCGGCACGGGCGTGTTCTCGGGAATGCTCTTCGCCACGACGATCGGAATCTTCTTCATCCCGCTCTTCTTCTCGATCATCCGGCGTTTGGCCGAACGGCGTACGCGCAAGGCGGAGGCCGTATGATGCCGAAGCCTTTCAGTGCGAACGTGGCTGTCATTCCGAGCGAAGCGAGGAATCTTCTGAAACGTGCTGGTGGCCAGAATCGCGGCGAGGATCGTAGATCCCTCCTCGCTTCGCTCGTCGGGATGACACAGGTGGCGCTCGTCGGGGCGGCAGCGCTCCTCGGCGCGTGCACCGCCGGTCCGCGCTACACGCCCGAAACGGTGATTCCGGCCGACGAGAAGATCGGTGTGTCGAAATTGAGCGATTCCTCACGCCAATTCTTTGATTCTCTCGCCGTCGAGCGCCGGCGCGACAGTGTGCAGGTCGTGCCGCCGCCAGCGTCGCGCACTACGCTTTCAGATGCGTCGGTGAGCTCGGTGGCGTGGCTCGACATCATTCGCGACACGACGCTCGTCAAGCTCGTGCAGACGGCGATGCTGCAGAACCGCGACCTTCAGGTCGCGGTGGCGCGCATCAACGAGTATCGCGCCGATGTCGGTGTCGCGCGCGGTCCGCTTCTCCCAAGTGTGGCGCTCAACGGCAGTGAGAGCACCAACCAGGTTGCGCTCGGCGCTTTTCCGCCGACGTCGTATCGTGCGGCGCGCTTCACCGGTGACGTCGCGTGGGAGCTGGACTTCTGGGGTCGTGTGCGTCGTGGCGTGGAAGCCGCGAACGCAGACCTCGGCGCGCAAGAGGCAGCGCAACGCGCTACGGCGCTCTCGCTCGTCAGCGACGTTGCGTCGGGCTACCTACAACTGCTTGAGCTCGACCAGGAGCGCGCGATCGCCGAGCGTACGCTGAGCTCGCGCAAGGCGACGCTCGACATCGCGCGCCAGCGGTTCGCGCAGGGACTCACGTCGGAGCTCGACGTGCGGCAGTTCGAGGCGCAGGTCGCGGCTCCGGCCGTGACGCTCGCGCAAACGCAACGCGCCCAAGCGCAAGCCGAGCACAATCTCGACGTGCTGCTCGGCGAAGGCGCCGCGCCGATTCCGCGCGGGACGTCGCTTGCTGATGCGGTCGCGGCGCTCGTTGTGCCCGACTCTGTCTCGGCTGCACTGCTCGCGCGCAGGCCTGATGTTGTCCAAGCTGAACGCTCGTACGCTGCCTCGGTGGCGCGTATTGGCGTGGCCGACGCGTCGCGCTTCCCGACGTTCAACATCGTTGGCTCGCTCGGCAGTCAGGCCGGCGCGCCGAGCGACGTGTTCGGATCGCAGACGCGCGTGTATCAGGCGCAGATTGGATTCTCGTTTCCGCTGTTCGACAACAAGCGACTGGCCAGTGCGTCGGCCGCGGCGCGGGCGAGAGCGGAGCAGGCACGCGCATCGTATGAGGGCGTGACGCTCAATGCCGTGCGTGAAGCGAATGACGCTTTGACGGCGGTTCGTACGGCGCGCGATGAAGCCGTCGCCCAGGCCACGCAGGCGACTGCGCTGCGGCAGGCGCTCGATCTCGCTACGGTGCGGTATCAGGCTGGCTTGTCGTCGTATCTGGATCTACTCGACGCGGAGCGCAGTCTGTTCGGCGCCGAGCTCGCGGTGAGTCAGGCGCAGTTGGGCGAGCTCACGGCCGCGGTGCAGTTGTACAAGGCCCTCGGCGGAGCGTGGCCGGCGCGCCCATAGACTCTCGCGCAGTCAGACTCTCTGCGCGGCGCTAACGGCCGCAATGTCCTTCGCGCGACCTGGCAATACTGCCTTTGGCAGTATTGCCACCGGCTCGCGCTACGGACATCGCGGCCTTTCGCTTGACCGGGATTTGGATCTGTCTCGGGGCGACGTCGATTCGCGGGTCGCCGGCCCCGGTTCTGTGTGGCGCGTGCGTTTGCACTAACCCGCGCGCGAACGCTTGCAATCATTCGCGGGCAGAGCGGTACCGTGCACGCGATGCCGTCGACTCGTCTGCGCGACCCGGTTCCTGACCTCAAGCAGCACGCCGGCGCCTTGCTGGCGCCCTTGCTCGAGGGCTGGAACGCCGACGATGTCGCGGCGTTGATCGGCACCGATCGCCCGCGCATCTCCGAGTTGCGGCGCGGCAAGCTCGATCGATTCTCGCTCGAGACGCTGATTCGGTACCTCACGCGCCTCGGAGTGCGCGTGGAGCTACACGCTACGCCCGCAAAAGCTGCCCGCGAGCGACGTGACTGGAGCGACCGACCGCGTTGAACAGACGCGGCGCGAGCGCCGCGAGAACCCGCGCAACTCAGCTAGAAAACGCGGGAAGCCGCAGTGTCCGCAGCGCGAGCCGGTGGCAATACTGCCAAAGGCAGTATTGCCAGGTCGCGCGAAGGACATTGCGGCTCCCCGCGTCGCGCCGAGATGTTCGCGGCAGTTAACTCACGACTGAAAACGCGAACCGACTACGACTACAGCCCGCGTGCCGCCTCCACTACGTGATCGACGGTCATGCCCAAATCGCGCATGACCTCCGCCCCCGGCGCCGACTCGCCGAATCGGTCGATACCTACCGTCACGCCATCGAGTCCCACGTACTTGGCCCATGTCGCCGGCACAGTGGCTTCAATCGACACGCGCTTGCGGCAACTCGACGGCAGCACGCTTTCCCGATACTCGGCGCTCTGCCGATCGAACCGCTCGAAACACGGAATGCTCACGACCCGCGTTCCCGCTCCGAGCTTCTCCGCGGCGCCGAGCGCCAGTTGTACCTCACTTCCGGCCGAGAGAATGATGAGCTCGAGCGGCCCGCTTTCGCGCTTGGCGACATAGCCGCCCGCGAGCACACCCTTGCGCCGATCGTCGACCGGAATCGACGACAACAGCGGCACGTTCTGTCGCGTCAGCGCGAGCAGCGTCGGGCCATCCGTACGGTCGAGCGCTGCAACAAAAGCGCCGGCTGTCTCCTCCGGATCTGCCGGTCGAATGACGTCGAGATTCGGAATCACCCGTAGACTGGGCGTCGTCTCCACCGGCTCGTGCGTCGGGCCGTCTTCGCCCACGCCAACGCTGTCGTGCGTAAAGATGTAGATCACCGGCAAGCGGCTCAGCGCCGCGAGTCGAATCGACGGCCGGCAGTAGTCCGCAAACACGAGGAACGTCGCCCCGCTCGGCCGAAAGATGCCGTGCGCCGCGATGCCGTTGAGGATCGCGCACATTCCATGTTCTCGAATACCAAATCTGATATTGCGGCCACCGCGGTGGCCCGGCTTGAAGTCGTCGTCACCTTTCTTCAGGTCGCCGATGTAGTTGAGCGTCGAGCCATAGAGGTCCGCGCTGCCGCCGATCAACAACGGCGTCATCTGCGCCAACGGCTGCAGCACGTCCTGACCCGCCTTGCGCGTCGCAATCTTCGTGTCGGGCGGGAAGGGCGGGAGCGCCGCGAACATCTTGCTCGTGTCCTCCGTGCGTTTGTTGGTGTCGGACGAGATCGTATGTGAATATGCGCGCGACACGGCCAACTCCTCCGCCAGCTTTGGATTGGCCTGCTTCCACGCGTCGAACGTTTTCACCCACGCCTCATAATCGGCGTTGAGCGTTTGCTCATGTTTCGCAAAGTACGCCTTCACCTCGGGTGAGACGTAGAAATGCTCGTCGGGCAGTCCGAGATTCTTCCGCGCTTCGTCGGCGAACTTGGCGCCGGCTTCGCCGTGCGCCTTCTGCGTACCTGCAACTTCGGGAATGCCTTTGCCAATGAGAGTTTTCGCAATGATGAGCTGCGGCTTTCCACTCCCTGCTTTCTTGGCGCGCTCGAACGCGGCACGGAACATTTCCATGTCGTGCCCGTCCACCGTCTGTACGTCCCACTCGATGGCCTCGAAGCGCTTGGCCGTATCCTCGCTCTGTGTCTCCTTGGCCATGGCGTCGAGCGTCACGGCATTCGAATCGTAGATGAGAATCAGATTGTCGAGCTGCTGGTGGCCGGCGAATTCCACCGACTCCATGCCGACGCCTTCCTGCATGCATCCGTCGCCCGCGAGACAGACGATGTGATGATCGAAGATCGTGTGGCCGTCGGTGTTGAAGCGCGCCTCCGCCATCTTCGCGGCAACCGCCATGCCCACGGCGTTGCCAATCCCCTGACCCAACGGACCAGTGGTCGTCTCCACGCCGCCCGGCGCATGCGTGAGCTCAGGATGTCCTGGCGTCTTGGACCCGAGCTGGCGGAAGCGTTTGATCTCGTCGATGGTCATGTCGGGATAGCCCGACAGGTGCAGCCACGCGTACAGGAACATCGAGCCGTGGCCGGCCGACAGCACGAAGCGATCGCGATTCAACCATTCTGGATGCGTCGGGCAGTAGCTCAGCGATTTGCCGAACAACACCGCGCCCATGTCCGCGCAGCCGAGGGGGAGGCCCAAGTGGCCGCTCTGCGCGGCGTGGACGGCGTCGATCGCGAGACCGCGCGCGATGGTCGCTGCCTTCGAGAGAATGTCGGAGTCTTGAATTGGCATTGTGGCGTTGCTGTTGGCGGCTGGACGATGAAGATTGCCGCTCCCGCCATGAACTTAGCGAATCCGCGACCGCCCCGGCCGGCTCCCAGCGCGCGAATGCTTCGCGCGCAACGTGTTTGTCACGGCGCATTGTTGGGTGCGCTCGGCGGGTTCGTCGCGGCCGAGCTCGGAGTGAACTCCGTGCTGCCGGGGCAGGTCGGCGACGCGATGTTCGTGCTGATCGGCGCCGTGGTTGGCGCCCTGTTCGGCCTGCGGGGGTGGACGACGATCGTTGCTTCGCTCGATGGCCTGGCGCTCGTCACGTATTTCGCCATCGCGTTCACGCCGCTCATGTCGGTGCTCGCGCCGCGTTGGGTGCGCGTGGACACCCGAACCACGCGGCCGGACGCGTTGATGGTGCTCTCGTCGAGCGTTCTATCGGACAGCGCACTCGACGAAACGGCGCTCGACCGGCTGCTCACGGGAATCGAACTGGCCGAACGCGATTCCATTCCGCGCTTCGTGACGAGTCGCGTCGAAGTGCCGATCGCCGGAGGGGTGTTCACGAGCGACACGGGTCAGCGGCGCACGGTCGCGCTCGCGCATCTTACCGCCAGGTGGGATGTCGTCGACAGTGTGAAATCAACGCGCGATGAAGCGCTTCGTGTGGCGCGATTGCTCCTGCCCGCCGGCGCCAAGACGATCGTCGTCGTGACGTCGCCGATGCACACGCGTAGGGCGTGCGCAACGTTCGAGGCGGTAGGATTCACGGTGACGTGTCAGCCGGCGCTCGAGCACGAGTTCGATACGTGGCATCCACGAACGCCGGCGAGTCGAGTCGCGGCGTTCAGATCGTACCTCTATGAGCGATTAGGAATGGTTAAGTACCGGATGAAAGGGTGGGTGAGGCCGTAGCTCGAGGCGCTTGACCGGCCCCGGGTACTGGCCATAATATTATGGCCATAGACGCTGAATTATAGCCACTGCGGCGATCGGCCGCGTCCGGAGCTCTCGATGGCAAAATCCAAGCACAAACCGAGCGTAAAGCCGCCGCCCACACGTAAGTCGTTGGCGGTCGCCGAGCCAATGCCGGCGAGCAGTCTCCGGGCGAGTCGCGCTGTCGAGGTGCCCGCCGGTGTGTTCAAGAATACCTGCCTCTCGCTCATGGACGACGTGCGCAGCGGCCACAAGGAGATCATCATCACCAAACACGGTGAGCCGGTGGCCAAGCTCGTCGCACCGGACGCCGTCAGCGCCACCGGATTTGGTTTTCTGCGCGGTACGGTCCTCGAGCATGGCGATCTCGTGACGCCGGACCACGAGGCCTGGGGCGACCTCGCGTGATCTATCGCACACTCGCGCGGGCGCCAGGCGCCGCGACCGTGTGGCGCGCGCGTGATCTCACGGCATACGACGGCCCGCTGCTCCTCGATACGCACATCTGGATCTGGTATCTCGAGGGTTCCGTCGCGTCGATGCACAAGAGCGTCGTGCCTTTGCTCGAGCGCTCGGCTGCGGCCAGCGGTCTCCGAGTGTCAGACATCTCATATTGGGAAGTAGCAGTCAAGGCCGCGAAAGGGCGGCTGACACTCGCAATCGATGCGAGCATTTGGTTGCGGCGCGCCGAGCAGGCACCGGGAATTCAGTTTCACCCGTTGGATCGCGAGACGCTTCTGCTCAGTACGCGCCTCGCCGGCACCGCGCACAACGATCCGGCCGACCGCATGTTGATCGCCACGGCGCAACTGAATGGCATTCCGCTCGTCACCGTCGACGAGCAGATCGTCGACTACGCACGTGCGCACCCGGGAACACCGGTCGTCGACGCGCGGACATAGAGCTCAGTCCTCGCCGATGATGCGTCGCGTGGCGCAGACCCGCTGGAGCAGTTAGATAGGAGCGCCATGAGTTATCGTCGCTTCATCGGATTAGCGTTCGCGTTGGCGCTTGGCTGCGTGCGGCAATCGGTGGTCACTGTGCCGAACGTCGGCGCGATGCCGTTTCCCGTCGACAGCAGCAGGACACAGATGGTGGCCGACGGCGTCACTCGGCGCGTCATCAGCTCCTCGAAGGGCCCGTGGACGATCAACGTCCTCTACGTCGATCTCACGCGCTGCAACGCCGCCGAGGCGGTGGCAAGTGCGGATCGATCCATTGGGCGCATGAAGTCCACGGAGATGCTCCGTGCGCTCGCCGCGCACGAGCGGGTGTTCGGAGGCGTCAACGGCGATTTCTTCAATCTTCAGAACGGCGCACCGACAAATCTCCTGGTGATCAACGGGACGATGCGCACCCCGCCGAAGCTCGCGTTCGACTCGATCGGTGTGCCGCACATCGCGAAGTTCACACTGACTCGGGGCGAGTTGCTACCGTTCCATCCGCTCCAGGCCGTGGGAGGCCGTCCGATTCTGGCGCGCGACAGCGCTATCGTCGGCGACGTGGACACCGAAGGACAGGCCTCGTTCCGTGAGCGCAACCCGCGCACCGCAGCCGGCATCGCGCGGAACGGCAAAATGCTCATTCTCGCCGTGGTGGACGGACGCGAGTATCAGAACGCTGGCATGACGTTGCGCGAGATGGCGGAGCTCATGCTGGGGCTCGGGTCGCGCGACGCGATCAATCTCGACGGCGGTGGCTCGACGACGCTCGTCTACGCTGATCCCGATTCCTCGGGCAAGCTTCGCGTGGCGAATCATCCGTCGGATGCGGAGGGGGAGCGCACCGTCGGCGACGCGCTGGCAATCGTTCATCGCTGCAGGTGACTCACACGGGGACGCCAGCGCGGCGTTTGCTTCGGTTGCCGCCAGTCGTCCTCTGAACGTGCCGCCACGACTCGATTCGCGCGACCGTCACGACCGTTACGACTCGTACGATGCCCTCATCGTGGGCGGCGGCTTTTATGGCGCCCGGCTCGCGCTCAAGTTGCGCCGGCGCGGCGGCCGCGTGCTGCTCGTCGAGCGCGAGGCGCGCTTGCTCGGGCGCGCTTCGCTGCGCAACCAAGCCCGCGTCCACAACGGCTACCACTATCCGCGCAGCATCCTGACGTCGCTGCGCTCGCGACTCAATTATTCGCGTTTTCTCGACGAGTACGCCGAGTGTGTCGATCGCTCCTTTCCGCACTACTATGCCGTTGCGCGGGGGATGTCCAAGATTACTGCCGAGCAATTCGCTGAATTCTGTCGACGCATCGGCGCCCCGCTCGCGCCGGCGCCCGCTGCCGTCAAACAACTCTTCGATTCGTCGCGCATCGACTCCGTGTTCGAGGTTCAGGAGTGCGCATTCGACGCTGACAAGTTGCGCACGCGCATGACTGCGGATCTCGTTGCCGCCGGCGTCGAGGTCGCGTTCGACACGGAAGCAATCTCGCTGGCGCGCACGGCGTGGAGCGCGGAAGGAGCCGACGTCCGACTCGCGCATGCCGGCGACGAGCGCACCGTGTCGGCTGAACTAGTGTTGAACTGCACGTACTCGCGACTCAACCACCTGCTGGCGAAATCCGGGGCCGCACCCATTCCCGCCAAGCACGAGCTCACGGAGATGGCCCTCGTCGAGCCGCCCGCGCAGCTGGCCGGTGCCGCGGTCACGGTGATGGACGGACCGTTCTTCTCGCTGATGCCGTATCCGTCGCGTGGACTGTTCACGTTGAGTCATGTGCGCTACACGCCGCACTGCAGTTGGTTGGACGAGCGCGACGCACCGATCACCGATGGCGACGAGCGGCTCGCCGGCCGCGCGTCGCACTTCATCCACATGGTGCGCGACGCGGAGCGTTATCTTCCCGCGATGCGACATACCCGGCAGGTCGATTCGATCTGGGAGATCAAGACGATCATGCCGCGCAGCGAGCAGGACGACAGTCGTCCCATTCTTCTTCGCCGCAGCGACGAGCACCCGGCGTGCCTCACCGTACTCGGCGCAAAGATCGACAGCGTGTACGATGTGGAAGAGGCATTGGACAACGTGCCGGCGATCAGATGAACGAATCCTTCCTCTCCATCGTCGCGCCGCTCGAAGGCGACAGCTCGGCAGCGGTCGAGGCGTTCGTCGACGAGACGGTGGCCGTATTGCGCGGTCTCGTTACGCACTACGAGATCATCCTCGTTGACGACGGCGTGCCCGACGCGACGCTGATGCGCATTCGCGCGATCCTCGAGCGCTACGACTTCGTGCGCTTTCTGCGGCTGTCGCGCCACTTTGGCGAGGAAACCGCGATCTCGGCGGGTCTCGACGTGGCGATCGGCGATTACGTCATCGTGATGCTGCCGAATACCGATCCGCCGTCGCTCATCCCGGAGTTCTTTGCGAAGGCGCAGTCCGAGGCGGACATCGTCTACGGCGTTCGCTTGCACCGGAAGACGGAGCCGATCTGGTATCGCGCTGGTGCGCGACTCTTCTATTGGTACATCAACTCTGTCGTCGGCGCGGGGATTCCAAAGGACTCGACGCAGTTCCGATGCATGAGCCGGCAGGTCGTGAACGCGATCAGCCAGATTCGCGGGCCGGATCAGTATTTGAGATTGCTCACGTCGTACATCGGCTTTCGGAAAGAGGCACTTCCGTATTCGCCGATCAACCGCACGGGAACTGTGACCGTGCGGCCGAAACGCGAAGCACTCAACCTGGCGCGCGCGCTCGTGATGGATCACACCACGCATCCGTTGCGGTTGGTGATTTGGACCGGTGCGGTGCTGGCGCTGGTGAATCTCGTTCTCGTCCTATTCCACGCCGCTGCCGCTGGAGTCGCCGCGGTACACGGCGCGTTCGCGTTCGTCATCTCGGCGTTGATGCTCGCCATGATCGGCGAATACGTGGCCGGCCTCTCGCGCCGTCTGCGCGACCGCCCGGCGTATTACGTGCGCGAAGAACAGACGAGCTCTGTGCTGTTGCGGGAGGAGCGCAAGAACGTCGTCGACAGCAGCCAGCGGCGATGAACGATGCCCGACCGGTCCGGGTTGCCGCCGTCGCGCTACTGATACTCGTGTGCGCAGGGGCGGTGGCAGTTCCAATCGTCGCGCGCGACGATCTCGGGCAGATCAGCCTCTTCTACGAACAGTTCGCGCACATCGAGCCGGTTGCGTTGGTGCTCGTCGCGCTGTTTGCCGTCGCGGCGTTTGCCTCCACGTTCGGAATCCCTGCACTGTCGTCGGACGCCGACCGCCGTTTGTCTGAGACCGGCGATGCGTCACGCGCGAGATCACGTCTTGTTCTCTGGACTGCCGTCGCCTTCGCGTTTGTCGTCGTGCTCGTTGGCTTCTTCGTCGTCTTCGAGCATTTCTATCTGATCGACGACGAGTATTCAGCGTGGTTCCAAGCCGTGATCTTTGCGGCGGGCAAGTTGCACGGAGCTGTACCGGCGGAGTGGTGCGGGTGGATCGGCGCCCTGACGCCGACGAGCGTCACTCCGCATCCGTCGTCGTGCACGTGGGAGCTGAGCTTTCTGCCGCTGCACTCGCTCTATCGCAGTCTCTTTCTCATCGTGCACGCAGATTGGCTCGCCGGTCCGGTCACCGCTGCGCTGACGATCGCGCTCGTCGCATCGACGGCCCGCAAGCTGTGGCCGAATCGCCCCGAGCGAGCGTGGATCGCCGTCGTCGTACTCGCGACATCGATGCAGTTCCTGTTCATGTCGATGACGATGTACTCAATGCCGACGCATCTCCTTTGCTCGGCACTCTGGTTGTGGTTGTACGTCGACAATCGCCGCTGGTCCATCGCTGCGCTGCCGTTCGTTGGCTTCATTGCGTTGGGCGTGCACAGTCCCATTCCGCACGGATTGTGGATCGCCGCGTTCTTGCTGCGCTTCGTGCGCGACCGGCGCTGGGGAGTGGCTCTCTACGTTGGTGTCGGGTATGCGCTCGCCCTCTCGTTTTGGGCCGGTCATCTCGAGATCGCGCGGTCAGTCAGCGGATCGGTTGCCGGCATGGCATCGGGTAGCGCAACGGTGCATGCGGTGCGTGCCCCATTCGGATTTCCGAATGCGCTTGCCCGCATGACGACGGTGATGAACCTCGCGCTCGTCGCAACGTGGAATGCGCCGATCGCTCTGCTCTGTGTAATTGTCGCGGCGTTGAGTTGGCGGTCGCTCGACACGACGTCGCGCGATCTCGTGCTCAGCCTCGGCGTGATCGTGGTCGCGCGCGCCGTCTCGGCGCCGCTGCAAGGCGGTGGGTGGGGATACCGCTCCATCTACGACGGCATGAGCAATATTGCATTGCTCGCCGCATGCGGAGTGGATGTCATGGCGTCGTCGATCGGCCGGCGGCGGGCGCTTGGGCTCTTCGCCGCCTCGACAGCGGCTGCGGTGATCGTGCAGCTACCGTTGCGTGCGCGACAGGTCCATGCGATCGTCGCGCCGTACGCGAGAACGTATCGTTGGATGACGCAGCTTCCGGCCAAGGTCGTGCTTTTCGATTCGGAGGATGCAATGTGGGGCAGCATGTTGCTTCGCAACGATCCATTTCTGCGCAACTCGCCGGTGCTCGCTTTGGAATACGTCTTTACACCTGCCGGGATACAGGACCTCGAACGGCGCTATCCTGGCGGTGTGCACGTTGTGACGCGTGCGGAGTTGTTGCATCTGGGGCTCGAGGCGGCGCCCCCGCGGATTGGCGGGAGCCGGTTGCCCTGACCGTGACGTTCTCGATGCCCGGGAGTCGTAACGATGCATCAAGTTTTCGATTGAGCGACCGATACTCGTCTAGGTGAGCTTGGCCCACGCCGTTCAACCTGGGTATCCAATGTCCTTCGTCCATCACTTCCCGATCCTCAGCATCGTCGGCGCATTCGTCGTCGGTCAAATTGTCCTACTCGGCGTGCTTGGCATGTGCTCAGCCGCGAAGCGGGGCGATGAGCTTGCGGCGACGTTGGTTGCCAACCGCCGGGTGGGAGCGCTGCGTCAAGAGCTGCACGCCAAGGGCGCGTAACTCCCGCGTAGCTCCGGGACGTTCGGCGATCGAGGCTACCGCGCGGGCGCGGGCGTGGCTTCATTGTACTAGAACCCGCCGCTTCGCCTCTCTCGGTTCGCCCGTTGATCGACATTCATACACATCTGCTCCCCGGCGTTGATGATGGCTCGCGTTCGATCGCGGCCTCACTGCCAGTTCTCGAGGCGTTTGCCCGAGGCGGAGTAGAAACAGTTGTTTGCTCACCACATCTTCGCGCGTCGCAGGCCTCATCGGCGCCGTATGCGCGGCATAGCGAGATCCTCGACCAGCTGATCGACGCGGCCGCTGTTAGTCCAAAGCTGCTGCTTGGCTGGGAGATCATGCTCGACGTGGCGGGTGTCGATCTCACCGACCCTCGGTACGCGCTTGGCGGGTCGACCGCGGTTCTCGTGGAATTTCCGCACTCACTGATTCCACCGAATGCCGCCGCCGAGCTGTTTCGGCTCCGGATGAGCGGTATCGTTCCCGTTGTCGCGCACCCCGAGCGTTACCCGGGCTGTACGCCGGCGATCGTGGCGGAGTGGCGTCGCGCCGGTGCGGTTATGCAGATGAATGTGACCGCGGTCGTTGGGGGCCGGCGCGGCAAACTCGCTACGCAGCTACTGTCTGGTGGATTGATCGATCTGTTCGCGAGTGACACGCATTGCGACCCTCGGTCGCTCATGCCGGCCCGACAGTGGCTGCTGGAAACCGCCGGGGCCACGCATGCCGATCTCCTCACGCGCGAAAACGCCAACCGGTTGCTGACGAATAAATCTTTGGCGCCCGTGCCGCCATTTCCCGTGGAGCTGGGGATGTTCCAGCGCCTTCGTGAGCTGGTGCGCGGCTTTCGTCAGGTGTCGGCGGTGTAGGCCTGAGCATACTGGTAGTAGTAACCGTCGGTTCGGCGGGGCTGCTCAGTGTACAACGGTGCCGGCGCGCACCGGTCTGGAAGACAACTCCCACTGTGTCCAGTGTCATTCGTTGTTCTCCGCGGAAGGACCCCGCCCATCACACGCCGGTGTTATCGCGCGATTAGATGAGTTAACTGTCGTTTCGTATTCCGTCATAGTGTTCGACATGCGTCGAAGATTGTCAACTTCTGCATATGCTGGAACGACACCGAGTATCTGCTGCGCACACGAAATTCTCTGGAACTCGACCGATTGTGATCCGCTGTCGAAGTCACGAGTTGTCAAGCCACATTTTGTTTCAGTCCGAAGCAACAACTGAGGATGTCGATACGGCTTTTGCGTCATCATGTCTCTTGCACGTTGATGCGTGATCCGGGATATTCTGCTGTGGTTTTGATCGCGAAGAGTATCGTTGCGTAATTACGGCCGACGACGGGCCTAGCGCGGTGGATCTGTTGTCTACGGGCAGAGTTGAAATTCCGGACAATGCAGCGATCGCCATCGATGGCCGTCGTTTGCGATATAGTCGGCCGAGGAGCTACACGCCGACCGAGCCGCTGCACGGATACGTCCGGGCGCGATTGCAACAGCGCCAGCCTGTGGCGCTTCGACGGCACGCGCGGCGGACACTTGCTCGCGCTCTAGTACTCCTGGCATTCGACCTTCTCGCCGGTTCTGCCGGGTACGTCGGAGTCCGTGTCGTGGGAGCTCTTTATGGAGGAGAACTCCCGGAACTGCCCGTCTTCGGCTCGCAGTTCCTTCCCGGCTTAGGCGGGATGCTGGTCGCAGTCACGATCGGAGTTTTCTTAACACGGGGATATTCCCGGCAGACGCGATCCAGCGCCAACGTGAATCTCTTGCGCGGATCCGTGCTGGCCTCGTTGTTAGTCACCGCCGCCGCGTGGCCGGCCGCATCGGGTGTGACGGCTCTCGTGTTGCCATTCCTCGTCTGCTTCGCGAGTGTCGGCGTGCCGCTCGCAACGGGACGAGCCGCGGCGCGACGGCTTCTGAATGCGGTGTTTACCGACAGCCGCTGGGCCATTCCAGCGGCGCTCGTTGGTTTTGGCAATGCCAGCACGGTACCCGGAGAGGAGGAATTCGCTCCAGTCGATCGCGAGTACCGCGTCGTCGCGCATGTCGATGTTGACCGCGGACCGCTGCACCCCGGCAGCTTGCATGAACTTGGAAACGTCATTGCGCATCGCGCGGTAGAGGCAGTGGTGGTCTCCGGCGATCTCGTGAACGAAGAGATGGAAGCCGTGCTCGATCTCTGCCTCACCGGCGGCTGCGAGCTGCTCTATCCGGCGAGCGCGGTTAGAATCGCCAACGTGCGGCCTGCACTCGTGTGGCGCGGTGACCGACCCTTCTTCGAGCTTGGCGCCCCTGTACTCAAGGCGCAGCAGCTGTTCGTGAAGCGGTGCGTCGACATCGTCGGCGCTAGCATCGCATTAGTGTGCGCCGCGCCGATCGTCGCGATCATCATGATCGCAGTCCGTCTGGATTCACCCGGTCCGATATTCTTCGGCCAGGACCGCGCCGGACTTGGTGGCCGACGATTTCGGATGTTGAAATTTCGTACGATGCGTGTCGGAGCGGACGCAGAAAAGGAAATGCTCGCGCATCTGAACGTCACGGGAGACGTTCGCCTGTTCAAGATTCCCAATGACCCCCGTGTCACGCGGCTCGGTGTATTCTTGCGCCGATGGAGTCTGGACGAGCTTCCGCAATTCTGGAACGTCGTGCGCGGAGATATGTCGCTCATCGGGCCGCGTCCGTGCCTCGAAGCCGAAGTAGACGCCTACGAGGCAGATCATTTCCGCCGGCTCGGTGCCAAGCCTGGTATCACGGGTTTGTGGCAGGTCAGCGGCCGCAGCAGCATTCGCGATTTCGAAGAAGTGAATCGCCTCGACCGCCGGTACATCGAGCAGTGGTCGCTGTGGTTGGACATGAGCATTCTCTTACGGACCTTTCCGGCGGTTTTCGGTCGGCACGGAGCTTACTGAGCCATCGTGACGGCTGCGCGAACACCGTGCGAAGGATCGGTGGATCCTGTTCAGGAAGTCGACTCGCCGTTTCGTTGGCACTTGGATCGACTTCGTGCGATGTCGGCAGGTGAGCTTGCCGCCCGATCCATCGTCTATCTTCGCAGTGCGATGTGGCGTCGGCGTCGCCAATGGCGTCCTCCGTCGCTGATCGGCCGTCCTGCCGCGTACGACACTCGAACGGTCATGCAACTTCTCCGTCCCGACGATCTCGGCGCGGCGATCCAGGAAGCTGAAAGCCTGTTGCGCGGTTCATATCGTTTTCTCAATCACGAGATCGTCGAACAGCCGCTTGAATGGCATCGTGATCCGCAAACCCGATGCGTCGCTCCGAGCGATTTCGCGTTCGACCTCGACTATCGTGATACGGCACTCACGGGAAACGTCAAGAATATTTGGGAGAAGAGCCGTCACCATCACGTTGTCGTGCTGTGTGTTGCCTTCGTTGCATCAGGTGACGGCCGATTTGCGAACGCGGCGTGTGAGCAACTGCTCTCGTGGATCGACGACAATCCTGTGCTGTGCGGAGTCAACTGGTCCAGCACCCTCGAGCTGGCGCTCCGCCTGATATCGTGGGTATGGGTCGAGCGACTCTTGCGGGGGACCGAGGCACATGCCCGTCTGTTCGGAAGCAACGGCGCCATGTGGCCGGCCGTGTACTGGCATCAATACTTCATCTGGGCCTGCCGTTCTCGCGGCTCGTCCGCGAACAACCATCTGATCGGCGAGATGACTGGCCTGTTCATCGCAGCATCAGCTTGGCCGACATTCGCCGAGTCAGCGCGTTGGCGTATGAACGCGATGGGTGTCCTGAAGCGCGAGGCGGATCGCCAGGTATTTCCCTGCGGGCTCAATCGTGAACATGCATTCGGATATCACATCGTCGTGCTCGAACAGCTCTTGATGACACTATTGGAAGATGGGAGCGACGATCCACAGTTCGTTCACGCAGTCCGAAACGTCGCGACACGCATGTTCAACGTGCTGGCACCCCTGACTGACATCGGCGGTCATCGGCCGCGATACGGCGATGCAGATGATGCAGTGGCCACGCAACTGAGACCTTCCTATTTGGGCCAGGTCGAGTGGCTCACACGGCTTGCCACGCAATTCGACATTCCACAGGACTCAGTTCGGCCAAGCAATAGCGGATCGATCGGCTTTCAATCTGCGGGGCTATACGTGCTTGGGGCCGACCGGGGCACGCCCGAAGAGATTTTCTGCGTAGTGAACGCGGGTCCGCTAGGGTATCAGTCGATTGCAGCCCACGCCCACGCGGACGCGCTCGCGTTTTCGCTCAGCCTCGGAGGCACGCCGGTCATCGTCGATTGCGGAACCGGCGGCTATTTCGACGACCCGTGGAGACGTCGATATTTTCGTGGGACCGCCGCGCATAACACGCTCGTCATAGACGGACAGGATCAATCCCGCCCATCGGGGCCGTTCATGTGGAGTCGACATGCACGCACGACTGTGGAGTCGTGGACGTCCGATGAAGCGGAGGCAACAGTCGCAGCGCATCATGATGGCTATCGCCGCCTCGTCGGTCGTCCGGTGCACCGCCGCACACTCCGCGTTGTTACGCGGCGACTCGAGGTGACCGACGAGCTTCTCGGCCGCGGCATTCACGAGATCGAGTGGCGGCTCCACTTCGCCCCCGATTGCCTTGTCGAGATCACAGCGGGACAGTGTAAGGTCAGCTGGACGGTGCTCTCAAGCGTGTCCGGCAGCAACGCGAGACGAGCAAGCCTTGTGTTCTCACTCGACAGTCAACTGCACTGGGCTATTGTTCGCGGGGACGCGAACGGTGGCTGGTATTCAGCGGGGTTCAATCTCATTGAGCCGACTAATACACTTGTGGGCCGCGGCCGCCTCGCGCTCCCGTTGAAAATTTACCATAACCTCGAGTTCGTGTGCGCATAAGCGTTTTTGGGTTGGGTTACGTTGGCACGGTGACCGCCGCGTGCCTGGCTCGAGACGAGCACGTCGTCATCGGTGTAGACGTCAATCCGAACAAGGTCACCGCCGTTTCGCGAGGCGAGTCGCCGATCATCGAGCCGCAGGTCTCGGAACTACTCGCCGCGGGCGTTGCGGCCGGGCGCCTGTCGGCCACGCAGGACGCGTCTGAAGCGGTGCGTCGCACTGAGGTTTCGTTGATCAGCGTCGGGACGCCGCCAACAGCCGCCGGCAATCCGGATCTAGACTTCGTTCTCCACGTCTGCCGTGAGATCGCAGAAGCAGTGCGCGAGAAAGGAACGCGACACGTCGTGATACTTCGCAGCACAGTCCCACCAGGAACGCTGTCTCACTGTCGGACCATCATGAGCGCGATCGCTGCGCCAACTGAGATCGACGTCGCATTCAATCCGGAATTCCTCCGTGAAGGGTCGGCGGTTGCCGACTACGACAACCCACCGTACACGATCATCGGTACGTCGGACCTCATGGCGGAGAACGCGGTTCGGGAGATGTACTCGGCAATTCCTGGCCCGGTCATCGTCGTTGCGCCGGAGGTTGCGGAGATGACGAAGTACATCTCCAACTCGTGGCACGCCGTCAAGATCAGTTTCGCCAATGAAATGGGGCGCATCGCGAAATCCTTCGGAGTCGACGGGCGCGACGCCATGAAGCTCATGGCGATGGACACCAAGTTGAACATTTCTGCGGCGTATCTACGACCGGGGTTCGCATATGGCGGGTCTTGCCTGCCAAAAGACGTTAGCGCGTTGAACGCGATCGCCCGGAATCGTCAGATTCCCGTGCCGTTGCTGAATTCACTACCTGTCTCGAACGCGGTTCAGGTGGATCTCGCCGTCGCCGAGATCATGCGGAATGGCCCAACGCGAATCGCGGTGCTTGGCCTCGCGTTCAAGCCGGACACGGATGATTTACGCGAGAGCGCGGCTGTCTCTCTCGTCAAACGGCTGCTCGGCGAGGGCTGCACGATCCGGATCTACGACCGCGATGTGCACCGGAGCCGATTGATCGGTACCAACCTCGAATACATTCGTGCCAGCCTTCCGCATTTTGAATCGCTCCTCACCGAATCGGTTGACGCCGCGATTGATGGAGTCGAGACCGTCGTCATCACCTACAGCACCGCTGAATTTCATGACGCGATTGTCCGTCAGTCCAACCTTCGCGTCATCGATTTAGCCGGAGCGTTCACCGAAGCGCCGGTCGCGGTGGAGTATTGTGGCTCGGGCTGGTAATCGGGTCCTCATTGTCGTCGAAAACCTCCCGGTCCCGTTCGATCGGCGTGTGTGGATGGAAGCGACGACGCTGCGTTCGGCTGGGTACGACGTCGCGATCATCTGTCCGATCGGCAAAGGTGCCGAAGCGACACGCGAGGTGATCGACGGAATCCACATCTATCGTCATCCCCTTCCCCCGGACATCAGCTCGGTAAAGGGATACCTGGCCGAGTATTGGAACGCGCTCCGACACGAGTGGCGATTGATGCGTGTCGTTCAGCGAATCGGCGGGATCGATATCATCCATATCTGCAATCCGCCCGATGTTCTGTTTCTCGTCGCGCTTTGGCCCAAGCTATGTGGCGCCAGAGTCATTTATGATCAGCACGACCTGAATCCCGAACTCTACGAGGCCAAGTATCGGCGTCGCGGACCATTGTACCTGGCGCTTCGAATCGCCGAGTGGTTGACCTACAAAGTCGCGAATCTTGTCATCGCGACGAACGAATCGCATCGCGCCATGGCGGTTGCGCGCGGTGGCAAGCGGCCCGAGGATGTGTTCATCGTTCGTAGCGGTCCCGATCTCAATCGATTTCGCGCCGTACCGGCAAACACGGAGTTTCGTCGTGGACGAACGCATCTCGTTGGATATGTCGGTGTCATGGGCGAGCAAGAGGGTATCGACTTGCTCCTTCGGGCGATTCGCCACATCGCGGTGGTATTGCACCGCAGCGACATCCATTTCGTCCTGATCGGGAGTGGTCCTTCGTTACTTGAGCTGCAAGCGTTGGCGGAGCAATTAGAGATTCAGGCCCTCGTCGAATTCACCGGTCGAATTCCGGATGACGAAATGATCGAGCGGTTGTCAACGACGGATCTGTGCGTTGCCCCAGACTTGAAGAACCCATTTAACGACTGCTGTACAATGAACAAGGTTCTGGAATACATGGCCTTGGGGAAGCCACTCGTGCAGTTCGATGTCGTTGAAGGCCGCCGTTCGGCTGCCGATGCGGCGCTGTACGCAACGGATAACAGTCCTGTTGATTTCGCCAACAAGATCCTCGAGTTGATCGACGATCCGCGCCTCTGCGCCGAGATGGGCCAACGTGGCCGAGAGCGGATGAGGGACGAGCTCGAATGGAAGCATCAGGTGCCTCGCCTTCTGTCGGCATATCGCCGCGCTGGCGCATGACGTCTGCCACGATGGGCCCGAGTAATACATCTAGATACCTGAGAGGCGCCAGTTGTGCGGGATTCTCGGCTGGGCGATAAATAGCTCGCGCCGTCAAGCGCTCGACACACTTCGGAACCTCACCGATCGCTTGGTGCACCGGGGGCCCGATGGCGCAGGATACTGGCTTGATGACACCGCCGATGGCGGTTACCAGATCGCGCTCGGACATCGTCGCCTGTCAATCATCGATATCCAATGTGGCGCTCAACCGATGTGGACGCCGGATCGGACCTTGGCGATCGTGTTCAACGGAGAGATCTACAACTACCTGGAATTGCGGGATGAGCTGATCGCCAAGGGACACCACTTTCGCACGGACTCCGACACGGAAGTGTTACTCGCCAGCTATCGCGAATGGGGAATCGATGCCCTGCGGCGTTTTCGCGGGATGTTCGCGTTTGCGCTCTGGGATGCAGCACAGCAGCAGCTCATGCTGGCTCGCGACCCGTTCGGGAAAAAACCGCTCTTCGTCGCCGAGATGCCCACCGGTTTGGTCTTCGCGTCGGAGATCAATCCCCTCCTGGAGTTCCCGGGTATTGATCGGACACTCGACGACAGCGTTGTCGGTGGCTATTTAGTAAACCGGTATGTGCCGGGACCCGACACATTCTTTCGCGGCGTCAAAAAGCTCCAACCGGGCTGCTACGCGATGTGGCGAAACGGTACCACACATATGCGGCGTTACTGGTCGCCGCCGCTCGTGTCGACCCGGCCAGACATTGCGAAATTCGATGACGCGGTGTCTGAATTCGAAACGGTCTTCGACGACTCGGTTCGCATCCGGATGCGAAGCGATGCGCCATATGGCGCGTATCTCTCCGGCGGAATCGACTCGTCCGCCGTCGTGGCCACGATGGCGCGCCATAGCACCCAGCCCCTTCGAACGTTCTCTGTCGGATTCGCCGAACGCGCGTATTCGGAACTTCAATTCGCGCGCATGATCGCGGATCACTTCAGAACCGATCATCACGAACTCGTCGTGACACCAAACGAGTTCATCGAGGTTTGGCCGACCGCCATTGAGCACCGCGCGGCACCTGTTGCCGAAGCGTCGGATATCCCGATCATGATGTTGTCGCGGATGGCATCCGACACCGTCAAAATGGTGCTGACCGGCGAGGGAGCTGATGAGCTCTTCGGCGGTTATCCCAAGCACCGGGCGGAGGGATTGATCGAGCGGTATCAGCGGCTCATGCCGCCGGCCATTCATGATTGGTTGATCGCGCCGGCGATTCGACGGCTGCCGTATGGCGCGCGACGAATCAAGATCATGGTCGCCGCTGGCGGCGAGCGGCGCCGGCAAGACCGAATGCGGTTGTGGTTCGGCGGCACGTCCACCGCTGAATGTGAGGCGTTGATGGGTCGTGCATCGTCGCCGCCGGCACACGACGAGGATCTTGCGGCGGCGCCGTTCGAATCGCCGATGCGTCGGGCGTTGTTGTTCGATCAAACGTCGTGGCTGCCCGACAACCTGCTGGAGCGAGGCGACCGGATGATGATGGCCGCGTCGGTTGAAGGAAGGATGCCGTTCATGGACATCGAGCTCGCGAAACTCGCCGCGCGTCTTCCAGATCAATTCCTTCTGGGCCGCCGGGGCGGCAAGGCCGTGCTGCGCGCCGCGATGGATCGCGTACTTCCCAAGAAAATCATTGCACGAAAAAAAGTTGGATTTCGGGTTCCGTTCAATGCATGGTTTCGCGGTCCGCAACGGGATCTACTGAAGGACCATCTCGTCAGCTCGGATTCACGCGTGGCCGGACTATGCAATCGAGGCGTTCTGCGACAGCTCGTGGACGATCACGTCGACGGTCGGCAGAACAATGAGAAGATCCTCTGGAGCTTGGTGAATCTGGACATGTTCCTGCGCATTTTCGACTTGCGCACCGACGTCCCGTGAACGGACGTCAGACCATGCCAGCGTAGATCTCTCGGAACTGCGCGACGAGACGGTCCACGGTATACTGCTCGGCGACGCGCCGTCGCCCGGCATCCGACATCTGTCGCAGCTCGTCGCGATTCTCGGCAAGACGACGAATGGCTGCGGCGATCGCCGCGGGATCGTGCGGCGGAATGAAAATTCCATGCTGGCCGTTCCGCATCACATCTGGGATGGCTGCGACCGCACATGTCACAGGAACGCAGCCCGCCGCTAACGCCTCGAGGATCGTGTAGGGGAGGCCCTCGAGATGAAACGTAGGAAATGCAAATACGTCCGACGTCAACCACAGCGTCGTTTTTGCATCGCCAGCGATCGGACCAAGCATCAGTACATCGGTTCCGAGTCCGAGCCGCAGGATTTCACGACGCACCTCCATTTCGTCGGGTCCCGACCCGGCGATCTGGAATCGAAATGGCACGGCTTCGTCCTTGAGTTGCCGCGCGGCGACGAGTGCATCGAAGACGCCCTTGGTTCGAACCAGTCTGCCGACGTAGACGATTTGCAATGGCGCGTCGACGTTCGATTCTCGATGATTGGTCATCGCCTCTGTGACCGCGATCGCATTCGGTACCAGCTCCACCCGCACGCGCTCGTCAAACGTTCGATACGCGCGAACTTCCTCGGACGACAGCACGACGACGACATGCGACGCGCGCAGAAATTTCTTCAGTACCCACCGAAGAAACGGACGATCAAAGAAGGACTGCGGAAGCGCGCCGCCATGTATCTGTGTCACGATCTCTTTTCTGAACGATCGGGCAATGACCAGGTACACGATGTCGCGCCAGTATGCGCGTGGAACTAATGATGTATTGATATGGATGACGTCAGGCCGCTCGCGAATGAGCATCATGGCGAACTGAAACGGGCTGAGCACGAGTCGGCAAATGCGCCGCATCCATCCGTCTTGTCGCCCCTCGCTCCCGACTTGGAAATGGGAAAGATGAAAGGACGCGGACAGATCGGACGCGAGAAGCATGTTGACGTGTGTCGATACGCCGCTCACGGCATGTAACGCGGGACCGAGTACCACGACGTTGATCGCTCGATGGTGCGTCGAGCGTCTCATCAGGCTAGGAAGGCTTTCGGCCGATGTAGTAGACACATGGGAACACGGCAGATTTTAATGGCGGGATCGCCCTGAGAACCGACAACGACGCACTGTGCCGGCTGTAGAGGCGAGCGTAGTAGTCGTCCGTGACATCGGTAGCATCACCAAACGCTTCCCGGCAATGTGCCGCGAGGTCGCGTCGATAGAATCCAGCGTGGGCGCCGGATTCGTTGCTCCACCTCCCGGCAAATCGGTGCCTCAGGTCATGCAAGTTCCAGCGAATCTTGTTCGTCAGGCTCGTCGCCGATCCAAGATAGCCGACGAGACGCGCCCGATTTGGCGTACCGATGCAGAAAATTCCGCCCGGCGCGAGCACGCGATTCATCTCGGACAATGCACGTCGAAAATCCGGAATGTGTTCTAGCGCGTGAAATGAATAAACAAGATCGAACGACGCGTCAGTGAACGAGAGCGACTGCGCATCCATGCGCATGAGCCGCGCCGGTTGAGCGCCGTCGACGTCGAATGGAAATTGTTGTTCGATGTCGATGCCGATCGTTTCCGATCGCAGGAACCGAGCGAGGATTCCCGCCTCGCGCCCTGTGCCGCATCCGACCACGAGCACGCGCTTCGGCGTCGGCGGCCAGTCGAGGATCATGGACGCAAGTACCGTAGTCTTGGCATCGGAGATCTCGTCGCACGAACCCGCGGCGGCAGTCGCGCCATTCCGCGAACGCTTCACGACTGCTTTGACTGCGGTCCCTACGCGCGTATGTGCGAGTGAGCGGCGCCATTTACGTGCAACAGGCTCGCGTTGTTCGACCATCCCGAGAATGTCCACTCGAGATCCAAACATGGTGATTTCCTTATCGTACTCCCACGGTGAAAACCGCGGCCGCATCTTCTCTCTATAGAAGGCATTTCGCTCCGGCCGGCACAGGTACATTTTCCCCGCTGTGAGCGCGAAAGGTCGGAGTCTACTCGCAGGATCCTGGAAATACCGCGTCGCACCCAGACAGACTTCTGGCCAGAACTCGTTGAAAAAATCATCCAGAATCACAACGCCGGCCTCGTGGAGCGACTCATCGGCGAGCTTCAGATCGTTGTACGCGCACTGTTCCGTGTGACCTCCATCGACGGAAAACAGTGTTGCCGCACCAACTCGGTTCAAGATTTCGCTCGACGTGATGCTCAGCGACGACACTTGCCAAATATCCACCGCAGAACTCTCACCGCCCCATCGTCTGAGATTGTCGATGAACTGGTCCCTGTCGCCCTTTCCCGACGCGTCAACATTGAGATGCTGATCGGCGAAGACATCGATCGCCAAATCACGACGCCGACTCCCTGCCAAATGCAGCAGAATGAATAGCCGTCCGTGATGGACGCCAATCTCAATGGCCGAACCCTCGATGCCGCTCTCGTGCTGGAGCTTCGCCAGCTGATCGATATACCGAATGCTGAAAGGCTCGATCCAGCCTTGAACCTTTTTGTGCCCTGTTCGGACATAACGATCTAACACATTCATTCGGAACTCCAGCAAGATCGGAGAAATTGCAGGGAGAGGATTTGTGGCTGTGGCGCGGAATCGCCCACTATCATGTGGAAACCGCCGGGCCGATGCGTCACATTCAAGCAGTCGGCTCAGTTAGGGTTGTATCATGGCGACCTTGCCGCGTTCGTCGTGGCCCGCCCGGTGACGACTCAGACTACGACCATTCACGCTACCGTTCCCAATTCTGAACATAAGTGCCCGCGATGATTACTTCCGGCCGACGAACGCTAAAGCGAACGATCAATGCATTCTTACGGCGCGCCCGACGTCGTCGGCGCGCGCGAATCGTCCTGGTTGCGGCGGCGGAGATCAGCGGTGACAAGGCACGGCGCATCAAGGAACGGCTGAACTTTTTTGTTGGGTCGTTGCCGGGAAAAGTATCGGTTCGTTTTACCCGCCGCGTTTCATGGCGCTCCGCGATGATGGCGGACGTCGTCCTTGAAGCCGATCAAGGCATCGTTACCGCAGGCTTGCGTCGGGCATTTGATCACATATTCAACGTTGATTTCGAATCGAATCCAATGGATGCGTGGGATCTTGCGCGTGCCAACCAACTCCTCAATGCCCTTCCCGATCCCGGCGATCGCGCCGCGAGCCATAGTCGTCTGATCCGCGCAGTGGAGCGATGCCGGTCGATGGGGCATGCCAAGACGTACATTTTCGGAACCGGCCCCTCACTTCAAGAAGCGCTCAAGCATGATTTTTCGGATGGCGTCGTTGTTGTTTGCAATACCATCGTACGAGACGACGCACTCTGGCGCCACCTGAACCCGGATTTTGTGATGGCCGGTGACGCGCTGTACCACTTCGGTCACACAGCGCACGCCAAGGCGTTTCGCGCCGATCTCCGACAACGTCTTCTCGAATCGCGCGGCAAGACGTTGTTCGTATATCCAGAGACATTTCACGGGATCGTTCGTGACGAGCTGGGCGATCTCGATGAGTTGTTGATTCCCGTCCCCATTGGTGATCACACCGACATCGATGTTGATCTGTGCGCGCAATTCGAGCTTCCTGCACTCGGCAACGTCCTGAACGCGTTGTTGCTACCTCTTGCATGCACACTCACACCAGAAGTGTGTCTATGGGGATTTGATGGCCGTGCTCCCAATGACAAATTGTTTTGGGCGAACTCGAGTCGGCACTCGTACCCGGAATTGATGCCTGCGTTGCGTGAAGAACATCCCGCATTCTTCGCTCACTTTGTACCACCGTCGAAGGAGAAGAGCTATGTCGAATCCGTGCACGGCGATGAACTGGATCGCCGGCTTACGGTCGCGGAGGCACGGGGATTCACTTTCACGATGATGCATTTCTCATGGACGGACACGCTCAATAAGCGAAGACGAGAACCTGTCTAGGCGCGCACTAGCGCGAACACGAGGTATCCCAGCACCAATGCGAGCGGCACGGCTGCTGTCGATGCCTCGAATCGCGAGATTCGAATTTCGAAGGCTCGCCACGCGAGCAACGCCGACCACCATGAGTAAAAGCTCAGATATCCGACTAGCATTCCCAGGGGAAACGCGTACACGCCAAGCGGCCGAAGCATGAGCGCTGTCGCGACAGTCAGCACGATACCAGTAATGCCGTTCGCAATGTGCCACAAAATATGGTTCGTGAGACTGTACAGCTGCATGTGCATCGCGCCGTACCGCTCAACGAAGACCGCAAGCCCCATGAGACCCCAGAGTCTCAGGGGAACGAACGGCACGCTGCTCCGCAGGAGATGGAGGATCGGCGTCCCGCCAAACCCAAGGACAAGAAAGCCTGCTGCGAATGTCCAATACGCCAGGCGCATTCCCTTGGCGGACAAGGCAACCATTTCTTCCCAATTGTTCTCTGAGCACAGCCGTCCCAGCACGGGAAGCTTGCTATAGAAGGGCGCTTGAGAGAACTCGGAAATCGTCTGAATGAAGCGAAAGGCAAGGAGATAGGACGCCACTGCTGCCGCAGGTGCGATTTGGGCATACACGATCCCGGACGCGTAGATCAGCCCTCGCGATGCGCCAATACCCACGGCGCTGCGCCACGCGCGAGGCCACACTTGCGCCATTACATCAGGATCCAGGACAGACGCCGCCGGCCGCGCTTCGATGGGCACTGTCAAACGGCGTCCGAGCTGCCAATCCCGAAATACGACGACTACGGTCCACGCCTGATTCGCGATCGCGAGCGCGATGAGGCGTCCACCCATGAGCAATGCAACGCTCGTCGTGACGCTTGCGCCCAGCGACGTCAGCATCTCCCAGCGCCGAACGATCGCGACCTGATTCATTCCCTGCAAATACGCTGAATAGTAGTTTCCACGTAGAGAGATCGCGGTCGAGACGAGCACAGCACACCAGGCTATCCAGCCGGAATGCGGATCGGCGAGCGCGGCGATCGGGTGCGCTACCGCAAACGAGCCAGCGACTCCGAAAACGAGAAACGCGCAGACAGCGAGTCGCCAGTAGATCGCACTTGCGGTTGCTCGAAGACTGCCGAGCAGACGCCAATTCGGCGTCCCAGTCTGAGTCCGTGGACGCCGTTCTCGAAAATCGCCGACGTCAGTGGCTCCGCCCATCGCGTAGGCAATCGCACGCGCAAATGTTGGCGCGAAGCCGGTATCGGCGATCATTTGGAGGCCGATGATCGTTGCGAACAAATACCAAACGGCAATTTCAGCGGCCGTAAGCCGTCGCAACAGAATCGGCAGGACAATAGTGAAGCTGAACAACCGAGCGCCGATGCTCGCCCACGTCATGATCGTTGGCGATTCCCAACCGCGCGTTGCGAGCGCTTGCAGACCGGCAATCGACGCGCGCGCGCGCGGTACTTCGATACCAACGCTCACGACGACACCGACCCGCATTGAAGTTCGTCAAACAAGTGCTCGTATGCACTGACCATTCGCCCCGCACTAAAGTGCGAACGCGCCGTCTCTATTGCCGCGCCGGACATTCTGATACGCACGGCACGATCGCCAAGCTCCAACAAACGCGCCACGAGTACATCAGTCTGCCCGACCGGAAACAGGTACCCATTCACACCTGTAGTGACGATCTCGGACGCGCCTCCGATATCGGACAAAACCATGGGAACACCCATGCTCATCGACTCGAGCGCGGCAAGCGACAACGTTTCGACTGCTGTACTACACAAGACGCCAACATCCATTGCGGCCAGGAAAGGGCGGACATCCTTTTGCTCGCCCGCGAGCACGACATGGCTCGTTACGCCGAGCGTGTGAGCCCGGTCCGTGATGGCCGAGCGTTGTGAGCCATCGCCTACTATGAGAGCGGTCGCTGGTACACCCGCGCGCCGCAAGGCTACAATGGCGTCAACGAGCTGCTCGTGGTTCTTTTCAGGGCGTAGCGCGGCTGAGATGCCGACGACGTAGTCGTCGGCATCAAGCCCCAATGCACGCTTGGCCTCGGCGTTTCCCATGAGGACATGCTCGCGCGCGAAATGCGTTACATCCACACCGTTCAGAATCACCGCGGAACGTTGTGGACTCAGCTTGCGCGCCTCCCAATGCCTGCGCTGGTTCGCGCTGACGTAGACGAGGCAGTTCACAGCGCGCACCGCCAGTCGGAAGAGCTTGAACTCGACATTTTCGCGACCACCCACGACGGCGGTGGTGTGAAAGACGGACATCAGCCGGCCGGGAAATCTCCCGAGAGTCTTTCCTAACGCCGCGACGATCGTCGGAACCGTGTTCACCGCGACGACGAACTCCGGTTTGTGGCGACGGATAGCTCGCCACGCCCGGAGCCACCCGAGTGGATTGCGCATTCGGAACCCACCGAGAAACGTGGTAATGGCGAGCAAATCCGCATCGACGAGTCCCTCGGCATGGTGTGCGTGATGTACGATCAACCGAACATCATGACCGTTCGCTTTGAGTCGGCGAACCAACGCGATCGTTTGGATCTGTGCGCCGCCAACAGTCAGATCGGAGATGAAGAATGCGATGCTGAGAGTCATGTGCGAATCTCACGCGAATCGGAGAGGAGTAGCTGGTATGCTCCCGCCATTTCCTCGGCGATCTGGCTCCAGTTCAGCGGCCCGCGCGCGGTAGCCGTGGCGCCGTCGGCCAGCCTTTGCCATTCCATGTCCGACGAAAGAAGACGAGTGAGCGCGTCGGCGAGCGCGGCGGAGCTTCCCGGCTCGATCAGCAGTCCATTTACACCGTCAACGACAATCTCCGAGAGACCGCCGACCTGCGTAGCAACGACTGGACGGCCGTTGGCGAACGCCGCAGCTGCCACACCGCTTTGCGTTGCGTCGAGATACGGAAGGACCACGACAGAGGCGCTCTGAAATTCCGCGATGGCATCATCGGGCGATAAGAACCGTTCCTCGACGCTGATCATTGGTAGAGCGGCGATTCGCGCTCCGAGTCGTTGCAATTCGGGCCCGCGCCCTGCGAACACGAGAGAAAATTCGATCCCCGATGCGGCCAGCTGCTCCATGGCGTCGAGAAGAATTTCAATTCCCTTATATTCCTCCATCCGGCCAAAAAACAGAATGCTCCGTGGTCGCGGTTGTCGTCGCTGCTCTGGAGCGGGAACGAGAAGAACGCCGTGACGAGTCGTGACGATTGGCATTTCTTCCATCCCTGGAAGCACTGCAAACGTATCACGACAATGCACGCCATTCACGAATACTGCACGAGCGCGCAATCGAAGTTTTCGAATTGTAGTAGCGCGGCTACGCGCGTACTCGCTATCCCGTCCTGCATGTGGAAGCGGATCGTGGACGGTTAGCACGATTGGAAAAAACAAGCTGGCGACGCAGACAACCCAAAAGTCCGGCCATTCTGGATATTCCTGACAGTGAACTATGTGCGGCCGAAACCAGAATAGACGCGCCAACGTCACCGCGACGTACGCCACTCTCTGCCACCGCGTATCTGACGGAAAAGTCTTGATCGCTACAAGCGGAGTTGTGTCCAGCCCACGTTGATCGCATGACTGATGCAAGCCGGCGTCGCTGAGCAACAGTACATCGCACTTCGGAGTCAGACCAAGTGCCAAACGCACGGCATACTCGCCGTAGTAGCGCGGAGTGAGCATTGCCACCCGCAAGCGGGGTTTCATGGACGCCCGCCCGCAAGGCTTCGCGATGTTCCGCGATGATCGTTCGAGGCGAATGGGCGCTTCATGCTAGTTCGGACGGGTCGGCGCATTGAGGCCGAGAGCGCGCGCTGTGAGCGGATCGATTTCGCTCGAATCATCAGCCGTGACGATGGCCATGCCGCCGTAGCCCTTGTAGACCCATACGGCCCACGGAATCCGGTGAGATTCCGCCGCGATCCGCACATCGGAGAGCCAACGAACCCGATCAGCGTTCTCCGCACCCTGATAGTGCCCGTATGTTCGCATCACGCCGAATTCTCCAAGCAAAACGCGAGACGGTGCCAGTCGATATCGTGCCGCCCATGCCGTCAACGAATCAAACGCCGCTTCAATCGTCCTATGATTGAAGTTTGACTTCGCGTATTGATTCAGCATCGCGCGCGACTGCGTGAGAATCTCATCACGTCTTGCAATCGGAACCGGCGATGCACTGGCGCTCGCGGCGAGTGCCGTCATGGCGCCGTGAATAGACCGCTCCGATGCTGGATAGGGAACATTCCTGAGCCACCGGAACGCATCAACCTGGTCTGTGGATTGATGCGTGAAGGTATATGGCTCGTAGTAATGGAATGTGAAGAGCACAGCGGGGTCAGCGACGAACGGCCGCGGGTTCAAGCCCATCAATCCGGCCGCGCTTCCAGCTTGGGCGCCGCTTACGATGAGGGTCAGATTGGGCGCTCGCTGCCGAATCGCCGCATACGCACGAATCAGCATTCGCTCCCACGCCGCATCGGCCTCCGATCCGCCTCGCACCGGCGGCTCATTCATGATCTCGAGCGCGACCCGCGACCGATCTAACGGGCGGAGGCGCGCCGCGATCCGCGCCAACATGCTGACGTAGGCCGAAAACCGCTTCCCATCCACGCCGTCGGCGAGCGCGGCCGCCTTGTATTCCGCCGTTTGGTTGTTCGGGTGAATGTCCACGATGACCGCGAGGCCAACGTCGAGGACTATCTGAACACGGTTGAGAAGAATCCCCTCGGCCGAGTCGCGTTGGGCGCCCTGGAACTGGAGAAACGGGCCGGGATCGACAGTCATTCGCACAAAATCAAATCCCGCCGAACGAATTGCTCGTAGGTCTGCGACTGCGAGATCGTGAGACCGGTCTGCGAACGGTGGGAACACGTATCGCTGATCCGGTGATCCCACCAGCGCGGCCCAATTCAGTGCATGATGAATGTTGACGCCGCGCCGGAAGTGAGTTTGCGCGCCCGCCACGAGCGACAATCCGCCCGAGAGAAACTGCGCAACCAACACGCAGTGACATATCCGGCGCATCGACGCCGATACAAACTCACTCCAACCGACTTGGCGCGACCGCCGCGGGCTCGCGTCAAACGGGGTCATGAAGTCGCACCCCGATACCGCCGTCGACGGACAAGGTTGCGCCGGTCATGAAGCTTGCCGCATCCGAAGCAAGAAACACTGCGACGCGTGCGACCTCGTCTGGTGTGGCGATTCGGCCAATCGGGTGCATGGCACCGAGCGCCGCAAGCTCAGACGGACGGCCTGCAAATCCGTCCAGTAGCATTTGCGTGGCAACGGCGGCCGGTTGAATCGCGTTTATCCGTACCCGACCCGCGAGATCCAGCGCCAACCCCCGAGTCAGACCGGTCAACGCTGCCTTCGAGGTTGCATAGCAGAGAAAGCCTGGCTTGGTGAGAACCGCGTGAATGCTTCCAACGTTGACGACGCTTCCCGCGGCAGACTCGAGACTACCAAGAAGACCCTGCACGAGAAGAAACGCGCCAGTAACGTTCGTGGACAGCGTCCTCTGAAAATCCGCGCCGGTGAGCGTCTCTACCGATCCGACAATTTGCACGGCGGCATTGTTGACCAGCACCGTCAGTTCGGCATCGCCAAGGGCGTGCCGAATCTCGGCAATCACTGCGTTGCGATATGCATCGTCGTAGCAGATTTGCTCGATGTTCGCCTGTATGAGCGTGATGTCGTCAGACATGCCTGTCGAAACATCCACGCCAATCACGCGATAGCCGACAGCCACAAATGCATGGCAGAGTGCGGTGCCAAGCCCACCGAGCGCACCAGTGATCACCGCTGTCTTGGTCACGACCGATCTTCGATTCCAAGACGTTCGAACAAGAGCGTAATCGCTCGTCCGGACGTCCGGTGAACCGCCTCGGCCGTATGCGATGCGTTATGAGATCCGAAAATACAATTTTCGAAATCTCGCAACGGCGACGCGAAAGGAAGCGGCTCCTCCTCGAGCACATCGAGTGCCGCACCACTAACTGTACCATCCCGAAGTGCCGAGATGAGCGCGCTTTCGTCGATCAACGGCCCACGCGCAACATTCACGATGCGGACACCTCGCTGCGCTCGAGCAAAAATTTCGGCATTCAACAAGTGTCGATTCGACGCGGTCAGCGCGCAGGTCAGCACGATGAAGTCCGCTGACTCGATTCGATCGGGCCAGACACTACGTTCGACCGCGCTCGGCACGTCGCCTCGGGGGGCAGGATCATATCCGATGATTTTCATGTCCGCCGCGAGCAAGCGCTGAGCAGCGCAACATCCGACGTCGCCGAGCCCCACCAGCGCCACCGTTCGGTCTGCGAGCGATGTTCCGGTCGGCTTGGGCCACCGGTGCGCACGCACGCCTCGATCGATTTCGAAGAGACGCCGGGCGAGTCCGATGACATAGCCCATTGCCACGTCCGCGACTTCGGCGCCGAACATGCCCGGCGTGTTCGGCACGGAGATACCGACCGCCGCTGCGGCAGCCAGGTCGACGTTGTCGGTGCCGACGCCCCACTTGACCGCCGCCTTCAGTCGCCCGGCTTTTCCCGCTTCGAAGACGCGCCCCGTCGCCGGATCGTCGCCAATGATCCAACCATCAAATTGCGGAACGAGCTCAATGAGTTCCGCTTCGCTAAGCGTTTGAACGACATCAGGCGTATCGATGTCGACACCGTGACGCGCGAAACGATCTCGCATACCGTCGATGTTGCGAAGCATTGGCGGACAGGTAATCAGAACTCGCATCGGGTTTCTGCTGATTGCAATGAGTCGCTGAACATAGTTCGTACGGACACCTCTCGACCGCCATGACGCACGAGTCGAAATGGATGCCGAGGTGTCTAGAAAGGAGCAACGTGCGCGGGAACTGACAACGCGACCGGCCGCGAATCCATTCCCGATTCGCGAGGCCGGGATGCCGTCAAAGCCTCTCGTTGTTCGCAGATGAGGCCCACACCCGCGGCAAGTGCCAACAACAGCACGTAAAAAGTTTCCGGCTCGTAGATCGTCGCACATGCCTCCGTGGTACCGGCGATCAGCAGGAACAGCAATACAGCGATCTGCAATCGCGCGCGCAGTTGAAGCGCAGGCACCGACACGCGTGCGAGCCCAGACAGAATGGCGCCGCACATGACCAGAAAGAGCAGAGCGCCAATGTATCCGATGTCTAACGTGTATTGCAGGACAGTGTTGTGCGCCGTGAGCGCGTTTTCATCGTACGACTTGCCGAACAAGTACGAAAAATGGTGCACCACGCCGGAAGCCGTTGCTCCGAGATAGCCAAAGCCGAAGATGTGCACCGTCGAAAAGTGGCTCAATTCGCCAAGCACGCTTCCCCAAATCACGGCGCGTCCGTTCGCCGTGGCAAAATCTTGCGATCCTCGAGAGATCAGAAACAAGACGTCTGCGTGCGAAAGCCAGAGCCCGACGCCGATGACGACGAATGGCAGCAATGGAAGGGTGACTGGCAGCCAGCGCGCGACGGCGAGCCAGCGGAATGGGGCCGCTGCCATTGTTCCCCCGATTACCAACGCAAATACAAATGCGCTGCGAGTATCGCTGCCGAGAATCACTCCGATGCTCACCGCCGCGAAGAGAAAAGCAAGGGAGCGGGTCGCGGCGCGCGCGTTCGGCCGAGTCGCGAGCAACATGGAGCACACGAGGCACGCACCGGCAGCCAGACCGATAGCGTTGATCCCTGATGCCATCGGAAACACGATGCGCTCGCTATCGATGCCAAGTCCAGCCAGCATCTCCGCGCGGCCAATCAATTGCTGGGCATCCGAAGCGACGCCCGTGTAGCCCGCCACGACCAGCAGCACGTTGACGATGAGGAAGATGCCAAGCGATAGCGCGATGGCCGGCACGAAAGGGACGGGCCGTCGTGAGGGAATCAAGAAGACGACGGCGCCGAAGAGCATGACCGTATTCCACGTCGCGAGGTCGACAACGGCCGGTCGAAACTCAATTCGCTCGGCAAACAACGCGCGCACGATCGCCACAGAGATTAAAATGGCGAATGCGGCAATGATGAGTATGAGCGGCCACTGCCGCCGGACCCGCTGGGCCGCGATAACGACGGCGGTCTTACTCCTGCGAGAGATCGCTGGCGCGATGACGACCTTCTGGGCGATCACGAGCCAGAACGGGATCAGGGCCGCCATACTGATCAGTATGCGTCCGGATTCACTGCCGAGGACGAGTGGCAGTTGCAGGATCGTCAATCCGAAAATCGTGACCGCGAACTCGAACGTCATGGCTCCGAGACACGAGCGCTGGCCGGAGCGGCGCCGCTCGGAACGGTGCGCACGCGACGTCCCCGTTCGATTGCTTCCGCGAGATCCCAGCCGTCCTGATCGTCAATGTCTGCGGATTCTGCGCGCGGCGTCTCGAAGAGCACTGGCCGTTCACCAATCCGTGCTCCCGTGGCAACGAAGCTTCGATCGGTGAAAATGTACAAATTTGAATTCTCCTCGAACCACGGCTCCAGATCTTGCGTGCGAACCAGACGTGTTGGATCGTGATTGATTGCCCGACCGTCGCCCGCATAAAACCGCGTTTGAAAACGGTTGACGGTGAAAAGCGAATCAGCGCCATCCGCCGCCGCCGCCGTCACGAACGTCTCGAGCGCTCGCTCGATCGTGGCGCAACTGAGCAGCGGATTGGTAGTGTGCGTCATCAGGTACACATCGGCGGGAACAGCGGCGACATCGTCAGCCAGCACCAGGTTCATGCTGACGGCGTCACCGCAAATTTCGGGACGCCGATCGCGAATCCGAATGCGCCCCCCGTCGCGCAGGCCGTGCTGTTCCAGAATGTGACGGGCGTCGGTGTTGATGACTACCTCGTCGAGCCACGGGAGCGCTAACAGCGTGTCAAGAATCCAGCGAAACAGGGGCTTGCCAGCGAAGTGTCGAAAGTTCTTGGCCTTCACTCGTTCGCTGTTCGCCTTCAGTGGTACTAACGCGATGATTCGACGGTCGGATGACATCAGTAGAAAATGAAGCGGCGTGAGTGGATCCATGCGGCGGTCCAAATGAACGCTGGGCCAAAGTCACTCCATGCCCACCGTCTCCGCGCGGATAGAAGTACGATTCCTTTTGCGTCCGCGAGAGCTCACGATGGACGTGATTACCGCGATACGATCCCCAGAACTGCATCAGACGGAACAGAACGATCTCGCGGAACATCGTCGCTGCGCGACGCGGTCCGCCGGCAAACGACAAATCGTGCATCACAGCGCTGCCGAAATAGCGTACGAAATCCGCAATGCTGATTCGGACATCAGGAAGCAACTGCTGTAGCGCGATGGCCTCACGCTCGTAGCGGCGCCGCACTGCCGACCATGTCTCGTGATGGTGGTGATACACGCACGCGTCGGCCACATACCCGATCCGTAGGCCGGCGCCGACGAGCCGCTTGGCGAGGTCCATGTCCTCGAGGCCAGTCAGCTCTTCATCGAAACGGTAACGCTCCCACGTCACACGTCGCAGCGCGGAATTCGCGTTGTTGCAGAAAAATCCCGTTTGCGGAATCTGACTGATCGCCGGGAAGAATTTGTCGAACAATTGGTGTTCGCTGAACCTTGTCTCCGGGCCGCCCACCTGGCGTCCATAAGTCATGCCTATCTCGCGCGAATGCAGCGGCTCGATCAGGCGTGAAAGCCAGAGGTCGTCGGTCGGAACACAATGGCCACTGACAAACACCAGATAATCGCCACGCGCCGCTGCACATCCCACGTTGAGCGATCGGCCAAACGAAAATCGCTCCCGCTCAATGTGGAGAACCCGTACTCCGTGCGCTTCGGCGATTCGAACGGTCTGGTCTGTCGAACCAGAGTCGACGAGAACGACCTCGGCGGCGATCCGGTGATCGCGTTGGCCGGCAATCGCCTCCAGTAGCTGGGGCAAATGTCGCTGCTCGTTGTACGTTCGAACGATGACACTGACTCGCATACGTCAAGTATCGCCGAGCGAGGAAGCAAGCTGAAACGTCGGCGCCATTAGCCGGTAGAGCAGCTCGATCTCTTCCCAATACACCGAGTTTGGGCCGAACAGATCCCAATGAATCGGCACAACTGCTTCGACCCCGATTCGGCTCGCCATCTGGAAGGCCTCACGAATCGACATATTGCCAACGATGCCGGCTCGATCGCGGAAGTAATTGCGTTCGTTTACCGGTAAGAGTGCCACGTTAATCGGGCTGAGACGATCGAGCACGGCGAAGACTTCCTCATGCGGCATCGTATCGCCGGCGTGATACACGCGTTTTCCGTCGATTTCGATTACGTAGCCGACAAACCGTGAGCTCCCGTCCGGCCACCGCTCGAGCTTCGAGTGCGCAGCCGGCACCGGATGGACACGGACGTCCGGACCGAGTTCGACCCAGTGCTCGCCAGCGACACAGATTCGCGAGCTCTCAATGCCCCAATCCGTGAGAAGCCCGCGCACCTCAGCAGGGCCCAGAAAGCGGCACTGCGTCGACGCACGTGCCATCGGCACGAGGGTCGCTGGATCACAATGGTCGGCATGCGCATGCGTAATGAGCACCCAACACGCGTCGTTGGCCTGCTCCGGCGTCAGCGGAGGAGCATGCATGCGTTGCATCTCTCGGCCGAATACGTCAGCGACTCGATCGGTCAGGTAGGGATCGACATAGATGACCACTTGCCCGCGCTGCAGCCGAAGTCCCGCCTGCCCAAGGTGCTTCGCGGAGAACGTCATCGGGGTCGGCACGTCCAATCGCGAAAGATGGTTGGGAGGTGAGAAACGGCGCGGGCCACGCGGGCAACTCGATGTCGGGGCGCCAAACGCGCGCGCTTACATAGCCGACGAATCGGCCGGGCTCCGCTGCCCTGAAGCCTGGTTGGACCCATCGCCGCCGCGCAGGCCGACGCAATGCCAGTGGGTATTTTGAAGAATTCTGGTACCGCACCACTATATGGTGCGTATCATGTCGGCACAACGGCGCAGAACATGGCCCAGTCTAGGCCGCGACAGCCTATGCCACGTTTCGTATCAATACCTTGCTGTTCATTGTGCCAGATATATTATTGAAACGATTGGGCGCAGACCTCCGCTGTCGCGGTCGTGTGCGGCGTCCGCTGGCGCCCAGACTATCAGCCTCCCCTAGGAACCCCTTTGCGATCCATCTTCGCGACCGGGTCGCCATTGCTTCGAGCGAGGCGACCTAGTGCCGTGACCAGGGTCTTCGTGCTCGGACGGCTTGCGAGCATCATCATCCTTCTCGCGGCAACGGCATTTCGGCCGCTCCACGCGCAGGCCGATTCTCGGCCGGCCAGCCAGCCTGTTGCCGACTCGACGATGGAAATCGGGCTGATTCATCCCGGCGACATCATCAGGTTGCGAATTTGGCGGGAACCTGATCTATCAGGCGAATTCCTGGTCGACGAACAAGGCGTCGTAGTCTTCCCCAAAATCGGGCCGCGCAACGTCTTGAGCGATTCCTCAGAATCACTGAAGTCGGATCTTTCTGCCGAGTACCAAGTCTATCTGCGAAACCCGTCCATCGAAGTCACATTATTGAGACGGGTCAATGTATTGGGGGCGGTCCGTAATCCTGGCCTCTATCCAGTCGACCTCACGATGACGGTAAGCGATGTCATCGCCGCTGCCGGAGGCGCGACGCCCCAAGGAAAGACGGACGAGGCCAATCTCATTCGGGCGGGCAAAGTCCTCGCGATGCGAATCACCCGAGAGACCCGGATGGCCGATCTTCCGCTTCGATCCGGCGATCAGATCTTCGTTCCGGAACGAAGCTGGTTCACCAGAAATTCCGGTGTTGTCGCGGCTGCACTAACGGCGAGCATCAGCCTAGTCATCGCGCTCCTTCGTTAGCACCGCGCCTCCTCTCTTCGACATCGTTGCGCATGTTCATGCCAAGCGTTCCTATCGTTCAGAACTCGCCGGTCGACGATGACGAGATCTCCGTCGCGAAGTTTTGGGATGTCATTCGACGCAACCGTTGGCTGATTGCGATCTGCTTTACTGTGTGCGTCTTGCTTGGAATCGCGTACGCATCGCTGTCGCAGCCGGTGTACGAGTCGTCCGGGACTATACGAATCGACGAAGAGCAATCGAATCTTCCGGTCCTCGATGTCTTGAAGTCGCTGGCAACCGGGAACCAGGTGAGCACCGAAATGCAGGTGCTTCAGAGTCGGACATTGAGCGAGGATGTCGTCGATACACTGGCGCTCCAAGTTCAGGTGTTAAAACCGCGGGGAGTGGCGCGGGCGATTCTGTTCCGAGACGTTCGGGCCGAACCCGACGCACCCGAAGCCAAATACATTTTTCGGCACCTCCAGAGCGACTCGTTCTCGGTGGAGAACGCGGCAACCAGTGGACGCATGGGAGTATTCGCGGTTGGCGCGCCCATACGGTTGAATGGAATCCAACTTCGCTTACTTCCCGGCGCTACCGCACAATCGGTCATCGAGCTGCGCGTCGCCCCGCGGCTTGACGCTATCGAAGGCTTTGAACAGGCGTTGAAGGTGACTCGGCCGGATCGTGAAGCCAATGTCGTCTCGCTCAAGTATCGCGGAAACGATCCCATCCTGGTCGGTCAAGTTCCGAACGTCTTGATGCACCAATTCATCGTTCGCCGGCAGGAGATTCAGCGAACCGAGGCGCGGAGTACTGTCCGATTCATCCACGAGCAAATCGATACACTATCCAACCAGCTGTCGGCATCTGAAGAACAACTGCGCGCCTATCTCCAGCGAGAGCACATTGTCAGCTTGCCGGACGAGGCGAAAGCGCAGGTTGGTCGTCTAGCGGAATTGGAGGGTCAGCGTACCGGACTCGAGGCCGAGCGTAGTGCGCTTGCCAGTCTGTTGACCGACGTCAACGCAGCTGCCGCGAAACAGAAGCCAGGAGAGCCGTCGCCTTACAGACGACTGATTGCCTTCCCAACATTGCTTCGTAATCAGGCCGCGGCGTCCTTGCTGACGTCCCTTGCGACGGTCGAAGACGATCGCGCCAGTCTCCTTTCGCGCCGAACGCTCAAGGACCCGGACGTGGAGGTTCTGTCAACGCGAATCTCCGACATTGAAGACCAGCTTCGCGGAATCGCCGGAACGTATCTGCAGGGTCTCACCGATCAGGAGACGGTCATCGATCAGACACTGTCCAAGTTCAACGGCGATCTCGGACAGGTACCGACCAAGGAAATGGAAGTCGCACGTCTCGAACGACGACCCGGAATTCTCGGAGCGATCGACACGTTACTTCAGACCCGCCTCAAGGAGGCGGAAATTGCCCAGGCCGTAGACGATCCCAGTGTGCGGGTCGTCGATCCGTCGATCCTTCCAGAAAGACCGATGACCACCCGACTCCGGTTGGCGATTATTCTCGGGGCGTTGTGTGGACTCTCATTGGGCATCGGCGGGGCCTTCTTCCGCGAGCAACTCGATCGAACCGTCCACACGAGAGACGACATTCTGAGTTCTACAGGCATTCCTGTCTTGGGACTCATCCCGCGCATCCGCGAGATCGATACACCAACGGGTGCAGGGCGTCTTGCCGCCGCGGCATTCAAGGACGGCGCCTCTCGGCTGGATCGCGCGGCATTCGGAGCGCGAAATCGAGTCGGGAATGGATCCGCTGCCAAAGCGCCACTTGAACGGCATCTCATCACGAGCCTCAAGCCGCGCGACCCGGTATCGGAGGCATTTCGCAGCTTGCGAACCAGTATCACCTTCATACGACCGGACCACCCGGTGAAGACGCTCGTGTTGACCAGCCCTCTTCCGGGAGACGGGAAGTCGACAATCGCCGCAAATCTGGCGATCAGCCTCGCTCAACAAGGTCTTCGCATACTGCTCGTCGATGCCGATTTGCGGCGTGGCGTTTTGAACACGGCGTTCGACGTCGAGCGCGAACCCGGTTTGTCGAACGTTCTTCTCGACACCGTCGCACTCGAATCGGCAGTGCGCCAGGTGGACGCGGTCGAGAATGGACGATTGGAAGTCCTTCCCACTGGCACGCTGCCCCCGAACCCAGCCGAATTGCTCGGCTCCGCCAGAATGGTGGCCTTGTTACAGCGCATGCACGAGCGGTACGACATCGTCGTGCTCGATGCACCGCCGCTCAACTTGGTTACCGATGCAGCGCTTCTCGGAGCATGCACGGATGGGGTTCTTCTCGTCGCTCGGGCCGCGACCACGACTCTCGACGCGCTCCGCTACTCAGTCGAGCTTCTCCAAAATGCGCGTGTTCGCCCGTTGGGCGTCGTTCTCAACGACATTGACTTCGATCGCGATGCCCGATATCGCGCATCGTATGGCGGCTACGGCTATTCGCAATACTACGGCGTCGAAGATCACTCCAATTGAAACGGTCGTCCAATTCGGGTGTGCCGGCCCTCGAATCTGACGGCGTCAACAGTCGCATCAGTGCGCGGCGGGTTCGTGATGCAATCGGCAGGCGCGTCCGGCGATTAGTTGAACCGCTCGCCTCGGCAACGGATGAGGTTGGTCTCGCGCACCGTTTGCTTGCGCCCATCAATCGGGACGGCGTCATGGTTGACGTCGGCGCCCATCATGGCACGTCATTGCGCGAGTTTGCAACGAGCGGTGCGATCGTGTTCGCCTTCGAGCCGGACACAAACAACCGCAGTGTGCTCGTTCGAGACTTTGGGATGTTTCCCAACGTTACGATCGATGATCGTGCCGTGACTGATCAGGATGTCGACGCATTGCCGTTCTTCACGAGTCCTTCGTCGACTGGAATCAGCGGGCTCGTCGCATTTCACCCAGATCACGTTCAGGCGGCGACAGTTCGTGGCGTCGCGCTGCGCACCTACCTCGCGGATCGAGCGGTCGCGCGCGTGGACCTGCTGAAGATCGATACCGAAGGATACGACTTGTTCGTACTAAAGGGCTTCCCGTGGAACCGATTGCGGCCACGCGTAGTCATCTGCGAATTCGAAGACCGCAAGACCAAGCCCCTCGGCTATTCGTTCTTGGACATGGCGAATTATTTGACCGGCCTGGGATACAGCATCCTCATTTCTGAGTGGTATCCGATCGTGCGATACGGCGGACAGCATCGCTGGCGCCGATTCGTCGACCTGTCCGTGTCATCCAATCACCACCAACGCTTACTTGCCGACGAAAATGCGTGGGGAAACTTCGTTGCCTGCCGAGACAGCGCTGATTTCACGCGTCTGAAGCGAATCGCCCGCCGGCGTAGTATGTGGTATCATCTCGGCCGTTGGATCGGCACGCTGATGTTGCGCCGATAATCAACGTGCCGCGTCGACACCGGCACTTCGCGTTGCTCGTTCTTTGAATGATCGGTCAAAATTGCCACGTAATTCCGACGCTCGGCAGCCGCGGCAAAAGACTAATTTGCGTTCTATCAACCGTCAGCGCTCCACTTGGCGACACTTGCGGCACGTACGTGTACCCGGCCGGATTGGCATGGTCGTACACATTGAATACGTCCACGAAAGCACTCAAGCCGCCATGCGCTAGCTGAAAGGTCTTGGTGACTCGGACATCCAGCCGATGATAGGGCGCAACACGTTGTGTGCCAATTCCGTCCGTGACGACGTTGGCTACTTCGGCCCCGGCAACTCCAGTGCTCTCCGCCGCATATATGGGGTTGGCACTCGGCCACCCCGTGTGGAACTGCCACGCTGCGCTCAGCGCAATGCTGCTGGTCGGTCGAATCGTGACGTCGGTGACGATCGTGTGTCGTTGATCGAGAGGCCTCGGCGTCCAGCGGCCGTCGACCAAGTCCTGTGTAGAAGCCAAAACGTAACTTCCTGACCAGTCGACCTTGGCGCTCTGATGGCTGGCAAACACTTCGACGCCCCGCGCCAAGCTAGCCGATGGCATGACGACGCGGCGATCCGGCTCCGCCTCCGGAATCATCACGACCTCGCCGCCCAAATTCTCCGCTCGCGGTAGAACGTTGGATGTGGCTCGGCGATACGCCTCGACACGGACAAGACCTCCCATCAATCTCCGCTCGAGGCCCAAGATGCGGTGCTCGGCAACCTGCACTGGTGAAAAATCGCGAATGCCGTCTGCAACGTCGATCTCATTCGGAAGCTGCGCCTGGGTGTATCGTCCCCACGCAGCGCGAAGAGTCGTCTGATCGTTCAATGAGAATGCAGCGCCAAGTCGGGGGCTAGGGCGTGACTCGGCTCCGTCGTTGGTGAGATAAGAATGGCGGTCGGTGCGCAGTCCTGTCTCGAGTGTCAGTCGATCGTTAACGCGAATACGCTGAGACAGATACGCGCCCATCGCCGAACCAGACGGAGCGGTCGCGATGTTGACGGTGTCGAAATCGGCCGCAGACCAGGTGGGATTCAGCTGGCGTAGCGAGGTGGTTCGGTCATAGGCGTAGGTCGCGCTGAGCTGTCTGACCTCAAAGCCGGCCTTGATGAGCAGCCAATCGGTAATTGTCGCAAGCCAATTCTGACTCAACCCAAACGCTGTGAAGCCGCGGTCGTCGGCTACCGTGAGGACCGGAGCCCGACCTACGGTCCGCGTATCGGTTCCCGCCCGCTGCTGCGACAGCCGCGCCCCAGACACCACCGTCTGCTGCGTCAATCGCGAGCCCACCGCTCCACTCCACGTCAGCCACCCGTAACCATCGCCGTATCCGCTGTTGACGATGTATCCCGGCGCCTCGTTGTAGCTGAACGCATCGCTCGCATAGAGCCCATGCACGGCCACGGCCTGCGTTCCAAACCTCTGTTCGACCTTGGCAAAGACGTCGCCGTATCGCGGCTTCGCCGGCCACGGATCGCCGGCAAGGCGCAACGCCAAATCCATATAGCCGCGCCGGGCTGACACCATCCACTGCCCATCGCCGTTCGCGAACGAGCCGTTGCTCAACGCGTGGACGCTGCTGGCACTCAGGCCCAGGCTTGTCTTTGACTCAGCCGGCGCCTGATCCGACGTGCGAAGGTCGAACACGCCTGTGAGGCGATCGCCGTATTGTGCCCCAAAACCACCCGTGCTCACGTCGACCGAATTAATGATGTTGGCATCGACGATCGACAGAGCGCCGTCGATGTCCTTGAGGTGAAACGGTTCGTACAGCTGCGCTCCGTCGAGGCAGACAAGAAGTTCGTTGTAGTCGCTGCCGCGCACGTGGAGTTGCGCCGACACGTCCGTCGAAGCCACTCCGGGCAAGCGGTTCATAGTTCGATAGATGTCGTCTCCGAGTTGCGGACGCGACTCGAGCTGCTCCCGCGACAAGCCGCGCGACGTCGAGCTCACGTCGCTCAACATCCCGAAGGAGCTCGGCGTCACTACGACGGATGCGAGCTTGACGATGGCCGGCACCGCCAAGATGGTCACGTGCGCGGCAGCTGGCGGCGCGACGACAATGTTCCGCCGACCGACGGGCTGCATGCCGATGCGCGTCACCTGGACTGCGTGCGTGCCAGCCTCGACTTGAGTAAACTCGAATCGTCCGCTGCTATCCGTCATCGTCACACGACTGCCGTCGAGACGCACAGTCACGCTCGCCCGCGGCGTATTGCTCGCCGAGTCCCGCACTTCGCCGACGATTTGACCGGTGGCGCGACGCGCCGCCAAGGTATCCGCTTTGGTCGTATCGTTCTCCGCGAGCGTCGGCGCAACGCAGAGGTGGCAGGCGGCAACAAGAATGAGCGACAACATGAGAGAAGGGACTGAAGATCCGCTCCGTCGCTTCGGACTGAAGCTTCGGACTTCTCTGATATCGGCAGTCGTTCACCTTTCCTTGAACCGAGGACTTGCGCGGCGCGCGTCATCTATTTATTCGCGTCAACTGCGATCAAGATGCGGCGCCGTTGTGCCGATACTTTTTGCACGCGCCCTCTTGCCGAGACTTGCCGCGCGGCGGTTTCTTGTAGTCGCGTCGCTTCGGCGAACGCCCGCCTGCCGCTCGCTCAACGACAATCCCTTGGCGCTCGTGTCTCATCGCACTTCTACTCGGTTCGAGAGCCGTCGCGCGCTCGCGACGGCTGCACTGTTGTTGCTCGCAGCCATCGCTCCACTCGGCGCGCAAGCTGTGCTCACCATTCCGCCCACCAGCACAGCCTACGAGCGACTCGACGCTCTCGCGTCGCTCGGCCTGCTCGACGGATTCATCGTCGGTCAACGCCCGATCTCGGAGGCGCGCGCTGCCGCGCTGTACACGAGCGCAGCGGCAAAGCTTTCGACTCTGACGCCGGATCACCGTCAGGTCGCCGCGCGACTCCTGGCCGATCTGCGCAGCGAGATTCGAATTGCGGCTGACACCGACGGTGTTACACGACCGAAACCCATTCGTTTGATCGAACGGCTCGACGCCGAGGTGGTGCACCTCGACAGTCCGGACCGAGCCGTCGTCGGCGATGGCCTCGGCGGCATCAGCGCGCGAATCAATCCGCTCGTCAGCGGCGCGAACGGCCGGCGCTATTCATCTGGCTGGACGACAGCATTCGAGAGTCTGCACGAGCTCTCGCTGTTCGACCACGTCGGTCTCGCAGTGCGGCCGCGCGTGACATCGACGCGCGACACGCTCGGTGCGCAGCAATGGACCGCGCAACTACAGGCCGCGTACGGCACACTGCGCGCCCGCAACACAGTTGTGGAAATTGGGCGCGATTACGTGAGGTTCGGTTCAGGAATTCACGGCAGTGTTCTGGTGAGTGACAATGCACCGGCCCTCGATATGATCCGCGTCGGTAGCGTACAGCCGTTCATTCTTCCCGGCTTCTTGCGCGCGTTAGGACCTACGGCCGCCAATCTGTTCGTCGCTGATCTCGGAAAGAATCAGAACCATCCGCACGACCAGCTCATCGGATACATGGTGTCGTTCCTGCCGAGTCCACGCTTCGAGTGGGGCGTGCAGGTCATCGATCAGATGGGCGGGCAAGGCGGCCCTCACTCGACCTTTGCAGACCGAGTCGCCGATCTCACGGTGCTCTACGATCCGCTCTTTCTGAAGAAGAATGACATCGCTATTTCTAACAAGCTCGCGGGCGTTGATCTGACCTATCGCTCGCCCTCGAACTGTTTCTCTGTGTATGGCTCGGGCGCGCTGGATGACGCAGACTATCGTCGATGGAGGAGCATGTTCACCCAAGATGCGGGCTACGTCCTGGGTGCTTCGGCGAGCTGTATCGCCGCTCCGCACGCGATCTCCGTCACGACGGAATTTCACAGTACTGGTATTCGCTACTACGAGCATCCACAGTATTCGTCCGGAGTAACGTCGAACGAAACGCTGATCGGTGACGAGCTCGGCCCGCGCGCCCATGCCGGTTTGGTGCGGTTCGACGCGTTGCAAGCCTCCGGTGCGGACATAACGCTCGATGCCACGGTGGAAGTTCGCTCGGGTAACACGTACCGTATACGAAACACCGACGCCAATTACGACAACTTCGGATTCGCCCTCGTGTCGTCCAGGCCACCCGAGCAGCGCCAACGCGCGATCCTCCAATGGAGCTCCCCTCGCAAGGAAGGCGTGCGCTTCTCGGCGCGCGCCGGCGCGGAGCGGGTGGCGAACTTCGATTTCGTTCCAGGCACGCGCTTCAATTCGATGGCTGGCGTGCAACTCGATTACCGCTTCTGAGCACTAGCGTCGTCGTCCCCGCGCGCATCGGCGTCCCGGCGCATGAGCGGCAGATCCTCGCACCCAAGCGACATCGCTACTGCGTCGCCGTGTTCGTCATCAACGAAGCCGACCGCATTCAGCGGCAGCTCGAGCAAATGGCACCGCTGGCGGATCGCGTCGACATCGTCGTCGCCGACGGCGGCAGCACCGACGGATCGCTCGGCATCGACACGCTCGCCGCTGCGCGAGTGCGCGCGCTCCTCGTCAAACGCGGCCCGGGCAAGCTGAGCGCGCAGATGCGCATGGCCATCGCGTTTGCGCTCGACGAAGGCTACGACGGTCTGATTGTCATCGACGGCAACGGCAAAGACGACGTGTCGGCCATTCCGCGGTTCGCCGAACTGCTCGACGAGGGTTACGATCACATCCAAGGCTCGCGATACATTCCGGGCGGTCACGGCATTAACACGCCACTCAGTCGCACGCTTGCCGTGAAGCTGTTGCACGCGCCGCTGATCAGTCTCGCCGCGCGAACGCGCTACACCGACACGACGAACGGCTTTCGCGCCTATAGCCGGCGATTGCTCACAGACCCGCGCGTCCAGCCGCTGCGCGATATCTTCATGGGGTACGAGCTCCACTACTATCTCGCGATTCGCGCCGCGCGGCTTGGCTTTCGTGTGACGGAGACTCCCGTGACGCGACGCTATCCGTCGAGCGGAAAGACGCCCACCAAGATCAGCCCAGTGAAAGGAAATCTCGCCATTTTGCGCACTCTCGCCGCCGCGGCGAGTGGGAAGTTCAATCCGTGACCGACGACGCTCCCTGCGACGCGCTGATTGGCCACACCGGATTCGTCGGCAGCAATCTGCTTCGCCAGCACGAGTTCGAAGCGACGTTCAACTCCTCGAACATCGAACAGATTGCCGGCCGCAGCTTCGACCTCGTGGTCTGCTGTGGTGCGCCAGCCGAGAAGTGGAAGGCGAACGCTGATCCCGAACGCGACCTCGATAACATCGAGCGGCTGACGCGTGCACTGGAACATGTGAATGCTGTAAAGCTTGTGCTCATATCGACCGTCGACGTCTTTCAGATTCCGGTGAACGTCGACGAAGACTCACCGACGCCTACCGCGGGGCTCCAGGCCTATGGGAAAAATCGGCGGCGGTTGGAGCAGATCGTCGCCAGCCGCTTTGACGCAACCATCGTGCGGCTGGCTGGGCTCTACGGGCCCGGTCTCAAAAAGAACGTGATCCACGATTTCCTGCACGATCATGAGGTGCACAAAATCGACTCGCGCGGAGTATTCCAGTTCTATGATGTCCGCCGCTTATGGGACGACATGGCGACGGCAATGGATGCGCGACTGCCGCTCGTGCACCTACCCGCCGAACCGGTGAGTGTCGCGGATGTCGCGCGCGACGCATTCGATATGGATTTCACGAACGAAGTGAGCTCAACGCCCGCGCGTTACGACATCCACACGAAGTACGCGGAGCTGTTTGGCGGTTCGGGCACGTATGTCGAGAATAGAACGCGCGAACTGTCGGGGATTGCGGCCTTCGTCGCCTCCGAGCGCCAGTAGCCCGCCGACGCAATGACGCCCGCGTCTCGCCGACTCGCCATCTCGAACATTGCGTGGGACGCGGCTGAAGACGACGCGGCGGCCGCGGTGGTCAGGCGATGTGGTGCGACCGGCGTCGAGATCGCGCCGACAAAATGGCGCGACGATCCGCTGGATGCATCGCCCGCGGACGTCGCCGCGTATCGGCGCGGCTGGGAGGAGCGCGGTCTATCGATCGTGTCGCTGCAGTCGCTGCTCTTTGGACGGCCCGATCTGCAACTCTTCGGCGACTTCGCGCCACGCTCGGCGTTCATCGACTATCTGCGTCGCACCATCGACCTCGCCGCGGCACTCGGCGCACGTTCCCTCGTATTCGGGTCGCCAAAGAACCGAGTACGAGGCGCGCTCGCACTCGCGGACGCGATCGCAATTGCAACCGATGCCTTCCGTGAGATCGGGCAGCATGCGCACGAATGCGGAACGGCGCTCTGCATCGAGGCCAATCCGCCGGCGTATGGATGCGACTTCATTACGACGACGATTGAAGCGGCCGACCTCTGTCGGGCGATCGATCATCCGGGCGTTCGCGTCAACGGCGACCTCGGCGGAATAACGATGGCGGGTGAATCTGCCGTGTCGGCAGTTGAGTATGCGGCGCCATATCTCGCGCACTTTCACGCGAGTGAGCCGAATCTCGCGGAATTGGGAACGGGTACGCCACCCGCGGATCACACTGCGGCGGAACGGGCACTGAAGGCGGCCGGCTACGACGGCTGGGTGTCGGTCGAGATGCGCGCGGCCGGAGCGGGAATGAACATCGAAGCTGTCGAGCGCGCGTTACCCAGAGCGCGGGAGCTATACAAATAGTCTCAATTGGCCTGGTCATGTCCACGTCAGTTGACTGTCGTTGACGCTTCTCCGTGACGATCCGTTCAATCCGCACAATCCGTGTCAATCGGTGATTCGGGCGAAGAAAAACTTGGCCACGGATTATGCGGATTTGACGGACAGGCACGGAGAAGCGTGAAGGGCCGTCAAGGGCCGTCAAGGGCCGTCAACGGCCGCGCAAGACATGAGGGATGTCGAATGCGGCACGCGTATCCACGCCAACACAAATCCCTGACCAATTGCGCGCGAAAATCCAAAAATCAGGGTCGTGCCGCGACTACCGTTGGGCGAGCAGCGCCGACGTACAGCATCTTCGACGATCCCGCGTGCGTATCGCGCAACACGTTCACCGTCGCATTCCGCTCGAGCGCTTCAGCCACCTGATCCGGCGTCGCATCGCGATGGGTCTCGAGGAACAGCGCGGCCGCTCCGCTCACGTAGCCCGCTGACATCGACGTTCCGTTCCACAGTTGCGAGATCGGCTGCATACCGCGATCGAGACTCGGCAGCAGGACCGAATCGCCCGGCGCGTACAGATCGATGCACGGTCCGAAGGCGGTGCCCGGCGAACGGCGGTCGATGGTCGTGATCGCGCCGTTCTCCGTACGCTCCGCCGACACGCCCGACGCACCCACCACGATGGTGCCCTGCGAATTGCCCGGCGATACGCGGCACGCGTCGATATCGAGGTTGCCCGCCGACACGATCACCGGAATGCCGGCCGCGCGGAGCTCGCGCACCGCGCTGTCGAGCGCCGGAATACGCGCCGAGGTATCGGCGATGAACGACCAATTCGCAATGGCCGGTCCCGGATGCGCCTGATGGTCGGCAATCGTCCAGTGCGCGCCGTCGACGATCGCCTTGATCGTGCCGCGCAGCTTGTCGCACTGCACCATTTTGACGTCGACGATCTCCGCGTCGGGAGCGACGCCGAGTGTAGTTCCGGCGATCGCGCCGGCGACGGCGGTGCCGTGCGGATTACAAATTCTCTGATCGTCGGGGAATTCGGTAAAGCCGAAGCGTACCCGGCCGCTGAGCTCCGGATGCGTCGTCGAGATGCCGCCGTCGAACACGTAGACCGTCACGCCCTTCCCGGTGGCCGGATGCGTGTACGTGCGATCGAGCGGCAAGCTCCGCTGGTCGATGCGATCGAGTGCGAACGAGACAGTTTGCGACGAGTAAATGGTCGAGCGAGCGCTGCTGGCGGCGAGGCTGTACGTGCCCCCAGATGGCGCCGACGGCGAGCCGTCATCCAAGCCCTGCCGTGACACGTGCGCACATCCGAGCGCTGCCACCGCGGCGGCGCTCACCGCGACGCCAAGAGAAATGCTCAGCAGGGTAGAAAGTCGAGAACCCATAGGACAACCGATTGATGACGTGACGACATCGTGCAGTCGCTCGATCGATTACTTAGGGAATTGGCGTGCCACACATTCTGTTGTCGCGGGTACGCTCGACGTTTCGAAACCTTGGTACGGTCGATGCTTTATATCTTTGTGCTGGCGGGCGGTGGGGTGGTGAGGATGGGGCCGGCGGGGGAGCGTGAATTCAAAAGCAAACGGCGGAGCACCGGAGTGCTCCGCCGTTTTGTGTGTTTTGTGCGCTTTATATCGGCCATTGGTACACGAGCGTACGTAGCCGCGTATCAAGTCATCAATCGTTCACGTCGGTTCACGGCCCTTGACGCTTCTCCGTGACGGTCCGCGCAATCCGCACAATCCGTGTCAATCAGTTGTTGCGTCGCCCGCATGAGGGCTTGAGTCTATCGCGGCGTTGGCTGGCTCCAAGACTCTGACAAAGGAAAAAACTTGGGCGCGGATTATACGGATGCCACGGATAGGCACGGAGAAGCGTGAACGACAGTCGACGGCAGTGCCAAGTGCGAAGCACTCTTGAAGCGGGCCATCGTCCACGCTAGCGGTGACCCTCACAATCTCTTCCTTTCTTCGTGTGCAAGTTTTTCACTTCGCTGTCGTCTCCTCCAATAGTGCCTCACGTCGAATCACGATGTTCACAACTGTCACGATCAACCAACTGTGACCGATGTCGATCGGTTGTTTCGTGACTATCACGAGCCCTTCGCGCGCTATCTCACGCGGCGGCTCGGCGATCGCGACCGCGCCGAGGAGCTCGTTCAAGAGATCTTTCTTCGCGCGCTCAAGCAGAAGTCGATCGCGAGCGAGCGCTCGTGGTTGTTCGCCGTAGCCACGAACCTTGCGCGCGACGAAGCGAGACGCGACATCAGGAACCGGCAGCGGCTCGAGCTGCTTCGACAGGAGGCCAGCTGCAGTGATATCGCGGAGCCGGAATCGCTCACAATCGAGCGGACGCGGGAGTTTGCCATTGCACGCGCCGCGCTCGGCATGTTGACGGAACGCGATCGCGACGCGCTCCTCATGCGGGAGGAAGGCTTGGACTATCCGGAGATTGCCGCGGCACTCGAGTTGTCCGTCAAGTCAGTCGGCACCACGTTGGCTCGCGCGCGGCGGCGACTGGTCGAAGCATTTGACGCGTTGCAGAGCGAGCGAAACGTTGAACGACGCGGAAGCACACATGCAGCATCCTGACGAAGGAACGATCCACGCTTGGCTCGATGGCGCGCTACCGGAAGCGGAGCGCGCCGAACTCGCGCGACACATCGCGTCATGCACGGCGTGCTCGGCAGCCGCATCCGCGGCTCGTGAAACGATTGCCGGTGCGTCGCGAATCGCTCGTGCATTGGATGTCGCGCCGAGTGGCGTTGTTCCGAGAGTCGCGCCTCGAGGAGAGGCATACTCGCTGTCGCTTTGGCGTATGCTGCGGATCACTCCAGCTCGTGCGGCGCTCGCGGCATCGGTGATCGTCGCGCTATCACTTCTGTTGACGAAGCGGCACGACACGCCCAACAAGATGGTGCCGCGCCCGTTGGTCGCCGCCATCGGAACGGATTCCACGGCCCATCTCGGCGAGCTGGCCAGCAACCGCATCGCGGTGGGCGCGAGTGCGTTCGTCGGCTGCTACGAGCTTGGGGCCGAGTCGGCGTCCGAACCGGAGTCGTCGTCCCGGCGCTTTGCGCTCGAGCTCTCTGCCGAGTCCGCCGGTTCCGGCTCGGCGCCCTCGTCGCGGAATGTCGTTCGAGCCGTCTCAACACAGGGGCGAATCGGCCAAATACTCACCGGCAGCAGTTGGCACCTCGCCACGCCGATGACGTCGAACGTGAACCTCGCGCTGCCGAGTGGCGACTGGCGGCTACACATGGGTCTTCTGCCCGACGGATCAGTGATCGCATCGGAGACCAGCGACGCCTATTCAAAGCGAATCGGAATACAGCGCATCGCCTGCACGCGGTAATTCTCGGGCACGGGATGTGACAGTAGCGATCGCATGGACCGATTCACAGCAAGCGGAAGTGTCCGTCAACTTCCGTCGTCGCGGGCCGCGCTCGTGCGAATCGGCGTTCTACTCGTCTTGCTGGCTGTCGCAACGCTAACGGCGTACCGGCTCGGATTGTTCGACTACCGGCATACGCTCGAGCATGTCGAGCGACTGCGGAAGTCGCACAGCATCGTCGAATTCACAATCGGGTTCATCCTGCTGTACGCCCTGTTCACGTGCGTCGGCATGGCCGGCTTGCCGTTCACGATTGCTGCCGGCGTACTCTTCGGCGCACTGCTCGGAACCGTGCTCGCGTGGGCGGGCAGCATCGTCGGCGCCGCACTCGGATACTGGATCGCGCGTACTGTTGGCCACGACGTCGTCGTCCGGTGGCTCAAACGGTTCAAGCGCGCCGACGCCGCAGTAACCGATGCCGCAGATTTTTCCGGAGTGCTCCGGCTGCGCCTGATTCCCGTGCTGCCACTCGGCACGGTGAATCTCGTCGCGGGTTTGGCGCGCGTGCCGTTCGGCGCCTACCTCCTTGCGACGGCAATCGGAATCGCGCCGGTCACCGCGATCTACTGCTACTTCTCCGACAGCCTGCTCGAGAGCGTCGGCCACGGAAAAAGCGACGCGATTCGGAGTCTTATCGTCGCAAGCGTGCTGCTGATTCTGCTGTCGTTCATGCCCAGGATCTTCAACCGCGGCAGACGTCCGCCAAGCTCGACTGTAGCGGGCCCAGACTTTGCGGACGGTTCAGCGTCCGGTCGAGACGACCCCGCGCCGTTTCCAAGATCTTGAACGCACGAATTCGTGGCCAGCCAAAAAACTGATCGCCGAACGATCTCGAGACGCCATGACCTGCTCATCATCGAGTGCGTGACACCGCAGCTCGATGGCGGCAGGTACCCGGTGAAGCGAATTGTTGGCGATCGCGTCTATGTCGGCGCTGACATAATCAAAGAAGGCCACGACGAGCTGGCGGTGCGTCTCCTTCACAAGGCGCCGGACGCTGCCGACTGGACGCTCACTCCGATGCGCTACGATTTCGACAGCGATCGGTGGTACGGTGACTTCGAGGTGGACCGCATCGGTCATTGGTTGTTTACCGTCGAGGCGCACACCGATCGGTTCATCACGTGGCGTACGGAGCTCAAGAAAAAAATCGACGCCGGACAAGACGTGACGTTGGAGCTCGCCGAAGGCGCGCGACTCGTGCGAGCGGCGTCGCGCACGGTGAAGTCCGGTCCCTCGCGCGCGACGCTGCTGATGACGGCCAAGATGCTCGAGGATCCGCGCGAGATTCCGAGTGAAAAGCAGATCGAGCGTGCGTTGGACGAAGAGCTCTACGCCCTCATGCAAGAGTATGCGCGGCCGACGGATCTCACACGCTATAGTCGCGATCTCACGATTGTCGTTGACCGCGCGGCGGCGCGATTTGGTGCGTGGTACGAGCTGTTTCCGCGCTCAACTGCGATCGAGGGCCCCGGTCACGTCGTGCGACACGGCACCTTCGCCGACGCCGCGCGACAACTTCCGCGCATCGCCGGACTCGGTTTCGATGTCGTCTATCTGCCGCCGATCCATCCGATCGGCCGCACGTTTCGCAAAGGCAAGAACAACTCGCTCGAGCCGGAGCCCGACGACGTCGGCAGCCCGTGGGCGATCGGCAACGAGCATGGAGGACACGACGCGATCGAGCCTGCGCTCGGTACCTTCGACGATTTCGATTTCTTCGTCAGATCGGCGCGCGACCTCGGGATGGAGATTGCGCTCGACTACGCGCTGCAGTGTTCGCCCGATCATCCGTGGGTCAAAGAACATCCTGAGTGGTTCCACGTTCGTCCGGACGGGACGATCAAGTACGCCGAGAATCCGCCGAAGAAGTATCAGGATATTTATCCGCTGAGTTTCTGGTGCACGGATCGCGAGAACCTGTGGAGTGCGTGCCGCGATTTATTGCTGTTCTGGATTGGCCGCGGCGTGACGATTTTTCGTGTCGACAACCCGCACACCAAAGCGCTCGCATTCTGGGAGTGGGTGATTCAAGACGTCCAACGCGATCATCCCGACGCGATCTTTCTTGCCGAGGCGTTCACGCGACCGAAGCGCATGAAGTCGCTCGCGAAGCTCGGGTTCACGATGTCGTACACGTACTTCACGTGGAAGAACGACGCGTGGAATCTTCGGGCGTATCTCGAGGAGCTGACGCAGAGCCCGATGGCGGAGTACTATCGCGGTAATCTGTTCGCGAATACACCAGATATCTTGAATGAGTATTTGGTAACAGGCGGCCGATCGGCGTTTCGGTCCCGGCTGTTGCTCGCTGGAACGTTGTCGCCGCTCTACGGCATTTACAGCGGCTATGAGCTGGTAGAGAACGAGCCCGTTCGCGCCGGGAGCGAGGAGTACCTCGACTCGGAGAAGTATCAGCTACGGGCGCGCGACTTCAACGCGCCGGAAAATCTCAACGACGACATTCGGCGCCTCAACGCCATTCGTCACGCCGAGCCGGCGCTGCAGCTCTACGCGAATCTTTCATTCCACACGAGCGAGAATCCGGCGATCGTGTTCTATCGCAAGGCGGCAACGGAGCCGACAGTTCAGTGGGCGGGCGCGACGGCGACGCCGGTTCCTGCCAAGCTGATGCCTGGAATTGTAAGTGAAGAATCAGAAGCGCATGATCTGCTGATTGCCGTCAACCTCGATCCACACAGCGTGCAGGAAACGATGGTCCACGTGCCGATCGCGGACATGGGCATCGCCGAGACTGAGTCGTACGCGGTTCATGATCTACTCACCGGCGCGCGATATGTGTGGCGTGGTGTTCGGAACTACATACGCCTGGAGCCCGCTGAGGCCGTGGGGCACATCCTGCGGGTGGAGCGCCTGTCATCCCGAGCGTAGCGAGGGATCTTGCGTCGGCCGTCTTATAATCGGCGATAAAGAAGATCCCTCTCTCGCTACGCTCGCTCGGGATGACAGCCGGGTGGCTACGCTCGCTCGGGATGACAATCACTCCACCCGAATCGCCGTCAACGGATCCGCGCTCGTTGCTCGCGTCGCCGGCACCAACGTCGCCGCGCATCCGGCGATGAGCATCAGCACCGCCGCGCCCGTCCACGTGGGCAAGTCCAGCGGACTCACGCCGTACAGCATGAACTGCATCAGGCGCGTCACCGCCGATCCGCCGGCCAATCCGAGCACAACGCCGCCGATCACGAGCACCAGTCCATCACGGACCACGAGCCGCAGCAGCGAAGCCTTCGGACTGCCCAGCGCGGCACGAATGCCAAGCTCGCGAGTGCGCTGCGCAACCACGTAGCTCAGGACGCCGTACAACCCGGCGAGTGCCAATACCAGCGCGACGATGGCGAACGTTCCGAGCAAACTGAAATAGAAGCGCGGTTGCCCGAGGCTTTTGGCGATGACTTCGCTCATGGGCGAAACCGCGGAGATCGCAGCCGAGGGATCGATGCGGCGAACGGCTGCACGCACACCGGCGATCACCGCGGCTGGGTCGTCGCTCTTCGTTCGAATGAGAACGGGAAAGCCGGAATTTCCCAAGCCGCCTTGTCGGTATGTCCAGTACATCTCCGGCTGTGGTGGCGCGACAGGTCCGGCATTCCGAATGTCGCTCACCACACCGACGATGGTCGCGAATGTCGTATCGCTGAGATGAAAGCGCTTACCGACAGGGCTCGCACCGTGAAAGTCGCGGTCGACCAGCGCTTGGTTCACGACCACCACTCCGGGCGACGTAGTGCGCTCGTCATCCGACGCCTGCAGCAATCGCCCGGCGAGCAGGCGCTGTTTTGTCAGCTCGAAAAAGCCCGTTGTTACGACACGGTTCTCGACGATCGGCAGCGTCGTCGGATCGTTTCCGGGCTGGCCTTCGTACCGCACGTTCCAGTTATTTCCCCAGCTTATGTATGGTGGTGAGCTGATCGCCGCCACACTCACGACGTTCGGCACGGTGCGAATCGCGTCGAGCGACGGCTCGAGGAAATTCTGAATCGCCGTCTGATTCTGATATTTCGCGGCCGACGCGGTAACCCGAAGCGTGAGGACGTGTGCCGTCTCGAATCCGGGGTCGTTGTTCAGTAGCTGCGCAAAACCCTTGAGCACCAAACCCGCGCCGATGAGCAGCATCAGCGAAAGACCAATCTCGAAGACCACCAGCGCACGCAACGTCCGATGCGTCGTGTGGCCCGCGCCCGCGCCGCGTCCCGCACGCAGCGCGTCCTGCGGATCGACAGTCGCGCCGCGCCACGCAGGCACGGCTCCGCACAGCGTCGCGACGACGAACACCAGCACCAACGCAAACACCATCACTCGGCTATCCAAATGCAGGCCGTCGAGCTGCGGCATTCGCGCAGCGGCGAGCGCGCCGATCGTGTGATCGCTCGCGACGGCGACGGCGAGTCCTATCGCCGCACCAGCGGCGGTGATCAACAAGCTCTCGAGCAGCGGCATGCGCATGACGTCCCAGCGCGTGGCGCCGAGTGCGGTGCGAACGGCCATTTCTCGGCGGCGCTGGACGCCGCGCGCGAGCAACAGTGCGGCAACGTTCGTAGCGGCGATGAGCAGCACCATGCACACCGCACCGAACGTCAATAAGAGCGGCGTGCGAATCGACTGAACGCTTTCATGTTGCATGGCAGCGACGCGAATGTTCTCGCCGCGCAAATCCGGGTACTGTCGCACGAGCCCGTCGAACAGCGCGCGGAGCTCTGTTTGCGCGGACACCGGCGTTGCGCGCGGCGCGAGCCGTCCAACGAGCTGCAAGTAGTTGCTGCGCCGCTGGGCGAGCTGCTGCGGCGTAAAGCGCAACGGCATCCACACGTCGGCACGCAGCGTGGATGGACCGACAGGCACGCGAAAATCGGGTGGCGCGATGCCGACGACGGTCGTCGGCGTCCCGTCGATCGTCAGAACCTTCCCCACGATGTTGGAATCGGCGCCGAGCGTCGTGCGCCATAGCTCGTCGCTGAGCACGGCGACTTCAGGCTGGTCGGGTTGCGCATCGGCCGGAAGGAGAAGCCGTCCGCGACCGGCCGATACGCCGAGCATCGGAAAGAGATTGCCGGTGACGTAGAGCTGACTCGCCTGAATCGCGTTCGTCGTCAGGTTGATCAACGCCGCGCCCTGCGAGATGGCCGCGAGGTCGCTCAGCTGGTGCGTCTCCCGGGCGAGGTCGGTGTAATTCGGGGCCGATTGCGGCCAGGTGCCCTGTGGTCCGGAGTGCGGCGTCGTTCGAAACACGGCCACGAGGCCGTCCGGGTCGCGAAACGGCAGCGACTGGAGCAGCGCGCGGTCGATGGCGCTCGAGATGGCCGTCGTGGCGCCAATGCCCAGCGCGAGACAGATGATGGCGGAGATGGTGACGGTCGGCGTGCGCCAGAGGCCGCGCGCGGCGTTCCGAAGTTCAGTGAGGCTGAACGGCGACATGGGATGGTCTCTCTGTCGGGATGTGACTCGCAACGTGCGAGATTTAAGACAGCCCGCCCGCAGCGATGGTTGGATCCGGTGTCGGCGGCCCCGGCACTAGTCGTGCGTCCATCTGGCGCCGGCCGGCACACCGGCAACGTCCTCAGTCCGCATTGCTTCCGTACTGCTTCCGTACCGCTCGAGACCATCGTGATCGACACCGACCCACTCTGGTACAAAGACGCAATCATCTACCAGCTCCACATCAAGAGCTATCGCGACTCCAACGCCGACGGATTCGGCGACTTTCGCGGACTGATCGAAAAGCTCGCGTACGTGCAGGAGCTCGGCGCGAATACCATTTGGCTGCTGCCGTTTTATCCGTCACCGCTCAAGGATGACGGCTACGACATCGCCGCCTACGAGGAGATCAACTCCACGTACGGCACGATCGCCGATTTTCGTGCGTTTCTGAACGCGGCGCACGAACGCGGCATTCGGGTGGTCACGGAGCTGGTGATCAACCACACATCGGATCAGCATCCGTGGTTTCAGCGCGCCCGCACTGCTCCGAAAGACTCGCCGCATCGCAACTGGTACGTGTGGAGCGACGATCCCAATCGCTACGCCGGCACGCGGATCATCTTTACCGACACCGAGAAGTCGAACTGGTCGTGGGACCCCGAAGCGCAACAGTTCTACTGGCATCGCTTCTTCAGTCACCAGCCCGATCTCAACTTCGACAATCCCGAAGTGCTGGACGCCGTGACCAACGTCATGCGCTTCTGGCTGCGGATGGGCGTCGACGGGCTGCGGCTCGACGCGATTCCGTATCTCATCGAGCGCGACGGCACGAACTGCGAGAATCTTCCGGAGACGCACGAAGTCCTGAAGAAGCTCCGCGCCACGCTCGACGCGGAATTCCCGGACCGAGTCTTTCTCGCCGAGGCGAATCAGTGGCCGAGCGATGTGGCGGCGTACTTCGGGGATTCTGACGAATGCCACATGGCGTTCCACTTTCCGGTCATGCCGCGCATGTACATGGCGGTGCGCCGCGAAGATCGCACGCCGATCGTCGACATCATGCGCCAGACGCCAGACATTCCGGCCAACTGTCAGTGGGCCATCTTCCTTCGCAACCACGACGAGCTCACGCTCGAGATGGTGACCGACGAAGAGCGCGACTACATGTATCGCGAGTATGCGCGCGACCCGCGCATGCGCATCAACGTCGGCATTCGCCGACGCCTGGCGCCGCTCATGGACAGTGGTCGTCGACAGATGGAGTTGATGAACGCGCTGCTCATGTCCATGCCGGGAACGCCAATCATCTATTACGGCGACGAGATCGGCATGGGCGACAACATTTATCTGGGCGATCGGAATGGTGTACGTACGCCAATGCAGTGGAGCGCCGATCGCAATGCAGGATTCTCTGAAGCCGATACGGCCGCGCTCTATTCGCCGCTCATCGTCGATCCGCCCTACGGCTACCATACTGTGAACGTCGTCGCGCAAGAGCGCGTGCCGACATCGCTCCTGCGATGGATGCGCCGGCTCATCTCCGTTCGCCAGTGCTACAAGGCGTTCGGTCGCGGCACGTGGGAGGCGCTCGACGCGGCCAACCGTCGCGTGCTCATTTTCCTTCGCCGCTACCGCGACGAAACCATTCTGTGCGTGAACAATCTGTCGCGCTTCGCGCAGTACGTGGAGCTCGACCTGCGCGAGTTCAACGGGCTCGTACCGCTCGAGCTGTGGAGCAAGAACTGCTTTCCGCCCATCGGTGAGCTTCCATATCTGCTGACGCTCGGACCGCACAACTTTCTGTGGTTCCGGCTCCTGCCCGGCGACCAAGCGAAAGAAATTCAGCGCGCGGGCTAATGGCGACGAACGGAAGCGCGGTGATCACGGCGCTGAACGCGCTCACGAGCGACGTGCTGCTCGCGTTCTTAGGCAAGCAGCGCTGGTATGCCGCCAAGAGCGCGACGAACGCAAAGGCGCGCGTTGCCGACTTCGTCGTGCTTCCGTGGGGCGACGGCGCGTTTGCGATTGCTCGCATTGGTATCGCCGCGGGAGCAGGCGCCGAGCAGTTCTATCAGGTGCCGGTTGCCATTGGCGACTACGACGGCAATGTTCCAGAGAACGGGATCGTCGCGCACTTGGAGCTCGACGGTCGTCGCGTTGCGTTGATTGACGCGGTCCACGATGCCAGCCTTCGGCTAGCGCTGGCACGCGCGATCGCGGTCGGCGCCACGGCTCGGACGAACGATCTGACGTGGGAGGCAGCGCCCGCCGCCGGCTCATCGTGGGCGCTCACCGATCAAACGCCAACACGACTCGGCGCCGCGGAACAGAGCAATACGTCGATCATCATCGGCGACGCCGCAATCCTCAAACTCTTTCGCCTGATCAAACGCGGCGTTCATCCCGATGTCGAAGTTACTAGTTTTCTAACAACACGCGCCGCTTTCGAGAATACTCCTGCGCTGATCGGCCACATGTCGCTCGGCGACTCCAGCGGCACGAGCACGTTAGGCATGATGCAGGAATTTCTGTCTGGCTCAAGCGATGCGTGGAGCTACACACTCGAGCGCGGCGCACCGTATTTCGCCGCGCCACCGAGCCGCGATGCGCCGAACGAATTTCTCGCTGACGCCAAGCAGCTCGGCGTCGTCACGCGTGCCATGCACGAAGCGCTCGCGAGCGACGACGACAATCCTGACTTCGCGCCCGAGCCGGCGACGCACGAAGACATCGATCGGTGGGCGCATCGCACGCAACAGGCGATTCGCGATGCACTGGCGCTCCTCGAACAGCGGCTGACATCCGCAGATTTTCCCAAAGAGCGGGTGCCCGAGGCGCAGGCACTTGTCCGGCGCGGCGCGCACTACGCCGGTTGGGTCGACGAAATCGACGACACCCTGGACGACGATCTCGGCATGTGCACCCGCGTGCACGGCGACTACCACCTCGGCCAAGTGCTTCGCACAAAGTCCGGCGAGTTCATGGTCATCGACTTCGAGGGTGAGCCGTCGCGCTCATTGGACGAACGTCGCGAAAAGACCTCGCCGCTGCGCGATGTCGCGGGAATGCTCCGAAGTTTCGCTTACGCTGCCGCAACGCTCGCGATGTCGACGTCCGCGAAAATCGATCAGCCTACCCGCGAGCTCCGTGCGGCGCGCTGGGAGCGCGACGTTCGCGCCGCCTATCTGGAGGGCTACCTAGGGAGCGCTGAAGAGCGCGACGACTCCCCCGGCGTGCTCCCCGAAGAGGAGCCGCACGTCCGCCAGCTCATCGCCCTGTTTGAGATGGAGAAAGCGTTCTATGAACTGGCATACGAGCTGAACAATCGGCCGGCGTGGGCCTGGATTCCCATGCGCGGGATTGCGAAGTTGGCTATGCGATAGTGTTTAGAGAGTTCGATTGCGCTTTGCTTGCTCGTTGCCAATCTTAGAGTGCGCTGCTGTAATCGCTATTGTCTGCTGTCCTCGAGCCACGATCGACGATGCGCTCACTTGTCATAGCAGTCGTGTGTGTTTTCATCGCCGCGAACGCGCGTGCGCAGACTGGTGTCTTCATTGGCACGGTCGCCCGCGATTCACTGGACCACGCGGTCGGCAACGCCGAAGTCCAGTTGCCGCAACTGAGTCGCAAGACCACCACGAACTACCTCGGCGAGTTTCGCTTCGGTGACGTACCAGCCGGCCGTTACGCGGTAACAGTTCGCGCAGTTGGATTTGAGCCGCTCATCGATACAATCGTCGTGAAGCCGGGTGCCACCGTAGACGGCGACATCATTCTCACGGCGCTCCCGGTGAGTCTCGATACCTCGCGCACCGTGGCGGCGACCAACCGGCCGGCGCTACCGGCTGGACTCGACGAAATGGAAGGCCGGCGCAAGATGCACATGGGGGGCTTCTTCGTCACCGACAGCGCGTTGCGGGCCAATGACGAGCGGAAGCTCACCTACTTCCTTGCCATGGCCCCCCGAATCGAGGAGGTGCTGAGCACGACCGGGTCCGGGATTTTCATTGCGGTACCGGGGCCGGCGCCGGGCTACACCACGGACGGGACGTTTCCGGGCGGCCGCTGCTACGTCAACATCTACTTGAATGGCTCAGTATTCTGGGCAGGACCACCGGGTCCATTCAACCCGCCGCCTGATTTCAACGCGATGTGGGCGCGGGAGTATTCCGGCGTCGAGTACTACGCGTCCGAGTCCTCCATCCCGACGCAATACAATGCCACTCGGTGGGGATGCGGCGTGTTGTTGCTGTGGACCAGGCGCTAGAGCCGCCGCCGATTTGACGAACCGAAGTCCCCGCACGATAATGGAGCACCCCGCGGGCGCGATTGGCGTCGCTCCGGGTCGGCTCCATATGGAGGTTTCGATGCCGCTCTACAACGGATTGAGTCGTCGCGGGTTCGTCGGTGGTGTCGCCGGCGCGGTCGGACTATTGGCCTTCAAGTCCCCGGCCGATTTGATGGCAGACGAAGCCGTCTCTCAGGCAAGACGCCTACGCGCAGTGCGCGCCGCGGAAGATCCCTACGATCTCCTCGCCAAGCTCTCGTTCAACGAGAATCCGTACGGCCCGTACGATTCTGTGCTCAAAGCGATGACCGGGGCGTTCAAGTACGCCAATCGGTACGGCTATCCCGACGGCGGTATCGCCGACGCGATTGCAAAACATCACGGCGTGAAGAAAGAGAATGTGCTCCTGTCCGCCGGTTCAGGCGACATTCTCGACGTCATGGGAACTGCCTTCGCAGCTGACGGAAAAACGGTCGTCGGCGTCGAACCGTCGTACGGCTACGTCTACTCGCACGTCTCGAGCGTGCGCGGCGATGCACTCACGATTCCGCTGACGTCCGACTACCGGCAGGACATCGATGCGCTGATCGCGACGACGAAAAAGCACTACCGCAGCGTCGGCTTCGTCTACCTCTGCAATCCGAACAACCCGACCGGGCGCATCGTCACCAAGCAGGAGGTCAAGCAACTCCTCGACGGGCTGCCGTCTGACGTACCCGTCCTGATCGACGAAGCCTATTGGGATTTCGTGGAAGACCCGAATTACGCGACGTCGATCCCGTATGTGCTCGAGGGTCGTCCGGTCGTCGTCACGCGCACCTTCTCCAAGATCGCCGCGCTCGCCGGCATGCGACTCGGCTACGCGATCGCCCAGCCCGAGTACATCAAGAAGATGCAGCCCTTCCTCAGCAGCGACGCGATCAGCGCCGTGGTGAAATGGGGCGGCGTTGCTGCGCTCGCGGACACCGAGTCGCAGGCACACGTGAAGAAGGTGACGCTCGAGCTGCGCAAGAGCACGACGTCGCAGCTCCAGTCGCTCGGTTACGAGGTGATTCCGTCCGAGACGAACTTCTTCATGGTGAACCTCAAGCGTCCGGTCAAGGCGGTCTCCGCCGAGTTCGAGAAGAAGGGCGTCCTGGTCGGGCGCCCGTTCCCTCCGATGAACAACTATCTGCGCGTGTCGGTCGGCAACCCGACCGAGATGAACCGGTTCATCGTCGCGTTCAAGGAGATCATGGCAACACCGGCAGCCGCGACGTCCGGCGGCTGACCTGCGCGACCTCGGGCAACGTTAGAGATTGCTAAACGTATCGCAGTCTTTGACGTTGCCCGACGAGTAACCTCGCTTGAACCAGCTCGACCGTTGCGCGGCCGAGCCGTGGGTGAACGTATCGGTGTTCACGTGTCCGGTTTCGGCCTTTTGAATCCGATCGTCACCCACCGCGGCCGCCGCATTCAGCCCCTCGTCGATGTCGCCGGGATCGAGGATCTGCTGCGAGTGATTCGCCCAAACTCCCGAATAGCAGTCCGCCTGCAGCTCGAGCGCCACTGACAGCGCGTTCGCGTCGCGCGGATTCTGCTCCTGTGCAGCGCGCACCTTCGCATCTGTCCCGAGCAAGTGTTGCACGTGATGCCCCAGCTCGTGCGTGATCACGTAGGCCTGCGCGAAATCGCCCGGCGCGCCAAAGCGATCGCGCAGCTCGATGACGAAGCTGACGAACTGGACCTCACGCGCCTCCGCCGGCGATTGCGACACCGGTGCGACCTCGCCGTTTGCGGTGGTCTGCGGTCCACCCGTGTCCACGCCTGAGCCACCGACGAAATCACGGCCGAAGACCAAACTCAGAACGATCAAAATGATCGTCCCGCCGATTCCCACGGGCGCCATCCCGACGCCGCTCGATCCCCGACGATCTTCAACATTGTTGCTCGACCCGCCCGGACTCCACCGCATACGTAACTCCTGTGTGCGATTGCTTCTGTGTCCCGCCCCCAGTCGTCGAGAGAAAGCAAGAAGTTGGCCCGGTGCCGACGCGATCACGGCATGAGCGTTCTCGACATCACGAAGTCGCTTTGCTCGTCGCTGCCAATGGAGAAGGTCTGCGTTCCGACTTCTCGAAAGCCCATGCGACGATAGAACTCAATCGCGCGAGCATTCTGGTCCCACACGCCGAGCCAGAGCTCGTCGCAGTGCCATGCGATTGCCTGCTCGATGCACGCGTTCACCAGCGACTCGCCAACTCGCTGTCCTTGGACCGTCGGATCGACATAGATGCGCTGCAGCTCGGCAGGCCTGACCGCGGTCACGCCGTTGCTTCGCGTACCGCGGCGCAACATCAGATACCCCACGGCCGCCTTCCCGGCATCCTCGGCGATCCACGTCACGCGATCGGGATCCGCGAGCTCGGCGGACTGAATCTCCACCGAGAATGCGCTGGCGAGATACGCGGCCATGTCCTGCGGCGTGGTCGACGATCCGAACGCTCGCTCGAACAGCCGGGCGCCAAGCTGCGCCAAGAGCCGCGCGTCGCTCGCTTCTGCGCGCCGCAGCGATACGTTCCGGTCCTGGCGATCTGTCGATGTGGCCATGCGATATTGTAGCGAGGAACATCCACCTTTGACGAACGACTTCATGTCGCCCCTGTGGTCTCTTGAAGCAGGAGCTCGACTTCAGACGGACAATTCCGTGTGCTTCACGGTGTGGGCGCCGTACGCGACGTCGCCGCGCGTTCGCGTGTGCACCGGTCCCGCGCAGGGCGATCACGCGATGTCGCCAATCGAAGGCGACCCTGAGACCTATTCGGTGCTCGTGCCAAACGTCGGCGCGGGTGCTGACTACGTCTTCGTGCTCGACGACGGCTCAGAGCGACCCGATCCGGTAAGTCGCTGGCAGCCGCACGGCGTGCACGGTCCGTCGCGCGTCGTCGACCCGAACTATGACTGGCAGGCGCAGTACTGGATCGGCGTGCCGATGGACGAGATCATCGCATATGAGCTGCACGTCGGAACATTCACGCCCGAGGGCACGTTCGCCGCGATCATCCCGCGTCTGACCGAGCTGCAGGCGATGGGCATCAGAGCGATCGAGCTCATGCCGATCGCGCAATTTCCCGGCGACAGAAATTGGGGCTACGACGGCGTGCATCCGTACGCGGTGCACGATAGCTACGGCGGACCGCTCGAGCTCAAGAAGCTGATCGACGCGGCGCATCAACATCGCATCGGCGTCATTCTCGATGTGGTCTACAACCACACCGGCCCCGAGGGATGCGTGCTCGACGCGTTCGGGCCGTACTTCACCGATCGCTACAAGACGCCGTGGGGCCGCACGTTCAACTACGATGGCCCCGACTCGGATGCGGTGAGGCGTTTCGTCGTCGAAAATGCGTGCTACTGGGTGACTGAGTTTCAGGTCGATGGCCTGCGCATCGACGCCGCGCACGGCATGTACGACCTCGGCGCAATGCACATCCTCGAGGAGATTGCCGGTGCGGTGCATGCGCGCGCATCGGAGCTGCGCAAAACCGTCGTCGTGATTGCCGAGAGCGATTTGAACGACCCGAAGCTCGTGCGCAAAGCCGATGACGGTGGTTACGGGCTCGACGCGCAGTGGAGCGACGACTTCCATCATGCAGTCCACGCCGCGCTGACCGGCGAGTCTCACGGGTACTACTGCGACTTTGGCTCGGTCGGTGTCGTGGCGGACGCGTTACGCGAACCGTTCGTCTACGACGGCCGCTACTCCGAGTACCGGCGACGCATCCACGGACGCACGTCGGCCGGCCTCCCGAGCGATCGCTTCGTAGTGTCCGTGCAGAATCACGATCAGGTCGGCAACCGCGCGCGGGGCGAGCGTTTGGCTTCGCTACTCGATCCTGCGCAGCTCCGTCTTGCCGCCGCATTGCTACTGCTCTCTCCGTACGTCCCGATGTTGTTCATGGGTGAGGAGTACGGCGAGACAAACCCATTTCAATATTTCGTCAGCCACGGCGACGAAGCGCTCGTCGCCGCCGTGCGCGCAGGGCGTCGCGCCGAATTCCCCGATTTCGCTGCGTCGGCAGAGTCCGGCGACCCTCCCGATCCGCAAGCGAACGAGACGTTCGAGCGCTCGAAGCTCGATTGGTCAAAACGGTCCGCTGGGGCGCACGCGCAGCTCTTGGCACTGCATCGCGATCTACTGGCACTCCGCCGCGACGAATATCTGCTGCGGCCCGACCGCGCGCGCATTCTGATCGACGATGGCGAGGCCGGCTGGATTACCATCCTCCGCGAGTCGGTCGACGAATGGGCCGACACCAATCCGGCCGTTCTCACCGTCTACAACTGCTCGGGCAGTGTCCTCGAAGTCCCAGTGCCGGATTCAGCCGGCCGCGCATGGACCATGCGTCTGGGAACCGATGCAGCCATATATGGCGGTAACGCCGAGCTCGCCGAGCGAATTGATCGGGACGATGATCCGGATGCGCCGCGTCGCCTTGTTCAGAGCGCTGAGCGGACTGTGCGCATGCCGCCCTGGACGGCGGCCGTCTACATGGTCGAGCTCGTCCGGTCGACGTACGTTGGAACGTGAGCTTTCTAATTTACTAACTATAAAATACTCATAATGCGCGTCTGGCCCGGCCAACCCTATCCACTCGGTGCTTCCTGGGACGGCCAGGGCGTCAACTTCGCGATCTTCTCCGAGCATGCCACGGCCGTTGAGCTGTGCTTGTTCAATCGCGAGGATGACGCGGTCGAATCGGACAAGATCATGCTCCGCGAATACACGGATCAGGTCTTTCACTGCTATCTGCCCGACGTGCGTCCTGGACAGTTCTATGGCTATCGCGTCCACGGCCCATACGAGCCGCAGAACGGCAATCGGTTCAATCCGGCCAAATTGCTCATCGATCCGTACGCCAAGGCGATCACGGGATCGATTTCCTGGAGCAACGCGCTCTTCGCGTACAAGGTCGGAAGCGCCGGCGAGGATCTCGAGCCCGACCCCGACAATAGCGCGGGCGGTGTGCCGAAGTGCGTCGTCATCGATCCGGCGTTCACGTGGGACAACGATCGGCCGCTGCACATCCCGTGGAATCGCACGGTGATCTACGAGTGCCACGTCAAAGGCATGAGCAAGCTGCATCCGGACGTGCCCGAGAATGTGCGCGGCACGTATCTCGGTCTCGCCAGCGACGCCATGATCGAATACCTGCTCGCACTCGGCATCACCGCGGTGGAGTTGCTGCCCGTCCATCAGTTCGTGGTCGACCGGCATCTCGCGGAGCGTGGCCTCACGAACTACTGGGGCTACAACTCGATCGGGTACTTCGCGCCCGACGTGCGGTACGCCGCCAAAGGACTCGGCAATCAGGTCTACGAGTTCAAGAGCATGGTCAAGACCCTGCATTCTGCCGGGATCGAAGTCATTCTCGACGTCGTGTACAACCACACCGGCGAGGGCAACCACCTGGGCCCAACGCTGTCGCTGCGCGGCATCGATAACCAAGCGTACTACCGCCTCGAGCCCGATAAGCGTTTTTATACAGACTTCACGGGCACCGGAAACAGCCTCAACATGCAGCACCCGCGCACCATCCAGTTGATCATGGATTCGCTGCGCTATTGGGTGGACGACATGCACGTCGACGGCTTCCGCTTCGACTTGGCGCCGGTGCTCGCGCGCGAGCTGCACGACGTCGACAAGCTGTCGTCCTTCTTCGACATCATCCACCAGGATCCAACGCTCTCCAAGGTGAAGCTCATCGCCGAACCGTGGGACGTGGGACCCGGCGGGTACCAGGTCGGCAACTTTCCGATTCGATGGGCCGAATGGAATGGCAAATACCGCGACGACGTGCGTCACTTCTGGCGCGGCGACGACGGTCGCATTCCGGAGCTCGCCTCGCGACTCGCAGGCTCGAGCGACATCTATGAGCCCAGCGGTCGCGGTGCGTACGCAAGCGTCAACTTCATCACGGCGCACGACGGCTATACGCTCTACGACCTCGTGAGCTACGAGCAGAAGCACAACGAAGCGAACGGCGAGAACAACAACGACGGCCACAACGACAACATCAGCCGAAACTGGGGCGCAGAAGGCGACACCGACGACCCAGAGATACTCGATGCGCGCTTCCGCGTCATCCGCGACTTCATGGCCACGCTCGTCTTCTCGCAGGGCGTGCCGATGCTCTCGCACGGCGACGAGATCGGTCGAACGCAGCGCGGCAACAACAATGCATATGCGCAGGACAACGAGCTCACCTGGATGCATTGGGATCAGCTCGACGACCAGCGCCGACAACTGCTCGCGTTCACTCGAAAGTGCATCAACCTTCGCCACACGCACGCTGTGTTGCGCCGGCGGCACTTCTTTCGCGGCGAGCCCACGATCAAGGGCGGTCGCAAAGATCTCTCATGGATCCGACCTGACGGCCAAGAGATGTCCGGCGACGATTGGCAGAACGGCAGCAACCACGCACTCGGCATGCTGATCTACGGCGACGCCACCGACGAGACCGACGATCGCGGTCGTCCGATCAAAGGTGAAACGTTACTGCTGCTGTTGAACGGCTGCGAGCAAGCGGTCACGTTCGTCATGCCGGAGATCGTCGGCGGTGACGGCATTTGGGCCGACATGATCGACACCGCGCGGCGCGAACTGCATGTGATCGCCGAGGGGTCGGTGAAGGTCGATGCGTTTTCGCTGCTGTTGTTGCGCTACGGTGAGAATCGTCGCATGACGAACGGCGATCCGAACAACGTGAGCGGAAGCTTCACGCGTCGAGAGCCAAATGAGTCATAAGAAGTCGAAGACGCGCCACGCGACCGAGCCGCATCATCGCGCATCCGGATTGCCATTGGTCGACAACCCCGACCTCGAGCGCCTGCTAGCCGGCGATCACGCGAATCCGCACGCCATTCTCGGCGCGCATCCGGCCGTAGTCGACGGAAAGTCTGGCGTCATCGTGCGCGCGTTGATTCCCGGCACCGAACAAGTCGAGTGCGTGCTGTCGGCCGACCGCGTCATTCCAATGACGCGCGAGGCCGAAGGCCTCTCGACGCTCTACGCCACATTTCTACCTGGCGAGCAATTGCCGTTGCAGTACACGCTGCGCTTTCACTATCCAAACGGCTCGGTCTGGGAGCGCGCCGATCCATATCGTTTTCTGCCCACGCTCGGCGACGTCGACCTTCACCTCTTCAACGAAGGTACGCATTACGAGATCTGGAAAAAGCTCGGCGCGCATCCACGCACGATCGACGGCGTGCGAGGCACGAGCTTCGCCCTATGGGCGCCGAATGCGCGCCGCGTGAGCGTAGTCGGCGATTTCTGCGGCTGGGACGGACGCATATATCCGATGCGCATCATGGGCAGCTCTGGCGTATGGGAGTTGTTCGTTCCCGACGTCGACGCGGAAGCGCTGTACAAGTTCGAGATCGTCACGCGCGAGCATGCGATCCGTCTCAAGACCGATCCGTTCGCCGCGAAAATGCAGCAGGCGCCGGACACAGCGAGCATCGTTCAAGCCGACGACGTGTATCGCTGGAATGACGACAACTGGATGCACGATCGCCGGTCGGCGAATCTCGTGCGTTCGCCGATGAGCATCTACGAAGTGCACTTGGGCTCGTGGGCGCGCGTGCCGGAAGACGGCCATCGCGTGCTGAGCTACCGCGAGATCGCGCCGCGTCTCGCCGACCATGTCACGAAGCTCGGCTTCACGCACGTCGAGTTGATGCCGGTGATGGAGCATCCGTTCTATGGATCGTGGGGCTATCAGGTGAGTGGCTACTACGCGCCAACCTCGCGGTACGGATCGCCCGATGACTTCCGGTATCTCGTCGACGTGCTTCATCAACGCGGCATTGGCGTGATTCTCGACTGGGTACCGGCGCACTTCCCAAAGGACGACTACGCACTTCGCCGCTTCGACGGCACCGCCCTCTTCGAGCACGAGGACCCGCGACTCGGCGAGCATCCCGACTGGGGCACGCTCATCTTCAATTATGGCCGCGCCGAGGTTCGCAATTTTCTCGTGGCGAATGCGCTGTACTGGTTGAACGAGTTTCACGCGGATGGGCTGCGCGTCGATGCGGTGGCGTCGATGCTGTATCTCGACTACAGCCGGAAGTCGGGCGAGTGGCTGCGGAACCAGCACGGCGGCCGCGAGAATCTCGACGCCATCGCGTTTCTGAAACAGTTCAATGAGGCGGTGCGGCTCAACGCGATTGGCTGCGCGACAATCGCTGAAGAATCAACCGCATGGCCAGGTGTGACGACTCCAGTCGCGGATGGAGGTTTGGGATTCACGTTCAAGTGGAACATGGGGTGGATGCACGACACCCTCACCTACTTCGGCCTCGATCCCATTCATCGCGGCTTTCATCAGGACCAGATCACGTTCGCGATGCTCTATGAGTACAGCGAGCGATTCATCATGCCGCTGTCGCACGACGAGGTTGTGCATTTGAAAGGTTCGCTGCTCGCCAAGATGCCCGGCGACGAATGGCAGCGCCTCGCGAATCTCCGCCTGTTGCTCGCGTACATGTTCACGCGGCCGGGGAAGAAACTCCTCTTCATGGGCTCGGAGCTCGCGCCGTGGACGGAGTGGAATCACGACACGAGTCTCGATTGGCATCTGCGATTCGACCCGAATCGCGACGCGTTCGAGAATTATCTGTCGCGTCTGGCGAACGTCTATCGCGAGCGCCCGGCGTTCTGGCGGGACGATCAGAGCTGGGACGGTTTCAACTGGATCGATGTCGGCGATCGCGAGAACTCTGTCGTCTCGTACGTGCGGCGCGCCGGCGGCGAGTTCGTTGTCGTCGTCCTCAACCTCACGCCCGTGCCGCGCGAGCGGTATCGCATCGGTGTGCCCGCTGCCGGACAATACCAACGACTGCTGTCGAGCGACGACGCCGAGTGGGGCGGCAGCAACGTCGGCCGGATTGACGGTGTGCATAGCGATCCGTCGCCGCTCCACGGCTACGGCCAATCGATCGAGATGACGCTACCGCCGCTTTCCGCCGTTGCATTAGCGCTCGCGAATCCGTGACTGGGCACTCGGCCAATCTCGAATCTCTTGCCGCCCACCTCGGCATTCTTCCCGAGTACTTTGACCAGGCCGGCGAGCGACACTTCACGAGCGACGACACGCGTCGCGCGCTGCTCGGCGCGATGGGCGTCCAGGTCGACACCGACGACGATGCGCGCGATGCCATGGAGCGTCTCCTCGAGCAAGAGCGTCGGACGATCGTCGCGCCCGTTCGTGTCCTCGAGCAGTATGATCCTGCGATCGGTCGCGTGGAGGTGCGCACGCCACCCTCGCGGGCCAGAGGTCCGTGGCGCCTCGACGTCGAGCTCGAGGACGGCCGCCGGTACGTAGCGGACGGCCAGTGGCGTGGCGACGAGACCATGGACCTCGCGCTGCCGCCCGACATTCCACTTGGCTATCACCAGCTGACGATCACGCTCAGCGATGCAGGCGTCGAGTGGAGTGATGAGCAAACGCTCATTGTCGTGCCGAATCGGTGTGTGCTGCCCGATACACGCGTTGGCTCACGCGGCGCGTTCGGGGTCATCGCGAATCTGTACAGCGTCCGCAGCGAATCCAATTGGGGGATTGGCGACTTCTCGGACCTCGCCGCGCTGGGCGAATGGGCGGCGGAAGTCGACGCGGATTTCGTCGGCGTCAATCCACTCCACGCATTGCTGGATCGTGGCGCCGACATCAGCCCCTACAGCCCGGTGAGTCGGCGCTTCCGAAATACTATCTATATCGATGTTCTACGCGTGCCGGAGCTCGAGTTCCTCCCTGACCTTCGAGAGCGCCTCGCATCGCCGGAGATGTCGGCGCAGCTCGAGTCGCTCCGTGAGCCCGAGCACGTATGCTACGATCAGGTAATGAGCGCAAAGGGACTCGCGCTCGACGCATTGCACGATGCGTTCACGCGCTTCGTGCGCGAATCGGGGAGCGAGCGCGATCGCGCGTATGAAGCATTCGTGCACCACAACGAGCCGGAGCTGTCGCGCTTCGCTGTCTGGATGACGCTCGTCGAGCGCTTCGCCTCAGCGCCCAAGCGCTCGGTCCATCCGACTGATTGGCGCACGTGGCCCGCTGAATTTCGCGATCCTGATTCGGAGGCCGTTCAATCGTTCGCCGAAGCGCACGCAGACCGCGTCGACTATCATCGATGGCTCCAATTCGAGACCGATCGGCAGCTCGGTGAGGCCGCGCGTCGGATGCGCGATGCGGGCATGCGAATCGGCTTGTATCAGGATCTCGCGATCGGTACCTCGCCCTGCGGTGCAGACACATGGTCCAATCCGCAGTTGTTCGCTGCGGGCGCTTGCGTTGGCGCGCCGCCCGATCCGCTCGCCACGCAGGGTCAAGACTGGGGCATGCCGCCACTCGATCCGCGCGCGCTTCGCGAGAATCGCTACCGCTACTTTATCGATCTCGTACGCGCCGGTCTGCGGTATGCCGGCGCATTGCGCATCGATCACATGCTCGGCCTCTTTCGCCTGTTCTGGATTCCGAAAGGCAAGTCAGGCACCGAAGGCGCCTACGTCCGATATCCGGCTGCCGACCTTCTCGGCATCCTCGCACTCGAGAGTGTTCGGCACGACGCGCTCATCGTCGGCGAAGACCTTGGCACCGTGCCCGCGGATGTGCCGCCCACGCTCGCGAAGTGGGGCATCCTTTCCTCGAAGGTATTGCAGTTCGAGCGCGAGTGGGACGGCGGCTACAAACCGTCAGACGCCTATCCGCATCTCGCACTCGCCACGGCTAACACGCATGACATGGCGACGATCGCCGGCTTCTGGGCTGGGCGCGACATCGACGTTCGGCGCGATGTCGGACTGATTGCGTCCGATGACGACTATGCGCGTGCACAAAACGATCGGGACAACGATCGCCGCGCATTGTTGCATCGCCTTGCGAGCGAACGCCTATTGCCTGACGCGATCGAGCCAACAAAGCCGGCAACACTTCGCGGCGCGATCCACGCATTCCTCTGTCGGTCGCCGGCAAGTCTCGTCGGCCTTTCGCTCGACGATCTCGCGGGAGAGATGGAGTCGGTGAACGTTCCCGGCATCGGAGTCGACCAGTATCCGTGTTGGTCTCGCCGAATGAGCAAAACGATCGGCGAGATTGCAGCAAGCTCCGATACGGAAGCAGCGTTGCGCTGCGATGGCCGCATGGGACGCCAGGTTGACGCATGAGCCGCCTGGTGCTCACGGCGACCTATCGCCTGCAGATGAATGTCGGATTTACGCTGGCCAATGCTCGCGCGCGAGTCGGCTACTTCGCTGATCTCGGTGTATCGCACCTCTATCTGTCGCCCATCTTCGCCGCTCGGCGCGGTAGCGCGCACGGCTACGATGTCGTCGATCCATCGCGCATCAATCCCGAGCTTGGCACCGAAGTCGACCTACGAGCACTCGCGAAAGACCTGCACGAGCGCAACATGGGCATCATTCTCGACGTCGTGCCGAATCACATGGGCGTCGGCGCGGAGAATCGCTACTGGGACGACGTGTTGACGCACGGCGAAAGCTCACGCTACGCCAAGTGGTTCGACATCGACTGGACGCACCACAAGCTCATACTTCCAATACTCGGCGACACGCTCGAACGGGTGATCGAGCGTGGCGAGCTCACGTTGAAACTCGTCGAAGGCGAGACGCCGCGGCTGACTTACTTCACGCACAGCTTTCCGATCGACCCCGACTCCTTGCCGCCGGACTTGCAGCTCGCGCAGGTCGATCCGGAAGAAGCGGGAACACTCGCTCAATCATATTCGACAACCGACGGCCGCGAGCGACTGCGCGAGCTGCTCGACGCGCAGCACTATCGTCTCGTGTTCTGGCGCGACGGCGCGACGCAAATCAACTATCGTCGCTTCTTCGACGTGAACGATCTGGCTGCGCTTCGAGCCAACGACCCAACAGTCTTCGCCGAGACGCATCGGTATTTGCTCGAGCTCGTGAACGGCGATGTGGTCGACGGCTTGCGTGTGGACCACATCGACGGTCTTCGCCGGCCGGCCGAGTATCTCGATCGCCTTCGCGGTGCCGTTCCTCCGGGTACGCCGATCTTCGTCGAGAAGATTCTTGGCGCAGACGAGCAGTTGCCCACGGCGTGGCCGGTGCAGGGAACTACGGGCTACGAGTTCCTGAACGACGTCGACGAATTGTTCATCGACCCCACAGGCCTCGCGGAAATCGAGCACGCATATCGCCGATCCCGCCGGCTCGGCGCCGACGCAACGTTTGGCGAGCTGGCTCGCCTGAGCAAGATGAAGATGCTGGGCGGTCCGTTGCGCGCCGATGTGAATCGACTCGCCGGCTTGCTCGAGCCATTGGCGAAGGCGGATCGACATCGTTGGTCGGCGGCGGACCTCTCCAATACGCTGATTCAACTGCTCGCCGCGTTGCCGGTGTATCGGACATACATCGAAGGTTCCGCTCCGCCGACAGAATCAGATGTGAGTGCCATCAACATCGCGGCGGAATCCGCGTGTTCGCACGGCGCGCTGCCCGAAGTTGTCACGTTCGTCGCGCGAGTGCTCGTCGATCCCGACGCCGTTCTCGACGCCTCTGCACGCGCTGCATTCATAGAACGATTCCAACAGCTGAGCGGCCCCGCGACGGCAAAAGGCGTCGAAGACACCGCGCTCTACTCGTACGTACCGCTCGCTTCGCGCAATGAGGTTGGCGGCGCGCCCGATCGATCGCTCGACGATGCCGTGGGCCGCTTGCATCGCGCGAACGGGTCGCGCGCCGAGCACTGGCCATTGTCCCTGCTCGCCACGAACACCCATGACACCAAGCGAAGCGCCGACGTCCGCGCACGCCTCGCGGCACTCACCGAGATTCCTGCGGAGTGGGACCGCTCGCTCCGGCGCTGGCGCCGCCTGAACGACAAGCATCGAACCACGGTGCGCGGCCGCATGGCGCCCGACACGAATGCTCAATTTCTCATTTATCAAACACTCATAGCATTGTGGCCGCCGCCGCGCGCGGGCCGCCGCCTCGACGATTTGCCGGATCGCGCGTGGCGCGACTCAGTACGCGACCGATTGTCGCGCTACATGGTCAAAGCCGTGCGCGAGGCGAAGAGCCGCACGAGCTGGCTCGATCCCGATCCTGACTACGAGCGCGCCGTCGCGGCGTTCATCGAGCGCATTCTCCAGCCGGGCGAAGACGCGCCGTTTCTCACGGACGTCGCGCGACTCGTCTCGTGCATAGCAACCACCGGAGCAATCAACTCGCTCGCGCGAATTGCCGTCCAACTCACGTCGCCCGGAACACCCGACACCTATCAGGGTGACGAGTTCTGGAACTACTCGCTCGTCGATCCGGACAACCGCCGGCCGGTGGACTACGACGCGCGACATGCGCTGCTCGATCGGCACATCAGCATCGATGCTCGATCAACGGCGCACGGTGGTTTCGATCCGTTGGCGAATGAAACGAAGTCGCTGGTTTTGCACCGCCTGCTGCAGCTACGGCGTACAGAGGCTGATGTGTTCGTGCGCGGCAGCTATCGGCCGCTCGTCGTGACTGGTGCGCGCGCCGCACACGTCGTCGCCTTCGTGCGAAGTCACGAGGAGCGTCACGCAATCACCGTCGTGCCGCGCCTTGTGACATCGCTCACAGGCTCGAACGCCAACGCATGGTGGGCAGACACCGCTATCGTGCTTCCGCCCGACGTTCGTGACGCACAATGGACGTCGGCAATTCTCGGCCATCGCGTGACCGCGAGTGGGAACACACTAGAGGTTGCCACGCTGTTCGCAAAACTTCCGGTCATGGTAGCGTCCAACTAGCTTCCCGCCGAGCGCTTCTACGGACTCGTCCACTCGTTTCTCTGGCACGAAATACTCGGAACAGCGTCGGTTTCATGCTGTTTCGAGCTGCACGCGTTCTTTCTCGAGGTTTGAATGAATCACGTTCCGTCCGATACGATCGTCGCCTACTTCTCGATGGAGATCGCGCTCGACAAGGCCGTGCCCACGTACAGCGGCGGCCTTGGAGTTCTCGCCGGCGACACGCTTCGATCGGCGGCCGACCTGTCGGTTCCCGTCGTCGGCATCACATTGCTCCACCGCAAAGGCTATTTCGAGCAGCATCTCGACGAGCAGGGCAATCAGACCGAAGCGCCGGTCGCGTGGAAGCCGGAAGAGCAGCTCGAGCCCGTGGACGCGCGCGCATCAGTCATCATCGAGGGGCGGACGGTCCACATCCGCGCGTGGAAGTATTCCGTTCGCGGCGTCACTGGCCACGAGGTGCCGGTCTACCTGCTCGACACGCAGCTTCCGGAAAACAGCGAGTGGGATCGCACGCTCACCGATTACCTCTACGGCGGCGACAATCACTACCGCCTCTGTCAGGAAATCGTACTCGGCATGGGCGGCGCCGCGCTGCTTCGCTCGTTGAACTGCGCCGCGCAGATCTACCATTTGAACGAAGGGCATTCGGCCCTGCTCACACTCTGTTTACTCGAGTGGCAGCTCGACGGACGCAAAGCGTTCGAGCTCGACGAAACCGACATCGAGACCGTCCGGCGAAAGTGCGTGTTCACGACGCACACGCCCGTGCCCGCCGGTCACGACAAGTTTGCGGTTCAAGTGGTCCGCTCTGTCTTGGGCGACGACACGGTGGCGCTGCTCGAAGCAGCGCACTGTCTCGATGGCGCCACGCTCAACATGACGCACTTGGCGCTGCGCCTCGCGCGGTGGGTCAACGGCGTCGCAATGAAGCACCGCGAAGTGTCGCAGAGCATGTTCCCGAACTTTCCAATCGACGCCATCACCAACGGCGTGCACGCGGGCACCTGGACGTCGCCGCCGTTTCAGGCGTTGCTCGACCGCCGCATTCCCGAATGGCGCACCGACAACTTGTATTTGCGGTACGCCGTCGGAATTCCGCTCCAGGAAATTCGTGTCGCGCACGCCGAGGCGAAGAAGGTGATGATCGCCGAAATCGCCGAACGGACGTCGGTGACGCTCGACCCCAAAGTGTTCACGATCGGATTTGCACGCCGCGCCACGCCCTACAAACGCGCCGATCTCTTGTTCGCCGATCCGGCGCGCCTCGCCGAGATGACCACTGCTGTCGGCCCGCTCCAGATCGTCTTCGGCGGTAAGGCGCATCCCAACGACACCGGCGGCAAGGACCTCATTCGCCGCATCCATCAGGCGGCCGCCGCGCTCGCCGGACAGGTCACGGTCGTCTACGTCGAGAACTACGAGATGGAGATTGCCGCCAAGATCGTGTCCGGCGTCGATCTCTGGCTCAACAATCCCATGAAGCCGCTCGAAGCCAGCGGCACCAGCGGCATGAAGGCGGCGCTCAACGGCGTGCCAAGTCTCAGTGTGCTCGACGGCTGGTGGATCGAAGGCCACGTCGAGGGAGTCACCGGTTGGTCGATCGGCGACGCCGGCACGGAGGGCGATCAATCCAAAGATGCTAATGAGATTTATCTAAAGCTAGAACGGGTCATTCTGCCGCTCTACTACGGTCTGCCGTTCGCGTACGCCGAAGTCATGCGCGCCGCGATCGCCCTCAACGGGTCGTTCTTCAACACGCAGCGCATGGTCGAGCAGTACGTTCGGAACGCCTATTTCCCGGACGAGATCCAGGTACTCCAGGAAGCCTGACGCTCAGCCGGCTTCCTCGAGCTGCTCCTCCATCTCCGCCGTCTTTCGCATTGCGCGGAACGCCGTGCCTCCGGCTACAATCGCGCCGAGCACGATGTAGATGTAGAAAGTGTAGAACCGCCACCAGAGGAGCGCGGCCGCAAAGAGCGTGTGCCCGATCACCCCGGCCAACGCCGCACGGAACGCCAACTCCACCGCGCCGCCGCCGCCGGGCGCCGGCACCACGGCCGCACCGTATAAGAGTCCGAGCGGCCACAGGGCGAGCGGCGCGAGCGGCGCGCTCGCACCCGCGCCCAACACCAACGCCGGTAGCACGCACAGGCGCATGGCGACGTGAAACACCGACATCGTGTACGAAGCAGTCGCCCATCGAAGGTCGATGTGCTTCACGCTGTCGACGGTCGAGCGAACCTGCGCGAACCAGCGCTGAATGACGTCCCACCGCCGGCCGCCCAATCCCATTCGCCGCGCCCAGCGAGGCGCCGCGTCCCCCACGTGCCGTTGCGAGAGCACGATGGCGAGTGTCGCAATGCCGATCACAAATCCCGAATAGGCACCCACTACGCCAACGAGCGCGCCGAGCACGATGCCGGCGTGGCGAAAGACGATCGCCACCACGATTACGACTGTCGCCAGCGATAGCGCTTCGAGAAACAGTTCGGCGAAGAGCACCACCAGCGCGCTCGACGTCGGAACCCCCGCCTCAGCCAGCACGAGAAAGCGCGCCGGCTCCGCACCCGACCGAGCCGGCGTGATCGACGCGCCAAAGTCGCCCGCCAGCGTCGTGCGCAGCGCTGTGGCGAATCGGAGATCGATGTTCGCTGCCTTGGCGCTCCACGTGATCTTCAACGACCGGGTCAGGATCTCGATGGACACCGCCGCGATCGCGAGCAGGTGCGCGCGCGGGGGCAGGCTGATCACGCCGCCTGTCTGCCACCAGCGGAAAATGAAATAGATCGAGATGCCGATCACGCCCGCGAACGACAGGGCCGTGAACGCCCAGCGCTTCCACGTCATGCGCGATGCATGGACTGGTGGCTGGAGCGGAGCGAAGGGCGCGAAGGGCGCGAGCCCGGCGGGGTCAGAGAGTACTCCGAATCATGGTTCGTGCGAATCTCCCTGGTGCCCGGTGCTACGTCAACGGCTGGCGGATGCAGCGGTCTGGCTCCTGCGAATAGAGTCCTCCGATGGCACGATCGACACCGCTGCGCGAAACGCTCGAGCTCGATTTCGGTGGGGAAGAGCCGGTACCGGCAATTCTCCAGCGCCCGTTGTCGCCGTCCGCCGCCCCCGGAGTTCTGCTGCTGCATGGCTTTAGCTCGCGCAAAGAACGCATGGCCGATACCATCGGCCGTCGCCTCGCGGCGCTCGGCATCGTCAGCCTGGCGATCGATCTCCCGCTGCACGGCGCGCGTGCCGGTGCCGATCAAGTCGAAGGCATGTGGCGACGACACCCGCTCGCGCTCGCGCGCAAATGGGAGCTCGCCATCCACGAGGCGCATCGCGCGATCAAGTACATGGCCACCCTGCCGGAGATCGACTCGACGCGACTCGCGCTCGCCGGCTATTCACTCGGCGCGTACATCGGCGTCGTCGTCGCGGCCGAAGATCCGCTGATTCGAGTCGTCGCGCTCACCGCCGGCGGCGATCTGCCCGCCGACATTCCGTTCGGTCCCATCGTGCGTCGCATCACCGGGCCGCTGCGTGCCGTGCGCAACTTGGGCGGCCGGACATTGCTCATGGTCAATGGTCGTCGCGATCGCACGGTTGCGCCGTCGCAAGCCCAGGCGTTGTTCGACGCCGCGCACGAGCCCAAAGAACTGCGTTGGTACGACGGCGGGCACTGGCCGCCCGACTCTGTCTTTGCGTCTGTCGCGGATTGGCTTGCCGAGCAATTGCTCGACGTCCAGGCGCACCGCGGATCAGCTTGATCGGCAGCGCGATGCGGCCGTGACCTGCCTTACGGCAACACGTGTAGCGGCGGAACTCCCGGTCGAGGGACGAGAGAGGCGGCGATGTTCGCGGACGATTTCGCGATCGCGCTGAAGACATCGCTCCTCGCGCGCCGCTGATACGCGGTGCGCCACACGTAATTCGGCGAGATGTACCGCGCTCCAGAGTACCAGAAATCGATCTGATCGCTCAATGCGTCGTACGCAAACGTCGAGCGATACACGATGTCGTCGAACTCCGGAATCACGCCGGCGCGGATTACGGGCGACGGATAGGTCGTCCACGCGACGCCGTCAGGGCTCGTCGCCAGGTAGACAGCCTGCGTGGTACATGCGCCCGGCGTCTTGGTGTTGTACAACGCCCAATACTCGCTGCGGCTCGCGATCCACTGAACATCGATGTGCCATACCCAGGAGCCGGGTTGCGACAGTGCAACGGTCGATGGCGCCGACCAATCGATGCCGTTCGACGAGTGGCGTACTTCGACCGACGTCTTCGATGCCGTGCACCCCGGGCCGGCGTTGACCGACCACATGAGCCAATCAGTTGCGCTGCGTCGAACGACCGTCGGTGACACGATGGTATGATTCGCACCCTCCGTGACAGTGATCGGCTTGCTGAACGACACACCGTCCGACGATGCGATCATTCGAATCGTGTTGTGCGCATCGACCGCGCGGTAGTAGACGCGTAGCTCGTCCCGGTCAGCCAGGAACACGGCGTCGGGATCCGACAGGTATCCGCCGGTTGGTGATGCGATGGGATTCTGGACGCCCGGCGGTGGAGCCCAGAGAATCGCGCTCGCTCCCGCATAGATCGACGGATTCTCGAAGTTCGCATCGCCGTTCGGGTACGGCGTCGCAACCAGGTATTGCGATGCGCCTGTCCACGGCGGGGCAGTCGCGACGAAGTCCGGATGAACCGTCTGTCCCGATCCGTCCGGCGTGGTGAGCGCGAGCACGATGATCTTGTCGTCGTCTCGCGGTTCGCCGCCGCTTGCCGTCGCGTTGAAACCGACGTCGGCCGCGCCCTCCGCACGTGCGGTTGCGCGCTGCACGCCGACTGACGGTCCGAGTGTCCATCGCGTTTGCGCAATGCCGTCCGCATCCGTCGTGCTCGCGCCCGGCTCGACGGAGCCGCCATCGGCAGCAACCCAATGAACGACGAATCCTTCAACTGGCCGGTCAAGCTCGTCAGTCACACGCACGCCGATCTGTTCTGGAAGGAGTGTCGCCGGCGCGCCAGACTGCTCGTCGCCCGATGCGGTCGTCAGTACGCGTCGCATCGGTACGGTGGCCAATCGGTCACCACCGCATGCGAACAGGATTGCGATGAATGTGAGTGAACACGCGGATGCGATCGTCCGCGCGAATGACTGCGAGTGCGACATGTCTGTGCGCTACGTGAGGAAGACGTCGCGTTTTACCTTCGCGCACACGGCCGCGTCACTTCACGTTCATTCACTTCGATTCGCTCGGCGCGGCGTGTGACGCTCGCGCGATCCGGCAGGTATCACATCCCGATTCCGCTTTCTGCTGACATCGGATGTTCATGTGCAAACTGTGATTGCCGGCGTGTTGTTGGTTGCCCTCGCGAGCTTCGCGGCCGCGTTCGCGTGGATCTTTCGGCGGATCGTCGTACTGTTCGCGGCGCTTGAAGCAGTCGAGCGCGCCGACGACAATGCTCCGCCGCTCGCGGGACGGCGGTCGTGAAGATCACATTGATCAGTCACGCCTCGCTGCTCGTGGAGACCAATGGCGTTCGGCTCCTGACGGACCCGTGGTATTCCGGCCGCATCTATCAGAACGCCTGGGCGCTCGCACCAACGCCGCCTCGGCTACCGGACTTTGGCGCGCTCGACGCGGTGTTTCTCTCGCACGCCCATCCCGACCACTATCACCTGCCCACGCTCGAACACATTCGCGATGCGCGTGGTCGCGATCTGCCGATCTTCATCGCGAAATTCTTCCACGGAACGATCGGCCGAGATTTGCGCGCGATGGGATTCTCTCATGTCGTGCAGATGCGGCCGGGGCACGAGTTCGAAGCGTTTCCGGGTGTGCGGCTATTCAGCCAGCAGTTTCGGATGGACGACTCGCTTCTCGTGGTGCGCGGCGAAGACGACGAGACTCTCGTCAACATCAACGACACGCCGCTTCGCGGCACGACGTTGACGGACTTGGCGCAGCGCTATCCGCGCGTCGATTACTGCGCGGCGCAATTTGCAATTGCTCAAGGCTACCCGTACTGCTACGAGAATGCGCCACGCGACTTCAATCGCGAAGATCTGGTCAGGCGATTCGACTCGTTCGCCGTCGCGCTCCGTCCGCGACACATGATTCCGTTCGCGAGCTTTGTACGATTCTGCAACGCGGACAACGCGCATATGAATTCGCACAAGATGGGAATCGAGGAGCTGCAACGAGTGAGCACCGTTCCGCTGACGGTGTTGTACCCGGGCGACTCGATCGATTGCGGAACTGTGTGCGCCGATCCGGCGAACAAGACCCACTTCGACGCCGCGCAGGCGTCGGGCGAGTACGTCAGCGAACGCGACGTCGTGCCGATCGCCGCGCTCGACGCCGCGATGCACGCGTTCACGAGTAAGCTCGCGCGACGCGTGCCGAGACCTCTCCTCCGAAAGTTGCCGCGGTTTGCGTTCGTGCTTGTCGACCAGCCATGGGGCTTTGTCGTCGACGGCGGACACGTCGAGCGCAAACCGGCGTCCGAGCTGACGGACGAGCCGATTCAGTATCGCCTGGCGAGTGAAGTGGTCGCCGCCGCGGTACAGCATGATTGGGGATGGTCCGACCTCTCGATCGGCGCGCGCTTTCGTGCGCGTGTCGCGCCCGGATGGGAAAGCCGAGAGGTTTGGTTCTGGATCATCCCGATGCTCGGCGGCGAGGGCTACCTCAACCTGCGAACCCTTTGGTTTGCGCGTCCTCGCGCGCTCCAAGTGTGGTGGGGACGGCGACTCGAAGTGCTCGACTATCTGCGTTCGTTCGCGAACGGGAAGTTCATGAGCCAGGTGGTGCGCAAGAAGACGACATCGCTCTCCTCAACTTCCTAACGCTCGGCCGGTCGCGCGTACACGTCGATCCACGGTGCCATGCTCGGTCGCATTCGTGCGGTGAGACGCATGACGGCCTTCACGCTCGCTTCTTCCACACGCGCCCACGGCCGCGTCCATTCGTCCCCGATTGGAACCAGCACGTCGCCGCGAATTCGCACCGTGTCGAAGCCCGCTTGATCGAGCAGCGTGCGTAGCGCGCGCGGCGTAAATCCCCATCGATAGGGAAACCCGAGCAGGTTGTTCTGGGCGAGCGCCTCTCGCGCTGCCGCGCGTGCGACGGCATTAGCCGAGGCCAGCTTGCTACGGGTTTTCCAGTAGTAATCGCCGTTGGGAACTCGCAACGCCAATACGCCGTCCGCCCGTACGAGCGCCGCCGCCTCCTTCAATGCTCCGCGCGGATCGGACAGTTGATCGAACGTATTCCAAATCGCGAGCGCATCGAACGCGTGGTCGAACGTCGACGCATCCAGCTCGCCGTCGTGGACCGCGAATCCAAGTGACCGCGTGAAGCAATTCACATCGGCATTGATGTCGATCCCTTCGGCGGACAAGCCCTCCGCTCTGGCCGCAGCGAGAAATGCACCGACGTAGCTACCCACCTCGAGCACTGATCCGCCGCGCCCCATCACTCGTCGAAGCTCGGCCGCCTGTTCGCGCGCCGCGGAGAGCTGCGTGTCGTGCAACGACTGCAATGTGTCGAGCGTCGGTGCTTTGCGCGCGTAGATCTCGGTGAGCTCGTGCTGCCGCTCGGCGGGATTGCGATAGATCAACCCACAGCTCGTGCAGCGCACGAGTCGCAGCGGCGGATGCTCGGAAAACGCCACGCGATCCATCAGCCGCTCGGGGGGCGTGTGGATCTTCAGCCGCCGTTGATGAAACTCCCACAGCGATTCGACTTCGGCTCGGACGTCGTCCTGCCGGGCGACGACGTCGGCATCTGTATGGCCGCACACGATGCAATGAGAGAACTCATAAGTCGGCACCTGGCGGCTCTCTGCCGGCTGCTACGCTTCCGCCGGCTCCTCCGGTACAGCCATGCCCATCACGTTGTAGCCCTTGTCGACGTACATCGTGTTTCCGGTGATCCCGCTCGCGAGCGGCGAACAGAGGAACGCCGCGGTCTGGCCGACTTCTTCGGCGGTGAGCTTGTCGGTCAGTGGCGCGTTCGCCGAGACGTACTCCACCATCTTGCCGATGATGCCGATCGCGCTCGCCGCGCGCGACGCAAACGGTCCCGCGGAGATGGTGTTCACTCGCGAGCCGAACTTCCGCCCGGCCTCGTAGGCGAGTGTCCGCGTATCGCTCTCCAGCGCAGCCTTCGCCGACGACATTCCGCCGCCGTAGCCGGGAATCACGCGCTCGCTCGCCATGTACGTCAGCGACACGAACGATCCGCCGTCGCGCATGATTGGACCAAAGCGCTGCACCATGGCCACGAGCGAATACGCACTGGCACTCACCGCGCCGAGGTATCCGTTGCGACTCACTTCGAGCAGCGGTTTCTTGACTTCAGGTCCGTTGGCAAGCGAATGCACGACGATGTCGAGCGGCTTCTCGCCAAAATCAGCCACGAGCCGGTCCGCCAAGCCGCCGATCGAGCAGTCGCCGACGTCTTTATAGCGTTTGCTCGTTCGGACATCCTCGGGAATGTCGTCGTAGCGATCGTAGATCGCGTCGAGCGGATAAATCTTCTCGAATGTCAGCAGTTCACCTGACGAAAGGCGGCGCGACTCGTCCATCTTTCCGCGCTCGAGAAGATTCATGAAAATGTTGAGCGCGGGCGGCCACGTTCCCACACACACGCTCGCACCCGCCTCGGCCAAGGCTTTCGCGATTGCAAATCCAAATCCGCCGTCGTCGGCCACGCCCGCCACGAGGGCCCGGCGTCCGGCCAAGTCGATGTTGAGCATGCGGAATAATAGCAAACCCCTTTACATTGTGCCCTCCTGATGAGCGAGCACTAATCACGGAGGATGATTGCCCGCTGTCCTGTATGTCGACGACGAAGATTCCATTCGGCGAGCGCTCAGGTCGTTCCTCTCGCGGCGCGGACACACCGTCTACACCGCGGGTTCGACCGACGAGGCGAGTGCGGTGCTGCGCGCCAGCCACGTGGACGGCGTCTTCATTGACATCTGGCTGGGCGACGAGAGCGGGTTCGATCTGTTCGAGTTGATCGACATGCAGTGGCCGCGCGTCGCCGAAAACGCCGTATTCGTGACCGGCGACATCATCCGCGACGCCGAAGTGGAGCGGTCGATCGCGGCACTTGGCCGCCCGGTGCTGATCAAACCCTTCGAGCTTGGCGAGCTGGAGCGTTTGGTTTCTGGCTGGGTCAAGTGAGGCGGCACGCATTCTGTAAGAGCCCGTAGCGTGACCACCCCTGCGCCTAGCTACATGCTGAGCCGGGGCGGCGGCGAGCTGCCGGCCGCCAACGGACCGTCGTTTGCCCGTGGCTTGTGGCGCATCGCTGCTGCCGACGTGTCGAGCGGGAACCGTGTCAGCCTGCTCCGCGACGGACCGGCAACTTTTCAGGCGATGATCGATCTGATCGACCAGGCGCAGGCGACGGTCGATCTCGAGAGCTACATCTTTCGCTCCGACGAAGTCGGAAAACGCATGGCGAATGCCCTCGTTGGCGCCGTCAAGCGCGGCGTCCGCGTCCGCGTGCTCCGAGACTGGATCGGTGGTCGGGGCGTCGCGCGCAAATTCCTTCGCGATCTGGAACGTCAGGGCGTGCAGGTGGCCGTCTTCAGTCCAATCGGATTTCGTCGGTGGCTCGGCGTCGTGCCCCGCGACCATCGCAAACTCCTCGTCGTCGACGATGCTGTTGGAATCACCGGCGGTGTGGGCGTGGGACGCGAGTGGACTACGGGTGTGCAGAAGCTTCATCGCTCGCGGTGGCGCGATACCGCGGTGCTCATCGAAGGACCGGCGGCGCGCGACATGGCACACGCGTTCGAGCACATGTGGGCGCGCACCCGGACACGCGAGCGGCGCGGATCGCACAGGTTTCTTCGCCGTCGCGCGCGCGGGGCTCACTTGGATCCGGCAACGGACGAACCAGCCCTCGTCGGCATCATCGAGGGCGAGCCGCTGCGCCTGCGCGTTTCGCGCGCGCTGCAGATTCAAGCCATTTCCGCAAAACGATCCATCTGGATCGCGACGGCGTATTTCACCCCATCGCCCTCCGAAGTCGAAGCGCTCACCGGCGCGGCGCGCGACGGTGTCGACGTGCGCATTCTCGTTCCGAGTCGCAACGATCATCCGTGGGTGTCCCTGCTCGCACGCCGCTACTATCGGCGTCTGCTCACCAACGGCGTGCGAATCTGGGAGTGGCAGGGTGAAATGATGCACGCCAAGTCGAGCGTCATCGACGGACGGTGGGTTCGCGTCGGCTCAACCGACTTCAACCCGCTCGGCGTCGCGATCAACTATGAGCTCGACGCCGTGATCGAAGACGCAGTACTTGGCGCCGAGGCCGAACGAATGTTTCTCGCCGATCTCGAAGTCTCGCGAGAAGTGACGATGGACCGGCAGTCAGAAGGAGAGTAGCGATGCGATGGGGATGGAGATGGGTGGTGATCGGGATGCTGGCCAGCACGACAGCGAGCGCGCAGACGCAACCCGATCCGGTCTACGGCCGGCCGCTCTTCACCTGGCGAGACGGCGTACTCGCCGGCGGATTCATCCTCGGCACGCTTGCCATTCGACCGCTGGACAAGCAGGCCGCGGCGGCGCTTCAGCAGCCGACTCGCCAGCAGAATCGTTTCTTCCACACGTCGGCGCACATCGTTCGCACGATCGCCCAACCGGGATCCGTGATCATCGGTGTGGGCATGTACACCACCGGCCGCCTCGCCAACAACGACCATGTCGCCGCGCTTGGACTGCACGGTACAGAAGCGTTGTTCGTGGGGAACGGTGTGGCCACCGTACTCAAGGACTTCTTCGGACGCGCGCGTCCGTTCGTCGATTCCGTGCCGAATCCCGACAACTGGCAACTCTTTCGCGGCTTTCGGCACGGCGGCGGCTATCAATCGTTTCCGTCAGGTCACGCCGTGGCTGCCTTCGCCGCCGCCGCCGCGGTGACTTCGGAAACGTCACTGTGGTGGCCAAAGGCGACGTGGGCCGTCGCCCCAGCGATGTACGGCGGAGCTGCGCTCGTCGGTCTGTCACGCATGTACGACAATCGACACTGGGCGAGCGATGTGATCATGGGTGCCGCGATCGGCACGTTCGCCGGGATCAAAATCGTACGCTATCATCATGAGGATCCCGGCAATCGGATCGACAAGTGGTTGTTGAACGCCTCCTTCTCTCCCAGCGACCCATCCCACATCTCGTTCTCGGTCCTGCCGCTGTTCCGCTGAACTCGCAGTTAGTCGTTCCACCGTTCCACCGTTCCACCGTTCCACCCTCATGAAGCCCGGCATCATCGTGATGGCCGAGATCAACGGTGCCGCTGCCGCGCACCTTCGCGAGATCCAACAGCGCTACGATCCGCGCATGGCGGCCGAACTGCCGCCACACATCACGATCACGGGTTCGTCGGGTATTGGACCGTTTCCGCCCGAAACAACCGACGCGCAGCTTCGCTTGGCGCTCGAGCCGGTGGCTGCGAGTACGCCTCCGTTCGAGGTGCTGCTGCTGCCGCCCGAGCGATTCATGCAGAGCACCGTCGTCGTGATGAGAGTCGACCCAAACGGGCCAATTCGCGCGCTGCACGAGCGGATCAAATCGAGCGGCTTATCGTTCGAGCAGCCGCGATTCACGTTCACTCCGCACGCCACGCTCAGCTTCTATCCAGAACTGTCGCGCGAGCGGCTGCGTGAGTTGCTTCGTGTGCGCATCGCGGAACCGATTCTCATCGATTCCATGCAGGCATTCCGCGCGGTCAATCTCACGCGCACGACGAAAGTGCTCGACCTCGCCTTCAGTGGTTCATCTTCGACATGACCGACGCACATCGCTCCGCCGCTGTTCCTGACATCCTCGCGACCATCGAAGCCGACTGTGACGCTGCCGTTGGGCACGCGTTCGTCGACGTTGCCGCCGATTATTTCGCGCAGACGCGTAGCCGCGAAGGCCGCGTCTCCACCGCGCATACACCCGAAGGACTCGCCGCGCGATTCGACGAACCGATGCCACGCGCCGGCGCATCGATAGACTCGATCATTGAGCGTCTTCGCACGGATGTGCTGCCGGACTGCAATCGATTATTCCATCCACGCTATGTCGGACATCAGGTGTCGGCTCCGTTGCCGGCGCCCGTCTGGATGGAGTGCGTCACCGCGGCGCTCAATCAATCGGTCGCCGTGTTCGAGATGTCTCCGGTGGCGACGGTGCTCGAACATCGCGTGATCGAGTGGATGTGCGGACTCGCGGGCTACGGCGCAGGCGCCGGCGGAACGATGACCACCGGCGGCACCGAAGCGACGTTCACCGCGCTGCTCACCGCGCGCAACGTCGTGCTTCCCGACGCGTGGACGAACGGCGTAGGCACAGAGCCGCCCGTGCTGTTGTGCGGCGAACACGCGCACTACGCCGTCACGCGCGCGGCTGGCGAAACGGGCATCGGCACGCGCAACACGATTCCGATCAAGTCGCGCGATCACAAGATGGACGTCGACGCACTTCGTCTCGCCCTCGATGCACTCGGCCGCGAAGGCCGGCGCGTACTCGCCGTCGTTGGCACGGCAGGATCGACAGCGACCGGCTCGTTCGACGATCTCGAAACGATCGGCGCACTGTGCGACGAGCATGGTGTGTGGATGCACGTCGACGGTGCGCACGGAGCGTCGGCGTTGTTGTCCGCCACGCATCGCCGGCGTGTGCGCGGCATCGAGCGCGCTCGGTCGATCGCGTGGGACCCGCACAAGATGATGCTGCTGCCGCTGCAAGCCGGCATGGTGCTCGTGCGCAACGAGCGCGATCTCGATTCGGCGTTCTCGCAGCGCGCGCCATACCTGTTTCAAGCCGGTGGCGAGAGTGAGCGCGTGTGGGATCAAGGCACGCGAAGCTTTCTCTGTTCGCACCGAGCCGACGTCCTCAAGTTCTGGGTCGCCCTCCAACGCTACGGCACCGACGCACTCGGTGAGCTCTACGACCACATGTGCAACAACGCGCGTCTGGTCTGGGAGGCCGTACAAGAGCGCGGCGATTTCGAGGCGCTGCACGAACCGGAATCGAACATTCTCTGCTTCCGATACGTTGGCGATGGATCGCTAAACGACGAAGCGCTCGATCAGCTCAATCGAGAGCTGCGCGAGCGCTACAATCAGTCGGGCGAAGGGTGGATCACAGCCACCATGCTCGATGGCCGTCGAGTGCTGCGCGTCACGATGATGAATCCGCGCACCACCGCGGGCGACATTGACGACGTCCTGGACGGACTCGCCAAGGCCGCCAAGTCGCTATGAGCGTTCTATAAAGCCTTCTTGATCGCCGCGGCGAGATCCTGCTTTCCGCCCAGTCCAGTGTAGACGATCTTGCCGGCCTTGTTGATCACCACGACGTACGACGTCGCCGGCACGTCGTACGCGCCGGTCGCATCACCCTTCGTATCGAAATACTGATCGCCCGGCAGGCCGTGCTTGGCGACGAAGGCCTTCACACGTTCGGGGCTCTGGTTCACCGAGACCGCGACGCCGACGAACTTGATCTGCTTGCCGTACTTCTTGGCGACGTCGAGCAGCGTGGGCTCGAGCTCCTTACAGTTGTCGCACCACGTCGCCCAGAACTCGATGACGGCTGGCCCCTTCCCGATGTACTGCGACAGGTCCGCCGTCTTGCCGTCGAGCGTGAACACGCGCGCCGCCGGCGCCATCGTTCCGACAGCGTCGCCGATGTCCTGCGCGCGCGCTGTAAGTGGAGCGACCGTCGCAATCGCCACGACCAGAAGCATGGAAGCGAGAGCCTTCCACCGTTCCACCGTTCCACCGGCGGCTGCGCCGCCTCCACCGTTCCACCGTTTCATATGATCAGTTGCCCCATCTTCACGAGGTAGTATTCCGCAACGCAAATCATGATCAGAGCGAAGATCCGCTTCACCCACACCATCCACATCCCGGCGCGCGGCAGCCGCGCAAACGAGCCCGACGACAATCCCACCACCACGAGCAGCGTGCACATCCCGAGCGAAAACACGAACAGATAGAGAAACCCGAGGGCGGCGCTTTTCGTTGCCGACACCCACGTCAATACCGCCGCCATGACCGGAGCCGAGCAGGGCGCGGCCACGAGACCTGACATCGCCCCCATGGTGAACGCGCCAGACGCTCGACCCGCTGTTCCCGCATTGCTCGCCCGCTGCAGAATCGCCGTCGGAACGCGCACCGGCAGCACATCCAGCATGGCCAACGCCGCGATGAGCAGCAAGTTCGCCATGGCGAAGTACAGCCACGGATTGGTACTCACCGACCCGAAGAGCGTTCCCGTCATTCCGGCGAACAAGCCGAGCGCCGAATAGACGAGCGCCAGGCCGAGCACGTACATGAGCGTGAGCACCAACGGCCGCCACCGCCGCGACCGGCCCGCTCCTTCCGCCGCGTCGCCCACCGAGGTCCCGCCCACGATCGCCGCCGTGATCGGAATCATCGGGTAAATGCACGGCGTGAGGCTGGTCAGCACGCCACCGAGGAAGACGACCGGCAGCGCGTGCAACGGACTCGACAGGTTCGGCAGGAGGGTCGTGATGTCCACGAAGTCTCGGATCGGATGAGCGGAAGGACCGGCGGCTCGACGAGAAAGCTATGCGCCGTGCCAAGCCGCCGACATGTCGTCGGGTGATCGACGCGCCAAGGCTTTCTCTACCGGGTGCGCGTTTCTCAACGTTTTTCTCCGTTCGATTCGTTCGGTCCGTCCAAATCCGTTTCTTATTCGTTATGGCTCGTTCGAGCGGCAGTTCACGTGAAACTCTAACCATTTGCGATACGGATCGAACGGACTCCAACGAAAACTGACGGATACCGACTGACGACAATTAGTTGACAAAATCAACTATTATCCGTAGTTGTACGACTCGCAACCCTGAACCCTCAACCGTTCACCCTCGACCGTCCGCTGCATGCGCCAGATCGACACCGCCGCCGAGCAGGTCCGCGACTTCAATCGCTTCTATACGCGCCGCATCGGCGCGCTCGGCGACGGTCACCTCGGCAGCCCATTTTCGCTCACGGAAGTCCGCGTGCTCTTCGAGCTCGCGCATCGCAGCCCCGTCACCGCCAGCGAAATCGCCGACGCGCTCGGTCTCGATCGCGGGTACCTGAGTCGCACGCTCCGCGCGTTCAAGGCGAAGGGTTTCATTGAGACCGAGCCTGCGGCGGAGGATCGCCGCCAGACGATCCTGCGGCTGACCGCTGCCGGGCGAAAGGCATTCACGCCGCTCGACAGGGCTGCGCGCGAGGAAATCATACGCATGCTCCAGCCGCTCGACGCCGAGCCACAGCGTCGCGTCCTCGCGGCAATGCGCACGATTCGTCAGTCGCTCGATCCGGTGACAGATGCGCCGAGCGACCCGCCATTCACGCTGCGCACCCATCGGCCCGGCGACATGGGGTGGGTCGTCCAACGCCATGGCCTGCTGTACGCCGAGGAGTACGGCTGGGACGAACGCTTCGAGGCGTTGGTGGCCGGCATCGTGTCGGAGTTCATCAAGCATTTCGATCCGAAACGCGAGCGGTGCTGGATCGCTGAACGCGACGGAGAAAGTGTCGGCTCGATTTTCATCGTCTCGAAGTCGAAAACAGTGGTCAAGCTCCGGCTGCTGCTCGTCGAGCCGTCGGCGCGCGGGTTGGGCGTCGGTCGCGCGCTCGTCGACGAAGTGATTCGCTTCGCGCGACAGACGGGCTACCGAAAGATTCAGCTCTGGACGCATCCGGAGCTCACTGCGGCGCGACGCATCTACAAAGCCGTGGGTTTCGAGCTGATCGCCGAAGAAGAGCATTCGCAGTTCGGCAAGCCAATGCGAGCCGAGACGTGGGAGATGGTGTTGTAGCGCCGTGAACGAGCGCGGCAACAGGGCGGCTGGCTAAATTTCCCGCCGGCGCTCCTCCTCCCACTCTGATTCGCGACATGGCTCCCCCAGCATTCATCTACGTCATGAAAGACCTGCGCAAGGTCGTCCCGCCGTCGCGGGAGATTTTGCGCGGTATCTGGTTGTCCTTTTACCACGGCGCGAAGATCGGCGTGCTCGGCGCCAATGGCGCGGGCAAGTCGTCGCTGCTTCGCATCATGGCGGGCGTCGATCAGGATTTTCAGGGCGAGGCGTGGGCAGCCGAAGGCACGCGCATTGGCTATCTGCCGCAAGAGCCGAATCTCGATCCGTCGCTCGACGTGCGCGGCAACGTGGAGCTCGCGGTCAAGGCGCAGCGCGATTTGCTGAACGAGTTTCAGGACATCTCGATGCAGTTCGCCGAGCCGATGAGCGATGCGGCGATGGACAAGCTGCTGGCGCGTCAGGCGCGCGTGCAGGAGCAGATCGACGCGCACGATCTGTGGAATCTCGACAACAAGATCGAAATCGCGATGGACGCTTTGCGTTTGCCGCCGCCGGATGCCGACGTCACGACGCTGTCGGGTGGTGAACGTCGTCGTGTGGCGCTGTGTCGAGTGCTGCTCGAGGATCCCGACATTTTGCTGCTCGACGAACCGACGAATCACCTTGACGCTGAGAGCGTGGCGTGGCTCGAGCGCTATCTGCACGATTTCCCCGGCACTGTCGTGGCGGTGACGCACGACCGGTATTTCCTCGACAACGTGGCCGGCTGGATTCTCGAGCTCGATCGCGGTCACGGCATTCCGTACGAAGGGAATTACACGTCGTGGCTGGAGCAGAAGCGTTCGCGCTTGGCTGTGGAAGAGAAAACGGAGTCGGCGCGCCAGCGGACGTTGCAGCGCGAGCTCGAGTGGGTGCGTCTCGCGCCGCGTGCGCGTCAGGCGAAGAACAAGGCGCGCGTGCAGAAGTACGAAGAGATGGTGGAGCAGGAGACGGCGGAAAAAATTCTCCAGCACGAGATCGTCATTCCGCCGCCACCCCGACTCGGCAACGAGGTCGTGACGGCACGCGACGTGAAGAAGGCGTTCGGCGAGAAGGTGCTGCTCGACGGCGTGTCGTTTGATTTGCCGCGCGGCGGCATTGTTGGAATCATCGGACCGAACGGCGCGGGCAAGACGACACTCTTTCGCATGGTCGTCGGCAGCGAGACGCCCGATGGCGGAAAGCTCAAGCTCGGCGAGACGGTGCAGATCGCGTACTCGGATCAGAATCGGACGCTCGATCCCGAGAAGAGCGCGTGGCAGGAGATCTCGGGCGGGTCGGAGCTGATCATGGTGGGGAAGAAGGAGCTCAACAGCCGAGCGTATCTGTCGAGCTTCAACTTTCGTGGAACGGATCAACAGAAGAAGGTTGGATTGCTGTCAGGCGGTGAGCGCAATCGCTTGCATCTTGCGAAAACGCTCATGAGCGGCGGCAACCTGTTACTACTCGATGAGCCGACCAACGATCTCGACGTCGACACGCTGCGCGCGCTCGAGGATGCACTGATCGATTTTGCGGGATGCGCCGTGGTGATCTCGCACGATCGCTGGTTTCTCGACCGGATCGCGACGCACATCCTCGCATTCGAGGGGAATTCCGAGGTCGTCTGGCACGAAGGCAACTTCCAGTCGTACATCGAGGATCTGCACAAGCGGAAGGGCGCCGACGCCGATCAGCCGCACCGCGTGGCATTCAAGAAGCTCGTACGGACGTAAATCGCGAGGCGAAGAGAGAAGCATGTCGTCACTGAAACGAACCATCACGGGCGAAGTGCTCGTCCAGCACCTGTCGGAAGACGCGACGACGATCGATCCCGTGCTCGTCGCGCAACACGGACGGAGTGCGCGCACGCTGGTCAAGGAAGGACCGCTTCGTCTCACGATCATGGCGCTCGGCGAGAATGGCGACATGTCGCCGCACAGCGCCGCCGGTCCGATCACGATTCAGGTATTGCAGGGAGCCGTCACCATCGTTGCGGTCGACGAGCAGTATGCGTTGCGCACGGGTGACGTGCTCGTGCTGGCCGCGGGAGTGGAGCACGCGGCGCGCACGACGACTGGCGCCGTCTTTCTCTTGACCGTCGTCCATCTGCCGAGCGCGCCGCTGGTGATTTCGCATCCGCTCGACGCCGGGGCGAAAGAGCGTTGGGCCAAGGAGTCCGGGCGCTAGCCGCGATCAGCGCACCGACTGAAACGCCGCGAACGGCTCGATGCCGAGCCTCAGCTGCATGCTGTACGCGATGCGGTGCGCGAACGCTTTCATGAGATCGGCGTGCGGTCCGGCGAATCGTGCATCGATGATCGACTCCAGCGTGCCAACCCAATGCGCAAAATGCTCGGCGCGTAGTGCCCGCATGCGCTGGTGCGGCAGGAACGCGTTGCCCGAGTAGCGCGCGGTGTGGAAGAGCAGCGTCGACCAGAAGGCGACGATGCGCGGCATGTGCGCCGTCACGTCGAGATCGGCGAAGTATGCGCGAAGGATCGAATCCGATTCGATCCGTGTATAAAAGGACACTAGCAGATCGTGGAGATCGGCGTCGCGCAGATCGGGAAGACCCGCCGTCGTCGCTACGTCGATTGGCGCGTGCATGGATACAATTTACCGGTCCTGCAGGATCGTTCTGTCGGGCAAAACCCGGCGTAATCTGCAAGCGGTGCGCCGGGCCGCGCATTAGATTCCTTCCCCTACCGGTGTCTGCTACACCGTTGCTTTCCACAGTCTCCTGGCGCCCGCGCGGGCCACTGGACCCTCGACAGTCGAAGTGGCAATGCCGGCCGGGCTGCTCGGTCAGCGCGCACGACCTCACCGCACCTAGGAGCTGCATGACGCACGTCACGCAAGTCCCGCGTATTGCGGATGCCCACGAGACCGATTGGCGTGGCGTCGTTGAGCCATATATCGGTGCGAACATCTGGCGTGCCGTCTATCAGGTGATCTCGACGCTTGGCCTGTTGGCGTTGTCGATGTGGCTCATGGGTGTCGTCCTTGATTACTCGATTCCCCTCGGCTTGTTGTTCGCGTTGCCGACGGCCGGGCTCCTCGTGCGCACGTTCATTCTGATGCACGATTGCGCGCACGGATCGTTGTTTCCGTCGCGTCGGCTCAACGAGACGATCGGGTTCATCACCGGCGTGATCACGATGACGCCGTTCGCCCAGTGGCGCCGCGACCATGCGTTGCACCATGCGTCGTCGGGCGACCTCGATCGCCGCGGCCATGGCGACGTGCCGACGCTCACGGTGCGCGAGTATCTCGCCAAGACTCCGCGCGAGCAGTTGATCTACCGAACGATTCGGCATCCGGCGTCGTTGCTGTTCGTGGGGCCCGTGCACCTCATGTTGAGTCAGCGCATTCGGTCGCGGAGCAAGGCGACGCGCGATCGGCAGATCTCGAGCGTGTGGGGCACGAATGCCTGTCTGGCGCTGGCACTCGCTGCGGCGATGTGGGCGTTCGGATGGTGGGTGGTGCTGCTCGTCTACTTCGTGTCGTTCTACTTCGCCGCGATGGCTGGCGTGTGGCTGTTCTACGTGCAGCACCAGTTCGAGGACGCGTACTGGGAAGATCACGGCGAGTGGGACTACGTGACCGCGTGTCTTCGCGGCAGTTCGCATCTGCAGTTGTCCGGACCGCTGCGCTGGTTCACGGGCAATATCGGTCTGCATCACGTGCATCACCTCGCGCCGCGGATTCCGAATTTTCGTCTCCAGCGCTGCCACGACGAGAATCCGCTCTTCCAGCAGGCGCCGGTGGTCACGCCGCTCTCCGGGCTCTCGGCGCTGCGGCTGGCGCTGTGGGATGAGGATCAGCGCCGTCTAGTCCGCTTCAAGCAGGTCCGCGTCAGCTGAGGCTGAGCGGCGTTTAGCGTTTACTCAACAACCCGCTCGGCACGATCGGCATTCCGGCGCGATCGGCATCTCTGCGCGATCGCTGCGCCGCAGTATCCTTCGCGCGACCTGGCAATACTGCCCATGGCAGTATTGCCACCGGCTCGCGCTGCGGACACTGCGGCTCCGCTCACCTCTGGCTGCAGCGCGAAACTGCGGCGTGAGCAGAGTGGCTCTCCACTCGCTCGGCCTGTCGCAGACCCGCGAAGCGTGCCGGATGGCGGCGGCCCCGGCAGCGTGAGGTTCGCGCGACGCTGACCCGTGCGCGGCGCGACGCGTGGCCGGGCAGGAGCCGTTGGCGGCGGCGGGGCGGGGGCAGCGCGTCCGCCGATCGTGGGCTGCCCGGAACCGTACAGCGTGCGTAGCCGCGGTCCCCGCAGCGCGAGCCGGTGGCAATACTGCCAAAGGCAGTATTGCCAGGTCGCGTGGAGGGGATCGCGGCGGACCACGCCGCGCGCCGGAGCCAGCTGGACCCCGGCGCGCGCAGGAGTTGGCCGTGGCCCGCCGCCCGCCCGCCGCGATCCGCTCGGACCAAATCGCGCCGCGCGCCAATCATCCAAAGGCACTCATTCGTAAATACAAATTGGGGGGACTCTTGGGGCCGTACTCAGGCGCTGAACCGCGCTGAACGGCCGCCGACGTAGCAGATGAGCCCACAGGCGAAGATGTGCTGTGTTCGTTTTGCATACAGCACTTGTCCGGAGTATACCTGTCGGAGACCTTACAAAAGTGGAACGAATTCGAAGCGCGGACGTCGCATCCATCCTGCGACGCCGCATCCAGTGGGGAATGCACCTCGGTCTCGTGAAGAGCGGGGATCGCCTGCCAAGCCTGCGCGCCGCGGCAGGGGAATTTGGTGTGGATCAGCGCTCCATCTTGTCCGCATACCGCGCGCTGTCGACCGAAGGCCTCGTCGACATGCGGCCGCGCTCGGGGATCTACGTCGCCGCCGTTCCGCGACAAACGTCCGCGAAGTCCCTCAAGTCGGCATGGATTCTCGACATGTTCGTCGAGGGATTTCACCGCGGTATCGCGCCGGTGGACCTCGCGTCGGTGTTGTCGACCTCACTGAACGCACGGCAACGCTCCGCTGTATGCGTCGAATGCAATTCAGACGGTGCGCTGGCGATCACGCTGCAGATACAGGACGACTTCGGCGTCCCGGCGAGCTGGGTCGACGTCGCCACGCTGCACGAGTCCGAGGCACGGCGGGCGATCGGGCGCGCCGATCTCGTGCTCACCACGCACTTTCACGCCGCACAGGTTCGCGCCGTCACCGACGAGTTGCGGCGCCCTCTGGTGGTGGTCACGTCCGACCGCGACTACTCGTCGCAGATTCGCTCGGGCTTGAGCCGCGGGCCGTTGTACATCATTGGCGCTGACAAGCGGCTCGCCGACAAACTGTGTGCTGCGTGGGCGGGCGCGCGCTGGCTGGCGAACTTCCGGCCGGTCGTGATCGGACACGACGACTTGACCGCGATCCCCGACGGAAGTCCGGTGTTCGTGACTCGCGCGGCTGCAGAGGCGCTGGATCCCGACGCCTTCCCGAAAGGCGCGGTCATGATGCAGCACACGTTTTCGGCAGAAACACGCGCGGCGATACTCGACGTGTTGCTGCTCGCGTCCGAGGATGCGGATGCCGACGACGTCGAATATCCGCGAGCGGCGGCAGGCTGACCGCGGATATTCGTCGCGCTCAGCGCAACGCGAGCAGCCGGATCAACAGCAACGAGAGTAGAACCAGCGCGCAGAGTGATCCCACGATGGCGAGCACGACGCGCGCGCCGCTCTGACGAACGGTGCGCACGTCGACGCCGAGTCCGAGCGCAGCCATCGCGGCGATCATCAACCACGAAGATGTGGTTTTGGCGACATCGGACAGCGAATTGGAAATCGCGCCGGTGGAGCGCAGCACGGCGAGCGCGATGAAGCCGGCGACGAACCAGGGGACGACCTTCCCGATGGCGAGCTTCGTCGACGAACCGCGGCGAGCTTCGAGCGAAAAGAACACGACGGTCGGTCCAAGCATGAGCACGCGCGCGAGCTTGACCACGGTCGCGACCTGACCGCTCAACGTGCTCACGGCAAATGCGGCGGCGAGCACCTGCGGCACGGCATAGACCGAGAGTCCAGCCAGCACGCCGTACTGATAGTGCGTCAGATGCAGCGGCGGGATGAGCAGCGGCAAGCAGAGCACTTCGACGACGCCAAGCACCGCGGTGAGCGCGATCGACGCGGCGATGTCGTCCTGCCCAGCGCCGATCGCCGGTGCAACCGCGGCGATGGCAGAATTACCACAGATGGCGTTTCCGCACGCGACGAGCACGGCGAGTTTCGGCGAGAGGCCAGCCAGCCGTCCGATCGCCACGCCGATGGCGAGCGCCAGGCAGACGAGCAACGCGATTCCGCCGGCGAGCGCAGGTCCGGATGCGAAGAGGCGCGGCACGTCCATCGTGGCGCCGAGCAGGCAGACGGACAGCTCCAGAATCTCCTTGGCGGCAAAGCGAACGCCGGCATCGGTACTCGGCCGCGCGCCGCTCGCGGTCTTGATCGCCATGCCGACCAGAATCGCGAGCACGAGCGGCTCAATGGCGGCGCGGCCAAAGAGCATCGTCTCGAGTCGTCCCCCCGCTACCGAGATAGCGGAGACGACGAGGACGACCAACATGCCTGGGACGAGGACTCGAAGAGAGCGTGCGTTCACATCTGACGGTACGTGGTGCAACGTAGATGAAGCCAGTACATTGTTCTCATAGATCAATAACTATTGATTATGAGCATCAATCTCCATCACCTGCGATTGTTCGCGGCCGTCGCGGAGCACAAGAGCTTCACGCGCGCGGCCGCATCGCTCAATCTGAGTCAACCCGCCATCTCCAAGTCTCTCAATGAGTTGGAGCGACAGTTGAGCATCGGGTTGATCGATAGAAGCGGCAAGTCGGTCGAGTTGACCGATGCCGGGGAGACGCTCTACGCCAGAGCGCGAGAGCTGTTCGGCGTCGAACGTACCGCAGAACAAGAGCTTCGCGAGCTTCGGGGAATGAAGCGCGGCGTACTCCGCATCGGCGCCAGCACGACCATCGCTACCTATATGTTGGCGCCCGTACTCGGCCGCTTTCATCTGCGCCGGCCGAACGTGCGTATTCGTACGACCAGCGCGAACACGCGGACGGTGCTTCGACTGCTGCTCGAGTTTCGCGTCGACGTCGCGCTCGTCGAAGGACCCGTGGCGCATCCGCGCGTGGAAGTCTTAGCGTGGCGCGACGATGAGCTGGTGGTGATCGCATCGCCGGAGCACCATCTTGTGTCGCGCCAATCGGTCGAGGTCGGTGCGTTGGAACGCGAGACGTTTCTCGTGCGCGAGCCCGGCTCCGGGACGCGCGAGGTGAGCCGGCGAGCGTTGGCGCTTCACGGTGTGCGACTCGCCAACACCATGCGCGTTGGCGGCACCGAAGCGATCAAGCAAGGTGTCGCGGCCGGCTTGGGGCTTGCCATCGTATCGCGTTCGGCTGCGGCGGATCAGTTGGCGCTGAACAAGATCGTGGTCCTTCCGGTACGGGGACTGGAGATCCGTCGCACGTTGACGAGGATCAAGCTTCGCAACCGGGCGTCGACGGCGTCGGCACGCGAGCTCGAGACGTTGCTGGACGAGAGCGCAGTGCTCGCGTCCAAGTAGCAGCCACAGCACCAGCGGCGTGTCGTCGTAGATTCACCACGTAGTGGCCGAGCCTCTGAAACGTGTCAAAGGACATCATGTACAAGTCAGCTCGATTCGCTTCGCTATTCGTCGCCGGTGCGGTGATTGTCGCCGTCGGCTGTCATAGTGCACCACCGCCGCCGCCACCGGTGGTGATCCCGCTGAGCGGACCATCCGCGCAAGCGCTGCAGTGGGTGCAATCGAACGCCAACGCGATTTCCATTGCCGATTCGCTGCGGATCGGCCTCGACCAGTCGCGTCTCGCCTCGTTCGTCGGTGACGCGCGAATCGTGGGAATCAGCGAGCTGACGGAGGGCACGCGAGAATTTCCGGGCTTGGTGCGGCATCTGTTGTTCGCGTTGGCGGATTCGGCCAACGTTCGCGGCCTCGCGATTCAAGCGCCGATGCCCGAGGCGATGGAAGTCGATCGATACGTACGGAGCGGCACCGGCGACTTGAAGCGAATTCTTCGCACGCTCGGCTCGCCGCGGTGGGAGACGCCGGAGATGACGTCGCTCATCAACGCGATCCGCGACTGGAATCGCGCGCATCCGGACAAGACGATCGACTTTTACGGATTTGAAATTCCGACCGCCGCCCACGCCGTGGACGTCGTGAACTCGTTGCCCGATTCCATTGCCGGTGCATCGCTCAAGGCGTGGTTCCGGAAGGAATATCCGTGCGTCCTTCGTGACGAGAGCGCGCGGTTCGGCAACGGCGGTCGCGCCGCCGACAGCACGTTTTGGCGTGCGTGTGGGATAGTCTCGTCAGCGGCGGTCGACAGCATCGTGGCACTTCGCCAGCGGGTGACTCCAGCGCGCTCCGCACAGTTGGCCTACATCGAGGAGATGGCCCGACTCGTCAACCATCACGTGACAGTCGGCTTGCGTTACTTGCCGCGCCAGGAGAACAACGCAGAGCACGTGCTCTATCTGGCGGATCTCCTCGGACCGAACGCCAAGCTCATGGTGTGGGGCGGCGATGTGGAAATGGGCCGATTGACGCTCGAAGAAACGACGATTCAAACCGGTGTGGCGCTCGGCAAGCGGCTCGGCGAAAAGTATCGAACCGTCGCGTTCCTGTTTGGTGATGGATCCGTCCGCGCGAGAAACGGAACGTTGAGTCGCACCGGCGAAGAGTCCGGCCCCACCTCTGTCCCGATTGCGCAGCCGGAAGAGGGAACGTACGAAGACGTATTGTCGCGCGCGCAGCTCGCGGCGTATTGGCTCGACATGCGCCAGCTTCCGTCAGATCAGGGAGGCGCGTGGCTCAAGGGACCACGGAGTGCTCGTCTCATTACGGAGCTCTATTCGGAGGCGCGTCCGCAACTGTTCCAGACGCCATTAGAGTTTCCGCAATATTTTGATGGTATCGTTTTCATCAAGCACGTGACCGCGACTCGGTAACGACGGGCTCAGGGCGCGACCATCGGTAGGATGCCGCGCTTGATGTAGATCGGGCGAACGTGCTCTCGAAGCGATGGCAGACGTGACGCGAACCACCCGCCAGCCAAAACGCAGGCTGCGCCGCCGAGCATGATGGTGTGCTCGGCGCCGATCCGATCGGCGAGGAGGCCGGCGAGTAAGCTGCCAATCGGCGCGGTGCCGAGAAACGCCATCGTGTAAAACGCCATGACGCGGCCGCGCAAACGATCCTCGACGATCGTCTGCAAAATGGTATTGGTCGATGCCATTTCGATCATCATTCCGCCGCCCACGAACGGCAGCACCGCGAGCGCCATCCACAGCGATCGTGTGAACGAGAATGCAATGAGGGCGACGCCGAACGTGATCGTCGATACGACCATCACGCGTCCGAGGCCGAGCACTGAGCCGCGCGAGGCGAGGTAGAGCGCGCCGGCCAATGCGCCGAGTCCGGCGGCGGTCATCAGAAAACCGTAAGTGTGGGCTCCGCCGTGAAGCACCTTGGACGCGATCGCCGGCATGAGCACCGAGTACGGCATTCCCATCGTCGCGACGAGTGCGAGTAGTGCAAGCGACGACCAGATGGGCGGAAATCCGATGACGTAGCGAAACCCGTCGCGGAGCTCGTCGATGGCGCGCGACTTGGTTGGCGGCTTCGTCGTGTGTTCGACTGTCATGGCGTATAGCGACGCAATCACGGCGATGTACGAGATGGCGTCGATCATGAAGCACCAGCCCTCGCCGAACGCGGCGATCAGGAGGCCGCCGATGGACGGGCCGATGATGCGACTCCCATTGACCATCGTGGAGTTGAGGGCGATGGCGTTGGAGAGGTGCGAGCGGTCTTCCACCATCTCGACGACGAACGACTGGCGCGCCGGCGTGTCGAACGCGTTGATGATGCCCTGGACGACTTGTAACACCAGGATGTAAGCGACCGTAATGGTCCCGGTGAACGCCAGAATCGCCAGCGCGAGCGACTGCAGCATCGAGAGGATTTGCGTAACCACGAGAATCCGATGCCGGTCACGGCGGTCCACGAGAACACCGGCGAACGGAGACAGCACGAGCGTGGGGATTTGTCCGCAAAAGCCCACGACGCCAAGAAGAAGCGCGGACCCGGTCAGGCGGTAGACGAGCCAGCTCGTCGCGATTCGGGTGATCCACGTACCAATCAGTGATACACCTTGGCCGCTGAAGAACAGGCGGTAGTTTTTGGAGCTGAGAGCACGAAGTAGGTCGGGCACTTATGTTGTGGCAAAGGACGACAACATGTTCATCTCTGATTTTGCAATTCGCCGGCCCATCATCACGGTAGTAACGATGATCGCGCTCGTCGTGTTTGGTCTCGCGTCGCTCGCGAGGTTGGACACCGACGAGTTCCCGAGCATCGATGCGCCGATCGTCGTGGTGGCCATCGCGTATCCAGGCGCTGCGCCCGATGTCGTCGAGCGCGAGGTGGTGTCGCGCGTCGAAGACAAAATTTCAGGGATCAGCGGCGTAGACAAGATTAACTCGACCTCGACCGACGGGTTCGCGCAGATCGTCGTGCAGTTCGTGTTTTCGAAACCGGTCGAGCAGGCGACGCAGGACATTCGCGACGCGATCTCCGCGGTGCGCGCGCAGCTCCCCACGGAAATCATCGAGCCGCTCATCTCGCGCTTCGATCCGAACGATCTGCCGATCGTTTCGCTGGCCATCACGTCCAACGTACTGACGCCGCCGCAGTTGACGCAGATTGCCGATCAGAACATCGGCGGCGAGCTGCGGGCGATTGGCGGTGTCGCGCAGGTCAACGTGGTTGGCGGCGACAGTGCGCAGCTCAACGTCGACGTCCGGCCCACTGATCTCGCGGCGCTCGGCGTCGGGATCGATCAGGTGGTGAACGCACTGCGCGCGCAGAATCTCGCGGCGCCGGTGGGCAACGTGAACAGCGCAATGGAGCAGCGCTCCATTCGCCTCGAAGGCCGATTCGATCGGCCTGAAGATTTCGCCAACCTCGTGGTGAGCCAGCACAACGGCGCGCTCGTCACACTGAGTCAGGTGGCTGACGTCTCGGCAGGTGCGGCCGAGCCGAAGTCGGCGGCGCTGTTCAACGGTGTGCCGGCGATCGGATTGGACATCGTGAAGTCGCGCGAGTACAGCACCACCGCCGTGGCCGACGGCGTGCGCGCGCGGATCGCGCAATTGCAGCCGACGCTGCCGGCGGGCACGCGCATCCAAGTCGTGCAGGACGCCGGCGAACGGGTGCGTGCTTCCGTGCAAAACGTGGAAGAAGCGCTGATCGAAGGCGCGTTGCTCACGGTGTTGGTGGTGTTCCTGTTCCTCAACTCGTGGCGTTCGACGGTCATCACGGGATTGGCATTGCCGGTGTCGGTGCTCGCGTCGTTCGTTCCGTTGCTCATGTTCGGCTTCACGCTGAACACGATGTCGTTGCTCGGATTGTCGTTGGCCATTGGTATTCTGATCGACGACGCGATCGTGGTGCGCGAGAACATCGTGCGACACGTCGAGATGGGCTCCGACCACATGGCCGCGGCGCACGAGGGCACGGACGAGATCGGGCTCGCGGTGACGGCGACGACGTTCTCGATCGTTGCGGTGTTCGTGCCGGTTGGTTTTATGCCTGGCATTGCGGGCCAATGGTTCAAGCCATTCGCGATCACGATCGCCGCCGCCGTTCTCGTATCGTTGTTCGTCTCGTTTTCGCTCGATCCAATGCTGTCGGCCTATTGGGCCGATCCGCAGCTCGAGGCGCACGACCGGCGCAATGCACTGGCGCGTGCGCTCGAACGATTCAATAAATGGTTCGACCGTCAGGCCGATCGATACAAGAGCGTGATCGGTTGGGCATTGGATCACCGCTGGACGATGGTGGCGTTGGCGGTCGCATCGTTCTTCGCGGCGATCTTCCTCCAGGCGACGATCGGCGGTTTCGGCTTTGTACCTGTCAGCGACAACTCGGAGCTCAACATCGCGATCGAGACGCCGCCGGGATCGAGCCTCGATTATACGACCGTCAAGGCGCAGGAGATCGCGACCATCATCCGTCGCCGGCCGGAAGTGCGGTACACCTACGTCACGGTGGGGAGCTCGTCGGGTTCCGGCACCGTAGACAACGCGAGCATCTATGTACGTCTCACGCCGAAGACCGATCGCAAGCTGAGCCAGGACGAACTCGGCCAGGTCGTTCGTCAGGAAATGCTCAAGGTCGGCGGCGCCACAGCGTACACGTACGCGTCGGGTTTCGGCGGCGCGCAAAAGCAACTCCAGCTTCAACTTCAGGGTCCCGATCAGACAACGCTCAACACGTACGCGCAGCAGATCTTGAAAATCATGGCGGCGACGCCCGGTGCGGTAGATGTGGGCTTGTCCACGCGCGGGCAGACGCCGGAGTTCAACGTCAAGGTGAACCGCGGCTTGGCCGGAACGCTCGGTGTGAGTTTGAGTCAGCTCGCAACGTCGCTTCGCTTCGCGTTTGCCGGCGTGGACGCAGGCACGTGGGTAGACCCAACCGGAATTTCACGGTACGTGCACGTGCGCCTGGCGGCGAGCCAGCGTGAAAACGCTGCGGATCTGGGAAGCCTGCCGGTGATGATCAGCTCAGGTGCAGCATCGTTGCCGGCGGCGGGAACGTCGACTGTGCCCTCGGGTGCACCATCGTTTGTGCCGCTGAGCCAAATTGCGGAAATCACGCCGAGCAGCGGTCCGTCGCAGATCGATCACTATCAGCGTGAGCGCGTGGTGGTCATCGGCGCGAACATCGCCGGTTCATCGCTCGGCAAGGTGACGCAAGCGGTCACGGACGGCGTCAACAAGATCCAGCTTCCGCCGGGCTATCACATTTCGCAGGGCGGCGAAGCCGAGAGTCAGAACGAAGTGTTCGGCAGCATCTTCACGGCGCTTGGTGTTGCCGTGATGCTCATGTACCTGATTCTCGTCGTGCAGTTCGGATCCTTCCTCGATCCGCTCGCGATTCTCTTGTCGTTGCCGCTGTCGCTCATCGGTGTGGTGCTTGCGCTGCTCGTGACGCACGACACGCTCAATCTCATGAGTCTCATTGGCGTGATCCTGCTCATGGGCATCGTGGCGAAAAATGCCATTTTGCTCATTGACTTCGCGAAGTGGGCGCACGTGGATCGCGGAGTGCCGTTGCGCGACGCGTTGATCGAAGCGGGCCGAATCCGCTTGCGGCCGATTCTGATGACGACGCTCGCGCTCATCGCGGGCATGGTGCCGGTCGCATTGGGCCTTGGCGAAGGCGCGGACTTCCGTGCGCCGCTCGGCCGCGCGGTGATCGGCGGCGTGATCACGTCCACGGTGCTGACGTTGATCGTCATTCCCACCGTCTACGAGATTCTCGACGAGTGGCGCGAGCATCTGTTCGCGCGCTTCGGGCGCAAGCGTGCGGTGCACGTGCACGAGCCGATCGCCGAACCGGGCGACTGACGAGCTGTCCTGTTGCCGAGCTGAGCAGTTCTCGGCAGCAATGCACGCGGTGGCTAGCCGACTCGTCCAGCGGTCTCTCGTATAGAACTTGCTCATGGGGACAGGAACGAAACCCCGGACCGACCGGGAGAATCAACCTGTTTGGAGACTCGTATGTCGACTCGTTTGACCCGTGGTCTGGCATTGCTTGGCGCCGCGGCGCTGTGCGCGGCGTGTGCGAAGAGTGAGAGCAAGATCGACTCGACCGCTATGGCCCCCGCGGATACCACGGCGAAAGCGGCCGTTGCACCGGCGCCTGCGGCGCTGACCGACACAAGCATTCTCGGATTGCTCGACGAGATCAACGCCGCGGACAGCACCACCGGTAACATGGCGTCCACGAAAGGCACGAATGCGGCGGTGAAGTCGTTCGGCAAAGACATGATGCGCGATCATCACAAGCTCCGCGCGGCCGGCCAGGATCTCGCCAAGAAGCTGAACATCACGCCAGCGCCACCGGCGAACGACACGCTTCCGGCCACAGTCAAGAAGATCGGCGACACGCTCACGGCGACGCCCAAAGGCGCCGATTGGGACAAGCTCTACATCAACACCGAAGTGAACGTCCATCAATTCGTGCTCTCGTTCCTGCAGAACGCGGAAGCGGCGGCAACGGACTCTTCGCTCAAGACGGCGATCACCAAGGCGACGGGGGTCGTTCAGGGACATCTGACCAACGCCCAGGCCATTCAGACCAAACTGAACGGTGCGGCAACGCCGTAAGTTCGTCACCGATCAGCCCGGCATCGAATCGGTTGGGCGCGCCTCTTGAAAAGAGTGCTCGGGTGTAAGCCCGAGCACTCTTCGTTTTCGGGCGGCGAGTTCAGCAGAGCCGGGAGTCGGACATGCGTAGCATCAGTAGGTCGAAGCTCATCGTTACCGCGTTGGTTGGCAGCGTCGTGTTCGGCGCTGCGTGTAAAGATCGAGACAACGAGAGCCTCGCTTCCGCGACGCCGAGAACTGCGGCGACGCCGGACAGTGGCGCAACTCGAGTGGATTCGGCGGCCGGTGAGGTGTCGCGAGATTCCTCGTCCACGCCTGTGGGGCGCTGGCTCACCGATGCCAATGCACTCGCGCTCTTCACCACGATGAACTCGGCGCAAATGGCCGCGGCAAACGTCGAGCTGCAGGGTTGGCATTCCGATTCGGTTCGCGCCTTTGCCGAGTCGGTCGTCCGCAATCACGCCGAACTACAGCACTCGGCTGACTCGCTCGCCGGACGCATCGGTCTCGTGCCCGTTGCTCCGGCGCTCGCCGAAGAGGTGATGGCGACGATGCAAGCACAGAACGATTCCATGCGTGTCTATCGCGGCGGCACGTTGGACCGCGCGTTTCTCACACAGCAGGTTGCAGGACAAGGCATGATGTCGACGTATGCCGAGCAATTGTCGGGGGTCGCGCAGCGTCCGGAGCTGCAGGCGTTTCTTGCCTCGGCGGCGGCGACGGTCGGTGCGGAGGCGACTGGTGCTCGCGCGTTACAGCGCGGGTTGATGGTGGCGGATTCACTGTCGGCCGCCGCGGCAGCGGATTCCGCCGCGAAGCGCGCCGCGCGCCGCAAGCAATAGCGCGGCGTGCACATTCGATCACGACCAATGACGACGAGCGCGGACACACACGAGGATCGGGAAGAGACCAGCAACATCGCGATCGTCGACGGATCGAACGTCGCGCACTGCAACGAGGATGATGCAGCGCACGTCGAGAACATTCTGCGAATCCGCGACAAGCTGGTCGAGGAAGGGCTCGAGCCAATCGTCGTCGCGGATGCGGCGCTACGACATCAGATCGACGACAACGCGGCCTACGAGCGTTTGATCGACGAGGGCGTGGTGCGACAGGCGCCGGCCGGAACGGATGCCGACTACTTCATTCTGTCATTCGCGCGCGAGCTGAAGGCGAGCATCGTGTCGAATGACAGATTTCGCGATCGCATCAAGCAATTCCCGGAGGCCAGGGATCGTGTCATTCGGTACATGATTCTGAACGGCGAGGTCGTGCTCGAGCGTCGAACGCATCGTCGCGAGCACGGCTGATCGTCGCCGGCATGTCGGCGTAAGCAAGTAACTACTTGCACCATGGGCCCGGTCAACCTAGACTGCGCGCCCTATGGATAACCGCGATCGAATCCTGAACGCCGCACAAAAGGTCTACGCGCAGCACGGATTCCGCGGTGCGACCACTCGGCTCATTGCCATCGAAGCCGGGGTGAACGAAGTCACGCTGTTTCGGACGTTCGGCTCCAAGGCCGCGCTCTTCGAAGCGCTGATGCAGTCATACGCTGCGCGGTCGCCGATCTCGCCGCTTCCCGACAATCCAATCGATCCCGAGCGCGAGATGACCGATTGGTGTGCGTCGGTGTTACGCCATCTGCGGGAGAACCGCGCGCTCATTCGAACGTCGTTTGGCGAGATCGAAGAGCGGCCGGAAGCTGCCGTGTCGATGTGCGAAGGGCCGAACTGCGCGGGCACGATTCTCACCGACTACGTGCTGCGCTTGAAATCCATGGGCGTCGCGGCGATCGACGGCGACGTTCCGACGGCCGTTGCGATGCTGATGAGCGCTCTGTTCGGCGACGCGATCTCTCGCGACGTCAGACCGGCTGGATTTCCTCAGCCTGAATCTGAAGCGCCCTCGAAATACGTACGGGTCTTCATGCGGGCACTCGGCGTGAAGCCCGCGCGTCTACGCGTCCCGATGTCACAGTCGGTCGCCGGAGACTGACGACGCCTCATGTCACGCCTCATAACCACTTTCCGATCATGACCTTCGTTTCGATTCGCGGCGCGCCGGCGCTCGTGCTGGCAGCCGTGCTGGCGGCGTTCTGCCCGTTCGCCGCGTCGCAGCTGAGCGCGCAGCAACCGGCAGCCGGCGCGCCGGTTCGCCTGTCGCTCGACGACGCGCTGCGCATTGCGCAGACGCAAAGCCCAACCGTGGACGTGGCGCGCGCTGGCGTAACGCGTGCGACCGGCGCACGGTACCAAGCGCGCAGCCAGTACCTGCCCCAGTTGAGCGGCACGGCCGGTTATACCAAAACGCTCAAGTCGCAATTCTCGAGCATCTCGTCGTCGGGACCGGACACTGTCGCAAAGCCGACGACGCAGTCGCTGTGTACGCCATTCATTCCGTCTACTGCCACCGCCGACCAGCGGGCAGCGGCGCTCGCACAGGCGGCGAGCTGTCAGGCGGCGTCGGGCGGGAGCGGATTCGATCTGAGCAAGACGAGCTTCGGCGCCACCAACCAGTACGCGCTGGGACTCAACTTCTCACAGAACGTCTTTACCGGCGGTCGCGTCAGGGCGCAGAACCAAGCGGCGGATGCACAGCTTCGCTCGGCGAACATCGAAGTGTCGGCGCAGCGCGCGCAGGTCGCGCTCGACGTCACGCAGGCGTATTACGACGCCACGCTCGCCGACCAGCTCGTGACGATCGCCGATTCGTCGTTGGCGCAGACGCAAGCCGTGCTCGATCAGACGAAGCTGTCGTATCAAGTCGGCAATTCCGCCGAATACGATCTGCTGCGCGCGCAGGTGACGCACGACAACGAACTACCTGTGCGAATTCAGGCGATTGCGAATCGACAGGTGGCGTATCTGCGACTCAAGCAATTGTTGAACATGCCACTCGACGACTCGCTGCAATTGACCACGAGCATCGAAGGTGGAACGGAGCCAGCATTGCCCGCCAGCGTCGCCGCCGCCGCCACCGATACCGTGACGACCGACCGCGCACCGGTTCGCGAAGGTGAGGAAGCGGTGCACGTGCAGGAAGCGCAGCTCAAGATCGCACATGCGGAGCGCATTCCGTCTTTCGCGGTCGTATCGAACTACCAGCGACTCTACTTTCCTTCGAACCTCCTTCCGAATCTGAGCAACGGCGTCGACAACTGGACGGTAGGACTGTCGACGAATTTTCCGCTGTTCGACGGCGGGCGGATCAAGGGCGACATGCTCGTCGCGCAATCCGGATTGGATCAGGCCAGAGCGCAGGTCGCGCAGACGCGGCAGTTCGCAGCGCTCGACACGCGAGTCGCCCTGAATTCGCTCACTGAGGCGCAGGCCGCGTTCGATGCGAGTCGCGGCACGGCTGACCAGGCGCAACGCGCATACGCCATCGATCAGGTTCGGTTCCGCGAAGGTATTTCGACACAAACCGATCTGTCGCAGTCGCGGTTGTTGCTCGAGCAAGCGGTCGCGAATCGAGCGCAGGCTGCGCGCGATCTCGCCGTCGCACGCGTGCGTCTCGCGTTGTTGCGCGATCTGCCGCTGCAGGCGAGCAGCAACACATCGAGTGCGGCGAACGCGCCGGTGCAACAGCAGTCGCAGCAACAGCAGCAGCAATCGCAGAGCGGCGCCGCCGCAGGAACATCGACATCAACGAGCACCGGCACCACCGGAACGCCCGGTACCACCGGCACGACGAGCACGACAGGGGGAGTCCCATGACCGGGAGATACACGGTGAGTCATCACCGCGAGCTCATCGCGATGGCTGCGCTGGTGCTAGCTGTTGGCGGCGTCGCATGCAAAGGCAACGACGACGCGAGTAAAACCGCCGCGCCCGCCGCAGCGGGCATGACGGTTGGTCCAGAGAACATTGCGATCGTCAAAGCGCAGCAAATCCGTTCGGGCCCGTCGATTTCCGGCTCGCTGACGCCGGAGGAACAAGCAACCGTGCGTGCCGAAGTTGGCGGTCCGGTGCTGCAGACGTACGTCGAGCAAGGTCAGCACGTGAACAAGGGCAGCCCGCTCGTGCGCATCGACGACGCTACACTCCGCGAATCGGTGCTCTCGGCGCGCGCGGCGCTGTCGACGGCACAGAACAGCGCGGACATCGCGAAGAAGCAGGTCGATCGCGATGAGACTTTACTCAAGGCCGGCGCCATCGCCCAGCGCGATGTCGAAGTCGTGACGAACCAGTACTCCGCTGCGCAGTCCCAAGTGGCCAATGCGCAGTCCATGCTTGCCAACGCCGAGAAGCAGTTGAGCAAGGCGACGGTGGCGTCGCCGTTCACCGGCATCGTCAGCGAGCGCCAAGTCAGCGCGGGCGACGTCGTGCAGCCGGGCGGCGCGTTGTACACGATCGTCAATCCGGCCACGATGCGTCTCGAGGCGTCGGTGCCGGCGGATCAGTTGTCCGAGGTCCGCATGGGCGTGCCGGTCGACTTCACCGTCAACGGCTATCCCGATCGCGACTTCACCGGACGCATCACGAGCATCAACCCCATCGCCGATCCGGCAACGCGGCAAGTGCGCATCATCGTCACGCTGCCGAACACCGGCGGCGTGTTGGTGGGCGGACTCTTTGCCGACGGACACGTCGCGTCCGAAGTTCGCACCGCGCCGGTGCTACCGCTCTCCGCCGTCGACGAACGCAGCCTCCAGCCGTTCGTCATGGAGCTCAAGAATGGCCTCGTCCAAAAGGCGACAGTCACGCTTGGCATTCGCGACGCCGAAACGGAGACCGTCGAGATTCGCAGCGGCGTGCAGCCTGGCGACACCATTCTCGTGGGTGCCGCGCGCGGGATTTCGGAGAAGACGCCGGTCAAGATCAGCGCCCCGTCCGACACGATTAGGAAACCGTAACGAAGATCAGCGCGCCTTCATACGGGCGTCGGCGGCGTGAGGTGCAGCCACGACGGGCGAGCGATACCGTCCACCTCACGCTGCGCGCCGCCGAGGCGGGAGAGGTCGTCGCCAAGGTCTTTGGCCGCTCGCATCACGGTGGTGATCGGACGAAGATCGCTGGCACCACCGTGAAGGCGCAGTAGATCGAGACGTATCGCCTCGAGCGCGACGACGGTCTTCGCAAGCTCGCTCTTGGCGGCGTCTCGATTCGCGGCAAGCGCTGGAGCCGGAGTCGCCGTGGCATGTTCGCCGCCCACTGCCATCAACGCGACGATTTCGTCGACGCGAGCCCGCGCAGCCTCGGCGTGTGCTTCGAGCAGTCGCACGACGGCGGGAAGTTCGGCGAGATGGTCGCGATACGCTTTCGGTAGCGCCGCGAAGAGCTCTTCCACCGCCAACCCGAGTGCGATCTCCGTGGGGCGAAATTCTGCTCCCGCAATTTGCTTGCGCTTCGCTGGCGTGAGCAGACGCACGACCCATTCGCCCACCCGGCTATTGAAGATCGTCGATCGAACAGCGCCGATCAGCTTTGGACGAATGCGCTTCGCGATCAAGCGGACGCCAAGCGCGTTGCTCACCGTAAAGGTGGCGATGCTGCCGGCGACGAGCGAAACCGTAGCGATCTTCAGCGCCATGGAACGCGGCAATCCGTCGAAGAGCAACACGCCCACCGACGCGACGAGTGCGTAGGTAATCCAGCGCAGGCCTTTCGCCCATCCGGATTCGACTTCGTCGAGCTCGAAAGCGAGCTCTTCGCGGCGCTCATTCTGCCACGCGCTCAGCGCCGAGCGAAGATCGCGAAGCGTGTATCCCGCGCTCAATGCCTGATACGTCTTTCGCGCGTGGAAGATCGTGATGGGAACGAGCGGAAGAAGATCGAACCCCAGGAGAACCGGCCAGTCGCTGCCTGGGCGACCAAAGGTGGCCAGTTGGCTCAGAAAGCCCATCGTGAAAATTCCGCTCCACGCGATGTACGCCGGCCGGAGCGGGTCGACCGATTGGGTCCAGACCCGAAGCGCCATGGGCAGCTTGGCGCGAACCGGCGCCGATGCGCCTTCGAGCGCTTCGGCCAATTGTTCGCCGGACTCGAAACGCTCCTCGGGCAGCGGTCGCAGGCATCGGTCGATCACCGCGCTCAATGCTCGTGGCAGCTGCACGGCGAGCGCGTTGTCGTCGGTCCGAGCGAGTCCAACGCTGCCGCCCGTCTGTGTGCCGGCGGCTCCAACCGGCAGTCGTCCGCACAGCGCCAGATGTCCAACCACACCCACCGAGTACAGGTCACTGCGCCCGTCGATCGCGTGTCCGGTCGCCTGCTCCGGGCTCATGAAATGGGCGGTGCCCATCACGCGGCCGGGTTCGTCGACCTGATTGCGGCTCAGCGCGATTCCGAAGTCCGTCACGAGCGCGCGGCCTGTCTCGGCCTCGATCAAAATGTTGTCCGGCTTGATGTCACGATGGACGATCCCGCGGCCGTGAGCATACGACAACGCCCATGTCACTTCGCGCAGCAGCCGAGTTCCGGCCGCAATCGACAGTGGTCCGCGCGACCGCAGCCGCTCGCCCAGCGTTTCGCCGTGGACGTAGGCCATGACGAAAAAGACGAACCCGGCTGTCTCGCTGACCCGGTAAATCGGAACGATGTGCGGATGCGAGAGCGAGGCCGCCATTCTGGCTTCGCCCAGGAACCGCTGCCGAATCGCGGCGATGACCGCGAGCGATTCCGGCAGGACCTTGATCGCGACCAGGCGATCGAGCTGGACCTCGCGCGCCAAGTAGACGATCCCCATACCCCCGCGCCCAAGCTCGCGTTCGAGGGAATACTCGCCGGCCAGGGCCTGTTGGAGGTCGATGAAGTCGTGATCGAGCATATCGCCGGGGAAAGAGGCGCGCATCCGTACGCGATCGGCGGGCGAGAAGTTGCGGCCCCCCCGCTAACGGCGATAGGCTTCGACTCTACTTCCACCAGGCTGCTCGAGTCGTGCTCGCATATCTGAACGGCACTTACGTACCGCGCGCCGGCGCGACGATCTCGGTCGAGGACCGCGGATTCATCTTTGGCGACGGCGTCTACGAGGTATGGCGCGTTTTGAATGGCCGGTTGTTCGAGATGCGCCGCCATCTCGACCGGCTCATCGCCGGCCTGACGGCGCTCCGCATCGCGCCGCCCGATGTTTGCCAGCCTGAAATACTCGAACAGGTCGCGACGAAACTCCTGCGCGAGTCGGGCATCACCGACGGCGAAGGCACGCTCTATCTCGAGATCACGCGCGGTGCCGCACTGCGCGCGCACGCCTTTCCGGCCCAAAGCACAGCACCGACGGTATATCTCACGGTCAACCGGTTCACGCCCCCGGAAGACCTGCGGCAGCGCGGCGCCATTGGCATCACCGTGCCCGACGTGCGTTGGCTCCGCTGCGATCTGAAAACGCTGCAGTTGCTGCCGAATGTGCTGGCGAAACAAGCCGCCGCGGAAGCGGGCGCGGCGGACGCCATTCTCGTTCGCGATGGGATCGTCACGGAAGGGTCGCACACCAACGTGATGGCGGTGATCGACGGCGCGCTGCACACCCATCCGACGAACAATCTGATTTTGCCGGGTATTACACGTGCCGTCGTGCTCGAGTTGGCCGCCTCGCTCGGCATACCAGTTCGAGAAGTCGCGTTCGCTGAACGGGATATTCCGAACGTCGACGAGCTCTTTCTCGCGGGGACGACGACGGACATCATGCCGCTGGTGCGAGTGAACGATCGAACGATCGGCAACGGATCTCCGGGACCGGTCACGCGACGGCTCATCACGGCATTTCGCGCCAACCTCGATGCCGCGTCGGCCGGTCATGACGAGCATCGCGCGACGTCGGCGCCGGCGCCGGCTTAACGATCCCACGGAAGCGACGATGATGCTTGCGCTGCTGCAAGCGGTGGCGTCGCACGCCCGAGCGGCCGCCGCGCTTCACCGACTCTGGGCGTACATCACGCTGGCGGCCACGGGCATCGTGACCGAGGAGGCGACGCCGCTGATCGGGGGTCTCGCCGCGCACGACGGCCGGCTGAAGCTGTCGCTGGTCGGGATGTGGGTCGCAGGCGGAACATGGGGTGCCGACCTCGGGTTGTATTACGTTGGCCGTTGGCGCGGCGACTGGGCGCGCCGGAAGTGGCCGGCATTGCGCAAATTCATGATTCGGGCGCTGCGCGTGGTGCGGCGTCATCCCTGGCGATCGTCGTGCGCCGTTCGTTGGGCGTTTGGTTTGCGGCTGACGTTGCCAGTCGCGTGCGGCGCAGCCCGGGTGCCGCTGCCGGTCTACATTATCGGGAGCGCCGTGAGTTGCCTGACGTGGGCGTATGTCTATTCGCTCATCGGCTGGGCATTCGGCCGGACGACGTTGATCATGCTCGGCCACGTTCGGCGGTATGAGAACATTCTGGTCGTGTTAATTGTTCTAGTATTGGCGGTAGTATTCTGGTATTTGCACAAACGGCATGTGGAAGACGAAGTGGTCGACGTTCTGGCGTCGGGAGACGATACGCTGGTGCCGGACGTGGCCGGTGTGGACGAAGAATGACCAAAAGGGGTGACGATATGACATGGAGTGGAAAGCGGGCGGCGGCGACGTTGGCGATCGTTGCTGCAGCCATCGCGGGCATGACAGGTAGCGCATCGCCGGCGTCGGCGGCTTCACTGAAACACGCGAAACCGGCGAGCGCCGATTCAGTCGTCTTTGCCGGCGGCTGCTTCTGGGGCATCCAGGCGGTGTTTCAGCACACCAAGGGCGTGGTGAGCGCCACATCGGGCTACGCCGGCGGCAACGTCGACCATCCGAGCTACGAGCAGGTGAGCACCGGCCGCACCGGCAATGCTGAATCTGTGAAGGTCGTGTTCGACCCGTCGCAGGTGAGCTATGGCCAGCTCATGCAGATCTTCTTCAGCGTCGCGCACAATCCCACCGAGTTGAATCGCCAAGGCCCGGACGAAGGCACGCAGTACCGCTCAGTGATTTTCTACACGTCGCCCGCACAGCAGCACGCGACGCAGGCCTACATCGATCAGCTCACGAAGGCGCACACGTTTCCGCGCCCGATCGTTACGCAGGTGGTGGCGGCCGGCAAGTTCTGGCCCGCCGAGGCGTATCATCAAGACTACGCTGAGCTGAATCCCACCGCGCCGTACATCGCGATCAACGATGCGCCGAAAGTCGTGAACTTGAAGAGAGAATTTCCCACGCTTTACACCGACAAGCTCGCGGCGCACCAGTAGCAAGCTGTCATCCCGAGCGAGCAAAGCGAGAGAGGGATCTTCCGTAGTGCCGATTATAAGACGGCCGACGCGAGATCCCTCACTTCGTTCGGGATGACAACGCGCTCGCTTGCTCGTTCAGCTTCTCCCACGCCAGCGCGACATGGCGTCGCTCCGTTCGGATGTTGCCGATCGACATGCGCAACGTGAACCGATCGTTCAGTTTGGTGTGCGAGAGAAACACCGCGCCGCCGTCATTCACGGCGTGCATGATCTGCTCGTTGAGCCGATCGCAGTCGGCATCGGTCATACCGGCGGGCGCGTAGCGAAAGCAGACAAGCGCAAATGGCACCGGCGCCATGAGCTGCCACTCGTCGCTCGACTCGACCCAACCGGCAAGCTCGCGCGCCAACACACAGTGCTCGCGCAAACGCTCGGCAAGTCCATCCGTGCCGAACGTGCGAATGACCATCCACAACTTGAGCGCGCGAAACCGACGGCCAAGCTGCACGCCGTAGTCCATGTAGTTCACGACTTCGTCTTGCTCGCGTGTAACGAGATACTCCGGCACGAGCGAAAACGCGCGCTTGAGAATCTCCGGCTTCCTGATGAAGAACGCCGAGCAGTCGAACGGCGTGAACAGCCATTTGTGCGGATTCACGACGAGCGAGTCGGCACCTTCGACGCCGTCGAGGACGTAGCGATACTCCGGCACCACGGCGAGCGTTCCGCCATACGCGCCGTCGACGTGCAGCCACACGTTCTCGCGCCGGCAGATTTCGGCGATCGCCGGCACGGGATCGATGCTCGTGGTGCTCGTCGTCCCGACGGTCGCCACGCAGGCTAGCGGCAGAAATCCCTTCGCGCGATCTGCCGCGATCGCCGCCGCGAGAAGCTCCGGGCGCATCCGGAACTCGCTGTCGTCGCCAATTTTCACGACGTTCTCGAGCCCGATGCCGAGCGCCAGCGCTGCCTTATCGACCGACGAGTGCGCGTGCTTCGACGCGTAGACGCGAAGCCGCGGCAGATCTGTGCGGCCTGCCATCCCTCGCTCGCGAATCTCGAGCTCCGGCTTCGCTTCGCGCGCGGCGGCCAACGCGAGCATCGATGAGATCGACGCCGTGTCGGTCGTGATCCCGAACCATCCGGCCGACAGTCCGAGCATCTGTCGCAACCAGTCTATCGCGACTTGCTCGAGCTCCGTCGCGGCGGGCGACGTCTTCCACAACATCGCCTTCACATCGAGCGTTGCCGCGAGCATCTCGGCCAGAATTCCCGGCACGGATGACGACGTGGCGAAGTAGCCGAAGAACGCTGGATGATTCCAGTGCGTGATGCCGGGCACGATCTTCGTCTCGAAGTCGCGTAGAATCTGCTCGAGTTTTTCGCCGGCAGCCGGCGGCGACGCCGGCAATGATGCGCTCACGTCTCCGGGTTTCACATTCGACAAGACTGGAAAACGCTCCGGATGCTCGAGATATCCGGCGATCCACTCCAGCACGGCCTTGCCCTGCGACAGCAATTCGTCGCGCGACAAATCTCCAGTCGTCGATTCAGGCACGGCGCTGTGCCCTTATCGCCAGCGGAAGATTTTCAGCGCGGTGGCGAAACAGATCACCATCCAGGCGACAAGAATGGCCATCGGCGTCCACAGCGCCGACAAGCTGGCGCCCTGCAGCATGTTTGCGCGGAGCGCGTCGTTCGTGGCGGTGAGTGGCAGTGCTTTGATGAACGGCTGAATGACGTGCGGAAAATTCTCCGACGAGAAGAACACGCCTGACAGCACCCACATTGGGAGCATTGCGAGATTCATCATGCCCGACACGCCTTCGATCGTCTGGGACCGGGACGCGATGAGCAGCCCCAACCCGCCGAACGCCAGCGCGCTGATCACGATGATCACCACGATGGCCGGAATCGATCCGCGCATCGGCACGCCGAACAGCAGCACCGAGAATCCGATCAGCACGCCCGCCTCGATCGCCAGCATCACCAGCCGCGAGACCACATACGATGCTAGGTATTGCGCGCGCGACATTGGCGTCGCGACGAGACGCTTGAGCAAATTCTTACGACGCTGGTCGACGATCGAGTAACCGAGTCCCCAGATGCCGCCGCCCATGATCGTCATGCCGAGCAGGCCGGGTACGACGAAGTCGATGTAGCGCGATCCCCGCTCTCGCAAATGCTCGTCCGACGCCGTGAGAACCTCTGTCCGCCCTGCGCCGCGTTGCACGGCATCGTCCACCATGAGGCGAGCGGTGCGCGCATCGGGACGCGTATCGTCGAACCGATATGTCACGCCATGCGCGCTGCTCGTCGCCACCAGCGCGACGCGCCCAGTGCGCAGCGCCTCGGCCGCGCTGTCGGCCGACATCTCGACCACCGCAAGGCCAGAGTCACGACGAATCGCCGTCACGAGCGCCGCCGAACCGCTGTCGCGCACCACCGCGACGTGCACCACGTCCGCCGGCTTGCTGCGGAACGCGATGCCAAGTCCGATCGCGAGCAGAATCGGAAATCCAAACGACCAGAACAACGCTTCCGGTTCGCGCAAATATTCCTTGAACCGCACGCCGATCAGCTGCCAGAGCGAGCCGGAAAAGAATCCGCGCCGCTCCGTCGTTTCTCTCACCGCCGATGTTCGCTCATTCATTGCGCAGTTGTCTCCCGGTGAGCGACACGAACACGTCCTCGAGCGTCGCGGAATGCGTCGTGAGCTGCGCGAGCTCCAAGTGCTGTTGTGCGAGCAGGGCGAGCAGCGCCGGCACCGTTCTGTGCAGCGCGCTCACCTGGAGTTCGTAACCGCCCGCCACGGTACGCACCGCTTGCACACCCTCGAGTGCGCCCAACGTCGCGTCATCCAGCGTCTGCGCTCCGTCAGTCAACGCGAATTCCACCACATGCTCTGCGCCGAGCGATCCAATGAGCTCGCGCGGCGTACCAAGCGCGATGACTTTGCCGTGATCCACGATTGCGACGCGGTCACACAAGATCTCGGCTTCGTCCATGTAGTGCGTCGTCAGCATGATCGTGCGGCCCATCGCCTTGAAGTCGGTGATGAGATCCCACAACTGCCGCCGCGATTGTGGATCGAGGCCCGTGGTCGGCTCGTCGAGAAAGAGCAGATCCGGATCGCCGACGATCGCGCAGGCCAACGCGAGCCGCTGCTTCTGTCCGCCCGACAGTTTTCCCACGCGCGAGCCGCGCTTTTCGTCCAACTGCACGAGCGAGATGACGTCGCCGACCGTGCGCCCGCTCGAGTAGAAGCTGCGAAACAGCCGCACGGTTTCCTCGACCGTGAGCTTGTCGGCGAGCTGCGTCTCCTGAAGCTGAATGCCAAGTCGCTCGCGCAGCTCGTGCTCGTCGCGATCCCAGCGCAGACCGAGCAGCGCCACATCGCCTGCGTCGGGACGCAGCAGCCCCTCGCAGATCTCGATGGTCGTCGTCTTGCCGGCGCCGTTCGGACCCAAGAGCCCGAAGCATTCGCCCGGCGACACGATCAGGTCGAGGCCGTCGACTGCGTGAACATCCTCGTAGCTCTTGTGTAAGCCCTGGACGAACAGCGCGGGCGTCCCAGCGGGAAGCGTAGTTGCCGGCATAGGCGCTAATTCTACATCGAACGGTCGAATGTCGCGCCCGCCAGGGTTCGCGCCGGTTCGGCACCGAAACTCCCATCGCCGGGGCGCCGTATCGTGGACAGCGGCTGCTCCACGAGGTCATACCCGATGCTCTTCCTTCTCGGCGCCGCCATGGCGCTGAACATTCAGGCTCAAACCCCTTCGCAAGCACGTCGACGCACGCCCATCGTGCGCGACAGCTCGGCGGATACGGTCGTCGAGCGCGGCCGCGGCGGCCACCGCGGTGTCCGTCGGCCAGTGACGGCCGACGATCAGCGCACGGCGTTCAAGGACGCGACGGCGAGATCGACCCTACTTCGCGCGCGCGTCGCTCGCCTCTCGCAGGACTCTGCGCTGGTTGCGTACGACGCGATGTCGTACTCGCGGATTTCCGCGGGCATGAGTCTCACGAAAGTCTTGCGGCCGCACACGATCTTCCTGCATGAAAGCGCGGCGCGCGTGCAGTGGCGCCAAGGTGTCGGCGCGTGGATCGACATGCGTGGCAATCGCACAGTTGTACCGATCGCGCCGTCCGAAGCGCACGATGATGTCCAACACGAAGCGAACGATCCCGATCTCGACGCATCCATCCCGTACTATCCGGGCTATGAGCCGCTTTGGGTGGGAAGCGACATTGCGCGCGCGCAGGTGGATGAAAATGACATCGTCAATCCGATCGCGGACGGTGCCGAAGCGTACTACACCTATCAGACTGGCGATTCGCTGAGCTTCACGCTGCCGGACAAGACTGTCATTCGGATTCGCGAGCTCGATGTTCGTCCGCGCACTCCGCAATGGAATCTCGTCGTCGGCTCGCTCTGGTTCGATACGAAATCCGGACAGCTCGTGCGCGCGGCGTATCGTCTCTCGATTCCGATGGACATCTGGGCCGTTGCGAAGGCTGACGATCCAAAATCGATGGACGACGTCCCGAAGTGGGTGACGCCGATGATCACGCCAATGAAGGCGGAAGTCACGGCGATCGCGGTGGAATACGGCCTGCACGAAGGGCGCTTCTGGCTCCCGCGAATTCGCGAAGCCGAGGGTAGTGCGCAGGTGAGCTTCATGCACGTGCCGTTCAAGATGGAGGAGAGCTTCACCTACGCGAGCGTCAACGCGAAGGACAGCTTACCGCCGATCATCGTCGGCACGAATGTCGGGCGACAGATGCCGGATTCTCTCACGCCTGCGCAAGCACAAGCGTGGCGCGATTCGGTGCGCGCCGTGGCGCGCGCGACGGCACAGGCACGACGCGATTCCGTTCGCAAAGGATTGCGCGAGCCCGACATCGAGAAGTCGCAGTGTGACACATCCGAAACCGAGGTGACGACGAGCTCCCGCTTCGGCTCCGCACTCAAGATCGCGACGCGCAGTCCGTGCGATTTATCGAAACTCGAGAACTCGCCGGATCTTCCGCCGTCGATTTACGATCCGGCCGACGAGTTGTTCGGCGCGAAGGAGCTCGCGGAATTGAAGTCGGAGGCGTTGTCGCTCGGTGTGCAGGCGCCGTTTTCGCTGCGGCCGTCGACGCTTCCGCCGCCGTCGATCAGTTACGGGCTGCCGCTCATGCGATACAATCGCGTGGAAGGATTGTCGTTCGGCGCGTCGGTGGATCAGCAGTTGGGCGGCGGTTACAGCGGCACCGCGGTCGGCCGCATCGGTGTCGCCGATCTCGAGCCGAACGTCGACCTCATGCTGACGCGCACGAATCTGTCCGACTCGATCCACGTGACCGCGTACAACCATCTCGTTTCGGCCAGTGATTGGGGCCGCCCGCTCAGCTTCAGCAGCTCATTCTCGGCGCTGTTGTTCGGTCGCGATGAAGGTTTCTACTATCGTGCGTCAGGCGCTGAGCTTGGTGGCGGACACGCTGCGTCGTTCGGCGGCGGGACGCAGATCGATTGGCGCGCGTTCGTCGAGCAGGAACGCACGGCCAAGGTCGAAACGAACTTCGTGATCAATGGCGCGGACTTCCCGGCGAATGTCGTTGCCGATCGCGGCTTGTACAGCGGCGTGGGCGCGCAAATCACGCATGACTACGGAATGGACCCGCAGGGCTTGAGAGTTCTCACAGACCTTCGACTAGAGGCAGCGAAGGGCGACTCGGCGTACGGTCGTGCGGCGTTGGACGTGACGATGTCACACGGCTTGGGTGCGTTGGCGGGCTCGATCACCCTCGCTGGAGGTAGTTCCGTTGGCGGACTACCGCCGCAGCGTCGGTGGTTCCTTGGCGGATCGCAGACTGTGCGCGGTCAGAGTCCGGACACCACGCAGAGTGGTAACGCATTCTGGCTCACCAGAACCGAGTTGGGATCGAACGACGCCAGCATGCGACCCACCATCTTCGCCGATATCGGTTGGGTTGGCGATCGGTCGCATTTGTCGGACGTCGGGCGGCCGATGAGCGGCGTTGGTGCTGGGGTGTCGTTCCTCGATGGGATGTTCCGGTTCGACGTGGCGCGCGGGTTGTATCCGAGGAAGCAGTTCCGGGTGGATTTGATGCTCGAGGCGAAGTTCTAGCGCTACTCGGCGCGGAGGGCTGTCAGGGGGTCGACACGCGCGGCGCGCCGAGCGGGAAGGAACGACGCGACCAGCGCGACCATGGTGAAGAGCACACACACGATCGTGTAGGTAACCGGATCGAGCGGCGTGATGTCGTACAGCAAAACCTTCACCAACGGACCAATCGCAGCGGCGAGCACAAGACCAACGATGAGTCCGAGGCCGACAAAGGTGATGGTTTCTTGCATCATCATTCGAACAACCGTTCCGGCCGTTCCGCCGAGCGCCATTCGAATGCCGATCTCGCGCGTACGCTGTGCAATCCCGAACGCGACTACCCCGTAAATCCCGATCACAGATAGAAACAACGCACTCGCGGCAAATGCTCCGATCACGTCGCCGATCACCCGAGTCACGATAAAAGTCTCATCGAATTGGTCGGCGAGCGTCGCTTCGCGATTCATGATGAGGGTCGGATCGGATTCGTAAATCAATTCCATGATGGCTCGTCGCGCAGTCGTCAGATCTCCGTTGCCGGTAAAGAGGATGCTCGGACTTATAGGAATTGCCTGTCGGGTCGACGTGTAAATCGTGATACCCGCGTCAGTACTCAAGCGCGCACCGTCCCGATGCATGTCGTGGACGTCGTCCACGACGCCGACGATTGTGAGCGGTGTGGCGACTTGCGGGTCCTGAATCGTCCGCCCGATCGGTGACGCGGTTCCCCAGAGCAACGTGGCCACTCGTGTGCTGATCACTGCCACGGGAGCGGACCCTGGCGCATCCATCGGCGCAAAATTCCGACCCTGGCGTATGTGCAGATGCATCAAATCGAAGAACGGATCGTTCACGACATACCAGCGAGTCGTGATTGGCTCTGACAACGCTCGCGATGTGTCGCCATCGGGAATGAGACGCCACGCCGCCCGCGGTGGCCGTGCGGCTGCGATTTGTCCCGCTGCATTCCGTAGCTGAACCAAGTCCCCACGTATCGCAACGCCAGTGACGCCCGGAAGAAGGACGGCGCGCTCTGCAATCTGTTCGACGAACGCGAGACGGTTTGGCGTTTGATAGTCGCCGTACTCGGACTCAGGCATCGAGGGTGCGACGACGCCGATTTTATTGGCGGGATAACCAAAATCAACGGCTGAAAGCCGCTGATACGAGCGCAGGAGTAAAACCGCCGTTGTGAAAAGTGCGACCGAGAAGCCCAGCTGGAGGACGAGCCCTCGCTTGCTGCCGCGCGTGACGTTCCTGCTCGACGCACCCGCGCTTCCTCCGCCCTTGAGCGCGCGAACCAAGTCGAACCGCGTGCCTTCACGTGCCGGCGCGAGACCGACCGCGATCGTGACGACGGCGGTGATGGCAATCGCAAAGCTCAGGACCCGCAGATCTACCGTGACGTGGAACCAGGATGGAAATCCTGAAGTGTCGATGGAGTGCAGCAACAAGCGGATGAGCAGGATGGAGAACAACGTGCCGAGGATTGCGGCGGCCACGCTGACAAGCAGCCCCTCGGTCAACGCTTGGCGTATGAGGCGATTGCGGTCAGCCCCGAGAGCGGCGCGCACGGCCATCTCCTCGCGGCGCTCCGCGGCACGCACATAAAAGAGATTGGCAACATTGGCGCAGGCAATCAGCAGCACGAACATGCCCGCACTGAGAAACAGCGTCGGGAAGGGAAGAAATGTCTTCCGACCTCGATCGACCATCTCGTCGAGAACGATCAATCGCACGCCGCGATAAACTCTGCTGTCGATTGACGTGAGTCGTTGTGAGACGACATCCAATTCGGTGCGCGCTTGATCGCGCGAAACTCCCGGTCGCAGCTTGGCGACCACGGAGATGGGTTCCGTGCGGGCGGCAATCCCAAGTTCCGCGACGCGTGGCAGCGGAACAAACGCATCGGTCGCGCTCGGGAATCGAAATCCAACGGAAAGAACTCCGACGATCACGAACTTGCGCGTACCTAACTGAAGCGGCCGGCCGATGATCGTTGAGTCGGCGCCATATTTCGTATGCCAGAGTCGATCGCTGATCATAACCGCTGATGCGTCGCCGGCGATTTCCTCGGTCGACAACAGGTGTCCTAGCTCAGGCCGAAGATCGAACAATTGGCTGAACGCGGTATCGACCTGGACGACTGTCAGCTCGACGGACTCTTCGCCGAACGTCGCGGACGGCCTGTACTGTGAATACGTGACGATGCGCTCGAACGAGCGGGTGGCCTGCCGGACGAACGGAACTACCTCCGCGGGGACCGCCGAGTATGCTGCTGATTGCACTGGCCCCGGAACGCGCTCCGTCAGCGCGACCACTCGATCCGCGTCGTGATACGGCAACGGCGCGAAATAGATCGCGTCCATATAGCTGAAAATGCTCGTGATCGCGGCGATTCCGACCACCAACGTCGTGAGCGCGACGGCGACGAACCCCGGCGCACGCTTCAACGACCGCCACGCAAACCGCACATCCCCGCGCAGATCATCAATGAACGTCAGCATGCGACTCCTCCGTAACTCGACCTGATCGACATCGACGCACTCATACCGCACCGACTCCGCATCCCCGAATCGCCGCACCGCTTCAGCGCGCGCTTCTTCCGCCGACATCCCCTCGCGTCGCAGCCGCTCCGCACGAGCCTCGATGTGAAACGCGATCTCGTCGTCCATCTCGCGTTCGAGTTGCCGCTTCGTGAATACCGGAATGCGAAACGCGCGGCGGATTCTGCTCAGCGCGGATTGCGGCGTGGTTGGAGTCTGCGGCTTCGACATCAGGCGGTTTCCGGAGCGCCCGTGCGCAACGCCACGGCGACACCTTCCGCATACCGATGCCAGATCGGCGCATACGTTCTGAGCCGCGCCCGCCCGAGCGCCGTGATCGAGTAGTACCTGGCGCGCCGATTGTTGTCCGAGAGGCCCCACTCGCTGTCGACGAACTTCTTCGTCGCCAGGCGATGCAGGGCGGGGTACAACGTCCCCTCGTCCACCAACAGCACCGTCTCGGTCGCATCCTCGATCCACTCGGCGACCGCATACCCGTGCTTCGGCCCCCAGATCAGCGATTTGAGGATCAACAGGTCGAGACTTTCACGGAAAATGTTGAGCTCAGTGTCGGTCATGGCGCCAAGATGCGGCTGTTCCCTTGGTCAGGCAAGGGGAATTTGTAAACCGATCTTAGCATTCGTGTTACAGATCCGCCATTGACGGACTGGCTCCTATGGCTACTTTATACGATATGATCTCCGCCTCCGCCCAAGCCATGTGCTGCTGCATGTGTTGCTGTCCCATGTGTCAACTGACACCTGAGGCTCTGGGCGCTCGCACCATGTAGTAGCGATTTCTACTCGCGACTCGCGCTCCGATCCTCTCTGAGGATCGGGGCGCTTTTTTTTCGCTCTCCCCCAACACACCCATGCAACCCATCGCCGTCTATCACGAGCACCCCGACTGGTTCAAGCCGCTTTTCGCCGAGCTGGATCGGCGTGGGTTGCCGTACGTCCGACTCGACGCCGCGTCGCACGTCTTCGATCCATCGGAAGACGACGTCCCGTACTCGATCGTCGTCAACCGGGCGAGCCCGTCGGCGTACCTGCGTGGACACCGCCAGTCCACTTTCCACACGCTGCACTGGGTTCGTCACCTCGAGCGCATCGGCATCCCGGTCGTGAACGGCTCGCAGATCTATTCGTACGAGCTATCCAAGGCGACGCAGCTCGATCTGCTCGAGGAGCTCGGGCTTCCGTATCCGCGGTCGCGCGCGATCAACGATGCGGCGCTCGCCGCGAAAGCGTCCAAGGGTTTGCGCTACCCGGTGCTCGTGAAGGCGAACATCGGCGGCAGCGGTGCCGGCATCGTGCGCTACGACTCCGAACCGGCCCTCGTCGGCGCGATCAACCGCAACGAAGTGGAGCTCGGCATCGACGGCGTCGCGCTCGTGCAGGAGTCCGCGCCGCTTCGCGACGGTCACATTGTCCGCGTCGAGACACTCGGCGGCAAGTACCTCTACGCGATCAAGGTCTATCCGGCGGTCGGCTCGTTCGACCTCTGCCCGGCCGACGCGTGTCAGACGAAGGACGGCATCGAGCTCGTGCGCGGTGCCTGCGCGGTCGATGCACCGAAGACTGGTCTGCGCGTGGAAGGCTATACGCCGCCCCAGCACATCGTCGAGCAGGTCGAAGCGATCTCGCAGCGCGCCGGTCTCGACATCGGCGGCATCGAGTATCTCGTCGATGATCGCGACGGCAAACACTACTTCTACGACGTCAACGCCCTCTCGAATTTCGTCGCCGACGCGCCGAACGTGATCGGCTTCGATCCGTGGGTGAATTTCGTGGACTACATCGAGCGTCGTGCATCGCGCGCGGATGAGAAGACTGTCCACGCCGTGACGACGAACGTCGTCTCGACTCTGACCTCTCAATCCGCGAGCCTTTCATGAGATACGGCTACTGGCTTCCCGTCTTCGGCGGATGGCTCCGCAATGTTGAAGACGAAGGCATGACGGCGTCGTGGGACTACGTGAAGCGTCTCGCGCAGCGCAGTGAAGAAATTGGCTTCGACCTCACGCTCGTTGCCGAGCTGTTGCTCAACGACATCAAGGGAATCGAAGCGCCGTCGCTCGACGCGTGGTCGACGGCCGCCGCGCTCGCCGCAGTCACCACGCGCCTCGAGTTGATGGTCGCCGTGCGTCCGTCGTTCCATCCGCCGGCGATTCTCGCCAAGCAGGCGGCGAACATCGATCGCATCTCGAACGGTCGTCTCGCGCTCAACGTCGTGTCGGCGTGGTGGAAGGATGAAGCCAAGCGATACGGTGCCGCGTTCGACGAACACGAAGATCGCTACGCACGTACGCGCGAGTGGCTCGACGTTGTCGACGGCGCGTGGAGTCAACCGACGTTCAGCTATAGCGGGAAGTACTACAACCATGAAAACTTGGTGCTCGAGCCCAAGCCGGTCGTACGCGGTGCGCGTCGCCGTCCGACCGTCTATGCTGGCGGCGAGTCCGAGTCTGCGAAGACGATGATCTCGCGTCAGTGCGACGCGTACGTCATGCACGGCGATCCACCGGAGCGGATTGCGCCGAAGATTGCCGACATGCGCCGTCGTCGCGAGCAGGCCTCGGAAGCACTCGGCATCGATCTACCGCCGATGACATTCGGTGTAGCGGCGTACGCCATCGTTCGCGACAACGAACACGAGGTGAAGGCGGAGATCGAGCGCATCACGAACGTGAGCGAAGGTACGCCCGGCTACGGCAACTATCGCGATTGGATCAGCAACACGAAGCTCGAGCAGCAGGTGAGCTTGCAGGATTATTCCGTGTCGAATCGCGGTCTGCGCGCCGGCCTTGCCGGCACGCCGGACCAGGTTGCCGAACGAGTAGCAGAGTTCTCGAATGCCGGCGTCGATCTGCTTTTGTTGCAGTGCAGCCCGCAACTCGAGGAGATGGAGCACTTTGCCGACAGTGTGATCGCGGCGAGGGTGTAGGCGGCGAAGCCGCCGGTGGAACGGTGGAACGGTGGAACGGAAACAGCCGCAAGGCTGTCATCCCGAGCAAAGCGAGGGATCTAGCCGGACCATACGAGATTCCTCAGTCGCTGCGCTCCTTCGGAATGACAGGGTGGTTTCGTTCCACCGTTCCACCGTTCCACCGTTCCACCGTTCCTATTCATAGTTCTGCGCGATGCGATAGGCGTAGTACATTCCCACGCCGCTCAGGATCGTACTGACGATGAATGCGGTCATGAATCCGACCAGGGCGCCGATGTACCATCCGATGTAGCCGCCGATGGTAGCCCCGATGAAGGCGAGCAGCTTTCGCATACTGGATCGACGATAGGGCGCCGGCCGAAGTAACCGCGATTACATCGTCTGTAACCGCGCGGCGGTCGCTCGCGTAGTCAGGGGATGCCCAACCCCATCCTGACGACGTCGCTGAGCGTCGGCTTCGACACGCTCCGCTCCAATCCGCTCCGCACGATTCTCTCGACGCTCGGCATCGTGATCGGCGTTGCCGCGCTCGTCTCCGTGCTGTCGGTTGGCGACGGGATGGAGCGGCTCGCACGGAAACAGATCGGCACCACGACCGACCTGCAGCGCATTTCGATCGCGCCGCGCACCGTGAAAATCGTCGACGACACGCCGATCCCCGTCGTGAACCCCGTTGTCCTCGGCCTCGCCGACGCACAGTCGTTGCGCGCTGCGTTGGGCGACTCCGCCGACGTCAACATGCTCGTGAGCAGCGCTGCGCTCGTGACCACGCGAGCGGATTCGACGCCGCACGGCACACAGGTCATGGGGCTGATCGCTCCTGATCCCGTCATGATACCAGATTCGTCGATTCTCGCCGGCCGCGCATTTAGCGGGGCCGAAGGCGAAAGCGGCGCGCCGGTCGCGATCATCTCGTATCGCCTGGCGAGCGACTATCTCGGAGGCCGACAAGCCCGAGAGCTGATCGGCGACACGTTGCTCTTTTCTGGAAAGCCACGCGCCATCATCGGCGTGCTGCGAGCCGTCGAGGGCGACAGGGCGCGTCGAGCGATCATGCCCGCCGGCGCGGCCGTCCCAGATGACGAGCACGGCGTGCCGCGCCTCGATCGATCCGCGCGTTTGATGGCGACTGCAAAAACAGTAGAAGGGGTCGCGACGACGCGAGCGAATATCGAACGGTGGGCCGCGCATCAGTACGGCGCAGCGTGGAAGGACCGCGTGAGCGTCGTGTCCGACGAGTCGCGCCTCGCCCAAATACAGCGCGCGTTGCTCTTGTTCAAGCTGTTCATGGGTGCGCTCATGAGCATTTCGCTCATCGTGGGCGGCATTGGCATCATGAACGTGCTGCTCAGCTCCGTGATCGAGCGGACCAGGGAGATCGGTATTCGGAAAGCCGCCGGTGCAGCGCAGCGACAGATCCTCTGGCAATTTCTTGCCGAATCGGTCGCCATCACCGGCGTGGGAAGCCTTATCGGCCTCGTGCTCGGTGTCGCGGCGGCGTTTCTGGTAACGGCAATAATGCGCCGGATCGCGCACGCGCCAGTTCAGGCGTGGCTCTCGGCGAGCACGATCGTGGTGGCAATCGGCGCATCGGTGGTGATCGGACTCACCTTCGGCCTGTACCCGGCCATGCGTGCGGCGCGATTGTCACCAATAGACGCAATCCGTCACGAATGACGAATTGCGTCTATTGGTCATTACTTCGGTCATGCGGGGGACGGCCGACGCCGACGCTCCGTGTGACGGGCGTCGTCGTCGTGCCGAACAGACCCGCACGACTTACTTTCTAATGACGCTGACTTTTCCGGCCTTGCCCTTCGACGGCCGGATCACGATGTCGATGTCGCGACCGAGACGGGCCAGCATGCGAAGCAGGCGCTCGGTCGAGAAACCACGCAGTTTTCCGGTGACGACGAGCGAGATCTGGGACGGCGCATCGCGCATGATGTACGCTGCTTCCGTCTGAGTCAGGTTTTGATCCTCGAGAATGCTCGCGATTTCCTTGGCGAGAACGTTCTTGGGGATTACCGACTCTACGCTCGCCCGCTTCGGGCTGGTCTTCGATTTGGCTCGTGCCACGGGTCCGTTGGGAAAAGTGAATTAGAGGTGTCGATCAACATTAGAGCGCTTTAATCTTACCATTACTGGCGCAACGCGAAAGTGGCAAAGCGACGGATTATGAATTCCTTTGTTAGTCCGCTGTTGGCCGGCATCGGCACTCAAATTTTTTTTTCCGCCATTGGCCCCAATTCGCCGTGCTTCAGCGAATCCGGCATCTGAGGGGTATACGAAGCAGGGCTGGTAAGTGCTGTAGATCTGTACCATACCATTTCCTTAAGCAGTACGGCGATGAGCGACTTCTCGGAACATCTCCAGGCCGCCTTGGGGACCAACTATCAGCTCGATCGCGAGCTGACGGGTGGCGGCATGAGTCGCGTCTTCGTCGCTACGGATCTCAGCTTGGGCCGCAAGGTCGTCGTGAAGGTCCTGCCGCCCGAATTGGCCGCGGGCGTCAATCGCGACCGCTTCCGGCGCGAGATCCAAGTCGCGGCGCAACTTCAACATCCGCACATCGTTCCGCTGTTGTCGGCCGGCGAGCAGGGGGACCTGCTTTGGTATACCATGCCGTACATCGAGGGCGAGTCGCTGCGCGCCGCGCTCGAGCGGAAGCGCCACTTCACCGTTCGCGAAGTGATGCGGCTGCTCCACGACATCGTGGACGCGCTCGCGTTCGCCCACGAACGGGGCGTCGTGCACCGGGACATCAAACCGGCAAATATTTTGACACAGGGCGCTCATGCCCTGGTCACGGACTTCGGGGTGGCCAAGGCGCTGAGCGCCTCGATGCCGGTGACTGGTCTGACGTCGGCCGGAATTGCGATCGGCACGCCCGCCTACATGGCGCCCGAACAACTCGCCGGCGATGCAAGCGCCGATCAGCGGGTCGACATCTACGCAGTTGGCCTGCTCGCATACGAACTGGTGACCGGCGTCTCGCCGTTCACCGGTCCGTCGCCGCGCGAGACGCTGGCCGCTCAGCTCACTCGCGATCCGCAGCCGCTCCACGAGCTGTCGGCGGAAGTCCCGCGCTCGCTGTCGACGCTGATCATGCGCTGCCTGGCCAAGGATCCGGCCGAGCGGCCACAGACGGCGGACGAGATTCTCAACGAGCTCGACTCGATGACGATGCCGTTGACCGTCTCGACGCAGGCGAGTCCGGTGAGGCCGGTATCGCCCAATTCGCGCATGTTGGCGTTCGTCGCGGCGGCGATCATGGTGGTGGTCATCGGCGCCGTGGGATTCTCGGTGGTGCGACACCGGTCCACCGCGCCGCCCGGGGATTCCGCTCAGTCGCTTCCAACACCGCCGAAGAGGCCACTGCCCGCGGCTCCGCCCACGACGGGAGCGACCGTCGCGTTCTCGATGACGCCGGCCGACTCCGCACGAATTGCCGACGAAACGCGCAAGCAAATCGAAGCCGCACGACTTCGCGATTCGTTGAATCGAGTCGCGGTCGCCGACCTGAACCAACGCAAGATGGTCGACTCCATCATTGCCGCGAACTCCGGCTCCGGTGCGACGTCGGTGACCGGGCCGCGGCGATTGATCATCGCCGAACCGAGCGACGTGCCCGGGTGGCCGCAAGCGACGGCGGTGGGTCGCGCGGTGGGCGATAGTCTGCGCCGGATGCTACGGACACGGCCGCAGTTCACCATTGTGAATCCGGACTCGGTTCGGCAAGAACTGCTCACGTCGCGCAACGTGAACGTCGTTACGAAGTCGCTCAACACGGACGTCGTCGTGTCGATCAAGCTGCGCGCCCTGCCGAATGATTCGGCGGTGTTGATTTTGACCGAGTGGGATCTCACGGCAGCTCCAGCGTTCCGCCAGCGGATTCAAGTGGGCCATCCCGGCCCAAAGAATCAGGTGCTCGCCGACCTCGATGCGATGCTGATCGGCACCGTCTCGAATCTCGACGAGATGTCTCGGGCACGGCGGCGTGCGCCGGGGGAGACCGCGCCGCCGGTGCCAGGCGCACCAGGCGCGGTATCTACACCGCCGACGTAAGTCCCTGCGCATGCGCGCTCGCGTCGCACTGGCGACGTACGCTGGCGCTCCCAACCTCGCGCCCGACGATCAGCCGCTGATTGACGCGCTGGCTGTTCACAGTGTCGCGGCAGAAGCAGTCGTGTGGTCCGATCCGCGCAGCGAATGGCAAAATTTCGATGCGGTGATCGTCCGATCGTGCTGGGACTATCACCTGCAGTGCGACGCATTCTTCGCGTGGCTCGGCCAGCTCGACGCGCTCGGCATCTCTGTCTGGAATCCGACCGCGCTGATTCGGTGGAACGCCAATAAGCGATATCTGCTCGATCTCGAGGCGCAGGGAGTCCCTACTGTGCAGACGAGGATCGTGCCGGCCACGGCGACCGCGGCCGACATTGAAGCGATTGTCGCGGAGCACGGCTGGAAGCGTGTCGTGATCAAACCGGCCGTCTCCGCGAGCGGGCACGAGACCTATGCGCTGCGCGTGCCCTTCGACGATGCATCGGGCGCCGACATTGGGCGCGCGCTGGCGCACGGCCCAGTACTCGTGCAGCCGTTCGCCGATGAAGTGCCGCGCGACGGCGAGCTGTCGTTCACGTTCATCGATGGAGTCTTCAGCCACGCAACGCGCAAGCGCGCCATGCATGGCGAATTCCGTGTGCAGACGGAACACGGCGGAAGTGTCGAGTCGACGACTGTGTCGCCATCTGCGAGTCGAGCAGCGCGCGCGGTTCTCGATGCGCTGCCCGAGATTCCGCTCTATGCGCGCGTCGACGGCATTCTGCGCGACGGCGCGTTTCTGCTCATGGAGCTCGAGCTCATCGAACCGAATCTCTTTCTCGCGTATGCGCCTGGTGCGGTCGATCGGTTCGCGCGTGCGATTGCGCAGCGAGTCGCCGCGCGCTGAGCGTTACAGCCGGCGCGTCTCGCCGTGCGCAAAAATCCAACGCGCTGATTCGGGAAGCGCCGCGTCGCGCCAAGCGCGCGCGAATAGCGCCGGCGGTTCGTCGACCGGCTCGTCGGTCAGTCGGAACGTTCCCCAGTGCAGCGCGAGACAGGGCGGCGTGTCGCCGCGTGAATTCGTGATCGCGCGGTAGGCAGCCAGAGCGTCGTCGGGATCCATGTGTACCGCGCGCATGAACCATCGTGGATCGTAGGCGCCAATGGGCAGCATCACGAGGTCGAACGGGCCGAGTCGCTCGCCGATTACGCCGAATTCAGGATGGAGCGCCGTATCTCCGGCGAAAAACACGCGCGCTTCATCGGTCTCGATCGTCCAGCCGCACCAGAGCGTGTCGTTGCGATCGCTGAGTCCGCGAGAGCTGAAATGCTGCGCTGGAGTACACGTTGCTCGGAACGAGGGCGCATCCACGCGCTGCCACCAATCGTGTTCCGTGATGCGCTTAACGCCCCACGACTGAAGCAGACGCGCGAGTCCAAGTGGACATAGCCACTGCGCATTCGGAAATCGCTTGGCGAGGCGCTTTACCGTGCTCTTGTCGAGATGATCGTAATGATTGTGCGACAACAGCACGAGGTCGATCTCGGGCAACGCGTTGAACTCGACGCCAGGCGGCATCAGTCGCCGCGGTCCAATCCATTGTAGCGGAGACGCGCGATCGCTCCATACAGGATCTGTAAGGACGTTCAACGCCCCGAGTTGAAGCAGTACTGTGGAATGACCGATCCACGTCGCCGATCGATGGCCGTGTGCTGCGCGCGGCGCGAGGATTGCCGGAGCGCGCGTCGGCAGTGAACCAAACGGCGGCGACGGCGCGCGCACACGGTCGTGCCCTGAACCAAACCGCCAGCGCAGAAAATCCATCAATCCGTGCAGCTCGGCGTTCGCCCACGGATTGCAAAAGCCACCGCCAGCGCGGTGGTGCGACGTGGTCGCTGCCGGCATGCGTTGGTCGTCGGTCACTGAGGCGCTGGCGGATTCACGCCTGAAATGTATCGTTCGGCTATCTCGAATCCGGTAGTGCTCTCATGGCGACCGCTGCTGCAGTTCTGATTCGACGGGAAAAGGACATCGTCGAGCTCTATCGACGCGCTGGCGCCACAGCGCCGGGAACCGCGCTCACGCCAGCAACCCTCGACATCCATCACCGCGTCGCATTCGACATCCTCGTGCGTCGAGCGGTGCTCCGCGATGTTGGCAGCGGGCGGTACTATCTCGACGAATTCGCCTGGCAAGCGCTTCGCGCGAGGCGCCACCGCCTAGCAGGCACGATGATGGTCCTCATTATCGTCGCGTTCGTGGCGCTCGTTGCGACGGGAGTTGTCACGTTGGGCTTCGGCATCCCGAAGCTGCACTAACGCGCCGTGCCGGCGCGCCTGGTTCACTCGGCGCGCATGGCAATGACGGGATCAACGCGCGCTGCGCGCCGCGCCGGTACGTAGCTCGCGAGCGCGGCCACTCCCACGAGCAGGGTCGCGACCACCGCGAACGTCGTCGCATCGGTTTCGCCGACACCGTACAGCAGCGCGGCCAGCAGATGCACGAGCCAGTATGCGCCAATCAAGCCGACGACAGTTCCGCCGACGCTGAGCGCGAGTCCTTGGCCGAGCACCGATCGAACGACGCGGTGCTCGGTCGCTCCGAGTGCGATGCGAATTCCCAACTCGCGCGTACGTTGCGTCACGGCATAGGAGATCACACCGTAGATGCCGAGCGCCGCGAGAAGCAGAGCGAGGCCAGCGAACGCGGTGAGCAGCACTGTATAGAAGCGGGGCTGCGCGACCGATTCACTGACCGCGTCCGACATCGTCTTCATCGTGTAGATCGGCAAGTCGGAATCCACCGCGTGAACTTGCTCGCGTATGGCGCTCGACATCGTTTGGATGTCGCCGCGATAGCGTACGAGAAAGCTGATGTCGTTCATCGGAAGCGTGCCCCATCCTACGTAGACGGAGGTCGTGGGATCCTGGCCAAGCGATGTGTTGTGCACGTCGTTCACGATCCCGACGATCTCGCCCTGCATGTCCACGTTGCTATTCGGGCCCGCGCTGTCATGCCCAATGCCGACCTTGATGTGCTTCCCGATCGGATCTTCAGTCGGGAAGTACTTCTTCGCGAACGCTTGTGTGACGACGACGACCGGCGGCGGCCCGAATTGTTCTTCCGCCGTCGTGAAGCCTCTGCCGCGAACGAGATGGATGCCCATCGTCGAAAAGAAATTCGCGGAGACAGGCCGCACGTCGGCGAGCATCTCGTGACCCGGTGCCGCCGGTGAACGACCATCGACGTCGAACGATGCCTTCATGCCGCGACCATCCAGCGGCCGGGTGAACGACGTGGCGACCGACACCGCGCCCGGCGTCGACGAAATACCATCCCGTACCTGCTCGGCGAATTGTCGAATCTCACGATCGTGCGGGTATTTCTGTTCGGGTGTCGTTACGTCGAAGCTGATCACGTGATCAGGCTGAAAGCCGGGATTCACGTGCACGAGATTGACGAAACTACGAATGAGCAGACCTGCGCCAACGAGCAGCACGACGGCGAGCGCCATTTCAGTCATCACGAGTAGCCCGCGCGTACGCTGCGCGGTTTTGCGACCTTTGCCGCCGCGCGTTCCTTCGCGAAGCATCTGTCCCAGCTCGGTATTCGTGGCCGAGAGCGCAGGAAAGAGGCCGAACGCGATGCCCGTGACGATGGCGATCGCGACGGAGAACGCGAGCACGCGAGTGTCGACGACGATGTCGGCAAGTCGCGGAAGCGCTTGTGGTCCGAACGCAACGATGGCGTCGACCGCCCACGCGGCGAGTGCGCCGCCGATCGCTGCACCCGCGAGTGCCAGCAGCACGCTCTCGGTCACGAGCTGCCGAATGATTCTCGTGCGGCCCGCACCGAGCGCGGTGCGCACGGCGAGCTCTGTCTCACGGCCGGCGGAACGCACGAGCAACAGATTCGCGACATTGGCGCACGCGATCACCAACACGAACAACACGGCGCCGAACATCGTGAACAGTGCCGCGCGTACGTCACCGGTGAGCCATGTTCGCAAATTCTCAACGGCGCCGCCGAACTTGGCGTTGGACTTCGGATATTCCGCAGTCAGGCGCGCGCCGACCGTGGCCATGTCGCGCTGTGCGGCGTCGATCGTGACGCCGGGACGCAGTCGCGCCACGGCGAAGATGAAATGCGCGCCGCGATTGCTCGGATCCGTCATCCACGACTCGAGCTCGAACGGAAGCCAAACGTCGGGTGTCGACGGATAGGTGAGGCTCGCTGGCGCAACGCCGACCACATCGTACGGATTTCCGTTCAGCGACACACTGCGTCCAACGATGTTCAGATCGCCGCCGAAGTTGCTGCGCCACAGGCGGTCTGACAGCACCACGACATGTTTGGCGCCGTGCTCGTCATCGCCGAGCAAGAAGCCGCGGCCGCGTTGCATGGTGACGCCGAGCAGATCGAAGAATGTCGCGCCGACCTGCGCCGCATTGAGCCGCACGGGGTCTGCGCCGGTCGCGGTCAGGTTGAAGCTCTGCCGATCCTGCACCTGCGCCATGCCGACGAAGCTGTGCGTTTGATCGCGGTAGTCGAGAAAGTCGGGCGCGGAGAGATGCTCCATCTTGTTCTGCGCGCTCGACGACCCGACGATGACCACCGATTCAGGATCTCTAAACGGCAAAGGCTTGAGGAGCACGCCGTTCACGATGCTGAACACCGCGGTCGTCGAGCCGATCGCGAGTGCCAGTGTCGCGACGGCAATAACGGTGAAGCTCGGCGTTCGAAGCAGCTTGCGCGCGGAGTAGCGGATGTCCCGAAGTAGGGTGTCCATATATGGAGCAAACCGGATTGGCGTGAGGTAGGGCGACGGGCAGCGTGTAAGGAAGGTTCGTGCCGCCAAGAGCACGATCCATAGCGTTACGTGACAATGGTTTACGGTCTTCCACCCGATACGCGGCATGCGCGATTGCGTTCATCTATGGGACTGCACGTCCCACGAGCGGACAGGTTTGCGCACCGGGGCCGCACACATTTCACTGGCAGAAGTAGCGCGCACGCACTAAATCCGACGTCAGAAAGACGACATCGCCGAGTGCTCCGGCGCATGTCTCACTACAACAACCTGCTAGCCGACGAGACTTCCGTGTCGACCTCGCCCGATCGCCCGACTCCGCGCCGCGACTTCATCGGCCAGATCACTGCGTCCGCCATCGTCCTCGCTACAGGTGCGTGCTCGCCGCCTGCCGCCGCCGGTCAGGCTGCGGTTGGTGCAACGCCCACACCGACTCCGGCGCCGCGGCAGGCGGCGGCGCAGCAAGCAGTGCAATGGGATGATTCGTGGTTCGGCCGGCTGACCGCCAAGCACAAGGCTGTCTTTGATTCGCCGGCGATCGACGACGGTCTCGCGCTGTCGCATGCCACCGGGTACATCGGCGGAATGCGCGATGCGGTGGCCGCCGGTCCGAACGACGTCCAAACCGTGATCGTCATTCGCCACATGGGCATCGCCATGGCGTTCAACGACGCGATATGGGCCAAGTACAAGCTCGGTGAGGAAAATAAGATTAAAGATTCCTCAACCGGCGAATGGGCGCTCAGGAACCCCTACTTCGCTCCGGCACCGCCCAAGGAAGGCGCCCGTCCTCGGGCCGCGGCACCCGCCGGACGCCCGCAGTCGAACCTCATGTGGCTCGCCGCAAACGGCCACGTTCTGCTGGGCTGCGACCGTGCGACGCACGGCTACGCCGGCACACTCGCCGGAAAGACCGGCGGCAACAGCCAAACGATTTACGATGAGCTCAAGGCCAACGTCGTCACCGGCTTGATCCTTCAGCCCACCGGCGTCTACGCCGTACATCGCGCGCAGGAAGCCGGCTGCACGTTCATCAAGTCGACCTGACGCCGGCTCGATGAACACCTACCGCCGACCTGACGTTCAGGTCGGCGGGTTGTTGTCCGCGGGCTCCGTCGGATCGACGTTGCCCGGCAGCGGATCGGCGAACGGCACGCGATCGTGCGACGGACTCGTGCCCGAAGGCGTCGCGTTGGCGATGGAGCCTTGTCGCTCGCGGTCGAACCCCGCCCGCGCGAATTCGCGCACCGACGCCCAATCGCCGGCCGCCGTGCGCACGTTCAGCCAGCCATTCTCGAGATCTTTCTCGATCTCGTCGAACGAGCGACCCTGTGTGCCCGGATCCGACGCGGCGAGTTGGCCGAGTCGGTAAGCGGGCCGAACTTGTTCGTAGGCGCGGTCGGCCAGTTGGTTGGCGCGCTGGAAGTGCGAACGGTACAAACGATCATCGTCGGTGGTGAAACCGGCATTCTTCGGATCGTTCGCGCGTGCATCGCCTTCGCCAACGGCGGTCTCCGGCTTCCAGCGGCTGAGGTCGAAATCGTACTCGTCAGGCATAGCGGTTCCTCCTGACGTCAGCGTGCGCAAAACCGGGACCGCGTAACTACAAACGGCGCCGCTCGATCGAGTCGAGCGGCGCCGTTCATTGCACCAGATTCCGCGCGAAGTGCGAAGCCTCTAGGAAGCTTCTACTGCGGACGACCCCGTCGCGCGCCGACTATTCCGCCGATGCCGCCACCAAAAATTCCACCGCCGATGTCGCCGCCGATCGGGATGCCACCACCGCGGTGCGGTCCACGCGGATCGCAGTGATCGTCATCGCCGATCACGCCGCCGCGAATCACCGCGCCAATGATGCCGCCGACCACGCTGCCGCCGGGCCTATTCTCCGGGATGCGCTCCGTGGTCGGGTACGTTTGCGGCGGCACGGGCGAGGGACGCGCGAGGGGCGGCGCGCCTGGCGTCGCATCCGGCGTCACATCCACAGTTGGCGTCTCTGACGGAGCAGGCGATGCGGCCGCCACCTCGATCTGAGGAACCTCCGCCTTGATCTGCGCCACGTTGGCCATCTTCGCCGACATCGCGACCGTGGGATGCGCGCTACGAACCACGCGAGGACCCTGCGGCGCTTCCTTCGCACTCCCGGCGAGCTCTTGCGAGCTCCTCGGGTTCGGCGCGATTTCGTCCGGATTGATCTGCAGCGTCTGCGTTGCCGATGCCAGCTTGAGATCGCGCTGGAGATCCGCATTCATGGCCGTAGACGTGTGCGTGTCGCGCTTGCCACACGCAGCGAGCGCGACGACAGCAACCGGAACGAACGTCCACTGAATGAACCTGCGCACGTGTCCTCCTGGAACGACCGGGTCCGAATGCGAATGCACACGAACAACGTAGACTGGAACCAGCACGCCACGGGCCAGGGGTTAAGGGCGAATTTGTGCGGTTAGTCACGAACAGGCGTCACCGGTGGGAGACGGAGGCGTCTCGGAACTGGGACATTGGTGTCTGACGGCGAGCAGAGCGTTTCGTTAATAGCGACGGGTGTGGAGACGAATACTCTAGGTCTCTGCCGTCTGCTCTCTGCAGTCAGGGAGCTACCCAGTTGTCGGGTCTCTGACTTCAGTCGTGAGCAGGCCGGTGGCGTTCTGGTGGAGTACTATCATCCTCAGACCAGGGACCAGGGACCAGAGACCAGAGCATGCGTCTACGCCACCCAAGCTGGATTGTTGCGCTCGCACTCATTGGCTGCAGCCACACCGCGTCAGTGTCGGACAGCGAGCGGCGCGCGATCGTCGATTCGCTCACCCGTCAGGTAACAGCGGCGTACGATCTCTCGAAGCCCGGGGTCGAGCAGCGACTCCTCAGTCTCTATCCAGATACCGGTGGGGTCGTGTCGGCGTCAGGAGGGCGCGTCATCACGTCGCGCGACACGCTCGCGATGGGGATACACGATTTCTGGACGTACGTGGGTTCGAACATGCGCGAACCGCACTGGATCTGGGACCACATGATCTTCGACGTGCTCGCGCCCGATGCGGCGGTCATGACCGCCACGTATCACGTGCCGCATCTCACGCCGCGCAATCAGCCGCACACGATTGGCGGCGCGTGGACCGCCGTCTTTCAAAAGCGTGGCAACCGCTGGTACATCATTCAAGAACATCTCTCCGACTTGCCACCCATGACCGACTCGGCGATGGCGGCCATGCCGGGGATGTCGGGGATGCAGACGCCATCCACGACGAAGCCGCCACCGTGAGCTCACTCCGAGCGTAACGCCGTATTCGGATCGACGCGCGCCGCACGTCGCGCCGGCATCCAGCTCGCTGCGATGGCCACCGCGATCAGCGCGACGATCACAGATATCAACACCGGCGGGTCTTTCGGCGACACGTGAAACAGCAGCGGAGCGATCCACCTGCCTGCGAATAGCGCGATGACGGCACCAAGTGCGACGCCCGGCAGTACGACGCCAAGTCCTTCGCGTACGATGAGGCCGATGATGTCGCGCGCTTGTGCGCCGAGCGCGACGCGCACACCCATCTCGTGCGTTCGCTGCGCGACGTTGTACGCGATCACGCTGTAGAGACCGATCGTGGCGAGCACCAGCGCGAGTGCGCCAAAGATCGTGAACAGCGTTGCGCCGATCTTCCACGAGCGCATGGTCGGCGCGATGATCGTCGACATTGGCGTCACGGTGACGTACGACGCGCCCGGCATGAGTTTCTGAAGCATCCGGCGTACGGTCTCGGCCTGCTCGACCGGCGAGCCGCGAGTCCGCACGAAGAGTCCGACGCCAGACGTGCGATACTCCACGATCGGGATGTAGTAATGCAACGCCACACTGTCGATCGTTCCGTCGCGGATATCCTCGGCAACGCCGATCACCGTGTGACACGGCATGGTGTCGGCGTTCATGCGCACGCACTTGCCGATTGCGTCCTGCCCGGGCCAGAGCGTCTTGGCCATCGATTCTCCGACCACCATCACGCGAGGCGCGTGTTCGGTGTTGTCGTCGTCAGTGAAGGCGCGGCCGCGCAGGATGCGTGTGCCGACCGTCGAAAAGACTTCCGGCGACGCTGCCTGCAGCGTGAAGTCGCCGAGCTTGCCCACGGAGTCGATGCCCGCGACGTAGAGTCCGAGGTCCCAGGTCGACCAAAAGGGGACAGTGAGCGCGAGCGCCGCGTTCTGAACGCCGGGAATTGCTTTCGCTTGCGCGAGCAGTTGGTGGCTCAGCGCGATCTTCGTCGCCGAATCCGTCTTCAGGCCACGCATGTTCGAGTCGACCCAGAGCAACTTGTCGACGTCGTAGCCAAGCCGGATGCGTTCGACGTTTGCGAGACTTTGGAGAAACAAGCCGGCGCCCACGAGCAGGACGACCGAAAGCGCCGCCTGCGCGATGAGTAAACTGATACGCAACTTCGACCGATAGACCGTGCCTTCGCGCGCGCCCGACTTGAGAGCGGACGTGATGTCGCCGCGCGAGGTTTGCAGGATCGGTGCGATACCGGTGAGCAGTCCTGCCGCCGCGGCCAGGAGCGCGACGACGATCAACAAACGTCCATCGGTGATGGCGCTCGTGGTGCCATCCTTCTGATCGAGCAGCATGCGCATCATCGCGCCGTTGCCGGCTTGCGCGATCACGAGTGCCGCGACGCCGGCGAGCACGGCGAGAAGCATGCTTTCCGTCGTGAGCTGCGTGAGAAGCCGCGCGCGGCTCACGCCGAGTGCAATGCGCACCGCGATCTCACGCCGGCGCCGCAGGGCGCGGGCGACCAGGAGATTGGCGACATTCGCACACGCGATGAGCAGTACGATCACGGCGACGCCCATGAGCCACACGACGACTTTCGACACGGTGCTGCCGTTCGGGCCGCGATCGCGGAGAACCGGGCCGACCGCCGCGTGCGGTCGCGCCAGCTCGAACGGTGTCATCCCCTTGCTGTCGGCGAGGTGTTTCCGATAGCTGATCTGGAATGCGCGGGTCAGGTCGGCGGTCGCTTGTGCCGCGCTCACCCCTGGCTTCCGTCGCGCGAAGACTTCAAGCCACTGCATGTGATACGTCGCGTACCAGGGATCCTTCAAGTTCGTCTGTCGCGCGCCGTACTCGCCGGCGACGGAAAGAAAGGCGACTACCGGATCGGGCGAGAAGCCGCTGAAGCTTTCCGGCGCGACGCCGATGATCGTGTACTTCGCGGGTCCGATGTCGAGCTGCCTGCCGAGCACGTCCTGGTGACCGCCGTACTGCGTTTGCCAGAATCCGTATGACAGCACGACGACGTGAGCTGTCGTCTGTGGGTCAGCTTCCGCCGGCGTGTAGAATCGGCCGATGACGGGTTTGATGTCGAACATCTTCCAGAAGTCCGCATCGCCAAAGCCGATTTTCATCTCACGCGTCGCATCGCCGGTACCGACGGCGAGCTCGCTCGCGTAGAAGGGCGTCATCGCATCGAACGACGTGGTGTTCTCGCGCAGATCGAGATACGGTCTGTAGCCGGTGTAGCTGTTGTTGAACTCCTGGCCGCGGTAGCTCGTGGTGAGGTACAAGCGTCCGACGCGATCCGGCGTCGCGAGATACGCAGGCGGGCGGAAGAGCAATCGATCGACCGTCTGGAACATGGTCGCGTTCGCGCCGATGCCGAGGCCGAGCGTGAGAATGACGGCGATGGCGAAGCCCGGCTGGAGGCGCAGACTGCGGACCGCGTAGCGGAAGTCCTGTGCGAAGGCGCTCCACCATGCGGCGCGGCGCTCGCGTCCGACCACGGAGCGATCGATCGCCGACAAGCGGCTGCGAGTTACATCGACGTCGCCGAAGCGCCGCCGCGCTTCGCGCCGTGCGTCGTCGGCGTTCATGCCCTTGGCCATGAGATCTCTCACTGTCATGTCGAAGTGGAACTGCAGTTCGTCGTCGACCGCGCGTTGAATTCCCGCGCCGTCGCGCTCGACGCGAAAGAAGCGTCTGAGTCCGGGAATGCGTGACATGGGAAGCGCGTCAGATTGTTTGAAGAACTTTGAAGACCGCGCCGGCGTACTCGGTCCACATCGCGGTCTTGGCGCGAAGCTGTTTGCGGCCGGCGGCGGTGAGCTGGTAGTACTTGGCCTTGCGGTTGTTTTCCGAGAGACCCCACTCTGACTCGAGCCACGCACGCTTCTCCATGCGATGGAGTGCCGTGTACAGCGCACCTTCTTCGATCTGGAGACGCTGATCGGTGGTCTCGCGGATCCACGAGGCGACCGCGTAGCCGTGGCGTGGTCCCCACGTCAGCGTCTTAAGGATGAGGAGGTCGAGCGTTCCTTGCAGCAGATCGAGATCGGTGGCGGCCACGGGTGTTCCCCTGAATAATTGATGGGAGCGCGATGAAATTCGCCTCTGCGGCACTTCCCTGAATGGCTCAGGGTAGCGCCGAGTGGTGAGACAGTGCAATCCTCGAAAGCGTTGGGGCTGGCCGGTTAGGTGATCGGGAAGCCCCAGCAAAGCATGCCACGGATTGCAACGGATACGGGGGACAGGCACGGATAGGCGTTGCCTGGAAAACCATGAGGAGCGTCCGCGGTACAAAACCGATTTCACTTGTCACGCAGCTCCGTGACGATCGGATTTTGTCCGCTTTTTTTATCCGTGTCATGCTTTGTTGGTTGTCGTCGTTTCAGCTCGGTATTGCTGTGGAGGGCGATTAGACTTTCTGCTCGATGCCAGAACTTCCCGACATCACCGTCTACGTCGAAGCGCTTCGCCGCCGGCTCGTTGGCCAGCCGGTGAACGAAGTACGCCTCAACACGCCGTTCCTTCTTCGCACCGTCGAGCCGCCACTCTCGGAGCTCATCGGCAAAACAGTGCGCAGCGTCGAACGATCGGGCAAACGCATCGTCCTCGAGCTCGACGACGAGCTGTTCGTCGTCCTCCACCTCATGATCGCCGGTCGCCTGCACTGGAAACCGCGCGACGCAAAAGGCAAAGGCCGCACGAGTCTCGCCGCATTTGAATTTCCTAATGGCACGCTCACGCTCACCGAGGCGGGCACCAAGCGGCGCGCATCGCTTTCCATCTATCGCGGCCGCGCGGCACTGGCCGAGATCGAGCGCGGCGGGCTCGAGATCTTCGACGCGACGGTCGAGCAATTTGCCGAGCGGCTGCGCGCCGAGAATCACACGCTCAAGCGGTCGCTGACCGATCCGCGATTGTTCAGCGGCATCGGCAACGCGTATTCCGACGAGCTGTTGCACCGCGCGCGACTGTCCCCGGTCAAGCTCACGAGCCGGCTCACCGATGACGAAGTCGCGGCTCTCTTCGACGCGACGCGCGCAACGATGACCGAATGGACAGATCGGCTGCGCACCGAAATGGGCGACGACTTTCCCGAGAAGGTCACCGCGTTTCGACCCGAGATGGCGGTGCACGGTCGCTACGGTCAGCCGTGCCCTGTGTGCGGCAGCCCCGTTCAGCGCATCCGCTACGCCGACAACGAGACGAACTACTGCGCGCGCTGTCAGACCGACGGCAAGCTGTTGGCCGATCGTGGACTTTCGAGATTACTCAAGCAGGATTGGCCGAGGAGTCTCGACGAAATCACTTGACCGGCCGCTGACCATCCGCGAATGGGTTGCGGTCACTCATGGGTCAATGTTTAGGACAGTTGGAACAATTCGACGCGAAGAACTGCACAAACGCGCGAATTGAACCAGAAAACCAAACGCAGGTGCGTGCTTGTCAGTCGCACCCACGGAATTAATTCGCGTTCCATGTGCAGGTCTTCGCGTTCAATCAGTTCCAGGGCTGCCTGAATTCGGACCTCGAACCGCTCGGCCACAGTCAGCCCGTCCCGCCGTCCCGCCCTCACGCCGCCGTCAAAATCTCCGGCTTCCCGTCGCGAATCACGATCGTGTGCTCGAAGTGCGCGGCCAGACAGCCATTCATCGTGCGCAGCGTCCAACCGTCTTCATCTTCATAGACGTCGGTCGCGGATTCGGCGATGATCGGCTCGAGCGCGATCACGAGACCTTCCTGCAGCCGGCCGGGCGTGAACGGACTGAAAAAGTTCGGCACTGACGGTTGCTCGTGCAGCGCGCGGCCGACGCCGTGCCCGCACATGTCGTGAATCACGGCATGCCCCCACCGACGGACCTCCGCCTCCACCGCTCGGCCCAGCTCCGAGATGCGAACACCTTCGTGGGCAACGCGAATCGCGCGATTGAACGCCGCCTCAGCGCAATCGGCGAGATGGCGTGCTTCCGGCGTGCTCGGCGGAATGACAACCGTGATCGCCGCATCGGCAAAGTATCCGTCGAGCTCCGCGGTCACGTCGATCTTGAGCACGTCACCCGCCCGCAGCACATGCCCGTCAGGCACGCCGTGCACGACTTCGTCGTTCACGCTGATGCAACTGAAGCCCGGAAAATCGTACGTGATCTGCGGAGCTGACCGCGCGCCATGCTTGCGAAGAAAGCGCGCGCCAACGTCGTCGAGCTGCTCCGTGGTCATTCCCGGCGCGAGCGACGCGCGCATTTCCTGCAGCGCGCGAGCGACGAGCTTGCCGACGGCGCGCATGCCCGCGAGATCCGACGTCGATTCGATCGTCACAGGCGCATCGTCCCTTCGCAGATGAGCACCGTGCGTCCGCCCACCCGCGCGGCCGTGATGACTCCGTCCTTTTTGTCAGCTTCGACCTCGAGAATGCTCGGGCGGCCCATCTCGAAGCCCTGTTCCACGACCCAGCGCAACGTTCCGTCGCGCCGCGGATCGCGCGAGCCGAGGTAGCCGGCGAGTCCAACAGCGGCGCTTCCGGTCGCAGGGTCTTCCGCAATGCCGATCCCCGGAGCGAACATACGCGCGTGGAGGTCGGACGCTGGTCGTTCTCCACCCTTGGCGAACAGAAACACCTTGTTGGTTTGATAGCCGCCGAGTGCTGCTTCCCAGAGATCGAGCTTGAGACGGGCGCGGCTCACGGTTTCGCGATTGCGGAGGGGAACGAAGAGAAACGGCGTACCACACGAAACCGATTGAGGCGATTGCTCGCCGTCGAGTACGTCGCCGGGAGCGAGCGAAAGCATTGCCGCCAATGTATTTGCTGGCGGTGGCGGGGGACCGATCTCGGGTAGCATCGCGGCCGTGAGCTTTGCGGATTCCGGCTGGCCGTTTGTCGAACGAATGCTGACGGGAACGGGACCAACACCTTCCTCGAGCACGATGTGCGTGTCCGCGCCGGTGAGCTTGATGTCGCCGATGCTCGCGAGGACGTGCGCGGTGCCGATGGTGGGATGTCCGGCAAACTGTAACTCGCCACCTGGCGTGAAGATGCGAACTCGGGCCGTATGGCTCGGATCGTCTGGCGGCAGAACGAACGTGGTCTCCGAGAAGTTGAACTCGCGCGCGATGTGCGGCATGAGCTCGGGCGAAATGCCTTTCGCGTCGGGGAAGACAGCGAGCTGATTACCACCGAAGCGTTCGTCGGTGAACACGTCAGCCGTCAGATAGCGGGCGTTCATGTAGGGAAAATGTAGTGAGTCAAAAGAACGGAACTGCGAAGGGCTTTGATGGGTCTCAACTATAGAGCGCGGCGGAGCGTAGCCTAGAGACCGTAGGGAACGCCGTAATCGCAAGGTTAGCCTGGACCGTCGTGCGTCGTCAAACGTCGAAGTGCAGCAATGGCCCACTGGCTTGAAGGAATTTTTCAATTCCTGTTCAAATACAGACCGACTGAGTTCGCCAAAGGATCGTTCGCCTTTGGCGCGCCCATCTCGATCGTAATCCTGCTCGTCCTCGGCGCGGCAATCGGCATTCCCGCGGTGATGAGCTACTCCAGCGTGCGCGGTAAGAGCACATCGCGGGACCGCTGGGTGCTGGGCGGGCTGCGCGCGGCGGCGATTCTCGTGCTCGTCGTCTGCCTGTTCCGGCCAATGCTCCTGCTTTCGGCCGCGGTTCCGCAGCGCAACTACGTCGGTGTGTTGATCGACGACTCGCGCAGCATGCGCGTGGCCGACAAGGACGGCAAGGCGCGGAGCGATTGGGTCGAGCAACAGTTCGGTGGGCCCGACAGCACGCTGCTCAAGTCGCTGCGACAGAAATTCATCGTTCGACTGTTTCGGTTCTCGTCGGGCGCGCAGCGGATCGACAGCGCGTCGAAGCTGACGTTCTCCGACAATCAAACAGATCTCGGTCCGTCGATCGAGCAGGCGCGTCAGGCGCTCGATGGCGTTCCTCTCTCCGGTCTCGTGGTGTTGAGCGACGGCGCGGACAACTCACGCGCGCCGGTGGGCGACGAGTTGCTTTCGCTGCGTGCCAAGTCGGTGCCGATCTTTACGGTGGGACTGGGCGCCGACCGATTCGACAAGGACATCGAGATTCGGCGCGTCGAAGCGTCGCACACTGTGCTGAAGGGCGGGTCGCTCGTTGCTGACCTGCTGATTCACCAGCGTGGATACGCGGGGCAGCGCGTGCCGCTCGACATCGAAGATGGCGGCCACATCGTCGCGCGCGATTCGATCACGCTGCCACCTGATGGCGACGTCGCGCCGGTGCGTGTGACCGTCGCGGCAAATCAAGTCGGGCCGCGCGCGTTCACGTTTCGGATTCCGGTGCAGCCGGGCGAGCAAGTCGAGCAGAACAACGCGCAGCAGGCGCTCGTGGATGTGCGCGGCGGACGCGAGAAAATTCTCTACGTCGAAGGCGAGCCGCGCTACGAGATGCGATTCATTCGCGCGGCCGTCTCGGCGGATTCGAATCTGCAGCTCGTCGCGCTGCAGCGTACCGCGCCGAACAAGTTCTTGCGACTCGACGTGGACTCGCCCGACGAGCTCGCGGATGGATTCCCGAAAACGCGCGCCGAGCTTTTTCGCTATCGCGCACTGATCATCGGCGATGTGCCAGCGAGTTTCTTCACGCACGACCAGCTCGCGATGCTCGCCGACTTCGTGAATGTGCGCGGCGGCGGACTGTTGATGCTCGGCGGCCGCCACGCATTCTCCGAGGGCGGGTATGCCGGCACGCCGGTCGCCGATGTGATGCCGGTGGTGGTCAGCGGTGACGCAGTGGCGGATTCACTGACGTTCTTCGCCGATCTCAAAGCGTCGCTCACGCCGGCCGGCGCGAGTCACGCCGTGTCGCAGATTGGTCTCACGCCCGCGGCATCGGCGGCGCGGTGGAAGACGCTGCCGACCGTTACGACGGTGAATCACATCCGCTCCGTGAAGCCGGGCGCGGTCACGCTGATCACCGGAACGACGCCCGTCGCCGGCCGCGCGGGCGATCCCGGCGTGCCGCTCAAGAGCTACGATCAGCCGATTCTCATCTATCAGCGATACGGTAAGGGATTGTCCGTCGCGTTTCCGATTCAGGATTCATGGAGTTGGAAGATGGATCCCGCGACGCCGGCAGACGATCCGGCGTTCGATCGTTTCTGGCGGCAGATGCTGCGGTGGGTCACGAGCGACGTTCCGGATCACGTCGTCGTGTCACTACCGACCGACGAGATCAATCCGCACAATCCTGTCGCCATTCGAGCGTCGGTTGGCGACAGCATCTTCGTGCCGCGCAACGATGCAAAGGTCGTGGCGCATCTCGTGAGCGACAGCGGCTACAAGCGCGATCTGCCGCTCGACTGGGCGATCGATCGCGACGGCGAGTATCGCGGAACGTTCACGCCCGATCAGCCCGGAGTGTACGGCGTGCAGGTGAGCGCCACGCTGCCGAACGGCGTCGTAATGGGCGACACGACCTACGTTCGCGTCGCCGATCTCAACACGGAATATTTCGACGCCGAGATGCGCGCGCCGCTGCTGCAGCGCATCGCGAGCGAGACTGGCGGAAAGTTCTACACGCCGGCGACGGCGGGCACGCTCGCCGAAGATGTGGCGCTGAGCAAGCACGGCGTGACGGTGGTGAATCAGATGGATCTGTGGGACATGCCGGCGGTGTTGCTGCTGCTCGTCGCGCTCATGACTGCCGAGTGGTCGTATCGAAAGGCGCGGGGGCTGGCATGAGACTCAGCAGTCTGCAGTCTGCTGTCAGGACATCAGCAACGGCGCTTCTCTGTATCCTGGGCGGCGGCGCGATCCACGTACTGCCGGCGCAGACGCACCTCGTCATCGTCAGCGGGCTCGGTGGCGAGCAAAAGTACACTGACTCGTTTCGTACACTGTCATCTGCTCTCGCGGACGCAGCGACGAAACAGTTCGGCATCCCCGACTCGGACGTCGTGTGGTTCGGCGAGGACAGCGTGTCCAAGCTTCCGCACTACAAGGGACAGTCGACGAAAGTGAACGTCGAGCGGGCGATCGAGCAGATCGCCGCGCATTCCGCGAGTGGCGACCAAGTCGCGATCGTATTGATCGGCCATGGAAGCGGCGAAGGCGACGACACCAAGATCAGCATTCCCGGGCCCGATCTCGACACGCACGATTTCGCGCAGTTGCTGGCGAAGTTTCCGACGCAGAAAGTAGCGTTCGTCAATCTCACGAGCGCGAGCGGCGACATGCTGCCGCTGCTCGCGGCGCCGAATCGCGTCATCATCACCGCGACCAAGAGTGCCTTCGAGCGCAACGAGTCGCACTTCGCGCAATTCTTCGTCGACGCGCTCACCAAAGGCGGCGCGGACACCGACAAGGACGGACGCGTCTCCTTGCTGGAAGCATTTCGTTACGCGCAAGTCGAAACCAAGCGCCTGTACGACGACGATACGCGATTGCAGACGGAGCACGCGCAGCTCGAGGACATGGGTGCCAAGACCGGAGTCGACAATCCGGACGGACGCACCGGCGAAGGCATACTCGCGCGACGCTTCTTTCTCGATGGCACATTTGCCACGCGCGCCGGTGCCAACGATCCGCAGCTCGCGGCGCTGTACAAGGACAAATTCGCGCTCGAGGACCAGGTCGATCAGTTGCGCGCGCAGAAAGCGTCGATGACGCCTGAGGCGTACGACGACGCGCTCGAGGCAGTGTTGGTGCAGCTCGCGCGAAAAGCGAAGACGATTCGCCAGGTCGAAGGAGGGAAGTCGTGAACGGTATCGCGCTGCGTGTCATTCCGAGCCGGGTGCCCGCGAAGCGGGCGTTGAGGAATCTTTTTTCGCGCCACGCTATGGCGTCGGGTTACGGTAGATTCCTCGCTGCGCTCGGAATGACAGTGAGTGCGCTCGGCGTCACAGTGATCGCTGCGGCGTCGCTCAGCGCGCAAAGCGCCGACGAGGGTCGCGAGGCGCTGCACGCCGGCCGCTACGACGAGGCGATCGCGACGCTCTCGAGAGTCAGCGCGTCCGACAGCGATTGGGTGCAGGCGCAACGCGACCTCGCGAGCGCATATCTCGCCGTCGGCAAGTACGACGTGGCCGAGACGTCGGCGCGCAAAGCCACGTCGGCCAAGAACGGCACGGAGCTCGAGAATACACTCGGCCAAGTATTGTCGGCGCGCGGAAAGATCGCGGCCGCCGAGAGCGCGTTCGTGCGCGCCGGTGCGGCGCATGCGTCGGACAGCTTGACGGCAGCGCTCAATCTCGCCGAACTGCACTTCAATCGCGGTGAGCGCGATCGCGCGATGAAGGAGTTCGATCACTTCATTGACGTCTACAACGCGTCCGTGGGCGCGGCGCTCACGTGCGAAGAATTGGCCGACGTCGGCACAGCCGTGGAATATCTTGGCGCCGGCGACCCCGAGCTGTTCAAGGATGCGCTCAGGGCATTCGATCGCGCGGTCGAGACCGATCCGAGCAACAGCGACGCCAAGCTGCGACTCGGCGAGCTCCTGATGCAGAAGTACAATTTCGCCGATGCGCAGAAGGCGTTCGACGACGTACTGCAGAGCAATCCGTCTGATCCGCGCGCGCTCGTGGACGCGGCGCGTCGGCTCGATGCGGATGGGTTGGCCGGAGGCGATTCGCTGGTGCGCGCGGCGTTTGCCGTCAACCCCGAATACCCGGATGCGCATGTCTTCCATGCGCAAATGCTCATGGGTCTCGAGGAATATGCCGAGGCGCAGAAGGATGTCGACCGGGCGCTGGCGGTCAATCCGTCGTCACAGGAAGCGCTCGCGGTATCGGCAGCCATCAAGTTTCTGACGCACGACCAAGCCGGCTACGACGCCCTGCGCCAGCGGGCGTTAGCGCTCGATTCCACCGATGCCGACTTCTATAGTACGGTGGCGGAGCTTGCGGCGAACGTGCGGTTGTATCGGCAAGCGGCGGATTTCGCCAAGCAAGGCGTGGCGCTCGTTCCGAACGACTGGCATGGCTGGAGCGTGTTGGGTATGAACCAACTTCGCCTCGGCCAGATCGACGACGGCAAGCAGAGTCTCGACAAGTCGTTCAAGGGCGATCCATACAATGTATGGGTCAAGAACACGCTCGATCTGCTGGACACTTATAAGAACTATGATTTGGTGTCCAGCCCGCATTTCCAGTTCATGATCGAGAAAGACGAAGCGCCGATTCTCTCGGTCTATCTCGAGGATTTGGCCGAGAATGCGTATGCGACGTTCCAGAAGCACTACGGGTACACGCCGCCGCCGCCGATTCGCATCGAGGTCTATCGCAGCCACGCGGACTTCTCGGTACGCACCGTGGGCCTCGCCGGACTCGGCGCACTTGGCGTGAGCTTTGGTACGACGCTGGCCTTCGATTCACCGGCCGCCAAGGATGCGGGTCCGTTCAACTGGGGCTCAACCGTGTGGCACGAGCTGGCGCACACGTTCACGCTCGGTATGACGGACAACCGGATTCCGCGCTGGCTGTCGGAAGGATTGTCAGTGTACGAAGAGCATCACGCCAAGCCCGGTTGGGGCTTTGGTGTGACGCCGGATTTTCTCGCCGCGTTCAAAGCGGGCAAGCTGGTTCCGGTGAGCCGCATGAACGATGGCTTCATGCATCCGGCGTATCCGGAGCAAGTACAGTTCTCATATTACCAGGCGTCGCTCGTCTGCGAGCTGATCGCGCGAGACTGGGGCGAGCCGGCGCTGCTGAAAATGCTCGAGGCGTACAAGACCGGCGCGACGACCGACCAGGTGTTCCAGCGCGTGTTGAACGTCGACATGAAGACGTTCGACACGAAGTTCGACGACTATCTGCGCGCGCGGTTCGCCGGCGTGCTGCCGTCGATCACCGACAAGCCGCCCGAGATCAACGAGGGAATGTCGACGGCGGAGCTGGACGCCGCGGTGGCCGCGAAGCCGAATGACTTTGGCGTGTTGCTGCTCGCGGGCGAGGGTTTCCTCGCGCGCGGCGAAACCGACAAAGCGATCGTGTTGCTGCAGAAGGCGCAGACGATGTTCCCGGAGTACGGCGGCGACGATAGCCCGTACGGGCTGCTTGCCTCGGCATATCAGAAGAAGGGCGACAAGCAAAAGGAAGCTGACGAGCTGACGAAGTGGGTGTCGCTGACCGAGACCAACTCCAAAGCGTTGTTCACGCTGGCCGACCTGCGCGAATCACTCGGCGACCCGAAGGGCGCCGCGGATGCGTTGGATCGGGCGATGTACATCAATCCGTTCGACATGGCGACGCACGTGAGGCTGGCGACGCTGTCGCGCGAGGCGGGCGATCATCAGCGAGAGGTTCGCGAGCGCAAAGCTGTCGTTGCACTCGGACCGGTCGACAAGGCGGACGCACTGTATCAGCTCGCGCAGGCGCAGCACGATGCGGGCGATGATGTCGGCGCGCGTACGAGCGTGCTGCGCTCGCTCGAAGAGGCGCCGAATTATGAGAAAGCGCAAACGCTGCTGCTGACACTGTACGATGCCAAACACGGCACTCCGGGGACGAAGCCATGACGCGCCGACCACTTCGCGCCGCTCGCGTCTTGGGCGGAGCATTCGCTCTCGCAGCACTGGTGGCTGGAACAGCCAACGCGCAACGCCGTCCCGGAAGAGGCGGCGGTGGCAGCAACGGCTTGAATCAGTATTTCGGTGGTCCGGACGAGATGTACCAGCCTCCGGACTTTCACGGCAATCCGCTCTACGACGGCCGCGTCACGTTCGCGCGCATTCGCTATCGCGGCTTCGACCACTGGTCGGGGCGCGAAGGGCCGGGTTGGTCGCACGACTATCCGGACGCTGAAGAGAATTTCATGAAGATCGTGCGGGACATCAGCGCGATCAATCCGTTCGTCCAACAAGGGCCGATCGTCGGGAGTGTGCTCGTTGCGCTCGACGATCCGCTGCTGTTCAAGTATCCCGTCAGCTACATGTCCGAGCCGGGCGGCTGGCATCCGAATGACAAGGAGATCGCCGGATTTCGCACGTATCTGGAAAAGGGCGGCTTCATGATCTTCGACGATTTCCGCGAAAACTGGAACGGCAATTTCGACTTCACGAATCTCCAAGAGGAAGTGGCACGAGCGTTTCCGAATGCGAAATGGGTGAAGCTCACGGGCAACGAGCCGATCTTCGATTCGTTCTTCAAGATCAGTCTCAATGCGGCGATATCGCGACGGTCCGCATACGGGACGAATTTGCCGACGTACTGGACCGTGTATCAGGACAACGATCCGAAAAAGCGCATGCTATTCATCGCCAACGTCGACAACGACATCGGCGAGTCGTGGCAATGGTCGGGCATGGGCTTCGTGCCGATCGATGCGGCGAACGAGACGTACAAGCTGGGCGTGAATTACTTCATGTACGCGCTGACTCACTGACACAGTCTCTCTCTCAGACCCTCTACAGAGATTCCTCTTGGCGACTACGATTTCAGCTCCGGCGTTGGAGTCCTCGGACGACATTGCGCTCGCGGAACGGCTCAAGAAGGGCCACGACCTGGTGATCAGCGAGCTGCACAAGCTCATCGTCGGCCAGGAAGAGGTCATGGAGCTCGTGCTGCTGTCGCTGTTCACCGGCGGCAACAGTCTCATCGTCGGCGTGCCGGGATTGGCGAAGACGCTGTTGATCAGCACGATCTCGCACGTGCTCGACCTCAAATTCTCGCGCATCCAGTTCACGCCGGACTTGATGCCGAGCGACATCACCGGCACCGACATCATTCAAGACGACCCGGAGACGGGCCGTCGCCACATGGTGTTCACGCCAGGGCCGATCTTCGCGAACATCGTGCTCGCCGACGAGATCAACCGCACGCCGCCCAAGACGCAGTCGGCGCTGCTCGAGGCGATGCAGGAGCATCGCGTCACCGTGCAGGGCAAGACGTACAAGCTCGAGGAGCCGTTCCACGTTTTCGCGACGCAGAACCCCATCGAGCTCGAAGGCACATATCCGCTTCCGGAAGCGCAGCTCGATCGTTTCATGTTCAACATCATCATGGACTACCTGCCGGAAGATCAGGAAGTGCAGGTCGCGACGCGCACGACGTCGGTCATGAATCACCGTTTCCAGCATGCGATCAACGGCGCGGACATCGTCGCCTTCCAGCAGTTGATCCGCCGCGTGCCGATCGCCGAGCCAGTGGCGCGCTACGCCGTGAGTCTTGCTCGCACGAGCCGGCCGGGGCCAAACGCGCCGGATTTCATCAAGCAGTGGGTTGCCTACGGCGCCAGCACACGCGCGCCGCAGATGCTCATTCTGGGCGGCAAAGCTCGCGCGCTCATGGACGGCCGATTCAACGTGAGCTACGAGGACATTCGCGCGCTGGCCAAGCCGGTGTTGCGTCATCGTGTATTAACGAACTTTCATGCCGAGTCGGAGAAGGTGACGTCGGATCAGATTGTCGAGAAGCTGTTGGCGGCGGTGCCGACGCCGAAGTCGGGGATGTAGTGGAACGGCGCAAGGCTAACCGCTCCACGTTGTCATCCCGAGCGCAGCGAGGGATCTAGCTGGATTACACGAGATTCCTCAGTCGCTACGCTCCTTCGGAATGACAGAGTCTTTTCGTTCCACCTTTCCACCGTTCCACCATCTAATGACCACAGCTTCCGCACCCGAGACAACCTTCTTAGACCCGTCCGTCCTCGCGCGGATCGGGAACTTGGAGCTGCTCGCGCGCACGGTGGTGGAGGGCTTCATCAACGGCTTGCATCGCGCGCCGCATCTTGGGTCGTCGACGGACTTCGCCGAGCATCGTGCGTACATGCCGGGCGATGACGTGCGGCGGATCGATTGGCGATTGTATGCGCGAAGCGACAGGCACTTCATTAAAGAATACGAAGCGGACACGAACACCAATTTCGTGGTCGTGCTCGACGTGTCGCCGTCGATGCGCTACGGCGCGCTCGAAGGTGGGCAGCGACTGTCGAAGCTGACGTACGGCTGTTTTCTCGCGGCGTGCCTTGCGTATTTCTCGAGTCTGCAGCGCGATCGCATTGGGTTGGTGACGATCGACCACGACATCGTCGACTACGTGCCGCCGTCGGGCAAGCATCTGCAGTTGATTCTGCACACGCTGGATCGTGTCGAACGCGCCGGCCGCGACGCCAAGGCGGCGCCGGGACAATCGACGTTGCTCGCGCCGCTGCAGAAATTGTCGGAGTCGCTCCGCCGGCGCAGCATGATGGTGTTGATCTCCGATCTGTACGAAGATCCAGACGATGTCGTCAAGGCGCTGAGCCACATGCGCGGCCGCGGCAACGACATGGTGGTGTTCCACCTGCTCGATCCGCGCGAGCTGGACTTCACCTTTGCCGATTCCAGCAACTTCATCGACATGGAAACCGGCGTGAAGATGCCGGTGATTCCAGAGTATCTGCGCAAGCAGTACCGCGATCTGGTAGCTGCGCATACGGCCGAGCTGGCGCGGCGCATCGGCGGTGCGCGCGCCGACTATTCGTTGTTCGACACGTCGAAGCCGCTGGACAAGGCGCTGTTTGCCTACCTCGCGGCGCGGCAGCGTTTCAGCAGGGTGCGCTAGATGAATTTTCTCGCGCCCGCGTTTCTCGCCGGTCTCGCGGCCATCGCCGTGCCGGTGCTCATCCACCTGATTCATCGCGAGCGGAAAGCGGTCGTCGAATTTCCGTCACTGATGTTTCTGCAGCGCATTCCATATCGTTCGGTGCGCCGGCAGAAAATTAGACACCTTTTGTTACTAATTCTCCGCTGCATCGCGATCGCGTTGCTCGTCGCTGCATTTGCGCGGCCATTCTTCCAGCGGCGACAGACGGCGGTCGGCACCACCGGCGCCCGCGAAGTCGTGATCCTCCTCGACAACTCGGCCAGCATGGGCTACGGCCATCGCTGGGATCGCGCGCGCGATGCAGCGAAGAAGGTCGTTGCGAGCCTGTCGCCGTCGGATCACGGAACGCTGATTTTGTTCGCGAGCGAGGCAACCGTCGCGAACGATCCCACAGCGCCGCCGGATCGCATCAACGCCGCGCTCGCGACCGCCAAGCTCAGTTCGGAGGCGACCAAGTTCGCGCCGGCGCTCAAGCTCGCATCGCAGATCATCACGGCGTCGACGCTGCCGCGGCGAGAGGTCGTGTTGATCAGCGACTACCAGAAGATCGGCTGGGCGAACCACAACGAGATCGGATTTCCACAGGGCACCGTCGTGACGCCCGTCGACCTCGGCGGCGGAGCATCGCCGAACATCGCCGTGGCGCAGGTGACGACGAGCCGCGACAGCACGGGTGTGCGCGATCACGTGACCGTGGCGGCGCGATTGATCAACACTGGTACCGATCCGAAGTCGGTGTCGGCGACGCTGTCTGTGGGCGGCCGCGATGTGCAGACTCAAAAGGTCGACGTGCCGGCGAGCGGCGCCCAGCAAGTAGCGTTCACGTCGATCGCCGTGCCAAGTGGCGCGACGAAGGGCGTCGTGCGGATCAGTGCCGATTCGCTCACGCAGGACGACGAGCTGAACTTCACGATCGCGCCGGACGAAGCTGTGCCGGTGCTGATCATTGAGCCAACGAACCCGCGGGCCAATCAGAGTTTGTATCTGTCGCGCGCGCTGTCGATTGGCGACCGGCCGTCGTTTCGCGTCGACGAAAAATCTGCGGATGCGTTGACGCCGCGCGATTTCGACGGACGTGCGCTTGTTGTGCTCGACGAGGTGACGCCGCCCAATGGCGCGGTGGGCGAACGTCTGCGTGCTGCCGTTGCGAGTGGCGCGGGCCTGGTGATCGTGCCCGGTTCGAGTCGCGTCGAGGCATGGCCGGCCGAGTGGCGCGCGATTTTGCCGGCGATGGTGGGGACGACGGTCGATCGCACAGGCGATGCGGGCGGGACGATGTCGTCGCTCGACTACGCGAATCCGATATTCGAGTTGTTCAATGCTCCGCGGAGCGGCGATTTCTCGATGGCGCGGTTCTATAGATATCGCGCGCTGTCGCCGGTCTCGGGTGCCGCGGTTCCGGCGCGGTTCGACGACGGCTCGCCGGCGCTGGTCGAAAAGGCTGATGGAGCGGGCAAAGTGCTGATGTGGGCGTCGACGCTCGATTCGTATTGGACGAATCTGCCGCTGCAGCCGGTGTTTCTGCCGTTCGTGCATCAGTTGGGGAAAGATGTGGGCCGATATGCTGATCCGCGGCCGTCGTTCCTTGCGGGCGATGTGTTGGATCTGTCGCGTCATGGTGAGCTGACCGCGCCGTACACGAGCGGGCGCGGCGCGGACAGCACCAGCGAGCTCACCTTGGAGGCTCCGTCGGGGGCTCGCGACCGCGTCACGGCGACAGGACCGAATCACCTCGTTACACTCAAAGAGCAGGGGTTTTACGAGCTGCGCGGTCCGACGACGCCAACGGGAAGTGGACGTCCGATTGCGGTGAACGTTGATCCCGCGGAGTCGGATTTGTCGCACGTCGACCCGCAGGACATCGTCGCCGCGGTGACGGCGGTGAACGGGCAGCACGCACCAGGCGATCTCAACGCCGCGACTCCGCAGGATCAGGAGCAGCGGCAGAAACTTTGGTGGTATCTGTTGGCGGCCGCACTGCTCCTGCTGGGAGCGGAGACGGCGCTGTCGAATCGGCTGTCGAAGGCGGCAGGCTAAGAAAACCCCGGGGGGCACGATGGAAAGCGCACACGAAGGACGGCTTCCGTCAGAACAGTCGCAGCTACTCGCTGTGGTGCGCGGCGTACGCGCGCGCTACCGCACGAAGTACGCGCTGCGCGGCGCTGCGATCACGATCGCCGCGGGCTGGGCCGTGCTCGCTGCGGCGGCGTACGTGATGAACGCATACCACTATTCTAATAATGCGGTGATTGGCTGCCGCATTGGCGCGATCGTGGCGATCGTCGCGATCGCGATTCGGTTCATCGTGTTTCCGCTGCGGCCGAAGCTGCGCGACGAACAAGTCGCGATGTACCTCGAGGAACACGAGGCGTCGCTCAACGCGACGGTGATCACCGCCGTCGAGATGCAGACGGCACCGGCCGTGGCTAGTGGTGCGCTTCGGTCGCCGGCGATGATCGAACGATTGACGCGCGGCGCGCTCGACCGCGTGCACAAGGCGAACGACGGACGAGCGATCGACGCCGGCGAATTGCGAACCAATGCCGGAGTGCTCGCCTTCGTGCTGACCGGCGTGATGCTCCTCACGTTTTTTGGTCCACCGATTCTGCGCGACGGCGTGCGGCTCATTACTACACCATGGTCGGCGCCCGCCGCGGCGACGCCGTTCAGCATTGCGGTGGAACCTGGCAATGTCACGATCGCCAAGGGCGGCGACGAATTGATCGAAGCGAAGCTGCGCGGCTTTCAGTCGGAGCGCGTCGAGCTGCTCGTTCGCAACGTCGACTCTACGAGTTGGACCCGCCTTCCCATGCTCGGTGACAGCACCGGCAATTATGGCTTCCGGATGTTCGACATCGGCGGCAAGACTGAGTACGCGGTGGAAGCGAACGGCGTGCGGTCGACGACGTACGTGATCAACGTGTCGAATCTGCCGTACGTGAAAAATGTCGATTTGCAGTATCGCTTTCCGTCGTACACGGAGATGCCGCCGCAAGACGTCGACAGCACAGGCGACATCGCGGCGCTCGCGGGAACGATGGTGCGTGTTCGCGTTGCGTCGACGGTGCCGACGAGCGGCGGGCGAATCGTCGTGGACGGAGGCGACACGCTCAAACTCGTGCCGACGTCCGACGGGCATCTCATGGCGATGCTACGCGTCGAAAAGCCGGGCTTCTATAAGGTCGAGCTCGAGGGACCGAGTGGTCACATGGTCACCGGTAGCTTGGACTACAACATCGATGTGCTGCCGGATCGCCCGCCCACGGTGCAATTCACGAAGCCCGGGCGCGATGAGAAAGTGCTGTCGGTTGACGAGGTTTACACGGAAGCAAAAGCCGACGACGACTACGGCGTGGCGAAGCTCGATCTCGTGTACTCGGTGAACGGTGGACCAGAGCGCACGGTGCCGCTGTCCGAAGGTGGACACGCGCTCAAGGACGTGTCGGCCGGTTACACGTTCATGCTCGAGGGCGACAAACTCGAGCCGGGCGATGTGGTCTCGTACTACGCGAAGGCGACTGACAACAATGCCGTAAGTGGGGCGCAGCACGCGTCGACGGACATCTACTTCATGCAGGTGCGTCCCTACGAGAACGATTATCGGCAGAGCCAGAGCCCGCCGGGCGGCGGTGGGGGCGGCGGTGGCGGCCAACAGCAGAACGACGCGGGGCAGCTCTCGCAGAAGCAGCGCGACATCATTGCTGCCACGTTCAAGACGCAGCGCGACAGCGCGGCGACCGACAAGAAGACGTTCGAAGAGAATTTGGCGACGATCCGCCTCTCGCAGCAGAGTTTGCGCGAGCAGACAGATCAACTCGCCGATCGTCTCGTGCAGCGCGGTATTGCGTCTGGCGACACCAACTGGAAGAAGATCGCCGACATTCTGCCGAAAGCCGCGGCGGAGATGGATACGGCCGAGAAGAGCATGGTCGCCGGTTCGCCGCAGGGTGCGATGCAACCCGAGCAGCGCGCGCTGCAGCAGCTACAGCGCGCCGAAGCCGTGTTCCGCGAAATTCAGGTCTCGATGAACAGCGGCGGTGGCGGCGGCGGTGGAGGCGGCGGCCAGCAGACCGACGCACAGGATCTCGCCGACATCTTCGAGTTGCAGAAGGACCGCCTGCGCAATCAGTACGAAACGGTGCAGCGCGGTGAACAGGAGAATCAGCAAGAACAGCAGGCGGCCAATCAGGTCGACGCGACGCAAGACAAGTTGCGCGAGCTCGCGGCGCGCCAGCAGCAGGAGAACGATCGTGCGCGCGCGAAGGCAGACAGCCTCGGCCAGATGGGCGCGGCCGGCGCGCAGGGTGGTCAGTCGCAGCGCGATCTCGCGCAGCAGACGGAGGAGCAGGTTCGCCAATTGGAGCGGCTGGCGCAGGAGAAACAGTCGCAGACGTTGAGCGATGCGGCGCGTCGTCTTCAGGAAGCAGCGAACGCGATGCGTCAGTCCGCCGCGAATGGCGGGAATCAGAAGTCGGCTGACGCGGCGAAGGCGCTCGAAGCGCTGCAGGCCGCGCGGCGCCTGTTGGATCAAGAGAAGAACGGCCAGGCGGGTCAGAATCTGAGCGATGCGCAGCAGGCGGCGCAGCAATTGGCCGATCAGGAAAAGAAGGTGCAGTCCGACGTGCAGAAGTTGGGACAGACCAACGGCAACGCCGCGGGCAATGCCGCGGCGCAGCAGCAGCTCAAGCAGGACATCGCCAACGAGAAAGGCGCGATGGCCGACGGTGTCAAGGATCTGCAGTCGAAGCTCGACCGTATGGCGCAGGACTCGAAGAAGGACCAGCGTGCGTTGTCGCGTGCGTTGCAGACCGCGGCGGATACGTTGCGCGGCCGCAAGACTGAACAGAAGCTGCGCTACTCGCAACAGCAAACGCCGACGGCGCCGCAGGATTGGATGAATTCCGCCGAGCAACAGATCGGTGCGGACATCGCGGATCTGGGGCAGCGGCTGCAGCAGGCGCAGACTGCTTCAGAGACCGGCGATGGCCAGAAGGCGAACGCCGCGAACAAGGCGCGCGATCTCGTTCAGGGGCTCGAGTCGATGGACGAGCGCATGAAACAGCGCGCGGAGCAGGCGCAGCAAGGGCAGACCGGTCAACAGGGACAGCAAGGCCAACAGGGCCAGCAGCGCGGTCTGCAGAACCAAAAGGATCAGCAAGGCCAGTCAGGACAGTCGGGGCAGCAGCAAGGCCGCCAGGGGCAACAGAGTCAGTCGCAGGGTGGGCGACAGAGCCAGCAGGGGCAACAGCAAGGACAACAAGGCCAGCAAGGCCAGCAAGGCCAGCAAGGCCAACAAGGCCAGCAAGGCCAGCAAGGCCAGCAAGGACAGCAAGGCCAGCAAGGACAGCAAGGACAGCAAGGACAGCAGGGCCAACAAGGGAAACAGGGACAGCAAGGACAATCAGGACAGCAAGGACAATCAGGCCAAGGAGGCCAGCAAGGACAACAAGGCCAACAAGGCCAACAAGGCCAACAAGGCCAACAAGGCGGCGGACAGGGACGTCAGGGGGGACAACGCTTGGCGAATGGCGGAGCCCCGAATGGCGGCGGCGCACCGCGCGCCGGAGAGCTACGCGGCGACGGCGGCCGTCTGTCGGCAGATGACGCGCAGCAATTCAGCCGCGAAGCACAGCAACGGTTGAACGACGCCGAGGCGCTGCGCGGCGAGCTCGCGAAGCAGGGATTGCCGACGACGGACCTAGACAAGGCGATCGACAACCTGCGTCAAATGACCGATTCGCACGCGCTCGAGGATACGCATACCGCGGCGTTGCTGCGCGCAAAGACCGTCGAAGGATTCAAGAACTTTGAATTCGGTCTCCGCCGGCAACTGGGCGCGGGGGATTCGACGCAGGTCTTGGAAGAGCGGCCGGGCGACGTGCCGGCGGCGTACAAGCAGAATGTCGAGGAGTACTACCGATCGATCGGCCGCGGCACGCCGAAAACTCCGCAGACGCCGCCGAAGCCGAATCCCTGATCGTCAGTCGGTCGGAGACCGATCGTCTACGCTGGGCCGCGACCGATTGACCGTTGTGGCCTGGCCGAGGAGGCTGGTGAGTTGCTTGTCGCTGAACTCACGCCATTTCTCTGGAATCGGCGTGAGGCGTCGCTTCGTGTAGTCCGACTCGAAGCACAGCCATCCGTCGCCGAACTCGGCCGGAAGATATGACCAGCGTTCCGTTACGCCGCCGCTTTTTTTGACCTCGTACACCGTCCATTCGGTGCCGTTGGAATCGCTGAACACCCGCATCAAGCTGCTCCGGCATTTGTGATCGCCTGCGCCCCCCGACATCGGGCGATCGCATCTCTTGCGCGCCAGGATTCAAAGCAGGTTGGATGCCATACGTTCCCATGCATTCGTACGACAAAACCCGCCGCGGCCGCTAGAGCCGCGACGTACTCGACCATTCGCCGCTATGTGTCAGCGGCTGGCGCTCAACAAGTCGATGAGCGTTTGTAGATCAATATTTCCGCCTGACACGACGCAGACGACCTTTCCAGAGCCACCGCGCCCCGTCAGACCCGCCGCCACCGCCGTTGCACCCGCGCCTTCGGCAACGATTCTCGTTCGCTCCACCAGCAACCGCAGCGCGCGCGCGACTTCGTCCAGCGATGCAACGAGCGCGCCGTCGAGCGTCCGAACGAGGGGCCACATTTCAGGAAGCACGCCACGGCCGCCAATTCCGTCGACAAAGCTGGGGTGGCGATCGACAGTGACCGGTTCGCCCGCGGCGAACGCAGCCGTGAGCGGCGTCGCCGTATCGACCTCGCACGCGTAGACCTTCGCCCTCGGCGCGAGACCGCGGACCGCGGTCGCGATACCCGTGACGAGACCGCCGCCACCGAAGGGAACGAGCACGGCGTCGACGTCTGGCAAGTCTTCGACGATCTCGAGGCCGATGGTGCCGTTGCCCGCCATCACGGCACGATCGGCGACGGGGTGGATGAACGTGCCCTCGATGCCCTCCTTCCCATGGTCGACGAGCGTCTGCCACCACTCGTCGTACGGCAGCGCGACGATGCGCGCGCCCATGCGCGTGACGGCGTCGAGCTTCGTCTTGGGCGCGCTCTCCGGCACGATGACGGTGCACGGAATGCCGAGCTCGCGCGCGCCCCACGCCACTCCTTGCGCCATGTTGCCGGCGCTCGCCGTGTACACGCCGCGACTCAGTGCATCGGGCGACAGCGTGCGAATGGCGTTCGTGGCACCGCGCAGCTTGAACGATCCGATCGGCTGCAGCGTCTCGAGCTTGAGGTAGATCTCCGCCGGCGCATCGACCTCGAGCTTCACGAGTGGCGTGCGAACGACGCTCCCGCGGATGCGGTCGCGCGCCGCTCGAACGTCGTCGAGCGTCAGCGGCTCAATGTGCCGCACTGCGCGCTCCGCCGAGCATCACGTTGGTACCGATGCCGCGCCGGACGGCTTGATCGTACACGTACGACGCAGCGGCGAGATCTTCGATCGCCAAGCCAAGAGAATTGAAAAGAGTAATCTCTAAATCGCTCCCGCGGCGCGGCGCGCGACCGAGAAGCAGATCGCCGATTTCGCCGACGATGTGATCGGGACCGATGTCGCCGGCTCTGAGCGGCACCAGCATGTCGCCGGATTCGTTGAGCGCCGACTCGCGCCGATCGACATAGACTCTCGAGCGGACCACTGCCGCCGAGTCGAGCTCGCGCGCGTGCGCTTGGCTCGAGCCGACGGCGTTGATGTGCGTGCCGGGCGTCAGCCATTCGCCGAACAGCACCGGTTCCTTCGACGAGGTCGTCGTGCACACGATGTCGGCGTTGCGCACGGCGTCTTGGCCGTTCTCCGATACCGACGCGTCGAGACTGAACTTCTTCTTCGCGACGTCGGCGAGCTTTTGACAGTTCGCGCGATTGCGGCTGTAGATGCGCAACGTCTTGATCGGCCGCACGGCGCACATCGCCTCGAGGTGCGTGAGCGCTTGCACGCCGGAGCCAATGATCGCGAGTGACGACGCGTTCTCGCGCGCCAGCTCTCGCGTCGCCACGGCAGATACCGCCGCGGTGCGAATCGCCGTCACCGGCGTGGCATCGAGAATCGCGACGAGGCTGCCGTTCTTCGAATCGAACAACAGCACCGCGCCTTGGTGCGAATCGAACTCGGTGCCGTGATTGCCCGGCACGACGGTGACCACTTTTGCGCCGACTGTCTTCGGTGTGCCGAGGTATGCAGGCATGACCGCGAACGCGCCGGTGCCGTCGGGATAGACGACAACGGTGCGCAGCGGCAGTACTGCATCGCCGCGCGCGAGAGTCGCGAGCGCCGACGCCATGACGTCGATGCACGCGCTCATCGGGAGCAGCTCGGTGACTTCATTCTGGTTGAGGACGAGCATGGCAAAAGATTATCGCGCCAAGGCTAGCGACGCGAGGTACCCGCGATAGTATCACGCAGAAACGTCGCCGGGCTGATTGCCGGCGGCGGCAACGTCCGGAGACTGCGAATGCTGAAACGAATTTCGATGCTGGTCATTCCGCTCTGCGCAGCGTGTTACAGCTACCAGCCGATCCGGCCGGCCGATGCGACGAAGGGCATGAGCGTTCACGCGGACATCTCGAAGGAGATGTCCGCGCGTATCGCGCCGCTGCTCGGCATAGCCGACCTGCGCTCGATCACGGGTACGGTGATCGACAACAACAACGGCACGATGATCGTCGAGGTGCCGACCGTGGTGCAGGCAGGCGAGAACAACGCCGTGCAGTCGCTCTATCAGCGAGTGACGGTGCCGCCCGGTGATGTGCTGGGCCTGCAGTCGCGCCGCCTGGCGCGAACGCGAACGGCGCTCCTCGTCTGCGCCGCAGCGGTTGCGGTGGGCTCGTATGCCGTGTCGGCACTCAAAGGCGAACCGGGCATCGATTCGCCGTCGCGGAACACGACCGGTACCGAAACGCGCATTCCGATTTTCCGATTTTTCTTCTAGAAGTCGCTTTGTCATTCCGAGCCGAAGGCGAGGAATCTTGCATCTCGATTGAGTGCCTGGCTTCGCGAGCGGGAAGGTAGATTCCTCGTCGCTCCGCTCCTCGGAATGACAGCGGCGCACGAGAAAAGGGCAGACGCGTTCGCGTCTGCCCTTTTCGTCACACCGTTTCCAACAGATCAACTACCGACGCTGGGATTCGTCTGCCGCTCGGCCGGCGGAATCGGGAAGCAGAGATCCTGCTTCGTGAGGTGCGACGGCGAGCCAACGACCTCGAGCGGATCCAGCGTGCCCGGTGTGCTGTCGGCCGCCCAACGGCGACGATCGCCGAGCCGCCGCGCCTCGAGCCAGAGCTCGATGCCGCGCTCGCGCTTGAGCAGCGTCCATGTGTCGGTGAGGTTCGTCGCCGTCACCGTCGGAGCACCGGATGCAGTGCGGACCGCGTTGATCGTCGCCAGCGCCGTCGCGAAGTCGTTCGCGCGAAGCGCCGCTTCGGCTTCGATCAACCGCATCTCGTGTCCACTCGCGAGCCGAATCGGATCGGTGGACGTCTTCATCTTTTGTTCCGGATAGAACGGGACCTTTCCGCAACAATCGATTGCCGCGTCACCCTGTTGGGTCGTGTGGATGATCGGCACCCGCGGATCCTTCGTGGCCGTGTAGTACGCGTCATACCACGTATCCCACTCCGTGTGGGCGCGATACGGCGTACTGCTCATCGCCCAGGCAATACGGTTGCGCTGCGCGTCGTCGCCAACGTTGAAATACGGCATGTTGTAGAAGCCCGTCGCGACGTGCGAGGCGTTCTGCGTCGCGTCCGTCCACTTGTTCAAGTACACGTCGACCTGCGCCAACCCGGCGTACGCCACCGTGTCGAGCTGTGCGACACTCGCGGCGGTACCGCCCTTGATCGCCAACGCCTTGGTGAACAAGCTCTCGGCGCGCGTGAAGTATGCGGAGTTTGGCTCCTTCGGACCTCCGTCGAACACCGCATCGCACATGTTCTCGCCGAGCAGGCGGTTGGCCAAGCCGGCGCGAACGTACGCAAGCTGGAGCAGGTCGTAGTACGTGGCCGGTTTTTGTGTTTCAGTCGCGTCCGGCGGGCCGGCCGTTTCGAGCCGGCGAATCGCCTCTTCTGCTTCCCACCGCGCTTGCTGGGCATTCTCCCAGTGCGTATCGAGATCGTCGTCGTCCGAGCCGAGCTCGCCGTACTGCCACCGCTGCGAGATTCCGAAGCTGCCGGTGGAACCGGCCGGGTGGACTTCGCGAGTGATCGCGGCCCCGGTATACGCGATCCAGTTGAACGCCTCGGAGAGCGTTCGCCCGGCGCCGTTCACGAGCGCCGCTTCCGCGCCGCGCTCGCTCACGAAGTTGTCCTGGACCGGTCCAGGGTTGCTGACGTTCGTATCACAAGCGACTGGCGCGGCAAGCAGCGCAAGCGCCAGCCCGAATTGGCCAAAACGGCGCATCGTCGACCTCGTGGAGTGGGTATTCTGATTGGAAGTCATATGAGGATTCTCAGAACACCAGGTGGAGGGATGCGAGGAACAGCGCCGGCGGCGGAACCTGTTCGAGCATCGAACGGACTGGCGAGTCGTAGCCGGCGTTGTTCCCCGTCTCGGGATCCATCGTCGGGAAATCCTTGTTGACCCACTTCCACACGTTGTGACCGGACAGCGTCAGGCGTGCCGACGACGCGCGCGGGATGTAGCGCGCGGGAATCGGAATGCTGAGCGACACATCGCGGAGCTTGAAGTAGTCGCTCGGATAGATCCAGTAATCGCTGCGCGTGAGCGCCGGCGTGCACCGCTCGAGCTGCAACGCGGTGATCTGGTCGAGCTGGCCGAGGTCCTGCTTCTTGTAGGTGTCGTAGCACCCTGGCCACCGCACGGAGCGCGATACCGCGGCTTCGCCCGCGCCGTCGTACATATAGCCGCCGCCTTCATATTCGCCGCGCGCGTCGATGACAATGCCGTGCGGCAGATCGAGCGTGGTGTTGATTCCGTAGTTGTGCGTCGGCAGGTTCGCGCCGTAGACGCATTGCGTCGACGGATCGGTCGCAAACACCGGGACGACCAACTTGCCATCGCTGCCCGTGGCATCCGGATTCGTCAAGCACGTGTTGTCGGAGCGGATCACCGGGATCGGTTGTCCCTTCATGATCCACGCATCGGTGCCGATCGAGAAATCGGGCGCGCCGCCAAGTGACTTGACCTCGGAGAAGTTGGTCGCGATCGAGCCGCCAACCGACCAATCCCAGTCGCGATGACGCAGCACGGTGTAGTCCGCTGTGAGCTCGATACCGTGGCTTTCCATAGAGCCGACGTTCGCGAGCTGCGAGTTGTCGTAGCCGAGCGACGGGATCTGACGAACGTTGAACAGCGCGTCAGTGATGTTGCGATTGAACCAGGTGAAACCCGTCGTCAGTCGTTCGTCGAGCGCGGTGGCGTCGAATCCGAATTCGAGCTCGCCGGTGCGTTCCGGGCCGAGGTCTGGGTTGCCGACGTTGAGCGGGATGAACGCAGGATTGCCGGCCCAGCCGCCCGCCGACGCGTTGGTCCACGTGCGCACGGCGTCGAACGCTCCTGGCGCACGACCCGACTGACCCCACGCGCTGCGGATCTTCATCACCGAAATCACACTCGGCCACCACTTCTCATCCGACGCGACCCAGCTGAACGCCGCCTTCGGATAATCCTGAAGGCCGAGGTTTTGGCCGAACGCGCTGTTGCCGTCGATGCGGAGACCGAGCGTCAAGAAATAGCGATCCTTGAGGCCGAACAGCGCCTGACCGAATCCGCCGGCGTTAACGACGCGCTGCCGTGTCTCATGGCCGAGCGGATCACCTCCGCTGCCGACGACTGGGTTGCCCGGTCCGGGAAAGTTGTCGTCGTACGCCTCAGTCTGCCGCTGATCGGTCGTGACACCCTGACCGCCCCACGATACGGTGGTGCGCAGCCCGTGGCCCATGCCGATGGCATAGTTGCCAGCATAGTCGAGCGTCAGCGTCTGATACGTGGCAACCGCGTCCGACAGCACACCCAGCGGCTGCGGTTGAAAACCGTACGGGCGGAGGTTGCGGTTTTCGATCTGGGCGCGATCGAAGCCGAATGTGAATTTGTTCATGAGATTCACTGTCGGACTCCACGTCGCCGTGCCGCCGCTCACAATGTGGCTGATCGCGCTCGTGAGATCCCAGTCGAGCAGCGCATTCATTGCTTCGGGGCGATCGTTCGACGCGTAGTTGCGATCGCGACGAAACGCATTGAGCGTCAGGCCCTGCGCGTTGTTGCCTGCCGGCGTGTTGTGGATGTTGTCCGCCGTCACCGACGTATTCCAGTCGAACAACAGGTTCGGTATCGGCGTGAACGAGAAGTTGCCGCGCGCGACTTGCTTGCGCTCGTTGTCGAGCGGGAGGACGCCATCGTCGTCGGTAGTCAGGCCAGAGGCGAAGTACTTGAGCGCATCGCTGCCGCCACTGACCGAGAGCGAGTAATGGTGTTCCGGCGCGTTGCGCAGCCACGGGTCGATGAACAGATAGCTCGACGTACCGCCGGAACGGGACACGCCCGCCGCCGGAAGACCGGCGAAGCGAGCCGGGAACGAATCTCGATAGACCTGCGGGATCGTGTCGTCGGGCGGGGCCGTGCTCGGGTCCGGACCAAACGGCAGCTCGTGATAGAATCCCTGGTCGGTTTGGAACGACCACTGCGGTTTGCCCGCGTGGCCGCTCTTCGTGAAGATCTGAATTACACCGGCGGCCGCTTCGGTGCCGTACAACGTTGCGGCGGCGGCGCCTTTGATGACTTCGATGCGCTCGATGTCATTCGGATCGATGTCGTTCATGGGGCTGGCGACGTCGTTAGTAGAACGCAAATCTGAGCCGTTGAACGGAACGTTCTTGGCGTAGCCGTCGCTGCGGATGCGCACGCCGTCGACGTACACGAGCGGCTGATTGCTCATCGCCACGCTGACGTTGCCACGCAAGCGAATCATCGAGCCGCTGCCCGCTGCGGCGGAGCTCTGCGTGACCGTCATGCCGGCGGTGCGACCCTGCAACAATTGACCGACATCGGACGGCGGCTCAGCGACGTTGGACATGTCCACCGTCGCGATGCTGTTGCCCACCTCGCGCTGTCGCGCCGCACCGGCGGTGCCGGTGACCACGACTTGATCGAGCGAGAGCACTTGCGTCTGCATCACGAAGTTGTGAGTCACCGTCGCACCGGCTCTCACGGTGATGGGCTCTTCAATCAGCTTGTAGCCGATGCGCTGCGCTCGCAGCCGATAGTCGCGCGCAGGCACATTCACAATTGTGTAATGGCCCGTGCCGTTCGTCACGCTGCCGAGTGCGGTGCCGGGAAGGCTGACTTGCGCTCCGACGATGGGCTGTCCGGCTTCGCCCGTGACCGCACCGGTCACCGTGCCTGTGCTTCCTTGCGCGCCAGCAATCTGTGCGCCGCCCAACGTAATGACACCGACAGCTGCCATCCATCGAAGTGCTCGACCGACGTCGAACCGTAAAGATGCTCCGTGCATGTCTACTCCAAGGTGGGGAGAAGAGAACCGTCACCGGCATCGATTTTGGTCCTACACGGCCGATATGGACCACGATCAGGTCGCCGTCAAGGCGTCAACGCGAACGCGCGAATCCTCATGCCACCACCGGCATTGCCGAACCGTGATACGCAATCGCTAAACGCCTATGGAAAAACGAGAAGTGCCCGCCAAACTTTTCGTTTGGCGGGCACTTCTCGCGTGTTACGGCAGAGCTTGGCTCGAACGTTCAGATCACTCTTCAGCCATGAACGGATACTTGTAGTCGAGCGGCGGCGAGAACGTTTCCTTCACCGATCGCGCGCTGATCCAGCGCACGAGATTGAGCTTCGAGCCCGCCTTGTCGTTGGTGCCCGACGCGCGCGCGCCACCGAACGGCTGCTGGCCGACCACCGCGCCGGTCGGCTTGTCGTTCACGTAGAAGTTGCCGGCCGCGTTGCGCAGCGCCATGGCCGCCTGACGAACGGCCGCGCGATCGTTCGAGAAGACCGCGCCCGTGAGCGCATATGGCGACGTGCGGTCGATGGTCTCGAGGATCTCTTCCCACTTGTTGTCGTCGTACACGTACACCGTCACGACGGGGCCAAACATCTCCTCGCACATCAAGCGATAGCCGGGATCCTTCGCCTCGACGAGCGTCGGCTTGATGAAGTACCCCTCATCGCGCTTCTCGGCGCCGCCGTGCACGATCGTCGCGTTTTGCTTCGCGTCGTCGAGATAACTGCTCAGCTTCTTATGAGATTTCTCATCGATCACGGCGCCGAGGAAGTTGCGGAAGTCCGTGGGGTCGCCCATGCGCATGTCGTCCATCATGCCCACGACGCGATCGCGAACGTCCGTCCACATCGAGCGCGGGATGTACACGCGGCTCGCGGCCGAGCATTTCTGGCCTTGATACTCGAAGCCGCCGCGCGCGATGGCAACGGCGAGCGCCTGACGATCGGCCGACGGATGCGCGACGATGAAGTCCTTGCCGCCCGTCTCACCGACGATGCGCGGATACGCCGCGTACTGCGACATGTTCGCGCCGATCGTCTTCCACATGCTGTTGAACACCGCGGTGCTGCCCGTGAAATGCACGCCGGCCAGCTCACGATGCGACAGCAACGTGTTCGAGATCTCGACGGGATCGCCCGGCACCATGTTGATGACGCCCGGCGGCATACCAGCGGCCTCGAAGAGGCGCATCAGGTAATACGCCGAATGCATCGCGGTTCCGGCGGGCTTCCAGATGACCGTGTTGCCCATGAGCGCCGGTGCCGTGGGCAGGTTGCCGCCGATCGACGTGAAGTTGAACGGCGTCACCGCGTAGACGAATCCTTCGAACGGACGATAGTCTGCCTGATTCCACATCGCGCTCGTCGACAATGGCTGTTCGTCGTAGATGTCCTGCGCGAACGCCGCATTGAAGCGCCAGAAGTCGATCAGCTCGCACGCTGCGTCGATCTCCGCTTGAAACGCTGTTTTGGATTGGCCGAGCATCGTCGATGCGTTCAGCGTCTGACGCCACGTGGTGGCGAGCAGCTCGCCGGCGCGGAGAAACACTGCCGCCCGATCTTCCCACGACCAGTTGCCCCAGTCGGTGCGTGCCTTTCTCGCGGCGACGATCGCGTCCTGCACGTGCGCCGCCGACGCCTTGTGCCAGTCGGCGAGGATGTGCTTGTGATTGTGCGGCATGACCGAGTGACCGATGTCGCCCGATCGGATTTCTTTGCCGCCGATGATGATGGGAATCTCGATGCGCTCGCTCTGCATCTCCTTGAGGCGAGTCTTGAGCTCCGCACGTTCCGGCGATTTGGGCGCGTAGTTCTTGATCGGCTCGTTGACCGGCGGTGGAACGCGACGCGTTCCGCTAAAACCCGCGAGCGGCGCGGACGTCGGGTGAACTGTGCGCTCGGCCTGCTCGGATTGAGCGGCGACTTTTTCGGGGGCGGAACGGACGGCCATGACAGGATCCGGTTGGGGTCTCGGGAACGACACGTGGAAAGATAATTCGACTCCTCTCCGTTATTCTCCGTTCATGCGATCCCGACTCGTGGCTTTCCTGCTCATCCTTGCCGCCGGATGCGACCAACCGCCGGTGGATTGGCGAGAACCCGCGGCGATTCCCGCACCGCCAGCGGGGTCGCATCTCATCGTGGATTCGTCGGGCGTCGCGAAGTTCGTGGAGGCGTTGTTCCATCCGGCAACTCTGCCCGCGAGCGATCCCGCGACGTGTCAGTCGAGCGTCCAGACCGTCGTTGGCGCGCCGCACGTTTACGCCGTGTGGTGGTCCGTGCGGCCGGACAGCAGCGCCGTTCTGCGCTACGCGTCGTCGGCGGACTCGGGAAAAACTTGGGGAAACGCTGCCGCGGTCGATACTTCGGACGTCAGCAGTCGCGGGTGCAGCCGTCCTCCACCGTCGTTGACCGCGGTGGGGGACGACATGTATGTCGCTTACTCAATGATCGCTCCGGAGGGCACTGGGGTGTTTTTCGCGCACACCATGAGCTCGATGCTGCATTCGCCGGTCGCCGTGATCTACGGCGACCGGCTCGTTGGCACGTCCATCGCCGCGGAGGGTGCAGGCGATCGCGTTGCCGTGGCATATGAGGAGCCCAACGGGAAACGCGAGCAGATCGAGTTGGCGCTGTCGACGACGGAAGGACACATCTTCGAGGTCCATAGTACGGCGACGCGCGACGTCGACGTTGCGACGATGCCGTCGGTGGCAATCGCGGGTCCTGCGATCGCGGTGTCGTGGCTCGAACGTCCTCTCGACGCGACGGCAACGTCTCGCATCGTTCGCGTCGGGCGCATCAAGTGACGACCGCGGATGCGCGGCCGATGCCGCTTCGTGTGCTCGTGGCCGACGATGATCCCATCGTTCGCCTCTTGATCGTTGCGGTGCTGGCCGAGCTCGGGCACGAGACGGAGGTTGCGACGGACGGCGGTGTTGCGTGGCGACTCTTTGAGGAGTGGCATCCCGATCTCGTGATTCTCGACGTCGACATGCCCATCGTGGATGGACTCGAGGTCTGCCGCCGTATCCGCGAGCTCGACGACAAGCGCGAAGTGTTCGTGCTGTTTCTCACGGGGCGCGATCATCCGGAGGCCTTCGAGCGCATCCTCGACGCGGGCGGCGACGAATTCATCGCGAAGCCAACGACACCCGAGGATTTGCGCGCGCGTCTGATCGTGGCGCGGCGGCGGATCGTTCAGGACGCCGCACGCCGACGCGCGGAAGACGAGGTGTCGAAGGCGCGCTGGCTGACCGGTATTGGCGAAGCGACGCTCGCGCTGCAGCACGAGATCAACAATCCGTTGTCTGCGTTGCTGGGCAACGCCGAGCTGATGATCATGGAGCTCGAGGACAAAGGCGAGCGAAACGAGCTGCTGGACGTCATCCACGAGCAGGCGCTCCGCATTGCCGAAGTCGTGCGCCGCTTGCGACGGTTGAAGAATCCGGAGAGTGTTGACTACGTTGGCGGCTCGCGAATGATCAACCTCTGGAAGGAAACTGTGACGTGACTCACTACTTCGGCGCTCACACGATCGACAACGGTGGCATCAACATGGCCGCCCGTCGGGCGGGAGCGGCGGGGATGAAGGCGCTCCAGATTTTCACGACGATCCCGAAGTTCTACGGCGACAAGGCGACGATCAAACCAGATCGCGTCGACCGTTTTCGCGCCGCGCTCGCGGATACCAAGATCGATCCGAAGTTCGTCGTGGCGCATGGCGCCTACGTGCTGAACACGGCGACGCCCGACGAAGAGAAATCGAGTCGAGCGCGTGCTGGCCTCGCCAAAGAGCTCGAACGTTCGACCGCGCTGGGCATCGGTGCGATCTGCTTTCACCCTGGCGCGGCAACGGATGACGATCGTGAGGCCGCCGCGGAGCGCGTGGCACGCGCGATCGTGCATGCGCTGGAAACGGTTCCTGAAGGCACGACGCGCGTGCTCGTCGAGAACACCGCAGGCGCAGGGCGTACGTTCGCGAAGACGGCGGCGGAAGTGAGCGCGATTCTTCACCACGTTCCCAAGCAGCATCGCGCGCGCACCGGCTACGGTCTCGATACCTGTCATCTGTTCGCGTCGGGCTACGATCTCACCGCGGCGCCCGACGCCGTATCGAAAGTGCTCGACGAATTCGAGTCAGCGACGGGTGAAGCGCCGAGCTTCTTTCACCTGAACGACAGCCAAGGTGCGATGGGCTCGAACAAGGATCGGCACATGTTGATTGGCGAGGGATTGATTGGCGTCGATCCGTTTCGCCAGCTGATTGCCGATCGGCGCTCGCAGGGAATTCCGCTGATTCTCGAGACGCCGCAGGCGAATTTCGAGATTGCGGAGGATGATGCGACGGCGGACGAGTATGATGTCAGGATGATGAAGCTCCTTCAGTCGCTCGTGGATTAATCGCGTGTGACGCGACGGAAATACTCTAGGTCTCAGTGCGCTGGTCTGAGGATACAGCGACATACTCGCGTTTTATGCGCAGTTCTGCATCCTCAGACCGGAGACCAGCGACCTACAGAGCTCGTCGAGACCGTCGCGATTCGTGAGAAAAGTGCCCGGTGATCAACACATTTCAGAGCTGTTCTCATAGGAGAAAAGTGCATTTTCCCTATTGCGTCCTACGCCGATGATTATACCTTTCGCCCTCGAAGGTGGCCGGTTTTCATAGGGAGAATCGGCGATCTTCAAGATTTCAAACCCACACCATTCCATCTACCGGGAGAGAGAATGGCTGCAAAGAAGGGTGCAAAGAAAGCCGCGAAGAAGCCCGCGGCGAAGAAGGGCGGCGCCAAGAAGAGCGCCAAGAGCGCCAAAAAGGCTGCTCCGAA
>DASYDJ010000023.1:0-2768 GCA_036499625.1 Gemmatimonadaceae bacterium
GACGAGCTTTCCGTCGCGATGCTCGATGAGTCGCCGTGAATCGATCGCATGATACGACGTGTCGAAACTCAACTGTCTGACGTACCGCATAACCTCAGCGCGACTCACGTTTTCGATCCGCGAGTGGAACTCCGGCGCCGGAGTTCCTCGTATTCCTGCGTGCGGGGTCGCCGAGATGTACCGGCCGGCTCCGCCCACGGCGATCGCACAAACGGCGATGCCGACTGCTGTAGTAATGCGCGAACGTACATCTATGACACAACTCCAGTGACAAAAGGGAGAGATGCATCTGAATGCTGACGGGAGCGCGGAACCTACCCCCCCCCCGACTCTTTTCGCAAGTGATTTCTTAAATGAGATGTTTCTAATGTGACGTAACGGTAACGAATCGCCGAATTGCACTGAGGAGTGTCGACGCTCACAGCCGATTGCATCGGCAGTCTCACGTTGAGAATTCTTTACGCCGCTAAATCTTAAAGGCCCGGGCCGTGAGGTCTCCTCGCTACCATCTCCGCGGCCGCAACTTGCTCGCAAGCCATCCACGCGCCCGCCAGCTTGCGCAACCCAACGGCGCGCCGTCTCATCAGTGAACACTTGAGAGTCGTCCGACGTCTCACTGTCCATCCGCCCGGAGCGCGCCATGTCCTTCGACTCGCCACCGTCGCCCTCGCCGCGGCAACCGCGCCGCAGGTTCCTCGGCCAACTCGGCCTCGCCGCCGCAACGCTCACCACCGGCGGCGCAATCGCGCCAGCTTTCGCCGAGGCAGACCCGAATAGAGATCTCGCACATCCCACTTCGAGCGATTGGGATATGTCGTGGGTCGCCAAGCTCTCCAGCGCGACATACAAAGTCGCCTTCGACTCGACCACGATGGACGACGGCATGGCTGGCGATCGCGCCGCAATGATGCTCGATCAATACCACGAGGTCTACGGAACCACCGACGCCGACATCCGCGTCGTGCTCGTCATGCGACAACTCGGCACCGCGATGGGTATCAACGACGCGATGTGGGAGCGCTACCCGATCGATGATCGCAACAAGAACGACTCGACGAAGACGCCAGCGCAGCGGAATCCCTACTGGGCAAGTCGCCCTGATCGATCCCCGCAGGAAAACTCGTCACAGCTTGAGCCATTGACCAAGCGCGGCGTGATCGTACTTGTCTGCAACGTCGCGCTCACCAACGTCGCACGCGCGATGGCCCGCGCGACGGACAAGAACGCCGATGAGGTCGTGGCCGAGTTTAGGAAGAACCTGATCCCCGGCGCGACGCTCGTCCCGTCCGGCGTATTCGGCATGGTGCGCGCGCAGAATGCCGGGTGTGCGTACATGCGGGCTTCGTAGCGCTTCGGCCTGGAAGCCGACAGCCGAGCCTGAAACCGATAGCCGAGCCGCAGGCCGACTGCCGAGCCGGAAGCCGTCTGCTAGCCGGCAACCGAAGCCGATCGCCACAGCCGACAGCGTCCGGTAGCCGAAAGCCGGAAGCGAGCCGTCAGCCGGAAGCCGGCCCAGTCACGGATTCCAAACCTCCACCACGTCCGTCTGCGCCAGCCCCTGTTTCGGTCCCCCTCCAATCACATAGATCTTCCCGTTCGCCGTCACTGCGGCGAACCCGTGTCGCGGCGTCGGCAGCTTCGTCTCGACCGTCCAACTGTTCTTCGACGGATCGTAGACTTCATGATTCTCATATACGCCGTCCGGTCGCTCGCCACCGAACGTATGGATCTTTCCATCGAGCACCGCTGACGCGAGTCCACCGCGCTTGCTCGGCATCGGCGCTTTCGTCGTCCATGTGTCCGTGGCGATATCGTACGCTTCGACAACGTCGTAGTTGTTCGCCGGCGAAATTGGTCGCCCGCCGATCGCGTAGAAGATTCCGTTCACCACCTGTCCCTCGAGGTGGTCGCGCTTCGTCGGAATCGGCGCGTGATTCGACCATGCGTTCGTGCGCGGATCGTAGACGAGCGTCGAGTCGAACAGTTGGCGCCCAGCCCCGTAGCCGCCGGCCACAACGATCTTCCCATGTACGACGCCAGCCGCGGTCGCACCGCGTGGCATCGGCAGCGATGCGCGAGCTTCCCATGCATTCTTGTCGACGCGATAGATCCAGACGCTCGACTTGGGCGTGAACTTGAGCTCATCGAACCCACCGATCGCGTACATCGTGTCGTCGAGCACAACGAGCGGCATGTGATGCCGAGGCTCGGGCAAATCCGCGCGGCGCTCCCATTTGTCAGTGCGCGGGTCGTAACGATAGACCACCTTCGTCGTCGTACCTGACGAATCGATCCCGCCGGCGATGTAGATCTTGCCGTCGAGGAGCGCGCCGTGATGCTCCTGCAGTCGTTCGGGGATCGGTGCGGCTTTCGTCCATGAACCAGCGCTGAAAGCGCCGAGCGTGGCGAAGAGTAGGCTGACAATCGCAGTGCGTCGCATATTCCACTTGATGAGAATGAACGTGAGCGCTTCCAATGTATTGACGCCTGCAGCGTCGCGCGCCGGTGTGCGCTGCGCGACCATCTGCGCCGTCGGCCTCATCACCGCGATCGCGCTCAACGCGTGCTCGCGTGATAGCTCCAAACGCGCGCGCAGCGACAGCGCGGCCGATAGCGCGCGCCGGGCCAACGTGCCGACGATGAGTCACGAGGAAGCGTATCGTGGCGCGACGTACTATGTCGGTCTCCACTACACGACGTTGCCGGGGCGTCTCAAGAACGAAGGCGGCGCGGTGCTGCCGCACACGGCGAACGGTCTCAAAGGCGAC
>DASYDJ010000024.1:0-148793 GCA_036499625.1 Gemmatimonadaceae bacterium
CGGCTATCCCCCTCAAATCGGTAGGTTGCTCACGTGTTACGCACCCGTTCGCCGGTTGAGTATTGCTACCCCCCCGTGACTTGCATGTGTTAAGCACGCCGCCAGCGTTCGTCCTGAGCCAGGATCAAACTCTCCAATGGAGTATTTGAAATAGCTCTCCAAACGCTGTCATCAGACGTTGTCTAGGAGATTACTCCCCTTGGATAAATCCAATGACAAGCGTCCGGAATCAATGTTTTCGTGAATTGTTCTTTCCCCGCTGCCCACGAGAACAGCGGATCAACAAGAGCCATCGCACGATCACACACTCGATTATCAAACAGCATCACGCACACTTTCGCACGAAAACTACAGTGCGATTCCCCACTCCGGGGGAACGCGAAGTATAGCTAGCAGACTCGCGATATCAAGGGACGACAACGACATCGCAAGCGACTTCGCGAGCGACTTCGCGAGCACCTTCGTGGCCCGCGCCAACGATCACAAAAACGACGCGCTACTCCTCGTACCGCCCAGGACGCAGCGGACGCTCTTCCTCGTCCACGCCGTCGTACTCGTCGTCTAAATCAACGAGCTCGTCGTCGTCCTCATCGAGGTCGTCGTCATCCTCGTCCTCGTCGTCCTCATCGTCGTCTTCATCCTCGTCGTCCTCGTCCTCATCATCCTCGTCGTCGAGGTCATCATCCTCGTCGTCGAAGTCCACATCGTCGTCCACATCGTCGTCGTCCTCATCGTCGTCGAGATCCTCGTCGTCGAGAGGTTCATCGTCGAGGTCGTCGTCGTCGCGGGGCGACAGCGAGAAAATGGACGACTCGAACTTGGCCGACATTGCTCGGTTCTCCTTGCAGAGCGTGCGGGTAGATGGAACGAGAAACTCAGTCCTGCAACAACCGTCAACCAGACGCGCGTTCGCGCTTCGCTTCGCGCGTCAACTTCTTTCGATCCGACGCACTGAGGAACCGCTTCCGCAACCGAACCGTTTGCGGCGTCACCTCGATCAGTTCGTCGTCCTCGATATACTCAAGAGCAGCTTCCAGAGTCAACTCCCGGGGCGGCTCGAGCGAAATGTTCTCGTCCGTCGACTTCGACCGCATGTTCGTGAGCTTCTTCTCGCGCGTCGGATTCACATCCATGTCACCGGGCCGCGAATTCTCGCCCACCACCATCCCTTCATACACGGTCTCACCCGGCGATACGAACAACGTGGACCGCTCCTGTAACGTTGCGAGGGCGAACGCGACGATCGTGCCACCCTCCATCGATACCAGAGAGCCGCGCGTGCGCCCCGCCAACGGGCCCGCCCACTGCCCGTAGTCGAGAAACCGATGGTGCATGATGCCCGTGCCGCGCGTGTCGGTGAGAAACTCCGAGCGATAGCCAAATAATCCGCGCGACGGAATGCGATACAACAATCGCACCAAACCCTGTCCCGGATTTTTCATCTCCAACATCTCACCGCGGCGCGGACCAATCTTCTCGATCACCGTGCCGAGGTACTCCTCGGGCACGTCGATCGCCAACTCTTCATACGGTTCGAGGCGCTCGCCGTTTGCACCATCGCGCGTAATCACGCGCGGACGCGACACCTGGAACTCGTAGCCCTCACGCCGCATGGTTTCCATGAGGATCGTGAGGTGCAACTCGCCGCGCCCCGAGACTGTCCACGTGTCCGTCGAATCCGTATCCTCGACCTTCAGCGCCACGTTGCGCTCGAGCTCCCGATAGAGCCGCTCGCGCACCTGACGCGACGTCACAAACTTCCCTTCCTTGCCGGCAAAGGGCGAGTTGTTGACGATGAAGTCCACCGAAATCGTCGGCTCTTCGACCGCGATGCCCTCCAGCCGCTCCGGATGCTCGACGTCCGTGATCGTCAGTCCGATCTCGACGCCGTCCAATCCCGCGAGCGACACGATTTCACCCGCCTGCGCCTCCTGCACCTCGACGCGATCCAACCCGTCGAACGTGAACAAGCGCGTGATGCGCGACTGCGTCGCCTTCTGCGTCTCGTCGAGCGGCAAGAGCGCCACTACGTCGCCCACACGCGCCGTCCCGCGCTCGATGCGCCCGATACCTAGACGTCCGAGGTACGGCGAGTGATCGATCGTCGAGATCAACATCTGGAAGGAGCCTTCGGAATCGCGCGGCGGCGGCGGCACACGCTCGACAATCGTGTGAAACAGCGGCGACAAATCCTGCAGCGGCTGGTCCATGTCCATCGTCGACGTGCCATTGCGCGCCGACACGTACACCACCGGCGCGTCGAGCTGCGTTTCATCCGCCTCGAGCTCGATGAACAAGTCGAGCACCTCGTCGTGCACGCGCATCGGATCGGCACCCGGCCGATCGATCTTGTTGATCACGATGATCGGCGTGCGGCCGAGCGCCAGCGCCTTGCGCAGCACGAATCGCGTCTGTGGCATCGGGCCGTCGAACGCATCGACGACGAGCAGCACACCGTCGACCATGCGAAGAATGCGCTCCACCTCGCCGCCGAAATCCGCGTGCCCCGGCGTGTCCACGATGTTGATCTTCGTGTCGTGCCAGTGCACCGCCGTGTTCTTGGCCAGGATGGTAATGCCCCGCTCGCGCTCGAGCGGGTTCGAATCCATCACACGTTCCGCAACGACCTGATTGTCGCGGAAGGCGCCACCCTGGCGCAGCATCTTGTCGACGAGGGTGGTCTTGCCGTGATCGACGTGGGCGATGATCGCAATATTCCGAATGTCCATAGCCTTTAAGTATAGCGAAGCAATACACTTACAGACAAGCGAAACCTGGCGGACCCAGGCGTCGCCACCGTCACGAACAAGTCACCCTTTCGCGCCGCGCGACTTCGCCATAGGATCAAAGAAGCGAGTTTTTGGTGACATGGTCCAGCAGTTCCAATACGCCAATCGCAGGAGGTGGCTCCATGAACCAATCCGAGGACGCAGCGTTGGTGAATTACCCCCACGGCCGCGGTTACGGCCACGATTACATGCGCGGGGGCGAAGTACTCGGCGGCTACGGTTACTCCGAACGGGACGAATACTCGAAAGCCCGCGGAGAGCTCGTCGGAGGTGAGTCCCACGACTCGGCCTCGGGCGAACACACCGACGGCCATTCCCCATCCGACATCCGAACTTAGCGAGTCACCCCGCTCGAGAGAGTTCCATCGAGCTACGTAGACTCGCTGCAAGCCCTTCGCAGCGCGCGGATCCGGACCACCGCGCGCTGTTGTTTTTTTTGACTGCGTTTTATTGGACGGCGCGCACCGACCCCGTCGTCCGCGGCGCGCTCTCGAACGCTGACACGTCCACGCCCTTCGCCTTGAGCGCCCCCAGAAGATTCGGCTTGTCCGCGGCGTGCGTGTACGCCTCGGCCACGTCGATCTGCCGCGATTCGATCAATTCCATCAAGGCGTCATTCATGGTGACCATGCCGAGTCGCTTGGACGTCTGCATGATCGAGGGAACCTGAAAGGTCTTTCGCTCGCGAATGAGATTCGCGATCGGCGCGGTGTTGAACAACACTTCGCGCGCCGCGACACGGCCTCCGCTGAGCGACTTGAGCAGCGTCTGCGAGATCACGGCGCGCAGTGAATCGGCAAGCATCACGCGGATCTGCTCCTGCTGGTCGCCCGGGAACTGGTCGATGATGCGATCGATCGTCGTCGCCGCAGTGGTCGTGTGCAGTGTCGCGAAGACGAGGTGTCCCGTCTCTGCGGTCTCCAGCGCAATCGAGACGGTCTCCAGATCGCGCATCTCGCCGATCAGCACCACGTCGGGATCCTCGCGAAGCGCCGCGCGGAGCGCCGACTTGAACGAGCGCGTGTGCATGCCGACCTGACGCTGCGACACCACGCATCGCTGACTCGGATGCACGAACTCGATCGGATCCTCGATCGTGATGATGTGATCCGTTCGCGTGCGATTCACCAGGTCGACGAGCGCGCAGAGCGTCGTCGACTTACCTGAGCCGGTGGGTCCGGTCACGATCACGAGCCCACGCGTCAATGCGCAGAGACGCTGAATCTCGGGCGACAACCCGAGCTGCTCCACGGTGACGACAGCCGGCGGAATGCGACGAAACACCGCCGCGGTGCCGGTTCGGTCCTTGAAGGCGTTCGCGCGAAACCGAGCGCACTCGGGGATCTCGTACGCGAAATCCGTGTCGCTGACGTCGGCAAGTTCGGCGCGGTTCACGGCGGGCATCGTGGCGTCAACGAGCGTCGCAACCTCTTCCGCTCGGAGTCGCGGATACTCGGTGAGGCGAATGATCTCGCCCTCACACCGCAGAATCGGCGGCTCCCCGGCGCGAAGATGCAGATCGGACGCACCCTTGGCTACTGCGACGCGCAGCAATTGCTCCATGCGCTCGAGCGCCGGCGAGCCGACGACGATGTCGGACAGTGCGTCGGACGCCGGTACGATTGTCCCCGATACGCTCGGCGTCGGCGTTTCGCTCACGAGGGTGAGCGCGGGCGCGCTGGGTGCCGCGGGTATCGTCGCCGCGATCACGGCACCAATGCGCACGCGCCAGCGACCGTTGGCGATTTCAGCTCGGGCCGCGAATGTTCCGCCGTCGGACGAGTACGTGAAGTTTGCCGGCGCACCGCGTTCGAGATGCGCCGCCGACTCGGCGGGCGCCACTTCGCGAAGGAGCGATACGATCTGTTGTCCGGTGAGCGGAGACCGCGTCACCGCGCGCGATTCGCCCGACGATCCGATCTCGATGCGCGCGAGGCTTCCCTCATCCAGCGCGAGCACTCCGGTGGATTGGTCCGCCATCACGGCGAGCAGGCGATCGAGTTGAGCCATGGCGGCGGCGCTGTTGGCGTTTTGACGCGGACCGGGAGGGTTACCGCTGACGAACCTGGGCGATCTGACGGCAATTCACGAGACACACGCGGCCGGGAGAATACAGCGTAAGAAAACGCTGATGCCCCTCGTTCAAAAAATCTAACAGCCGCGATCGACTGGCGCGCGTTTCCATTCGCAGCTCCCCGCTACACGTCGTGCCGTCGGCAAAAACCAGTTCGACGGCTGCGCCCGACACGCCGCTCACAGGAGTATCGGCCGGTCCGGCCGAGTAGTGCACCTGAATGATGTGATCTTTGGCTAACAGTACGTGGTGATCGTCCGTCGTGGCGAGCGGCACGAAGGGGTCTTCTTCATTGAACAGCTCGTCCGGCTCCTGCGCCCCGGGCCGATACCGCGCCGTAGGCTGCAGGAAGACCTCACCGCCGATCGACGTGCCTCCGCGCAGGACCAACGTCACGGACCGCCGCACTTTCTCGATTCGATACTCGCTCATTGCGGTACTCCGTCAGAGGATCGACGCTCCAGTCCAGCCGCCTTAGATTCCACGCGTGCTCCCTCGATTGATCGCCATTGTCGTTCTGCTGCTGCTGAACGGCTTTTTCGTCGCCGCTGAATTCGCGCTGGTTCGATCGCGGCGCACCCGCCTCGAGTCGATGGCACGCGCCGGTGACTGGAAGGCTCGCCTGGCGCTCCGCGCTGCGAGTAATCTCGCGCGGGTCTACTCCGCCAGCCAGTTGGGCGTCACGCTGGCGAGTCTCGCGCTCGGCGCGCTGGCGGAAAGTTCGCTGGGCGGCTTCTTCACGCAATCGCTGACGTCTCTGCCGTGGGCCATTCAGCTCTCCGTGCGTGTTGGGGTGGCATCCACGTTGGCGATCGCCATCGTGACGTTCTTTCACGTCGTGTTCGGCGAGTTGGTTCCGCGCGCGTTCGCGCTATCCCACCCCGAAGACGTTGCCGGTTGGCTCACGCCGCCGCTGCTCGCCTTTGCGTGGATCATGACGCCGTTTGCGGGATTGCTCAATAGAACATCGCAGATCGTGGCGCGCATGGTTGGGCTCAAGGCAACGAAACCGGAGGAGAACGTCCACTCGCCGGAAGAGCTGCGGATGCTCGTGGAGCAGAGCCAGGAAGTGGGCGCGCTCCAAGCCCAGGACGCGCACCTGCTTGAGGGGGTGTTCGAGTTCTCGGAAAAGAACGCGCGTGACGTGATGACGCCTCGCACCGACATCGACGCGCTGCCCATCGATTCGACGCTCGACGATACGTTGGCGCTCGTCGAGGAGAGCGGTCGCTCGCGCTACCCGGTGTACGAGGAGACGATCGACAACATCGTTGGCCTCGTGCTCGCCAAGGATCTGATCCCGGTACTGCGGTCGCAGCCGGCGACGTTCTCGCTGTTTTCAATCATGCGAACCGTGCACGTCGTGCCCGGTTCGCGTGAGGTCGAAGAAGTGCTCGCCGATTTCAAGCGGCAAAAAGAACACATGGCGATCGTGCTGGACGAATACGGCGGCACCGCGGGCCTGGTGACGATGGAGGATCTGCTCGAAGAGATCGTCGGCGAAATCTTGGACGAATACGACGAGCCGGTGGAGTATCCTGAGCGCGACGGCAGCGATCTCGTCGTCGTGCCGGGCAACACGAATGTGGGCGAGTTGAATGAGCGGTTCGGCCTCGACGTGCCGGAAGACGACTACACCACCATTGGCGGCTACGTCTTCGGTGCGCTCGGCCGACTTCCGGTGGTGGGAGACCGCGTCACCGCCGGCGGCGCCGTTTTCACCGTGCGCGACATGGACGGCCGCCGCATCGAGACGCTGGCCGTGGATCTCCATTCCGCTGGCGATCGCCGAGCCAAGGGGCGGACGGACGAATCCTGAGCGGCGTCAGGTCTTGGGTCCGCGCGGCAGCAGCGCGGGCAGCTCCGCCAATTGCCAGGCATTCACTGCCATGACCGTCGCGGCCTGCGCGACATCGGACGGCACCACGTGGTCGAAATCGTCGACCTGGGAGTGGTGCGTGTGCTCGTACCCGCGCGACAACTGATCGTAGTTGAACGCCGGGACGCCGTACGGAAGGAAGGACAGATGATCGGTGCCGGTTTTGACACCGGGCCGAGCATATAGTGAGCCGAGCGATGCGAGTGGCTGCATCATCGTCGCCCACATATCGTGCAGGTCATTTCGATTCTGTAATTCCATTCCTGTAATACGGCCCGAGCCATTGTCGAGTACCAGCACCGCCTGGTAGCTGTCGAGCTCCGAACGGTGGGCCGCAGCATACGCCTGCGAGCCGAACAGGCCTTCTTCTTCCGCGCCGAATAGCACGAAGCGGATCGTGCGCTTGGGACGTTCACCGGCCGACGCAAGAATGCGCGCCGCCTCGAGCACGGCGACAGCGCCGGCACCGTTGTCGGTCGCGCCCGTCGCGAGATCCCACGAGTCGAGATGCGCGCCCACGAGCACGATTTCGTCCGGCTTCTCGCTCCCGCGAATCTCCCCGACAGTGTTGTACTGCTGCACCGGCCGCGGCCCGAACGTGTTCTTTACGTCGGCCTGGAATCGCACCTGCTCGCCGCCGCGCAGCAACCGCTCGAACTGCGCGTAGTTCTCGTTCGAGATGACGACTTGCGGGTAAAGCGATATCGCCGACGGCGAGCCGCTCATGGTCAGCAAGCCGAACTCCTTTGCGCCGTCGCGAATTACGCCGGCAATTTGCTCGTTCGCGAGCAATGCGGCGCGCGACGGCATGAACTTGCGTTCCTCGTCGGTGTGCGCGGCCGCGGACCGTCGAAGCGAATCGACGCGAATCGAATCAGCTGCGCTGTGCGGTCCATCGGGATTCGCGAGCGCATACGCCGGCCCGATCATCACCCACTTGTCGCGCAGCTTGCCGGCAAAGCGGCGATCGAAGTCGGCCTGCGTACGCGAGTCGACGAGCACCACGTCACCAGACAGCGGACCATTCGTGCTCGGCGCCCACGCCCACGACACGGCAATGAGCTCACGCCGTTGCGGCGCGAGCATGCGCGCCGTCGCCGGGCCGCGAATCCAAGGCACGCCGAACGCGAAGCCTTCGAGGCTCGTCGAGTCCATGCCGTAGTCGTGGAATTTCTGCTGCGTCCACTGGTTGGCGCGCACCATCTCCGGACTGCCAGCTAGGCGCGGCCCGATGACATCACTGAGATATTCCAGATCGGCGGCGGCGTGCGACCGGCGCATTCCCTCGTCGATGAGCCTCGCGACGACAATGGAATCCGGCTCGACGCGGATCGCGGTCTGTGACACGAACGATGCCGGCGCCGCTGTGACAGTAGTCTGCGGCGCGTGCGCACACGCGGCGACAACGAGCGTAGCAACGAGCGCCGCACGGAACCAGCGCATCACGCACTCGCCGGCCGCGCGACGCTCGTGCGCCGCGCGATATCCGCACAGAGTAGAATCGACTCGATCATGCTCGAGGCGTCGGCGATTCCCTTGCCCGCAATGTCGAGCGCTGTGCCATGATCGGGCGACGTGCGCGGAAACGGCAATCCGAGCGTCACGTTCACCGCACTGCCGAACGACGCCACCTTGATCGCCGTCATTCCAACATCGTGGTACGGCGCGATCACCGCGTCGAACGCGCCACGCATCGCGCGCACGAAGACCGTGTCCGCTGGAAACGGTCCGGCAATGCCAGCTTCGACGGCTGCCGGACGAAGCAGATCGTCGTCCTCAGTCCCGAATCGGCCACCGTCGCCGGCGTGCGGATTGAGCGCGCACAACGCAATGCGCGGCTCGGCGATGCCGAACCAGTCGCGCAGTCCGTCGCGAGTGGTGCGAGCGGCATTGACGATCGCTTCGCGCGTGAGTGCGGTTTGCACGTCGTACAACGCGACGTGCGTAGTCGCGAGCACCACCCGCAACGGATTTGTCGTTCCGGGTGCGGGCTTCATCGCGGCGAGCATCATCGCGACTTTCCGGCCGGTGAGCGTCGCGAGCATTTCCGTATGACCCGGATACGAGTAGCCGCCGGCAAGCAGTGCCGCCTTATCCAGCGGCGCGGTCACGATTCCTTGCACGTCGCCACTGATTGCGAGTGCCACCGCGCGCTCGACGGCGCGTCCGGCCAGTCGTCCCGCTTCCGCTACCTCGCCTGTCCCGGACCAGGAACCCGTGGCTTCATCGACGTCGATGCCGGCACCAGACGGTCCGACAAAAACGAGATCGGCGGCGTCGCGCACTTCACGCGACGCCGCCGCCTTTGCGATGATCTCCGGCCCGATACCGCGAACGTCGCCGAGTGTAACCGCGAGTCGCGGCCGGTCCGTACTGTCGTTCATTGTGTGCGGCGATTGGAGCGCAGTTAAGGCGCCCCTTTCCCGGAGCTCGAGTCTCCGCTCAGTCGCACCGACACGTACGTCGCTTTCCGCAACTGCTCGACGTACCGGTGCACGCCGCCGCGCTGTGCGAGCTCTGTCCGAACTGCCGTGCGCAAGTCCGCGAGCGTTTGTTCACCACCTTCCGCCGCAGTGAGCATCTGGATCACCACGAACTTGGGCACTGACGGATTCCACGGGATCTGGAACACCGTGATGTCGCCCGCCTTCGCGCCTTTCAAACCAACCTGATACGCCACCGGCAGGCTGTCGCGCGGATACGGCGTGAGAATTCCAGTCTCTTCTTTATCAGCGTAGTCGTTGTACTTCTTCGCGAGCGTATCGAACGACGCGCCATTCTTGAGCAGTTTCGCGACGCTGTCCGCCAGCGCGTGCGTCCGCACGACGTCGTTGGAGTCGACGACCGGCGAGATCAGAATCTGATGCGCTTTGACCTCACCCGGCTGCACGCGGTCGACGCGAATGATGTGATACCCGAATGGCGTCTCGACGACGGGGCTCAGCTCACCGGGCTGAAGTCCCGGAACGTACGTCGTGCCGAACAACCACCGCTCGAACTCCGGCAGATTGTCGTTCCGGCGCATCCAGCCAAGATCACCGCCGGTCTCCTTCGATTTGAGATCCATCGACTCGCGCTTCGCGAGCTTCTCGAAATCGCTGCCGCTCTTGAGTTGTACGAGCAACGACTCGGCCTTGGCCTTCGCGACCGCCTTGGCTGCGTCACTTGCCTGCGGAGCAATCACGATCTGTTTGAACGTGACCGTCGGCGGCTTGGGCTGCAGGAACGACTTGTTCCGGTCGTACTCGGCTTGGATCTCCGCGTCCGTGACGTTCACGGGAACGATCTTGCCATCGGTCGTGAGCTGCCGAATGGTCTTGTCGAGCGTCATCTGGCGCCGGTACTCGTCCATCAAATAGCGGCGGTATTCCTCGGGCGTGCCGAGCGACGCCTCGGCGAGCGCGTTTCTGAATTCCGTCTCGCTGGCGTACTTGGAGCGCACGTCCTTGACCTGGCGGTCCACCTGCGGGCTCAGATCCGCGTCCTCGACTTCGATTTTGAGATCTTTCGCTTTTTGAATGAGCAATTCCTCATCCATCATATCCGAGAGGACGATGCTATCCAACGTCACGCTGTCGGCTGGCGTCGTCGGCGCCGGCGTCCCGGTCTGAATGCGGGCGAGCACCTTCTCGCGCAAATCGTAGCGCGTGATCGGTTCGTCACCCACGACGCCAACGATGGCATCGAGCTGCGCCGGCGCTTGTGCGGCGGCTGGCGCGGGCGGCGTGGGCTGTTGCGCGGACAAGGTGCTGGCCGCGAGCAGGAAGGCAGAGGAAGCGAGGAATCGTTTCATACGACAGAATACCCACGAGCGAGGGCCGGGGATCCGATCCCGGCCCTCAAAAAGATGATCAGCGTTACGGCGTCGGCGGCTTCGGAGTAGTCGTCGGCGGTTGCGGCTGTGGCTGCGGCGGTGCGGCGCCATCCGGCGGCGGCACTGCCGGCTGACCCATTCCCGGCATCGGAATTTGCGATTTCGGTTGATTGGCGGTGCGCGCCGAATCCGCCGACGCACGAACCTTCGTGGCCGCCTGAACTGCACGGTCGATGCCCGCCGAGTTGACCGTCGACTCGTACTTGGAGTCGAGCATGTTCTTGAGCGGCGTTGGCAGCGACGCAGGCTGCGCCTGACCGGCCATGATGCGATCGAGATACGCCTCGACACGCGACGCGGCCAACCGCTCCTTCTCCGGCGTGCTCTTGGCGCTGTCGGCGAGCTGCTTCGGATCGATGCCAAGCGTCTGCCACAGGTTCGTGACGAGCTGGCTGATCTCGGTGTACATCTGCTTCTGCTCGGTCGTGTCGATCTGGACTTTGGCGCTATCGGCGCGGGCGAGCAGCACCTGTTGCGTGGCGATCTGCTTGATGAACGGCTTGAGCACCGAGTCCGCCGCTCCCGGAATGCGCTGCATGATCTGCTGCTGCGGCGGAATCGTCTGGACCCAGCCGAGGAAGTCCGCAACGGTCAGGCTGCCACCCTTGTAGGTCGCAAGCGCCGAGTTGTCCTTGCGGTGCTTGGCCGGATCCTTCGCGGCATCCTTGACCGCCGATGATGCATTCTCTTTCACCTGCACGTTGGCGCTCGTCTCGAGCTGCGCCATGTACGTGCTGTCGGCAATGTGCGACGCCGATTGGCCATACTGCGCGGCGAAATCCTTCGCGGCATCCGCGTACGTGAGCCGCTGGATGATGTGATAGCCGAAGTTCGTTTCGACCGGCTGCGAGACCTCGCCGGGCTTGAGCGCGATGACCGCATCGTAGAACGGCTGGATCATCGTGCCCTTGCCGAACACGTGGAGATTGCCGCCGCTCTGCGCCGCACCGGGCTCGGTGCTGTACTTCTTCGCCATCGCGTCGAAGTTCGCCGCGGTCACCTGAGCACGAATCTCGATCGCGCGCTTGTGCACCGAATCCTTCTCGGCGCTGCTGGGCGGTACGCCCGGATTCTTGTAACCAATGAGAATGTGGCGCGCGCCCACGAGGCCGCCCGCTGCCTGGTTGTACGCCGCCTCGCTTCCCGAATCGACCTTGAAGGTCTTCGACACCGAGTCCATGAAGTGCTGGAGCTTCTCCATGTTGACGATCGGCTTGACGGCCGCGTCGATGAGCTTCGGATCGCGAAGCGAGTCGTCATGCGCCGCGGCAAAGGCCAACTGCTGGTAGCCGGTCCAGATGTCGGTCACGATCGCCGCGTCATCGTGATTCACCGGTACCTGGATTTTGGCGTTGCCGAGCAGGTCGCCGAGGCGGGTGACGGACAGCTCTTGCGACCCGGCGCGTGCAACAACGTCGACGTGGGCGGTGAGAGCGTCCTTCAGCCCGCCGCACGACACGAGCAACGTGCAGCCAGCCGTCAGGCCAATGAGGGAACGAGAGCGCATGAAGACAGGGTCGAGGGTCGAAGGTGGAGGGGCGAGCAAAACTCAGTTAGACCAGACTACGAAGTGCCCGGACGAGTCCGTCGAGCATGGGCGCACCGCCGAGGCGAGTGAGCTTGAGCGACAAGGGAACGGCGCGGCGAACTTCGGCCTGGAATTGCACGTCGTGAAATGCCGCGGACAACCCTTTGACACGCGGTGCCGCAGAATCACGAAAGGTAATACGCGCGTCGTCGCCCCGCACCAGGATTCCTTCTATACCCATCGCGCCGCCAATGATCCGCAACTGGGCCAGCGCCAGCATGGCCTCGGCCGGTGCCGGAATGGGGCCGAATCGGTCGCGCAACTCGGTGCGCAATGCTTCGATATCCGCCGGGTCGACGAACCGCGCCAGCCGCTTGTAAATGTCGATTTTCGAGTCCTGTGACGGGACATACTCGTCGGGCAGGTAGTTGGGCGTGTCGATAGTGACATCCGACGGAACGAGCTTCGGCGCCGCGTCGCCGGACATCAACCGCTGGACGGTTTCTTCCAACATGCGCAGGTACATGTCGAAGCCCACGGCATGCACGAAACCCGACTGCTCGGAGCCGAGCAGATTGCCCGCGCCGCGCAGCTCCATGTCCTTGAGCGCGATCCGGTAGCCCGCCCCCAGCTCCGTGTGGTGCTCGAGCACCTGCAACCGTCGCTCGGCGTCCGCATCGACCGAATCGGGCACGATCAGGTAGCAGTACGCTCGGCGGTGCGATCGCCCCACGCGACCTCGCAACTGATACAGTTGCGCGAGCCCGAAGTTGTCGGCACGGTTGACGAACATCGTGTTCGCATTCGCCACGTCGAGGCCTGACTCGACGATCATGGTCGAGACCAGCACGTCCACGTCGCCATTCACGAACGAGTGCATGTGCTGCTCGAGCTCTTTCTCCTTCATCTGTCCGTGCGCCACGGAGATGCGAGCTCGCGGCACGATGCGCTTGATGTGATCGGCGATCGCTTGAATCGTTTCGATCCGGTTGTGGACGAAGAAGACTTGTCCGCCGCGATCGAGCTCGCGCGAAATGCCTTCGTCGATCAAGCCGTCGTCCCACGGCTCGACGTATGTGAGCACCGGCGAGCGGTCGCGCGGCGGCGTCTGCATCAACGTCATGTCGCGCAGGCCGGCGAGCGACAGATGCAGCGTGCGCGGAATGGGCGTCGCCGTGAGCGTCAGCACGTCGGTCTGCAGCTTGAGCTGCTTGAGCCGTTCCTTGTGCTTCACGCCGAAGCGATGCTCCTCGTCGACGACAATCAAGCCGAGATCGGCGAACTCCACATCGGGACTTAGTAGCCGATGGGTACCAATTACGATGTCGACCTTTTTCGCCTTGAGATCGGCGAGAACGGCTGCCTGTTCTTTCGCTGTCTGGAATCGTGACAGCGCCGCGACCTTGATTGGGAAATCCGCCAACCGCTCGCCAAACGTGCGCGCGTGCTGGTCGGCGAGGATCGTCGTCGGCACGAGCACCGCAACCTGCTTGTCCGACTGCACGGCTTTGAACGCAGCACGCACGGCGATTTCCGTTTTGCCGTAGCCCACGTCGCCAACGAGCAGGCGATCCATGGGACGCGTGCCCTCCATGTCGGTCTTCACTTGCGTGGTCGCGGTGCGCTGATCGGGCGTGTCCTCGAAGAGGAACGCTGATTCGAGTTGTCGCTGCCACGGCGTGTCCGGCACGTGCGGCGGTCGAGTGGAGATCTTGCGTCGCGCGTACAGATCCAGCAGCTCAACGGTCATCTCTTGAATCGCCGCGCGCGTACGCTCGCGCTGCTGCGCCCAGCGCTTGCCGCCGAGGTGATGCAGGCGTGGCGGCGGCGAGTCCTCGGAGATGTCGTCGGACGAGCGGTACTTCTCGAGCTGATCGATCCGATACAGCGGCACGTTGAGCCGATCGCCGCCTTCGTATTCGACGACCGCGACTTCGATGGTACTCTGGCCGACGAAGATTTGCGTGATACCACGGTAGATGCCGACACCGTGCTCGAGATGCACGACGTAGTCGCCATTCTTGAGCGACAGCGTATCGAGCGCCGCCGTGCCCGAGATGTACCGGCGCGCGCGGCGAATGCGCCGCTCTCGCCGGAAGATCTCGTGGTCGGTGAGAATGCGAAGCCCCGGCGTGTTGCCAACCGGCGGAACGATGAATCCTCCATCGAGCACGCCGATCGACAGCGCCGCCGGTGACGGACCGGTGTACTCGTCGCTCAGCAGCTCATCCAAGCGCTCGCACTGCCCTTCGTTATCGCACAGGATCACGGTGGGCAGTCCGTCGCGCACCAACCGCTTGAGCTGCTTGATGTCGCGATCGATCGCTTCCGGTGCACGAATCGGAAACACGATGTCCGGTTCTGCATCGCTCGCTTCGCCCGGATCCACGGCGTGAATCGCGCCGAGTCGCCGAATGGTTTTGAGCGTCACCTCGGGCGACTCGAACAACTCGTCGCGCGCCGGCACATCCTCTCCGCGGCGCCGCGCGAGCTCGATGTGATGTTGCGCGTCGTCCCACGTACGCCGCACTTCCGGCTCGAGGTGCGAGCCGCGCGGCACGACGAGCAGCGTGTCCGGAGGAAAGAGCGATGCAATCGAGCCGCGTTCGACGGCACCCACGTCGTCGCTAATGTGGCCATCCACCGGCAGCACGAGCGCGAAGTCCACCGCGCGGCTCGAGCGCTGCGTTACCAAATCGAAGTGGCGCAAATCTTCGATCGTGTCACCCCAGAATTCGGCGCGCACCGGTTCGGCCATGCCGAAGGAGTAGACGTCGAAGATGCCGCCGCGAAGGCTGAACTGCGCAACGTCTTCCACCATGGGCACGCGCTCGAAGCCGATCGACTCGAGGTGCGTCACCAACTCGCTCAACCTGTGCGTTCCGCCGCGACGCAGCTCCACGCGCAGCTCGCGCAACGCAGCCGGCATACGCGTTTTTTCGGAAAGCGCGCGTGCTGTCGTGAGCAGCACGCGGAGCTCGCCGCGAGAGAGCCGCTCGAGCGTTTCAACGCGCTCACCGGCCACCTCGAGGTGCGGCTCCGCCTCGCCAAAGCTTTCGCGCGCCGGATACAGCGCGACGCTGACCTCCGGCAACAGCGTCTCGAGATCGGCAAGCCAGCGTTCCGCGTCGCCCACTCCTTCGGTCGCGATCACGAAGAAGCGCGTCACCGCGCGACGGACGAGGGCCGCCACGAGCGCCGCGTCGGACGATCCCGGCAAACCGGCGAGAACGAGCTCGCGGCCTGGCGCCGGCAGCGTGTTGAGTAATCTATTAAAAGACGGTTGGCGCTCGAGCGCGTCGAGCAGAGCGTCGAGCGCCATTAGGCGACGCTCCGCGAACGCGCGCGAATGGCCATGGCTTCTATGAGAATCATGAGGAGAGCAAAGAGTAAAACCGGCCCGATCAGCGACCGGCGTGCCGCACCGCGGAACGCCATCGCGGACCAGGACGATGGATCGTCGGCGACTTCGGTGTGGTCCGCCGTCATCCGCGCGCGAAGTTCGGGGGCGGAGTAGCGATCGAGCACCGATTCGCCGCTCGGCGGATTGACCACCAACGCACCGACACGACGAGTGTCGCGTGTGAGAAAATACGTGCCTGGCCGCGCGGGGACGTCGATCGTTTCGCCCAACACGACACGACGCCCGTCGGCTTGCTCCATTCCATCGGTCCAATGCGGTCGCGGAATGTGCGTGCCAGGATCGACCGCGAGCGCCTGTCCCGGTTCACCGGCCAACCGTTCGGTGAGCATGCTTCCGATCCACGGCACGAACGAGGCGCGCACGGGAAACGACGTTGCGTCGGGCACGAGCGGCGACGCGACGATGACGTACTGCGGGCCCGCAACGATCCATGCATCCGTACCGACGGTCGCGAGCGTGTCGGCCGATGCGCCGGGCTGTGCGATCAAGTCGTAGCGAGTCGTCGCGCTCACACCGTCGAAACCCGCACCACGTACCGTGCTCTCGCCCGACCGCGGCGCGCCGAATCGCCACGGAACGCTCGCACGTTCGAGCGCCCGATTCGCGGCGCCGAGTCGAACGGGATCGGTGGGCGCGGTGATGAGCGCCGGAAGTCGCGTGAGCTCGTCGGCCGGCAGCACGGCAATGTCATTGCCGTTCACAATGCGATTGCTCGTACGCAGCACATCGATCGCACTCGCCACGAACGGACCTGCCGCGGTCGAGACGTGCACGCCGGGTGCGGGTCCGATCCAAACCGCGAAATTGCGAATATTGTCGCCCGCAAGTTCATCGGGCTCGAGCTCGACCGTACCCGCGACCCAGCCGCGTTCCGGCGGCGACGTGCGAACGGCGACTTCCTCGTTTGGCGCCGCCGTGCCGCGCGCGATCGTGCGTCCGCTCAGCGTAATGCGATACGTCGTCGAGTCGCGGGAGAGAAAACTCGCCGCCACTGCGCCGCTCGGCGTCCAGCGACTCGGCCGAGGTTCGGCGAGTGTCACGGCGCGATTGGCTGGCGGGGGCGATCGCGGCGCGTACACCAGCACCTGCGCGTCGCCCGTCGACGGCATGTGCTCCCACTCCGACTTCTGTCCGTCGGTGAGCACCGCGATCTGTTTGGCCGATACACCCGCGTTGTTCACGACGCCGGCCGCCCGAGTCAGCGCGGTCGCAGGATCGCCCGCACCGGCGAGCGGCTCGATGCGCGACACCTCGTCGCGCAGCACACTGGCTGTGCCGCCGCGCACGTTGCCGTCAATGGTGACGAGCCACAGCCGGTCGGACGCCGTGGCATTCGCGAAGACGCTACGCGCCATCGTCTTGAATTGATCGAGCAGCGGCGCGCCGCCTACTATGGCGGACGAGCTCAATGAGTTGTCGACGACGACGACGAGCGCGGTGGGCGCGTGACCGGCGCCGAGCCAGCGGGCGGTGGGTCGCGCCGCGGCGAGCGTGACGGCCAAGACCGCCAACACTCGCAAGAGCATCAATAACAGATTTCTAATACGGAGGTTGCGGCTGTGCTCCTTTTCCGCGCGGGCGAGATAGCGCGCCGCCGGGAACTCGACGCGCAATCCGACCTTCCGCCGCAGCAGATGAATGAGCAGCGGGATCGCGACGGCGCCGCCGAGCAACAGATACCACGGTGCGAGAAATCCCATGGGTCAGGGCTGCTGCTGGCGCGCGGCGAAGGCGCGGCGAAGCGGCACGCCGAACGGCGCGTCCGTCTGCACGACTTCGTAGCCGATGCCGAGCGACGCGAACATCGTTCGCCACTCCGCGATGACTTCCTCTACGGTGTTCTTGTATGCGACACGCACGTCGGCGATGCTCGCCGGCACGGTGAGACCTGATTCGGAATCCGTGAACAGCGCTTCGCCGCTCGATGGCAGCTCACGCTCGGCCGGATCCATGACGTGGAGCACCGTCACATCGTGGCCGGCGGCGCGCAGGCCGCGCATGGCCTGTTCGACGTCGGGCAGATCCATGAGCAAATCGGAAATCAGCACGATGAGGCCGCGGCGATTGATGAGGCGCGCCGCTTGGCGAAGTGCCTCGGGCGCGCTCGACGCGAGACCGGCGCCCGGTTCCTCGAGCGAGCTTACGATCCGTCGCCACTGGCCGTTCCGCGTGCGCGGCGGAACTGACGACCGGATGCGGTCGTCGAAGCGAACGAGGCCAACGGCGTCACGCTGTCGCAGGAAAAGGAGCGCGAGCGCCGCGGTCAGTCGCTCCGCGTACGCGAGCTTGGTGAGGCGATCGCCCGACGTTGGCCCGTGCGCGTTGCTGTCGCGTCCCGCAAACGCTCGCATCTGCGCGCCGCTCCAGGCCATCGAGCGACTGACGTCGAGCACGATGCTCGCGCGCAAGTTCGTCTCTTCCTCGTACTGCCGAACGACCCAGCGATCGGAGCGCGCGGCGATCTTCCAGTCGATGTAGCGCGGATCGTCGCCAGGTTGATAGGGACGATACTCCGCGAACTCCACTGAGAATCCCTTGCGAGGAGAACGGTGGAGACCGGACATGAACCCATCGACGATCCAGCGCGCGACGATCTCGATTCGCCCGAGCGCCGCGAGACTCGCTGGATCGAAGAGATCAGCGCGGAGCGGAAGTGACATCTGAGCCGGTCAAGTTAATCTGGCGTCCTGCCGCCGCCGCAATTCCACCAGCCGATATGCCGCCAGCGGCTCTGCAACTTTGCTCTTGTGGATTTTCTGGCACCCCATATGCTTCAATTGTATACAGCCTTGTTACACGGAGACGCCATATGCGACGGGCAGGATTCGTAAGCGCTTCCTTAGGTGCATTGCTGGCGTCTGTCGCGTGTGCATCCGTGACGCCGGCCGCACAGGATCAGGGACAGATTGCCGAAGTTGCGCCGCAGACTGGCTCGCGAACGCTGTCAGCGTCCGAGCGGGATTCGGTGGTCGCGCAGGCATTTGCCGACTCACACGGTCCGCGCTCGTGGATCTACGCTGACGCGGGCGCTGAATCCGGCTCCCGACTCGTTCGCGCGAACTTCCATCTCGACGATGACGCATACGTCCTGATCGGCCACCTCGATGCCGACGGCGTTTTGCGCATCGTGTTCCCGACGAACCCGGGCGACGACGGCTTCGTGAAGGGCAACAAGTCGTACATGACCGATCAATTCTTCGCCGGCTTCAACGATCAGTACCGTTACCGCGCGCAAGAGGTATCGCTTACGCGCGGGCTCACGCCGCAGATGGACTCGTACGACGGCGGTCTAGGCTACGTGTTCATGGTGGCGTCGTGGCGTCCGATGCGCTTTGACGAGTTCTCGAGTGAAGGCACCTGGAACCGTTACGAGCTGAGCGAGGATGAGTATCTGCGCGATCCACGCGCGGCAATCCAGGAATTGGCATCGGTGCTCACCGGCGTCAATCGCGAAGCGTACACAGTTCAATACGCGCGCTACTACTCGACGATCGCTTCCACGGGCGACTTCGGCGGGAGTTTCGCCTCTGGCTATTGCTCCGGGTTCAACTCGCTTGGGTTCGCGACCTCTCCGTTTGGTTTCGGGGGACTTGGCGGCGGCCTTTACGGCGGACTTGGCGGCCTCTCGTATGTCTCGCTGCTCGGCAGCGGCGCCGGCGGCTGCTCCGGCGCTGGTAGCTACTACGGAAACGGCTACGCGAACTACGGGTTTGGATACGCAACAGTCGTCGCACCGCCGGTGCGCATTGTTCCGCGCGGAACCATCGTACCCCGGGTGCCACAACCACGGCCCACGCCTCCGCACCACTTCCCGACGCCGAGCAAGAACGGCGTCCAGAGCAACTCGGGACAGCAGAACGGTTCGTCGACGTATCGTCGTCGCGGGTTGATCACAACAGACGACGGCGCGACATCAGGTCCGGAGCGTACCTCACCGCGCACGCGTTCCCGTAACGGGGATGCTCCGAATGCGCCGCGGCCGGGCATTGAGCAAATGATCAACCGCCGCGCCGATGACGGAAACGCCGACGGCAACGGCACGCAGCGCTATCACAACCGCACGAGCATGGACGACAACCAGCCGCGCTCGGCGCCGAACGATCGGCAATCGCGGCCGGCTCCGCAGGATCGTCAACAGCCCGAGACACGTACGCAGCAGTCGCCGCGCACCGCGCAGCCGCACGTCGAGCAAGCGCCGCGCACTCAGTCGCCACCGCCGCAGTCACATCCAGTGTCGGCGCCGGCGGGATCAGGTGCATCGGGATCAACGGCTCGCACGGCAGCGCCGCCGGGTCGATAACGAGCGTTTCGCCCATCGAGAAAGCCGCGCACCCACCGTGCGCGGCTTTCTCGTTTGCGGCCAGTCGCTGCCACTATATTCCGACCGCACAAGCAGTTCCCCCGTTTTTCGTCGTTCATCGCCCGCGCTGAGTCTGCTTTGAAGCTCGATCATATTCGCAATTTCTGCATCGTCGCACACATCGACCACGGGAAGTCCACGTTGGCCGACCGGTTGATCGAAGCCACGGGCATGCTGCAGAAGCGTGAAATGAAGGCCCAGGTGCTCGATACGCTCGATCTCGAGCGCGAGCGCGGGATCACGATCAAGCTGAACGCCGTTCGCATGACGTACAACGCGAAGGACGGCAAAGCGTACGAGTTCAACCTGATCGACACGCCGGGGCACGTCGACTTCACGTATGAAGTCTCCCGCTCGCTCGCCGCATGCGAGGGCGCCATTCTCGTCGTTGACGCGTCGCAGGGCATTCAGGCGCAGACGCTGTCGAACTTGTTTCTCGCGCTCGACGCCGGCCTCGAGATCATTCCGATCCTCAACAAGATCGATCTGCCCGGCGCTGAACCCGAGCGGCGGAAGCAAGAAGTCCACGATCTCATTGGCGCGAACCCGGAAGACATTCTGCTCGTGAGCGCCAAGGAAGGACTCGGCATTCCGGAGCTGCTCGAGGCGATCGTGAAGCGTGTGCCGCCGCCGGAGGGCGATCCAAACGCGCCGCTCCGCGCGCTCATTTACGATTCGTACTACGACCGCTATCGCGGCGCCGTGCCGAGTGTGCGCGTCGTGGACGGGACGCTCGCGCCAGGCATGCAGATTCGCTTCGCGGCCGGATCGGGTCTGTCATATGAAGTTGCTCAAGTCGGCTACAACCAGCTTCGCCAAGTCGAGACGGACAAGCTCGGACCGGGCGAGGTTGGCTTCGTCGTCGCCAATGTGCGAACGGTGAAAGAGACGCGCGCCGGCGACACCGTGTTCGACGCATCGAAGCCCGAGGTCGAGCCGCTTCCCGGCTACAAGGACGTGCGCTCGATGGTGTTCTCGGGACTCTATCCCACGGATACCCAGCAGTACGAAGGCCTGCGCGACGCCCTCGAGAAGCTGCAGCTCAACGACGCTTCCCTGCACTATGAGCCCGAGACCTCGACGGCACTCGGCTTCGGCTTCCGGTGTGGCTTCCTCGGGCTGCTGCACATGGAGATCGTGCAGGAGCGTCTCGAGCGCGAGTTCGATCTCGACCTCGTCACCACGGTGCCGAGCGTCGAGTATCACGTGTACATGACGGACGGCACGACGGTGTTGCTCGAGAGTCCGGCCAAGCTGCCGGATCCTGGCGCAATCGGGCGCATCGAAGAGCCGTATGTGAAGGCGCGCATCATGTCGCCGTCCGACTACATCGGGCCGATCATGACGCTCGCCACCGAGCGGCGCGGCATCTACAAGAACATGACGTACCTCGACACGGCGCGCGTCGAGTTCGATTTCGAGTTTCCGCTGGCCGAGATCATTTTAGATTTCTTTGATAAGCTGAAGACGATCAGCCGCGGGTACGCGAGTCTCGATTACGACATGCTCGACTACCGCGAGAGCGATCTCGTGAAGCTCGAGATGCTGATCAACGGCGATCCGATCGATGCATTCTCGGTGATCATCCACCGCGACAAGTCGTACGACTGGGGTCGCAAGATTGCCGACAAGCTCAAGGATCTCATCCCGCGCCAGTTGTTCGAGGTCGCCATTCAGGCGGCGATCGGCAACAAGGTCATTGCGCGCAGCACGGTGAAAGCGCTTCGCAAAGACGTGCTAGCCAAGTGCTACGGCGGCGACATCAGCCGGAAGCGAAAGCTGTTAGAGAAGCAGAAAGAGGGTAAGAAGCGCATGAAGCAGGTGGGCTCCGTGGAGATTCCGCAGGAGGCCTTCCTGGCGGTCCTCCAGGTCGACTAGTCGCGCACCGGATGCGCTCGCGGGCTGGCCTGCGCTTTCTCGCGATTACGATATCGATCATTGCCGCGCGCGCGTTTGACGCGTGGACGACCTGGGTGGCGACGCCCGACTTGCGGCTCGAACAGAACCCGCTCGAGAGTTTGTTGCACGTTGGCTGGAGCGGACTGCTGTTATTGAATGCCGGAGTTGCGGCGCTATTAGTTGGCGCGGCGTGGAGCGCGGCGTTCAGGTCGCCTGCCATTCCACTGGAACCGGGCCTCGATCTTTCGAGCTTCGTCGCTCGCTACTGGTTTTCCAGTAGTAATCGGCGATCGATCGTTCAAGCGATGTTCTGGTTGCCCGCCGATCGGCGCGTACGATGGGCGTTCATCGGCGGACCCGGTGTGGCACTCGTGATCGTCGCGAGCGTCGTCGTGGGCGCGTGGAATCTGCTCGTCGCACGAGGCGTGGTGAGGTCCACGGCCACTGGCACGATCTGGATCGCCGGCTTCTGGCTCGCGATGCTCCTCGGACTCGGTCTCGCCGTGCGCACGTTTCTGCTGCACGCGTACACACGGTACCTGCGCGAAGCATGACCAGCGCGCTCGTGGTGCAAACCAGCTTCCTCGGCGACATGGTGCTCACCACGCCGTTGATCGCTCGACTCGCTGCCGATGGCCCGGTCGATGTGCTGTGCACGAAAGCGGGACGCGAGTTGCTGGCCAACAACCCATCGGTGCGAGACATCATCGTGTACGACAAGCGCGGCACCGATCGCGGAATGTCAGGGATGCGTCGCATGGCTCGGACGCTGAAGGGCAAGTCATACGACGCGGCGTATCACGCGCAGGGTTCCGTGCGCAGCGGCGCGCTCACCTTCGCGGCTGGCATTCGCGATCGCGTGGGATTCGCGACGTCGGCAGGACGGCTGTTTTACACAACTCGAATTCCCCCAATCGAGAATGCCCATCACGCTGCACGACTGCTGTCGCTCGCGACGCGAACGCCGCTGCGTGATGTCGCGCGAGCGGAGATTCGGCCGCATCTGTATCCGGGCATCATCGAGCGCGCGCAAGTCGACGAGGTGCTCGGACAAGCCGCGGCTGGGACGCAACTCATCGCGCTCGCACCAGGCAGCGTCTGGGCGACGAAGCGATGGCCATACTATCCGGAGCTCGCGCGCGAGTTGAGCCGGCTTGGGCAAGTCGTGATCGTCGGCGGCGACGCAGACCATGCGCTCGCGCTGGAAATAGTCGGCGCCACGAAGGGTCAGGCAATCGATGCGACCGGTCGCTTGTCGCTGCTCGCGTCGGCCGATCTCATCGGGCGCGCTGCCCTGCTCGTCACGAACGACTCGGCGCCGCTACATCTCGCGTCTGCCATGAACACGCCCACGGTCGCCGTCTTCGGGCCGACCGTTCCGGAATTTGGCTTCGGTCCGTTGGCAGTAGAGGCGCGCGTTGCAGGAATTCCTGCGCTCGCGTGCCGTCCGTGCGACAAACACGGCCCGCAGCGTTGCCCCCTCGGACATTGGCGCTGCATGCGCGAGATTACTCCCGACGTCGTTGTGGCATTGGTTCGCGAACTGAACGGGTGACGAGCATGACCGCGAAGAAACGCCAGCAGTACATCATCGGCGTCGATCTCGGAGGCACGAACATCGTCGTGGGCGCGATGTCGGCCGACGGGTCGCGTGCGCTCGCCACGCGCTCGATTCCCACCGGCGCCGAGCATGGTGCGGAGAATGTCGCGGACCGGATCGTCGGGCTGATCGAGTCGGTCATCGTCGACACGATCGCCGAGACAAAGGCGAGCCGCGAGGATTTCCTCGGCGTTGGAATTGGCGCGCCGGGTCCTCTGGATCGCGAGCGAGGTCTCGTGATCGTCGCACCGAATCTCGGCTGGCGCGATTTCCCTCTGCGCGACCGCATCGCCGAGCGTTTGAATTTGCCGGCGACGCTCGACAACGACGCGAATTGCGCGACGGTCGGCGAGTGGTGGCAAGGTGCGGCGCGCGGCGGCACGAACGTCATCGGCATGACGATCGGCACCGGCATCGGCGGCGGATTGATTCTCGACGGAAAGTTGTTTCACGGCTCGTCCGACGTTGCCGGCGAGATCGGGCACACGACCATCGATTTGAACGGCCGCCACTGTAAGTGCGGGAACTACGGCTGTCTCGAGGCATACGCGTCCGGGCCCGCGATCGCGACCCGCGCGCGCGAAGTGCTCGTGCGCGAGGAGACCGCGTCGCTCTTACCGTCGCTGGTCGACGGCAAGCTCGAGACGCTCACGGCCGAGACGGTGTACAAGGCGGCGCAGCAAGGCGACGCGGTGGCCAACGAAATCGTGCGCGACACCGCGCGCTACCTCGGCGCCGGTATTGCCAATTTGCTCAACATCATCAATGCCGACGTTGTCGTGGTCGCGGGCGGCGTGACGCTGGCTGGCGATGCGCTGTTCACGCCGCTCCGCGCCGAGGTGCGACGGCGCGCGTTCAGGCCGGCAGTTGACGCAACGCGCATCGTGCCGGGCGAGCTGCCGGGAACGGCGGGCGTCGTGGGTGCCGTTGCAACGTTCAAGATGCAGCACTTGGGCACATTGTGAGCTTCGCTCACGATGTGCCCGGTGGAACGGTGGAACGGTGGAAGGAAAACTGCCGCGGCGCGGTCATCCCGAGCGAAGGGAGGGATCTAGCCGAACGACACGAGATTCCTCCTCGCTATGCTCGTCCGGAATGACAGGCGTTCCACCGCTCCACCCTTCCACCGTTCCACCCGCCGCCGCTACGCGGCGGCGTAAGCGGCTGGGCGTCCTCAGCTCCTTCGTCTGGGACGTCATCTACAATCGCGATCTACTGTCGCCCGCCGTCGAAGAATGGGGCGGCATCGCGTATGGATTGAGCGGGCTCGATGCGGCGTTGTCGGACGAGTGGGAGATCGTACCCATCATCAAGGTTGGCGACGATCTCCTGTCGCGCGCGAATCAGTTCATGTCGTCGCTCACACATGTCGCACCGGACGCGGCGTTGATCGGTGTGCCGTATGCCAACTATCGCGTCGAGCTGCGCTACTACTCGGACGAACGCCGCAGTGAGGTGATCACCGGCGCGATTCCCGGCTGGAACTGGCTCGGTCTCAAGCCCGTGATCGAAGCCGCGAAACTCGACGCGCTGTACATCAATTTTCTCAGCGGCTGGGAGCTCGACCTCGAGACGCTGCAACTGCTCCGCCAGCATTTTTCCGGGCCGATCTACTGCGATCTGCACATGCTCGCGTGGGCCGTGCAGCCGACGGGATTGCGGACGCTTCGTCCGATTCCGAACGTGCGCGAGTGGTGCGGCTGCTTCGATTTGCTGCAGGTGAACGAAGACGAGATGACGATGCTGGCGCCCGATCCCATGGCGCTCGCGGCCACGGCGCTCCACGCCGGCGTGCGCAATCTCACCGTCACACTCGGCAAGCGCGGCGCGGTGTATTTCGCTGCACCGGACTTCGATGGAATCGAGGAGGCCGCGCGTGGCGGAGCGATCACGCCGTCGTTCGGCCCTATGCGCACCGCGCTCGTGCCCGCGAACGCGATCGACGGCGTCGATCCGACCGGATGCGGCGACGTGTGGGGCGCAACCTATTTCTCCCGACTGCTCGCCGGTGATAACTTAGACGCCGCCATCCTGGCAGCGCATCGAGCCGCGGCGCGCAATGTCGAGCATCGCGGCGCGAGCGGTCTGGCCAATCATCTTCGAGGGAAGCTCAGTCTCACGTGACCAGCGTCATCACGGTTCCACCCTCGCTGGATGACCACTCCTTCGAACAGGTGCTGGATCAACTGGCGGCGATTCCAGCAGACGCCAAAATTCTCGTCGACGCGCGCCACGTACGCTGGGCGTCGCCGTACGGACTGACCTGCCTCCTCACGCTCGCGCAAACGCGCGCCGAGCGACCGGCGCTCGCGGTTCCGGAGCTCGACGATACGGCGTCGTACTGGGCGCGCGCATCGTTCTTTCATCACGCCGAAGGCGTGTACGACCTCCACGGCCACTATCCCAAGCAGCGCGACGTCGGCGAATCGACAGCCCTGCTCGAGATCACGCCGATCGCCAAGTCCGACGACATTCACAAGCTCGTCGGTCGCGTGCAGGAGCGAGCCAAGCAGATCATTCAGGCCGAGTTGAAGCTCGAGACGAAGGCGATCATCGGATTCACGATGACGCTCTCGGAAGTGTGCCAGAACATTCTCGAGCATGCCGGCCAAGGCGGATGGGTCGCGGTGCAGAGCTACCGCTGGACGAAGCGCCTTGGCCGCCGCGTCGTCGTGATCGCGGTGTCGGACGCCGGACTCGGCTTCCGGAAGTCGCTCGAGACCGCACCTGGTCATTTGCCCAACGCGCGGTGGGACGACGCGGCAGCGCTCGAGGAGGCCGTCATTCGCGGCGCGAGCCGGTTTCGTGACCGGAGTCGCGGACAAGGGCTCGCCGGCGCGCGAAACTACGTGGGACGCTGGCACGGCAAGCTTTCCGTGCGCAGTGGAACCGCTCGCATCGCCATCGTGCCGAACTGGGACGACGACGTTCCGCTCGCCGAAGGCCTCGCGCCATTCCCTGGAGCGCAAGTTCAGGTCATCATTCCTGAAGCCGTAACTGCCGGAGGATCGCCGGAACGATGATGAACCACATCGACATCAGCAGCGTGCTGCGTCAGACGCTCGCCTGCGATCTCTACTCGAATCTCGTCACGCGCAGTACCGGCGCCGCCGTTCGCGGGCAGATCGAGCAACTGCTGAGCGAGTCGAGCGAGCGCGCGCTCACCGTCATCGACTTCTCACAGGTGTCGATGATCGATTTCTCATGCGCCGACGAAGTCGTCGCCAAGCTGCTGATGCGCTACGCGGCGGACGATCCGCCGCAGGATGCGTATTTCCTCTTTCGCGGCGTGACGGAAGATCACTCCGACGCGATCGAGGCGGTCCTCGAGCGCCACGGACTTGCACTCGCGCTCGAGACGGACGGCGAAGTCCAGGTCATGGGCACGCTCAGCGACGACCAACGCCGCGCGTGGACGGCCACCTATCGCCTCGGTCGTCTGGACGCCGCCGAGTTGGCCGCGGCACTCGATACCGACACCGAGTGTGCGCAGGAATATCTCGACGCGCTGTGCCGTTTGCGTCTCGTCATGCGCGTCGACGACCAGTATCAGGCCGTTGGCACCCCGAATGGCTGACAAGCCAAGAGCAAAGGACGAGGAATTCGAAGGCCGGCTCAACCGACCGCTGCGCGTTGCGGCGTTGATCGGCACCAAGAGCGGCGACGAGGACCGCGGGCCGATGGTGTCTCTGCATCCCGACGACGCACGATCGCGGCTGCTTACGAAAGGTGAGTTGGCGTGGGTCTACGGACCGACACGCCACGAGCTCGCGACGGTGCAGATCGATCCGGACGGTCGGCTCGGTGATGTTGTGTTGCGCGACCTCACGGCGGCTCGACCGTCGGAGATCGTGCGTGTCGTCAAGCCCGACCTCGACACGCGCGGGCGGCGGCCGACCGCCCTGGCTTAGCGCTCATGCCTGCGGACGAGGGTCGGAAACCGGATCTCGCGACGCTCGCAGTCCACGCCGGCGTCGAGGCTCGAGAAACGAACGACGCTGTCCATGCAGAGCGAGTGCAGCGCCGCCTTGCCGCGCTCGAGGGGACTGAGGCCGCGCTCCTTCTCTCGAGTGGAATGGGAGCGATCGCCTGCGCACATCTCGCGCTGCTGCGCCCCGGCGATCACTTGATCGCCAGCTCGTGGATCTCTGACGCCACCGCGGAGCTCTTCACGAAAGAATTCACGTCGCTCGGCATCGAGGTCTCGCTCGTGAATCCGCTCGAGACGCGCGTGTGGCGAAAGTACATGCGCAAAGAAACGCGCGCGGTGTTTCTCGAGACGCCGGTCCACGCGACCTGTCGCGTGCTCGATCTGCGGCCGGTGAGCTACGTGACCAAGGAATCCGGCCTGGCGCTCATTGTCGATTCCACGGTCGCGAGCTCGATCAATCTTCGGCCGGCGGAACATGGGGCCGACGTCGTGATCCATTCGGCCACGAGTTTTCTCAGTGGCCGTGACGCCGCGGCCGGCGGTGTCGTGTGCGGTAGCAGCTCGTATGTCGACGAAGTGCGCCGAAAAATGACGCTCTGGGGACAGACGCCCGATCCGTTCGGCGCGTGGCTTCTGGAGCGCGATCTCGAAACGCTCGACGTTCGCGTGCAGCGGCAAAACCGGAATGCGATGGCCGTCGCGAAGTGGGGCGCCGGACAGTCGCAGATCGGGCGCGTGCATTATTCCGGGCTACCGTCCCACCCGGACCACCAAACTGCGTCAGAAACGATGAATGGCTTTGGCGGTCTGCTTGGCATCGAGCTCGTGGACGGTACCGCCGCCGAACGGCTTCTGCGGAAGCTCAAGGTCATCCGCCACGCATCGACCATCGGTGGGGTCGATTCAGTTGTTTGCAATGGGAGCCCAGATGGATTCCTACGGCTGAGCTTAGGCATCGAAAGTGCTCAAGACGTGATCGGAGATCTCGAACAGGCACTGCACTAGATGCTAGATGAGTGAGCCGATCGCGGTCGCGCCGGAACGACGCCGCCTCGAGCGACGCACGAACCCGACGCTGGCCGAACTGACGTTGCCGGAACTGCGCCGCATGATGGTCACGACGATTCTCTTCGTGATCGTGCTGGTGCTGTTCCTGTGGATGGTGCGGACGGTAATCATCGCCGCCATCCTCGGGGTCATCGTCGCGACGTTCATGCGCCCGGTGTTCCTGTGGGTCATGCGACAGACGCACAATAAGATCGTTTCGTCGACGGTCACCCTCCTGCTGCTCATCGTCCCCGTCGCGGCTCTCTCGGCGTACAGCTACGAGGAGATTGCCGACGTCGCGGGTTACGTCAACTCGCATCAGGATGAGATCGCGACCAAGATCGACTCGTCGCTTCGCAAGATACCGTTCCTGCAGTCCGCCAAGACCGGCGACGCGGTCAAGCACTACGTGCTCGTGGCATCGAACTACGGCACGAACGTGCTGTCGACGTTGCGAAACACTGTCGCCAGCATCGCCATCGCCGCGACGATCTTCGTCTTCACCGCCTACTACGTGATGGGCGACGCGGATGACATCATGGAATTCATCCGAAGTCGAATTCCACCGCGATACGGCGAGCTGTCGACGGCGCTCGAGTCGAACGTGCGCGGCGTGCTCTACGGAGCGATCTACTCGACCTTTCTGACGCAGACGGTCAAGTCGGTGATCATTCTCGCGATGAATCTCGTCTTCGGCGTGCCGTTGGCCGGCGTGTTGGCAATTCTCTCGTTCATCATCGGGTTCTTCCCGATCGTCGGTTCGTGGAGCGTGTACGTTCCGGTGGCCGCGTGGCTCGCCATCTTCCGCGATTCGCCGGGCAAAGGACTCGCGATGGTGCTGATCGGCTTCTTCCTGAACACCATCTACATCTCGACGTTCTTGCGGCCCAAGATTGCAGCACAGAAATCAAAAGTGCTCAATTTCTACTGGATGCTGGTCGCTCTCGTAACCGGCGTGTACACGTTTGGGCTCGTCGGCATCTTGCTCGGTCCAATGTTGATTGGGCTCCTCAAGGCGATCATGGACACGATTCTGTCGCAACCGGCCTGGAATTGGATGGACAACGAACCCGATTCGGAAGCAATGATCGGCAACTGACGACACGAGAGCGCTCATGGCTCATCGAGAATTCCGCGCGGTAGATGGTCGAGAATGGGCAGTGTGGTCCGTTCAGCCCGAGTATGCCGAGCGGCGCGATGGTGCGAGCGGCGAGACGGTGCCCGCCGTGCTGTCTGCGGAACGGCGGAGACGTTCGGAGTACCGCGTGCCGTTGACCGGTCAGTTCGCCAATGGCTGGCTCTGCTTTGAGACCGAGGGCGAAAAGCGCCGCCTGGCGCCATTTCCCGAGCTCTGGGCGAGGCTGAGCGATGACGGCCTCATCGAGTTGTGCGAGCAGGCAGCTCGCGTGGAACGCAACACGCGGCGGCTTGTAGAGTAGGACTCGTTCTCGCGCACCGGAAAAGGCGCCTCGAGCGAGTGACCATCCACGTCGCTCGACCGTCCGCAAAGGTGGACCCGTTCAGCCTCGGTCCATCTCCAGACCCGCCATGATTCGCTTCGACAACGTCACCAAGATCTATCCTCGCGCGGCCGCCGGCGCCGCGGCGCTTCGCGGCGTCAATTTCCGCATCGCCAAAGGCGAGTTCGTCTTCCTCATCGGTCCGAGCGGCGCCGGGAAGAGCACGATTCTCAAAATGCTGTTCATGGACGAACGGCCCACCTCAGGCGAAGTGCGCGTGAGCGGTTATAGCTCGCGCGAGGCAACGCGTCGCGAAGTGGCCAAACTGCGCCGGCGGCTCGGGATCGTCTTTCAGGACTTTCAGCTCCTCGAAGATCGCACGGCCGAAGCGAATGTCGCTTTCGCACTTCAGGTGATTGGCACACCGGCGGCGGCAATTCCCGGCAAAGTCGCGCGCGCGCTCACGCAGGTTGGGCTCGCTTCCAAGGCGACCGCGCTGCCGCGCGAGCTGTCGGGGGGTGAGCAACAGCGTGTGGCATTCGCGCGTGCGCTCGTGAACGACCCATTCGTGCTCATCGCGGACGAACCCACGGGCAATCTCGATGAACGCGCGACGCGCGGAATCTTCCAACTGCTGCGCGAGATCAACGCCTCGGGCACCGCGGTGATCATGGCCACGCACAACCTCGAGCTGGTGCGCAGCACGGACTATCGCTGCATCGAGCTCAATCACGGTGAGATCGTGTTCGACTCCGCCGAAGCGCCGAAGCTCGAAGTGGAGGCCGACTGATGCTCTCCGTTCGCACGGCGCTGCTCGCGTTCCGCCGCTCGCCGCTTCTGAGCGCGTTGAGCGTCACGACCATCGCCTTCTCACTGTTCGCGTTCGGCTTGTTCGGCCTCGTTGCGCTCAACATCCGCGACGCGCTGCAGCACATCGAAGAGCGCGTCGAGATTCGCGCGTTCGTCTCGGACAGCACGTCGGTAGAGCGCCTGGCTGCGGCGTCCGAAGAGATCGCTCGCTTTCCTGAAGTGTCCAAGGTCGACGTGGTGACGCAGGCCGAGGCGTTGGATCAAGCCCGGAAGGAATTGGGCGAGTTCAGCGACGTGTTCGAATCCGAGTTTCTCCCGGCGTCACTCGACATTCATCTCAAGCCCGGCTCCCGCGACCCGGCTACTGTGCGCAAAGTCGCCGACCGGCTGCGCGGCTATCAGTTCGTCGACGACGTTCGCTACGGCGAAGAGTGGATCACGCAGCTCTATCGGCTGCGCAACATCGCCGGGGTCGCGGGGCTGACTCTGGGCCTCGCGTTCGCCGCGGTGGCGATCATCATCATCGGTGCCACGATCCGCATGGCCGTGCTGGCGCGCGCGCGCGAGATCTCGATCATGCGACTCGTTGGCGCGACCGACGGATTCATTCGGTTGCCGTTCCTCATCGAAGGCACACTGAAGGGTGTGCTCGGCGGCACACTCGCCTTGTTGATGACGTATTTGGCGATGCAGGTGCTCGATCAGTATCTGCATTTCTCGACCGCGTTCTTCGACCGCCGGCTCGCGCTGCTGGGCGTTTTGTTCGGCGCGCTGATGGGTTTGATGGGCAGCGCCGTGTCCGTTGGCCGCCACTTGCGGCGCGTCTGACGTGCCGAGCGTGACGCGCGCGATTCGGCGCGCTGCGAGTGGCGCCGCCGCGCTCGTCTTGCTTCCGGTAGCGCCATTAATATTTTCTCATAATGCGTTGCTCGCCCAGGACGCACGCATCAGCGCCCAACGCGACACGCTCGAGAGCATCCGGCGCGAGCGCGAGCAGCTCGAGAAGCGCGCCGCTGAGCTCCAGAACACGGTGCACGATCTCAACGAGGAAGTCACGAACCTCGATAGCCGCGCCGACGCCACGGAGCGCATCGTGAAGACGCTCGCGTCGCAACTGGCAACGATCACCGCGGAAGTGGATTCTGCGTCGGGCAAGGTCGCGACGACGGAGACGGAGCTCGCCGCGAAGAAAGCCGCGCTGCGCCGTCGCGTCGCCGACATCTACAAACGCGGTCCGCTCTTTACGACGCAGGCGATGCTGTCGGCTCGATCGTTCGGTGAGCTCGTGGCGCGCTATAAGTATTTGCATCTGCTCGCGCTGCACGATCGCGCGCTGGTGAATCGCGTTCAGCAGCTCGCCGATCAGGTGCAGCACGACCACGACCGACTGGTGACGCTGCAAAACGTGCTCGAGACGAATCGCAGCGACACACAGCACGAGGAAGAACGTCTCCGCTCACTCCAGCGCGAGCGCGCCACGAGTCTCACGCGGACGCGGCAGCAGGCGAAGCAGGTTGAAGATCGCGTCGCGCTGCTCAAAGCGACCGAAGCCAAGATGAACGGCGCCTTGGCGGCACTCGAAGCCGATCGACGACGCGCCGAGAGCACGAAGCCGAGCACCGCACGAGCTGCGAGCACGATCAAGACGAGCGATTACGGCAAGCTCGATTGGCCGGTGGACGGTCCCCTGCTCTACAACTTCGGGAAAGCGCAGACGTCCTCGAACACGACGATTCGTTGGAACGGCGTGGGCATCAAAGCGCCGATCAACACCAGCGTCCACGCGGTGGCCGCGGGCCGAGTGGTGAGCGTCGGCCAACTGGGGACGTACGGGCTCACGGTGATCATCGATCACGGCGGCGGCGACTATTCGATCTATGGATCGCTCTCGCGGGCTGACGTGCGGCAGCAGCAGACGATTGCCAAGGGCCAGGTCATTGGCGGCGTCGGCGTATCGGATCCGGAATTCCCGGCGCATTTGCACTTCGAGATCCGGCACGGCACTGGCGACGGCCGCACGCCGGCGGTGGATCCGGTGACGTGGCTTCGCGGCCAGCGCTGACTGTAGATTTCCGCATGTCGCAGCCGGTCACAAAGCGATGCACTGTGTGCGGTCGATTCCGCGCCTACGAGGCGGACGACGCCTTCTGCCTTGTGTGCGGGCACGAATCACTCGAGGCCGAGTGTTCGTGTGGGCGCGACTTCGGCTACGCGCTTGCGGAGTCGGGACCCATCCACTGTCCGCGCTGCGGCAAGGCGTTCCATGGCAAGTCGGCGGAGTTCGACTAAGAAGTCTGCGGCCAAGAAATCGGCGGCCAAGAAGAGCGCGGCCAAGAAAGTCGTCGCCAAGAACGTCGTCGCCAAGAAACCCGCAGCGAAGAAAGCTGCGGCAAAGAAGCCTGCGTTCAATCCCAAGACCGACAGCGCGAACGACCCGAACTGGCTTGCTCCGGCGTGGGACGACGACGTGCTACTTGGCGCCCACGTCTCGATCGCCGGTGGAACTCACGCCGCTCCGCCTCGCGGAAAAGCAATCGGCGCCACGGCGATCCAGATCTTCACGAAAATGGCGAATCGCTGGGCCGAGCGTGTGTGCGAAGGCGACGAGTGCGCGGCGTTTCACGCCGCGTTGGGCGACACCAAGATTCGCGACACGATCGTTCACGATTCGTACTTGATCAATCTCGCAAGTCCGGACGACAAACTGCGGCGCCAGTCCGTGGAGTCGTTCGTGGCCGAATTGCAGCGATGCGCGGCGCTCAACATCACGTATCTCGTGTCGCATCCTGGCAATTACATCGACGACCGCGCGAGCGGGATTCAGCGAAACGCCGACGGAATCACCGAAGCCTTATCACGCGTTAGCGGCAACACGATTCTCTGCATGGAGACGACGGCGGGATCGGGCACGGCGATCGGCGCGGCCTTTGAGGATCTCGCACAGCTCATCGAGGCGATTCCGGAGCCGCATCGTTCGCGCGTTGCGATCTGCCTCGACACGTGTCACGCGTATTCCGCGGGCTACGACCTCGTGAATGCGTACGACGACGTCTGGCGTAAGTTCGACGATGTACTCGGGATGTCGCGACTGCGCGTCATGCACTTGAACGATTCGAAGACGCCGTTCGATTCACGCCGCGACCGGCATGAGCTGATCGGCGAAGGATCGCTTGGCGACGTTGCATTCCGGCACGTCATGAATGACGAGCGACTCGCGAAGGTCCCGAAGATCATCGAGACGCCGAAGGGTACGGATCCCACGGCGACGGACGCGCAGATGCTGGCGCGGTTGCGGAGTTACATCGGTTGAAAAAAGCCCACGCCGGCGTTGCATCGCTCAGCGTGCTCGCACTCGCGGCCTGCGTTCCGCTGAAGCCGCTCATGCTCGGGCCAGCGGCGGGCGCGCCTCCCGTGACGTGCGACACGGACTGCAACAAGGACTGGGATCGCGCGCGATTCTGGGTCGTAAAGCACTCGCAGTTGAAGATTGAAACGGCCAACGATGTCTTGGTCGAGACGTACAGTCCTGCAGATGCCGCTCCGAGTTACGGCTTCTCCGTGATCAAGGACCCGGCTGGCGCTGGCCGATTTACGATTCGTCTGTCGATGCACTGCGGAACTCCGCTCGGCTGTGATCCGAGTCAGTCAGACATCGCCGCGGCGTTCAATTATTTCGTCGCCACGACAGAAGATGTTCTGGACAACATCGAGCATGGAAAGGCGATTCGCTAATGCGCCTGCAAGGCGGTAATTGATATTCGACAATTAGAACTTCCTGAGCAGCCGAAACAGACTGTTGACAGCGCGTCCGATCGATCGTAGGGTGTGACGCAGGTTGTATTGCGTCGAGAATCGCCACTCGAACGATCGAGCACTCGCCCTATGCGCCGACCCGCCGTTTGCCGCGTCATCGCTCTGGTGTTCGCGTTGCAGTTTCCCGCCGTCGTCGCAGCTGCTCAGACACGCCCCGAGGTCATCCGCGGGCGTGTGACGACCGACAGTGGCCGCGTCATTCCCGGCGCCGACGTCATCGTCACGATGGCGCCCAATCGCGAGACCTTCCGCGCCAGCTCGGATACAGGCGGCCGGTATGAGATCCATATCGCCGCCGGCACGGGCGACTATCTCGTGTACGTTGGCATCACGGGCCGGAAGGCGTTCCGCAAACGGGTGATGCGCGTGGCGAGCGAGACGACGTTCGTTGTCGACGCGAGGCTCGCACTCGACGTTACGCTCCTTGCGGGAGTGCGCACGACTGCGCAGCGCACGCGCCCGCCGCGTGGAGACGAAACACCATCTACGATCGGTGGACTGACCTCGCAGGTCGCCACCGTGACCGGGGCGCTGTCGCCGGATCAAATGGGCGACCTCAATGCGATGGCGGCGACAGTGCCGGGCGTCGCAACCACGCCTGACGGCGGCGTCTCGGTGTTCGGTGTCGATCCGTCGCAGAATCGCACGACCGTGAACGGCATGGCGTTCGACGCCGGATCTCTGCCGCGCGAGCTGTCGTCGACGACACACGTCAGCTCGTCAGTCTACGATCCCACGATTGGCGGCTTCGGCGGTGCACAGATCAACGCCGACATCCGCGCCGGGCAAACGTTGACGCTTGGGTCGGGACACCTCACGGTCGACGCACCACAACTGCAAGCCGCCGATGCCACGGCTCGCGAGCTCGGCCAACGCTACAGCAACGTCACGTTGGGCTATGGTCGAGGTGGCGAGCTGCAGCAGGACACGTGGATCTACAGCGCCGCGATTCAAGGAAGCCGGCGTATGTCGCCCGCGCCGTCAATTCTCCGCGCCGACGCCGCGGCGCTGGCGCGGCTGGGCGTCGCACAAGATTCCGCCGATCGCTTTCTAGAACTGGTAAGCGGCATGGGCGTTCCGATCAGCGCCCAAGGCATTGGCAGCGATATCGCCTCAACGAGCATCGGCGGCGGTTTTCGCATCGATCGCGCGCAGGCGTCGTCGTACGGCGTTGGCATCGACACCAAGACGCGCGTCAGCATCTCGGGCATCGGCAGTTACCGGCGGACCAACCCAACTGCTGCGTCCACCTTGGCACTGCCGGCGCGCGACGGTCACTCCGCTGGCGGCAACGCCTTCGTGCAGGCGACACTGTCGCAGTATTTCGGCGCGGACGCCGCGGTGCTCAGCGAGACGAAGACCGCTGTTTCATTCAACGATCAACATTCAGATCCGTACCTTGCCCTCCCCGGCGGCTCCGTGCGCGTCACCTCGGCGCTCAGCGACGGAACGTCGAGCGTATCCGGTCTACAGTTCGGCGGTGGGGCGCTCTCGAGCGACAATCGCACCTGGCGTTGGGAGGCGTCGAACGAGCTATCGCTCAGTCCAACGCAAGCGCTCGCGCACCGTTTCAAGCTGTTCTCGCAGGTGCAAGTCGACGGCTACGATCAATCCTCACAAGGAAATGGCCTCGGCACCTTCACGTACAATTCGCTCGCCGATCTCGCCGACAACTCGGCGGCAAGCTATTCACGAACGCTATACTCGCCCGAGCGGACGGGTGGCGAAGCCTCGGGCGCATTTGCGATCGCCGACTATTGGACGAAGTCGCCCGATCTTCAGTTCGTCTTTGGTCCGCGACTCGAGTGGAACGTGTTCACCGACGCACCGCGCGAGAACGCCGAGGTGGCGCGACTGTTCGGTGCGCGCACGGATGTGAGTCCGTCAGGTGTATCCGTGAGCCCGCGGCTCGGATTCAATTGGTTCTATCGTGGCGCACGCGCTTCGTCACGCGGCGGCGGAAGTTCGAACCTCGGCTCGATATTCACCCCGACGAAAGGCACGCTGCGCGGCGGCGTTGGTGAGTTCCGATCCGTCCCGTCACCGTCGCTTCTATCCGACGCGATCGTCTCGACCGGACTTCCAGGATCGACGACGCAGCGCATCAACTGCGTGGGGCCAGCAACTCCAACTCCGGATTGGCAGGATTATCTGTCAAATACGGGTGCCATTCCGGCGAGCTGCGCCGACGGTTCCGGTGCCGCCGCGTTCGTCGATGCGGCGCCGTCCGTTCAACTGTTCGATCCATCGTACACGTCACCGCACCGATGGACGGGCAATCTCGGGTGGTCGTCGGCGTACAAGGTGGTGTTTTACAGCATCGACGGCTCGTACAGTCTGAACGTGAATCAGCAAAGCCTCGTCGACCTGAACTACACCGGCGTTCCACGCTTCACGTTGGACAATGAAGCGAACCGTCCGGTATACGTCTCGTCCGCGAGCATCGTTCCCTCCACAGGATTAGTGTCGCCGCTCGACGCTCGCCTCTCGAATGAGTACGGCCGCGTGGTCAGCCGTCGCTCGGATGATCGCCTCGAGATGAAGCAGGCGATCGTGACGATCGTTCCGTATGTGCCGACGCAGCTCGGAAATCTCATCGTGAATGGGTCGTATGCCTACTCGTCATCACGCAGTCTCACGCGTGGCTATGACGGAACGACCTTCGGCGATCCGCGACAACTGGCCTGGGCCACCGGATTCACCGCGACCCACCAGATTCGTTTTCAACTCGGATATCGAATTCCGAAGATCAGCAGTTCGTTCACGACGTACTGGGGATTTCAATCGGGCTATCCGTACACGCCAATCGTTGGCGGCGACATCAACGGAGACGGGCTGTCGAACGATCGCGCGTTCGTGTTCAATCCGTCCGCTGCGCCGAGTGCCGCCGTGGCGTCCGGAATGTCGACGCTGCTCGCGTCGACGACGTCCGAGGCTCGGAGCTGCCTCGAGAGCCAACTCGGAGCGGTGGCCGGAATCAACAGTTGCCGGCGCCCTTGGAGCGCGACGATGAACGCGCGCTTCGACTGGAACAAGCGATTCGGCGACCGCTGGCACTTCGCGTACGGCTCGATCAACTTCGCCAATCCGCTCACCGGCATCGACGAGTTGCTGCATGGCACCGATCACCTGCGCGGATGGGGCGCGCCGGCGGCGCCGGATCCAACGCTCTACTTCGTGCGCGGCTTCGACCCGACGACGCAACACTTTACGTACGAGGTCAACCCGCGGTTCGGCAACACGCGTCCGTCGATTTCACAATTTCTAAATCCGTTCCGCGTCACGTTCGAGGTGTCGTTCAGCGTGAACGGAAACGTCCAGCGGCAGCAGCTCGAGGTGTACATGCGGCCGACGCGCGGCGCGCCCGGCGTGCGGCCGCCCGCCGATACGATTCTGCGCCGCCTTCGCTCGACCGGCTTCAGTGCGACGAGTCCGTTCTTCTGGATCATCTCCAACGCCGACTCGCTGCTCTTGAGCCCCCAGCAATTGTCGGAGATGCAGGCGAGTGCCGATCGCGTTCGTGCGATGACGGATTCGACATACAAGGCGCTCGCAATTGAGTTGGCGAATCTCCCCGCAGGCTACAATCCGGACACCGTCTCGGAGCGCATTCAGACGGTGAGCTCGACGATTTTTCGCTTTCCACCGAGCGAGTCAGCGGTGATCAGTCGTGTGTTGACGCCGATCCAGTTCCGGCTGTTGCCGGCAACTTTTGCGCGATCGTTCAATCTGACGGCGCCAAAGCCCTGACGGAGCGCACGACACCATTCATAGCGTTCGCGGAGCTTCGATGATTGGACGCGTGCTACTGACCGCGGCCGCCACGGTCGCCGTCGTGAGTGGGCGTCCGCGGACAGGCGTTGCGCAGTCACCTGCGACGCCGCCACTCGACCATTCATCATCGGTCACCGGACGCGTCCTCGACGGCAACGTGCCAATCGTCAACGCCGACGTCGTGCTGTCGTCGATGATGGAAGACACCACGTCCGTGAACACGCACACCGATTCGTCCGGCGCCTTCTCGCTGCGACGCATCGCGCCGGGCGTCTATCGACTCTCGGCCCGACGCGTTGGCTATGAACAGTCCGCCGTCGCCATCATCGTCTCAGCGAACGCCAACATCATCGACCCGATCCAACTGCATCGCAGCGCGCAACTGCTCGATCGCGTCGTCGTGACTGACCCGACAGGAAAACCCGCGCGCTATGGCTCCCTTTCTCGGATGGACGAGTTCTATGAGCGACGCGCACACGGCGTGGGACACTTCTTCACGCGCGAATCCCTGGACTCAGCCGGTCCAAGCTCGCTCGACGCAATTCTGAGACGCGTCGCTGGCGTGCACGTGTCGACGGGCCCGAATTTTCTGAACGTGCAATTCGCCCAGTGCAGAGCTGCTCTTCTACCGCAGCAACGCGGCGGAAGCGGTGCGACGCATTTCGCAGCGAGCACAGACACCGCGGGTTCGTTTGCGCTCGTCGTCGACGGCGTGATGATCAGTCACGCAGAGATTCCGGAGATGCTCGCGAGCTTCAACCTGTCGCAAATCGAGGCGATCGAAGTTTATCGCGGGCCTTCTGAGCTCCCGATGGAAGTGATGGGCAATGCGTGCGCGGCGATTTACATCTGGTCGCGTGTGATAGGAACGGCTGCACCGCGACCCCCGAAAACAGACCACGCACGCATCCACGAACCGCGTCTCCTAGCGTTTCACCGCCGTCGGCCGTAGGGTTAGATGATGCACGTTCCCGCCCGCCACCAAACGCGCCGCTGGCTCTTCTCCGTATTCGCCGCTCTGGCGTTCACGGCGCAGCTCGTGGTTGCGCTCATCCCGCTGGCGGAAGGTCGCTTCGAACGCACGCTCTCGGCGCACGTCGAGCAGTCGGGCACCCGTGGACATACGTCCCACAACGAAGCCACCTGCGCGGCCTGTCAGGCCCGCTCCATTCAAGGCACCACGGCACGGCCGCTCTTCGCGGTCCCCAACGTCTCGCTCGCAATCTCCAGCTATGTCATGGCTGCCGAGCGACTGGTTGCCACCCCGTACCACCCGCAAGCCAATCCGCGCGCGCCACCCACGGTAGTCTGAGGCCGGTTTTGCAGTCGTAGGTCACCTCGGATTCACCATTTAGGGACAAAATGCGCCTAATTGCAGGGTTGTGCGCGCTTGCCGTATGCGGCGGCGTCGTGTCCGCGCAGGCACCCACTACAGATTCGCTTCGACTTTCGCGACGCCAAGCCATCGCTGAAGCGCTCACGCGCAACGCGCAGCTCGACATCGCGCGGGAACAGACGGCCGAGGCGCGCGCGCGGCGCGTGACGGCCATCGCGATTCCCGACCCGTCGCTCAGCGCGGCGTACGATCAAATCAACAGCCCGTTCACGTTCGGCGGCGCGCCGTCGAAACCTGTGTCGCTCGGGCTCGACATTCCTTTTCCCGACAAGTTCCGGCTCAACAACCGCATCGGCCTCGCCGATATCGGCGCCAACGAGTCGAACTACCGGCTGCAAACGCAGACGATCGCGAATCAGACGTCGGCCACGTACGACTCGTTGCTAGTCGCGCTGCAGCACCGCGCAGATCTTGTCGAAGCGCAGACACTGGCCAACGACTTCCTGACGCGCACCCAAGCGCGGTTCAACGCCGGAAGCGCAGCGCGGCTCGACGTCATCCAGGCGCAGGTTGGCGTCGCGCAGGCCGCGAATGATCTGATCGGCAACGAGCGCGACTTGGCCGTTGCCCAGGCGTCGCTCAACCGAATGCTCGGCCGAGTGATCGGCGCGCCGATCGCGCCGACGGATTCGCTGACCATGCCGGCGGCGCTCCCCGACTCGTCGTCGATCGAGCAAACCGCGCTGACGCACCGACCGGAGCTCGCCGTGCTGGAGAACCAGATCGTCGGTGCGCACGCTACCACGAATCTGACGAAAGAATTCTGGTTGCCGGATCTGAACTTCGCGGTCGGGCGCGATTACGCGCAGCCGGGATCGCCGTTGTTCACGACCGGCATCACGCTGCCGCTGCCGTTGCTCTACTGGCAGCACTCCAAGGGCGACATCGCGCAGGCGCAACACTTCGAGCGCGAGCTCGACGCGACGTATCGCGACGCGCGAGCTCAAGTCACGCAAGACGTGCGATCGGCATACGCCAATGCCAGTACTGCAATGCGACAAGTGACATTCATCCGCGACGAGCTCGTACCGGCCGCGCGTGAGGCCTATCGCGTCTCGTCCACCAGCTACACACTCGGCGGTTCCTCGGCGCTCGAGGTCCTCACCGCCCGCACTGCTCTTCTCCAGGCAGAGAGCCAGCTCTCCGACGCTCTCGCCGCCGCCAATACTGCCCGCACCGATCTCGATCGGGCGCTCGGCATCACTGCTTCGATCGGAGCAAACGACAAATGACCATGCGATTCATGCGTTCGAGCCCGAGCGTCGCGGGGGCGCTGATCATCGGAGCGTTGGCGGCTTGCTCCAGCGGGAAGAGCAGCGCGAGCAATGCCGGCAGCGCGAGTGCCAGTGCCGACACCACGAAAGTCACCGTCGCATCGACGGCGGAAACGCCGACGAACGTGACCGTCACAGCCGAGCAACGCGGGCGAATTCATATCGTGGTCATTCAGCCGACCGCGTTTCGGCCGATGGTGGAAGCCACCGGGAACGTGGCGTTCAACGGCGACAAGTCCACGCAAGTCCTGTCGCCCGTTTCGGGACCGGTCACGAGAGTGCTCGCCGAGCCGGGGGCAGAAGTTACGCGCGGCGAACCGTTGGCGTACGTGTCGTCGCCCGACTTTGCGACCGCGGTGGCAGACTATCGGAAGGCGCAGACCGCCGACCGCAACGCCAAGCGAATTGCCGATCGCGATTCGGCGCTGTTCAAGAACGATGCGTTGGCGCGTAGCGATTTGGAGCAAGCCCAATCCGATCTCGCATCGGCCGACGCCGATCTCGAAGCCGCCGTACAGAACATGCGGGCGCTTGGCGTAGATGAGTCGCAGATCCAGGCCGTTCAGCAGGGTCGCGCAGCGCCCATCGAAGCAATCATTCGATCGCCGATCGACGGCACGGTCGTCGAGAAGCTCGTCGCGCAGGGACAATTGCTGCAGGCCGGAACGACGCCAGTCTACACCGTGGCGGATCTGAGCACCGTGTGGGTGATGACGAACGTCTTCGCCAACGACCTCAAGGATGTGACCGTGGGCGCGGTGGCCGATGTGCTCACTGATGCGAGTCCGGTACCGATTCCCGGACGCGTGGATTACATCGCAGCGCTCGCCGATCCCGCATCGAAGGCGGTCTCGGTGCGCGTGGTCGCGCCGAACAACAATCACGTGTTGCGGCGCGACATGTTCGTGCGCGTGCAGATCAAATCAGGACAGCAGCATACGGGAATCCTCATTCCCGTTGCGGCGGTGTTGCGAGACGATCAGAATCTGCCCTATGTGTTCGTGGTCGCAGGTCCAAACGCGTTCGCGCGGCGCGCGATCACGCTTGGCTCGCGCGTGGGTGAGAATTACGAGATCGTGTCGGGGCTCGCGAGCGGCGATCAGGTCGTAGCGGACGGCGCGCTGTTCCTCCAATTCGCGGAGAGCCAGTGAGCGACGCCGATCGCGCTCCTCGCGAGCCTGTCCCGACGGCCAATAAGGAAGGCCGCGGTGGTCCTATTCAGCGGCTGGTCGAAGCATCGGTCAACGCGCCGATGCTCGTCGCCATCCTCACGATTGGTGTGGCATTCGTCGGGATGTATTCCCTCCAGCGACTCCCCGTCGACGCGTACCCGGATGTGTCTCCGCCGCAGGTGGAGCTGACGACGCAGTGGCCGGGCCACGCGGCAGAGGAAATCGAGCGGTTGATCACGATCCCGCTCGAAAACGAGATGAACGGCTTACCGGATGTTGCGGTGACCCGCTCGGTGTCGCTCTACGGCTTGTCGAGCGTGCGCGTAACGTTCACGGACAAGGCGGATCTTTATTTCTCGCGCGAACAGGTGTACGAACGACTCGCCGGCGCGGAACTGCCCGACGGCGTGAGCGCCGAGATCGAGCCTCCGGTCTCGCCGTCCGGTCTCGTGTACCGGTACGTCGTCCAGAGCACCGACCATTCGGCGATGGACCTGCACGTGCTGCAGGATTGGGTGTTGGACAAGGCATACCGAGCGGTGCCCGGCGTTGGCGACGTCGCCTCGCTGGGCGGCGAGACGATGCAATACCAGGTGCTGGTCGACCCGACGCGGCTCGCCGGTGCCGGCCTATCGGTCGACGACGTGTCGCAAGCGCTCAACGCGAACAACAGCAACGGCGGCGGCGGATTCATTTCGGAAGGCGGCCAGTTTCTCTACGTCCGCGGCATTGGGCGCGTGGTGACGCTCGAGGACATCGGCAACGTCGTGCTCGCCGTCAAGAATGGCGCGCCGGTCCTCGTCAAAGACGTGGCAAGTGTCGAGATCGGACATGCGCCGCGCCTGGGCCAATTCGGCTACAACAAGCAGGACGACGCGGTCGAAGGCATCATTCTGATCCGCACCGGCGAACAGGCGCAAACGGTGTTGAAGCGCGTGGAGGCAAAGACCGCGGAGCTCAACGACCACGTGCTACCGAAGGACGTGAAGGTCGTGCCGTATTACGACCGGACGGACCTGATCGCACTGACGACGCACACCGTGGCACACAACCTCGTCGTCGGCATCGTGCTCGTGGTGGTCGTCCTGGTGTTCTTCCTCTACGATTTCCGATCGGCGCTGATCGTTGCGATCACAGTGCCATTGGGATTGATGATCGCGTTCATCGGGCTCGATCTGCAGAGCATTCCCGCAAACCTGCTGTCGATTGGTGCGATCGACTTCGGCATTCTGGTGGACGGGGCCGTGTACATGGTGGAGAACATCTACCGGCAACTCGCGCGACGAGAAGGTACAGAGTATAAGGTGCGCGAAGTGATCTTCGAGGCGGCGTCAGAAGTCAACCGGCCGATCGTGTATGCCACGGCGGTCATTGTCGCCGGGTTCCTGCCGATCTACGCGCTCACCGGTCCGTCGGCCAAGCTGTTCCGACCCATGGCGGATACCACGATCTATGCGTTGATCGGCTCCTTGGCCATCACGCTGACGACCGTCCCGGCGCTCTGCTTCTGGATCATGCGCAAAGGCGTGAAGGAACGGAAAAATAAAATCTTCGAATGGCTTCGCGATCAGTACGGGCGCGGCCTGGATTGGTGCATGGTGCACCGCTGGGCAACGATGGCGGCGTGCACGGCGCTCTTCGTCGTGTCAGCGGCGATCGCGATGACGCGCGGCGGGGAGTTCATGCCGAAGCTCGACGAGGGCGCGTTGTGGGTTCGCGCCACGATGCCGTACACGATTTCCTTTGATGAATCGGCGAAGATCGTCCCACAGGTGCGCGCGATTCTCCAGAGCTTTCCCGAGGTCACCGTGGTGGCATCGGAGCACGGGCGCGATGACGCCGGCACCGACCCAACCGGATTCTTCAACGCCGAGTTCTACGTCGGGCTGAGACCGTATGGCGAATGGAATGGAGCGTATCACTCGAAGAAGGCGTTGATCGACGCGATCGACAAGAAGCTGTCCGTATTTCCCGGGATCACGTTCAACTACACGCAGCCAGCCGAAGACGCGGTGGACGAGGCACTGACAGGCCTCAAGGCTTCCCTTGACGTCAAGATATTTGGCACGGACCTCAGCATCCTCGAGGACAAGGGTCGCGCGATCAAATCGGTGATCCAACAGGTACCTGGCATCAAGGACGTCACGCTCGTCCAGGAATTGGGGCAACCAAGCCTGACGATCACTCCCGATCGCGCCAAGCTCGCGCGCTACGGACTGAGCATCGACGCCGTGAACAACCTGATCGACGCCGCAGTGGGCGGTCTCGCGGCGACCGAAGTCGTGCAGGGCGAACGGACCTTCGACCTCGTCGTGCGCTTGCAGGAGCAGTACCGGGACACGCCGGAGGAGATCGGCAACATTCTGCTCGCGACGCCGAGCGGCGAGCAGGTTCCGCTGCGCGAGGTCGCTGACGTGCGAATTTCGAATGGCGCCGCTTTCATCTACCGCGAGGACAATTCGCGGTACATCGGCATTCAGTATTCAGTGGAGGGGCGCGATCTGGCGAGTGCTGTCGCGGAGGCACGTGCGGCAGTCGACAAGCAGATCAAGCTTCCGAACGGGTATACGGCACGCTGGTCGGGCGAGTTCGAACAGTACACGGCGTCCAAGGCGCAGATGAACATCGTGCTGCCGATAACGGTACTGCTCATCTTCGGCATTTTGTTCGTTCTGTACCAGAACTTCAAATTCCCGTTCATCACGGTGCTGGGCGTCATCCTGTCGGCACCGCTTGGCGGCTTGCTGGCGATGATGATGACGAACACGCCGTTCTCCGTGTCGTCGATGATCGGGTTCCTGGTGCTGTTCGGCGTATCGGTGCAAACCGCCGTGGTGTACATCTCGTACGCCAACGAGCTGCGGCTGGGTGGATTCACCATCGATCACGCCGCGCGAACGGCGGCGATGCTGCGTCTGCGTCCAATCATGATGACGGCGCTGGTGGCGGCGATCGGGTTGTTGCCTGCTGCGCTGTCGACCGGCGTAGGATCGGACACGCAGAAACCATTCGCGCTCGTGATCGTGGGCGGCCTGATCGCTCGACTGGTGATCAGCGTCTTCCTGATGCCCGTGCTGTACGCAATGTCGGCGCGCGAGGGCGACCACCTGGAAGTGTAGTCCGCTTGGGATTCGCGCCCGCCGTGATATTTTACGGCGTGCGCGACTTCCTCAAAGTGTTCACTCACGAAGGGACCGGCGATCGACGTGAGATCGCCGGTCTCTTTGCGTTACTTGCCATCGCCAACGTGCTCGCGTGGAGCTGGGCGCTGGTTGCCTTTCGGCACTATCCGCTATTGCTGGGCACCTCGCTGCTGGCGTACGGGTTGGGCCTGCGCCACGCGATCGACGCCGACCACATCGCGGCGATCGACAACGTCACGCGCAAGCTGATGCACGACGGCCGGCGTCCGCTGGCGACGGGCTTCTTTTTTTCGCTCGGCCACTCGACCGTTGTGGTGCTGGCGTCGATTGCGATCGCGGCGACGGCGCTCGCGCTCGATACGAGCTTCGCCGCCTTTCACGACGTCGGCGGCGTGATCGGCACCCTCGTCTCGGCTGCGTTTCTGCTCGCGATCGCGATCATGAACATTTTCATCTTCGTGAGCGTGTATCGCGCGTTTCATCGCGTGAAGAACGGCGGCGCGTACGTCGAGGAAGATCTCGACATGCTCATGGCCGGTGGCGGATTGTTGGCTCGCGTCTTCCGGCCGCTGTTCGGCATGGTGCGCAAGAGCTGGCACATGTACCCGCTCGGGCTGTTGTTCGGTTTGGGCTTCGACACCGCGACCGAGATCGGGTTGCTCGGCATATCGGCCGCCGAGGCGGCGCGAGGGATGTCGATCTGGTCGATTCTGGTTTTTCCGGCGCTGTTTGCGTCCGGCATGGCGCTGGTCGACACCGCCGACAGTGTGTTGATGCTCGGCGCCTACGGCTGGGCCTACGCGAAGCCGATGAGAAAACTCTACTACAACTTGACGATCACGGTGGTTTCGGTGGTCGTCGCGCTGCTCGTGGGCGGCGTCGAAGCGCTGGGGCTCGTGGGGCGCGAACTCGGGTTGGGTGGCGCTTTCTGGCGCGGAATCGCCGCACTCAATGGCAACTTCGGGATCATCGGCTACCTGATCATCGGCGTGTTCGTCGTGACCTGGGGAGTATCGACGGCCGTGTACCGCCTCAAGCGGTACGATGCGCTCGAGGCGTAACCGCGGCGAGCTACGACTCCCGTCGGTCCCCGTGGCGGCGGTCTCCTGATCCTGGACGCCTCCGTTCTCTCCCCGGCCGACGGCTGAACTGGTGCCAGATCGCGCCGGCAAACAGCACCGCCACGAGCAGGTACACCGGCGGCAACAGTGTCTTCATCGCGGGCGCGAAGAAGCCCACCGCGAACACGATCATCTCGGCCACGAGACCGAGAGTGGCCAAGCGGAGCATGCGAACCAAATGGGCTTGCTGGCTCGAATCCACGAGTTCGGCGGCGATGAAAGACGGTTTGGAAGCGGGCTTGCCTCCAGGAAACGTAACGGGGTCGGCCGTCCGCTCGGTCCGGCATTTCTTCGGCCGGACGTCAAAACACCATTCGATAGACTGACTTAAGGGCCCTAATCGGCTATCCTTCATCACGGCCATGACGAAACGCCAAGACGCCCTCGACTATCACGCGCACGGTCGGCCCGGCAAGATTGCCGTGGTACCGACGAAGCCGCTGACCAACCAGCGCGACCTCTCCCTCGCCTACTCGCCCGGGGTCGCCGAGCCCTGCCTGGAGATCAAGAAGGATCCGGATCTCGCGTACACGTACACCGCCAAGGGCAACCTCGTGGCCGTGGTCACGAACGGGACGGCGGTGCTCGGACTCGGCAACATCGGTGCGATCGCCGGCAAGCCGGTGATGGAAGGCAAGGGGAACCTCTTCAAGCAGTTCGCCGATCTCGACGTGTTCGATCTCGAGGTTGGCTCCGAGAATCCCGACGACGTCATCAAGTTCTGCCAGTTGCTGGAGCCCACGGTGGGCGGCATCAACTTGGAGGACATCCGCGCGCCGGACTGTTTCTACATCGAGGAAACGCTCCGGAAGACGCTCAAGATTCCCGTCTTCCACGACGACCAGCACGGCACCGCGATCATCTCGGGCGCCGCGCTGCTCAATGCGCTCGAGTGCGTCCGGAAGAACATCGCCGAAGTGAAGGTCGTGTTTTCGGGCGCCGGCGCCGCCGCGATATCGACGGCCGAGCATTACGTGCGGCTCGGGGTGAATCGTAAGAATATTCTCATGTGCGACCGCGACGGCGTGATCTACGCCGGGCGCGCGGGAGACATGGATCCGTACAAAGCGCGTTTCCAGGTCGAGACCGACCGGCGGACGATCGCCGAGGCGCTCGTGGGCGCGGACGTGTTCGTTGGACTGTCGGTCGCGGGCGCGGTGACGGGCGAAATGATCGCGAAGATGGCCGATCATCCGATCATCTTCGCGCTCGCCAATCCGATGCCGGAGATCATGCCGGAGGACGTGCGCGCCGTGCGAAGCGACGCCATCGTCGCCACGGGCCGCAGCGACTATCCGAATCAGGTCAACAACGTGCTCGGGTTCCCGTTCATCTTCCGCGGTGCGCTCGACGTGCGCGCCACGGAGATCAACGAGGAAATGAAGATGGCGGCGACGCGCGCGCTTGCGCTGCTCGCCAAGGAAGACGTCCCGGACAGCATCGCGGGCCTGTACGGCCTGCGCGACGTGACGTTCGGTCCCGAGTATCTGATTCCCTTCCCGTTCGATCCGCGCGTGTTGCTGTGGATCGCGCCGGCGGTTGCGTGGGCGGCGGTTGCATCGGGCGCGGCAAACGATTTCATCGATCTCGACGAGTATCGCGAACGGTTGGAGTCGCGTCTCGGTCGCGCGCGCGGCGTCATGCGCGGCGTGATCAACCGCGCCGTGGCGAATCCCAAGCGTGTCGTCTTCCCGGAAGGCGAAGAGCCCAAGATCATTCGCGCCGCTCGCATCTGCGTGGAAGAAGGCATCGCCGAGCCGATTCTGCTCGGTAATCGTGAGACGATCGAAGCCAAAGCGCGGGCGGCGAACATTCCGCTCACGGACATCATCATCGAAGACCCGGCAACGTCCACGCGGCGCGAAGAATACGCGCAGCACATGTTCCGTTTGCGTCAGCGCAAAGGCATGAGCATGGACGAGGCGCGCCGCCGGCTGTACAACGGCAACTATTTCGGTTCGTGCATGGTGGGCCGGAGCGACGCCGACGCGCTCGTGTCGGGCGTCAACCTGCACTACCCCGAAACGATTCGGCCGGCGCTCGAGGTCATCGGCGCGCATCCCAAATCCGGCCTCGTGAGCAGCATGTACATGCTGGTCTTCGAGAAGCACGTGATTTTCTGCGCCGACACGACCGTCAACATCGATCCGACGGCCGAGCAGTTGGCGCAGATCGGGTATGCGGCGAGCCGAATCACGAGGACACTCGGCATCGAGCCGCGCATTGCGATGCTGTCGTTCTCGAACTTCGGCTCGGTGCGGCATCCGGAGGCTGAGAAAATGGCGCGCGCGGTGACGCTGCTGCGCCAGCGCGACCCCTCGCTGATGGTCGACGGCGAGATGCAGGCGGACACGGTGTTCGACCACGAGATCATTGAGCGCGACTATCCGTTCAGCACTCTCAAGGAGCAGGCAAACGTTCTCATTTTCCCGAACTTGAGCGCGGGGAACATTGCCTACAAGTTGTTGAATCACCTCGGCGGAGCCACGGCCATCGGACCGATTCTCATGGGCATGGCTCGCCCGGTGCACGTGCTGGAACGAGGAGCCGATGTCCAGGACATCGTCAACATGGCCGCGGTGGCCGTGGTTGACGCGCAAGAGCGTTCTTACCCTGTGGAGCCCACCAACCGATCGATGAACGGGCCCACACCGACGATTTTTTCGAGGTTATGATGGCAACACAGACGACGCCGCAGGACGACGCCGGTTTGCAGGGAAAAGTTGGATTGGAAGCCCAAGGCCTCGCCCCCAAAGGCGAAGTCCATTGGAACCTGGTCGCCCCGGCCCTGATCGACGACGCCATTCGCCGCGGCGAAGGCAAGATCGCCGACATGGGACCGTTCTGCGCCGTGACCTCGCCGCACACCGGCCGGTCGCCGAATGATAAATTCCTCGTTAAGGAACCGTCATCGGAGAAGGACGTCGACTGGGGCAAGGTCAACCAGCCGTTCAGCGAGGCGCAGTTCGAGACGCTGCTCGCCGACGTGCGCGCCTATTTGGATGACCGCGACGAGCTGTTCGTCGAAGATCTCTATTGCGGCGCCGATCCGAAGTACCGCCTGTCCGTTCGCTATGTCTCGCCGAATGCGTGGCAGATGGCGTTCGTGCGGAACATGTTCATTCGCCCCGAGGCGAGCGAGTTGCCGACGTTCGACCCGAACTTCACGGTGCTGCACGCGCCGGAGTTCGAGGCCACGCCGGCCAAGCACGGCACGAAGTCCAGCACGTTCGTGGTGCTCAACCTCGCCAAGCGCATGATCCTCATTGGCGGTACGCGCTACGCCGGTGAGCTCAAGAAGGCGATGTTCACCGTCATGAACTACTACATGCCCAAGCAGGGCGTGATGTCGATGCACTGCTCGGCCAACATTGGATCGGCCGGCGACACGGCGCTCTTCTTCGGTCTTTCAGGAACTGGCAAGACCACGCTCTCCGCTGACCCGAGCCGTTCGCTCATCGGTGACGACGAGCATGGCTGGTCGCCCGAAGGCGTGTTCAACTACGAAGGCGGCTGCTACGCCAAGTGCATCAATCTGTCAGCCGAGGGTGAGCCGGACATCTATCGCACGACGCAGATGTTCGGAACGATTCTCGAGAACGTCGTGCTCGATCCGCTCACGCGCAAAGTGAAATTCGAGGATCAGTCGATCACCGAGAACACGCGCGCGTCGTATCCGCTGCACTACATCCCGAACCACGTTCCGTCGGGTCGCGGTGGACATCCCAAGAACGTCGTCCTCCTCACGGCCGACGCGTTCGGCGTGCTGCCGCCGATTGCGCGTCTCACGCGGGATCAGGCGCTCTACTACTTCCTCTCTGGTTATACGGCGAAGGTTGCCGGTACCGAGCGCGGCGTGAAAGAACCGCAGGCGACGTTCTCGGCCTGCTTCGGCGCCGTGTTCCTCGTGTGGCATCCGACCAAGTACTCGCAGATGCTCGGCGAGTTGATCGACAAGCATGGATCGGACGTGTGGCTGTTGAACACCGGTTGGACCGGCGGCGCGTACGGCGTGGGCAAGCGCATGAAGCTCTCGCACACGCGCGCGATGGTGCAGTCGCTGCTCAGCGGCAAGCTGCACAGTGCCAAGACCGAGACGGATCCGATCTTCGATCTCGCGGTGCCGACCGCCGTCGACAACGTGCCGAGCGAAGTGCTGAACCCGCGCAACACATGGGCGGACAAGAGCGCGTACGATGCGCAGGCCAAGAAGTTGTCCGCGATGTTCCGCGAGAACTTCGCGAAGTTCGAGACGCTCGCGCTTCCCGCAGTGCGGAACGCCGGTCCCAAGGCGTAAGCTCGGGCGGTACCGGAATGCAAAAGCGGGGCGTGCAGCGATGCACGCCCCGCTTTTCTTCCGTTGAATCTCGTATCGTCCGACTAGATCCCTCGCTCCGCTCGGGCTGACATCGGCACTGCCTCGCGCTCGCCGACACGCACCGGTTCAATGGGACCGGCGCCAAGCGCGCGCGGCGACGACTCGACCGGCTCGCCGGCGGCAGCTTTCGTCGCAGTAGGCATGCGGTCGGCGAGCACCTTGGTCACGAAGCGTTGGCCTTCGGAGACGCGCTCGATCTCGATCGCGATCGCATCGACGGCGTGCTCCATCCGTTCCATGCGCTGTGCTGCGGCATCGTCACGCGCGGCGTCGCGCGCGTCACGCTGCGGCGCAGGTTTGCCGCGCCACACGCGCCGGCCGTAGGCGATGGACGTCGGCAAAATCACCGCGAGCAGGAGCACGAACGACATCCCGGTGATCATGTCGGGATCCGGACCGCGACGCGGCCCCGCGGGAGCTTCCGGAACGCCGGCGACCGGCGTGCCCTGGCGTTGCGCAATCTGTGCTTGCACGCGCGCAACGTCACCCTCCGTCTGCGCGATCTGCACACCCACGTCCGCCCACCGTGCGACCACGGCCGGGCGCGAGGGGTTGCTCTTCAACATCGAGTTGATTTGATCTTGCAGACCGTTCCACTGCGCGCGCTGGCCGGCCAACTGCACGTTGAGATCGCTCAATTGCGTGCGAAGGGCTTGGAGCGATTGTGTAGGAAGCGCAGCAGGCGCCGTCTGCGCCGCCACTGGCGCGGCGGGAGCGGCTGGCGTCGCTCCGGGAGCCTGCGATTGATCGACAACGCGAACAGCGAGCATGGTCATACCGATGAGCTCCACTCGAGGAGATGTCGCGACAGAGCGGCGTCCACGACGATCAATGTGGCGTGATCGATTGACGAACTGCTTGGCGTTCTGCCACACGGACAGGCTCAATCGGACCCGCGCCAAGCGCGCGCAGCGGCGCCTCGGCATTCACGTCCGGCGCCATACCGCGAGCAACAGGCATACGTTCGGCGAGCACCTTGGTCACGAAGCGCTGCCCTTCGGATACCCGCTCGATCTCGATGGCAATCGAATCCACAGCGTGTTCGAGACGCTCCAGCCGTGCGTCCGAGACCTCGTCGCGATGCGGCGGCGGTGGCGCGGGCTTTCCGCGCCAGATTCGACGCGAATATGCGATGGCGATCGGCATCATGACCGCGAAAATGAACGCGAAGGCAAGACCGAGCACCACGTCTGGATCGAAGCCGCGCGACATGTTCCCCTCCGGGTTCTGCGTTCCCTGCGCCGATTGCCGAATTGCGAGCTGCGCGCGTGCGTTCGCCAACGGCCCCATGGCCAGCGCAATTTGGTGATTCACCCGATCGAGCTCGGCGATGGTGCCGGCACGGTCGGCAATGGGACCGGTTCGAAGCTGAGCCATCAGCCCCGAGCGCTCCGCATTCAACCCGGCGACTTGTCCGGCGAGTACCTGGACTTGCGCTTGGAGATCGCTCGTTGTGAGCACGTCCGCGGGACTCTGCGGAATTCCCGTTATGCTCGACGCGGGCGGCGGCGCTGGGGCCTGGCTGGGGTCCTGGAAGGCTATCGGCATGGCCACTCCTGCATCGAGTCGAATGGAATGCTTCGTACTACGGCGAATTGGTCCAGGCGTTTCACCCCTTGGGCCGCTATTCTTTCCGGGCGCCTCTGATCGAAGCTTGCTGACCGCCGACCGCTGACCATGTCCGTCGAGATCATTCGCGATCCGCTCTGGAATAACATACGGCTCGACCCGCTCGCGTTCGAGCTGATCGATACGCCGGCATTTCAGCGGCTACGGTATGTCCGCCAGCTTGGGCTCGCCTTTCTCGTGTATCCGGGCGCCACGCATGCGCGGTTCGAGCACGCGTTGGGCACCTATCATCTCGCGCGACGCACGCTCACGCTGTTCGAGGAACACCCCGACTACTCGAGTCTGGGGCGCGACGAATGTCAGTTGATTCGCGCCGCCGCGCTCCTGCACGACATTGGACACTATCCATTCTCGCACGCGCTCGAGGAGATCGGCGCGCTGCACCATGAAGAGGTGGCGCGTCCGCTGATCTGCGAGGGCGAAGTTGCCGAGGCACTGCGCCGCGAGCTTGGCCGCGATGCACCGGAGCGGATCGTCGCGCTGATTCGCGGCGAGAGCGCGAGTCCACTCCAAGGACTCATCTCAGGCTCGATCGACCTCGACAAACTGGACTATCTGCGCCGCGATGCGTTCATGTGCGGTGTGAGCTACGGGGAGATCGACGTCGACCGGCTGATCAACGCGCTCACGCTCGTTCGAGATCCAGAAACCGACCGCCTTGCGGTGGGCATCGTCGAAAAAGGATTGTCGGCGCTCGAGTCGCTGTTGTTCGCGAAGTATCAAATGTACCGGAACGTGTATTGGCATCACGCCGTGCGCAGTGCCACGGCGATGTACAAGCGCCTCGTAGTCGACGCGCTGGACGCCGGTGCGCTCGACGCCCGCGCGCTGGCCGCCTTCACCGACGAAGGAATTCTCCACGACCTGGGACAAAACGCTCCGAGTCCATTGCTTCGCTCGCTGCGCGCGCGTCGTCTCTACAAGCGTGCGTTCGAGACACCGGCGGCGAATCTTCCAGCGGATGCAGGCGAGTGGATTGCGGACGACCGCGAGCTCACACGCTCGGTCGAGAATGCACTCGCGACGGAGATCGGCCTGCAACCGGGCGAGCTCCTGCTCGACTATCCCGCCAAGACCCAGATGCTCGGCTTGGATCTGTTGGTGCAGCGCCCGTACGGCGAAGTGCGCCGCGTGACCGCGGCGGGGTGGGAAGGCGCGATCAACTTGCCTAAGATCTCCGAAGAGTTCTATCGCTCGGCGCGGTGGCTCCGCGTGTATACGTCGCCGCGCGTTGCGCTCGACCCGGCGAAGGTCGTGGCGCTCGCATCAAAAAGCGCCGCCGAGGTCAGGGCGCTGCTCAACGGAGCGCAGCGCCTGCTGTAGCTGTCATCCCGAGGAGCAACGCGACGAAGGATCTTCTTTCACGCCAATTATCGCGCGTGCGGAAAGAAGATCCCTCCTCACTTCGTTCGTCGGGATGACAATCAGGACAATCAGGGACTGATCGCTGCGTTCCCGCGATAGTAGTCGCCGAGCAAGTGCTCGGAGAAGTACTCGAACATGAGATGGTTCGTGTACGGCGTCATGTCGCCGTACCCGTGCGGCTTCCCGGGCAGCATCATGAAGTCGAACCGTTTGTTCGCGCGGATCAACGCGTTCACGAGGCGAATCGTGTTCGCCGGATGGACGTTGTTGTCCATGTCGCCGGTTTCGAGCAGCAAGTTGCCCTTGAGGTTCGCCGCGAGATCCACCGTCGTCGGGACGTGGATGAAGAACGTCGAATCACCCGCCGCCGCCGGAACGCCGCTCGTGTCGGCGATTCCCGTCGTCTTGCCTTTGACGTCTTTCGCAGCCACGACCTTGAGACCGTGATACTGCTCGCTCCAGTTCTGGTTGTAGATGTTGTTGTCGTGATTGCCCGACTCGCTCACGCCAACCTTGAAGAAGTCGTTATATGGCGGCAGCATCATCGCCGCGGCGGTCAGGAATCCACCGCCCGAGTGTCCGTAGATGCCGACTTTATCGATGTCGATGTACTTGTGGCGAGACGCGAGCTGCTCGATGCCGGATTTCTTGTCTGCTAATGCGTAATCGCGCATGTTGAAGTACCCGTACTCCTGGTACTCCTGCGAGCGCTGCGGACTGCCGCCGCGATTTCCGAGCTGGATGACGATGAACCCGAGTTGCGCGAGTTGCTGCGGCGTCGCCGACGGCGCGAAGGTGTACGTGACGCCTTCCGTCTGTGGGCCGGGATAGACGTTGGCGATGATCGGGTATTTTTTCGTCGAGTCGAAGTCGAACGGCTTCCACATGTTGCCGTAGATGTCCGTCACTCCGTCCGCGGCCTTCACCTGGAACGTCTCGGCGGGCTTCCACCCCAACTCCTTGAGACGGGAGACGTCCATCGTCTCGAGGTCCATCACCGGCTTGCCGGCGGCGTCGCGCAGTACGGCCTTGGGCACCAGATCAGTCCGCGAGAAGTTGTCGACGATCCACTTCTTGTTCATCGACAGCCGCGAATCGTGCGTCGCGTCGCCGGGATCGAGCAGCGCCAGTCCGGTGCCGTCGAGGTTCACGCGATACAGGTGCGAGTAGTACGGATTCTCGTTCGGCTCACGACCCACGGCGGCGAAGTAGAGGATGCCCTTGAGCGAATCCAAATCGACGATGCGCTCGGCGCGCCACGATCCGCTCGTCAACGCATGCTTCAGGTGGCCGGCGTTGTCGTAGAGATAGTAGTGGCCCCAGCCGGCGCGCTCGGACCACCAGATCATGTCGCCGCCCTTCTTCACGTACTTCACGGGCTGTGTCTCGCTCGAACTGTTTTCGACATCCTCGGTAATGAGTGGCGTGACAGCCTTGGTCATCGGATTCACATCGATGAGCTCGAGATGCCGTTGAGTACGATCGCGGCGCACCATGCGCAGCTTGGTCGCCTCGCCGTCGAAGTGGATGTCACTCAAGCGCTGATCCTTCCAGCGATGGACATCGACCGGCGCAAGCTTGGTGTCGCCGACGGCGTAGGAAAACAATTCGCTCTGTCCAACGTTGGCTTCGCCGGGCATCGCGTAGGTGTACGTCATCAGCGTCGGACGCGGATTCGCCAGATTGTTGACGAGGTAGAGCTCACCAACCTTCCGGTTATCCATGCGCTGGACGGCAAAGCCTTTGGAGTCGGGCGCCCACACGACGTTGGCGCGCACTCGTGGATCGCGATTCACTGCTTGCCGACCGCCGCCGCCTTGATCGTCCTGCTGATCGTCTTGCTGTTGTTGCTGCTGCCGATTCAGCTCGTTCTGTTGTTCTTCCTGCAGCGTATCGCGGGCGCCAAAGCTGTAATTCTTGGCACCGTCGTGCGAAAGCTGGATCGTGTCTTTGCTCGAGACTTTGACGACGTACAGATTGTAGTCGCGAGCGAACGCGAACATGGTGCTGTCCGGCGAGTAATTCCGGAAATCGCCGCCGCGTCCACCGCCTCCGCCGGCCGCCGCTGCCGCTGCACCACCGCGACCACCTCCACCGCACGTGTTCAGCGTATCTGGCGCAGCGGCGGGTGGCGGCGCCGTGTCGACACCGCCGCGGCCACGTCCGCCGCGGCCGCCCGGCGGATTCGACGGTCCGAGGCGCTTGAGCGTCTCCGACGCCACGGTCCATTCCCACTTCGAGCTGTCCGCCGTGAAGCCGAACGTTTTTCGATCTTTTGAGAACGTGATCGATGTGAACGGCAGATTCTGCGGATCGTGGGCGTGGTGACTCAAATCGGACAGCTGCGACGCGAGCTTCTCCTGATCGAACAGCGGTCGCTTCGATTTCGTCGTGGGCACGACGATGAAAAACGTCGACCCGTTATGGTCCTTCCAGTTGTAACACAGCGAATCACTCTGGCCGAGCCAGTGCGGTGTTACAGAACTCGTATAGAGTCGCGATCGCAGATTGGCGGTGGAAAATTGATCGGCCAACTCCCAGTTGGCCTTGTTGACATGCGTCTGCGCGACGGCTGGGACTGCGCCCGCGGCAAGCAACGCAAGCACGGCGAGCGGCACGAGGCTGCCGGTCGCGCGCCGAAGCATGCGACCGAGCTTGACGAAATTAGACATGTCTGGAGCGTTCCTGCGGCGCGAGGAAGAATGTGGATCCACGCGCAGAAACTACTCGTCGCGCGCCACCTGCACCACAATGGCCGTGATGTTGTCCAATCCGCCGCGCCCATTGGCCTCGGCGATCAGCGACCGAACCTTTCGATCGGGTTCGGCCCGCGACATCAGCAGTGCCTGCAGACGGCGGTCGTCGACCATGCCGGTGAGTCCGTCGCTGGCGACGAGGAAAATGTCGCCGACGCGAACCTCGCCCTGATACACGTCGGGCTCCACGTCGGGGCTCGCACCCACGCAGCGCGTGATCACGTTGCTGTATGGATGATACCGCGCCTGCTCCGGCGTGAGGAAACCGGCATCGACTTGCTCCTGCACGTACGAATGATCTTTCGTCAATTGCTGGAGCGCGCCGTCGCGAAGCAGGTACACGCGCGAGTCACCGACCTGGCCGATCAAATACTTGTCGGTCGACATGAGGAGCACTGACGCGGTCGTGCCCATCCCCTGCTTGTCGACTTCCGTGATCGTCCGGTCGTGAATGTTGCGGTTCGCTTTGCGCAGCGCATCCTTGACCTTATCGGGCGACCCGCGGTCGTCGAGGCTGTTCACGCCGGCTAGCTCGCGCGCCACCGTCTGCACGGCCATCTCGCTCGCCACCTCGCCGGCCGCGTGGCCGCCCATCCCGTCGGCGACGATGAATAGCCCGGTGTTCCCCGTCGCGTTGACCGAGTAGTTGTCTTCGTTGCCCGACCTGATCATTCCAACGTCGGTTAGAGCGGCGTGTAGCAGGCGCACCATTAGCGATTCATCAAGAAGAAAGCGGCCGCGCCGGCTACAGCGAGTGCCACAACGCCCCAGATCCAGGCGGGAATTCCCTGACCAACCGGCTTGGGCGCCGGTGTGGTTGCGGCAGCCTGCAGAGTTGCGGGCGCCGCCGTATCGTGCAAGATCGCTCGGTCCGCGGCAGCTTTCGCGCGCGTCCCTTCCATAGTTTCGGCAGCCACGGGGTTCGGTCTGAACTTCAACACGACGCCGCCGAAGCGAATATCGACCGGACCGTCCAGGCGGCGCTCTGCGGTGACGCGCTGGCTTCCGACGAACGTGCCGTTCGTGGACCCCATGTCGGACAGCGACCACTGGTTGCCGCGTTGCTGAATCTTGGCGTGGGTCTCGGAGACACTGTCGTCCGGGATCACCACGTCGTTGTGCGCCCCACGTCCAATGTGCGCGAGCGGAACGCGGATCTCGTACTGCTGACCGGGCGTGGCACCCACTAGGCTCGCCACCACCGGCGCCTGTGCCGGCGCAGATACGGAAGCGGGTGCGAAAGCAGGGACTGCCGACGGCAGCGGCGCTACGTCCGCGTAGAATCGGAACTCTTCGCTTCCGACGCGAATGATGTCGGCGCGCGAAAGAATCCGCGCGCCGTCGATACGTTCGCCGTTCACGAACACGCCGTTCGCGCTCACATCGCGCAGCTCATACCCGGACGCCACCGGCGCCACCTCGGCATGCTTTCGCGATACTTCGTTTTCGGCGACGACAACCGTACAGGCGGCGTCGCGACCGATCGAAGCAATGTCGCCGACCGGATATTCCTTTCCGTCGACGAGCGAGACGAGACGTCCACCAGTCGCCGCGGTCGCGCGCGGAGGGCCGGTGCGCTTGCGCGCCAATTCGGCCACGTCGGACGACGACACGTATTCGGTCGCGCCAGTCTTGCTGTCGTCGGAGTACAGGAGCTCTTCGCCGCCGATTTCCAGTTTGTCGCCGTGCATGAGCGGCGTCGGTTCAACGAGCGGCACGCCATTCACGCGCACGATCACGCTTGGCGCGGCGCGGCGGATCACCGGCTGCTCGTCGAGCTTCACGTCCACGATGGCCTGTACCCCCAGCGCGGCGTCGCCGTCGACGAGAACGTCGGCGTCGACACCAGCGCCCAGCCGATTCTGGCCTGGGCGAAGGGAATACTGGCGATCGTTGACCTGGATGACCGGCATGTCGATGCGCTCAGCGCAACGGTCCGAAAACATGGAACGCGGCGCAGGCAATGCTCGCGGTGCTCGCGATGCCGGCGTCGGGGAACGGAGCTACTCAGGCAGAAACTACCCCATCGGCTGGGCCGCTGGCAAGCGTCATGAGCCCGCCATGGCGTCGCGAACCGCGCCCGCCTGCAGGCGATACAACCGCTCGTACAGTCCACGCTTGGCCAAGAGCTCGCGATGCGTTCCCCGCTCCCGCACCTGGCCGTGATGGAGCACCAGAATCTCGTCGGCGTCCACGATCGTGCTGAGCCGGTGCGCGACCGCAATCGTCGTTCGCCCATTCATCAAAACAGCGAGCGCGGCCTGAATGTCCGCCTCGATTTCGCTGTCGACGGCGCTCGTCGCCTCGTCCAGAATGAGAAGCGCCGGATCCGAGGCGATCGCTCGTGCAAACGACAGCAGCTGGCGCTCGCCCACGCTGATCGACGCTCCACGCTCGCCGAGCCGCTGCGCGTAGCCGTGGGGGAGGCGGCGAACGACGCGGTCGGCGCCCACGCGCGCCGCCGCCGACGCAACGGCCTCCTCGGAGATCTCGCTCGACAGACGAATGTTGGTCAGCACGTCGCCGGCGAACAGGAAAATGTCCTGCTGCACGTACCCGATGAGCCCACGCAGCTCGTCGAGCGGGATGCCGCGGACGTCGACGCCGTCGACGGTGATGCGCCCGCGCTGCGGATCATAGAAGCGGAGTAGCAGATTGATGATGGTCGTCTTCCCTGCACCGGTGTGTCCGACCAGCGCGAGCGTTCGACCCGGTTCGACCTTGAAGCTCACGCCTTTGAGCACCCATTCCGGCGATGCAGCAGGGCCGCCCTCGCGTGCGACATGGCCCGTGTCGTACGCGAACCAGACGTCGTCGAAGACGACGGTGACGCCGGCGCGCCTTGGGCGGGCCGGCGGTGGAACGGTAGAACGGTGGAAGGGTGGAACGCCAACCGCCGCTACACCGAGCGTCTCAAGTGCAGGTGTCTTTCCACCGTTCCACCTTTCCACCGTTCCACCGACAGAAACACCAGCGTCAGTGTCGAGCAGCTTGTAAATCCGCTCACTCGCCGCCATCGCCTGCTGCAGCGTATTGAACTTGTCCGACAGATCCTGCAGCGGCTGGAAGAACCGGCGCACGAGCTGCAGAAACGCGGCGACGATTCCCACCGTCAGCGATCCGATCTCCACGCGATGCGCGCCGGCGACGATCAAGCTGGCAAGCGCGATCGACGTCAACACTTCGATGACCGGGAAGTACAGCGCGTAGTAGGTAATCGATTCGAGGTTCGCGTCGAGATGACCCTTGTTCAACTCGTCGAACCGCTCCGCTTCAGACTTTTCGCGGCCGAACAGCTGGACGATGCGCATTCCGCTAATGCGCTCCTGCAGAAACCCGTTGATCTGCGCGATGCGCGTCCGGATGTCGCGATACGACGTCCGCACCTTGGCGCGAAACACGTGCGACGCCCAATACACGAATGGAATCACGCCGAACGACGCGAGCGCCAAACGCCAATCGGCGTACAGCATCATCGCGCTGATCGCGAGCAGCGTGAACAGGTCGCCCAATCCGGCGACGACGCCGGCCGTGAATAGTTCGTTCAGCGCTTCGACGTCCGATGTCACGCGCGTGACGAGACGTCCCACGGGATTTCGGTCGAAAAACACGACAGGCAGCCGCTGCACGTGCACGAAAATGTCGTGGCGCAAATCGCGCATCACGCGCTGGCCCAGCAGGCTCGTGAGCACGGTTTCGCCGTACTGACACGCGAACGCGATGAGCAACGACCCGGCAAACAGCAGCGCCGATCGCTCGACGAGCGCGAAATTTTTCGTCGGAAGCGCGACGTCGATGACGCGCTCCGTCATGAGCGGGCCAACGAGCTGCAGCAAACCGTCGAGCATCAGGCAGCCGAGTGCGGAAACGACCAGCCAGCCGTAGGGGCGGACGTACGCTGCCAGACGTCGCATGAGGCGCGCGTCGTAGGCTTTGCCGACGATGTCTTCTTCGTGAACAGACATTTCCGAAAGTTATTTGCCTGCAAAGCCGGGCTGTCGATCCGACGCAAAGGGTCGGGTCTGGTACACCGGTTGCGATAGGCCTGTAGACCGTCGATCACTCTCAATCGGAGGAAGGCCATGACTATTCTCGCGTGGATCGTGCTCGGTCTGATCGCTGGCGCGATCGCCAAGGCGATCATGCCCGGCAATGACCCGGGTGGATTTATCGTCACGATCATCATCGGAATCGTCGGCGCGTTCATTGGCGGATTCATCGGCAATCTGATTACCGGATCCGGACTGAACGGCTTCTCGCTCTGGAGCATTCTGCTGGCGATCGTCGGCTCGCTCGTGCTGCTCTGGATCTATCGCGCGACGACTCGCTCGCGGCCCAGCAGCATGATGTAGTTGCTGGACGGCTTGCCGTCCTCGAGCTCTATCGCGTAGCGCCGGCGAGGCGTGGCCTCGCCGGACGCTGCGCGTTTTGCTATGCGCATTGCTACGCGTTTTCCTCGATTGCACGCGACGCTAGCACTTCCGTCCGCCTCCGCACACAGTTCGTCATGCCTCTTTGGCTCTCATGGCTCCTGCTCGGGCTCATCGCCGGGTCGCTTGCCAAATTCCTCATGCCCGGCCGCGACCCCACCGGCTGCATCTTCACCATCTTCCTCGGCATCGTTGGCGCGATGCTCGGCGGACTGATCGGCACGCGGCTCGGATGGGGAGCCGTATCGCAGGGGACGCTCGATTTCCGGTCGATCGGTGTCGCGACCGGCGGTGCGCTGATCCTGCTCGTCATTGGACGGTTGGCGCGCCGGCGGAAATAGCGACTCGCCGCGCACCACTCCGCGTTTCGCTATTTCTTCGGTGTGCAGAAACCACTAACTTTCGAGGATGAAGGACTTCATCGTCGTCCGCGGCGCTCGACAGCACAATCTGAAGGGGTTCGACGTCCGAATCCCGCGCCGCGCGTACACGGTGATCACTGGTCCGTCAGGATCGGGCAAGTCCTCGCTCGCCTTCGACACCATCTACGCTGAAGGGCAGCGTCGCTACGTCGAGTCGCTCTCGGCCTATGCGCGCCAGTTCCTCGAGCGGATGGAAAAGCCGAGCGTCGACTCGATCGAGGGGTTGTCGCCGGCGGTGGCGATCGAGCAGAAAAACCCCACCAAGACGTCGCGCTCCACGGTGGGAACCGCCACTGAGATCTACGACTATTTGCGACTGCTGTGGGCGCGCATCGGCCGCACGTTTTGCCCTCTCTGCGGGCGCGAAATGCGTCCGGATACGGTGCAGTCGGCCACCGACGCGGTGCTCGCGCTCCCCGCGGGAACGCGATTCTACGTCGCGTTTCCGCTGGTCTTCTCGCCCGAAGTGGCGCACGAGGTGCTCGTCGAGAACCTGCGCGCGCAGGGATTCGTCCGCGTCGCGCTCGACGGAGCGGTCAAGCATCTCGACGACCTGCTCACCGAAGCGATCGACATCACCTTCGCCAAACAGGTACTGGTCGTCGTCGACCGCCTCGCCGTAGGCGACGAAGCGCGCGGCCGTTTGGCGGACGCGCTGAGCACAGCCTTTCGCGAAGGCGACGGCGAGGCGGTGTTCCTGTTCACCGAACCGGTCAAGACGCCGCTCACACCGACAGCGTCGACGACGCTCCGCTTCACCGAGCGGTACGAGTGCGCCAATGACGGCACTCGCGCACCGGCGCCGACGCCACAGCTCTTCTCGTTCAACAGCCCGCGCGGCGCGTGCAAGCGCTGCAACGGATTCGGCGCCACGCTCGAATACGACGAGTCGCTGATCGTGCCCTACCCCACGCGATCGCTGCGCGACGGCGCGATCGACCCGTGGACCAAGCCGCGCTACGAGAACAAGCGTCGAGCGCTTGCCGAGTTTGCGAAGCGCGAGGGCATCTCGATGGACACGCCCTGGGAGAATCTTCCAGCCGCTGCGCGCCAGAAGCTCCTGCACGGCAAGAGCAAAGGCTACAAAGGCATTTTCCCGTTCCTCGTCGACCTCGAGGAGAAGCGCTACAAGCAGTACATCCGAGTTTTTCTGCGCCAATATCAGACGGCGCAGGAATGCCCGGATTGTCATGGCACCAAGCTGCAGCCTGAGGCGCTACAAGTTCGCGTGAGCGATCGAACCATCGCCGACGTGAGCGAGTTGCCCGTCGATCGCTTGCTCACGTGGCTCGAATCGATCGAGCTGTCGGATTTCGATCGGCAGGTCGCATCGCACATTCTGAAAGAAGCGCGCGACCGCGTGCAGTTTCTCTGCGACGTCGGCTTGAACTACCTCACGATGAACCGCGCCACGCGCACGCTGTCTGGCGGCGAAGCGCAACGAATCGGTCTCGCCAACTCGCTCGGCTCGCAGCTCGTCGACACGCTGTACGTGCTCGACGAGCCGTCGATCGGGTTGCACTCGCGCGACATGGATCGGCTCCTGCGCCTACTGCATCGCCTCCGCGACTCGGGGAACACCGTGATCGTGGTGGAGCACGACACCGATGCCATTCGCGCCGCGGATTACATGGTGGAACTCGGACCAGCGAGCGGCGACAAGGGCGGCCAGCTCGTATTCGACGGTCCAATCTCGCGCGTCTCCGAGAGCGCGTTGACGGGCGCCTATCTCACCGGCACCAAAGAAATTCCCGTTCCGGCCGAGCGACGACGCCTGGGGCCACGCTGGATCACGCTCACGGGCGCGCGCGAAAACAACCTGCGCGGCGTAGACATCAAGATCCCGCTCGGCGCCGTCACCGCGGTGACCGGTGTTTCCGGATCTGGAAAGAGTACTCTCATACACGACGTATTGTCGCGCGCTATCGAGACCAAGCTGCACGGCGAGCACAGTGCCAAGCAGCACTTGGGCGAGCGTGTTGGCGCATACGACACCCTCACCGGATTCGAAGCACTCGACGACGTCGTCGTGATCGACCAGAGCCCAATCGGCAAGTCGCCGCGCTCCAATCCGGTGACGTACGTGAAAGCGTTCGACGAGATCCGGCGCATCTTCGCCGACACGCCGCTGTCTCGCGAACGCCGCTATACCGCGGGCACGTTCAGTTTCAACGTCGCGGGCGGCCGTTGTGAGACGTGCGAGGGCGCCGGCTATCTCGAGGTCGAGATGGTCTTCATGGCCGACGTCTTCGTGCCGTGCGACGACTGCGCCGGCAAACGCTTTAAGCCGGCGGTGCTCGACGTTCGCGTGAACGGCAAGAACGTCTACGAGGTGCTCGATCTCACGATCGACGAAGCCATTCGATTTTTCCCGCGCGAGGAGAAGCTCGGGCAAGCCCTCTGGCAGCTCCAGCAGGTGGGACTTGGCTATTTGCGGCTGGGTCAGCCGGCGACGACACTCTCGGGCGGCGAATCGCAACGCCTGAAAGTCGCGCGCGAGCTCGCGCTGACCAATAAGAAAAGTGGTAAGAAGCTCTACATCATGGACGAGCCCACGACCGGCCTGCACCTCGACGACATTCGCAAGCTGGCCCAGGTGTTCGATCGGCTCGTCGACGCCGGCCACACGCTCGTGCTCATCGAGCACAACATGGACGTCATCAAGCTTGCCGATTTTGTCATCGACCTTGGCCCCGAAGCCGGCGATCGTGGCGGGCAGGTCGTTGGCACCGGCAGGCCGGAGGACATCGTGCGTCTTTCCGGCTCGTACACCGGTCAGTGGCTGCGCACGGTCCTACCAGGATTTCCTGAGTACGATGCGCGTCGGCCACGTGCGAATGCCTCGCGCGAGCGCGTACCGCAGGCGGTTTGAGCATCGGCCGTTCGAGCTTTAACTCGCTGATGCAATTGCGGTTGCGAGGTGCCTGGGCGCCGTTGACTTCACACCTTGCCTCGCTACGTTTCTGTGTCTGCTTCTGATCCCCGGTAGCTCAGTTGGTAGAGCATTCGACTGTTAATCGAAATGTCACAGGTTCGAGTCCTGTCCGGGGAGCTCGCGTCGACGAAGGGCCGCCAATGGCGGCCCTTCGTGCGTTGCGGATGGTTACGGATAGCGCACCTGCTGCCGGCGCCGGCCAAACTGCTGGCACGCGCGGTGCCTTTATATATGCCGCGATATGTCGATACTCGATCACTCCCCGCTCGTTTCCAAGAGACTCTGATGTCTTTGCGTCGTTCACTCTCGACCACTGTGTTTGCGGCCGCCTTCGTGGCGCTCGCCGCTGTCGCGTGCGCCACACATCCGGACGCCAAAGCCGTCCCGGCCACAAACTCATCGGGAGCCGCCAGCGGTGAAGTCGCGACCACGACGACCGCCGCGACAACGGGTGCGACCGCCGCTAGTGTCACGCCGCCCACACCCGCTGAGGAAGCATCGCACGCAGCGCGGAACGAAGCGCCCGTCGACACGTCCAAGGCGCAGTTACTCGCCAGTCGCGACGCGCACGACATCAGCTCGTACCATTCGGCGATTCGCAGCGGCGATAAGATGCTGGCGAACTGGCCAACCGGCCCGTCGCCGCTCGCCGGGTCATTGCTGCCGGGCAAGCGCATCGTCGCGTTCTACGGCAATCCGCTCTCGAAAAAGATGGGCGTGCTCGGCGAATACCCGACCGACGTGATGCTCGCCAAACTCGACTCGACCGTGGCACTGTGGCAGAAGGCTGATCCGTCGACGCCCGTCATTCCAGCGCTGCACCTCGTTGCCGTCACCGCGCAGGGCGCGCCGGGCAAAGACGGCGGCTATCGCCTGCGCATGGATACGGCGCTGATCAACAAGGTCTACTCATGGGCGCAGCAGAAGCACGCCCTGCTCTTCCTCGACATTCAGGTCGGACACAGCACGCTGCAGCAGGAGATCCCGCGGCTGCTGCCCTACCTCGCCAAGCCGGACGTGCACTTGGCGATCGACGCCGAATTCTCGATGCACTACGATCGCGAAGGGCTCAAGCCGGGGACGAAGGTCGGCCAGTTCGATGCCGCCGACGTGAACTATGCGGTCGAGCAACTCCAGAAGGTGGTCACCGAGAATCACCTGCCGCCAAAGATTCTCGTCGTGCATCGCTGGACGAAGAAAATGATCTCCAACGCATCGCAGATTAAGCTCGATCCGCGCGTGCAGGTCGTCATGGACATGGACGGGTGGGGACCGCCCTGGCTCAAGTTCGATTCGTATCGCGACTACGTGGTGGCCGAGCCCGTGGAGTTTACCGGCTTCAAGATCTTCTTCCACAACGATTCGAAGAAGGAGCCGCTGATTCTCACTCCGGCGGAGGTCCTACGTCTACGTCCGGCACCCCTGTACATCCAGTACCAATAGCCGACGTAAAACAGGGCCGAACTGGTGCGTAGGTGATCACGAGCGCGCGCACCAGCTTGTCGAGTTTGGGGTATGCGCGATCGGCGTACCCGTTTCCACCGTCCATGAGCGGCCCCTGTTTGCCGGCGCGTACGCCGCCGCCGGAGGTCTCGCCGTAGCCGCCGTACAACCGATCGACCACGTCCATACCTTCCACGACGCGACCGATCGGCGCGAAACCCTGCGCGTCCAGCCGCTTGTTGTCGACGAGACTGATGAAGAGTTGCGTCGTTCGGGTATTGGGACCAGTCATCGCGAACGCGATCGTACCGCGCGCATTCGAGTGCTTCAGCGAATCGTCGGCAATCGCGCGGTCGCCCCAGAGCGCGTTGAGCAGCGAGTCTCCGGCCACGCCGAATTGCGCGATGAACCCAGGCACAATTCGCGAAAACCGCGAGTCGTCGTAGTAGCCCGCCGACACGAGCCGATAGAATCGATCGGCGCCGCGCGGCGCCCACGCGCGCGTGACCTCGATCACGAATGTCCCAGCCGTGCTCTGTAGTTCGACGTAGTACGCGGCGGGCGCCTGCTCCGCCCAGAACGGCGCACTGGGCGCGATCAGCATCGCGCGCCGAGCGACTGGCGTCATTTCAGGAGCGCGAGCTCGAATGCAGCCTTGAGTGAAGGCGACGGTAGCCCACGCGATCAGCAACGGTGCGCGCATGGCGATAAGCTGACCCGGCAACGGCGACGCCGCCAGCGCTCGCGCGCGAATCGGCCCGCAAGTCGTAACCGGCGCGCATTCGCTCTATATTTCCGCCGCACGCGTCACAACTCCATCCCCTCGCAATGCCGAACGAAACGTGGAATGAGAGTGGTGCCCGGCCGGCGCCGTGGGTCGCCGTGATCATGGGCAGCAGCTCCGACCTGAAATACATGCAGCCCGCGATCGATCTCCTGCGTGAGCTCGAGATTCCGCACGAGGCGCGCGTGGTGTCGGCGCATCGCACGCCGGACTGGATGTTCGAGTTCGCATCCACGGCCGAACGCCGTGGATTGGAAGTGATCATCGCGGCCGCGGGCGGCGCGGCGCATCTCCCCGGCATGGTCGCCGCCAAGACGCTCGTGCCCGTGCTCGGCGTCCCGATTCCCGCGACGATGCTCAACGGCGTCGACTCTTTGTTGTCGATCGTGCAAATGCCGAAAGGAATTCCCGTCGGCACGCTCGCCATCGGCGAACCGGGCGCGGTGAATGCCGCGCTGCTCGCGGCGGCGATCGTTGGGACGCGGCGCGCGGAAGTTCGCGAGCGTCTGCGCGCCTGGCGTGCGAAGCGCACGAACGACGTGCTCGAGAACGTCGACATCGTTCCGCGCGACTGATGGCCGTCATCGCTCCAGGTTCGACAATCGGCATTCTCGGTGGTGGACAGCTCGGACGGATGACCGCAATGGCGGCGCGCACGATGGGCTACGGCGTGCACGTGCTCGACCCCGATCCTCGGTGTGCCGCAGCCGCCGTCGCCGATCGCGTGGTCGCCGGAAAGTTTGATGATGCAGATGCCGCTTCGGATCTCGCCAGCCAGTGCGCCGTCGTCACCCTCGAGATCGAGCAGATCGGCGCCGACGCGCTCGCGGCGGCCATGCAGCATGCGCCCGTGCGACCAGGTCCGAACGTGCTTGCCGTGATCCGCGATCGCGCGATTCAAAAGCGCTGGTTGAGCGACAATGGTTTTCCGATCGGTGCGTACAGCGACGTGCTGACAGCCGCTGACCTCACGAAAGCTGCGCAGTCGCTCGGCCCGCTGTTCGTCAAAGCATGTCACGGCGGCTACGACGGCCGAAGTCAGGCGCGTGTGCTGAGCGTCGATCAATGCGATGCTGCTTGGGCATCGCTCGGCGGACTGCATTCGGTCGCCGAGCAAGCGCTGGATCTCGAAGCCGAGCTCTCGGTGATGGTCGCGCGCAGTCCGAGCGGCGAGCTGCGCGTATTTCCACCGGCGTTCAACGTTCACGAACGGCAGATTCTCGCGTGGTCGGCGATCCCCGCACAACTGCCGCCGAAAGTACTCGCTGATGCCGAATCTCTCGCGCGTGGAATCGCTACGGCGCTGTCACTCGAGGGAATTCTCGCGGTCGAGCTGTTCTTGCTGCGCGACGGACGCTTGCTCGTGAACGAGCTTGCGCCGCGCCCGCACAACTCGTTTCACGAAACCGAAGTGGCGTGCGCCACGAGCCAGTTCGAGCAGCTCGTGCGAGCTGTGTGTGACTTGCCGCTTGGCGACCCGCGTGTACTCCGCCCGGGCGCGATCTTCAATTTGTTCGGCGAATTGTGGGACAACGGACCGCCGCGCTTCGAGGCTGCTCTCGCGCAGCCGGGCGTGCGACTGCACCTCTACGGCAAGCGCGGCGCGCGGGCCGGGCGGAAAATGGGTCATCTGTCCGCAACCGCCGACACGCCTGATGAGGCGATCGCACGCGTACGTGAGGCCGCGCGACTCGTTGGCGCGCAGTCTTGAGTGATTACTCTCCGGTTGAACTCTTCATGCGTCTCTTTTCGCTGACACTCGGCGTCGTTTTTTGCGCGATCGGATGCGCGCCACCGGCATCCACGCCGGAGACCACTCCGGCCACTACCCCGTCAGCCGCGTCGCCAGCGCCGTCGCGAAACGCACCGCCCTCCGTGCCAATGGCCCACGCCGCCGCCGTGATCCACGATCTGGCGGGCGCGCATGTGGGCGATGTGACGTTCGCGGACACCTACGCCGGCCTCCTCGTTGCCGGAACGCTGCGCGGCGTCGGACTCGGCGCGCACGCCATTCACATTCATGAATTTGGAAAGTGTGTAGCGCCGTTCACCACGGCGGGCGGGCACTTCAATCCCGAGCATCATCAACACGGATTCAAGAATCCTGAAGGGCCGCATCTCGGCGATCTGCCGAACATCGACACGCCGGCCGCCGGTGTCCTGGAGTTCGAGTTTGTCATGCCTGGCGTGACACTCCACGGCAAGAATGCGCTGCTCGACGCCGACGGCGCCTCCTTCGTCGTTCACTCGTCGCACGACGACTACACCACCGATCCGTCGGGGAATTCGGGCGGCCGCATCGCCTGCGGCGTCATCACCGGATAGCGGCGAATGCACATCGCCGACTTTGCGCTCGAGCGCTACTTCGCCAAATGGGAGTTCGCCGTCCGCCACGTCCTCTGCGCGTCGGACATCGAGCCGGTGGGCTTGAGCGAATTGTTATCCCTCGCCGACGACGACAGCCGATCGCGCTGGGACGCCCTTCGGCTCGGCTACACCGAGTCGCTCGGACTGCCGGCCCTCCGAGAGGAGATCGCTGAGCTCTATCCGGGACTCGGCGCCGATGACGTCATGACGTTCGCCGGCGCCGAGGAAGCGATTTTTCTCGGGATGCACGCGATGCTGCAAGCTGGCGATCACGCCGTGGTCGTGTGGCCCGCTTATCAATCGCTGCACGAAGTCGCGCGCTCCATTGGAGCGGCGATCACCTTCGTTCCGCTCGATCCAAACGGCTGGACGCTCGACGTGAACGCAGTCGCCGCCGCGATGCGCCCGAACACGCGCGTGATCGTGATCAATTTTCCGCACAGTCCGACTGGCGCGCAGATCGACCCCGAACAATTCGAGCGGCTGAAGACGATCGCGGAACTGCATGGCGTACACTTGCTGTCGGACGAGGTGTATCGGTTGCTCGAGCACGGCACTGCGCCGTTGCCGACCGCTGCGGCGGCGTCCGATCGCGGCGTGAGTGTGGGCGTCATGTCCAAAGCGTTCGGTTTGGCCGGACTGCGTATCGGTTGGCTGGCCACGCGCAATGCATCGCTCCGTGCGCGCTTCGCTGCGCTCAAGGATTACACGACGATTTGCAATTCTGCGCCGAGCGAAATTCTCGCCCTCACCGCGTTGCGGGCGAAGGCGACGTTGCTCCAGCGCGCGCGCACGATCATCGCCGACAATCTGACCGTGCTCGATGAGTTTTTTCGCAATCACGCGGATCGCGTGACGTGGACATCGCCTCGCGCCGGCAGCGTCTGCTTTCCGAAGCTGCGTAACGGCAGCGTCGACGAGTTTTGCGCGGCACTCGTCGAACGCGAAGGAGTGCTCTTGCTTCCGGCGTCGCAATTCGGGTATCCGGGCAATCATTTCCGGCTGGGCTATGGGCGGCGAGACATGGTCGAAGGGCTGTCTATCGTGGAGAGATTTTTCCGCGAAAACTGAGTTCCGGCACCGACTTTGCGAGCCCATCGGTTCGTGCCCACTCCACATGCCCTCGTCGACGACCACAACGACATCGTCGCATTCCCAGAGCTTGCCGCAGCGGCGCTCGGCGTCGCACTGATCGGCGCCGCCGGGCGCGGCCGCGCTGCGATGCTGTATCGGCTGGCCGGCGTGGGGCTCATCGGGTATGCGCTTCGTCCCTTCGTGACGGCGAACGTACGCCGCGCCGCGGACACCCAACGCCGCATCGACGCACACGGCTCCGTGGAGATTCAGCGGCCGATCGACGAGGTCTTCTCGTTCTTTAAAGATTTCGAAAGTTTTCCGCGCATCGCCGGCGGCCTTCGGTCTGTCGTCGACTATCAAGACGGCCGGTCGCACTGGGAAGCCTACGTTCCGTCTGGCGGTGTGGCCGAGTGGGACGTTGTGGTGACGAAGTATTTTCCGCGCCGTGTGATTGGGTGGCAGAGTGTGCCCGGCAGCGATATCGACATGCGCGGCGTCGTTCGCTTCGCGTCGCTCGGCCCAGACCGCACGCGAATCGACGTGGATGTCTTCTACCGCCCGAACCCCGCGCTCGGCAACCGCTCGCTGCGTTCGTTTCTCCGGAGGCGGCACGGGCCGACGATCGAGGATGCGTTGGAGAGACTGAAGTTCTATCTCGAGTCGTTGCCGCGGGCGCTCGTCGCTGCGCCTAATACCGAATCGGGAACGCAAGCACTCTAGCTGACCGCTGTCTGTGGTCTGCCGTCAGCTCAAAACTCGTAACTGAGTGGTAAGCTGACCGCAGCCGACAGACGGCAGTCAGCTAGAGTTTCTCACCGCAGAAGATCGGTATTATCCTAGGCCGAGTTTTTCGCCGCCGACCCTCCGGATTCTGCCTTGTCCGTCGCCCTCCGCCCGCGCAGGTGTCCGTCGCCAATCGCCGTGACCTCGGGCTCCTTGGTTTCTTGCAGCGGCACCTCGAACAACCGAAATGGCGGCTGTTCGGGGTAGTTGGCCTTCAAGACAGTGTGCGCGACGTTGAACACCGGAATCCCTGTCTGCGTCTTGCCTTCCGGCGCTCCCTTGTGTGCGTGACCGTGGAACACCGCAGTCACGGCGAAGCGCGACAGCGGCTCCTCGAGGCGACTCGATCCGAGAAATGGAAAAATCTCCGGCGGCTCGCCCTCGACGGTGGCGCGAATCGGTGAGTAGTGCATCACGGCGATTCGGCGCTCCGTTGTCAATCGCGCCAATGCGGACTCGAGCTTGAGCGCTTCCTGAACTGCCTCTTGGACGAAGTCCTTGATGATCTGCTCACCCCATGGCCCAAGTGCACCGCGGCCGAATCCGCCACAAAAACCTCGCACACCCGCAAATCCAACTCCGCGGTATTCCCACGCATCGCCGTCCAGCATGTGAACGCCGATGTCGATGAGTATTTGCGAAATCTCTGATTCCTCACCGCTCTCGAAATCGTGATTTCCCAGCACGCCGACGACGGGGATCTTCACCGCGGTCAGGTCCTTAGCCAGAACCCGGGCCTCGTCAGCGAGACCGTAATCGGTGAGATCGCCACCGAGCACGAGCACATCAGCGGTCTCGGCAATTTGCGCAAAGAGAGCCTGAAAGCTGCCCTGTGAGCTTTTGCTATAGTGAATGTCGCTCAGGGCGGCCAATCGGACGACGTGCTCGGACGTAGGCATCGATCAGTTGGGTTAGTGAAAGTGCTGACCGTTCCCGTAGAACGTTTCGGGCCAGCGGCGCAGTCCGGCGTCGCGCACCGCTTTTGCATTCCGCGTGGCTCATGGCCTACCAATCGACCTTCGACGAGCCCGGCAAGGACACCAACGCGTTCTATCGCCGGACGCTCCACGTCTTGAGCGACGCGCGGGTGCCGTTTCTCGTCGGCGGGTCGCACGCGATCCTGCACTACACGGGGATCGTGCGCGAAACAAAGGATTTCGACCTGTTCGTTCAAAAGGCCGATCTCGAGACGGCACTCGATGCGCTGAGAGAGTCCGGCTACTACACCGAGGTCACCTTCCCGCATTGGCTCGCCAAGGCCAAACAGGGCAACGACGCCGTTGATCTCGTCTTCAGCTCGGGGAACGGCGTCTGCCGCGTCGACGACGAGTGGTTTCAGTTCGCGTCGGAAGCGGACGTGCTCGGCATGCCGGTCAAGATCGCGCCGGTCGAGGAATTACTCTGGCAAAAAGCCTTCGTCATGGAGCGCGAGCGGTATGACGGCGCCGACGTCGCGCACATTCTGCGTTCATGCGCGGAGTCGCTCGATTGGGATCGCATTCTGCGGCGGTTCGATCCGCAGTGGCAGTTGCTGCTGTCGTATCTGGTGTTGTTCGGCTTCATCTACCCATCGGAACGTCATCGCATTCCGGAGCGCGTGATGGTCGAGCTCACGACGCGACTACAGCAGGAGCTGAGCGGACCGCCGGATGAGCAGCGAGTCTGTCGCGGCACGCTGACGTCGCGCGCGCAGTACCTGCTCGACATTGGGCGGTACGGCTACGAGGACGCGCGGCTGATTCCCCGGGGGAACATGACGCCGGAGGATGCGGTGTACTGGACCTGGGCGATAGAAAATGTCTCCTAGCGCATTGCCGCTGCGCCGTTGAATCTCACAGGGCGCAGGGAGCCATCAGCCGCAACGATGGTCCCGGGGGCCGAAAGGTGTGCTCAGGCCTCAGCCCTCTCGACTAGACACTCTAAACTGGACTGGCCGTCAGCCTCGAGATCTCAGAACGCGGCGCACCGAGGCTATGCGAGCGACTGGCATCTCGAGACTCAACGCCAGTCCAGTCGAGAGTACCTAGTTTAGAGTTCTGAGAACTCAGCCCACCTCGCGACTCCCGGGACCTGTCGTGCGGCGAGCCGGTGTATCGCGCCCTGCGAGATTCGGCGCTCGCCGCGTTTCGGGTGCGCGGGGCTTAACTCGCCGCCTGCGCAGGAACCCCGCCAAACCTCCGCTCTCTCACCCCAAAATCATCGAGCGCCGCGAGGAACTGCTGCTCGGTGAATTCGGGCCACATGCACCGCGCAAAGTGGAATTCCGCGTACGCACATTCCCAGAGCAAGAAGTCGCTCAGCCGTTGCTCGCCTCCGCTGCGAATCAGCAGGTCGACGTCGCGAATGGGGAACGGGTCGTGATTCACCTGGGCGAGTAGGCGCGCGAACGTCTCGCGATTCATCGCGTCAGGCGTGCTGCCGGCGAGCGATGCGGCGCGCATGATGGACTCGCGCGCCGAGTAGTCGATGGCGACCCGGAGGTGCAGGTTGCGGCCGTGCACGGTGAGCGCCTCGGCTTCCTGAATCGCGAGCACGAGCGACGCCGGCAGCCGGTCACGCCGTCCGACGATCGTCAGGCGGACGCCGTTCTCGATACACCGCTTGGATTCGATGAGCAGCGACCGCCGAAGCAGCCGCATCAGTGCGCCGACTTCCGGCGTGGGCCGGCTCCAATTGTCGGCCGAAAAGGCGTAGAGCGTCATCGTGCCAACGCTGGCGCGCGTCGCCGCCTCTACGATCTTGCGCGCCGTGCGCACCCCGGCGCGGTGGCCTGCCGTGCGGGGCATGCCCCGCGAATTGGCCCACCGGCCGTTCCCGTCCATGATGATCCCAACGTGAATACCGCTATAGGCCGCAGAGACCGCAGTCGCTCGCTTCATGTCAGAATAGACGAAAGAGGGGCGCGTGCGTTAACACCGCACGGCATCGATCGCAGCGCGATCAACGCTCGCGCGTCGCCCGGATGAGTGCTTCCATGTGGTCGAGGTATCGCTCGAGCGCGCGCCGGCCCAGCGGAGTGATGGCATACTCCGTTTTCGGTACGCGTCCTTCGAACGACTTGGTACACGTGATGTACTCGGCCTCCTCGAGCTTGCGCGCATGCACGCTCAGGTTGCCGTCCGTCGTTTGCATGAGCTTTTTCAGATCATTGAAGCTCAACGACTCATTGACGGCCAATGCGCTCAATACGCCGAGGCGCAGTCGTTCGTGGATGAGTCGATCGAGGGCCAACGGACCCTCGGCCACCCCGCGGCCGCGAACCGGCTGGAGATCGGCCGATCCCTGCTTGTCAGGTTCGGCGCGGCGTTTTCTCTGCGGCTTAGCCACCGTGCCTCCTGGCGATCCAAAGTCCGAATACGATGTGCAATCCACCAAAGCCGGCGATTAGGAGCCGTGTCGCCCACGCCGACGGCGTGAGCAGCGCCACGGCGCCCGCCACCATGAAGGCCGCGCCCATCAACGGAACGATGCGCACCGAATAGGTGCCGGCGCTCACGACCGCCGCTCCGTACAACAGCATCCAGACGCCGGGCAGGAACGAATAGAGTCCGTGGTTGATCAATACCGCGGTCAGCACGGCGCCCACGATGATGGCCGGCGAGAAGCTCAATATGAGTTTCCGCATGGGCCCGGTGAGGAGCGGCATGTTGGCCATGTGGGACTTGAGTGTCATGGACGCTACCGAGATACCGGCAGCAATGCCCGCCTCGGCCAGCCATGTGGCAACCCACGCCCACGGCAGCGTCTGCTGCGACGCGATAAGTGCGGCGCCAATGGCGCTGATCCCAATGACGACTTCACCCCAACCGGACACGGCGGTAAACGTCGCCGCCTGTTCCATCATGCCGCGAATGAACCGTAAATTGTCCATCGCACGAGCCGACATTTCCGGTGGCTCGGAGCGGCGCGGTCGGAGCGGAGTGACGGGGGCCATGATGGCGTAGCATAACATGCCACGCCAATCATAGCAAGTACTTTATGGCGTAAAGTATCCTTTACGGCTGCGACGGCGGATCGCTCGCCGGGAAGCTTTCTTCGATCGTCTCGTCGAGCTTTTCGTCCGCCGTCCTCGGCGTATTTCCCGATCGCTGCGCGCTCGCCTTCCGATCACGATTCTCTCGTGCCGCCGGATTCACGTCGCCCTTCGGGATCATCGGCTGATCGTGCGGATTCGATTGGAGCTCACGCTTGTCGCGATCGAGCATATGCTCATCGGCGCTGCGCCCTTCTCCGCGCCACTGATGATTGGTCGAGCTCCCTTCCGCCGGATCGATGTTGTGCTGGTCAGGTCGCTTGCCGCCCATGGTTGCCTCGAGTTGGTAGTCGACATCCAGAGGGTCACGATTCGTGCCTGCGAAATGTCCGATATCCGCTCAAACGTCACCGTCCAGTCACGCCGTACTTCGCCAAGATTGCTTTGAGCTTGTCCAACGGCAGCGCTTGAATCGTGTGGCCGTTCCCCGTTGTCGTCGTCGCTTCGAACATCGAGTTGTAAATCGCTTCTTCCGTCGCTTCGACGGCGCCCTGGAACAGTCCCGACATCTGCTCGTTGGCCAGCTCTTCCGTCGCGAGCTGTTTGGCGTCGAAGCGGCGGCGCACCTTGTCGCTCGTCGAGAACGCGAGCACGTAGTCGCCCGATCCGTTCGCTGCCGACGAACCCGTGCGCGACAGCCCCATGATCGCGCGCGCGGCCAGCCGCTCCAGATTGCGATCCGACAGCGGCGCATCGGTCGCAATCACCATGACGCACGATCCATCGCCGCGATCGCCCGGCGACTGCGCGTCCGTCTTGAACGCATACTGACCAAGCTCTTTGCCCACCGGCGCTCCGAGGACCTGGAAGATGCCGCCAAAGTTGGTCTGTACGAGAACTCCAATGGTCCATCCGCCGAGCGACGCCGGCAACACACGCGACGAGGTGCCGATTCCGCCTTTCCATCCGAATGCGATCGTGCCCGTACCGGCACCAACGCTTCCCTCAGCAACCGGACCGCTCGACGCCGACGTCAGCGCCGAACGCACCTGCTCTGGCGTAATCGGCCGCGATCGAATGTCGTTGAGCGTTCCATCATTCGTCTCAGCGACCACCGGATTGATCGAACGCACGGTGGCCATGTTGGGCTGCTCGAGCATCCAGCCGACCATGGCGTCAGCTGCCTTCCATACGCAGAGCGTGCACGTGAGCAGAATGGGTGTCTCGAGCTCGCCTAACTCGCGCAGTTGCGTAGCGCCGGTAATTTTTCCGAACCCGTTACCGACGAAGAGCGCCGCCGGCACTCGGTCGGTGAACATGTTTCCCGCGTGCGGCAAAATCGCCGTGACGCCGGTGCGAACGTTGGCGCCTTCGACGACCGTGGTCTGGCCGACGAGCACCCCGCTCACATCGGTGATGGCGTTCAGTTTGCCGGGAGCGAACACGCCCGGTTTCACACCGAGGTCGCGAGCGCGGGCTCGTTGTGCAGCGAGCGCGGGTGCGGTCAGACACAGCGCGACGATCGCGACGCGAGACAGAATGGAGAGACGCATGGTCGGTGGTGTTCGAGAATGAACATGACCCTACGGCGCCGGCGTTGAATCGGCAACCCGAGCAGCGCGCTCGCGGCGCTCGACCAGCGTGGCGAGTGACTCTATCTTCCGCGCATGCCGCTTCTTCCCCTCTATGGCCACGCCGCGCTGCGCGAACGATTTCGCGAAGCCGTTGCTCGCGAGAATCTTCCCGCGAGCTTGCTGCTGCAAGGCCCGCGCGGGATAGGCAAACAACAGCTCGCCCTCTGGCTCGGCCGCCTGCTGCTATGCGAGAACTCTAATCGCGCGCCGTGCGGGGAGTGCAAGGCCTGTCGGATGGCGAATGCTCTGCAGCATCCCGATCTGCACTGGTACTTTCCGCGCACGCGTCCCAAGGATCCCGATCCCGACCTCGCCGCCGTGCGCGCCGACAACGTGGACGGCATGAACGAGCGGCTCGCGAACGACGGCGTCTACGAAGCGCCCGGCGGAGATCAGGGCATTTTCGTCGCCACCATCCGTGCGATCGTGCAATCGGCCGCGATGTCGCCGGCCATGGGTCGCCGACGGGTGTTCGTCATCGGCGACGCCGATCGTATGGTCGCACAGGAAGGTTCGGACCAGGCAGCCAACACGTTTCTAAAATTGCTCGAGGAACCGCCGCCTGACACGACGATCGTGCTCACCTCCAGTGAGCCCGGCACCTTGCTGCCAACGGTTCGGTCGCGCGTCGTCACCGTGCGAGTGCCACCACTCACCGACGAGGAGGTGCGCGCATTTCTCGCCGATCCAGCCGTCGCCGAGCAACTCGACCTTGGTGATCGCGCGTCGTCCGAGCTGGTCCTGCTCGCCGGCGGCGCGCCGGGGCGACTCATCGGCCAGAACACGTGGCAGGCGTCGCTCACCCAGGCGCAACGCATGCTCGACGCGGCCGCAGCACCAGATCGTGGCGCGCGGCTTCGCGTCGCACTCGGTCAGGGATCGACGGGTGCGCGCGGCAAGTTCAGCGACATCCTCGACGCGTTGACCGTCCTGCTGCACGAACGCTCGCGCTCGGCGGCTGGTCGCGGCGCCGATGCCGCAGCGGCAGGTGCGGCGCGCGCCATCGAGCATGTGGAACGCGCGAAAGAGTTGGCTTACGGGAACGTGAATCCGCAACTCATCACGGCCGCGCTACTCCGCCAGTTGGCCCCCCTTCTCGGATGACGACATGAGCGACTCCACTCAGCCGGACACTCTGTCGCACGTGAACGAGGGCGGCGAAGCACGCATGGTCGACGTGTCGCCCAAGAGCGATTCGACTCGGGTTGCGATCGCCACCGGCCACATTCGAATGTTGCCGGAAACGCTGGCCGCGATCGTGAGCGCCGAGGTGAAAAAGGGCGACGTACTGGGCGTCGCGCGGGTGGCCGGCGTCATGGCCGCCAAGCGGACGTCCGACTTGATCCCGCTTTGCCACCCGCTGATGCTGACCGACGTACAACTCGAGCTCACGCCCGATGCGTCGATGCCGGGTGTCCGCGCCCGCGCGACTGTAAAGACAGTTGGCCGGACCGGCGTCGAGATGGAAGCGCTGACGGCCGTCTCAGTCGCGCTTTTGACCGTCTACGACATGGCTAAAGCCCTGGATCGGGGGATGACTATCTCCGATATATCGTTAGCGGAAAAATCCGGAGGAGTGCACGGCGATTATTCAAGAGTTGATGGCACACGCTCTGCCCGGTAACGTGCGGGTGCAGTAGCGCAGTCATGTATTGCTGTACGTTAACCTGTTGCCAACAAAAAACTTATGCGCAACCTACGTGGGTCGTACGTCCACAGAGGGGACGCGGTGAGGAGACGAAGGCGCATCAAGCAGATGCTCTTCGTTGGACTGTCAGTCGCAACGACAGTCGGGGTTCTCGTCGCCCGAAAGTCCACTCCTGCCGACGCCGAGCCTGCGGTGACCGGGGCCGAGAATTCGTTCTTCTCGCTGGGAGCATCCCGGAAGCTGCGCCAAGAACTCGAGACGACGCAGGGCGAATTGAGCATGGTTCGGTCGCAGTACGAACGGGCCGACAAGATCATGGAGTACTCCAACCGCTACGGCATCACGGCGGGAATGGCGGGCAAGGTGTTCGACGCCTCGCTTCGCGAAGGGATCGACCCGGAGTTGGCTTTCCGCCTGGTTCGGCTGGAAAGCGAGTTCAATGAGAAGGCGGTGAGCAAGGTCGGCGCGGTTGGCCTCACCCAGCTCATGCCGAGCACGGCAGTCTTGTTCGAGAAGAATGCGTCTCGCGACCACCTGTTCAATGGCGAGACGAACCTCCGCATCGGCTTTCGGTACCTGAAGACCCTGCTCACGGAGTACCATGGCGACGTTCACCTGGCACTCTTGGCCTACAACCGGGGCGAGGATGCGGTGTGGCGCGATGTCCGCCGCGGCGTGAACCCGGGGAACGGGTACGACGAGTGGGTGATGAAGGACTACAAAGGAAAGGGTCTGCTGCAGTAGCTGGACGGTTTCTATCCAGAGCTGCGCCTTTCAAGAACGAATCGCCGCCACCGCGTGATCGCGGTGCGCGGCGATTCGTTGTTGTGGTGTTCTCCGTCAGTCTTCGTCCCGTCCGTTCAATTCCGTATCCTGAAATCGTTATGGCCGAGGAGTCTTCGCCGTCGCCTTCTTCGCGGTCGGCTTGCTCGTCGTCGACTTCTTCGCAGCCGGCTTCTTGGCGCTCGGCTTCTTGGCGCTCGACTTCTTTGCAGCCGCAGAACTGCCGCTCACCTGGAGCGACTGTCCCGCGAAAATCATCGGCCGACGCAGCCCATTTTCCCGCATCAGCGCCGCCGTCGTCGTGTGATAGTGCTTGGCGATTCCACTCAGCGTCTCGCCGCGCTTTACGACGTGCATCTGCGTGCTCACGGTGCTGCCGTACCGTTCGATTTCCGGATCGGGCACCGGCGCCGCCGCATTGACGACGGCTGCCGTCGGCACGAGGACCGACTGGCCGACTACCAGATTGCCGCTCCGCAAATGCTTGAGCGACGGGTTGTACAGCTCGAGCTGCCGCGCCGAGATGCCGGACTTCTTGGCAATGGTGGCAAAGCTCTGCCCTTTCTTCGACTCCTCGGTGACGAACGCCTTCTTCTCGTCGGCCGACAGCGCAGCGAACGCCGCGGGGAAACTGTCCGCCGCGCCGACTGGAATGCGCACGACGAACGAATCCTTGGGCGGCGTCATGCCGCGCAGAATTTCAGGATTGAGCTCGCGCAGAGCGTCCACCTTCGCATTCGCGGCGTCAGCGACCGCCGCCAGCGGAGTCGACGGTCCAACGCGCACGGAGTCGTACGCGAACGGCGCTTCGGGCGTGAGCGTCATGCCATATCGCGCCGGCTCTTTCGCGACCAGCGCTGCCGCGATGAGCTGCGGCACGTACTCCCGCGTCTCGTTTCGTAGATAGTCTTTTTCGGCGAGCGCGAAGAACAAATCGTCGCCAGTGGTGCCGTCGAAATCGTCGGCGTAGCGACTCAACCCGCGCGCGATACGGCCCGGCCCACCGTTGTACGCCGCCGCAGCGAGATAGAGCGAGCCAAACTGATCGCGCAAATCCTTGATGAACCGCACGGCGGCGTCGGTCGACTTGATCGGATCGCGCCGCTCATCGATCCACCAATCGATGCGCAGGCCCATGTCGCGGCCAGTGGAGGTCATGAACTGCCACATGCCCACGGCCGCGGCGCGCGAGTAGGCGTTCGGATCGAAACCGCTCTCGACGAGCGCCAAGTAATACATGTCTTCGGGCAAACCGCCGTCGCGCATCTTGGCGCGAATCATCGGCTCGTATCGCGTGCCGCGGTCCAACCGCTCCTCGATGCGCTCCTTTGCCGAGCCGCTGAACACACTGACGTAGTGTTCGACGCGGTCGGTCGATTCGTAGGAGTGGACATCGATGTCGAACGATGCCTCCGGCGCCGCGGGATCGGCCACACTCTCGGAAACGGCGACATCGGGCGCGCCGAACACCTCAACCGCTCGCCGGGTGACCTCGTTTGGATCGACGCGAACCGAGTCCGCGCCGGCAACCATCACGAAAGGACCCGAGCTCGAAGCGACACTCGCTTGCTGAACAACCGGCTGCGCGCGAGTTGTCGCGGCAGGCGCCGGATCCGACACAGGCGCGCGAGTCGGAGCGGGAACGACTGGAGGACTGAAGGGGTGTGCGCACGCGGTGGCGAAGAAAACAATCGCGATCGTCGGAATTGTGCGCGCTGTCACCACTTCTCTACCCCCTGAAAACGACGATCGCCGCCCCGCTCTGGACGGCGATCCTACCATAAGACGAACGTAACGACGAACGTAACGGGGTAAAGCCTCAGCGCGACATCATGAAGTTGCCGAGGACACGATTCGTCGCATTCAGCACCGCCATGGCCGCGCCGCGCCGAGTGTCCTGCTCGGCCAGATAGCAGCCGACGAGGCGCGTCAACTGGGAGCCTTCGTGCATCGAAACCGACACGATCAGCAAATTCGAATCGAAGGCCCGCACGTGCTTGATGCCGAGGAGCTCGAACCGAATTGCGTCTTTCGTGAAGTCTTCGAGGGCGCGGAGGGCGGCGTCGGCAGCAACGCGAAAATCACCGAGCGGGCTGGACTGCCCGGCGGCGCGGCCTGTGTACACATAACTGTCCCACTCCAGCGAGACGTCAGCCGTGCAATGCCCGGCCGGTGTACGCGTGAAGCTGAAGTCAGCGAAACGAAGTCGTTCGCGCCGTGAGCTGAGTGATAGCATTGCGGAAGCGCCTTTGGAGCGCTCGTGCGTCATGACTAGCGACATGGTGTGCCTCGAACGAGACCGAAACCAGGAGCCGCATCGCCCCGCTGCTAAACGAGTGAATTATGACTCAGGCAACAGGAAACGCTTGTAACGCACGTCACCCGATCTAATATTCGCCTTCATGCCCGTCACCTTTGAGCCAAGCATCGGTCGGTCGCCGGCCGGAGTTGAGCGATGGATCGTATTGTGGCAGCCATGCATTCCATGCAGGGCACCCATGGGCCCCGGACGATGAAGATTGCCTTCGGCACAGACCACGCCGGCTTCGCCCTCCGGTCGACCATCTTCGACGCGGTGCGCGGCGCCGGCCACGAGATCGTGGACTGCGGTGCTTTCGCGATCGACGAAGAGGACGACTACCCCGATTTCGCCGCCCGCGTCGCGGCCGCCGTCATTGACGGACGCGCCGAACGCGGAATCCTGGTCTGTGGAAGCGGCGTGGGTGCGTCGGTCGCCGCGAACAAGTTTGCCGGCATCCGGTCCGCACTCTGCCATGACACGTTCTCCGCGCACCAGGGCGTGGAAGACGATTCCATGAACGTCCTCACGCTCGGCGCGCGCGTCATTGGACCGTCGTTAGCGGCGGAGCTCGTGCGAGCATTTCTTAATGCCAGCTTCTCCGGCGCGGAGCGGCATCGCCGCCGCCTCGAGAAAGTCAAAGGGTTCGAGACGAACCGCTAGCCGCCACAATGGACAATTCCAACGACACTTCTGCCCGCGCCGGCGCGGACGTCGAATTGCGCTCGCTGTCAGCCCGCGGTCTTGCTCGCAGCCTTGGCATCGAGGTGCTCGAGCTCACCGCCGCGCGCGTGGTGGCCACCATGCCGGTCGACGACCGCACCCACCAGCCATTTGGAATTCTTCACGGCGGCGCCTCAGTAGCGCTCGCCGAGACGGTCGCGTCCCTCGGCGCAGCGGCGAACATCGACCGAAATGCCTTCATCGCGGTGGGACTCGAGATCAACGCGAATCACATTCGCGCGAAATCCGAAGGCGTCGTGACCGGCACCGCGACGCCGATTCACATCGGTCGCACCACGCACGTGTGGGATATACGAATCGTGGACGAGTCGGGACGGCCGGTGTGCGTATCGCGTTGCACGATGGCGATTCGGCCGCGCACCGACCGAGCCTGACACACGCTATTTCGGCAGCTTCGCGACCCCAGTCTTCGGATTGAACGTGCTGCCCGCGGGGAGAACGTGCACGCGCATGTTCGTGGCGCCGAGCACGTGCGATTGCGGTGAAGTGATCGTGCTCCCGCGCGCATCGTAGACGATCGCGACGCTCGCGCCGGCCACGGTCCACGTGCCATTCGGATGGACGACGATCGCCGTCGACTCGTCGATGCCGACGGCCAAGTGCGGCTCGCGCTCGAGCACGAGACTCATGAGCCGATTCTGGCGCTTGCGTCGCAGGAAGTGCTGATCGACGATCGCATCGCGAATCAGCGCGAATCCCGTGTCGGTCACGATGTTTCCACGCGCGATCGTCATGTACGCCGTGCTCGTGTCAGGCCGATCACCACCGGGATGCCGCTCGTCGCCCGTGAGCATGACCTCTGACATCACCGCCGCGCCTGCCGACGTACCGCCGATCACCGCGCCGGCCATGTAGCGCGAGTGAATGGCCGCCTCCGTCTTGGTGCCGCGCAGAATCGTATCGAGCACCACTTGATCGCCACCGACGAACCACACGCCCGTCGCGCGATCCAGCAGATGCGCCACCGAGTCAGTGTTTGCCTGCGCGCGGTTCACCCATACGTTCTGTGCTTGGGCCCCAAGCTTTCGCAGGTCGTTCGCTTTGTCTTCGCCTTCCGTCGCACCATCCGCGCTCGCCTCGGCGAACACGACGATCCGCGCTTTGCCGCTTCCGCCCGCTAGGTCGACGAATTGCTGTACGAGTGCAGGAGGCTGCGGACCGCCGCCAACGATCAATAGCGTACCCTTTGGTGTACGAGCCTGCGCCGCGATTGTCTTGCCTGGAATCATCGCGGCAACTGTCGCAAGCAGACAGGCGGCAACAAAGCGCGCCGAGGACACGGCGCGGCGGTTGTTCAGCGGGCCATCAGACACGGGGATTGCTCCTGAGTGGAGAGCGAAGATGAGCGACGCGCTCGAACATAGTCCACCGAAAGCCAATGCGTCTACACCAATGCTCGGACCGCGTTGGTGGATGCCATCCGCATTTGCGATTCTCGCACTATTGCTGCTGCTCATCGTCCCGACGATCGTCAACCGTCGCGTCAGCAAAGTGCGCAGCCAGTTGAACCTGGGCAGCGAACACGCGCGCGTGCTCGTCAACGATCTCGAAGCCGCATTTGCCGGCCAACTTCTCGCGCAACGCATTGCCGCGGAAGCCAACGACCCGCAGTTCGCGACGCGGAGCAAGCTGGAGACCGACGAAGTCGAGCTCCACACGTCGGTTCGCGACCTGGGTCCGAAAGCCGTCGCGTTGTACGACGCCATGACTGACCGACTGGCAGCATGGAACACGACGCCCCACGATGGCTCGGCTGCATCAGCGCAGCAAGGACTCGAGCTGCTCGCATCCGCGGAGCAGCTCGACAACTATCTCGCCGGCCTGTCCGACGTACAGCGCAACGAGGTCCGACGCCTCGAGTCTTACTACATCCTCACGCCGACGATTCTCGCACCCATCGCGCTCATTGCGATTCTCGTCGTGATGTGGTCGGGTCGCCGCGTGCTCCGATTCGCGCGCGTTGCCGAGGAGGAACGCGCACAGGTGGTGCGGGCGGCCGATGCGCGGGCGGCACTCCTGCGCGGCGTCACGCATGACGTGAAGAATCCGCTCGGCGCCGCCATGGGGTATGCGCTTCTATTAGAAGAAGGCGTCGTCGGACCGATGGTCCCGCGCCAATCGGAGATGGTGCAGCGCATTCATCGGCTCGTGGAAACGGCCGTGGCGACCGTGACGGATCTGCTGGAGCTCGCACGCACCGACGGCGAATTGCAGATCGAGTACGCGACCGTCGATCTCGCGAAGGTCGTGAAGGACGTCATCGACGACCACGAGGGCATGGCGCGCGAGCGGAACTTGCACGTGACCCTGACGGCGGCGGACACACCGCTCGTCACCGATCCTGTTCGCGTGCGGCAGATTCTCGCCAACTTGCTGTCGAACGCCATCAAGTACACGCCGCCGGGCGGCGAGATCAGCGTTCGCGTCGTGGCGCGCGACGGAAAGGCGCGCGGCGACGACGGCCGCGTCGGCGTCGAGGTGCGCGACAACGGCCCGGGGATTCCGAGCGAGCTGCAGCCGCGCGTGTTCGAGGAGTTCTTTCGCGTGCGCGCCAACGGCGGCGTGAACGGCAACGGACTCGGCCTGGCGATCAGCCGGCGTATCGCGCGGCTCTTGGGCGGCGACGTCACGTTTGCCGAGGCGGAGGGCGGCGGCTCGGTGTTCACGCTGTGGTTCAGCGGCGGCGGCACGCAAACGCGGCGCGCGGCCGCCTCTTGACAGAAGTCACAGTGATAAAATATTATCTCTGAGAGACAAAAAATTCTCTCCGAGGTGATTCGCGTGCCAACTCTGCGCAGCCTTGCCCGCTCTCCGGGATTTACGGCGGTCGCCGTCGTCACGCTGGCGTTGGCGGTTGGAAGCGCGACCGCCGTGTTCAGCGTCGTCGATGCCGTGGTGTTGCGCGGACTCCCGTACGGCCATGCGAGCCAGCTGCACACGATCTACCAGCGGAGCGACGACAACAACTATCGCGTGCCGTCGTTCCCGACATACAACGACTGGCAGACAGCTGCGGCGTCGGTGCACGACGCCATCGACGGGTTCGCGTTCGTGCGCGGCGACGGGATGTTCGTCGGGAATGATCCGGAGCGGCAGATCGGCGCGTACGTCACGCCCGGGTTCTTCCACCTCATGGAGACGCGGCCACTCCTTGGCCGCGTCTTTGCGCCGGGCGAAGAACAACTCGGCGCATCGCGCGTGGCTGTGCTGTCATACGATTTCTTCATTCGCAAGTTTGGCGGCGATCGTTCGCTGATCGGCAAGACCATCACCATCGACAGCGTGCCGACGACCGTCATCGGCGTCATGCCCACCGGTTTTGCGTTTCCGAACTTCGGCAGCGGCGGTTGGCTTCCGCCGGCAGTGTGGGAGCCGATTGCGGCGTATCAGGCGACGCACAACAACCTCACGCTCAGAGGATTGCACGTCGACAGTCGGTCAATCGTGCGCGTACGTGCCGGCGCCGACTCGGCTCGCGTTGCGGCCGCGATGCAGACAATCGCGCAACGAATTGCCGCCGCGTATCCGCAAGATGAAGCGCATTGGACATCGGTAGCCATTCGCCCCCTCTCCGAGGAATTGTTCGGTGAATTGTGGTCGACGCTGGCGCTGATTGGCGGCGCCGTCGCGCTCGTGCTCCTTCTCGCCTGCGCGAGCGTCGCAAACCTGCTGTTGATTCGCGCCAGCACGCGCTCGCGCGAGTTCGCGTTGCGCGCCGCACTCGGCGCCGGTCGCTGGCGCGTCGCTCAACAACCGCTCGCCGAAGCCGCGGCGCTCGCTATCGGCGGAGGCGCACTCGGGTTGGCGCTCGCCGCGGCACTCGTGGCCATCGCGCGTCCATTCGCTGCCCAACAACTGCCGTTCGCGACGCACATCGTGATCGATCTGCGCGCGGTCTTGTTCACCACGGTCGTCACCGCACTCACTGCGCTGCTCGTGGGCGCGCTCGCGGCCCGCCATGCGAGTAAGTCGAACCTCGTCGACCAGCTTCGCGGAAGCGCGGCATCGTCGGGCGCCGGATCTGCCGAATCGCGCGTGCGAAACACGCTGGTGTCGATGCAGTTCGCGCTGGCCATCACACTGCTGACTGGCGCGGGGCTGCTGATCCAGAGCGTGCGTCGATTGACGTCGGTGCCGCTTGGCTACGACCCAGCGGGCCTGATCCAATTTGCGATCGCACCGCCGCCGCATCGCTATGAGTCCCCTGCCGAGGCGGCGGCGTTGTATGCGCGAATCATTGATGCGGTGCGCGCGGTGCCGTCGGTGCAGCGCGTGGCCGCGGCGGGCGGAGCGCTGATCGACACCAAGGTCGTCACCAGCCAACAATCGGCGACGGGAGCGTCGCCGCTGGCGCTCTATCATCCAATCTCTGATGAGTATTTGCACACGATGGGCGCGCGCCTGGTCGCCGGCCGCGGCTTCACGAGCGAAGACATGCGTTCGCCCACCGGGCTTCTCGTAACCGACACGCTGGCGAAGAAGCTCTGGCCGAGCGGGGATGCCGTTGGCCAGCGGATCACGATCTACCGACAGTCGCAAGCACGTCCGGACTTCGGACAACCGATCACGCTGCCGGTGATTGGCGTCGTCGCGGACTATCACGAAGTGGGCGCCGAGTCTGCACCCCCACCCCAGGTATTCTTGCCGTACACACTCGAGGTGTGGCCGTGGATGCGCTTCGTCGCTCGCGGAGGAACGTCGCCGAGTGTGCTAAAGTCGGTCGAGCACGCCGTGCGCGACGTCGAGCCGGGCGTCACGTTCTACACATCACCGAGCTTCGACGGGGCGGGACGCATGCCGTCGATCGCCGATCCGCGAATGTTCGTCACCGGTTTGCTCAGCGCATTCGCCGCAACCGCGCTCCTGCTTGCGGCCGTGGGACTGTACGGGGTCGTGGCATACGCGGTGAAGCAGCGCACGCGCGAGATCGGCATTCGTATCGCGATTGGTGCGACATCGCGGCATGTCGTGCAATTGATGCTGCGGCAGGCGTCAGTATTCGTGGTGAGTGGGATGGTCGTTGGGAGTCTCGTCGCCCTCGCCGCGACGCGCGTGCTGCGTGCCATGCTCTTTCAGACGGCGTCAACTGACGTGGCGACGCTTCTGGTGGCGCCGGTGGTGTTGGGAATCGTTGCCGTGGTCGCGAGCGGTGTGCCGGCAATTCGCGCGACGCGCACGGATCCGGTGGTGGTCATGCGCGCCGAATGATCGGTCGCAGTCGTTTAGTGAATCCTAATGACCCGACTCACCAAAACGGCGTACGAGGCGGCGGCACGGCATGCGTTTCAGTGATGTGCGCTTGATAGGCGACCGTTGCCTGCACCTGACGCAGCAGTCGGTGGCCTTGCCGCGCCAGCGGAGGAACGCGATCGATTACGAAACGGGCGAGGCAGAGCTGCCGGTCGGTGGTCATCGGCGCGTTGCCGTTGAGATAGCTCTCGACGGTCGCAACCGGCACCACGAGCTCGGCCGCAATCGCTGCGAGATCGAACCCTCCCGTTGCCACGAGGCGCAGAAGGAGCTGCGCCGCGTGTGAGAGTTTTCGAATGGAGCGTTGACTGCCGCCGTCAGCGGCCATCGTCGAAGTACGATTCGATCGTGAACTCGACGACGCGACTGCGAACGTCTTCGCGCTTGTCGAGGCCGAGCACGTCGAGTTCGTGTGTCTCCGACAGCATGTGCTTCAACTGCACGAGCAGTTGCTCTGGCGGCAGGTTGTTTTGTCGGGCGAACACGCAGAGCTGTCGGATCGGCACGCGCAGATGATTGACGTCTGACCCATCCTGCGTGTGCAATTGGAGTGCGCCTCGCACTGCCACGAGCGCCTCGGCGACCGTGGTCGCGGGTGCATCGTCATTGTGTGACGAAACCGCGGGGTGCTGCTTACGCCAGATGCTCATGACCGTCGGGATCCGCAGTAAGGCCGGGCGACGTGCTAACGGATCAGCCAACGGTGGGGCGTCAACTGTTCATCTCAGTCTAGCCTGCCCCACCGACAGCGCAAGTCGTTGCTGCGTATCGACTTGAAGACGATTATTTGTACGAAACCGTACGGAAGGAATGGCTCGCCGATTCAGGCTCTGGCGTTTGAGTCATCTGGGAAGCGTCGATCATACGCCATCTGTATGGCCGGGTAGCAGTCGCACGCGGCGGCGACCAGTCCCTCGCGATCGCGCACGGTAATCTTGCCGCGCGTGTAGTCGATCAGGCCAGCCTTCTGCAGCGTAGACGCCGCGAGCGTCACGCTCGCCCGACGAACGCCAAGCATGATCGCCAGGAAATCTTGCGTGAGCGGCAGCACGTCCGAGTCGGTTCGGTCGTGCGTCATGGCTAGCCATCGCGCGCACCGCTCTTCGATCGAGTGGACGGCGTTGCACGCGCCCGCGCGGCCAACTTGGTCGGTCCACACCTGGGCATAGCGGTGCATGACGCTCGACAACTCGGGACTCGACTCCATCTCGGCGAGGAAGATCGCGCGAGGCACTCGCTTCGCCTCGCCCTCGACCTGAACGATGCATTTGGTCGGAACGTTGTCGACCTGATGAACGAGCGCGACGTCGCTCATGCCCTCGAAGCCAATGGTGCCGACTTCGACACAGGTGCCATCATCCATGACCGTGATCATCGACAAGCAACCCGATTGCGGAAAGTGTGCGTAGTCGATCGGGGCGTCGGCCTCGAACAGCACTTCTTTGTGGTCGAGGCTCACGGTTTCCGACGCAGCGGAAATGCGCCGATATGTCGAGTCCGGTAGCGCGGCGAGCAACCAGTTGGACTCGCCGCGCGCGGCGTGTCTGCGTGTGTTCATCGAATTCTCAGCCGTGTGGGATAACACCCAGCAAACGGCAGAGGGTTCGAGTGTCGCCTCTCGTCGCGTGTTGAATGGCGGCGTGGGACGCCAACCTATGCTGAAAGGTACAGGGCGACGCGCTGTGGTGCGTGCACAGCGAACTGGCGCATTGGACCAAGGTCCACACGTGCCACTTTTCACGCGTCCGCGGCGTACCTCATAGACGATGCGCGGCGCCACTGAACGGCGCAGAGGAATACGCGGGATAGCTGTCCACCCAGTAGTCGAGATCGCAGTCATGCGCGCGAAGGCGACAGGCGGCCAAAGGCCACCAGCACGACCGGATCGCACCGCGGATTTCCCTAAAGATCTGTGGAACTCGATCTCGGCTAGTGCCGCCGTGCTCGATCAGCGCGGAACGATCGTCGCGACGAATCCTGCGTGGCTCGCCGTCGCGCACGCGGGCGGCGGATCACCTCAGGGGTACGTCGGCGTGAACTACTGCGATGTCGCACATAGCGCCGCGGCCGAGAGTGCGCCGGCGGCACAGGCGGCGGTCGGAGTTGCCGCGGTGCTGTCCGGCCAGGATGAGCATTTCGTGCTCGACTATCCCGACGACCGTCTGGAGCAAGGCACGCCGCGCTGGTTCCGGATGCATGCGTTTGCGCTCACGGGGCCTCTGCGGGGCGCCGTCGTGCTGCATCACGACGTAACCGAAAACAAACACGCCGAATGGGAGGCGCTGCGTCACCGCGACACGCTCACCCACTTGCAGCGGCTCGCGACACTCGGCGAGCTCGCGACCTCGATTGCGCACGAGCTCAATCAGCCATTGGCGGCAATCATGGCCTCGGCGTTCACGGCACGGCGTCTCGCCGCCGATCGCGCGACGTGCAACGACAACGCTGCGATCACCACGATCATCGATGAGCTCCTCGAGTCCACGCGTCGAGCGGCGGATGTCGTGCGTCGCGCTCGTGCGCTGGTGCGGCCGGACGAGACGGTGTTCGAGCGCGTGTCGCCAAACGAAGTCATCGCCGATGTCGCGCGGTTTCTGCGCAGCGATCTCATTATTCGCCAGTCGACGCTGCGACTCGCTCTGGATCCCACACTACCCGACGTGCACGGGAACCGCGTGCAGCTCCAGCAGGTGTTGCTCAACTTGCTGCTCAACGCATTGGACTCGATCGAGAACCAGCCGGCGCCGCGACGGAGCATCGTCGTCACGACGCATCGCGGCGCAGACGATGCAGTCGAGATCTGCGTGCGCGACTCTGGTCTTGGCATTGCGCCTGAAATACGTGATCAGTTATTCGAACCGTTCGTGACGACGAAGCGCAAGGGCACGGGTTTGGGACTCGCCATCGTTCGGGCGATCGTGCATGCTCATGGTGGTCACGTGTTCGCCGATCCTCCCGCGGAAGGCGGAGCTGCATTCCGGGTAGTGCTGCCGACGGTATGACGGGCAATCGGAATGACGACACAGATGAATTCCGAGGACACCAAGCCACCGTGGTCCATTGCGGTCGTCGATGACGATGCAGTGGTGCTCCAGGCCGTGTCGCGTATGCTCGAGGTGTGCGGTCACTATGTGCGGTCATACTCGTCGGCGCGCGCGTTTCTCCGCGCACTCGATACCGCGCTGCCCGAGGTGTTGCTCCTCGATCTGCGCATGCCGGGAATCGACGGTGCCTCATTGCAGGCTACGATGCGACAACTCGGCTACCGCGTGCCGATCGTCTTTCTCTCCGGGCATGGAGACGTGGCAACCAGCGTGCGTGCCGTTCGCGATGGCGCGATCGACTTCCTGGAGAAACCGTGCGACGAGCAGACCCTGCTTAGTGCCCTGGAGCGCGGCGTTCGCGCGGCGCGGCAGGAGCGAAGCAAGCGCGCGGCGGTCGACGAGCTCGCGGCGCGCTGGGATGCGCTCACCAGGCGCGAGCGCGAAGTATGTCGGTGGGTGGTAACTGGGCGGCTCAACAAGCAGATCGCGGCAAAGCTGGGGACAGTTGAGAAAACTGTGAAGGTCCACCGCGCACGAGTGATGACGAAGATGGGAGCGGGCTCCGTAGCCGATCTCGTGCGGATCTTCGACCTGCTCAAGGAGGCCGGGCGCATCGGGGCCGAGGGCGGCGATCAGAATATGCTCAACTCGCGGCTCGATGCTGCTCCGCCACCGGGGTAATCCGGCGAGCGCGCGCCGCGTCGGCCGGCGCGTCAACGCTCGCCCGTCGAAGGGCGAGCGTGAACACCGAGCCCTGCCCTACGACGCTTCGCACGCTCAGCTCGCCACCCATGGCGCCCGCGAATTCGCGGCTGATCGCCAAGCCGAGTCCCGAGCCGTCTACCCGGCCCGCACGCGGCGTGTCGAGGCGAACATACGGTTCGAAGATGTCCGCGAGGCGTTCGGGCGGAATGCCGTCGCCCGTGTCGCTCACGAGAAAACGCACCGCGTCGCGATCGGCTACGCAGCGTAACTCCACGGTGCCGCCTGGTCGTGTGAATTTCACTCCATTCGCCGCGAGATTGACCAACACCTGCGTCAACTTCTCGCGGTCGGCGACGGCGAGCGTATCCGTTGGACAGGCAATGATCGCCAGACCCACTCCGCGTTCCGTGGCGAGTGGTGCGACCACCGTTTGCGCGAGCATCATGGCCTCGTGCGCCGGCACCGACTCGAGTTTGTACGTCACGTGGCCCGCTTCCAATTGCGAGAACACGATCAAATCGTTGATCACACTCGCGAGCACCTGTTCGCTCGTACGGACGCGACCGAGTAGCAGCGCCTGCGTTGGCGTCAGCGGCTCGGCGCCATCGAGACGGAGCAAATCGATGTAACCGACGATGGATTGCAGCGGCGTGCGCAGCTCGTGGCTCATGCGCGCCACGAGATCGGCACGGGCGCGCGCATTGGCTTCGGCGTCGCGCGTCGCTTGCTCTGCCGCAACGTGCAACCGCGCATGGAAAATCGCCGAGACGACGATTTGCGCGCAGCATTCCACGAGATGCACGGAGCGCGTGTTCGTTCCGCGGCGCTTGCGATACATGACGACGAACGCGCCCATTCCGTCTCCCTGCCCGGCAACCACAGAGCACAACGGCAGGATCTCGAGTCCGCGGAAGCCGATTTGGCGCGCGAGGACGGCGACGCCGTCGTTGCTACTCCATGCGTCGCGGAACACGATGCGACGACGATCGGCGATCGCGGTGAGAAATGGATTCGCCCCCAAGCGCGACGTGCCAACCTCGGCGCATTGCGCGTCGGTCAGTCCGACCGAGATGACGGGAACGAGCGAGCCGGATGTGTCGGGCCGCGCGTCGCGCAACAACACGACACCCATATCGGCGTGGAGCGCGGCGACTGTGAGGTCGAGCGCCGGTTTGAGCTCGGAGACTGGCAGCGGCCAACTGATTGGCATCGGCATTTCACGCAGCGCTTGCATGGGGCACCTCGTCTGGAAAGCATCTGCTCAGAAGATGCTGGCGAGAGGCGCGAGCCGAGTATTGCCCGTTGGTCCATTGGGAATGGATGAGGCGACGGGCTGAAACGGCTGACGTGAGAGATGAGCGGACGTTGGGCTCGCGCTGAGGTTCTTGCGGCGCGAACCGCGCATAAGCAGCACACCACAATCGTGCAACGAGTTGTCTAAGTAGTTCCGGCAGGCGAAGTTTGATACGGCACGACCCTGTAGCTCAGCTGGTAGAGCAACGGACTTTTAATCCGTAGGTCGCGGGTTCGAGACCCGCCGGGGTCATTGGCAACGCCACATTCACCGGGCGATCGCGCGACGCTCACTTGGCGACGTGTGGGCCAGCGTGGAACGTGGCCGGATCGAGGCCATACCGCTTGATGATACTCGCAAATCGAGCGCTCGCCCGAATCGGGTCGTACATGGGCATTGCAAACGGCACGGAAAACGAGAGCGGCTCTCGAGCGCGCACGGCACGTTCGAGTGCATCGAGCGCCCGCGTCGTGTCGCCCGCGCCAAGATACGTCCACGCCTGTGTCACGTTCGCGAATGCGTTCTTCCCGCGTTCGAGCTCGAAGCGGCGAATATAGCTATTGCTTGCCACGCGGTCTCCGGTAGCCCCGATCAAATAGCCGACCCATGGCGCGGCCTGCGGAACGGCCGTCGTCCCGCCGCGCAGGAGGACTCTCGCACTGTCGGACCGGCCAGACGCGTACAGCAGGAGCGCGTACATCTGTCTGGCCGGGCTCGCGGCACTCGAGTCGAGCTCAAATGCGCGGCGCGCCGTGGTAAGCGCCTCGTCGCGGTGATTCGACATGTATAAAACGTTGGCGGCAATCCAGGTCGTGGTGGACGACAGCGGATCGACGCGCATCGTGCGGCGCACCTGCGCCACCGCATCCTCCAGGCGACCGAGCGCCGCGAGCGGAACCCAGTACGCGCGATTTGCGACCTCGTTGGTCGGATCCAGGCTGAGCGCGCGCTCGAATGCCGCGCGGGACCGGTCATCCTGCAAGGCGAGGACGTCGCAGAAACCTGCCGCAGCCCACGCGTCCGCGTTTGACGCGTCCAGTCGCTGGGCGTTCGCGACGGCCGCCCGCCCCATGACGAGCGCGGAATCGATACTCGCTGGCGAAAAGAGCGGCAGAACGCAGTAGGCCTCGCCAAGCCGAGCCCACGCACGGGCAAACGTGGAGTCGTGACGAAGCGCGTCGCGGAAATACGCGATCGAACGAGGAATGCCCTCGCGGCGCTGCGAGAGCAGCGCCAGGCCCCGAAGATATAGATCGTACGTCTCGACATTCGTCGTGTCCTGGCGCGCAGACGATTGGTTCGGCACGCCGGTGGCGGCCAGCGTCACGCGGAGGGCGCCGACGATTTCGCGCGTGATGTCGTCCTGAACTGCGAACACGTCCCGTACTTCGCGCTCGTAGCTGTTGCTCCAAAGGATCGTCCCGTCGGACGTACCGGAGAGTTGAGCCGAGATGCGCATGCGAGAACCTTCGCGACGCACACGTCCCTGGAGCACTGTCGAAACGTGAAGCGCCCTGCCCACCTCGCGCACATCAGCGGCCGTGCCGCGATATGAAAACGAGGAGCTCGTGGCGGCGAGGCGAAGGCCAGCGACCTTCGCGAGCGTCGTCGTCAGCTCGTCGGCGATGCCCTCGGCAAAGTAGGTATTCGCCGTATCACCTCCGACGGACTCGAATGGCAGCACGGCGAGCGACTTATCGCTCACGCCGGTGCCGCTCGACGATCGCTGTACGTAACGCCACGCGGCGAACGTGCCCAGCGCGACGATCGCCGCGCCGCTCAGTGCGATCGCAAGCTTCCGCGATCTAGCGCGTCTCTCACCGACCTGGCGTTCGCCTGCCGGCGTCCCAATCTGATCAAGCGCCGCGAGCAGCTCGCCCGCGGACTGCGGCCGCCGCAGCGGATCTTTCTCCAGGCAGCGCGCGACGAGCGACGCCAGCCCAGGGGGCGCCGTCACCAGCGCTGCCGGCGTCTCGGTCATGTGCGCCGCGATCATCGCCGGCGCTGTGGTCCGCGACGCGAATGGATGTCGTCCCGCAATCATTTCCCACGCGACGACACCCCACGCATAGATGTCCGCGCGATGATCCGTCGTGGGATCGCCCGCCGCCTGCTCGGGCGCCATGTAAGCCGGCGTTCCGATGGACGCGCCAGCCTGCGTCATGGTGATCGCGGCAGACCCGTCGTCGGTTCGCGACAGGCTCACGGCTTTCGCGATGCCGAAATCCGTCACGACCGCGGCGCCGCCCGACAGGAGAATATTCTCCGGCTTGATGTCGCGGTGGACCACGCCTTCGCCGTGCGCGAACGCGAGTGCGCGCGCGACGTCGCGCAGCACGTTCGTGGCTTCGATCACGGATACGGGGTGGTTCGAGGCGAGCCGCGCACGAAGCGATTCTCCGCGAACGTACGGCATGGAATACCACGGAATCCCGCCCGCGTCGCCGGTGCTGAGCAGCGGAACGATATTCGCCTGCTGCAAGCGGGCCGCGAGCTTCACCTCGCGCGCGAACCGTTCAGCGCTCACGGTCGCCGCCAGCTCCGTCGAGAGCATCTTGAGCACCACCGGCCGGCCGAGCGATGTCTCGCGGGCGAGGAATACGCGCGACATGCCGCCGCCGCCGAGCTCGCGCTCGATCGAATAGGCCCCGCCGAGGATTGCCTGCAGGTGTTCCACGCGAGAATCGGCCGTCATGTGCTGACACTCGGGAACGCGGTGGGCGGGTCGCGGCCGACAGAAGGAAGGCGGCGCTGAAAACGCCCGCGATGAAGGGACTTGCACCCGGCAACGACGATACTGACCCTCACCGCTGTCGCAGCTAGGATCGAAGCGAATATACCGATGCGGTGCGGCGACAGCGAATAGCGGCAGTGTTGGCACGAGCCGCATTGCGTCGCGGATCGATCAACGGCTCGGAGCCGCCAAGGCGCGTTCCAACAAATCGACGACGCCGAGCTTCGCCGCCCACATGCGCAGGTACGTTCGATCGAGCCGCGACGATTGCGCGTCGACGATGCCCGTCACGTCGCGCCATTGGCGTTCGGACGATTCACCGCCGCGCCAATACCATTCGAGCTTGCGCAGAATCGTATCCTCAGCCGTATCGACGAAAAGACTGACGGCGTCCGACCCTGCGGAAAATCCAACGTCGATTCGTCGACGAAGCCGTTCTCGATCGAACGCATCTGAACCGGCGACAAAGATGTCGACCTTTATCGCCGTCGACATGTGGATGACGTTAAACGCACCGCCCGCTTGTGCTGCGTCCACGACGGCATCACGCGACACGTAGAACGCGGCGCTCACGCCATTGATGAACGCGTCGACATCCGCGAGGTTCAGATCGGCAACCATGTCGATGTCGTTCGTCGACCGCGGCTCGCCGTGAACCGAGCTGGCGAACGAACCCCCGATCACATAAGAGACGCCGATCCGATCGAGATGACCCGCCACCAGGCGTGCAACGGCAATGGGCTCCGGAAGTGAATCAGGCGCCACGATGTTCGCCGTACACACGGTCGACCAGCTCGTCGCCAAGCCGCATCCGCGCAAGCCGCAGAAGAAGTTGCTCCCGCGACTCGTCTGGATGACGCATCTGCAACCCAGCGAGCGCGAGGCGGTTCGCCGCCAACGTGAGCTCGCTCATCCGCTCTAGCTTCTCCGCCGGAGTCATCGACGCATACAGCTGTCGCATGACGGCATGAGCATCAGCGGAGGTGTCGTCGAGAGCGGGAGGCGGACGCATTTGAAGCAATATATCTTCCGCGTCTTTTGGCCGCCGGTTCTCGGCGGTGTGAGGCGGAGTATTGCCACGTCGTATTACGCGAACTCCGCCGCGAGCCGTGCCAGCCGCTTGTCATGCGTCCAAAGCCGCGTCCACGGCGTGAGCATCGCGGCCGCGAGCAGGTGCGCGTCGACGTAACCAATCCCCCGACTCATCAGCTTGCGCCGCTCGACGAACACCATCACCTCGTCGTGCGTCGCTTCGCGCACCGGCGGCAGTTCGCGCAGTAGGCCCAGAACGTCGGCGCGGTTCCGCAAGTTGCCGCATGCAAGCTCGCCGATGACGAACGAGTGGACGAGAACCTCACCGTCATCGAGCGCGCGAGCCAGCTCGTCGTCTCGGGTGCGGAGGTGATCGATCCACACCGACGTGTCGACGAGGATCACGGCTCGGCGACGCGCCGGCGCGGAACCGCTGTGACGTGCCGATCAGAACCGCCGAGCCGCGCGAGCCGGCGCGCACTCTCGCGGGCGATGAGGGCGCGGAGGCCTTCGTGAATCAGCGCGGTGCGCTCCTCGATGCCCGAGAGACGGCCTGCTTTGTCGAGCAAGGTCTCATCGATGTTGATGGTGGTGCGCACGAAGACCGGACCGTGAAGGTGATGCATTGACCATGCATCAAATGATGCCTCTCCGCAAGGGGTACGGGCGACAGGCTGGCGCAATTTCGTTCGGCGATCCCGCCGAATACGACAACGGAGCCGCTCATCGCGGCTCCGTTGCTTTCGTTTCATTCGTTCAATTCGTTTTATCAATTCGTTACGGCCAGCCCGAGCGGCAGTTGCTCACTACTCGAGCCGCCCGACTCAATGCGCGTGCGCTCCCGGAATTACCTCGAGCTCATTCCCTTCGTGCACGTAGTCTTCGGGAATGGTGGAATCCGCGCCGCCAGAAACCTTCAGCATGTTGAACACCACGGTCAACACGATGGCGACGACGAAATTGGCGATGAGCGAATACAGCGCCGCGTAGCCCATTACCGTGATCGATCCCAACTGCAGCCCGTAGGTCGGCTTGAATCCGGCGACGGCGACCATCCAGGTGCCAGTCACCATTCCGACGAGCCAGCCGATCGCCAGCGCATAGCGGTGCAGCCAGCGCGTATATAAGCCGACGACGAGTGCAGGCAGCGTTTGGATGATCCACACGCCGCCCAACAATTGGAGTTGAATGGCGTACTGCAGCGGCAGGTAGAGGATGAACCCCAGCGCGCCGACCTTCACGAGCAGCGACACCAGCTTCGCCGTCGACGCTTCTTGCTTTGGCGTCGCGTTGGGCTTCAAGTATTCCTTGTAGATGTTGCGCGTGAACAAATTGGCCGACGCGATCGACATGATGGCCGCCGGCACCAATGCGCCGATGGCAATCGCGGCGAAGCTCACACCCGCGAACCAGGCTGGAAACGAGCGCAGGATCAACGCGGGCACGGCGAAGTTGGTGCCATACTCCTTGAAGTACGGGACGTATGCCGGATCCTGTTGGACGCCTGCCGCCAACGCCATGTAGCCAAGGAACGCGATGAGCGCCAAGACGAGCGAATAGATCGGCAGCAACGCCATGTTGCGCTTGATGACCTTCCGTCCACTCGCGCTCAGCAAGCCCGTGATGCTGTGCGGATACAGGAAGAGGGCGAGTGCGGAGCCGAGGGCCAGAGTGGCGTACGCGCTGTATTGAGCAGTCTTCCCCTGCCACGTCGGCGTGAGCAGCAGCTTGTTGGACGGAACAGCCGCGAAGATCTTGGCGAAACCACCCAATTGTCGCGGAATCACGATTATCGCCACGATGATGACGATGTAAATCAGGATGTCCTTGGCGAACGCGATCATCGCCGGTGCGCGCAGGCCGGAGCTATAGTCGTACGCCGCGAGGACCGCGAACGCGACGACAAGCGGCAACGTGCCGAGGAGTCCGCCGCCGGAGAAGCCCATGGCGCCGATCGAAACCTGGATGCCCACCAGTTGCAGCGCGATGTACGGAATCGTGGCCATGATGCCGGTGATCGCGATCAACAGCGCGAGCAAACCGCTGTCATAGCGGCCGCGTACGAAGTCAGATCCGGTCACGTAGCCATGACGGCGCGACACCGACCACAGTCGCGGGAAGACCAAGAACACGAACGGGTACACGATGAGCGTGTACGGCATCGCGAAGAAGCCGATCGCGCCCGCGCCGAACACGAGCGCTGGCACGGCGACGAACGTGTATGCGGTGTAGAGATCGCCGCCGAGCAGGAACCAGGTGACGAGTGTACCAAATCGACGGCCGGCGAGCCCCCACTCTTCCAGTCGGTCCAGGCCCGCAGAGTTCCAGTTCGCGGCCATGAAACCGATGATCGTGACGCCGGCAAAGAGGATGATGAATACCGTCAGTGCGGGCCAGTTCACAGTGCCCCCTGGAGGCCGTTCACGCCTTGCATAGGTAGGCCACTCCCGTGACGATCGCCGCCACGATGATCCAGACGAACTGGAACCAGTAGAAGAATGGTATGCCGAACAGCGTGGGTTCGACGCGGTTGTAGAGCGGGACCCAGAGGGTCACCGCAAAGAGTGCGATGAAGATCAAAATCCACAGCGTCTGCTTCGCAGACGCGGGTTTTGCGGTCGGCATCAGTGTGATTCTCCGTTGTTCAGGAGCGTCATCGGCCACCGGCATTCGGGGGCCAATAAGGTGAGTCGCCTATCTTACGAAACTGAGGGAAAAACACAAGCAGGGTGGATCGCATTGGCCGCTCACGCGATGGGCTCCGTCCCGGTGGACGACTCCTTCACATCGCCGATAGCTGAATACCCGCCCGCATTTCCGTTTCGTCAGCTCGCGCTGTGCGCGGTGCCGGGTCAAATCGGGGCGGGCGACATGGACGTCGGCAACGGACGGGCCGAATACGCCATCGACATCGGTGGCTGCGAGAAGGCTTCGATCACAAGAAGAACACACCTTAAGGCGACCAGCCTGTCGCCTCGCGTTCAACCAAACGTGAACGAATACGCCGCCACGCCCGGATCGAGGAACTCGATCACGAAAGTGTGATCGCCGATGGTGCCGCTCTGCCGAACGAGCTGATAGAGCCGCTGTGCCGTGACCGTCCCGTTGCCGCTCGCGTCGACGTCCGCGCCGTGCGAATCACCGGGCGCTGCGCCGTCGATCGTGACGCGGAATCGAATCGGTTTGCCGTCCGCCGACGGTCCCAAGACGAGATGGAGATCGCGCGCGTGAAATCGGAACGTGATGCGACCTGGCGCGGCGTCGAGCGTCGCTAGTTCCGCGTGGACCGTCCAGCGTCCATCCAGGCCCCACTCATTTTTCGAGAGTGCATTGGGCGTCGAGTACGTCGCCGGCGCGTCACGCGTGACGTTGCCGCCCACGAAGTGCTCGGCCCGAGCATAGCCGACGTACGTTTCCGGCGATTGCATTTCGCCGAGATCCGCTCGTGCTTCGGCGCCGCTGGCATTCGGATCGACCAAGCCCGTCGGGACGTCGCTGCGTCCTGACTCCGCGAGAAGTTGCTGAATGATCCGCTCGGACTCGTCGTACTGTCCCTCGCCGAAATGATGCGCGCGGATGCGCCCCTGCGCGTCGATGAAGAAGTGCGCGGGCCAGAACTGATTGTTGAACGCCCGCCAGATCGAGAGCTGATTGTCGAGCACGACGGGATAGTCGACATGCAGGTCGGCGATCGCGCGACGGACGTTAGCCGAATCCCGCTCGAACGCAAACTCCGGCGCGTGAACGCCAACGACCACGAGTCCGTGATCGCGATACTTGGCGTCCCACGCGCGAACGTACGGCAGCGAACGCAGACAGTTGATACAGGAGTACGTCCAGAAATCGACAAGCACAACTTTTCCGCGCAGTTCGACAGCCGTCAACGGCGGTGAGTTGAACCACGGACCGCCGCCGGGGAATCCGGGAAACGCTCCTTCGACACCCAGGTCGCTGCCAAGCACGCGGTACGACGCTGGCGCCGGCCCCGGTCGAATTTTGTCGATCGCCGCCTGCTCGAGTCGCGAGGTATTGGCGAGTGATGCGCGCGCCAGCACGCCGGTATCGAATCCCGACGCGATCGCGACCACGCCGACCAACACCGCGCCTCCGAGACCGCGGCGGATCCATTCACTCGCGCCCAACGATCGCTTCATCGTCGCGAACACGCGGCCGCCAACGGCCAGCGCGAGAGCGAGCGAGGTTGCCGCACCCGCCGCATACGCCAGCAACAGCAGCGACGTGCTCGCATTCGCTCCGCCAATCGCCGCGCCCGTGAGCACCAGCGCCAGGATCGGCCCGGCACACGGCGCCCAGAGCAACCCGGTCGCGACGCCGAGTAGTACCGACGACCAAATTCCGTCGCGGTGTTCAGGCGAGGTGCTGAGCGCCGTGAGACGTCCGCCAAGCGCGACGAACGGCCGCATGATTCGCGTGGCCAGCGACTCGGAGAGCAACGTCAGCGCGAATAGCGTGAGCAGCACGAGCGCGACCACGCGACCGTATTGATTCGCGCGCACCGCCCACCCTCCGCTCACCGCCGCGAGCGTGGCCACGGCGGCAAACGTGAGCGCCATCCCCGCGAGCATCGGAAGACCGCCGCGAACGAACGGTCGCTCGGCCCGCGCAAACACGAAGGGAAGCACCGGAAGGATGCAGGGGCTCACGATCGTGAGCACGCCACCGAGGTACGCGAGGATCCAGAGCATGGTGGAGTTTACACCGAAAGCGGGCGCAAGTGCTGACGCTCAGTCTCCTCGTCCGTCGCGGAAGCTATTCCGCCTTCAGCGCCTCCGTCGGCTGAATCTGCATCGCGCGCCACGCTGGACCGACCGCCGCGAACAATCCCACCACGACGATCAGCCCAACGACTGCAAGCAGGTCATAAAACTCCGGCAGCGACACCTTCCCGCCATGCGGCCCGGCCACGATGAGAAAGAGCACGAACACACCGACGCCGACACCAATACCGATCTGCGCCGCGGCTCGTGCGAGAACGCTCATGATGACCTGTCTCGCCCCTGCGCCGAGCGCGGCACGGATCCCGATCTCGCGGCGCCGGCGCGTCACCATGAGTGACATCAGCGCGTACATGCCGGCCGTGGACAGGAACAGCACACTCAGCACGACGAGCAGGACAGCGGTGAGGCCGAGCTGTGTCGGCGCCATCGCGTCGTTCATGTTGTCGATGAATGTTTGCAATCGCGCGAGCCGCAACGACGGGCTCACCGCCAACGTCAGCTCGCGCAAGCGTCCCACCATACCGCCCAGCGATTTGCCCGCGACCCGCACGTTGATTGCCACGGCATGAGCGTCGTTCGGCTGCAACGGCCAGTACAGCCGCGGCGCGACAGCAACGCTCGTATCGCTCAGCGCCGGAAAATCGGGCACGACGCCGACAATCGTTTGCCAGGGAAACCACTGCGTGCCGTCGCCTTGCCCACTCTTGAACGCGCGGACGCGTCTGCCGAGCGGATTGGTGCCCGCCAAGTAGCTGTCGGCGAAAGACTGGTTCACGATCACCGGCGTCGACGACGACGACGCGTCGCCCGCGGTAAATCCTCGCCCCATGAGGATCGGAATGTCGAAGGCGTCGAAGAACGCGGGTTCGACGGCATTGGTGCGAAAGCCGCGATTCGTCGGCGCTTCACGCTTGCCGTCGATCGTACTGCCCTCGACCTCGTAACGCGCATCGGACTCGGCGCCCGGAATCCCCGATGAGAAGACGACGCGCGTCACACCTGGCTCTGCTGCAAGTCGTCGCGCGAGCTCGCTGCGCAGATTCACAAATCGCGCGGCCGCCGTGCTATCGCCGGGCTGCTGCCCGACGTCGTCCATGAAGAGGCGCGCGACAATGAATTGGCTCGCGGCAAAGCGCGGTTCGACCGTCACACGAATTCCGCGCAGGGCAACCGTGCCAATCGGAATGCCGACCACCGCGACCGCGACTTGCGCGACGACCATCACCGTCCACGACCGACCGATGCGAACCGCCGCTCCGGCCGATCCCAGCAGTTGCAAGTTCGCGTGCACGCGCGAACGCGTCGCCTTGAGCGCGGGAACGACGCCGATCACCGCGGCGCCAAGCACTGCGAGCCCGGCAACGTAGACGACAACTCCCGGTGTGATGCCGAAGTGCAGCCAGAACGGAACCTGTTCAGCCACGGGCGACAGCAGCGCGCTCAGTTGCTGAAGTGAGACGTGCGCGATGGCGAGTCCCGCAGCAGCAGCAAGCGTCGAGAGCACCAATGCCTCGACAAAGAGTTGCGCGACGACCCGGTTCCGGCTCGCACCAAGCGCGATGCGAACGGCAATCTCGCCGGCGCGACTGGCTGTCCGCGCGTACACGAGCACCGCGACGTTGGTCCCGATCACCACGAGCAACATGCTGATGAGAAGTTGCGCGAGATGAAACAACCAGACGAGATCGGGGGAATCGAGCAGCAACTGCGTGTACGGCACGACGCGCGGCCGAAGGTGCTGATGCGTGGTTGGATAGTCAGCGGTCAGCCGCTGGCTGATCGTGCTGAGCTGTCGCTGCGCGTCGCTCAGCGTGGCGCCCGGAGCAAGGCGACCGAATACTTTCACGAGCGGCGCGTTGTCGTGCGTGAATGTCGACGCTCGAAGCTGCAGCGGCGTCCATACGCGATTGTTGATCGGGAACGCGAAGCCCTGCGGCATCACGCCAATGATCGTGTACGCGGACGCATCGAGCCACACCGTTTGACCGATGACGTTCGCACTACCGGTGAATCGGGTTTGCCACACGTCATAGCCGATGACGACGACCGGCGGCGCGCCGCGCGCTTCGTCGCTCGCATCGAAGTAACGGCCCATGAGCGGGGGAACCCGCGGCACGCGAAAGCCGGACGCGGTCATCTCGACGACGATCACGGACTCGTAGCGCCGGTCGCGCGTAATGAGATTCCGGTCGACCGTTCGATATGCGCTCAACTCCTGCACCGCCGGAAGCGCCTCGCGCCACGTCTCGAAATCGTACAGCTGCGTGCGATCGGACTCGCCCGTGTTCACGTCTTGACTCTTGAGCGCGACGATGCGGTCGGCGGCATCGAACGGAAGCTTGGCGTCGAGCACGGAGTAGATCGCGCTGAATGACACGGCGCCGATCGCGACGGCGACCGACATTCCGAGAACAGCGACGATCGTGAGCCCAGGATATTTGACGAGCATCCTGGCGCCGAGCTTGAAGTCGAGAGAGAGGCCGCCGAGCCACGAGAGTCCTCGTCCGTCGCGCAGCGTCTCCTTGTGTTGTTGCACGCCGCCAAAGGCGACGCGAGCGCGGCGCGCGGCCTCGTGAACGCCGAGCCCTTCCTCGCGGACGAGGCGCGCGGTCTCCATCTCGATATGGAATGCAATCTCGGCGTCCATTCGATCGTCGGCACGACGGCCGAACAGCAACGCGAGGCGCGCGCGTGCCGCATGGATTACTCGCATGGGCCACTCCGCTGCGAGCCGATCATGTCGCGCGCAGCACGGCTTCGAGGCCGGCGGCGAACTGTCGCCAGCTCTCGAGCTCTTGGCCGAGCTCTCGCCGGCCGGCGGCGGTCAGGCGGTAGTAGCGTGCGCGGCGACCGTTGTCAGTCGTTCCCCACTCACTCGTGATCAGGCCATTCGTCTCGAGCCGTTGCAACGCGGGATACAGCGATCCCTGATTCACGTCGAGCGCGCCCTTCGACATTTGCTGAATGCGCATGCCGATCCCCCACCCATGCGTGGGCTCGAGGGAGAGTGTCTTGAGCACGAGTAGATCGAGCGATCCTCGAAGGACGTCGGCTTGGGAGCGCGGCGACATTGCGACTTCTCCTGTGGCTGTCTACAGGAGAGAAGATGTGACTGAGTCCTCTAGCTGTCAAGAGGAGCGATGGCGCCCCTCAGCTCGCGAGCGCGACGGACGGCTGTGCGCCAGCGGAGTACATCGTCGCGCGGCCGAACAACAACTCGACCGCCTCCGCCGCAACCGGCTTCGCGAAGAGATACCCCTGCCCATACGCGCAGCCGAGCGACACCAACTGCGCGTGTTGCTCAGAATCCTCGATCCCCTCAGCCACCGCTTGCAACTTCAGCATCGCCGCGAGACTGACGATCGAGTTCGCCAGCGCCGCATCGCCGGCGCTCTTCGCCATCTGACTGATGAACGACCGATCGATCTTCAGGATGTCGACCTGGAAGCGCTGCAGATAGGCGAGACTCGAATAGCCGGTGCCGAAATCGTCGATCGCGACACGCACGCCCAACGCCTTGAGCTCCGCGAGGCGCGACTGCGCCTGCGTGCTGTTGCTCATCAACACGCTCTCGGTGATTTCGAGAACCAAGCGGTTGGCCTGGAACCCGGTGTCCCGGAGAACAGCCACGACATCCTGAATGAAATCCGGATCCTGCAACTGACGACCCGACACGTTCACGCTCATGGTCGGCGCGTCGCCGGTCGGCGATGCGAGCTGCCACTTGCGGCCCTGCCGACATGCTTCAGTCAACACCCACCGACCGATCGGCACGATGAGCCCCGTCGCCTCGGCGATCGGAATGAAATCGGCAGCCGACGGCGTTGGGTGACCGGGCCGGTGCCAGCGCGCGAGCGCTTCGACGCCTGTCACTCTGCCAGTCGCAAGCTCGACGATCGGCTGGTAGACGACGCGCAATTCGTCGCGCTCAATCGCGTGACGCAACGCCGCTTCGAGCTCGAGCCGCGCAACCAACGCTCTGTGCATCCCAGGCTCGAACACGGCGAAGCGGCCCTTGCCGTCGTCCTTCGCCTTGTACATCGCGACGTCCGCATTGCGGAGCAATTCGTCGACGCGTTCGGCGCCGTAGGCGTGCGCGATGCCGATGCTCGCCGGCAACGCGATGTCGCGTCCGCCCAGATTGAGCGGGGTCTTCAACGCCGAGATGACTCGGTCGACGACGCGCATCGCATCGCGCCTACTCTCGATGCTCTCGAGCAGAATGGCGAACTCGTCGCCGCCAATGCGCGCCACGGTGTCCGTGTCGCGCGTCGCGATCTTCAATCGCTCGGCGACGTGCTGCAGAAGCCGATCACCCTCGCTATGTCCGAGGCTGTCATTGACCGCCTTGAAATCGTCGAGGTCGAGCAATAGAACCGTGATCCGTTCGCCTCGTGTCGTGCGACGAAGCGCATGCTCCACGCGATCGCGGAAGAGCGCGCGATTGGCGAGGCCGGTGAGCGAATCGTGAAACGCCTGATGGAACAGTTTCGCTTCCAGCGCCTTGTTCTCGTCCTTCAGCGCCAGATGGAGGAAGCGCGTCTCGAGGAGATTCTGTGTGCGCAACAACACTTCGGCACGATCGAGCGGCTTGGCGAGAAAGTCCTTGGCACCACTCACGAGCGCGCGTTCGCGCGTTTCGCGCGTCGTGTCGGCGGTGAGCACGAGCACAGGCAGATAGTCGTCGGCCTTGGTGCGATCGCGCAGCGCGGCGAGCAGCGCGAATCCGTCGACGTGCGGCATGTGCAAGTCGAGCATCACGATGTCGGGGCGCACTTCGTCGAACAGCGCGAGCGCGGCACGTGGATCCGTGGTGCCGTGCACCTCGGAGTATCCACCAGATAGCAACAGTCGCTCGAGCAGGCGAACGTTTGCCGGTTCGTCGTCGACGATGAGGATTCGCGCCCGCGACGTCGTGTCGTTGTCGATGATCATGCTGCCCGCCGAGCGTTCAACACGCGATCGAGAGTATCGACGAAGGGCCGGACGTCGAGCGGTTTCGTGATGTACGCATGCGCACCGGCGGCGATGAGCCGTTCGACCTGGCCCGGCGTCGCGTCGGCACTGAGCACGATCACGGGAATGTCGCGACAGTCCGGCGCCTGCCGGAGCTGACGGAGCACTTCTTCGCCGTGAATGTCCGGCAGATGGAGATCGAGCAGGATCAACTCGGGCTTGTGCACCCGCGCGAGATCGAGCGCGAGCCCCCCCTGCATGGCGGGAATGAGCGAGATGTCGCCGCGCGGCGCGAGGATTCTCTGAACGAGGGTCAGATTTGACAGATTGTCCTCGACGTAGAGAACCGTGTGGCGTCGCGCCGGATCGGCAGGCGCGGCAACGACCGGCAGTTTGTGCTCGTCGGTGAGTCGCGACAACGGACTCTCGGCGCACGGAAGCTCGATCCAAAATGCGCTGCCAACATTCGGCATCGAACGCGCGCCGAGTGTTCCGCCCATCGCTTCGGCCAAGCCTTTGGAGAGCGCGAGGCCCAAGCCTGTTCCCTCGACACCCATCGTCTCGGCGCCGAGCCGGTCGAACGGCGTGAACAATCGCGACATTTTCGAGGGTGCGATGCCAATGCCGCTGTCCTCGACGACGACGCGCGCGTGTCCTTCGGCGGCCTCTTCGAAGCGGATGAAGACTGAGCCTTCGGCACGATTGTACTTCACCGCATTCGCCACGAGGTTGAGCAGCACCTGCTTCAACCGCTGACGGTCGGCGCGAACGTAGTTCATACCGATCGCGGCGCGATCGACGTTGAGATGAACCGCGTGCATCGATGTGAGCGGGGTAATCAGCGACACGACTTCGTCGACAACCTCCGAGACTCGGACTTCCTCCGCGGAGATGTGGAGGTGTCCAGCCTCGATGCCGGTGATGTCCAACACCTCGTTGATCAACGAGAGCAGGTGACGACCGGCCTTGAGGATTTGATCGGCATTCTCGATCTCGGACGGCGCCGAGGCCTCGAGCTCCATCAGTTGCCCAAATCCAAGGATGGCGTTGAGCGGCGTCCGAAGCTCGTGGCTCATGCGCGACAGGAACTTGCTCTTGGCGTTGCTCGCGGCTTCGGCCGTTTCGCGCGCGGCGCGAAGTTGTTCGTCGGCGCGCCGGCGCTCGGTCACGTCGCGAATGACACCCGCGGTTCCGGTGAGCGCACCGTGCGCGTCGCGCGATGCGCGCGCATGCACTTCGACCCAGCGCGCGTCGCCATTCTTGGTGACGTAGAGAATCTCGTAGCGGCAATAGTCCGCCGAGCGCTGTGCCATGCCCTCGAACTCCGACGCGCTGGCCGGGCGATAATCCGGATGCGCGCTCTCCTGCATCGCCGTGCCGATGGACTCCTCGACGGTGAAGCCAGTGATGTGGGTCCACGCAGGATTAAGAAATGTCCAACAACCGGCCGCATCGGTGCGGAAGATGACTTCTTCGATCTCGCTGACGACAGAGCGATATCGTTCTTCGCTTTCGCGAAGGGCTTCAGCGGCAGCGAGCTTGGCGCGCACCCAATGGTCAGTGATCGATCCAGCAATCGTCAGCGTCAGGATGAGAAACGCGCCCATCACGACCGGGACGGCGAGGCCGGTGGTGCCGATTACCCATTCGCCGGAGGCCGGAGCGCTGGCCATCGGGCCGGTGAAATGCGCCGCGGCCATTGCCGTGTAGTGCATGCCGGCGATGGCGAAACCCATCACCACCGCCGCGCCAACGCGCAAGGAACGTCCGCGGCGCGTGTCGTCATTGCGTAGTCGCAGGAACAACCAGAGTGCAACGGTTGCCGCCGTGATGGCGATCAGTACCGAAGCGCCGACCAGCATCGGATCGTATGAGAGACGACCCATGACGCGAACGGCCGCCATGCCGGTATAGTGCATGGTCACGACCGCGATGCCGAGGCAGCAGCCGCCGCCGAGCAAACGGCCCAAGCCGACGTTCGATCGGCTGGCGACGAAGAGAGCGAAGGCGGACGCGCCGACGGCGGCGAGGAACGACAGCCCCACCAGCGGCACGTCGTACATGATTGGAACGGTCAAGTGGAACGCGAGCATGGCGACGAAATGCATGCTCCAGATTCCGCTGCCCATCGCGACACTGCCGCCAAGCAGCCATGCCAATCGCGCACGACCGCGCGCCACGGACACGCGGCCCGCGAGTGTCAGCGCGGTATATGAAGCGCAGACCGCGATGACAAGCGACAGCCAGACTAACGGAATCGAATGAGTTCCGTGCATTCCTTGCATGTGCGTTTCGCTGATGGGGAACTGCTTCGGTGGGAGGCGCGGAACAGAATGCGCCGAAGCAAGTATCGACGCCCCAGCGTCAGCGGTCCGGACTGGAACGAATTGATACAGGTGATTTGATCCGAGCAGCCGCCGAGGCGAGCAAATCCGCCATTCGTTCGTCGTGGGAAGCGTATCGCACCCAGCCTTCGGCGTTCGACTGATAGCGATAGTCCTTTTTTGTCAGGTCGGCGCCGTTGTCGATCAGGAATCGCACGGCCGGCTCGTTTCCTTGAATGGCGGCTTCGTGCAGAATGCTCGCCGGCTCGTGCGTCGCCCAATCGGTGTCGATGTCGGCGCCGCGCTCCAGGAGAAACGCGGCAATCTCGAAGTGATGATTCAAAACCGCCCACGCGAGTGCGATGTCGAGAACTTGCTGGACGGTTGGGGGTCCCCAATGCAGATCGGCGCGCGGGAATTTCGGATCGCAATGCGGGTAGTGGTGCGCCAGCGATCCAAGCCTCGGATTGCCAGTTTCGTCAAACCAACTGGCCACCGCCGCCGCGTCGCCCATGCCGGCGGCGTGCGGCAGGTCGTTGGGTAGCGGCCAGACGCGCGCGAGTATCGGAACGAGATGAGCATTCCCATATGACAACGCTTGCTGAACCAGCGACGACGGCGGCGGCGACTCGGCGTGAAGCAGTGCGGGACCGCGACCCAGCAGCGCGACGATGAATGCTTCGCGGCCTTTCTCGTAGCAGGCCGGCAGCATCAGCGCGATTTGGAGATGCATGAACGGGGGATGGAGCACCCACGGCTCGTCGTCGAGCCAGCGGTTGAACGCAGCGAGATCGTTGCAATTGCGGGCGCCTGCGAGCTGCAACGCCACGAATGCCTGCCACGGCGTGAGCTCAGGTTGCTGCCAGAGAGCGCCCGGATGTTGAATCAGGAACTCGACGAACGCCGCCCTGCCCTGCCAGCGATCAATACGCCGGCCCAGGTCGGGATCGAGCGCGATCGAGTGGTCGAGCAGCCGAAGCGCGACGTCGGTGTGCTTGAACCGGGACGCAACCAGGACCGCGCGGTCAATATCAAATTGCTCATTAGCATATTCTTGTTCGACGCCGGGCCCGCGCCGTGCTTCGAGCTGCGCGCGAACTGCCGCATCGTCGCCAAGCGCGGCGAGCACAGTCAGCGCCGGCGGCAGCGCGTTCTTTCGCGCGAGCAGGTGCAGCATTCCAGACGCACCCGTTCTGATCACGTGCATCCAGGTATCGCGCTGGACGGTCGCGCCGGCGTCAATCAACAGCTCGGCGGCGACCGGTCGCGTGTACAGGCGCTCGCGCTCCGGGTCGGAGCAGTCCATCGCGTACGACGTAGTGGAGTCGAGCAGCGTCTGATCGCCGTCGCGCCACGCAACCAGTGCTGGGTATTCCACCAACAGGGCTTGCAGCCGGTCATGATCCTGATCGTGGATCGCCGCCTTGGCTTGCGACGCCGCCCAGTCGAGCGTGCGGCCTAACCGCCTTTGGACTTCGGCCGACAGATCCGACCAGCCAGCGAAGCCGTATTCACGCGCGATGACGAGCTGCGCATCGCGAAGTGAGAGCGGAGGCACGGCGTCGCGGGCGAGTTTCTTCGCTTGCTTGCGAAGCGAGTCGAGCGACGGGCGTGCGGGAAGATCTCGTGCAGCGGACATAGCGCCTCCTTTCACGGAACGCCTGTACCCGCTGAGCAATCAGGCTGAAAGAAGGTGCACGGCACCACATTTCAGACTACGACAGGTGGGAATGCTTCCCTCGCCGCGGGTGGGAGGCGCCCTGTCAGGCGCGCTACATGGAAGTATTGCAGCGGCAGGCGTGCGCGTCAAACATCGCGTGTTTTCGACTCGAGCGCGGCCTCTATTTCTTCCTGCGCTTCCGCCAGCCGGCGCGCGTCATCGCCGAGCACGCTGGCCGCGTCGAGCAGCGTCGTGAGCGGCGCAAGATCGCTCGCGCCGCCGTGGAGGCGCAGTAGATCGAGCCGGATTGCTTCCAGCGCGGCAACACTCTTCGTGAGATGCGACGACGCCGCAGCACGGCGCGCTTCGAGCACGCCGGCGTCGGTAGTACCGAGCGGCGCGAGTGCCGCGACGACATCGATCTCCGCGCGCGCTTCCGCGGCCTTGGCCTCGAGCGCCGCAACGGTTGCCGGCAATTCGTCAAGCTGCTCGCGATACGCCTTCGGCAGTGCCGCAAAAAGCTCTGCCGCGGCGACGCCAATGACGGCCTCGGTCGGACGAAAAACGCCGCCGCCAATGGCGCGCGATCGATCGGGCGCGCCGAGGCGCTTGGCGAGCCACACGCCCGCGCGACTCTTCCAGAGACGTTCCTGAAGTCCTGTCTGCCACCACTCGCGAAGCTTGTTCGGAATGAATTGAACGCCGAGCGCATTGCTCACCGCGCCGAAGGCCATCGTCGCGAGGATTGGCGCGATGATCCAGATGATGCCCGTCACTTTCTCGTTTAGAGTTCCCTGAAGCACGAGCGTGCCGGTAACGCCGAGCCACGTGGCCGCGGCCACCGTGCCGATTCGCAGCATCCGGTAGCTGGGTGGTTCGACTTCCTCACGCGTGAGCGCCTCAGTCTCGACCCGCTCCCGGCGCGCGACGTCGAGTGCGGCGCGCAGATCGGCGAGCGTGTGGCCGGCGCGGAATTGTCGCCGCGCCTGATTGAGCTGGAAGCCCACAATCGGAAGAATCGGCAACGTCGCGATCACGGCGAGCGTCAGCACATCCCACACACTGCTGCCGGGATTGTGAGTCAGCCAGCCGAAGATGTTCCCGGCGGTAAGAATGGAGAAAACACCCGACCATCCCGCATACGGAACGATGAGCGGATTCCGCACAGCGAGCCAACCGCGCAGACTTGGCGGCAATGCAGGCCTCGCGTCGGGCAACGGCGCGAACGCCGCGGCCATCGCTTCGCCGTCCGCGAAACGATCGGCAGGATTGCGGGCGATCGATTTGTCGATCGCCGCGGCGAGTGACGGAGAAATTCCAGGCGCAACGCGCAGAACGCTCGGCGCCGCTTCCGTGGCTTGACGACCGAGCAGCGTCGGCAAACTCGTCGTCTCGAAGGGCAAGCGACCGCTCAGTGCGAGGTAGCCGACCACACCGAGCGAGTAGATGTCGCTCCGACCGTCGAGTGGCTCGCCCGCCGCTTGCTCGGGGCTCATGAAATGCGCGGTGCCCAGAATCTTTCCGGGCTCGGTCGCATCGGGATTGCCGCCGGCATGCGCGATGCCGAAATCGGTGACGAGCGCGCGGCCTGTGCTCGCCTCCAACAGGATGTTGTCGGGTTTGACGTCGCGATGGATGATGCCGCGGCCATGCGCGTACGCGAGCGCCCACGCGACCTCGCGCAGCACGCGCGCCGCCTCGGCTGGCGGAAGCGGACCGTGCGCGCGGAGGCGCTCGCCGAGCGTTTCGCCTTCGACGTAGGTCATGACGAAGAAGACGAAGCCGTCCGCCTCGCCGACGCGGTGGATGGGAACGATGTGCGGGTGCGACAATCCGGCGGCCGTGCGCGCTTCGCGAAGGAATCGCTCGCGCGATTCCTCGGTCTCGGCGAGATGCGACGGGAGCACTTTGATGGCAACGTCGCGATCGAGATGGACTTCGCGCGCGAGGTAGACGACGCCCATTCCTCCGCGGCCGAGCTCACGCTCGAGGGAGTACTCGCCGGCGAGCGCGGTTTGGAGCGCGAGGAATTCGTCGGAAGGTTGCGTCAACGCGGACTACGGCGGAGGAATGAGGGCACTATTGAAATGTACTTTGTCCCATAAAGTACAAACAGATCGCCAGACCGGCAAGCGAGAGGATCGTATTTTGATCGCGTCGCGCCGGCGCAGTCGCCGTCACGCCATCGGTCGCTCGTGAATGAGCGACCACGACACGCCAAAGCGATCGCGCAGCATGCTGAACCTCGTGGCGTAGAACGTCTCCGCCATCGGCATGAACACCTCGCCGCCGTCAGCGAGCAGTGCGTACACGCGCTCTGCGTCCTCGGTTGAGTCGAGCGAAAGATAGAGGTACACGCTGCGCATTTTCTCGAAGATCGCCGGCGGGACATCGTTCGCGATCAGCACCGTGTCGCCGAGGTTCATCCTCGCGTGAATGACCGCGTCGGTGGCATTGGCCGGCGCGCCGGGCGCTTCGTTCTGGCGCATCATCATCGTGATTTTCCCGCCCAGATGCGTTTCGTAGAAGCGAAGTGCTTCGGCGCAGTTGCCGGGAAAATTCAGCTGAACGTAGAGCTTCATCGAATCCTCATGTTAGCGCGCTCGCGCGAGACCGAAGAGAGTGCGCACAGGTGGCTGACACGAACGGCCACGCTTTCGCGTGGCCGTTCGTTTGTTCGTCCGACAATGCCTTGCGACTACCGGCCCGGCTTCGCCCCGCTCGTCCCAGGCGCACCAACAGGCTGCGTCGGGGTGATCTTGTTGCTGATCTGGAGGTTGAAGTGGTTCGGGGTCGTTGTGTGATAGCTCTTGTACGTTGCGGTGTGGATGTCCTTCTCCACGGCCGGCGACGAGTCGATCGCGCCAGTATCCGGCGAAATCGACAAACCGCGCTCGCACAGCGCTGCGAACACCTTGTCAGGATCGAAGTTCTCGATTCCGAACGAGATGTGGCCCATGGACGCATGACGCGGATCCGGCATCACGAAGCCCGGCGCCAACGAATTGGGGCCGCGGATGAGCAAGCCGCCAATTTCCGGCGCAATCTCGGTCTCATTCTGGCTGCCTTCGTCGCCCAAGCCCTTCCAGCCGAGCAGCGCCGAGTACCAGGCGACCGTCGCCTTGTAGTCCGGCACGCCGAACGAGATGTGATCGAGATACTTGGTCGTCCACCCGGTGGGCGCGAACGGCATGGCAACGTTCAGCTTGCCGTTGGCCGGCGTCGTGCGGCGATTCTTCTTGTTACCGTTAGTGATCCAGACGCTGATGCCGTCCGGATCCTTCACGAGGAAACTCTCATAGCCATCGGGGCCATTGTCGGCCACTGGGTTGAGCCCGCGCTCCTTGAGCGCCGCCTCGACCTTGTTCGCGTTCCAATTCGAAATTCCCCACGCAAAGCCGTCCCAATCACAGCCGGCGCCAGCAATCGTCGGCACCTGAGGTACGGTGCATTTCGGTAGGTGGTTGGGATCAGGGCGTGCCGCACGCGCAGCACGAGCCGCGCTGTCGCCGGCTGCGCCACCTCGACCCGCACCGCCGCGGCCGCCGCGGCCACCAGCACCACCAGCACCACCAGCACCACCACGACCCGCACCGCGGCCGCCGCCCGCCGGCGCAGTGTAGCCGCCGCGAATGCGCACACCGCCCCAGTTGCCGATGTCCATCATGACGCCGTTGCTGTCGTTACTGCGCACCTTCCAGCCCATCAGCGCGGAATAGAACGCCGCCTCCTGCTCGGCATCGGTGACCTGCATCGTGAAGTGGTCGAGCAGCACGGTCTTCCAGCCGGTTGGCGCAAACGGCGCCTTACCTACCGTGTGATTACATGCCGCGGTCGTGTCCTTGTCGCGGCCCGCGCAGGAGCCTTGTCCAAAGAGACGCGCAGCTGGCAAGCCGACGCCGGCAACACCAACGCCGGCAACGCCGAGAACCTGGAACAAGTGACGGCGCGAGATCGTTCCGCGATCGAATGCGCCAAGGACTTTGGATAATTCGTCCACCGGGGGGCTCCTGCGAGTGACGGGGTTGGTTTGGGGTGTTCGTGGGCTAGCCAAGACTATGGCGCCGATTCCGCCGCTAGGCAAGGCTTGAGACTCGGCGGTATACCGTTCCAGCGGCCACCATCAGCTCACACCCCGACGCCGTGCCGCCGGTCACAACGCGGGGCTCGGGCTCAGCGTATTGCGATGCCGCGCGCACGCGGTACGTTCGTGGCCGGAACGGAGTCCCTCACTCCGCGTTTACCGCCCCGATTCCACCTTTGCCGCTCATTGAGACGTCCATGCGAATCAACTCGCGAATCAGTTCGGCACTCACGCTCGCCGCTGCAGCCGTGGCAAGCGCCGCTCTCGGTTGTAGTCGCGCCAACGCACCAGCACCTACACCGGCTCCCGCAGTTGCGCGCCAGGTTGGACAGCGCGGCGGTGGACCAGCCAATCCCGCCGGGCCCGCGGATACGACACCGCAGCGCGTCGCAAACGGCCGTGGTGGCGCCGCTGGTGGTGACGCTCAGGCGGGGCCGCAGCCCTACAATCGCGTGGTCACCCGTCAGGCGCAGACCAAGTCGGGGATGTTCAAGGTCCACCAGGTGGGCGACAAGCTGCTGTTCGAAATTCCGCGCGATCAGCTCGACAAGGACATCCTCCTCGTCCAGGAAATCGCACAGACCGCGCTCGGCGCAGGCTACGACGGACAGGCAGCGGGCAATCGCATGCTGCACTTCGAGCAGCGCGAGAATCGCATTCTGTTGCGCGGCATCTCCAATGAGATCATGGCGAGCGACACGCTGTCACCGGTCGCCGGCGCAGTGTCCGCGTCGAACGTGCATCCGGTGATCGCGGCGTTCCCCATTGAAGCGTACGGTCCGGACAGCGCGCCGGTCATCGACGTCACGCGTCTCTTCACGCAGCCGCCGCCGGAGCTCTCGCCGGCCGCTCGCGTCGGCGCCGCGTACACGGTGGATCCTGCGCGTTCGTGGATCGAACGCTCGGCAGCATTTCCAGATAACGTCAACGTGTATTCGACGCTCACGCTCCAAGAGGGGCGCGGCGGTGCGGCGCCGGCAGCGGGACGTGGCGGTGCCGGAAGAGGCGGCATCAACACGCCCACGGCGACGATCGTGGCATCGTACAGCTTCCATCGGCTGCCGGACGTTCCGATGGAGCCGCGTTTGTGCGACGACCGCGTCGGCTACTTCTCGCTGACCGTCACCGACTACGCGGGCGACTCACAGCGCATGGCGAGCAACACGCGCTGCTTCATCACCCGCTACCGCTTGGTCAAGAAAGATCCGAGTGCAGCGGTGTCCGACCCGGTCAAGCCGATCGTCTATTATCTCGACGCGAACACGCCGCTCAAGTGGCGCCCGTGGCTCAAGAAGGCGATCGAGGATTGGCAACCGGCATTCGAGGCCGCGGGCTTCAGCCACGCGATCATCGCCAAGGATGCGCCGACGGATGACCCAAACTGGTCGCCTGAAGATGCGCGCTACTCCGTGGTGCGCTGGCTGCCGTCGACAACCGAGAACGCGAGCGGACCGAACGTCCATGACCCGCGCTCGGGCGAGATTCTCAACGCGCACATCCAGCTCTATCAGAACGTGCAGAACCTCGCGCGCACCTGGTACTTCACGCAGGCCGCGGCGAACGATCCCCGCGCGCGGATGTTCCCCTTCCCTGACTCGCTGATGGGTCGCTTGCTCGAGTATGTGTTGGCGCACGAGGTGGGACACACGATCGGCTTCCAGCACAACATGAAATCGAGCTCGCTCTATCCGATCGACAGCATCCGCAACGCCGATTTCCTGCGCCGCATGGGGCACGTGGCGACGTTGATGGATTACTCACGCTTCAACTATGTCGTCCAACCGGAAGATCACATTCCGCCCGAGTTGCTGATTCCGAAGATCGGTCCGTACGACATGTGGGCGACGCACTGGGGCTACGCGCCGATCGCGACACCGATGGCCGTGTCGCAGCAGGGCGCAACACACACCGGCGCTGAGCTCATCAATGCGGCCGAGTCGAAGCGCGCGACGCTCGACCAGTGGGCGCGCGAGCAGGACACCAAGCCGTGGCTCCGCTTCTCGGTGAGCGGCTCCGACGGCGCCGATCCGGGCGACGAGACAGAAGCGGTCGGCGACATCGATCCGGTGCGCGCCACCACGCTCGGGTTCAAGAACCTCAAGCGGAACATGCAGTGGATCGAGCCGGCCACGATCAAGCCGGACGAAGATTTCAGCGTGCTGGCCGAGCTGTACTCGAGGCAGATTTCGCAGTTCCGCACGGAGCTGGGGCACGTCGCCAATCTCATTGGCGGCGTGAACTCGCAGGAGAAGTACGGCGACCAGGCGGGTGTTCGGTTCACGCCGGTGCCGAAAGGCGCGCAGGCGCAGGCGATGAAGTTCATCGCCGACAATGGATTCCAAACGCCCACGTGGCTCATCGACCGCGACATCCTTCGCAAGACCGAACCGTACGGCGAGGTGACGCGCATCGTGGGCGCCGAATCGTCGCTCATTACCACTTTACTCAACGACGCCCGTTTGACGCGCCTGATCGAGGCTGAAGGATTGGCCACGAATCCGTCGGATGTCTACACGTTTGGCGAGATGCTGAACGATCTGCGCCACGGCGTGTTCACCGAGATCTACGGCACGGGTCCGGTCAAGATCGACGTGTATCGCCGCGGGCTGCAGCGTGCATATCTCACGGCCGTTGCGAGCAAGCTCAATCCCGCTGCGGGCGGCGCCGGACGTGGCGGTGCGGGCGGCGGCGGAGCAGCAGCACCCGCCGCGAACACGGGCGAGATCAAGGCGATGCTGCGCGGTGAGCTCGAGCAGCTCGACACTGAGCTGGCGCGGGCGCAGAAGCGGTCGACGGATCTCGAGACGACGCGTCACCTCGACGATGCGCGGCAGCAGATCAGTCACATTCTCAAACCCGCCGCGGCAGCGAGCGGCGGTGAAAGTCCTGATGGCGGTCGCTGAACACGGGTTGGTGGCCGCCGCGCGAGCGGCGGTCGCCACATCCGCTTTGCTCGCCACGTTTGTAACGCTTGCAACGGGTGCATTCGCTCCCTGCGTCTCGGCGCAGGTCGTGGCGAGCGAGCGCGCCACGGTCACGCAGACGATCGACGGAACGCACTTCACGATCGATTACTCGCGGCCGCGCACGCGCGGCCGCGACAGCGTACTCGGCAAACTCGAGCCGTGGGGTCGCACGTGGACGCCGGGCGCCAATCAATCGACGACGCTCGAGATCAATCGTCCGATCCACCTGCTCGGCAGGCTCGTTCCAGCCGGCAAGTATTCGGTCTGGCTCACGCTGCGCGAGAAGGGACCGTGGACCTTCGTGCTCGATCCGCGCAGCACACTCTTTCACACGGCGACTGTCGATTCGACGCCGCAGCAAATCCGCGCGCCAGTCGTGCCAAAGTGGGGCGGGAACACGGACGCATTGACGTGGACGTTTCCCGAGGTGAGCTCAGACGCGGCGACGCTGCAAATGCAGTGGGGCCACGTGACGATTCGCGCGCCGATCGAGGTGACACCAGCGTTTGCGCGCACAATCACGCCGGCGGCGGCAGCGCCGTATTTGGGCGAGTACGACTTCAAGATGGCTGCTGGTTCCGCGCCGCCGGATCGCATGACGATTCAACTGCACGGCGACACGCTCTTCGCGCGCACACCGCCCGACAAATTCGGTGACGCCGAAAATTTCGAGCTGTTACCAGTGAGTCAGGACCGATTCGTCGCGGCGTCGCTGCTCATTGATGACATCGGCGATACGAATGCTGACGTGGTATTCCAGTTTCGGCGTGAGGGCGACAAAGTGACCGGCTTCGACTGGATGTCGGGCACGCGCGTCATGGCAACAGGCGTACGCCGGCCACGGTGAGCCCGCACCGAATCGTCGCACAATTTTGAATTCCGTGGTCCCACCCATACATTCCGATCCACGGCCGTTTGCCGCCGCATCACGCGCGCCAGGCATTGACCGGGCTACTCCTTCGTGAACGTCGCCCGCGGTCGAAATTCCTCACAGTTTCAGCCGAATCATATGGATGAGTCGATCGACGTCCCCGACCTGCATCGCGGCACGCTGCCGTCGTCAAAGGAAAAGAACGCCGTGCATCGCGAGGTGACGCGTCTGCTCGACGAGCTCGCGCCCGAGCGCGCACCGATGCGGATCGAGCGCGCGCCGGCGTCCATCCAGCAGCATCGCATGCCGGACCGCTGCATTCTGCAGGCGCCGGACGCGGCGGTGACCGTGTCGTGGTACGCCGACGCCGCCGACGATACGCGACTGGGCGAGCTGCAAATCGTGCAGTGGCGCGGCGTAGTCGCGCGGCGCGGCGTTGCACAGCGTGCGGCGCCGGCGACGATCCTTCGGCAGCAGGTCGTGCATCCGATCGAGCAGGCGATGGACGGCGGCCGGTGCTGGCGCGCCGACGACGGCACGCTCTACGACACGCAAGCTCTCACGGCGCACTGTCTCGAACTGCTGCACAGCCAGATCGAAGCGGTGGCGGAGTAGACCCGTGTCATCCCGAGGAGCGTAGCGACGAGGGATCTTTCGTCGGCCGTCTTATAATCGGCGGGACAGAAGATTCCTCACTTCGTTCGGAATGACAGCGGTTGCTATCGCGCCAATCGATAATTCGTGTAGTCGGGCTCGTCGGTAACTTCGCGGACGAGCACGTCCGTGAGCCAGCGCGGCAGGTCGACCGCCGCGTCCGCCGTCTCGAGTTCAATCTCCGCTAACACCAGCGGCCGGTCGGCGAATTGGTCGACGACCCACTCCACGCCGCGCTCCTCGAGGGTGAACCGGCGCTTTTGCACGCGCCGTCCCCGCGTAAGCGGCCAGACCGTGACGAAGAACTGTTCGGTCGTCTCCTCCTCGAATTCGAACCGCTGTATACCGGTGCCGAGCTTTACAGTTCTGTAATAGCGGGATTCGCCATCGTGCGTGATGCGGCGAACGCGCTCGAGAATTCGCTCGCCTGGCAGATAGCCCTGGTCGATGTCGACCGCATGCGCCGTTGACGCCTGCGGCGGACAGCTTCGCAACAGGTATTTCCGCTCGATCTCGGTGTCGTTGCTCGCCATCTCGCATTGTACGCACTGCGACAAGCGGACTCAAGCGACGCTCGCGCGTTCGGCATCGTGCTTGCCACCAATGGGCGCGGAATGTCCTCCCCAGTGCTGCATCGTCCATTCGCGCCCCAGCCCGAGGCGCTCGACGCGCTGAACCTTCGTCTCGACGCGCTCGAGCGAAAGGCCGGTGCGCGCTCGCTCGCCGTGGCGGTCTACGACACCGAAACGCAGATGAGCTTTCGGCGCCACGCGGACAGATGGTTTCACGCCGCGAGCACGATCAAGGTGGCCATTCTGATCGGCGTCTACGCGTCGATTCACCGCGGGTGGCTGCTGCCGCACTCTCGGCTGCACGTGCGCAACCGGTTTCGGAGCGCGGCCGACGGCTGTCCGTTTCGCGTCCTTGCCGACCGCGATGCGAACTCCGCGGTTCACGACGCCGTCGGCAAGATGCTCCGCATCTCCGAGCTCGCGCTGCACATGATCACGACGAGCAGCAACCTCGCGACGAATCTGCTGCTCGATCTCGTTGGACTCGACACGGTGCAGCGCAGTCTGGACGACCTGCGCATCGACGGGATCGACATTCGGCGCGGGGTGGAAGACGAGCACGCATTCGAGCTCGGCATCAACAATCGCGTCACGGCCGACGGGCTCGTGCAGTTGCTGCGCGTGATCGCCGAGGAGCGCGCGTTCACGCCGGAGCTGTCGCGCAGCATGCTCGACATTCTGCATGCGCAGGAGTTTCGCAGCGGCATTCCCGCGCGGCTGCCGAGCGCGGTGCGCGTCGCACACAAGACTGGGGAGATCTCCACGGTGGCGCACGACGCCGGCGTCGTTTACACGCCGGGGCGCGGACCGTACATCATTGCCGTGCTCACCGAATGGCCGCCCGAAGCGAGCGGCCGGTCCGCGACGATCGCCGAGGTGTCGCACACGGTTTATGAAATGCTCATGGCCGCCAGCGGAGGAGCACGCAATGGCGCCTGAGCTGCCACGCTTTCCGCTTCGTATCGTCGACGGCCTGCGACTCGAGAAGCCGCTGCGCGACGCATTGTTGCCGGGACGCATCGTTCTCGACGATTTCGGTCACGCGCGCCGGCTGCCGCGCTACTTCTACGAGATTCCGACGTGGACCGACGCCATGAATCTCGAGCTGGCGCCGAACTTCGGGCTCTGGGAGTTCATTCAGACCGACGTCCGCGAAGCCAACCCGCTGCGCCAGTTTCCGCGCTACGTGCCGTGCGCCATCACGCTGCTCGCGTTGAGCCTCGAGCGCTTTCGCGCCGAGACCGGAACGTTCGTGCACATCGCGGCCAACGGCGGCTATCGCTCGCCGCGCCACGCGCTGAGCGGCAATGCATCGCCGCATTCGTGGGGAACGGCGGTGAACATCTATCGCGTTGGCGATGTGTTCCTCGACAGCCGCGAGTCGATCGAACGGTACGCGGCCGTTGCGCGGCGTGCGATTCCTGCCGCGTGGACGCGGCCATTCGGAACGAATCACGGCGAGACCGACGATCACCTGCACATCGATCTGGGGTACGTGCTCTCCATGCCGCGCGGCGCGCCGGAGAACGACCTGGGCTTCGACGCCGAGCGGAGAGCGTCGTGAGCACGCGGCACGCGGCGAAGCCTCCGAAGGGCGGCGAGCAGACGCGTTCGGCGGTCGCGAATCTCGCCGCGATCGGCCTCGAGGCCGAGTTCTCGGTGGTGCTCGACGGCGAGTCAGTGAAGCCGGAGGACGTGTTCAAGAGTCCGCGGCGCATTGTGCGCGGGCCGCTCATGCATCGCACTGGGCGATCGTATCACCTGCCTACCGGCGGAGCGGTGTACTTCGACACGGGCGTGATCGAGATCGCGACGCCGGTCATCGAGATCGAGAAAGGTTGCGCGGCGCGCGCAGGCCGTTCGCTGTGGGAGAGCATCCGGTTCCTGCGCACCGAGCTCGATGCGTGGGAAACGAAGCGCGGCCACACGGTACATCTCGCGGGATTCAGCGCGCACTACAACGTGTCGTTCGATTTGCCCGAGCACGAGCGCGGTGCCGAGCGTACGGTCGAGAAGCTCGCGTTCCTGCTCACCCACATCCTGGCGATGCCGGTGATGCTGCTCGCGGCGAATCGTCGCTCGACCGGCGTGGGAGCGCGGCCGCGCGGAAATCGCATCGAGATCACCGCGGACTTCACGCCCGACGCGGCACTGATGATCGCGACCGCGACACTCATCGTTGGCGTCGCGCGCGAAGTAATGACCTGGCCGTCGTTCGAGCTTCACGCACTCGACTCGCACGACATTCCGCGCGTGCGGCCCTTCACGCCGGAGCCGCATAGCTCGCGCAAGGGTTGGGTCGCGCGGTTCTCGTCATACGCGGACAACCCATTCGAGGCCGACGTCAACGAGCCGCTGTGGGACACGGAGTCGCATGCGCCGCTCTCGCTGCGCGACATCGCCGGACACGTAACGCGAGCTTTCTGGCCGTCCATCGAGCGCGTGGGCGACGAACGGTCGCTGCGCCTGATCGATTCTGTGATGACCGGACGCACGCCATCGTTGCTCGAGCAAGAGGATCGGCCGCCGGCGTACGACAGCGTCGGTCACCTCTGCACGTGGGCCAACCTCTTTCCGGTGCGCGCACTTCCCCGCTCGCGCTACGAGCGCGTGTTCATTCGCGCCATCTCGGGACATCAGCTTCAGCTCGGGCGAGACTGTTACACGCCTGTCGGCATGCGCGGCTGGTCGCACGTCGTGTTTCGTCGCGACCGCGACGGCACGCGACACACATTTTCGCTCGACTACTTGCTGAGACACATCGACACGTGGGAGCTTGGACCGCGAGCCGAGCGCCGAATTCGGAGAACTTTGCGCGAGCGGCTGGAACGGCGCGACTGACTCGGTCGTCAGAGAGGCAGCGCCCTCGCAGCGCCTTCGCCTCCCCTCATCGTCTCCACACCCATGCACGATCTCTTCACGCCGGGCATTTCGATTGGCGACAAGGTATTTCGCACGATCGTCGTCTATGCGTTCCTGCTCATTGGCCTGCGACTCGCCGGAAAGCGCGAGCTCTCGCAGCTCAATCCGTTCGATCTCGTCGTGCTGCTGTTGCTGTCGAACACGGTGCAGAATGCGATCATCGGCAACGACAACTCGCTCCTCGGCGGCCTACTTGGCGCCGCGGTTCTGTTGGTCATGAACGGAATACTCGTGCGAGCACTATACCATTATGGAAAGCTCGACACGATTGAGGGGCGGCCGGACACGCTGATTCGAAACGGGCGACTCCTGCGCCATCATTTGGAGCGCGAGTTGATCACCGTCGCCGAGTTGGAGTCGGCGGCTCGTCGCCAAGGGATCGAGTCGCTCGCGCACGTTCACGAGTGCCGCCTCGAGACTGGCGGCGCGCTGACCTTCACGCAGAAAACGCCCACCGACGACGACATGCGCCATCACGAAATGGTTGGGCTCCTCGCCCAAATGGACAGTCGTCAGCGTGAGATGGTCGAGCAGCTCGCGGAGCTCGAGCGAAAAATTGCCGGCACCACCGGCAACACGCCTTGATCGCCGACGGCCGACGACAGCGCGGCAATGATCGACGACTCGTAGCGGTCCACGATTTTGCGTCCCGGCTCTGGCGAATAGGGCGCGACTCCACGTAAGCCGTTTGCCCAGTCGGGACGTCCGGCAACGCCGCGAGCACCGCTGCGGCGCTTCGCCATGCCTTCGGCGCGCGCTTTCACGGCGCGCATGAGTAAACGCTCACGAGCTCGTCCCGCCGTGGATCGATCGGCGCTACAGAGCTCCAGCGGCGAGTCGAAGCCGGAGGTTACGGCACCCCGCCACGAGACCGGCGTCTCGAGGACGCGCCGTACCACCAGCACTGGATCGACGACATCAGGATCGGACCACTGCGACTCGAACGCCACGCGCGAGGAATCCGGCAGGTACGTCACCGCGTCGATTGCGGATGTGAGCGACTGCGCGCCCGACGTGCCGACCGCCGTCGGGAATCCGGCCGCGTAGCCTGGCAGCATCTCGTCCTGGATCGCGGAGAGATAGCCGTTCATGACACCGTGCTGCGCGAGCATCGACGCCACGAACCAATCAGAGCTCCGCGCGAACAACTCGGCTGGCCTGTCAGTGGACGGCGCCGCACCCGGCGGCGCGGGGCGCAGCACTCTCGCCTCGGCGAGTCCGCGGAGAGATTGGGCAAGCGCGCCGCGCTTCTCGATCATCGCGCGATCCGTGCTATAGCCGCCCGCCTCGGCGAACAGTCGCTTGGAGGCTTGAAAATCCATGTCGTGCGAGAGCTCGTGCGCCAGCGTGCCGCCGGACGTCGAGATCGACAGTTGGATCGTGCGCGTTCGCGGATCGTGCATCGCGAGCGCGGAGTCCGGCAGTGCGTCGACGCCGAATCGAATGTGCATGCCGTCGACCGCGAACATCGGGAGCACGCCATGCATGTCGCGCAACGCGGTCTGCAACTGCAACAAATAGAATGGACGCCATGCGATTGGCACGCTGCGCGCGAAGGTCACGCTGGCAACACCAAACTCAGTTGCGAGGTCGCCTGTCGTTGGTCCGGCATCGCCCGGGAACCAGGGCTGCTGCTGCGACAACGCACGCAGTGAAACGGTAGTTGCCAGCAGCGCCAAAGCGCTCGAGCGACGGACCGAGTCTGCTGCCTGTGTGGTCGGTTCGTAGCCTGCAATGAGTGATTCCTCATTCGTCGCGGTAAAGCCGGCGTGAGCCTGACTGCGCAACGTTACGACCACCTGCGATACGGGCGGGCGTTGCGCCGCGAGGGCGGCGAGCCGCGCGGCGAACTGCGGGCCGAGCACTGGCGTGGACGCGAAACCTGGAGGCGCTGGTGCGGCAGTGCGATCGAGTGTGTCGAGTGCGGCGACTAGCGCCGGCACGGCGTTCATCGCTTCGACCTGGAGCGCCTCGTCGAGTGGAGCGAGCGGCGGTTGTTCGACACGAAGGCTTCTCTCGGCGCGGCGAGTGGCGAGCAACTGCAAGGCGTCGGCGTGCGAGGAATTCGCATCGGCGAGCAGATCGCGAACGTCGGCAACGGCCAACTCGTGATCGCGCACCTGCGCGGCAACTTGGGTGGCAACCGTGACCGCCGACGGCGAGAGCGAGGACTTAGCCGACTCGACCAGATAGGCGAGTCGAATTGCCAGCTCGCCGGCGCGCGGATCGGAGGCCGAGTGAATCGCGTGTTCGATGAGCGCGAGATGCGCCGCGCCCGTGGCGCCGAATCCAGATGCGGTCCACGGCCCAGCGCCGTCGAGTACCGCCGGGTCAATGATGTAGGCGTCTCCCCGACGAAGTCGCGCGATGAGCGCCCACTGTACGCGATTGCTCATAACGGGACCGAGGCGCGGATCGCGCGCCGCTTCGTCGACGAGGCGGAATGGACTGCCGACACCAAGCCGCAGGCGTTCGAGATACCCGAGTGCAACCGCGAGCTCGTCACCGCGCGAGCCGACAGGACGGGCGTCGCGGGCCAGCACGGCGGTCGAGTCGAAGTATGCGCCCGCGGAGGCGAGCGCGTTCGCGGCGTTCGCACTGACCGCCGGACGCTCGTTCACCCATCCGATCATGAGCGCAACAGCCAGCAGACCGGCCGTCACGAACAGTGAGAAACGGCGCAGCACATCCATATGTAAATGTTACCCGTGGCGGCAGATCATGTTGCCAAGAGTATGACTGCCACGGCACTCGGTTGGATACGAAATACGAAATGCGTGAATTCCGAGGCGTGTGACGAAGCGGATCATCCGGCGAGTTAAGAGCCTAGTTCTTTGCGCCTGTTCGTCCCACGATGTCGGTACGTACTGCATACAGTCGTCCGCATCGAAGTTCACACTCGTAAAGAACTGTTAATAATCTGTCAACCGACTAAACAGCGTTGCATGTAGCGTTTGCGCAGCACAGTCAACGATTGTAAGGAACTGTTGACTACGGCTTGACAGATCATTTAGTTAGGCGGGACCGCTTGCTCAGCCCTGTCGTCACGCTGATACGCCGACGTGTCATCGCAGGCGCCGGTGTGACTTCGAGGGATGAGCCGAGCGACATTATTGCCCGTATCGCGTACGCCATACGGGCTCACTGGAACTGCGTTCGCTTCATGTCGCAGTGTGTGGCGAACGGTCAGCCGGGTCACTCATACGAGGTACACACCCGTTATGAAGAGACACTTCCTCCGCCGCCTCGTTGCGTTGGGCACGTTGCTGGGAAGCCTGCCAGCAGTCGCGCTCGCTCAACAAGGCACGACCATCAGCGGTCGAGTCATCAGTGATACTCAACAGCCGCTGCAAGGCGTCAGCGTGAGTATCGCAACGTTGGGCGCTGGTGGCTACACGGACGCACTGGGTCACTACTCATTCACCGTCGCCGCATCGCGCACGGGTCAGACGGCCACGGTCACGGCGCGTCGCATCGGCTTCGAGCCGAAGACAGCCACCGTGACGTTGTCCGGCGGCGCGATCACACAGGACTTCGCACTCAACGCCGCAGCGGCGTCGCTCAGTGAAGTCGTCGTGACGGCGCTTGGGCAAACCGCAGAGCGGAGTCAGCTGGGCAGCGCGCAGCAAACTGTCAATACCGAACAGCTCAATACGACGTTCGCGCCGAACGTCGAGAGCCAACTGCAAGGCAAGGTGTCCGGCGTCAGCATCGTCGGCAACGGCACGCAGGGCGGCTCGACGAGCATCAACATTCGTGGATACACGTCGATCACCGGCAACAACCAGCCGTTGTTCGTCGTCGACGGCATCCCGGTGTCGAACGCTGACCGCGGCTCGCAGCAGCAAGGCGGCGGCTTGACCGGCTCGAAGGATTTCGGAAACACCATTCAGGATCTCAACTCCGAAGACATCGAGAGCATCACGGTGCTCAAGGGACCGAACGCCGGCGCGCTGTATGGATCGCGTGCGGCGAACGGCGTCATTCTCATCACGACCAAGAAGGGCCGCTCGGCGGCCTCGAACGTCGAGTTCAGCTCGAGCCTCACGTGGGATAAGGTCGCGACTCTTCCCGATTTCCAGAACTCATATGGCCAAGGATCGGGCGGCGACTTCGCGTGGGTGAACGGCCTCGGCGCCGACGGCAACGATCAGAGCTACGGTCCGCGTCTCAACGGCCAGGCGATCGATCAGTTCACGGGCAAGGCGCAGCCGTGGGTTGCGCACCCGGACAACGTGTCCTCGTTCTTCAATACCGGGCAAACGCGCGACGCCACGATCTCGGTGTCGGGTGGCACGGATCACTCGAGCGCTCGTCTCTCGGTGTCCGGCGAGAACACCGATGGCGTCATTCCGAACAACTTCCTGCGTCGCTTGGGCGGCGTGGCGTCGGGCTCGATGCAGGTCGGCGACAAGCTGTCGCTCAACGGCTCGGTGGACTACACGCGCAATGACGGCCTGAACCGCCCGGGACAAGGCTACGTCGGCAGCATCATGGAAGGTCTGTTCGTGTGGTTCGGCCGTCAGGTCGACATGAACGCGCTCAAGAACTGGCAGCAGCCCTCCACGACGAACAACGGGCCGCCGGGGCGCGAGTACAACTGGAATTACAGCTACCACAACAACCCGTACTTCATGCAGTTCGACAACCCGGAGTCCGATCAGCGCGACCGGGTGATCGCCAGCGGATCGGCGGCGTACAAGTTTGCTGATTGGCTCACCGGCATGGTTCGGACGGGTACGGACACGTACCGCACGAACATCAACGCGGACTACGCCGGCGGGAACATCGAGCTGAACAACACCGCGGGCACGCCGCCAGTCAGCCCGGCCTACAACGGCGCGTTCTCGCTCATCGGTGACACGTACACCGAGAACAACACCGACGCATTGCTCACGGCATCGCACTCCGCGGGCAGCCACTTCCAGCTCAACGCGACCGCCGGCGCCAACCGCCGGTACAGCGCGGCGACCACGACGCAAGTTCAGGTCACGGGTATCACGGTCGCTGGCATCTACAACGTGGCCAACGCGGCGATCACGCCGGTGAACTCCAACAGCCAAACGAACCTCGCCGTGAACAGCGGTTACGGTTCGGCCTCGTTCACCTACAACAACTGGTGGACCGTGGAAGGCACGGCGCGCAATGACTGGTCGTCGACGCTTCCGCAGGGACACAACTCGTACTTCTACCCGTCGGTCAACACGTCGGTCGTGCTGACGGACGCCATTCCGTCGCTCAAGGGCAACACGCTGAGCTACTTGAAGCTCCGCGGCGGCGTGGCACGCGTCGGCAACGACGCGCCGGCCTACGATCTCTATACGACCTATTCGGGCAACTCGTCGAAGTTCGGCAACAACTCGCTCTTCACGCTCGGCAACTCACTGCTCAACCCCGACCTGCTGCCCGAGACCACCGTCTCGAACGAGGGCGGTTTCGAGCTTGGACTGTGGAACGGCCGCGTGTCGCTCGACGCGAGCTTGTACGACAAGTACACGAAGAACGAGATCACTCCGGTTAACGTCGCGCCGAGCAGCGGGTATTCGTCGAAGCTGATCAACGGTGGCGAGATTGATAACCGCGGGTACGAGGCGCTTCTGACCGTCGAGCCGATCCATAACAGCACCGTGGACTGGTCGTCGACGTTCAACTTCTCGCATAACCGGGCGATGGTGACGTCGCTGTCGGCGCCGAACATCTTCGGCGGATTCCAGAACTCCATCCAGGTCGAGGCAAAGCAGGGCGACCCCTACGGCGCGTTCTACGGATACGGCATCAAGACTGATCCGGCGAGCGGACTGCCCCTCACGTCGGGTGGAACGTACCAGGCCACGGATACTCTCCAGTACCTCGGTTCCATTCAGCCGAATTGGACCGGTGGCTGGCTGAACACCGTGCGCGTCGGCCGGTTCACGTTGAGCTCGACGCTGGACATTCGCCGCGGTGGCAAGCTGTTCAGCGGAACGAACTTCTATGGTCAAGCGACTGGTACGCTCGCGACGACCATGTATGGCCGCGAAGTCGACTGGGACAACCCGGGCATCGTGATCAACGGCATCGACGAAGCGTCCGGCAAGCCAAACACGACCAACGTCAGCTCGGAGACCTATTTCCAGTCGCTGTCGTACAACGACATCTCGTCGGTGTACGTGTACGACGACAACTACGTGAAGCTCCGTGAAGTGCGGCTCGGCTACGATCTGGCGCCGCGGTTCGCCGCCAAGCTGAATGCGAACGCGGTCAACATCGCGCTCATCAGCCGGAATCTGTGGATGAGCACGGATGTTCCGAACGTCGATCCGGAAATCTCGTACAACACCGGCAGCAACCAGGGAATCGAGTTCGCCGAATTGCCCGCGCCGCGGAGCTTTGGCTTCGCCGTCCGCGTCACGCCGTAACTCATGAGACACATGACATCCATATATCGGCTTTCCGTCGCAGCGGCTTCGGCCGCCCTCGTGGCCACGAGCCTCGCGGGCTGCGACAACAACAAGTTGACCTCGGTCAACAACAATCCGAACGCGCCAACCGACGCGCCGGCCAGCGCCGTGTTCACGAACGCGGTGCAGGCGGGTGTCGGGAACTGGCTGGGATCTGGCTATGACCTTCGCGACATGGAGCTGCTCGTCCAGCACTTCGCGGAGAACCAGTACATCTCGAACGACACGTACACCACCGGCGTCAATCACACTGGTCAGAGCACGCCCTTCCAAGGCGCTTACGTGAACGACCTCGAGGACTTTCAGGTCGTGATTCGGAAGGGCATGGCGGCCACCGATCCGTCGGTGTACGCCCCTGCGCAGATCATGCAGCAGTGGGAGTTCGGGTACCTGACCGACACCTGGGGCAGCATCCCGTACTCGCAGGCGCTCGCTGCCGATTCGTCGGCCGGCATCATCACGCCGGTGTACGATTCGCAGCAGGCGGTTTACACCGGCATGTTCGCGACGTTGACGAATGCCGCCAAGGCGCTCGCCGGCACGACGGGTGCAACGCTCGGCAGCGCCGACCCGCTGTACAATGGGTCGTCCGCAAAGTGGGCGAAGTTTGCGAATTCGCTGCATGCTCGCGATGCCATGCGCATCGTGAACATCGACGCGACGACGGCGAACAAAGAGCTGACCGCGGCGCTGACCGGCCCGGGCGGCGTCTTCACGTCGAACGCGGATAACGCGACGTTGAACTGGCCCGGTGGTGCGGTGTTCGCGAATCCGTGGTCGTTGAACTTCGGCAACCGCGACGACGATCGGATGTCGAAGACGTTCATCGACACGCTCAACAATCGCAATGATCCACGCACGCCGATTTTCGCCATGCCGGCGCAGACGACCGGCACGTACCTCGGACAGCCGAACGGATTGAACAACTCCACGGCGATCCCGTACGCAAACGGCTCGTCCCGACCGGGCGCGATGTTCTATCCCGCCGCGGCGCAGTATTGCACGCCGGGACAATCCTGCACGAGCGGCGCGACCGCTCCATCGTTCCTCATGACGTTCGCCGAAGTGTCGTTCATTCAGGCGGAAGCAGCGGCGCGCAGCATGGCCGGGTTGACGCCGGCGCAGGCTGCCGGATTCTACAACGCCGGCATCACCGCTTCGATGCAGCAATGGGGCGTGACGGACGCGGCGAAGATCGCGGCGTACATTGCGCAGCCGAACGTCGCCTATGTCGGCGGCACGGCGGGTCTGAAACAGATTGCGCTTCAGAAGTGGATTGCCCTCTACACCGATGGTGGCCAGGCATGGATGGAATGGCGCCGGACGTGCGTACCGAACATCCAGCCGGGCCCGAAGGCGGTGCTGAGCTACATTCCGCGCCGCGTCGAGTATCCGACCCTCGAGCAAACGGCGAACGCTGCAAACGAAACCGCAGCGGTCGCGGCGATGGGCGGTAAGGACGACAATCTCACGCCGGTCTGGTGGGACAAGACGTCGGCCGCACCGACCTGTCAGTAAGCTTCATCGGTTGGTGAGTTAGAAAAGTCGAAACGCCCCCGAGCCAAGCTCGGGGGCGTTTTCTGTTCGGCGCAACTCTGCTCCGTTGCGATCAGTCGAATCCGTTCAAATGTCGTTCAGCTGTTACTCGACGCTCGAACGATTTTCGTCGCACCGACGTCAGCCAGTCTTCAACCACACGAGAATCGTTCCGCACGTCGCGCTGCGATCCGTATACTGCGCCGGCACGCCAGCGATCGACGTGTAGATCTCGATCGCGGCCACGTCTGCACCTCTCGTGAGCTCATCGAGCTCCCCGTTCGGCGCGCGTAGGCCATCGACCCACACGAGCGGCGAGCAGCCGCGGATCTTCACCACGTTGCCGAGTCGCGCCGGACGAACCAGAACGCCCGGCACGGCGCGCAACGCGTCGCTCGTTTGTTGCGGGTGCAGCTTCTCGAGCTGCTGCTGATCGATGAAGTAGCCGAAATGATTGTTCTGCGCGCGCGCGTAGAATTCGATCAGCCGCGTATTCATCTCTTCACCCGCACCGTCCACCGACATGCCGTCAATCTGCTCGACCGACTCCTCGAGCTTCACATAGACGCTCGCCGTGCGATCGGCGACGACGTCCACCGGCACCGCGCGCTCGTGATATCCCAATCGACGCACGTGAATCGTTGCTGCGCCAAGCGCGAGCGCATTGAACCGGAAGCGGCCGGTCGAGTCGGTGCGCACGATGTTGGTCGTCGAGTCGCCCCGGCGCAGTTCGACCTGCGCGTCATCGATCGGCGTGCCGTCGCCATTGGCAATCGTGCCGGACACCGAATGACCGACGTCCGATGTCGCCGACAACAGATGCGGCGCTGCAGTTTGCCCCATTGCTTGCGGCGCGTACGCGCTCACGGCGAAGGCGCACGTACCAACCGCTACCAACACGCGCGTTGTGCGACCGAGCATCTTGGCCTCCTGGAGCCACTCATTCATGCTGGGCACCGGGCCAAGGGATGTCAACATCCGCGGCCAGCGCTTCGGCATCCAGCGGCGCCGCCACCTCGCCGGTCGAGACAAAGTCGAGCGACAGCTGTCTCACAGGAATGAACGACCGGCGGTGGTGCGGGGTCACTCCGTGGGCCGCGAGCCCCTGAAGATGGGCCAGCGTGGAATAGCCGACGTTTCGCTCCCACAAATACAGCGGATACCGGCCGGCAAGACTCTGCATGATCCGATCGCGCGTCACCTTCGCGACGATCGAGGCACAGGCGATGGTATAGCACACGTCGTCCCCGCCCACGAACGCCGTATGCGGCACCTCGAGCGTGCGAATCGGCTTGCCGTCCACGAGCACGTGGTGCGGCGTCACCGAAAGGCGCGACAGCGCGCGCCGCATGGCGATGACCGTCGCGTGATAGATGTTGACGCGATCGATCTCGCGCACCGACGCGGCACCGATCCCAACGCTGATCGCGCGCTCGCGGATTTTAATTGCGAGACGCTGGCGCTCCGGCGCTCTGAGTTGCTTCGAATCGTCGACGCCGGCGATCGCCCGTACATCGGGCGGCATGATCACGGCACATGCGACAACGGGACCCGCAAGCGGGCCCCGTCCGACTTCATCTACACCGGCAATCAGCGGCCCGAGCGTTCTGCGGAGCTCTCGCTCGATCGGCTTCCACCGATCCCGGGCCACGGCGAATTACTCGCCTACTCGGCGGAACCGGTCTCGGGAACGCGCACCTTCTTCTCACGGATGCGCGTCGCCTTGCCGGTGAGATTGCGCAGATAATAGAGCTTGGCGCGACGCACGCGACCGCGGCGCACGACGGCGATCTCGGCGAGCATGGGGCTGTGCACCGGGAAGATGCGCTCTACACCGACGCCATTCGAGATCTTACGCACCGTGAACGTCTCGCTGACGCCACTGCCACGACGCGCGATGCAGACGCCTTCGAACGCCTGAACGCGCTCCTTTTCGCCTTCCTTCACGCGAACGTTCACACGGAGCGTGTCGCCCGGGCGGAAGGGAGGAATGTTGCGGAGCCACTCTTTCTGGGTTTCGATAAAGGCATGCATATGACGCTCTGGGCTAAGGGGCCCGGACTTGGACGGGTTCGTAAGGAGACCTGGGATATTAAGCCGGAGAGCGTCCGAAGTCTAGGGTGGGACGTGGGTTAGCGCTCCCCACGGAGATGCGCCAGGGCCTCTTCCGCCGGCCCGTAGTCCGGCGTCAGCCCAAGCGCTTCTCGAAACCGACGTTCGGCGTTGCGATTATCCCCTTGGGCGGCTTCGGCAATTCCCAGACGTGTGATCGCCTCGGGATCGAGCGGAGCGACACGAACACCCGCTTCGAAGAACCCCGCGGCGTCGGCTGGGCGATTGACCAAGAGCATCGCCTGGCCGACAGTGAGGTACACCCGCTCGTCCTTCCCCGCGCGCTGCGCCGCCACACTCGCTTGCTGAGTGGCCGCATTCTGGTCGCCGACCTGCGCATAGCTCAAGCTCAGGAGCGCGAAGATCAACGGCTCCGCCGCCGGCCCTCGCGCCGCGATTTCCAAATACGGAATCGCCTGATCGCCATGGCCTTCCTGCGCGAGCTCCACGCCGAGGTAGGCGGCGGCGTCCGAGCGCGATGGGTTCAGTTGTACGGCACGCTCGAGCGCCTTCGTTGCGTCATCCGGCCGATTGGTCTGGAGATAGGCGGACGCGAGCGTGACGTAGATGTCATCCGTTGGCGCAGCGGCGGCGGCGCGCTCGAGGATCGGAATCGCGTGCGACATGTCGCCTTGCCTCGCGAGCACGCCGCCGAGCCGAGCGTCGGCATCGACGTAGCGAGGCTCGATGCGCAGCACGTGTTCGAGTGTCGCGCGGGCATCGGCGGTGCGTCCCGATCTGAGCTCGACGTCGGCGAGATTCGTCCAGGCGTTGAGATAGGTCGAGTCGACCGCAATCGCCTTCTCGAACAGCTGCTCGGCGTCGGCGCGCCGCGTAGTGTCAGACGCCAGGATGATGGCGGCCAGATTGTCATACGCGCGTGCATTCGTCGGGCGCTTGGCGATGGTGTCGCGCCACAGCGCCGCCGGATCGTTGTACAGTTGGCTGCGCCTGAAGGTCACGACGCCGAGCATCGCAATCGCGGCGACGAACGCGACCCGAGCCGCAACGTGCAGGCGCGTCGAATCTGCCGGACGCGTGCGCGACAATCGACGGACGAGCGCCACAACTCCGACAACGAGGAGCACGATGACGGCGGCCGACGCGAGATAAATCCGGCGTTCTGCGGCGATCTCCGTTCGAATCGGGACGACGCTCGACGACGGTCCGAGGAGCAGGAAGAACCATGCGCCGAGGAATCCGAGCCAGCGCCAGCGATCGCGCGTCCAGGCGACGATGGACCCGACACCAAGTGCGACGAGCAGAATCGCGCCCGCCACTCCCGCGCCTCCGGTGATCGGCAACTGGCCGTAGTCGTACGTGAGCGCCGACGGCCAGATGAGCAATCTCATATAGCGCGTGATTGCCCACGCCTGCGAGTAGAGATACTGATACCATGGCAAACCGCTGGCGAAGCCGGCCGTCGTGTCGCGTGCGCCGCTCGAGACGAGGACCGCCAGCCAGATCGCTGTCGCCAACAGCGCGACGTAGAACCACAGCCGCGACCCCGTGCCAACGACCAACTCCTTCCACGACTCGGCGCGGAACGCACGATCGTAGAGCAGGACCATGATCGGCGCGCTGACCATCACTTCTTTGCTGCCCATGCCGAGCAGGCAGCAGGAGACAGAAAGCACGTACCAACCGATGCGGCGCGCGCGGCTGTCGGCATCCCAGGCGCGAATCGAGGCGTACAACGTCGCGGCATAGAACACCGACACCAGCAACTCGGTGCGTTGCACGATGTAGTCGACGGCGTCGGTCTGGATCGGATGCAGGAGCCACAGCGCCGCGACGGCGAACGCAATGCCGTCAGCATCGTCCGACCAGTCGGACACGCCGCGTCCGAACGCGATCGTTCGGCGGATGATGCCGAACAGCAGCAATCCGCACAGCAGATGCAGCAGCACGTTGGCGACGTGGAAGCCTACGGTGCTGTTCGCAGACCCCGAGTCGGTGCTCTCACCGGCGCCTACGACGCGATCGATCGCACCGGTGATCGCGAACGAAAGGTTCGAGATCGGCCGTCCAGAGACCGCGAGTCCGCCGCCCGGCGGCGAGAGTGCGACCATCGATACACTATCGATGGTCGGGTTCCGCAACAGACTTGAAACGTCGTCGAACTGAAACGGCGCGCGGATCGCGCCGGAGAAGGCGAGTGTGGTGATAACGCACACCAACGCGAGCAACCACCGCCATCGGGGAGTGCCGTGAAACATCGTCGTACGTCTTCTGTTGCCGTTGAGGTTCTAAGGCTTGCGCTTCTCGCTCAGCCGCTTCCCTTCTCGCTCGCGCCACTCGGCGATCTTCTTGTGATCGCCGGACACGAGGACCTCGGGAACCGCGTAGTCCCTATACACCGCCGGCCGCGTATAGCTCGGCGCGCTGAGCTCACGATCAAAAAAGGAATCCGTGCGTGCGCTGTCTAGGTCCGACATGGCTCCGGGCAGCAGACGCACCGTGGCATCAATGACTGCAAGTGCGGCGGGTTCGCCGCCGCTCAGAATGAAGTCACCGAGCGAAATCTCCTCAGTTGCCAAGTGATCGGCTACGCGTTGATCAACATCTTTGTAGTGGCCACAAAGAATCGTTAACTCCGATCCTTCGGCGAAGCGAACGGCATCGGCGTGCGTGAATTGCCGGCCGCGCGCCGACATCAGCACGATCGGCGCCGTCGCGCCAAGCGCTTCGACTGCTTCGAAGAACGGAGCCGGCTTCATGACCATGCCCGGTCCGCCACCGTACGGCGCGTCGTCCACCGTGCGATGCCGGTCGTGCGTGAAGTCGCGCAGATCCACGACGTGGTACTCGACGCCACCCGCATCCTTTGCCCGCGACGGAATGCTCAGCCCGAGCGGTGCGGCAAAGAAATCCGGAAAGATGGTGACGACGTTGATGCGCAGCACGTGTGTTCTTGGCTACTCGAGCAGGCCTTCGGGCGGATCGATGCGCAGCACGCGCGCTTCGCGATCGACGCTCGTAACAAAACGCTCATAGGGGATCATGACCGATCCCGTCTCGCGCTTGACGTCGAGCGTGAGACCCTGCGGCAGGTCGTACGTGTCGAGCACCGTACCGACCAACTCGCCCGACTCGAGCTCGACGCGCATGCCCGGAAGTTCGTGGACGTAGATCTGGTCCGCGCCCAACGGTTGCAGCTCATTTGCCGGCAGGAGCAGAAAGCGATCGCGCCACTGTTCGGCCGCGGTGCGATCGGCGATCTCGTCGAAGTGCACGATGAATCCGCCCTTGAAGGGGCTCGACGCCGAGACGTGCAGCTCGTGCCGGTCTTTGGTGGGGTCGCCGGATGCGGTACCGGCAATGACGCGACGGCCGGACGCAAAGACCGCGTCCGGCTCGTCGGTGATCGGCTCGACGACGAGATCGCCGCGGATGCCGTGTGCCTTGCGCACCCGCCCGACGATCATGAGCTCGGGAGGGAGGTCAGCCATTGCGCTACGCCCTTACGCGGACGCGTCCTCGGACTTCTCGGACAGCGGAACGGCGCCGGCGGTGAGCTTGCGGCCGAGTCGCTCTTCGTGACGCGCTTTGAGGACGCCGGCTTTGCGGAGCAACGAGCGCACGGTGTCGGACGGCTGCGCGCCGTTGTTGAGCCAGTAGTTGACGCGCTCGGTCTGGAGGTTGAGCGCGGTCTCACCTGAACGAGGCGCATACTGGCCGACGATCTCGATGAACTTGCCGTCGCGCGGGCTGCGCGAGTCGGCGACGACGATCCGGTACATGGGCTGCTTCTTTCTTCCCACACGGCGCAATCTGATCTTCACTGACATCTGCGTTTCCTCATTCAGGTTTATCTACAACTCCGGGCTCCTCGCGCACTAATCAACCGACTAGTCGCACCCGGTCTGGCTCAGGTCTCGGGTCTCTGGTCTGAGGTCGCTGGGAACTACCGAGTTGCGAGCCGGCAGTTTCAGAGACCTCAGACCATGGACCAGCGACCTACAGGGATCAGCCCCGCATCCCAAACATATTAGGCTTGAACTTCCCCCCACCCTGCTGAGAGTTCGTAGCCTTCTTCATCATCTTTTGCATCTCCCGGAACTGCTCCAACAGTCTGTTCACTTCCGAGATCGAGCGCCCGCTTCCCTTGGCTACGCGGCTGCGCCGCGTGCCGTTCATCAGCGACGGATTCTTCCGCTCCTCGAGCGTCATCGACAGCACGATCGCCTCGAGATGCTTCATCCGCTTGGGGTCCGCGGCCTTCGCCTGCTTAAGCATCTTCGAATTGACGCCCGGCATCATCTTGAGCAGACCCTCGAGCGGACCGAGCTTCTCGATCTGCTTCATGGCGGTCAGGAAGTCCGTGAGGTCCATGCCCTCCTTGCGGACTTTCTTCTCCATGCGCTTCGCTTCGTCAGCATCGAAGACGCCTTGCGCCTTCTCGACGAGCGAGACGATGTCACCCTGCTGGAGAATGCGGCCGGCCATGCGCTCGGGGTAGAACTCCTCGAGTGCATCCGGCTTCTCGCCAACGCCGATGTACTTGATCGGCTTCTTCGTGACGCCGTAGATCGAGAGCGCCGCGCCACCGCGTGCGTCGCCGTCCATCTTGGTCAGCACCACGCCGGTGACGTTCAGCCGCTGATCGAAGCCCTGCGCGATCTTCACCGCGTCCTGACCCGTCATGCCGTCGGCGACGAGCAGGATTTCGTCGGGGTGGATCGCCGCCTTGAGGCGCTCCAGCTCTTTCATCATGTCGTCGTCGATCTGCAGCCGGCCGGCCGTGTCGACGATGACCAGACGATCGCGCGCCTTCTGCGCTTGCTCGATGCCGGCCTTGGCGATCTTCACCACGTCCTGCGTGCCGCGGTCCGCGTAGACCGGAACGTCGAGCTGCTTGCCGAGCGTCTCGAGCTGGTCGATGGCGGCGGGGCGATAGACGTCGCACGCGATGAGTCGCGTCGCGCGATTCTCGCCCTTGAGCTTGAGGGCGAGCTTGGCGGCTGTGGTCGTCTTACCGGAACCCTGCAAGCCGACCATCATGATGACGGTAGGCGGAACGGAGCTCAGCTTGAGGCCTTCGCGGCGCTCGCCCAGCATGGCGGTGAGCTCGTCGTACACGATCTTGACGAGCTGCTGGCCCGGCGAGACGGTGCGGAGCTGCGTGACGCCGACGGCTTTCTTCTCGACTCGCTCGAGGAACTCGCGCGTCAACGCGAAATTCACGTCAGCCTCGAGCAGCACGCGGCGGACTTCGCGAAGGCCTTCTTTGATGTCGGCTTCGGTCAGTACACCGCGACCGCGCAGGCGCGCAAAGGTCGCTTCGAGTTTCTCGGACAGCTCGTCAAACATAGACCGAGAAAGGTAGCGGAACGGTGATGCGGATTCAAGCCGATAGGTATAGCTAACGGCTATCAGGTGTTATACTTACGAGGTTCGTATGTCATCCCGAGGACCGTAGGGACGAGGGATCTCGCGTCCGCGTCGCGATAATTGGCGCGAGAGAAGATCCCTCGCTTTGCTCGGGATGACAGAACGGTCTGACATAGGAGCTGAATGGCCAAAGCCCAGCGCAAGGACGATATCCTCAAGTCGGAGCTACCGCCGACTCTGCCGCTCATGGCTCTCCGATCGACGATCGTCTATCCCTTGGGTACGATCGCGGTCCAGATGGGCGCCCCTGAAAACTTGTCGCTCCTTCGCGCCCATGAAGAACCGGGCTTGATCGTCGCGCTCGTCGTCGCCAGCGGCGACCACGATGAGCCGATCGACAACCAGCGGTTCATCGGACGCGTCGGTGTCGCGGCTCGCGTGCACGAGCGAATCAATCTGCCGGGCGATACCGTCCAGATCACGCTGCAAGGGCTCCGCCGCATCGTCGTCGACGAGATGACGCAACTCGAGCCCTACCCCGTCGCTGCCGTCCACGCGGCACGCGAGTCGCCCGCCGACCCCGGCGAGATCGACGATCTCGTGACGCGCGTTGTGTCGTCCGCGGAGACGCTGGCCGAGTTGGTGGATCGCATTCCGGACGAAGTGCCGGCGATCCTGAAGATGAACGTCTCCGATCCAGGCCGATTCGCGGATCTCGCGGCGACGAACATGAATTTCCGTATCGCTGACAAAGACGAAGTGCTGCAACGCCTCGACGTCGGCCAGCGGTTGCGCTTCATCCTCACGCGTCTCGAGCGCGAAGTCGCCCGCGCCCGCGTGATGGAAGACGTGAAGCGGCAGACCGAAATCAAGATCGAGCAGCACCAGCGCGAGTTCTATCTCCGCCAGCAGCTCCGCGCCATCCAAACAGAGCTCGGCGAAGCCGACCCCGGTGAGAAAGAGGCGATCGATCTTCTCAAGAAGATCGAGGACGCCAAGCTCCCCGAGAAGATCGCGCAAGAAGCGCGACGCGAGACGGAACGCATGCGCATGTTGTCGCCGGCGTCGAGCGAGTATCAGGTGGTGCGCACCTATCTCGATTGGGTGCTGTCGCTGCCGTGGAACAAGAAGACGGGCGAAGAAGAGATCGACTTGAAGAAGGTGGAAGCCGCGCTTGACGATCGGCACTACGGGCTCGACGAAGCGAAAGAGCGCATCATCGAGTATCTCGCTGTGCGCAAGTTGCGCGGCGGCGATCCGCACGGCCCCATTCTCTGCTTCGTCGGACCACCGGGTACCGGCAAAACGTCGCTCGGCGCGGCGATCGGCAAGTCGATTGGACGAGAGTTCTATCGTATTTCGGTAGGCGGCGTGCGCGACGAGGCCGAAATTCGCGGCCACCGACGGACGTATGTCGGTGCGATGCCGGGCCTCATCATCCAGGCGCTCAGGCGCGTGGCTGTTAGAGATCCAGTATTAATGATCGATGAAATCGACAAGATGTCTGGCGGCGGCCCGAGCGGCGACCCCACGGCAGCGATGCTCGAGGTGCTCGATCCGAGCCAGAACAACTCGTTCGTCGATCACTATCTGAACCTGCCGTTCGATCTCTCGCAGTGCCTGTTCATCTGCACGGCGAACAACCTATTCGACATTCCGGCACCGCTGCGCGACCGCATGGAGATCATCAAGATCGCCGGCTACACGGTCGAGGAGAAAGTCGAGATCGCGTGGCGGTACCTGTTGCCGCGCCTCCTCGAGGAGCACGGCATCAGCGACAAGGATTTACAGTTTACTGATGAATCGCTGTCGTTCATCTCGAATCGCTATTCGCGCGAGGCCGGACTCCGCAACTTCGAGCGCAATCTCGCCGCGATCATGCGCAAGCGGGCGCGCGCAAAAGCCGAAGGCGAAGAAGGCGCCTGGATCGTCGACGTCGACAAAGTCGAAGAAGTGCTTGGCATACCGCGGTACGCAGTCGAAGAAGCGGAGAAGGTGCCGGAGGTCGGCGTCGTCACTGGACTCGCGTGGACCGCGAACGGCGGCGACATCATGCTCATCGAAGCGTTGAGCATGCCGGGAACGGGTCGCCTCACCGTCACCGGCCAGTTGGGCGACGTGATGCGCGAGTCGGTCGACGCCGCGTACTCGTACGTCCGGTCGCGCGCTGGCACGCTCGGCATCGAGGACAGCGCGTTCCGCGAGCATGACCTGCACATTCACTTGCCCGCCGGCGCGATTCCGAAGGACGGCCCGAGTGCGGGCATCACGCTCACGCTTGCCATCGCCAGCGCGCTCAGTGGCCGGCCTGTTCGACGCGACGTCGCCATGACCGGCGAAGTCACGTTGCGCGGCAAGGTGTTGGAGATCGGCGGCGTGAAGGAGAAGGTGCTGTCGGCGTATCGCGCCGGGTTGCGCGAAGTCATCATGCCGAAGGCGAACGAGAAAGATCTGCGCGAAGTGCCTGAAGACGTACGGCGCAACATGACGTTCACGTTCGTGGAACGCATGGATCAGGTGCTGCACTTGGCGCTGTTGCCGCCGGTGTCGCCCGAGCTGGCAGATGCGGTTCAGCCGGAATTGTCGCCAGGCTTAGCCGGCTCGACGACACCGGCCGATCGCGCGGACGAGGCGTCGGCGTAGGCAGCTCGACGTCTCGTCCGGTTCGGGACTCGCAACGTTCGCGTCAGAGTGTCTTCATCTGACAGCGCACCTCGTTCACCGTCACCGCTTGCTGGAGCTTCGCGGTGACTCTGGCGCGGTCGAACACGAATCCCTGTTGGTCTGGAGCCTTGATTCGTCGCATGCCTGACGGATCTCGCTGGTAGTTCGTGGCGTTCGCGTGGATCGCCAATCCATCGATGTGCACTGGCTGGTATCCGTTGTTCATGGATATGGCCGCTGACACGAGGATGACAATGTCCACGACTTCGTTGGCCGCTTCGAGCCGGCCCTGGTCGGCGCACACTTCGACACCGAGTTTGATGTTCGTGTCTGGCGGATAATCGAAGCTGCCCGTCTCCGTGCCAGGCACCAGGATTGGTGGACCACCCGGCTCGTTCACGAATTCCTGGGCGTTGTCGATCTTATTTGCCGTGTAGATGCGATGGCCGGCGAAATACACGCGCACTTGGTTGTAGCCGATGGCGCGGAGCCGCGTCCGGAACATCGACTTCAACCCGAGCCCCTTCGGCTTGATTTGACCCTGGACCGTGGTGATCTGCGCGCGAAGCGGCCCGGCCACAAAGTTCGTCTTCCCCGCTTGCAGGTGCGCGTGCAACTGGCCTCGCTGGGTGCGCGTGATCGCGTTCTTGTAGAGCGTGGTTCCCGGGACGATGACGATTTCATCATACAGGTTGCTCGCCTGGATGCATCCGGCGTCCGCCTGTCCGGCCTCGATGAGGTCGTACGCAAAGACGGAACGGGCGGGCACATCGAACTGGGGATACGCGAAGAAGTATTCCGGCGCGGAGAAGATCATGATGTCGCCGGCGGCGAGCGACGGAGCGACGCCGTTGTTCAGCTGTGTGAATCCTTGCACCGCGTCTTGCAACGACTGCTGGAGATACGCGATCTTCGCTTGGATTCCTGCCGCGGCTTGCACGTTGTGCGTGAAGCGCGTGTCGATCTCGAGAACACCGGAAAATACGTTGGGCATACGGACCTGCTGGCTCGTGACTTCGCCCGCACACCACACTGCCAGCTGCGCCGCCGAACATTCTCGAGCGCGGGTCTCTCCGTCACAATAAGCAGGCGGAATGCGATGGGAAAGGTGTGGCGGCTGCGCCGCGGTGGAACGGTGGAACGGTGGAACGGTGGAACGGTGGAACGGAACTACCTCGGGCTGTCATCCCGAGCGCAGCGAGGGATCTAGCCGGGCGACACGAGATTCCTCGGTCGCTGCGCTCCTTCGGAATGACAGGCCGTTTTCGTTCCACCGTTCCACCGTTCCACCACTACGGAAACAGCGACGACACCAGATAGATGAGCATTCCGGCAAGTCCGCCAACGATCGTGCCGTTGATGCGGATGAACTGCAGATCGCGCCCAATGGCCAGCTCCACGCGCCGCGACGTGAGCTCGGGATCCCAGCTCGCTACCGTACTGGCGATCAGATCGGCGACTTCGTCCTGATACCTGGCAACCAAGAACACCGCCACGTCGACAACGAATTCGTCGAGCTTCGTCATCAGCTCGTCATCCTCGAGCGCTTTCTTACCGAAGGTCGTCAACGCCGTCTCGATCGCGCCGGGCGCCTTCGGATTCGGATTCGCCGCGTACTCCGCAAGCGCTTCCTTGCCATCCTGCCAGAGCGACGCCGAGAAACGGCGCGCCGCGTCGTTCTCGAGGAATTCCTCTTTCCAGGTGTCCACCCGCGCCGCAAACTCGGGCGACGTGTTCAACCGCTCGATGAAGCGGTGCAACGCCGCGTCGAATCGCCCGCGCAACGGGTGATTGCGATCGGCCGTGAGCTCGGTGAGCAATCGCTGAATGCCGCGCAGCACTCGCTTGAAGATCTTGTCGTCCACCGCGGTCGGCACCCACCACGGCGATTCCTGCTCGATTCGCGAGCGGATGACCTCCGTATTCTCATCGACGACGCGCGACGCGAGTTGAATCACCTCGTCGAGCACCTCTTGATGCCGATCGTCCTCCGTCAACACGCCGAGCACTTTGCCGATGATCGGCGCCAAGTGCATGCTCCGCACGCGTTCCGCGACGCTGTGATCGATGAGATGCTGTACGTCGTCGTCGTTCAACATCTGCGCCGCTGAGCTCATGGCCGAAGCAGCGGTGCGCGAGATCGTGCGCGCGTTGTCGGGATCAGCCAGCCACTCGGCGAGTCGCTGCCCAACGTGCATGGAGCGCAGCCGGAACTCGATGACGTCGCGCGTGAGAAAGTTGCGCTGCACGAACGCGCCGAGCGTTTTGCCCACGCGATCCTTCTTCGCCGGCACGATCGCCGTATGCGGAATCGGAATGCCGAGCGGATGCCGGAAGAGCGCGGTCACCGCGAACCAGTCGGCCAAACCACCGACCATTGCCGCTTCCATGGTCGCGCGAATGATGCCGACCCAGTGATAGCGCGACTCGAACGCACGAGCGATGACGAACAGCACCGCCGCCGCGCCGAGCAGCATCGTCGCGCGCCGCTTCATCGCGTCGAGCTGCGCCTGTCTCGTGGCCTCGTCGGCCAGGATCTGCATGGCGCGCGGGCCGGGCGCGACGACCGTCATCGCGGCGTGATCTTGACCTTCGAGAGATCGACGAGGTTGGTGCTCGTGCCCGCCGGTACGTCGATGTAGAGAACGACCGGCCGCCCGGCAATCTCCTTCACGTTCACCTCGATCGTCCGCTTTACCGTCTCGAAGTGCCGCAATTCACCGGTCACGCGCGGTTGCACGTTGAATCGCTTGAGCATGACTTGATCGACGGCCGACATCATCTCCGCCGCGTCGCCTGGCGTATCCCACACTGACGCCCACACGAGAGCCGATTCACCACTCGGCAATTTCACGAGCGCGTAGCGATCGCCGTCCCAGCCGTTCGCGGCGCGAATGGACTCGTCCTGGTCGCGCGCGTGCTGGTAGACGAAGAGCCGCGTGCCGAATTCGCCGAGATCGTTTTGATCGACCTCACCCGCGATCGGCGGCAGCGTCACCACGCTCGGCAGATCCGGCGTGTGACCGAAGTACGCGCTATCGTGCATCACCTGCTCGGTCGACACCGGGAACGTGTCGATTGGAAGCTGTGTACTGTGCTTGGCTTTGTAACGGCGAATGAAATCAGAGCCGTTGATGTAGGGGAAAAGCAACGTCTCCTGAATCACCATCGGAGCGGACGAGAAAACGGGCTGCGTGGCCTGCGCGTCGCGAATCGTCTGGCGCATCGTCTCCCAGCCGCCCGGCAACTGCGCGGCAATGTTCCCCGATCCGCCGGCCATGATGTACATCTGCTCGTACACCGCTTGTCCCTCGATCACCGCCTGCACCGCAGCAGACCGATCGTCATCGCCGGAGATGTGCTCCAGCGAGTCGAGATTCATGTACTGGTCCTGCAGCGCATGCACCAATTCGTGCATGACAGTGACGCCGACCATGTCGTCGGGCGCATCCTTGACGACGTACAACACCTTCGTCTTGGGATCGTAGTAGCCGACGATCTGCTCGGTGAGCACTCGAAGGAAAAAATCTTCGAGGTGAAACGTGTCCGGGAGCATGCCCAGCAGCTTGTAGGTAGCCGCCTGATTGGTCAGCTCCTTCTGCATGTCGGGCTCTTTCAGCTTGAGCGTGAGGAACTCACGCACTTCCTCGCGAGAGCGGACCTCGAGCTTAGGCGGCGTCTTGAACGGCACGCCGAGCGCTTTCTCGATCAACGGGACGTCGGCGGCGACTTTGTCCGCGTAGGGACCGGTTCCGACTTTCGGCGCTTCGCGGCAACCGGCCGCAACGACCGCCAGACCGAGTGCGGCGACCAACCATTTCATCGAGGCGTTTCCATTTCCCAGGTCACGTCGCGGCCGGCCATGAGGCCGACGACGCGTGCCACATCGTGGCCGCGTACGACGATGCCGTGTTGCATCAGCTCCGCGGCAAGCTCGGACTCGAGAGGGGCGAGCGTTGACGGGCGAGCGGCGACGGCAGCGTCGGTTTGAACGTCGCGCTCCGCAGCATTCGCGACGGGCGCAGGCGCACCGACGAACAGCGCCTCCAACTCCGCGCCGAATCGCTCGAACGCGCTTGGCTCATCCGACTGGCGCGGCGTGTCGCGCTCGCGCTGCTCCGCTTCGCGCGACGCTTTGCCGTCCTGCTTGAGCCACGCAATCCGCTGCTTGATCAGCTCCTCGGCACGCGCCGAATATTCGGTGACCGCCTGCATGTGCGCGCACGCTTCGTCGAGCGCGTCGATCGCCTTGTCGGGGCGCATGCGGTCGGTGACGTAGCGATCCGTCAATTCGATGGCGGCGCGCAATGCTTCATCTGAGATGAGCACATTGTGATGCCGCTCGAGTCGCTCTTTGCGCGCGTGCAGAATCTCCAGCGCCTCGAGTTCGCCGAGCTCGCGGACCACGACCTTTTGGAAGCGACGCTCGAGCGCCGGATCGCCGGCCACCCAGCGCTCGTATTCGTCGCTGGTCGTTGCACCGATCACGCGAAAATCGCCGCGGACCAGCGCCGGCTTGAGCATGTTGGCTGCATCCATCGGGACGCCGATGGCCGTGCCCTGCCCGATCAGATTGTGCAGCTCGTCGATGAACAAAATCACATCGGCCGCCGCCGTGGTCTCGGCCACGATGCCGCGAATGCGCTCCTCGAACTGGCCGCGATAGGTGGTTCCGGCGAGCAGCCCAACGTGGTCGAGCGACAGAATGCGCACGTTGCGCAGCGTGAGGGGCACGCGATCTTCGGCAACGCGCTGCGCCAGACCTTCGGCGATCGCTGTCTTGCCGACGCCGGCAGGGCCGACGAGGGTCGGATTGTTCTTGCCGTGCCGGAGCAGGATGTCGATGACGCGCGAGACTTCAGCTTCGCGACAGCGCACCGGCTCGAGACGGCCGGCGCGCGCGTCGGCGGTCAGATCGCGCGTGAATCGCGCGAGCGTGCCACCGGAACTTTCACTTCTGAGATAGTCACCAATCATGCGGTCCGCGGTTTCGCGGTCCGCGGCCTCATGGAGCGGCGAACCGGCTTACGCCCGCGTGAGCCACGCGAGTAGGGCGTCTCCCCAAAACAACGTCAGCAGTGCAGCGGGCGCAAGGAATACGCCGAACGGTACGAGCGGCGCTTCGAACGGCGTCGATCCGAGTGCGAGCTCGGTCTGCTCGCGCACGTGTCCACGACGCAGCATCGCGACCGGAATGACGACCGCGAATGCAATCGCGCCCAACGTCGCGCCGAGGAAGACCGTGACCAACGCGCGCGTGGGTCCGAGTGCAGCGCCAACGAACGCCATGAGCGTCACGTCGCCCAAACCCATTGCCTCGCGCTTCGTCACCACCTCGCCGAGCCAGCCGACGATGGCAATCATCCCCGCTCCAGCACATGCTCCCACGAGTGCATCGTACGGCGTCGCGAACACCAATGTTTCGCCGCGGAAGAACGCGAGCACCGACGTGACCAGCGCGAACACCAACCCGAACAGCGTGAATCCGTCTGGAATCAAATAGTGCATGGCGTCTGTCATCGCGACGCCGAGCAACACGGTACCGAACACGGCGACACGAAGCGCCGTGAGCGTGATGCCGTAGTAGCGGGCGCACAGCAGCCAACCGCAGGCGACCACCAGCTCGATCAGCGGATACATCACCGAAATCGGCTCGTCGCAGCAGCGGCAGCGGCCGCGCAGCGCGATCCAACTCAGCATGGGGACGTTCTCGAACCAGGCGAGTTGATTGCCGCACTGCGGGCAGCGCGACGGCGGTCGCACGATCGACCGCTCGCGCGGCCAGCGCACGATGCAGACGTTGAGAAACGAGCCGAAGCACGCGCCCACAATGAACGCGTACACCTGGGCAAGCACTGAAGGAGTGGAGACAGTCACCCGCGCAACTCGTAGAGGAGAATACCGGTGGCAACCGCGACGTTGAGCGATTCAACGGCGGCGGAAATCGGGAGCGCGACCAACCGGTCGGCGCGCGCCCGGGCATGCGATGAGAGTCCCGCCCCTTCATTCCCGACAACTAGCGCCAGCCGCGCCGGCGGCGTGAGACGATCCACGAGCTCGCCCTCGGCGTCCGCCGCCCAAATTTCCACGGCGTGCTGCTGGCGGAACGAGTCGAGCTCGTCCCAGGTACTAGTCAGACAGGAATGATGGAAGTGAGCACCCATCGCGCTACGGACGACTTTGGCGTTCCATAGGTCAACGGTTCCCGGCATGGCAACGGTGGCCGCGGCGCCGAGGGCGGCGGCGGTTCGAAGGATGGTGCCGGCGTTGCCAGGATCCTGGACGGCGTCCAACACCAGTAGCCGCAACGACTCAGCCACCGGCACCGACGCCAGATCGAGGTCGGGGGCGGCGCCAATTGTCAGGACGCCTTGGGGTGAGTCAGTTTCTGCCGCCGTCTGGAAATCGGCCTCGCCGACCTCGAGTGTCGCGATGTTTCGCTGTTCGAGTTGGGTCAGCAAGGCCGCGCCGCGCGGGGTCTCGCGGAGGGCGTCGGACACCAGGGCGCCGCGAATGGCCAGGCCGGAGCGGAGCACCTCCTCCACGGCGCGGACGCCTTCAGCCACGAACAAGCCCTGGCGTTCGCGGGCTTTCCGGCGGCGGAGGTCGCGGGCGAGGGTGAGGAGGTTCATGGCGGAATATGTCTTGCTTGCGGTATGACGAATTCAGGAATCAACGGACGAGACTCATGAGACGATTTGTTGCGGGCTTGGCAATTGTAGCAGTGACGCTCGGGGGGGCGGGGTGCTCGATCTCGCAGCAGCAGGAAGTGGATCTGGGCGCTCAACAGAGCCAGCAGGTCAATCAGCAATTGCCCATTGTCCAGGACCCGGTGGTCAATCGCTACCTGAACATTCTGGGTGATTCGCTCGCGCATGTAACGTCGCGGGCTGACTTGGACTGGCATTTCTTCATGGTGAACACGAACGACTTCAATGCGTTCGCGCTACCGGGCGGGTACATCTACGTCAATCGCGGCGTGGCGGAACGGTCGGACATGATGGATCAATTCGCTTCAGTCATGGCGCACGAGATCGGACACGTGGTCCTCCGGCACTCCGTGAAGCAGATGGAGCAGATGCAAGGCGCGAACGTCGGCGTAACGGTGGCGTGCGTGCTCACGGGCGTCTGCAACAACGGGCTCGGACAAGCGGGAATCAATGTCGCGGGTCAGGCAATTTTCGCGAAGTTCAGCCGCGACGACGAGGCCCAAGCCGATGCAGCCGGCGTCCAGGAGCTCGTGCGGGCAGGCATCAACCCGAACGGCATGCCGGAGATGTTCGAAAAGCTGCTCGCCGAGCGTCAGACCAAGCCGACCGGCCTCGATGCGTGGTTCACCGACCACCCGCTCGAAGAAGACCGCGTGTCAGCGTCGCGTGCACAGATCGCGGCGTACAATCCGGCAATTCTTCGCGGGCTGACGTCGAACACGCAGGCGTTCAACGATTTCAAGGCGCGCGTTCGGACGCTGCCGGCGCCGCCCGTGACGCGGGGGCGGTAGAGCTCGAAGGGTGCAACTGCATTGACACGGATTGGAACGGATTGGCGGGACCGTCACGGAAAAGCGTCACAGGTTGCAAGTGAGGAATGAAGTTGTCGAGTCCACGTTAGAGCTCACATCCTTCAATTGTCACTTGCAACGGTTCAACGCCGCTCCGTGACTGTCCCGCCAATCCGTTGAAATCCGTGTCATTTGTTTTCGCTGGCCTGGCACTCGAGCTTCAAGTGGCAACGGCAAGATACGGATTGAACGAACAAAAGACGGATCGTGACGGAAACTCTCGAGAATTTCTCCGTGAACTTGCCCGGATTTTGTGGACACCAGGTTATCCGACGTCGAGTACTTCTTCTTCGAACTCAGCGGGGGTGCGGTAGCCAAGCGATGAGTGACGCCGTTGGCGATTGTACCAGATCTCGAGGAACTCAAACAGGGCGCGACTGGCCTGCTCGCGAGTGGCGAATTGGCCGTCGACCAGCAACTCCTTGGTGACGGTCGCAAAGAAGCTCTCGACCACCGCGTTGTCCCAACAGTCGCCGACGCGACTCATGCTGCTCGTGAATCCGGCCTCCTGGAGAAGCTGTTGATAGGCCCGACTCGCGTACTGCACGCCGCGATCGGAATGGTGCAACCGGTGCGGATGTCCGCGGCGAAGACGGCGATGCGTCAAGGCCATGCGTAACGCACTGAGCGCCAACTCCTGGTCAAGACGCGTGCGGAGTGCCCATCCTACCACGCGACGCGACGCGAGGTCGAGCACCACGGCGAGATACAGCCAGCCCTCGCGGGTCGGGATATACGTGATGTCGGCTGCCCAGACCTGATCCCGCCGCGCGAGCTGCGGATTGCGCTGGAGCGAGAACTGCCGGTCGAGCACGTTCGGCGCGATCGGATGCGGGTGCCCGGACTGCGTCGTCACGCGGAAGCGTGGTCGATGCGTCGCGTTCAACTGCGCGGCCCGCATCAAGCGGCCCACGCGATGCTTGCCCACGGCGAAGCCAAGCGCCTTGAGTTCCATGCGCACTCGCGGGCGCCCGTAGCGATGCTTCACCTGGTGTTGGATTTTCCGGATCTGCGCCGTGAGCACGCGATCGTCCTTCACGCGATCGCAGAGCGGGCGCTCCCGCCACGCGTAGTAGCCGGCCTTCGACACCTCCAACACCCGGCACATCGTCACGACGTGCCAGATGCGAGCGTGGGCGTGGATGAACGCGAATTTCATCGCGTATCCCTGGCGAAGAAGGCCGTGGCTTTTTTTAGGATCTCACGCTCCTCGCGGAGGCGCTCATTCTCCCGTCGGAGCTGGCGATTCTCTTCTTCGAGCGTCACGACGTGTGTCGGCGGCACGATCGGTCCCGTCGGACTGACCGCGCGGCGGATCCAGCTCCGGAGCGTTTCGGGATGTACATCGAGCTCCCGCGCAATCTGCGCCACACGCTCCGGCTCTCGCGTTGCCAAACGCACCGCCTCACGGCGAAAGTCATCCGTATACGCGGTGCGCCCTCGTTTTCTTCCCATGGACCACCTCCGGCCTCGAATCTCGTTCGAGGGGTTTGAGGTGTCCACCAAAGCCGGGCAAGTTCA
>DASYDJ010000025.1:0-37793 GCA_036499625.1 Gemmatimonadaceae bacterium
ACCGTCTCATTCTCAACAACGTACTGTTCCCCGCGGCGAAGAAGAAACCTCTCAAGACGTAGGTGGAATCATGAGATCTCGATTCGCGTTGACCCTCATCGGTCTGGTCGTGTGCACATCAGCGGCGCGAGCACAGTCACCGGTGCAGACGGTGTTCGCGGCGTGTCCCACGCCGACGCGCGCGTTCTCGGAACGCCAGGTGCAAACGCCGGCTCATTTGATCTCCGATTCGAGCGCGTCGAAAACCCTCGCCAAGTCCGGCCAATCGTCGAGTGTCGCGGCGAAGCACACTTCGCGCCCGCCGGCGAGTCTGATGGCCGCGCGAATTGCCGCGGCCGCCGACGGGCTCAACCTGGTATTTGGCGGCGCGACGGCGGAGGGCGGCATCATTGCAATTTAGTGACGCCGCGTCGATGCCGTTGCCTCGAAACTACCAGATCGCGCTCGCGGTTACACGCTGCGGCACTTTGCACCCACTGGCTACGGCTGGCGCGTATCGCAACCGAGCGACGGTCTGACTCGCGTGCTTGATCGCTAACGAGTCCGTCCCGCGCTTCGCTGACAGCGTTCGAAGATCCGGAACGCCGAGCGTGTCGACAACGAACTCCACGACAGTCGGCGAGTGCGCGGACCCTGCGAGCGGCTTCTGCAACGCGCTCGAGTCGGACACCAGTCGCGCGGGCGTCTGCACTTGGAGCTCCGAGAACGCACGCGTGGTTGTGGGACACGCCGCGAATACCGCCTGCACCGGTGACTGCGCAAGCGACGCTGATGTGCACACAACCAGTCCGACAAGCGTCAACGCGAATCGATGTCCCATGATCCACCTACGTCTTGAGAGGTTTCTTCTTCGCCGCGGGGAACAGTACGTTGTTGAGAATGAGACGGTAGCCCGGTGAATGTTTGAACAGTGACAGGTCGGTCGGCGGGTTGCCGATCCCGTGCTGCGGATCCTCGGGGTCGTGGCCGCCGTAATAGGTCCACGTGCCTTTGCCGTAGTCGCCGTGGATGTACTTCACCCACGGTGCGCCTTCTTCATTGGCCAAGATCGTTACGCCGGGCTTGAGCACGGCCTTGTTGAAGCTCGTGGTGACGCCGAAGAAATCGTTGATCACCGCGCGATGATTCTGAACGAGCATCGAGTTCACAGGATCGATCTTCGCCGAGAAGTTGAACAGTGTGAACGTGCCCAGCGGCTGACGCCGGCCCGCGACGTTGACCTGATGGCCGTCGATGTCGCTCATGGAGTTCACGAACGGCGACTGCTCGAGATGAGCGTTCTGGAACGCGAACGTGCTCTTCCAGTCCATCTTCTCGTCCGCCTCGGGGTCCATCGGTGTGCCGTCGATGAAGCTCTGCGCGATGTCGACATTGTGGCCGGCGATCGCCAGCTCCAGCGTCTCAGTCGCACCGCACATGGCGAACAGGAAGCCGCCGCCCGCGACGAAATCGCGAATCTTGATCGCGACGTCCTTCTTGAGCGCGGGGACGTTCGCGAACCCGAGACGTTTTGCGGTCGCCGTGTTCTTCTGCAGCATGTCGATGAACCAGGGCGCGTCGCGGTAACTCAAATAGAACTTGTTGAACTGGCCGGTGAAGTCCTCGTGGTGCAGGTGCACCCAGTCGTACTTGCTGAGGTCTCCGCGTTCCACTTCGTCGTCGTAGATCTCGGTGTACGCGATGCCGGCGTAGTTGAGCGCGAGCGTCACGGCGTCGTCCCACGGCAGCGCGTCTGACGGCGTGTACACGGCGATCTTCGGCGCTTTCTCGAGCGGAACCGACTCCATGTTGTTTGCCGCAATCTCGGCACGAATCGACGCGAGCTTCCTGTCGTCGATCGGCTCGATGGTGATGCCGCTCAACGCGGCCTGTCGCCGAATCTCGGGCGTGTCGGCCAACAGGAACGAGCCGCCTCGATAATTCAGCAGCCACTCGGCGGACGCGGCGGCTTTGATGGCGTTGTACGTCAGCCCGTACGCCTTGAGATGGTTCTGTTGCGCATCGTCCATCGGCACGAGCAGTCGCTGCGCGCGCGCAAAGGCCGGCGTCGCAAGGAGGAGCCCGAGCACGACAAGCAATCGGCGGCCAGCGGCCGGAATCAAACGAGAGAACATCAATCGCCCGGCGGAATCGTGCTCTTCACCAACTCGAGCTCACGGCGAGCCTGCGGCAAGAGAGCGCTTTGCGGATACGTCAAAATCAAATGTTCGAGATGCGAGGTCGCGCCAGGCACGTCGCCACCCCGGCGCAATTGCCTCGCCCATTCCAGCTCGGCTTCTGGCGCCTCGGGTGAATCGGCGTCGCCCGCCAGGATGCGATTCCAGAGTGCGATAGCGGCAGTGATGTTGTGCATCGACTCCTGCACCTGCGCGGCGACGAGCAACAACAGCGAGCGCGCCGTCGGCGTTTCCGCCGCCGCGGCGACGAACAATGACGTGGCTTGAACGGAGTCGTTGCGCGCCAAGGCAAGAAACGCTTTGCCGATGGTTGGCGCCGTATCGACCTTCACCCGCGCGACGAGCCCGAGCGCCAGCGCAAGCTCAGGCGAGCTTTCCGTACCGCTCCGAAGAAGCGCGCGCGCGGTTTTGATATTTCCATCATACAGCGCGAGCCAGCCGGCTGCGTCGCTCGAGTCGCCTTCGGGCCCCGACGCGGCGAGCGCCGCGCGCGCGCGATTCATGTCTCCGGCACTCACCCATCCGCGCGCGATCATCCGCGTCAGCGAATTCTTCGTTGCCGGCGATAGAAACCGGTCGTACGTCTGCACGAGTCGTTCAATTTCCGCCGGCCTGCCGAGCGAGGCGAGCGCACGGGCTTGAACGGGGAGGTAGCTGCTTGCGATGAGCGCCGAATCGCCTTTCGCGTCGCTCAACGGAGCGAGCCGCAGCGCCGCCGATGGATCGCCTGCATTCATCGCCGCGGTCGCCGCGCGCAACGCCAACTCCGGCGTGTGCTTCCAGCGAAGAGCGGCTTCGAGTGCGTCGCGCGCGTACGTCCAACGATCCTCCGCTTCATTGCGCGCCGCGAAATCCGACCACGCTTCGGCAGCAAGACTATCCGGGGGCAAATCTTTCAGCGCGGTCCAGCCGTCGGACGGCGAGCCCCACGTCGATTCGAGATCGGCGAGCGCGCGCCGCGCGGGAACCACGATCGGCGACGCGAGAAAAATGTCACGAATCTCCTGACGCGACGCGGACGGCGTTGGCGCGAGTGCGTACGCAGCCGCCTGCTCGAGGTAATCCGCGGTGATGAGCGCCGCGCGCCACGCATGCGCGGATTCAACCCACTGCCCTTCCGCGGCGCGTGCTTGCGCCAGTTCGAGTTCGAGATCCTTCGTGGTGCCGAGCGCTTGGTTGGCGCGAGCGAGGATGCTGTCTGCCGCGGCGGATTGATTCTTTTGTAATAGAAGCCGCGCGTACTCGCGATATGGTACAGGACTACCTGGCGCCACCTGCACCCAGTTGTCGAACGCCTTGCGCAGGTCGGCATCGAGACTCAGTCCCTGGAGCGTACGGAGCTGGATCGTGCGATACGTCTCGTCTTGCGGATTCGATGCAATCAGCGAATCGAGCGGCGCGAGCAGCGAGTCCGCGTGTCCGAGCTCGGTGTAGACGCGCTCGAGGCCGAGCATCGCGTTCGATCCGGCCGACGAATGCAATGCCGCACGAAAAAGCGGCACTGCGTCGCGATACTTGCCGGCGGCCTCGAGATCGAGCGCCTTGTAGAACGCCATGGAATCGGCGGGCGCTTGCGCGAAGATCGCGTGCGCTGGCACTGCGAGTGGACATAGCACAGCGATAGCGACGACCAGCGTCCGTGCGACCGCGCTACGGATTCGGCGTCGACGCATTGATCCGCTTGAAGTACTCGAGAATGGCACGCCGCTCATCGGCGCTCAGTCCACGCAACTCGTCCCACGTGGGTTCGCGGAACTTGATCGCGGCGCGACCTGTTGCGGACGTATTGGTCGGAGCCAACTCGTTGCCGGGTTTCGCCGATGTCGCCTCGCGCTTGCCGGTGTCTTCGCGATCGTCCTTCTGCAACGACTTGCCCGCATCGAGCAGGCGGCGGAACAACTGCTGCTGCCGCGCGAGCGTGCTCGCATCAATACGACCGCCGTCGAGTGCATCGGCAAGTTGCTTTGCTTCCTTCGCGAGATCCGCAGCGCGATCGCCGCCCACCGCGTCACCGACATCGTCGAGCTGCTGCGCCACCTGTCGCTGCTCGCGAGCCAACGCGCGCGACGTCGCCTGTTGCTGCGCAGACATTCCCTGCCCTGGCATCGGCAACATGCCTTGCGCCTGGGCGTTGATCGATCCCTGCTTCTTCGCGGCTTCCTGCAGCTCCTGCATCATCTCTGAGAAACCGGTCGCCGAGCTGGCAGTGTTTGCCTTCTCGCGGTCCCGCGCGAGCGACGCCGCGGCGCGATTGAGCGCATCGGCCGCGTCACCCAATGATCCCGCCGCCTGCTGCGTGCCTTGGGGACCAGTCGTCTGCTTCATGGCGTCGGTCACCTTTTCCTGCGCATCGGCAACGGCGCGGTCAGAGCGACCCGACAGCAGCGACGTCTTCTGACCTTCCTGTTGCAGGCGGCCCGCAGCGGCATCGAGGCCTTGCTTCACCGCGCTCTGCTGGCCGCGCAAATCATCCGACTTCGCCTGACCCGACTGCGCTTGCTTCTGGAGCTGCTGTTCCTGTCGCGCCATTTGCAGCATTTCCTGAATCGACTTGTCGAGCGCGTTGGTCAGTTCTGATTTCCATTGGTTGACCTGCGATTCGCGCGCTTGCTGCATCGCGTCGGACGCACTCGACATCTGCTCTGACGCCTGCTGGGAATTCTGCTGCACGCCGTCGTTGCCGGCGGCAGCGCGCATCGACTTCTCCGCGACATTTGCGTGCTTCCCAGCTTCCTCTGCGCCCGAGCTGGCCGCATTCGCGTTGTCGTTGTCGAGGCGATCCTGAAGTTTCTTGACTTCGTCTTCGAACCGCTGCGATCGATCGGCAAGCTGCTTGGCCGCGGCTTTCTCGGCGTCGGTCTTCTGCGCACCGGGTTTCTGGGCCGCAGCAGCCCCGGCGGAGTCGGCGAGCGCACGATCGCGATCGGCAATGTCCTTCGCCTCATCCTTCAGCGTCTCCATCGAGCCTTCGAGCGCCGCACGCTTCAACATTTCGGCGCTCTTCTCGAGCTGTTCGCGCAACTTCTGCTGCATTGCCTGCAGCTCCTTGAGCGAAAGCTGCGCCTGATTGCGCGACAACTGTTGCGACGCCGTGTCGAGCTTCGACATCTGCGCGAGGAGCTCCGGCGTCAGCGCGTCGCGCAACATTTGCTGCGCTTCCTGAAGCTGGCGCGCCAAGCTGCTATCCAACGCTCCCGCCTGCGCGAGTTGCTTCTCGAGTCCGGCGGCCGTCTGCTGGAGCTGCTTCACCTGATCCGTCAGTGCGCGCTGATCCTTCGCCAACGCCTTGGTTTTCTCGGCCGCGTCGAACGACATCGATTTGTCGTTCTCGCCACCGTCGGCGCTGCTCGGTGTGCCTGCAGCATCTCGCTGCCCGCGATCGCGCGCCGCATCGCTCGTCCGCTCCTGCAGCGACTTCTCGGCTTGCGCGGCCGACTGGATGCCGCTGACCGCCGAATCCATCGATGCGCGGGCGATGGCGCGGCGCTCTTCGAGAGTAGGAATCTTTAGTAGCAATTCGCGACTTTCTCCCCGTTGCGCCCAAGGAGAATTGTCAGTCGCGATGAATTTCACATGGAGCGCGTCGCCGGGCAGCAAGCCGTGAGATTGAAGGTCGACAACACTGGTGCCATCCCACACGGTCGTGGCTCCGCTCACCAACGTCTCGCTCGTCGGTGCGGTCGGCGTGCCCGTTGAACCTTGCTTCCAGCTCACGAGCTCCACGCGCGCGATGCCGTGATCGTCTGTCGCCGTCGCGCGCACCGCGATCTTGTCGTCGGCTGCAACGAGCGTGTCGAGCGCGGGCGACACGAGCTCCACGCGCGGCGCGGAATCCGGAACGACCTCGAGCTCCACCGGCGCGGGCAAATCGGTGATCGGGCCAGCGGCGCTGGTCGCGATCCACGCGTAGTGAACGGTGTTTGTAGCCGCGATCCGTCCGTCGAACGCGTGATCGTTCACATGGAGCGCGAGCGTGTCCGTCGCGCCGTCCGACGCAGCCAAGCGAACGGCACGCAGCGCGGTCGATGCGCGGCCGGAGATGTCGATCACAGTCCCGCGCGGCACACGCGCCACTTCACCGGCGGCAAGTGCTTCGGCCGCGCGGCCCAAGTACGCCGGATAGGTGGCGCGCATCGACACAGCGCCCACGAACGGGCGGTCAGTCACCTTCACGAGAACCGTGTCCGTCGCCGAGCGACCGTCGCCGGCGACGAGGCTCACGTCGCCGCGCAGCGGTCCGACGTCGACGGTCGCAACGCCGCTTCGCGCGTCGACAGGAACCGTCTGAGATGTCCACGCTTCGCCGGGAATGCGTTGCGACACAGTAATGACGCCACGACGCGCGGCGGCAACCTTCACTCGCATGCTCTCGCCGCGTAGCACAGCGGGTGGAAGATCGAGGAAGCCGAGTTTCGGCAACAGCGTTCCGTTCCACGCCGACACCGGACGGAGAATCGCCAGCAACCCGTCGTTGAAGTTGGGCGCCACGATGAGCAGCGCCGCGATCGCGATCACCGCCGCCGCAGCGGCCTGCAACACACCGCGACTTACCGCGCGATGCTCCGCCGGCGCCAGTCGCGGACCCGCAGGCGCCAGTCGATCGTGCACCGCCGCTGCAGCATGACGGCCGAGCGCGCCGGATTGCCCAACTTCCATGGCGCCGCGCAGCGAGCCGGCGCGCAGCGACTGTTCGCGTTCGATCGTTTCCGCCACGCTGTGCCGCGTCGTGCGACGCGCCAATCGCCGCATGGTCCACATCACAATCAGTGCATCGCCCGCCAACACGAGCAGCCACACCACGAACGGCAGTGGCCGCGGCAGTGTCATCCAGCGAGCGCTGCCCAACGCCGATGCGCCGAGCGCGACGAAGAGACACGTCGCGCCAATCGCCAGCGCAACGCCGGCGAGAAGATGCATACGGCGCAGTCGCGCACGTTCACGGTCGACCAGTTCGATGACGGTCATGGCGTGCGTGTCACGGTGTGGGTCGGCTGGTCACAGCGTACACGAAGAGATTCACTCCCATGCGCAGCGCCGCTTCGTGAAGCGCCGGCGGATCGTGATACACCTCTTCGTCTTCCCAGCCGTTTCCGAGATCGCTCGAGAAACTGTAATACACCGCGAGCCGGTCGCCGAGGAAAATTCCGAAGCCGCGCGCGGGAAGTCCGTCGTGAACGTGGATCTTGGGAATGCCTTTCGGAAAATCGTAGACGATGTGATAGATCGGATGCGACAACGGGACGTCGACGAGCGGACGATCGGGAAACACGCGCTTGATCTCGCGGCGAAAGCTCGGATCGAGTCCGTAGTTGTCGTCGACGTGCAGAAATCCGCCGCGCTCGAGATACTCGCGGAGCCGTATGACTTCCGCGTCGCTGAAGTGGATGTTGCCGTGCCCCGTCACGTGGATGAACGGGTAGTCCCACAGCTTGTCGTCCATCAGCGTGACGCGCGCTTCGGTCTTGGCAACCTGCAGCGACGTCCGCTGTCGAATGGCGGCGAGCAGATTGGGCAGGCTCGACGGATTGGCGTACCAATCGCCGCCGCCGTCGTACTGCAGCCGGGCAATCGTGAGAATCGGCGCAGGGAGCGCGCGCGTCGGCATAGACGAACGCGCGCCGACGAGCGGCAGCAGCGCCGCCACGCCGGCGAGACGCGCACGGCGCCACGCGAGCATCAACCTACCGCTCATTCGTCGCGATCCCCGTGATTCACTCCTGCCTCCTGCGCAAACCGGTACGCCAATTTCTTCGAGACGCCGAGCTCGCCGGCGACCAAGGCTGACGCGTCGCGCGCACTCATGCCCTCGGCGCGCAATGCTCGCACGCGATCCCGAACGAGCTCGTCTGACACCTCGACTGGAGCCGCAGCGCCAAGCACGAGCACGACTTCGCCGCGCGGCGGACGTTCCTCGTAGTACGCTCGCAGCGAGCTCACCGTTCCCCGCCGAACCTCTTCAAACTGCTTGGTCATTTCGCGGGCCACCACTGCCGGTCGGTCGCCACCGCCACGGTCTTCGATCTCGGCGAGCGTCGACGCAACACGGGCCGGTGCTTCATACAACACCGCCGTACGCCGCAACGTTGCAATTTCGTCGAGTTCCGCGCGCCGCTCACCACCGCTTCGTGTAAGGAATCCGAAAAACGTGAAGCGCTCGGCCGGAAGTCCCGATGCGACGAGCGCAGCGAGCACAGCGGACGCGCCGGGCACCGGTACAACGGCTAAGTCGGCGGCGATCGCGGCCGCAATGAGACGCGCGCCGGGATCCGAGATGAGCGGCGTTCCCGCGTCCGTCACCAGCGCGAGCGACTCCCCGGCCGTCAAACGGGCGACGAGTCCGGGCGTCATCTTCGCTTCGTTGTGCTCGTGATACGGAATTGCCGGCGTGGCGACGTCGTAGCGATCGAGAAGATGCCGCGTGTGGCGCGTGTCCTCGGCGACGATCGCGTTCACGGCGCGCAGGACTTCAACCGCGCGAAAAGAAAAATCCCCCATGTTGCCGATGGGGGTGCTGACCACGTAGAGCGTTCCGCGCGGCGAATCGGCGGACTCGCTCACATCACTTTCCACGGAAGCTGTGCGAACAGTCCCGCCGACTCGAACATGTGGCGGCGGTCCCAGGTGAGCTCGCGAAGCAATGTTTCTGGTGCGACGGCATCGTGGTCGACCGACGCCCAGATCACCTCGCGAATCCACGCCGCAATGCATGCGGTGAGACTCGCGGTATCAGAAAGAGGATCGCTCTGCGGGCGGCCGGTGAACGAAAAGCAGTCGAGCTCCGGATGTGTCGGCACGAGATTCTGTCGCGCATGCTCGGCGATCGCCGGCGCACTCTCACGACCGTCGTCGACGAAGCGCTGTACCAAGGCCGCGGCGAGATCGCGATACGCCTGCACGAGCGCGGGTGGCGCCTGCACAGGAATCGGCACCGGCACGCCCCAGCGACCGACCTGCAGATCGCCGACACGACCTTCGCGCGCGAACAATTTCGAGACGCGATCCACGACGGTTCCGTGATGCGCGTTCGTGAGAAAAGCGCGTGCGACAGCGCCATTCTTGAACACCAAATAGTTCACGCCGTCGTTGGCGATGATTTCCAGGACGCCGTCGAACACGGTCGACATCAAGTATGGAAAGAGCGCGGCGGGATCCTGGGCGGCGAAGCCCGGCGGCCAGTTTTCGCGCGGCAGCGACTGTGTCGCGAACATCACCGAGAGCTGTTCGGGATCTGCTTCATGAAAGCAGACTTCGCCGTACTCCGGTTCGTTCGGCACGGTGTCGAGCGCACTGGCGATGGACACCGCGCGACTGCCGTTCCGATCGCGAATCGTCGCATTCACCACCTCGCCGCGCAACAGGAACAGCGTCACCAGCTCATCGGGCAACGACACGGCGACATAGCCGGAGATGCGAGCCGCGCGATCGCGCTTGGCGTCGGTCAGCAGATTGCGCAGGTGGATGTACGCGAGCCGCGTGCGCGGGAGCAACACGCGGCTGTACGGAAAGCGCAAAGCGGCAGGCGACGCTGGCATTGCCTAAGATGTGGATCGGACAAGCGCGAGGGGAGAGGGACATCCGCGCCGCGCGCCGATTCCCTCTCCCCTCGTCAGCACACTCTGCAGATCACGCCGAGTGCTGCTGCAGCTTCGATTCGATGTGGCCCTTGGGTACAGCGCCAATGATCTGATCGACGACTTTGCCTTCCTTGAAGAACAACAAGGTCGGAATGGAGCGGACGTTGAAGCGCGAACCCGTCTTGATGTTCGCATCCACGTCGAGCTTGGTGACCTTGACCTTCCCTTCGTATTCCGTGGAGAGCTGCTCGAGGATCGGCGCGATCATGCGGCACGGACCGCACCAGGTGGCCCAGAAATCCACGACGGTCAACCCGTCGTGCTTCTCGACCTCTTCCTCGAAGTTCGCATCGGTCACGGCAAGCACATTCGACATTTGTAGCTCCTGTATTTTGGCGATCGGCAATCGCCTGAGGCGATAGTCTTAAATTAATCGCCCATGCAAAACACTTCGCAAAGCACTTCTCAATCCGGAACCCGCATCGCCCACATCGGCATCGCCGTCCGCGGGCTCGCGGACAGCGTCTCGTTCTACCGTGACGTCCTCGGCCTGCCGGAGGTGCCGCTCGACGACAGCGATGGCGCCAAGATCGCCGGACTCGCGGCGGGCCCATCGCTCGTTGAGCTGCTGGAGGCCGAATCGCCCGACTCGCCGATCGGAAAGTTCGTCGAGAAGCGCGGGCCGGGTATCCATCACGTCTGCTTTTCGGTTGACGACCTCGACGCGACGCTCGAGCGCTGCAAAAAGTTCGGCGTTCGCCTCATCGATCAGACGCCGCGGCTCGGCGCAGAGGGAAAGCGGATCGCGTTCCTGCATCCGTCGTCGACCTCTGGCGTGCTGGTCGAGCTGTCGGAGCATTGAGCGCGGTCGCCCTCGAAAGAATCAACCTTTCCGCGCGCAAATATCGCTCAGCTTTTGTACGTCTACGGATAGTACGTACCATCTCGCACCGGGACCTTGAACGAGCTGAAAGTTCGTTGAACGGGTCAAATCCTTGTACGTGACGCTCACCGCGGCGGTGCGACCGCCGGACGGATTGGGCGCATCGCCGATGATGTCGAACCCGTCGTGCTTCAGGTAACACATCATGATGAGCTCGCGCTTTTCGAGATCTCCGCGATCGCCGAGCTCGCGGGCAGGTCCGTCGGCGCTTCCCCAAATCGCCGCCATCGCCTGGAGATCCTGCTTCTGGACGGCCGCCATGAATCCCTGCACCGCCGCTTCAGGATTCGCCGCGCCAGTCTGAGCGCCGTTCAACACCGGCGACGGGGCCTCGGAAGGCTTCCGCGCCGAATGACACCCAGCGACCACAGCCAACGCCACCAATACAATTAGCTTTTTCACTCGAGCTGCTCCGTCGTGCAGGAAAGTGCAGGAAAGTGCAGGAACGTAAACGAAAGATGCCGGTATCTATCGCCGCAGCGCACCTTGGGGTCCGCGACATGAAGCACCAACGCCTCTATATCAACATCGATCACATCGCGACTGTGCGCCAAGCACGTCGCGGAGCAAGCCCCGATCCAGTGGAAGGCGCAATCGCCTGCGAGCGCGCCGGCGCCGATGGCATCACGGCACACCTTCGCGAAGATCGCCGTCACATTCAGGACGACGACGTCGTGCGTCTGGCCACAGTCGTGTCCACGGTGTTCAATCTCGAGATGGCGTGCACCGACGAGATGCTGGACATCGCTGAGCGACTCAAGCCGCATCAAGTGACGCTCGTCCCGGAACGCCGCGAGGAAGTGACCACCGAGGGCGGCCTCGACGTGACGCACGATCCGGATCGCATCGCAGACGGTGTCGCGCGCCTCAACGCCGCGGGAATTCGGACCAGTCTGTTCGTCGCGCCCGACCTCGCCACCGTCGAGCGCTCGCGCGCCCTGGGCGCCGCGGCAGTCGAGCTACACACTGGACCGTACGCGCACGCCGAGCACTACCCCGCAACGCTCCGCGCGCTGCGTGACGCATCGCGCCACGGCGCGTCGATTGGGTTAGCGATCCACGCGGGACACGGCCTTACGGTGCAAAACGTCGCACCCGTCGCCGCCATTCCGGAAATCGAGGAGTTGAACATCGGACACTCCGTCGTCGCGCGCGCAATTTTCATCGGCCTCGCCGAGGCAGTGCACGAGCTCCGCGCCGCCATGGACCTTGCCCGCACGGCCTCATAACTTCGTGACGCGCCAACCAACGGAGCGCGCATGAGCGGACCAGCGGGATTCCTCGAGTTTTTCATTCTCGAAGCAAGCGACTACGTCGAGCAGCTCGACCGCCTGCTTCTGGGTGGCAACTCGAGCGGTCTCGATGCGGAAGGCCTTCAGCGGACCGCGCGAGCGTTACGCGGAACAGCCACGATGGCCAAGATGCCGTCGTTCGCCGAATTGGCATCCGGCGTCGAGCGGGCCGGTCGCGCATTGCACGACGGTGCGCTCCAGTGGAGTCCCGCGCTGAGCGGCGTCCTCGTCGCCGCCATCGACGACCTCAAGACCCTGCTCCACTCGGCGCGCACGTGGTCAGCGGCTGACGACGAGCGTGCTGCATCGCGCACGGCGGAGCTCGCGCGCTTCGTGCCGACGTCGAGCGCACCCGTCACGCAGTCCGTGCCCACTGTTGGAGTTTCCACGGGCGACTCATCGTTCCTCGCCACCGAGGCGACGAACATCGCGGCGGGAGTCGAGCTCGTCGTCACACGTCCCGAAGACACCGAGACCGCCGCGAATGTTTTGCGCCGGGTGCGGGCGCTTCGCGGCGTGGCCAGCGTGTCGGAAGTGCAGCCGCTGGCCGATGTTCTCGAAGCAACCGAGAACGCGGCGCGTGGAATCGAGACCGGCACACCGATGCGCCCGGATGAGCGGCAACTGCTCCAGGCCTCCGGAGCGTACCTTCGCTCGTTAGCCGCAGTGCTCCGCGCCGGTGGAAACGCCAACGAAACCGGTCCACAACGCGACGCCTTCGTTGCCGCGCACGACGCATGGCTCGAACAGGATGTTCAGCGCGACGTCGTCGTTCCGATCGCAGATCTCTTCTATCCTGATGGCGCGTCCGGAATCATCGAGGCATCACAGAATCCGCCGACGTCGGCGCCTCAGCGTTTTCGGTTGGAGCTGGTGAGCCTCGGTGAACACTTGCGACGCGTGGTCCAGGCAGCGCGTGCGAACGCAGATCCTCAATCGGCTACGCGTGCGCGACGCGACGTGCAACGCGCATTGCGAACCGCGCAGGCTGCGGCCGAGAGTTATGGCGAAACGGAGATCGCGGAATTCATCGGCGGACACGTTCGCGCCGCGGACACGCTGGATTTTCTCGGCCTCGCCACGCTCGACGATCTCGCGGGGTTGCTGAGCGATCCCGGATCGCAGGGCGAACGGATCAAAGAACATCTCGGCCAACTCGCCGGTGGTCGTGACCTCGCGTCGGCGATTGGAACTGGTTTCAGCAATGATGAAACGGTGATTGCCAAGGAGGAGCCGATGCCTGCGATGCCTGAACACCTCGACAGCGCGTCGGCCTCATTGATCGACTCGACCATCGCCGCGCTCGACTCGCTGTCCGACTCGCCGTTCAGCCAACCAGTGCCAATTCCAGAAGACGCGATCGTGTCCATCGAGTCGCTGCTCTATCGCGGCCGCGCCGCGCTCGACCGCGCCGTAGAAATCCGCGATCAACTTCGCGGCGCGCCCACGAGCGATCCGACCGCCCTCGAGGAGCTTTTCGATCTGCTCGAGCTGGCTCGCGCCGAGTAGTCCGTGAAAAAATTCGGGTGGAAAGGTGCGCTGGGCGTCCTGATCAGCGTCGTGTGCCTGTACTTCTCGTTCAGGCACTTTGATTTTGCGCAGGCAGTCCAGCTGGCGAAGCATGCAAATTACGGACTGCTACTGCTCGCGACGATCGCCGCGACGTGCATGTTCCCGCTGCGCGCGCGCCGCTGGCGAACGATTCTCGATCCCGTCGCGCCGCGCGTTGCATTCGGACCGTTGTGGCGGTCGACGGCCATCGGCGTGATGCTCACGAACATCCTGCCGGCGCGCGCCGGCGAGATCGCGCGGCCGTATGCACTGTCGCGCGAAGTGCCGTCGGTGTCGTTCTCGATGGCGCTGGCGTCGGTCGTCGTCGATCGCGTGTTCGACGCAGTTGTCGTGTTGCTGCTGCTCGCCGTCGCGATGTTGTCGGCCAGCTTTCCGCGCGGCGTCGTGATCTTCGGGCATCCGATTACGGCGTACATCCGCGGATTCGCGGTCGTTCCCCTCGCCGCCCTCGTCGTCTCGTACGCGCTAGTCTTCTTTCCCGACCGATTGATTAGACTTTTCGAATTGGTCGCGCGGCGCGTACATCCAGTCGTTGAAGCAAAGGGTCGCGCGATGCTGCAGCGTTTTGCGGAAGGACTCGGCGTCTTACGCCATCCGCGGCACTTCATTGCCGTGTTCTGCTGGACGCTCGCGCACTGGCTGCTGCAGCCGCTGGCGTTCTGGCTCGGCTTTCGTGCCTTCGGCATCGACGTGCCATGGACGGCAACGCTCTTCGTTCAGGGCGTCATCGTCATTGCCGTTTCGGTACCGTCCACGCCCGGCTTCATCGGCGTGTTCGAACGCGGCGCCCAGGCGGCGCTCGGCGTCTACGCAATCGACGGCACCGCGGCGCTCACGTGGGCCGTCGTCTTCCACCTCATTTCGGCGATTCCAATCACGCTCTTCGGCGCCTACTACTTCGCGCGCGCCGGCCTCACGATGGACGAGATTGGCAGCGCGAACACCGACGGACCAAACACCGAAACGAGCGGCGCACCGGCGGCATGAGCCAGAGCGCCAGCGTCGTCGCGCAGGCCAAGATCAACCTGCTGCTGCGCGTGCTGGCGCGCGAAACGACAGGCTATCACTCGATCGAGACGATTTTCCTGCGTCTCGAACTGGGCGACGACGTTCGTGTCCGCATCGCCAATCGTCGTTCCCTCGACTGCACCGGTCCGGCGATGCCGCCACACGGACTCGGACCCATCGAGCGGAATCTCGCCTACCGCGCAGCGGTCGCGTATGCCGACACGACCGGTTGGCCGAGCGGATTCGCGATCGAGGTGATGAAGCGGATTCCAGCGGGCGGCGGTTTGGGCGGCGGTAGCGCCGATGCCGGAGCAGTGCTTCGCGCGTTGGACGCGCTCGCTCCCAATCCACTCGGCACGCGTCTCGTCGAGCTTGGAACGGCATTGGGTGCCGACGTGCCGTTCATGTCGACCGAGCATCCGATGGCACTCGCGTGGGGGCGCGGCGAGCGCATATTGCCGCTCCGTCCGTTGGATCCTCGTCCGATCGCGCTCGTCGTACCGGGGTTCCCCGTTGGGACGGCGGACGCATATGGCTGGCTGAGTACCGATCGCGGTCGCTACGTGCCCGAAGCACACGTCATCGCGCCCGAGTCATTTGCGACGTGGGAGTCTGCCGCTGCCGCGGCGGCGAATGATTTCGAGTCCGTCGTCGCGCGGAGGCACCCGGTCCTCACCGAGTATGTCGAGGCCCTGGAGTCGGCCGGCGCTGCGCTGGCGATGATGAGCGGGTCCGGCTCGACTGTCTTTGGCGTTTTCGATGACGCTCCGACAAGAGGCGCCCTGTCAAACTTTGGCACAGTTCCGGTGACGCTCACGCGGACCGCCGCATCGGTCGCTCGCGTTCGCGTCGACTGATCGCAGCGTATTCGCGCATTCTTCGCGTCGATCTCATTTGACCTGACGGGTCAGCCCAGGTTTAATTCATTGCGTCTGCCCCCTCGTCCAATGGCAGGACATCGGTCTTTGGATCCGAGAATGGTGGTTCGAATCCACCGGGGGCAATTCGCTGGTCGTTCGTGGGGTATTGTGGTCGCCGCCGTCGAGAATCGAAGGCAGCGCGACGAAATCACCGAAGGCCGGGCGAGCTTCCCGAAGTCGTTTCCCGACATTATCTTATAAGGCTCCTCGATGGACGGACTAGCAGTACCGAGTCATGGCCTCAAGCTGCTATCCGGCACCGCCAACCGACCACTCGCCGAAGAGATCGCCCGAAACCTGGGCGTCGACCTCTGCCGAGTGAATTTGGGACGGTTCGCTGACGGGGAGATTTCGGTTCGCATCGACGAAAACGTGCGCGGCAACGATGTCTTCATCGTGCAGCCCACGAACCCGCCCGCGGAAAACCTTCTGGAGCTCCTGCTCCTGATCGACGCGGCTCGGCGGGCTTCAGCGGCGCGAATCACCTGCGTGATGCCGTACTACGGCTACGCGCGGCAGGACCGCAAGGACCAGCCGCGTGTTCCGATCGGCGCCAAGCTCGTGGCGAACATGATCACCGCCGCCGGCGTGGATCGGGTGCTGGGTGTGGATTTTCACCAGCATCAGTTGCAAGGCTTTTTCGATGTGCCGGTGGACCATCTGTACGCGATGCCGGTGTTCACGGCGCACTACCGCAAGATGGGGCTCAGCGACCCGGTGGTCGTGGCGCCCGATGTCGGTTCGGCGAAGATGGCCCGCGGTTTCGCGAAGCGACTGAACGCCACACTGGCGATCATCGACAAGCGACGCCCGCAGGCGAATGTCGCAGAAGTAGTGAACGTGGTCGGCGAGGTCGAGGGTCATGACTGTATCCTCGTCGACGACATGATCGACACCGCGGGAACGGTCTCAGAGGCCGCTCGCGCGCTGAGAGGGTTGGGGGCCAAGGACATCTATGTCTGCGCGACGCACGCGCTGTTGTCCGGGCCGGCAGTGAAGCGATTGAATGACGCGCCGATCAAGGAGATCTGTCTCACGGACACGATCGCGATTCCTGAGGAGCGGCGTCCGAAGAATTTGTACATGCTGTCGGTGGGCGAGCTGCTGTCGAAGGCGATTCGCTTCACCCACAGCGAGCAGTCGGTGAGCTCGCTGTTCGATTGACCCGGCCGCGTCTGGCCGAGTGAAGGTGTAGGACCTGTAGGACCTGGCGTGGTCTCATGGTACGGAGGACGCAGCCTCCGGAGAGTAGAGACGGACCATGGCAGGTGGCTGCGAAGGCATTGTTATTAAACTGGTATTAGTAAAATGGCAACAGGATCCCTCAACGCCACCGTCCGCAACGATCGCGGCACCGGCGTCGCCCGCAAGCTTCGCGCTGCCGGCTCCGTTCCCGCCGTCATCTATGGCCACGGCCGCGAGCCGCAGTCGCTGACGATCAACACCCGCGAAGTCGACAAGCTCCTCACGCAGATCTCCGCGGCGAGCACGGTCATCGAGCTCAACGTCGACGGCGCCGTTTCCAAGACGCTGATCCGCGAGATTCAGCGCCACCCGTTCAAGCGCCACATCGTTCACATCGACTTCCAGCAGCTCGTGGCCGGCGAGAAAGTCACGGTCAGCGTGCCGCTGCGCTTTAACGGAACGCCTGACGGCGTGCGCGTGTCGGGCGGCATTCTCGAAGAGACGATGCACCAGGTGCACTTGCGCCTCGATCCGGCGAACATCCCGGACCACATCGACGTCGACGTCACGCCGCTGACCATCGGCCACAACTTCCACATTCGCGATCTCGTGCTGCCTGAAGGCGTTTCCGTGCTCGACGAGCCAGGCGCCACTGTCTGTCTCGTCGCCGCGCCGAAGGCCGCGGCCGAAACGACCGCCACGGCAGAAGGTGGTGAGGCGAAGGTCGAGCCCGAGCTCATTCGTAAGGTGAAGCCGGACGAGGACGAGGCCAAGAAGTAATTGGCCGCGTGCTCCGATTCCTGTTCGGGCGTGGCCAGCGCGACGATCTTGCGGCGAAAGACGAGCCAATGAAAGTGATCGTCGGGTTGGGCAATCCCGGGCAGGAATACGAGCGGACGCGTCACAACGTCGGCTGGTGGGTCGTCGACCACCTCGCCGACGTTTGGCATTTTGACGGCTGGCGCAAGGACGGCGAGGCTCGCGTTGCGAACGGCACGGTGGGCAGCGTCAAAGTGCGGCTCATCAAACCGCTCACGTACATGAATCTGAGCGGCGCGGTACTCCGCCCGTACATGCGGCGCCCCTTCTGGTCCGCGGCGACGGACCTCATGATCGTCGTCGACGAAGTCGCGTTGCCGCTGGGCCGCTATCGGTTTCGCGCTAAGGGAAGTCCGGGCGGACACAATGGACTCAAGAGCATCGAAGCCGCAGTGAAGTCGCCGGAATATCCGCGACTTCGGATCGGCATCGCACCGGAAGATCCCGTGCGGCGTGGAGTGCTCAAGGACTACGTGCTCGACGAGTTCGGCAAGCGCGAGACGACCGTCGTTCGCGACCTGCTGCCGGCGCTCACCGACGCGCTCGAGCTCTGGCTGCGCGAGGGGATCGTGCCGGTGATGAACCGCTTCACCGGCGATTCCGGCGCGCCGGACGTACCAGTTTAGTCATTATCATTTTCATACAATACCTCTTGCGATGCTGCGCTTAGGAATCGTCGGTCTCCCCAACGTCGGAAAGTCGACGCTGTTCAACGCCCTCACCTCGGCGGGCGTCCTGGCGGCGAACTATCCGTTCGCGACCAAGGACCCCAACGTCGGCCGCGTCAACGTGCCCGATGCCCGCCTCGACGAGCTCGCAAGGATCGTCGAGCCGCAGCGCACCGTGCCCGCGGCCGTGGAGTTCGTCGACATCGCTGGTCTCGTCAAAGGTGCGTCGCAGGGCGAAGGGCTCGGCAACCAGTTCCTCGCGAACATTCGCGAGACCGACGCCATCGTTCACGTCGTCCGCGCGTTCGATGACGACGACGTGCTTCACGTCATGGGATCAGTCGACCCGGTGCGCGATCGCGAGGTGATCGAATTCGAGCTCGCCCTCGCCGATCTGTCGGTCGTCGAAAAGCGTTTCGACAGAGTGAAGCGCTCGGCCAAGACGGGCGACAAGGAAGCGCTGGCCGAGTTGCCCGCGCTCGAAAAAGCGAATGCAGCGTTGACCGAAGGTCGCGCGCTCTGGCACGAGAACCTCTCGGCCGAAGAGGGCGCGACATTGGCGCCGCTGTCGCTGCTCACGCTCAAGCCGATCCTGTACGCCGCCAACGTCACCGACGCCGAACTAGCGGGCGATGAAGGAGCGCACATCAAAGCGCTCCGCAATGCGATCGCAACGAGCGGCGAGACGGCGGAGATCGTTCCCTTCTCCGCCAAGATCGAGGCCGAACTGGCCGAGTTGCCGGAGGACGATCGCCGCGGTTTTCTCGAGTCGCTGGGACTCGAATCAGCGGGACTCGATCGCCTGATTCGCGGCGGATACCACCTGCTCGGGCTGCAGACGTACTTCACGGCGGGCGAGCAGGAAGTGCGCGCGTGGACCATCCATCGCGGCGACACCGCCCCCGCCGCCGCGGGAGTCATTCACACCGACTTCGAGCGTGGATTCATCCGCGCGGAGACGGTCGGCTATGACGATTTCGTTGCTAACAGCGGTTGGAAAGGAGCGCGTGAGAAGGGCGCGGTGCGGTCGGAAGGAAAAGAGTACGTCGTGAAAGACGGGGACGTGATGTTGTTTCGGTTTAACGTGTAAGAGGTCGTTATCGACGCGCGCCTGCCGCTCGACGATCAACGCGGGCCCGGCGTTCGCCTGCGGCTGCGTGGGCGGCCGACTCCCGTCGAATCATTCCCTGCTCGAACACGTGCGGGAACTTCTGTGCGATCTCCAAGAGGCGTTTCGATGAGCCGCTGGGGGGAGACTTTCCCTGCTCCCACGATCGCACGGTCTCAGGGCTAACATTCAACGCTTGCGCGAACACCGCCTGCGAGAACCTCAGCGCCTTGCGGACGTTCGCGACGTCAGCTGGCGAAAACTCCGGCGGCGCGGCGGCCGACGCTTGCCGCGCGCCAATTGGAGCAGCAACGAAGCGCGCCTCCGTCTTCTCGCCACGTTCGAACGCGATCGCTTCCTGCAGTCCCTCAATGATCTCAGCGCCGATCTTTCTGGACGCCTCGTTTTTCCGGCCCTTCTGCGCCGTGCGCATAGTCACTCCCCATCGAGAATCGCAGTCAACTTCGCCATCTGGTTCTTTTCTGCCTTCGTCACGCCGCCTTTCACGTTCTTCGGATAGGCGGTGATTAGATAGATGCGACCGACGTTGCTGCGGTAGTAATAAATCACACGCACTCCACCGCTCTTTCCTCTGCCGCCTGTTGCAAACCGCAATTTGCGAACACCGCCAGCGCCCGAAATGCGATCGCCGAGCTCTGGATCTTCAATGAGCACCTTCTCCAATTCACGCTGCTCTTCTTCGGATAACAGGCCCTTGGTCGCTCGCTCGAACACCCCGAGGCGAACGAATCCGGGAAGCGGTCGCTCGGATGACATAGTTAACTGTAGTATACAATACTATAGCAGTCAATACTATAGTTCGAGCGGTGGTAGCCTCCTCACCACGCCAATCCCATCATCACATTTCTACACAATTACCCGATCGAGGCACAGCCATTGCACGCTACCTATTGATATTTCTCTACTTACGCCCCTTCTAGTTTTCCACGCGGCCAATGGCGCGACGCCAAATAAAAGACGAGCACGGCAGCGCCTGGGACGTGTGGGACGTACAGCCGACGGACGCCCTCGGGCAGTCCCCGTACGACCGGCGGATTGGCGAACGCGCCGACGACGCGGCACACACGGCGCCAGCCGATGAGCCGCCGATGTTGAGCGCCGAGTTGGAGCAAGGATGGCTCTGCTTTCAGAGCGGCGCGGCGCGGAAGCGGTTCGCGCCCATTCCGCCCAACTGGCGCGAGCTTCCCGATGGCGTGCTGCGCGTCATGCTCGACGTCGCCGATCCAGTGTTGACACCGGCCCGCGGCACCCGCGAGATCATTCCTCCTGACCCTCGATCCTCGGCCGCCGACTAGCGGCCGAAGAGAGTCGCGAATCAGCCGCGGATGAACACCGAGCTGTTCGACATGACCGACCCGATCCGGAATTCGATCGTCTGTCCCGGACCGACCGAGATGTTGCCGGTGCTCGCACGACCGTTGCCGCCGATCGGCCTGGCGTCGATCGCGAAATCCTGATGCGTCATCGACGCGTTGACGACGAACGTCCCCGAGCTGTTGCCCGTCACCGTACCCAGGCGCGTCGGGACTCCCGCGGCAACGGCGTAAATGTCCATGTCGAGGAAATTCTGATTCTGGATGTGGACCACGATCGCATTCGCCGGTGCCACCTCGCCGTACTCCGTATTCGAATGCGAGCACGCGCCCAGCGAGCCCACCGTTGCGCTCAGTGCAAACAACCCCATCACCATCCGCAGTTTTCGCATACCCCACCTCCGCAAGACTTCCCGTTGCTGCGGCGGCGCCCCCTGGCGCCAGCCTTCATGCCACCTTTCTAAAGCATGGGGAGTGCCGCGGGGAGCGGCTCGGACCGGTACGGTGGGGTGTGCGGCGAACTTGAGATAATCCCTTGCCGCGATTATAATTAGGGGCTGTTCCGGCGAACCCGTCCACTCTATTGACGGTCGCCAAATCAAATTTCCCCTCCCCGCGCTTCGGCAACCAGCGTGGGGCGGTCATGACCAAAGGGAGGATTGCCCACGCATGACACGCCAGTATGAGGCGGTCTACGTCTTCGACTCAGCGCTCGAAGACGCCGCCATCACCGACAAGCTCGGTCGCTTCCACACTCTCCTCGGTAACCCGGGAGACCTCACGCTCAACCATTGGGGCCGGCGCCAGCTCGCCTATCCCATCGGTCGCCGCGAATCCGGCTACTACGTCGTCGCTCGCTTCGGCGCCGAGACGGCCGCGCTGCCCGAGTACGAGCGCGCGATCAAGCTCGAAGACGGCATCATCCGTCATCTCATCACGCTCTTCGAGCACGAAGTCGGCGCGCCGCCGATGTCCGAAGAGGAATTGGCGTTGGCCCGTGCCCGCCGTGACGAAGACGACGAGGACGAGGAATAGACCATGAGACGCCCAAACAAGACCTGCCCGTTCTGCGAAACCCGCGTGCGTTTCGTCGACTACAAGGACGACCGTACGCTCGGCCGCTTCATCACGGACCACGGCAAGATTTTGCCGAGCCGGTTGAGCGGTGTTTGCGCGCGCCACCAGCGCCAGTTGTCCACGGCGATCAAGCGAGCGCGGTATCTCGCCATCATTCCGTACATTCGCGGAATGCAGGCGTAACGAATGACCGAGCCGGTGCACGCTTCCACGGTTGACGCGACGGTTCCGCAAGAACCCGTCGTGCCGCCGGCGCCCACGGAACGAGGATGGGGGAAACTCTTCCTCGCGATCGTGGCGTTTCTGTTTCTACCAGCCATTCCGCAGCTCAAGGCGCTGCTGCCGATCGATCAGACGATGCTTCTGTTCGTTCCGGCGGTCGCGACGTGCGCGTTGGTCGGCTGGTGGGCAGGCGGGCGCGTGTTCTTGGCTGTCGCGTGGGTTGCGCTCGCAACGCTCATGACGCTCATGAACGGCGCGACGCCCTCACCGTTCTACAATCTCGTGCGCGGCTGGAGTCTGCTGCTCGCGGGCTCGTTCGGCATCGTGTGTTTGTTCAGCCTTCGCCGGCCGCTTTTTGCGCGCGCATTGCTCGCGCTGGGCGTCACGATGGCGTTGGCGATGATCATGAGTCTCATTGGACCCGTGACGCTGTCGCAGGCGTCGCACACAGTTGCGTCGGAGTTCGCGCGCCGCAACGCCGAGACCATGTCGTCGATGAACGACGTGATCAAGCAATATCCCGCGCAGTGGAACGATCTCACCGCCAAGGTGCCGAAGCTCGCTGAGTCGGTGGCAGAAACGCCGAAAGAGCTCGACATGATCTCGCAGTGGGGCGTCGCGGTCTTCCCCGCGCTGCTTGCCTTGGAATCGCTTGCGGCACTCGCGCTGGCCTGGGCGACGTACCATCGCCTGGGTCGCGCGCGCCTCGGTGCACCACTCCGGCCGCTGCGCGATTTCCGCTTCAACGATCAACTCGTGTGGGGGCTCATCGTCGGGTTGACGATCATGCTTCTGCCGACGCTCACGTCGCTCCGCGGCGCGGGCAAGAATCTGCTCGTCTTTTTCGGTGCGCTGTACGCCGTGCGCGGATTCGGAGTGCTGACCTGGTTCATGGCGCCGGGCAGTGTCGGAATCACGCTCACGGTCGGCTTCATCATGCTCTGCGTTCCCCTGCTCAACATCTTCGCGGCGCTGGCGTTCATCATGGCCGGCATCGCGTCGCTGGCGTTGGGCTTGGGCGACACGTGGGCGGATTGGCGGAGCCGCGCGCGATCGACACCATGAGTATTTCAGGATACTGATTTTTTAATATACCGGAGTCAACCATGGAAATCATTCTCCGCCAGGCCGTCGAGAATCTCGGCTCCCCCGGCGACGTCGTGAAGGTGAAGTCGGGCTACGCCCGGAACTATCTGTTGCCACACGGTCTTGCCTACGAGGCGACGCCGGGCAACCTCAAGCGCATCCAGCAGGAGCGCGATCGTCTGGACGCTGCGGAGAACGAGCGCCGCACCGCCGCGAGCACGATCGCGGAGCGCCTCGAACAGGTCTCGGTGACCTTCTCGGCGCGCGTGGGCGAAGAGGGCAAGCTGTTCGGCTCTGTGACGTCCGCCGACATCCAAGTCGAGCTCGAGAAGCAGGGCTTCCACATCGAGAAGCGCCAGATCGACCTCCACGAGCCGATCAAGGCGTTGGGCGTCTATCGCGTGCCGATCCGTTTGCACGCCGACGTGAAGCCCGAAGTTCGGGTGTGGGTCATCAAGCAGTAAACTGTCGGCTGTAGTCCGCAGTCAGAAAAAGTTCGGCAAAGGCCTCGATCCGTCGAGGTCTTTGTTGTTTGGGCTTGTTTGAGCGGGATGCCACGACACGCGAGGACACAATGAACGAAGAGGAGTCGGGCGTCGTATCGGAGGTCGCGGCGCGTGCCGCGCGGCACACAGGATCGGTGCTGACTCCGGCAGTCGATCCAAACGCGACCGCCGAACCCGGTCCGCATGGCGAGCCGAAAGCAGATCTCGAGCGCACTGGAGCGGCGATCGAGAAGCGCACAGTTCGCTCGACGAGCATCGTCATCCTCGCCGTGTTAGCGGTGCTGTACACGTTGTACTTCGCGCGCGACTTCTTCATTCCGATCGTGTTCGCGGTGCTGCTCAATTTTCTCTTGAGCCCACTGCTCCGCGCATTGGCGCGGCTGCGGATTCCACCGCCCGCCGGCGCGGCGCTCGTGGTGGTCGCGCTCTTCGGCGCGGTCGGCGGCGGCGTGTATAGTCTGTCCGGACCGGCGCAGCAGATCGCGGCGTCGGCGCCCGAGACGCTCAAAGCGGCGAGCAAGCGTTTGCGTCGCATCATTCTGCCCGTGCAACAAGCGACGAGTCAGGTCGAGCGCGTCGCGGGAACGCTGGGCGATTCTGCCGGCGCGCGGCCGCAGCGGCAGCTCGTCGTGAATTCCTCGCCGAGCATCACCTCGCGCATTTTCGGGACGACGCAGAAGCTCGTCGCCGGAATTCTGGAAGTCGTGATTCTTCTCTACTTCCTGCTCGCGGGGGGCGACCTTTTTCTTCAGAAATTCATCAAGGTCCTGCCGCACTCCGGCGACAAGAAGAAAGCGGTCGAGATTGCGCGCGCGATCGAATCGGCGGTGTCAGCCTACCTGTCGACCGCGTTCATGGTGAATCTCGTCGAAGGCGCTGTGGTCGCGTTACTCCTTTGGCGGCTCCAGATGCCGAGCCCCGTGTTGTGGGGCGTGATGGCGGGATTCCTGGAGTTCATTCCGTATCTCGGTGCGTTCGCCGCGGTCGTGATTCTCGGTCTCGCGGGTCTCGCGACGTTCGACAGCGTTCCGCATGCGCTGCTCATTCCTGGCAGCTATCTCGCGGTCAATCTCATCCAGGCGAACTTTGTGACGCCGATGCTGCTCGGACACCGGCTCACGTTGAATCCGGTCGCCATCTTCATCGGTTTGACGTTCTTCTTCTGGATCTGGGGCGTGCCCGGGGCGTTCATGGCCGTTCCGCTTCTGGCGACGCTCAAGATCTTCTGCGACAACATCGCGTCGCTCGCCGCGCTCGGAGAGTTCCTCGGCGAGCGCGACGACGGAGAGCGGCGTGTAATGATTCGCTGATGTCGATAGACCCCACGCACTGATCTCTCGGTTCAACCCAACCCTTCGGGCGGCGCTGGTGTCTCTCCTGTAAGACACATACAGGAGCGCCGCGATGGGGAAAGAACGAGGCGAGCTCGTTCCCGGCACGTTCGAGATGCTGATCCTCAAGGAGCTCAGCCTCGGGACCATGCACGGCTGGGGCATTGCCGAACGCATTGAGCGGCTCTCGGCCGGCGTCTGCGAGGTGCAACAGGGCGCCGTGTACCCGGCGCTCCAGCGTCTGCTCCGTCGCGGCTGGGTGGTCGCCGAGTGGCGCGCGACCGAGAACAATCGACGGGCGCGCTACTACCGAATCACGGCCGCCGGAACTCGCCAGCTCGACGCCGAGATCGAGTGGTGGCGCCGAAGCAGTGCCGGCGTCGACCGCGTGCTGCGCGCCGCGCCGCGGGAGGCCTGACATGTCATGGCTCCATGCCGCGCGCCAACGGCTGGCCGACTTCATCGCCGGACCCGGCCGCGATCGCGAATTGGACGAAGAGATTCGCTACCACCTCGAGCTCGAAACGGCGCGACAGATCGAAATCGGGTTCGATCCGGACGTCGCGCGAGCGCGAGCGCTTGCCCGATTTGGAAATCCTCGCCGCATCACTGACGCCGCGCGAGACGAGCGCGGCGCACAACCGCTGGAGGGTGGCATGCAAGATTTTCGCTGGGCGCTTCGCTCACTGCGCCGGAGTCCTGGATTCGCCGCGCTCGCGATCTTCGCGCTGGTGCTCGGCATCGGTGCCGCGGCGACAGCGTTCACAGTACTCGATACCGTGTTGCTTCGTCCCCTTCCCTATCGCGCCGCGGATCGACTCGTGTTCATCCGCGAAATGACGGACAAGCACGCCTTGCTGCCGCCGTCCTATCCGAACTTTGCGAGTTGGCGCGAGCGAGCACGATCGTTCGACGGCGTGGCGTCAGCGATGTTTCCGTTTTCCGTGACTCGGTGGCCGGCGACGACGGGCGGCGAACCTGTGCGAGTCTCGGCGATGGGCGTATCACAATCGTTCTTCCGAATTCTGGGCGTACGACCGTTGATCGGGCGAGAGTTCACGGCAGCCGAAAATACGCCCGGCGGCCCGGACGTCGAGATGGTGTCGTATGAGTTCTGGCAAGAGCGAATGGGCGGGCGGCAACCGCTCGGCAGCATGCGGGGGAGCGACGGTGCGCCCATTCCGGTAGTCGGTGTGCTGCCGCCGGGATTCCGTTTCGTCGCGCCGGCCGACGTCTTCTTCTCTCACGACGCGCAACCCGGGACGATTCGCAGCGCGCACAACTACATGGTCGTCGCACGCCTCAGCGATGGAGCGACGCTGACCACGGCGCGCGCAGAGATGACCGGGCTGTCCAAGTCGCTGCTCGCTACCTACGGCACCGAGACGCAAGCGGCCGACGCGAGCGTGGTGCCGCTCCGCGACTATGTGGTCGGCAGCGATGCGACGATGGTCGTGATCGTGTTTGGCGCGGCGGCGCTGGTACTGCTCATCGCGTGCACGAATCTGATCAGCGCGCAGTTAGCGCGCGGACGGACGCGTGCGCACGAGATCGTAGTTCGCGCCGCACTCGGTGCGCGCCGCGGCCGACTGGTTCGTCAACTGATGTACGAGAGCGCGATTCTCGTTGCCGTCGGTGCGGTCGGCGCCACGGCGCTCACCGTGCTTTCCGTCCGGCTCGTGAAGATTTTCGGAACCGGCTTCATTCCGCGGCTGAACGAGCTCGGCGTGGACGGTAGGGTGCTGGCGTTCGTCGCGGCCATCGCTGCCGCGACGACGATGTTGGTCGGCATCTATCCGGCAGTCCGTCTCGCCAACAGAGATGCTGCGTGGGCGCTGCGCGGCCGAGGGCATGGCGTCATGGTGCGGGCGGCGGTGTGGCGCGTGCTCGTCGGATTCGAGGTGGCGCTGGCGGTGATGCTGCTCGTTGGAGCGGCGCTGCTCGTTCAGACGTTGCACAACATCGTGAATGCCGACACCGGGTTCGATGCCCGAAACGTCGTGACTGCCTCGCTGTCCGTTCGCGGTGGGGACAGCGCGCGGCTTGCGGAGGTTCCTGGTGAGCTGGCGGGATTGCCGGGGGTGGAGGGCGTCGCGTACACGAATCAACTGCCATTCGCTTGGAACAACACCGCCGGCCCGGTGCGCCGCCCAACGGATCCACTCGACCGTGATTGGCCAGCAATGGCCGGGTTTCGCGTGGTGAGTCCCGAGTACTTCTCGGTACTGCGCGAACCGATGGTTCGAGGCCGCGCCTTCAGCGACGCCGATCGTTCCGGAGCGCCTGAAGTGGCGATCGTGACGCCGGGCATCGCGGCAAAGCTCTGGCCGGGCGAGGACCCGATCGGAAAACAGGTCGCCACGAACTATCTGTTCAAGGAATGGCTGACCGTCGTGGGTGTTGTGGCGGAGGCGTCGAGCTGGTCGATGCCACGCGGTTCGCAGAACGAGATCTTCGTTCCGCTAGCGCAGCATCCCGGAAACACGGAGGGTCAGCTCGTCGCGGTGGTGCGCACAGCCGGTGATCCGCAGACCGTCCTTCCGGTCGTTCGACAACGCTTACGCGCCCTACTTCCCGGCACGCCGGCGCAACTCGGCACGATGGACGATTTGATCGACACGAGCGCCGCGGACCGGCGGTTTGCGATGCTCGCGCTCACGGCGTTTGGGGCGATCGCGCTGTTGCTCGCCGCCGTAGGCATCTACGGCGTGATCTGGTACATCGCGGCGACACGCACGCACGAGATTGGGATTCGCATGGCCTTGGGAGCGACGGCCGGAATGGTTCGCCGCGACATCCTGGGCGCGGCCCTCATGATGGCCGGCGGCGGCATCAGCGTTGGGATTGTTGGCGGAGTCGTGGCGACACGGTATCTCGAGAGCGTCTTGTACGGCGTCTCGCGGCTGGATCCGCGAACGTATCTGGTGGGCGCCGTGATTGCTCTGGTAACGGCCGTGCTGGCCGCCGACGGACCGGCGAGGCGATCGAGCCGCATCGATCCCGTCGCGGCGATCCGTGAGGAGGCGTGAGGAGGCATGAGGAGGCGTGATGCTCTCGTCGCTCTCCAAACCGGTGGCACGGCGTTATTCTACGGGAGCGGCCCCCGCGGCCGGCCCGGTCACGATCAAGGAGCTCAGAGCCCGACTTCATGCCATCGAACACTGCCACGACGTCCAAGACCGCCAACTCGCTCGAGCTCGCGAAGCGCGCCGCGCAAATCGCTCTCGACACCAAAGCCCTCGACGTCGTTTTGCTCGATCTGCGCGGCGTGACCGATATGACGGATTTCTTCCTCATCGCCAGTGGCACCTCGGACACGCACGCGCGGGCGATCGCCGAGCATGTGATGGAGGAAATGAAGAAGGAGGGCTTTGCCGCCAACCATGTCGAAGGGCTGGAGAAAGGCCGCTGGGTGCTCGTGGACTTCGTCGATTTCGTGGTCCACGTCTTTCATCCCACGCTGCGGAATTTCTATCAGCTCGAGCGTCTGTGGGCGGACGCGCCCGAGATTCCCGTCGACGCCATTAGCGGCGCGCGTGCGTGATCGCACGGCGCGGGAGTCTGCGATTCGTCGCGAGTCTCGCGCTGCTGTTCACCGGCGCCTTGCCCGCGGCCGCACAAAACTACTTCGGGCAGAACCAGGTGCAGTACGACCGGTTCAAGTGGTTGATCATGGATACCGAACACTTCCAGATCTACTACTACCCGGAGGAACGCGAAGCGACAGTGGACGCCGCGCGCATGGCGGAGCGGTCGTACGCGCGCCTGTCGCGGGTATTGGACCATCAGTTCCGCGAGAAGAAGCCGATCGTGCTCTTTTCGTCGCGCGCGGACTTCGGACAGAACAACGTCACCGGCGACCTTGGTGAAGGCACCGGCGGCGTCACGGAGCCGACGCGCCACCGGATGCTGCTCAACTTCACGGGCGACTATCGCAGCTTCGAGCACGTGCTCACGCACGAGATGGTGCACGCGTTCCAGTTCGACATCTTCGCGCGCGGCAAGGCGGGCAACGGACTCGGGACGCTGGCGCAGTTCCTCCCTCCGCTCTGGTTCTCCGAGGGCATGGCGGAATACCTGTCGCTCGGCGCGCCGACGCCGTTCACAGAAATGTGGATGCGCGACGCGGCGCTGTACGGAAAGATTCCTACGATCAAAGAGCTGAGCGACGATCCCGATACGTACTTCCCGTATCGCTACGGCCACTCGCTGTGGGCGTACATCGGCGCCAAGTACGGCGACGAGGTGATCGGCCAGATCATGAATGCGGTGCCCAGCGTGGGTGTCGAGCGCGCGTTTCGCCGCGAGCTGGGTATTTCGTTCGAGGAGTTGGGCGACGAGTGGCGAGAGGATCTGCAGCGGCGGCTCTTGCCGCCGATTGCAACGCTGGATCGCCCGCACAAGTTCGCGCAGCCGCTGCTCGATCACGACAGCACCGGCGGCGACATTTTCCTCGCGCCGGCGCTGTCGAACGACGGCAAGTCGATCGCCTTCTTGGCCAACGGCAGCCTGCTCAAGGGACAGGTCTTCATCGACCTTTGGCTGGCCGACGGCGAAACCGGCAAACGATCTGACCGGCTGGTTCGGAGCACGTTCGATCCGAACTTCGAGGAGCTTCGCCTGCTGTACTCGCAGAGCTCCTTCTCGCCCGACGGGCGGACGATCGCCGTCACCGCACAGCGCCAGGCGAAGGACGTCCTGTACCTGTTCGATGTCGCGGACCGCAGGGAGATCCGTCGGTTCGACCTTCCGATCAAGAGCGTGACCGGACCGAGCTGGTCGCCGGATGGCACTCGGATCGCGTTCAGCGGCATGACCGGCGGCATTACAGACCTATATATAGTAAATACTAAAACTGGCGCACTGACGAGGCTCACCGACGACAAGTTCGGCGACGTCCAGCCACAGTGGTCGCCGGACGGCAAGACGATTGCCTTCGCCACCGACCGCGACAGCGCCAGCCTCGATGTGCTCCGCTTCCAGCCGATGCGAATCGCGCTGCTCGACATTGCGACCAAGGCGATCACCGTGGTCCCAGGCCAAGCCGGGCTCAATCTCAATCCGCAGTGGGCGCCCGACGGCCGGTCGATCGCATACGTCTCCGACCGCACTGGTACGGCCAACATCTTCCTGTACGACTTGAGCGATCGGCAACATTACCAGCTCACGAACGTCGCGGGCGGCATCTCGGCGCTCACGGAATACAGCCCGTCGATCAGCTGGGCGCGCGGCGCGGACCGGTTGGCGTTCACGTATTATGAGAACGCTAAATTCACCGTTTGGACGATCGCCAACCCGCGGAGCCTCGAGAAGGCACCGTACCACGAGGTGCCGGCCGCGGTCATCGCGACGGCGCCGGAGCCGGACAGCACCACGCCGCCGGTGTCGATCACTGCCCTGCTCGACTCATTCGATCTCGCACTGCCCGATACGACGAGATTCCGGACCAGTCCGTACCGTGTCCGCTTTCAACCGGACTACGCGACGCGCCCAAGCGTCGAGTATGCGCCCGATGCGTTCGGACGCACGATCTTCGGCGGCACGACGGTCGTGTTGAGCGACATGCTCGGCAACAATCACCTGGCGATTGCCGGCGAGATCAACGGCCGTATCAGCGAAGCACGCGCGTTGCTCGGCTACACGAATCTGGCGGGGCGTTGGCAGTACTCGATGGGTCTCTCGCAGGGGCCGTACTACTTTCTCTCGGCCGACTCGTTGTCCAACACGCCGGACCCGGGCGTCGCCGTCGAGAATCAGGAGATCACGACGTACGTCGCGCGACAAGCGTTCGCCGTCACTGAATATCCGTTGAATCGATTCACGCGGGTCGAGTTTGGCGCCGGATTCAACAACATCGATCGCAGCCGGCTGTTCGTCACGCGAAGCATTTTCAACGGGAATTCGGCCGGCAGCTATTCGGTCGACAGTACCCGTCGCGATCCGACGTTGAATTATTTCGACGGGCAGATCGCGCTCGTGTCGGACAACACGCTGTTCGGCAACACGGGACCGATCATGGGTCGGCGCTTTCGCTTCCAGGTGAGTCCGGTCACGGGATCGTACGACTGGGTGCAGTATCTTGCCGACTATCGCCGGTATGACCCGATCCTATTCAACTATCTCACGATTGCCACGCGCCTCTACACGGATCTCTCGATCGGCAAAGACGAGACGGCGTTTCCGAAATACATCGCGCGACCGGACTTCGTCCGCGGCTACGATCGGAACAGCTCGTTTTATCTCACCTGCCCGGTGATCGGCGCTAATCCCACGAACTGCAGCGCCGTGCAGCTTCTTGGAAGTCGCGTCGCCGTCGCCAATGCTGAGATCCGGTTCCCACTCTTACGCCGGATTCAGCTCGGCTTCATGCCCGGCCAGCTTCCGCCCATAGACGGACTGTTCTTCTACGACGCCGGGCTCGCCTGGTCGCGCGGGCAAAGCGTGTTTGCCGGCCGTCCGGTCGATTATGACGAGGACACCCAGCGGTACCCGCTGCAGAGCTACGGCTTCGGGCTGCGCATCAACCTGTTCAACTACGCCATTCTGCGCTGGGACTACGCGGTCCCGATCAACCAGGTTGGACACAGGGGATTTTGGACCTGGTCATTGTGGCCGAGCTTTTGAGGACCGGCTATCTTGATCGCGTGCGCTCGCTCATTGCGTTTGCGCTCGTGCTCGCTGCGTGCAGGGGCAGCGAACGCGCCCCGCCCCCTCCTCCCGCTGCCGGCGCGGGCGCCTCGACGTCGCGCGCCGCGCGTGGTCCCGACGCGCTGGTGTTGCGGTCGCCGCGGAACGGCGGCGTCGCGCGCGTCACCGGATATCCGAACGTCGATTCAACGGTGTGGTCGGCCGCGGATGCTGCTCCTTCGCTCGACCACGTCCTGGCATTCGACGCGGATGCCGGATTGATCGCCGCCGTCGACTCGCGCGGCGAACCGCTGTGGCTCGATCTCAATCTGGGAACCGTCACGATTCCGAGTCGCGGGAAGTTGCGCGGGCTCGCCTCCGTGGATGGCTCGACCATCTACGGCGTCGGCACCGACGGCGCAGCGGCGCGCTTCACGCCGTCGGGCAATTCGGTGTACAAACTGCCCAAAGCCGCGCGACAAGTCTTTCCACAGGTCAACGGCACGCTGCTCGTGCTCGGCGGACGGGGCGACGGCGCATGGTTGTGGCGCACGCATCCACCGGAGTCGAAGCTTCTCGATTCGCTCGCACTGCCGAACACGTCGAGCGGAACAGGCGCGCCGCTCGGCGATCGCATCTTGTTTCTCTCGAGCGGCCACACGGTCACGGGCGTCCATGCGAGAACGCTCGCGAAGGGCTCGCCGATCGATTTCGACCACACGGTGACCGCGGTTGCATCGACGCCGAGCGGCGATCGGTTTTACGTGCTGACGGACTCGTCGCAGACGCTGCAGGCAGTTGACGGCTTTCAAGATCGCGTCGAAGCCAAGATCCAACTCCCCGGAAAGCCGCGCGATCTGCGCGTCGATCCGTTCGGGCGCTACGTGCTCGTGCGGAGCGCTGCCGGCGACTCGGTTTGGGTCGTGGGTATCGGCTCGCACGCGCTCGTCGGAACGCTGCGGTCGCCGTGGCGGAACGATCTGCCGTTCGTCGCGGCAGACGGCGCGATCGCGATCATCGATGGGCGGGACGTCGTCTTCGTCGACCCAACGACGCAGAAGGAGATCCGCCGCGCGGCTGGCGGCGCATCAGACTTCTGGTATCCGTTCGTCTGGAGCGGACTGCGTCCGCGCGACGCGGCGCTCGACAAACCTGTCCCGCTGCCGAGCGATACCGACACAACCGTCATGGCGCCTGTAGTTGCGGATACCGCTGCAGCGCATCCGCCTGCTGCGCCGGCCGCTGATTCGACCAAGGCCGGTTTCACTGTTTCATTCGCGGCGCTGCTCGACGCGTCGAAAGCGCGGGACGCCGCGGCGAAGATCGTAGTCAACGGTCAGACGGCGCGAGTCGTGACGACCTTGACCGACGGAACCGCGGTGTATCGTGTCGTGCTCGGACCATTCGCGACGCGCGACGATGCAGACCGCGTGGGTAAGGCCTCGGGGCAGTCGTACTACGTGTACGCGGGCGCGCCGTGAAAAAGCGAGAGCCTGCGCGCAGCTTCGACTGGGAAATTGCTGGCCGCGAGCTTGGCGAGTCCCTGGGCGGCTATTACGCGATCGTCGTGATCGGTGCGGATCCGGTCGAGACGGGACGCGTGGCCGTCGGCATCGCGCGCGCGCAGGCAGCGAAGCGCCGAGTCGCGGTGGGGGATCTCTTCGCGGAGTCGCCGCCGATTCAAGCGCTCGTCCAGACCGACGATCCGCACGGACTAGTCGACAGCTTTCTCTACGGCGTGTCGCTGAGTCGCATCGCGTACGAAGTGCCGAACTCGGGCCAACTGTTCGTGATGCCGAGCGGCAGCGAGCCGCCGGATTACAACGAGATTCTGCCGAGTCCACGGTGGCATCGGCTCACCGCGGGATTTCGTGAAGTCGGCGCGCTATTGGTGTTGGCGGCGCCCGCGCAGGCGCCGCACATCGAGGATCTCGTCGGCGTGGCCGATGGCGCGGTGCTCGTGGGCGACGCCGTGCCGCGGCGGCTGCCGGTAGCGAAGATCATCTCGGCTGTGCGGCAGCCTGCGGCTGGCGGGCAGGCGGCATCGGGAAAGGCTGGAGCGGTCCCAAAGCGAGACAAGCCCGCTCGACAGGCGGCCTCGGCGTCGAGGTTCGTGCCGACGCGCAGACTTGCCGCGATCGCCGGCATCATCGTGACCCTGGCGTTGGCTGGCGTGGCCGCCTGGCTCGGCTACCGTCCGCTGGCCGACGGACCGACACCGCGCACTGGCGGAAAACCCGATACGACGAAAGGTCTGGCCAAGGTGATTCTGCCGGACACGGCGATCCGTGATTCGGGTGGCGATTCCGCCGCCGCGGCGGCGTTGCAGATGCCGGTCGTCACGGATCCACAAGATTCGGCGGCGACGGCGCCGTTTGCCGTGGAGTTGATGGCGGCGAACACGCAGGCGGGTGCTATCTTGAAGCTCCAGCAGGACGGCAAGAATCTGCCTGCGGCGACCTTTGCTCCGGTGCTCATCCAGGGTGCGCGCTGGTTCAAGGTCGTTGGTGGCGCGTACACCGACCGCGCCGGCGCGGATTCATTGCTCCTGGGGCTGCGACGCCGGCACGTTCTGGGTGACAGCAGTGGGTCGGTGGTGCGACTGCCGTACGCGTTTCTGATCGAGTCTGACGTCAAACCCACGGCGGTGACCGGCATGGTCGCGATGTACGCAGATCGCGGCCAGCCGGTCTATGCGTTGCGCCAAACGGACGGCACGGCCTGGCTGCTCGCAGGAGCGTTCGAGTCGCTCGAACAAGCATCGTTGTACATGGAATCGCTTCGTGCATCGGGCGTTGCCCCGGTGCTGGTGTATCGCAAAGGGAGAGTCTTCTAGTGCGGCTGACCAAGCTCGAGATTCACGGCTTCAAATCGTTCGCGGACAACACGGAGATGGCGTTCAACCCCGGCGTGACGGCGATCGTCGGGCCGAATGGGTGCGGAAAATCGAACGTGTCGGACGCGGTTCGTTGGGTGTTGGGCGAACAGCGCGCGCGCCTGCTACGTGGGGCGAAGATGGAAGAAGTCATCTTCCAGGGATCGTCCGCGCGTCGTGCCGTGAATGTGGCCGAAGTGTCGCTGCACTTCTCGAACGAGGAAGGGATTCTCCCCGTTCCGTTCCAGGAAGTCGTCATTACGCGGCGGTTGTCGCGGTCAGGCGAGAGTGAGTATTTCCTCAATCGCGCGCCGTGCCGGCTGCGCGACATCGCCGATCTACTGCGCGGAACGGGCTTGGGCGCCGATACGGGCGTGGTGATCGAGAGCAAGATGATCGACGCGTTGCTGTCCGATCGCCCGGACGATCGCCGCGAGTTGTTCGAGGAAGCCGCCGGCGTTGGTCTCTATCGCGACCGGCGTCGCACCACCGAGCGACGCCTCGAAGAAACGACAGTCGACTTGCAGCGTCTCGACGATCTCATCTCCGAAGTGCAGAGCCAGGTGCGGTCGCTCGCTCGGCAGCGCAAGCGCGCCGAGCGACATGCGGAGCTCACGAGCCGCCGCTTCACGATCGAGATTGCGCTCGCAAAGCGCGAGATGGAGGCGTGGAGCGACGAGCTGGTTCGCCTCGACGCACGCGTGCGCGAGCTTCGCGAAGGCGCGCCTGGCGCGGAAGAAGCGGTCTCGCTCGCCGAGCAATCCCGTGATGCAGCGCATGGCAATCGCGCCGCGGCGGAAGCACGCCGCACCGAGCTTTTGCGACTCGTATCGACGCAGCGCGAGCTCGTGCAGCAAATTCGCGGCGAGATGGCCGTGGCCGAAGAGCGGCAGCGCAACGCGCTCGCTCGCCGGCAACGCGCTGAGCTCGAGGCGAACGAAGGCGAAGCGTACGGCGAACGCATTTCGACCGACCGCGAGCAAGCAGCCGCCGATCGGACGCAACTCGAGAGTCAGCTACAAGTCGCGCAGGAGATGTTGTCCGTTCGGCAGCGCGAAGAGGACGAGATGCGACGCGCCGTCGCCGAGATGCGCGCGCAAGTCGACGAGGCAGACCGACACCACCGCGAGCTGCAGGACCGATCGCGCCGCGTGGAGATCGATCGTGAGCGCGCTCGGCACGAGAATGACGAAGTCACGCAACGGCTCGAGCAGCTGCTGCTCGAGCGGCAGCAGCTCACCGATGCATTGGCCAACGTGGTGCGCGAGTTGGAGAGCGCGGCGGTGGCAGTCGAAGAGGCGCATGTCCGCGTCTCCGCTGCCGCTTCGGCACTCGATGCCGCACGCGCCGCCGATCGTGACACGCGCGATCGTGAAGCCGCCGCTCGCGCCGAGCTGTTTCGCGCTGACGAAGCACACACGTCGTTGCAAGGCAAAGTCAACGCGCTCGATGCGCTCGAACGGGAGCGTGTCGGACTTGCACCAGCGGCCGCACGGTTGCTTCGCGAACGCGAACAATTCGGCGAAGGCGCGGTGCTCGGCCCGCTGAGCGATTTCATCAGCGCCGATCAAGCCTCTGCCTTGCTGGTCGAACGATTCCTCGGCGCAACGGTGCACGCGGTTCTCGTGCGCGATCGCGCGGCGGCAGACGCCGTCCGTGCGTGGCACGCCACCGCGAATCCGGGTCCGCTCCTGTTACTGCCGCTCGATGCGCTGAGCGAAGAGCAGGTTGCCTCGGTTTTGCCTGATGCACTGTCGCACCGCGTGGATGCCGCAGGTGCAGGGCGCAGCTGGGTTCGCGCGTTGCTTGGTCATGCCCATCCGGTGGACGGCGGCACCGCATTCGTCGACGCGCGCGGCGCCGTATGGCTGCCGGGTACGACGGCCGGTCCGGGTCCGTTGCGTCGACGCGCGGAGTTGTTCGCGTTACGCGCAGAGCTCACGGCGACCGAGCAAGCTCGCGCCGACGCGACGACCGCGGCCGACGCGTTGCGAGCTGCCGCCCTTGAATCCGAGCGCGTCGTTACTGAAGCGTCGGCCACACTCGAGGCGGCACAAGTGGATGCACGCCGCGCCGCCGAGCAACAGGGAGAGCTGGAGCGGCGGCGGCAGCGCGCCGAACGCGAAGTTCAAGAGGCAGACAACCTGGCGGAGCGCCTCACGACTCGGCGCGACACACTCGCCGAGCAGTTGTCGCGTCTCGAGGAAGAGAGCCGTTCGCTCGCCGAATCGCTCGCCGTGCGCAACGACGCCGTGCTCCAGGCTCGCGAGCGCTTGAGCGTTGCCGAACGCGGACAGGAAGAAGGTCGCGAGGCGCGCACCGCCGCACAGGTGGAAGAGGCGCAATCCAAGGCGCGCGTACAAGTCGCGCACGATCGCGAGCGCCGGCTGACTGAAGAACACCAATCGGCCGCGCAGCGGTTGCAGTCGCTCCGTGCCGAGCTCACCGATCTGTCGCAAGCCGACGCGGCGCTCGCCGAGCAGATGGGCACGTGGCAGATGGATCTCGAAACGCGCGAAGCTACGCTTGCCGACGGCGAGGCGCGGCTGGCACAGGCAGAGGATGCCGTGCGCGCGGCAGACGAGCAGTTGACCTCCGTCGAACATGCGCTCGACGACGCTCGCCGCAAGTCGCAGCTTCACAGCGACGAGCTGCATCACGCCGAGTTACGGCACACGGAGCTTGGCGGCCGGCGCGCGGCGATTCGGGAGCGGTTGGAAACCGAGTGGCGTCGCCCGCTGGACGACATGCTCGCCGAGGCACAGAGCGTCGATCTCGACGACGATTCCTTGCGGGCTGAAGCCGAAGGATTGCGTCAAGAGCTCGAGCGGCTCGGTCCGGTGAACGTGTTGGCGATCGAAGAGCATGAGGAAACGCTCAAGCGCCAGGATTTCCTCACGGGCCAGCGCACCGACCTCGCCGACGCCAAGCAGCAATTGCTGCAGGCGATTCGCGAGATCGACACGACGGCGCGCGAGCTGTTTCTGGCGACGTTCACGCAGGTGCGCGAAAACTTCCGTCAGATCTTCATGTCGCTCTTTGGCGGCGGCGAGTGCGATCTGCGGCTGGAGAATCCCGATGCGCCGCTCGATTGCGACATCGAGATTCACGCGTCGCCGCGCGGTAAGCGGACGCAACGCATCAATCTCCTCTCGAGTGGTGAGCGCGCGCTCGTCGCACTCTCATTGCTCTTCGGCATCTTCCTCACCAAGCCGAGTCCATTCTGTCTCTTGGACGAAGTCGACGCGCCGCTTGATGACGCCAACGTCGGCCGCTTCGTGCGGATGTTGACACAGTTCAAGTCGCGGACACAGTTCATCGTCATCACGCACAATCCGCGGACCACGACGGAGGCGGCGGATTCCGTCTACGGCGTGACGATGCAGGAGCCGGGCGTGTCGTCTCTCGTGAGCGTGCGGATGAACGGACCCGCCGTGCAGATGGACGGCGCGGCAGCGGCCGACATCGC
>DASYDJ010000026.1:0-2127 GCA_036499625.1 Gemmatimonadaceae bacterium
CGCCAAGACGTTCCGCATGGACGCCGTCGAAGTCATTAGAGAACTCGTAAAGGCCGGCTTGGACTCGATTCCGGGCGGCGGCGGCGAGATTCTTGTGCAGCGCGTCCGCGATCAAGTGGCGAAGAAAAAGGCCGGCGCGGATCGCTGGCTCGAAATCATGGAAATCGCGCACAACGAAGGCATGAAAACCTCGGTGACGATGATGTACGGCATCGGCGAAACGCTGGCCGAACGCATCGAGCATCTCGAGCGCGTGCGTGAAGTGCAGGCGCGCACGAAGGGGTTCACGGCGTTCATCTGCTGGCCGCTCCAGCCGGAGAACACGCCGACGATGTCGCACATGCAGAAGACCGACGCCGTCGAGTATCTCCGCACCGTCGCGATCTCGCGCATCGTCCTCGACAACGTGCCGAATCTCCAGGCGAGCTGGGTGACGATGGGCATGAAGGTCGGCCAGACCGCGCTGCGCTTCGGCTGCAACGATTTCGGATCGCTCATGATCGAAGAGAACGTCGTCTCCGCGGCAAACACGACGCATCGCACGACGACGAATGAGATCGAGCGCCTCGTTCGCGATGCTGGATTTACTGTCGCGCGCCGTCGGCAGGACTACTCGATCCTGCATCTCGTCGAATCCGCGGCCGCGTGAGGCGCGCGTGACGACCACGCGCGTCGGCATCGGATACGACTCGCACCGCTTTGCGCCGCCGGGGCCACTCATCCTCGGCGGCGTTCCCATTCCCAGCGACGTGCACCTCGAGGGTCACTCGGATGGCGACGCCGTGGCGCACGCTATCACCGATGCGATTTTGGGCGCGGCGGCGTTGGGTGACATCGGCGAAATGTTCTCCGATCGCGACCCGGCGAATAAGAACAAGGACTCGCTCGAGATGCTCCGCGCTGCGGTGGATCGGCTGCGCGCAGCGGGCTGGCGGGTTCACAATGTCGACGTCACGATCATCGCAGAGAAGCCGCGCGTGTCATCGCACCGCGAGCTGATGCGGATGCGTCTCGCACCAACGCTCGGTGTCGATACGGATGCGGTAAGCGTGAAGGGAAAGACGAACGAAGGCATGGGGTGGATTGGTCGCGCTGAGGGAATTGCGTGCATGGCGGTGGCGACGATCGCGCCCGTGACCGTCGCCGCGACGGAGTGATGCCGTGGCGATGCTCGACGAGGGCGCGCTACTTCGGTTTCAGCTCGACCGGTTCAGCGACTACCTAACGCTCGAGCAGGGGAACTCGCCGCGGACGCTCGAAGCGTATCGGCGAGACGTTGAGCGACTCGTCGAATATGCGAAACTCAAAGGGGCACCTGCTCCGGTTGACCTCACGAGCCGCCTTCTGCGCGAGTTCGTCTATCACCTGAAAGACATCGGCCTCTCACCGTCGTCGATTCGCCGGAACATCTCGGCGGTACGCACCTATTTCAAATTCCTCATGGCCGACGGCGTTGTCGCGCGCGATCCCAGCGAGCGACTCGAGACGCCGAAGCGCTGGCGGACGCTCCCCGACGTGCTCACCGTTGACGAAATCGAAAAGCTCCTCGCGGCGCCAAATCTCGATCAACCGTTGGCGTTTCGGGATCGCGCGATGCTCGAGCTCGCGTATGGCGCGGGACTTCGCGTCTCGGAGTGGATCACGCTCGGCGTGAAGGACGTGCTGTTCGAGGACATGCTCGTCCGTGTCTTCGGCAAAGGCAGCAAAGAGCGGCTCGTGCCGATTGGCCGGAAAGCCATCGGTGCCGTCGCCACCTACATTCGCGAGCTCCGTCCGAAGTTGGAGAAGGGCAGCGGGAAGGGCGTGCTGTTCCTGAATGCGCGAGGAGAGCCACTCTCTCGGATGGGCGCGTGGAAGATTCTGCGCGGACATGTGGAACGCGCGGGGATCACCAAGGCGGTTTCGCCGCACACCTTGCGGCATTCGTTCGCGACGCATCTTCTAGAGGGCGGCGCCGATCTCCGCGCCGTGCAGGAAATGCTCGGCCACGCCGACATCTCAACGACGCAGATCTACACGCACGTCGACCGCGAATATCTCCGCCAAGTTCACAAACAGTTCCACCCGAGGGGCTGACCGTGAGAAATCGCTCATACGTTCGCGCACTGGTGTGTGTCGCGCTGGTCG
>DASYDJ010000027.1:0-2050 GCA_036499625.1 Gemmatimonadaceae bacterium
GTGCTGATCGCGATCGGCACGTCGATCGGAACGATCTTCCTGCTCGGCGCGTTGCCGTTGCTGGCGGCCGGTATCGCCTGCTTCATGCTCAACCGGACCATCACGCCGGAAGCCGCGCGAGAAATGTCGTTGCGCTCGGCGCTGTCGCGACACTAACGAGTTTCTGCCTGCGCCCGGGCGATGGTCTCAGGACGATCGCCCGGGCGCAGGACCTGTGAACTCCCAGAGGCAACATTTTCATGGATAGCGTCAATCTCGAAGTGCTGAAGGCGAGCGTTCGCTGGATCGAAAGCGGCCGCCGCGTGCTGCTCGTCACCGTCGTCAAGACGTGGGGCTCGTCGCCACGGCCCGAAGGAGCGATGCTGGCAATCTGTGAAGACGGCTCGGTGGTCGGCTCGGTATCGGGCGGCTGCATCGAGGACGATCTGATCGACCGCGTGCGCCGGCTCGGCATCGAGCAGACTCACCCTGAAGCATTGAAGTACGGCATCTCCGCCGACGAAGCGCATCGCTTCGGCTTGCCGTGCGGCGGCACCATCGAGCTCGTGCTCGAACCGCTGACGCGCGCGAGCGGCATCGACGAATTGTGTCGCCGGGTGGCGGCCGGACAGCTCGTGGCCCGCTCGCTCGACATGGATAGCGGCGCGGCGCGGCTCCTGCCGGCGCACGCGAACGACGGCGTCGATTTCGACGGGCAGCGGCTGCTGACCGTTCACGGTCCGCGTTACCGGATGCTCGTGATCGGTGCCGGCCAGCTCTCGAAATATCTTTGTCAGATCGCACTCGGGCTCGACTATCAGGTGACCGTCTGCGATCCGCGAGAGGAATACACCGACGTCTGGCACGTACCGGGCACGACGCTCGTGCGGACGATGCCGGACGACACCGTGCTCGACATGCAGCTCGACGAGCGCAGTGCGGTGATTGCACTGACGCACGATCCGAAGCTCGACGACCTCGCGTTGATGGAAGCGGTCAAAACGCGCGCATTCTATGTTGGCGCACTGGGCTCGCGCCGCAACAATGCCGCGCGACGCGAGCGGCTCGAAACGCATTTCGATCTGAACAAGGACGAACTCGGCCGGTTGCGCGGGCCGGTTGGCATTTATATCGGCAGCCGTACGCCGCCGGAAATCGCGGTGTCGATACTCGCGGAGATTACCGCGGTCAAGAACGGTGTGGCGTTGCCGAGCGAGTTTCGAGTCGAACAAGCCAAAGCGACGCTGGATATCGCGATGGATAGCCAGACGAGCTGCGCGGTGGCGAAGCATCATTGATTCACAGCGGTAGCGAAGACTGCGCTGCTTTTGCGCTATTTTTTACGCTGTCTTTGCACCGCGAAACGCACACCTCTCTTTCCGGCTCCGGCCAATCGGAGCGGACCTCACCGTTACCACCGCATCACATGACGGCGCGACGTCACCGGACGAAACCGGACGTGCGCCTTGCAGCACGATTCATCTGCTCGCCACTTGACCAGTGTCGCGACACGATAAAAAAAGCTTTCCAGACCAAACTGAATACTCGGGGACACCATGCTTTCTCGCCTTTCCATTTCCGGCCGACTGTGGGCCACGATGGCCGTGCTGGCCGTGCTGATCATCGTGGTCGGCGTGCTCGGGCAACTCGGCATGAAGCGTTCGAACGACGCACTCAGCTACGCGTACTCGAATCAGTTGGCGGCATCGATGGCGGTGGGGCAAGCCAATCTGGAGCTTGAAATCGCGCGCGTGATTCTGGATCGTTCGCTGATACACCCTGATGCTCCCAACCAGCAGGACTCCATCGCGAAGGCGCTCAGCCATCTTTCCAATTCCGATCGCGCATGGCACAGCTTCCGCGAGATCAAGGCCGCGCCCGAGGAACAGGTGCTCGCGGACCGCGCGGACGAGGCGCGCACTGCGCTGGTACAACGCGGGATCGTGCAGTTGGCCAATGCACTCAAGCAAGGCGATCGCGAAACCGCAGACCGCGTCGCGACGAAGACGATGTCGCCGCTCGCGCTTGCGCTCTCGAATGACACCGACGCGCTCGACCATTGGCGCAACGA
>DASYDJ010000028.1:0-111056 GCA_036499625.1 Gemmatimonadaceae bacterium
GTCGCCCCATGCGCAATGCACAGGACCTATCAATTATCGAGTGTCAATCATTCCTCCGGACATCGTTCCCGGTCGAAATGCCGCCAATCAATAAGGATTCTCAAATCCGCGATTCTACCACACTTCCGTTGTCAAAAAGCACGTGAGCTCATAATGAGCTCAGAGTTTCTTCTGGTTTTCTTGCCCGAACGCGAACAAAAACGAACATTCGCGTCGAGCCTTTCAGTTTATTCTCCCCAGGCGAATTGTTCAAGTGGCGGAGCAATTTTTCACTCACCACACAACGCACCACTCAACTCGCCGCGCGAACCACACAACACATCGACTTCATTCGCGGGGGGCGAGAAGGATACGCGGAGATCGCACTCAGATCAACCCCGCCGCCCATCCATATACAGCGTTCCTCAACCGCAAAGTCCCTAGCACCTGCACAGGCTGCACGGCCTGCACGGCACGCACGCGCGAAATCCGTTACACTCCGCTGCCGAACGCGACTCCAGTCGCCGCGCGCCACCGCGCACTCATCCATCCTCGCTCCGCTCCACGCCGCATGTACGACTTCGCCGTCGTGTCCGCCAAAGGCGCCCGCCGCTGGCAACTCGGCCACCCCTGGATCTATCGCAGCGATGTGACGCAGCGCCCCAGCGCCCCCGCCGGTGCCGTCCAGGTACGCGACCACCGCGGAAAGCCGATCGGCGTCGCACTGTGGAGCCCGTCATCCGAGATCTCGCTGCGCATGGTCGACCACAACGGCAGCGCCGAGCTCGACCACCGATGGTGGCGTGCGCGACTCGGCGCCGCAATCGCGCGACGCGAGACGCTGTCGCACGTCGCGACAGCATACCGGCTCGTGCACGGCGAAGGCGACGCGTGCCCATCGCTCATCTGCGATCGCTACGACCAGTGGCTCGTCGTGCAGTTGATGAGCGCGGGACTCGAAGCGTTTCGCACTGTGATCGTCGACGTACTCGACGAACTCGTGAGCCCACACGGTATTCTCGCGCGCAACGACGTCGGTCTCCGCGGCAAGGAACAACTCGGAACCGCCGTGGAGCTGCTGCGCGGCTCCGTGCCGGAGGAAATTGAAGTCGAGGAGCATGGCATTCGTTTTCTCGCTGCACCGTGGCGCGGCCAAAAGACAGGCGCCTTCCTCGATCAACGAGAGAATCGCGTGCTCATCGGCGAGCTCGCGCGCGGCCGCGCACTCGACTGCTTCAGCTACCACGGCTCGTTCGCGCTACACCTCGCCCGTCGCGCGGAATCTGTCATCGCACTCGATGTATCGGCCGAGGCGCTTCGGCGCGCCGCCGAGAATTGCGCGCGGAACGGCATCACGAACGTCGAGCTCGTGGAGGCCGACACGTTCGACTACCTGCGCGAGCAGCAGTCAGCAGGTGTTCGATTCGACACGATCGTGCTCGATCCACCGGCATTCGCGAAAACTCGCGCGTCGGTACCAGCCGCCATTCGCGGCTACAAAGACATCAATCTTCGCGCGATGCGCTTGCTGACGCCCGGCGGATTGTTGTTCACGGCGAGTTGCAGCTTCCATCTCACCAAGCCGCTGTTTCTCGAGATGCTGCAGGCTGCCGCGGCAGATTCAGGTCGCCGCATCGGCCTTCGCGCGATCACCGGACAGCCGCTCGACCATCCGGAAGTGTTGACGATTCCGGAAACCGGATACCTCAAAGGCGCGTTAGTGGAAGCGCTCGATTAGAGACTTCTAACGGCAGGTAAAGGGTTGCGTACGGTTTCGGGTCAAGGGTTGCGGGTGACAAATGGATCGTCATCGATCACCCGAAACCCTTAGACCCACGACCGTGGTTAACCCTCTACCGGTCCCGATGCGTCCCGACGCACGAAAGTGTCGTAGGGTCAACCACCTCGCCGCTTCACCGCCTGACAGCCCGGGCAGAAGTACGTCGACCGCCCCGCCTGCACGACTCGCTCGATCGGCGTCTTGCACCGCCGGCACGGCTTCCCTTCTCGATCGTACACCGCCAGTCGCGAGACTGACGAATCTGTGTATCGCGCACCCGTCGCGCGCTTGATCACCTGTCTGATCGCGGTGAGCAAGTCGTCCACCTGCTCGTGCGTCAACGTCGATGCTCGCTGCGCCGGCGAAATCCGCGCGTGCCACAGCGACTCCGCCGCGTAGATGTTGCCGAGTCCGGCGATGACACGCTGATCGAGCAGCACGGGCTTGATCGGTCCGCGCTTCTTCGCGAGCACGGCGTGAAATGATTTCGCGGTGAGCGATCGATCGCTCGGCTCGGGTCCGAGCCCCAAATCCGGCGGCGCGTTCGCGGCGTGCAGCTCGAGCGTGCTGAGGGCGCGAGGATCCTCGAGCACCACTCGCGACCCGTCGGTGAAGTCGATCGTCGCACGCGCGAAGCGCGGCAACTCGTCGGTGCTCTCGTCGACCACCCAATCGCCCGTCATCCGAAAATGCGCGTGGAGTATTCGGCCGTCATCCAGCACGAAGAGCTGATGTTTGCCGCGACGATCGACAGAAACGACTCGCGCGCCCTTCAGTGACCGAACGCGAGCAGGCGTAATGCGTCGCGCGAGTGCGGGATGCAGCAACGTCAGTCGCGCGATCGTCTTGCCGACCGCTGCGCCGCGCAGGCGGCGAACCGCGCTCTCGACCTCGGGTAGCTCGGGCATCATCGTCTCCACGTGAGTGCAGCGAAAATCTTGCGGCGCAGGCCGCGAAATATCGACAGTGGCAGTTGACCCGTCGTTCGCGTCGGAAGCAAGTTGCACGCGTGCCATCTCCGACTCAATCCGCGGCGAAGCACCGGCGCAACGCACACAGCGTACAGGGCGCCCGCTCGCCCGCGGTACAGCGCACGCTCGCCGTCGTTCTCGCGTTGAACGCGATCGTGGCGGCGGTGAAAATTTTCGTTGGAGTGCGCACGGGCTCGCTCACCGTACTCGGTGCCGCACTCGAGTCGGGCCTCGACATGCTGAACAACATCATCGGCATGGTGCTCGTCGCTGTCGCGGCTCGCGCTCCCGACGAAGATCATCCATACGGGCACGACAAGTTCGAGACGCTCGGCGCACTCGGCATCGTCGGCTTCCTGTCGATCTCGTGCTTCGAGCTGCTGCGCGAGGGATTCAGTGCGCTCGCCGCGCAGCGGTCGCCGCATCACATCGCGACGCCCGACGTCGTGATCATCGTCGCGACGTTGGTGGTCAACGTCGTCGTCGTCTGGTTCGAGCGGCGGCGTGGGAAATCGCTGAACAGTGCGTTTCTCCTTGCGGACGCATCGCACACGAGCAGTGACATTCTCGTCACGCTCATGGCGCTGACGTCGCTCGCGGTGTCGCGCGTCGGGTGGCCGTGGCTCGATGCCGTGCTGGCGATCGGCGTTGCGCTCATCATCGCGTGGAGCGGCATGCAGATCCTGCGCGAGTCGATTCCGATTCTCGTCGACGAGCGGGCAATCGACGCCGGCGAAATCCGCGCGGTGGTCCGCGGCGTGCCGGAGATTCGCGACGTGCGCGACGTTCGCTCGCGATTCACGGCCTCAGGCCAGCTCTTCGCCGAGGTGACGATCGCGGTGTCGGGTGAGTCGTCGGTGGACGACGCGCACCGGCTCGCCGATGCGGTGGAAGACGCCATCCAGCGCGAGTTCGGGACGGCGCAGGTGACTGTGCACATCGAACCCGCTTGAGGCGCTGCGCATAAGCACTTGCAATTATTGAAGTAACACCTACTTTACGCCCATCTTTACCCGGCCGGCAGCACTCATGGCGCAGCGACCGACCCGCTCACTCAAGCACGAGTACGAGCTGTTCGTCGAGCAGGAAATCGAGAACTACAAGGAGTCGGTTCCTCGAGGCGTGCTGCTGAGCATCGGCGACGAGGCAGTCACGCTGCTCTCCGCCGAGCCGCAGTTCGCGTTGACGGAGCTCCTGCTTTGCGAAGAAGTCGACCGCATCATCGTCAAGCGCCTACGGCTCCCGAGCTACGATACCTGGCGCAAGCGCCGCGTGAAGTTGATCGACGAGCTGCGCCGCCCGGAACACTGGGGTCTTCGCCCCGACGACGTGTTGGTGCGCGCACTTCAGCCGGCGTCTGACGGACGCGTGCTCGTTGCTGGCGCGCTGGACGAAGTGTCGGCCCTCTATCTCGCGGCGAACGGCTGCCACGTCACGACGCTCACGCCGGAAGTGGAAGCACTCGAGCGCGTCATGCAGGCGGCAATCGGCGCGGGATTGGCCGGTCGCGTGCACGCCGAGGTGGGTGATTTGTCGTCCTGGACGCCGAGCCGGCAGCTCAACGCGGTGATCGTGAATCCGGTCGCGTTGGATGGGTTGTCGGCGGACGAGCGCGAGCGCGTGATCGAGATTCTCCAAACCGCGACGCTGGACGGCGGCATTCATCTGGTTCAGACGATCGCGTCGGGCGCGAAGAACGGATCGCCGGACGGCGTGTCCATCGATGAGCTGCGCAGCCGCTATCGGGGCTGGACGGTAACCGTCGAACGCTCCGACGCCCGGTCCAAGACATTCTTGGCGCGGAAGGGCGCGGCCTGACGCGGCCGCTTGGCGACACGGTGTGTCAATTTGCTAGTGTCATTTTGATACAAAATGGTACTAATCCACCGTGGCGTTGAGCCGTAAGTAATTACGTAAAAACAACTTAGATAAATTCGCCCTGCTGGCATCGCGGCTGCTTATACCACGCCCGCGACCCGGCCACGTACGGGCCGCCTGTGCATGGCCCGCCGCGGCGACCCGTTCTCGTCGCCGGGTCATGCTCCCCCGATCACTCGACTCACAGATTCTATATATGAACACCGCCATCTCGAACGAACTGGACCAGGAGCCAATCGGCATCGTGATTTCTCGCGGCTCGCGCCACGAACACACGCCGTCGGTCTTCGCCTATGTCTGGGCGCCGGCGCCCGAAGTCCCGGACGAAAACCTCGACAGCGCGGCCGCGTAACCGCGGTCGCCTCTCCCCTCCCCCCCGCTCGGCCGACAAGGGCGCCACCATCGAGGTGGCGCCCTTCGTCTTTCATGGGCTCGGTACGCGCCTTGCCCGCGTCGCTCTCTGTGAACGACGCTTCGAACGACGCATCCACATGGGACCGCGAGCGCATCGCGCTCTTGGGGCGCAAAATCTCCGAGCTCGGCCTCTCCATGCGCGGTTCGCGCGTCGAGCGACTCGTCGCAAAGCTGTACGACGAGCTCGCTGCGTGCTCAATCGCCTTTCGACCAAGTGTGTATCTCAGCGATCAATGGGGGTGCCCCGACGGAACGCCAATCATCGGCGTGCCCTTCTATCTCGCCGATCCGCGCCTCGAGCGCATTGAGGCCGAGATGTCCGCGGGCATTGAAGACGACATCGAAGCGATGAAGTACATGCGCCACGAGTGCGGCCACGCAATCAACTACGCGTTCGAGCTTTTCGAACGCGACGATTGGCAGGCGGCGTTCGGCCGCTATGCGCAACCATATCGCGAGCGTTATCGCGCCGATCCATTTTCACGCGACTACGTCCGCCACATACTCGGCTGGTACGCCCAGAAGCACCCCGACGAAGATTTTGCCGAAACGTTCGCCGTGTGGCTGACGCCGAACTCCGACTGGCGAAGCGACTACGCCGCCTGGCCGGCACTCGCGAAGCTCGAGTACGTCGATGCGATGATGCGCGAGATCGGAGCGCGCGCGCCCACGTCGCCGACTCCGGCAGATGACGATCTGCCCGTCGAAGCAATGCGGTACACGCTGGCCGAGCATTACGCGGGGATGGAGGATCGATTGCCGATCGCCGACGCGCGACAGTTCGACGGCGATCTGCGCCGAATATTTCTTTCGCCGGCCGACGCTCCGGCAGGCGAGCGCGGCGCGGCGTTCGTCGAACGGCACTACAAAGAGATTGTGTCGCGCATCGCGTATTGGACGAGCGAGTCGCCGAGCGTGGTGAGATCGCTCGTGGATCACGTGGCAAGGCGGGCGGGCAATCTCGATCTCCGTATCGGCGGGTTGGAGGCATCGACGCTGATCGAGCTCACGGCGTTCGGCACCGCGGTGATCATGCATCATCGCGCGAGTGCGCTGGCCGGGCGCGCGACGAAGACAACGCGCGGAGCCAGCGCACCGACGGTGGCGCGCTCGTGAAAGTCGTGGTCCTGCACAGCGCCGACGCGCTCGAGCCGCCGGTCGATCCGGTGCTCGAACAAATCGCAGGTGCACTTGGCACGAGCGGACACGAGACGAGACGCGTGAGCGTGACGAATGACGTCGCGGAGCTCGTCACGAGCTTGATGCATGACCGGCCGGATCTCGTGGTGAATCTCGCGGAGTCGTTCGACGGCAAGAGTGCGATGGAGTCGAACGTCGCGGCGCTGCTGAATTTGCTCGGACTGCGCTACACCGGCTCGAGTCCGGCGGGACTCATGTTGGCGGGCGACAAGAGTCTCACGAAGAAGGTGTTGAGCTTTCATGGAATTCAAACGCCACAGTTCGCGACGCTGTACCGCGGCGCTGTAGACTGGGCGGGCGATCTCGCCTTTCCCGTCATCGTGAAACCGCCGCAGGAAGACGCGTCGCTCGGCATCACGTCCGCATCGGTGGTGCACCAGATCAAGGATCTCTTCGACCGCATTGGCGAGTTGCAGAGCGAGTATCAGGCGCCGGTGTTGGTGGAGCAGTACATCGAGGGGCGAGAGTTCTACGTCGGTGTGCTCGGGAATGCGAACGCCGAGGCGTTGCCGGTGATCGAGTTGGACTTCAGCGGCTTTCCGCCCGACCGGCCGCGCATTGCGAGTTGGGAGGCAAAGTGGGGCGACGACGGCGAAGGGTCAGGCGCGGAGTACGCCGGCACGCGATCCGTATTTCCCGAAGGACTGGATGCGGAGCTCGAGTCGCGCATGCAGAAGATTGCCGTCGACGCATTTCAGGCGCTGCGGCTCCGCGACTATGCGCGGATCGATCTACGCGTATCGCCAGCAGGCGAGATCTACGTGATCGAGGTGAATCCGAACTGTTATCTCGAACGCGAGAGCGAATTCGCGCGAGCGGCGGAGCGTGCCGGCACTGCGTACGATGCGCTGGTGGCGCGGATCGTGAATTTGGCGGCGGCGCGGTACGCGCGGTAGGGCAGCGGTGCGCGGTGGAAGGGTGGTAAGGTGGAACGGTGGAACGGTGGAACGGTGGAACGGTGGAACGAAAACAGCCTGTCATTCCGAAGGAGCGCAGCGACTGAGGAATCTCGTATCGCCCGGCTAGATCCCTCGCGTTCGCTCGGGATGACAGCCCTACGATCGTTCCACCGTTCCACCAAAAAAAAAGAAGCCGACGCTTTCGCGCCGGCTTCTTTTCTATTCACGCCGAACTACTAGCGGCGGCTCTTCTTGGCGGACTTACGGCCGGCCTTCTTGGCGCCCTTCTTCGCGCCCTTTTTCGCAGCCTTCTTCCCGCCCTTTTTGGCACCCTTTTTTGCAGCCATTTGAGTCTCCGTTAAGGAGTTTCTTGCTCTCGACCGATCCCCCGGTGGATTCGGCGAGACGATGACCTTCATGCACTCGGCACTTCAGTCACCGCTGCGTAGCATTCCGCGGAACGCTACGTAGATCCCGTGACGCTCATACCGCGTCACTCAAACTGGTGAAGTTGAAATCGTGAACCTTGATCGGTGGAACCATGATCGCCTGCCCTGGATCGCCGCCTTCGCTCGCACTCACGCGCTCGGGAATGCCCAATGCGTCCAGGTTATTCAGCATGAAGACCGGTGAGTCGTTGAATCGAAGATTCTTTACCGGCTTCGTGATCTTTCCATTTTCGATCAGATACGTTCCGTCGCGCGTCAGGCCTGTGTAGAGAATGGTGCGTGCATCCACCGGCCGCAAATACCAAAAACGTGTCACCAAGAGACCGCGTTGCGTGGAGCGAATCAAGTCATCGAGCGACGCGGTGCCACCACTCATTCGAATCGAACCGCCGGAGTTCGTCGGCGTGCGTCCCTGATGCTGTGCCCAATATCGGTCATAGTTCAGGTTTTTCACAATACCATTTTCAATCCATACGACGCGTTGCGCCGGTGATCCGTCACCAGTAAACGGCGATCCGGCAACATCGGGGTCGTACGGATCGGACACAATCGTCACGCGTTCGTCGACGACTTTTGTGCCGATTTTGTTTTTTCCATCGGGTAAAGAGAAGAACGAACGACCCTCATCCGCCGCGCGCGCGTTGAGCGCGCCGGTGATGAATTGCACGAGATTACCCACTGCCGTCGGCTCGAACACGACTGTGTAGCGACCCGGCTCGATCGCCACCGCCTTCACCGACGTGCGCGCCTTTTCAGTCGCGCGAGTGCCGAGTGTGGACGGATTGATCTTGGACCAATCGTAGTGCGTCGCGCCTGCCCAGCCAGACCCAGTGCCGTCCTCGGTGCGCACGGTTGTCGTGAGCACGGACGACGTGGAGCGGCTGTAGGCGAAGAGTCCTTTGTTGTTGGCAATCGCCTGCGCACTGGTGATTGCTTCCATGAATCCGGTCGAGACGAGTCCCGCAGCCTTGGCCGGATCGGCGATGCGCTTCACCGCATCGGCGCGCGTGGCCGGGTCCTGCGATGCGGTAACGTCGCTCCAATTCACGCCTGCCTGATACGACTGCGGTCCAAGCTCCGGCATCGCCTCCGGATCTTCTGGACTCAACTTCGCCAGCCGCTCGGCCATCTGCACGGTGGTGCGCAGACTGTCGTCGTCGAGCTGATTGGTGGACGACGACCCGCTGCGCTTGCCGAGGCGCGAGATGACGGTGATAACGGCGTCGAACGAATCGCCGCCGGTAGAGATCTGGTTCACCGCGAAGCGCGTGTTCGCGAGGCTCGTGCTGTTCACGAGCACGCGGGTCTCATCGGCGGTCGCGAAGGAGAGCGCACGCTTGGCGATCGCGTCGCATTCGTCGCGCGACAGATACCGCGCCGAGATCGCCAACGAGCGCAGCGTGGTCATGCCGTGCGCCCGGTGTTGATGACGTTCACGTTGTGGAAACGCGCCACCGGCGAGCCGTGACTCACAGCATTCACCTGCACCGGCTGGCCTTTGGCGTCGTTGAACGCGCCGCCCATGAAGTAGCTCTTGGGTCCGCCCACCATGTCGAGGCTCGCCCAGAATTCGGGCGTCTTCATCTGGTAGGCGACGTCCTTCAACATGCCGACGATCTTACCGCCCTTGATCTCGTAGAAGACCTGGCCGCCGAACTGCGCGTTGTAGCGCTGCTGATCGATCGAGAACGATCCGTCGCCGATGATGGCGATGCCGCGATCGGTGGCGGCGATGAGATCATCCCAGCCGAGATCTTTGGTGCCCGGTTGCAGCGAGACGTTGGGCATGCGCTGGAACTGCACCGCCGACCACGTCTGCGCATACGAGCATCCGTGAGATCGTGTCGTCTTACCGAGCTTCTTGTAGTACCAGTCGAGCCACAGCGCCTGTTCGCGCGTGGTATCGTAGTCGACGAAGACGCCGTTCTTGATGATGTCGAAGTCTTCGGGCTTCACACCTTCGTCATCCCAGCCGCACGCGGAGAGCGAGCCGACCTGCGTGCGATCGCCGCGGATGTTCATGAGCTCGGACCCGTACTTGAGCGTGCCGAGGACTTTTTCCGGCGGCGCAACGAAGCTCGTGCCCGCGTAGTTCGCCTCGTAGCCCATGGCGCGATCGAGCTCGGTGGGATGCGCCACCGATTCGTGGATCGTGAGCCACAGATGCGACGGATGCAGCACGAGATCGTAGCGTCCGACATCGACCGACTTGGCGGTGAGCTTCTGCACCGCTTCGTCGGCCCATTTGGACGCGTTGGTGACGAGCTGCGAGTCGCGGACGTGCTCGTAGCCGAGTCCACGGGGCGCGACTTCTACCGATTCGCGTGTGGCGAAATCACCGTTCCCGGTAGCGGTGACCGTCATCGACGGCAAAGTACGGTAGATCGTCTGCACCGTGAAACTGCCTTCGGTGGACGCGAAGGTTTTCTCCTCGCGGAGAAAGAACATGCTCGAGCTGCAGAACTTGGCGCCCTTCACGGCGAGCGCCGCCTGATTCGCCGAAAGGAGCAGTCCGACCTTGTCCTCGATTGCAACGGCGAACGGATCGATCTCGAGAGGACTATTCCACGTGCCGGTGACCGGCGGCGTGGGCGCGAGTACCACCGGGCGCACGAGCGCCGAGCGATTGGCGCGAGCTTGAGCGACGGCTTGCTTGGCGACGCGCGAGACTTCGTCGCGTGTCAGATCGCGGCTCGCCGCGAATCCCCACGAGCCGTTCACGAGGGTGCGAATGCCGAAACCGTACGTCTCGTTGTCCGACACGCCGGACACGCGCTGTTCGCGCGTCGAGATGTTCTGATTGCGATTTCGGACGAAGCGAATGTCCGCGTAGCCCGCGCCGGCGCTCTTGGCGGCGTCGAGCGCGAGCATCGCGAGTTCTTTGACGTTGGGCTCCGCCGCGACGATAGCGCTGTACGGAGAGACGAGCGCGCTGTAGGGGGAGACGAGAGTGTCGGTCGCGAAGCGACCGGCTTGTGAGTGGGCGGCGAAGCCTGCCATCGCCGCGGTTGATGTCGACTTGAGAAACTCTCGTCGAGTTTGACCCACGCAATACCCTCGTGCGTTTAACCGATCGCGCACCGGCGTCTTCTCACCAGTATCGTCGCGCGACGTGCATTATTGCTGTATGGCGAATATAGGAATGGCTGAATACACACGCAATAGACTCGCGATATACGTCGTATTCAAAAGCTGCACCACGAGCGCGCGAAGCGACGTGAATTCGTGATCGATTCGCAAGCAATTCGCACGTCGCAGTTGCTCGTCCGATCATCTTCCGCCGCTCATTCCGAGATGCGACCTTTCGAGTGCGGCGCTGCGCACTGAGAAATGCTCTGCGATGTTGTCTGACGTTCTCTCGCCACGCGCGTTCGCTCCCCTCACACATCTGCATGGAGTAATCGCGCGTGAAAGCGCTTGTGAAAGAGAAAGCCGGTCCGGGGTTCGTGCTCAAGAATGTTCCCGAGCCGACGATTCGCGACGACGAAGTTCTGATTCGAGTAAAGCGCGCCGGCGTCTGCGGCACCGACGTTCACATCTACGACTGGGACGCGTGGGCCCAAGGCCGCGTGAAGCCGCCCACGGTCATTGGACACGAGTTCGCCGGTGAAGTCGCCAAGGTCGGCAGCCTCGTCACCGACGTGCACGTCGGCGATCGCGTGACGGCCGAGGGGCACATCGTCGACGGACGCTGCCTGCTCTGCCGCACCGGCAACTCACACGTCTGCCCACACACCAAGATCATCGGCGTCGATCGCGACGGCTGCTTCGCCGAGTACATCGCGATGCCCGCGACGAACGTCTGGCATCTCGACGACAACATCTCGTTCGAGATCGGCGGCATCCACGATCCGATGGGCAACGCATTTCACACGGCCCTCACGGCCGACATTCCCGGCGCCACGGTGCTCATCACGGGCTGCGGACCGATCGGCATCTTCGCCGTCGGCATCTGCAAGGCAGCCGGCGCGTCGCGCATCATCGCCTCCGACGTGAACGAGACGCGTCTCGCGCTCGCCAAGAAAATGGGCGCGCACGACGTCGTGCATCCGAACGAAGCCGAAGCGGTGGTGAAGCAGCACACCGACGGGCTCGGTGTCGACGTGGTGCTCGAGATGTCCGGCGTTCCCTCGGCGGTGCATCAAGCGTTCGCGCTCGCGCGAGTCGGCGGCCGCGTGCAGATGCTCGGCATCCCCGCCAAGCCGATCGACATCAACTTCGCGACGGAGATCATCTTCAAGGGCCTCACGGTCTACGGCGTCGTGGGACGGCGCATGTACGACACGTGGCTCCAGATGACGCGCTTCCTCCGCTCGGGTCAGTTCGATCCGACCCCCGTGATCACGCATCGCTTTCCGCTCGAGCAGTTCGACGAAGCGATCCACGCGATCAAGTCGGGCGAGGCGGGCAAAGTCATTTTCGAGATCGCGTAACCCAGAACCAACCCTGTCATCCCGAGGAGCGCAGCGACGAGGGATCTTCCGTACCGTACGCGATAATTGGCGGGAGAGAAGATTCCTCACTGCGCTCGGAATGACAAACTTCTTGAATTGAGGACAACGGCAGTGGCTCTGAACAAAGGCTTCACGAAAGGGATCGAAGACACGATCGAGCAGCTCAAGGTCGACAAGGTCTACAAGCGGCTCAACTATCTCGAATCGCCGCAGGCGGCGCACGTGCAGATGGAAGGGCGCGGCGACGTGCTCATCCTCTCATCCAACAACTACCTCGGCCTCTCCGACGAACCGTCGGTCATCGAGGCCGGCATTGACGGTTTGAAGAAGTACGGCGCCGGTACCGCGAGCGTCCGGTTCATCTGTGGCACGTACACGATCCATCGCGAGCTCGAGCAGGCGCTCGCGCGCTTCGTGGGAACGGAAGCGTCGCTGTCGTTCGTCGCCGCGTGGAATGCCAACGAGGCCTTCACGGCCACGATTGCGCAGGAGGGCGACTACATCATCTCCGACGCGCTCAACCACGCGTCGATCATCGACTCGATGCGCCTAGCGAAGGCGATCAGCAAATGTTCGACCGGCGTCTACAAGCACGCCGACATGGACGATCTCCGCGCCAGACTGACAGAAAACAAGAGCGCGAAGCGGCGATTCATCTGGACGGACGGTGTGTTCTCGATGGAAGGCGCGATCGCGAAGCTGCCGGACATCCTCCAGATCGCGCGCGACACGGACTCGATCGTCGTCGTCGACGACTCGCATTCCACCGGCGTGCTCGGAAAGAACGGCCGTGGAACCGCCGAACATTTCGGCATGCTCGGCGAAGTGGACGTCATCACCTCGACGCTCGGAAAATCGCTCGGCGGCGCGGCTGGTGGATTCGTCGCCGCGTCAGCGGCAGTGGCGGACTATCTCACACAGCGTGCGCGTCCGCAGCTCTTTTCGAATGCGTTGCCGACGACCGTTGCGGCGAGCGCATTGCAGGCCGTGCGTTACGTGGAAGCACATCCGGAGCGCGTCGAAAAGCTTCGGCAGAACACCAAGTATTTCCGCGAGCAGATCACCGAGGCTGGATTCAAGCCGATTCCGGGCGAGACGCCAATCGTACCGATCATCATTGGTGAAACGGCCGCCGCGATCCAGATGAGCAACATGCTGCTCGACGAAGGCGTGTTCGTCACCGGCTTTGGATTCCCGGTGGTGCCGCAGGGCACCGCGCGCGTCCGCTGCCAGATCTCGGCCGGACATTCGCGCGACGATCTCGATCAGGCCATTCGCGCATTCAAGAAAGTCGGCGCTAAGCTCGGCATCGTACGGTAATGATCAGCCGCTTGTAGCTCGCGACGTCGTCACTTCCCACTTGAGTGACGACGCCGCCACAGCGGCCGCCGTCGAGCATCCACGGCACGAGCCACACATTGATGTCCGGCGCGAGATGTCCAACGACGTCACCACCCGGCGCATGCACCCACACATTCGGCTCATCGGTTCCCGGCGGATCGGGAACGAGAATGAGCAGATCGCCCACACGCAAGCGGTGCACTGTATCCGTGCGGCGGGCGAACACCGTACCGTAGACCGGTGTGTCGAACTCGCGTGTGCCGGGCAAAATCGATGACATACGAAGTGAATGTGATGTGAGTCACGCGCCCCGGCCAGCTACGTTGCGTGCCGCGTGCCGCCGCCGGAGTCCTCGGGTTGGCGAGCGTGACTGTTGGTCGGGGTCTGTCGTCCGTTTCGAAGAGCCAAGCCACCGGCTCGTCCTTCATTGCCAGGAGTTGTATGCGAACGATCCGTGCCCTGACGATTGCGACCGCAGCCGCGGCAGTAGTTCTGCTGCTTCCTTCGATAGCCGCCGCACAAAACGGCCGGCAATTCAAGGACGCATGGTTCTGGGGAGTCAAAGCGGGCAGCCTGACGTTGGCTGACAGCTCTCAATCGTACAAGCAGGCGCCGATGGTCGGCATCGATTGGATGATCACGCGCTCGCGCGGCGGCCTCTATATCTCGGGAACGCAGTCGTTCTTCACGCGACAGGCGCTGACACTGCGCGATCCCACCGCGGGTCTCGACAGCGGCTATCGCGCGATCGACCTCAAGAACATGCGCCGGCTCGACATCGCGCTCATGGGCTTTCCCGGCGAGCATCTGCGCTTTCATCCATATATCGGCGCTGGCTTCTCGCTCAGCCAGGTCGCAAGTGCAGAGCCCGAGGGTCCGTTCGGCAACACCGATCAGGTGAACGCGGCAGCGCAAGTCGTGCAGGAGCAGCGCACCGCGGTCGCCCCAATGCTCATTGGCGGTGGCCAGTACAGCATGACGCGCTTCTCGGTCTTCGGCCAAGCGGAAGTGATCATGTCGAACTCGAATTTCCTGCTCTACAACGGAAAGCCGTTCAACCTCGGCATCGAGCTCGGTCTTCGCTACAACGTCGGAAGCTCGATCGACCGCAATTGAGAGTTTTGTAATACTATAGTTGTCATCCCGAGGAGCGCAGCGACGAGGGATCTACCATCCCGGTCGCGATCTCAGCGATTAAATCGGGACGCAAGATTCCTCGCCTTCGGCTCGGAATGACAGCTAGCCGAACGATGTTCGCTCGAAGCTCGCCGGCGTCTTGGAGACGTACGGATTCTCGGCGACGATCCACCGCAGCGGCCAGTCGGCCGAGCGTGTGATGCCGATGCGCGGCGTGACGGTGACGTCGCGATCGGCGATTGGCTCTCCGACGCGAATCACGACCGGCGGCCGCAGCAGCGACAATCCGTTGTGCTCTCGCCCGATTCCGAGCGCGAGACAGAGCTTGCCCGGTCCGTTCGTGAGATCTACGTCGCGCCGCGCCTTCGGTCGACGACGGCGCATTAGATCGATTCCCTGCACCGGCTCGACCGCCCGCACCAACACCGCGCTCGGCTCGTTCTCCGCACGCGTGACGGCGTTGAAGCACCAGTACATACCGTAGATGAAGTAGACGTACGCGATGCCCGGCGGCCCGTAGAGCAGCGCTGTGCGCGCCGTACGACCGGCTGCGGCATGACAGGCAAGATCGTGCTCGCCGATGTACGCCTCAGTCTCGACGATACGACCGGCCGCGACGCCGTCAGGCGTGCGACACTCGAGAATGCAGCCGAGTAGCTCGCGCGCGACCAGTTCGGTGTCGCGCGCGTAGAAATTTTTCGGAAGCACGGCCGCGGAACGAGAACGCCGCGCGGTCGGCGCGGCGTTTCGTGTCATTCGCTCTTGGCTCCGGCCGTCTTCTTGGCTCGAGGGCGTTTCGCGCCCTTCTTTGCCGCAGTGCTACCGCGCTTCGCCTTGGCTTCTGGCTGAGCTGCTTCGACTGGAGCCGCCGCGGCCGACGCACGCTTCGCGGCAGGTTGTTTTGCTCCGCCTCTCCCGCGACCACGACCACCGCGCGACGCTGGTGCGGTCTCGCTTGGCGCAGATGCGGTTGTCGCGGCAGGCGCTGTCGAGACGACAGCAGCGGCGGCCGACGGAGCCTGTTCGACGACGCCGATGGAGAGCAGTTCCGGCGGCGGCGCGCCGGGACGTCCGCGACCACCCATGCGGCCCGGGCCTGCGCCGCGATGGCCCATTCCCACGCGCGGCGCCGGAGCGCTCGACGAGGGCGCCGGCGTGACGGCGGCGATGGCCGACTGTTCGCGCTGCGCGAGCTGCTCCGAGACCGGCGCAGCCTCGACCGCGCGCGCGACCTCGAAGTCGTCGCCGCGCTTGCGAAGGTCGATGATGCCTTCGTCATGCGCGTCCTTCAATATGCGAACGAACATGCGATCGCTGAGGCTCTCCGAGTCGCGGCCGAGCAACTGGCGCGCGCGGCGGCGCACTTCGCTGGCGCGGACGGATTCTTCGCCCGTCGCGAGGTCATTGATCGCTTTCCGAACGAGGTCGAAGGCCTCGTTGCGCGTCAAACGTTCGCCGCTCATTCCCACGCCAGCTTCTGTCGACGTCGGGGCGGGAGTGGGCGCGACCGCAGCGATGGACGCTGACGGTGTCGCGGCATTCGGCGCTGCGGCTTCGGTCGTCGCGGGCTGCGACGGCGCGGACTCACGCGGGCCGCGATCTTCGCGATCGCGTCCACGACCGCCGCGTCCACGCCGGCCGCGACGCGGACCGCGTTCTTCGGCGGGCGGCGCTACGAAATCGCCCGCCGTCGTAGCTTCGCCAGTGATCGCCGTCGTCTCCGCACGAGCATGTGACGCTTCGGACGGCATGCCGGAGGGCAGATCGACCTCGAGCTGTCCGTTGTCGAGCTTGGTGACGGCGAGCAAACCACGCTGCGCCGCTTCCTGACAGAACCGTGAGAACTTGGAGATACCAAGATTCTTCTCGTCGAACGTCGAGTCGATCTCCTGCATCACCTGCTTGAGGCGATCGGAGCGCATGACGTCGTTGTTGCGCTTCATGCGCTGGACAGCTTCGGTGACGAGCTCCCACGGATCGTACTTCTTCGCGGGTTCGTCGTCGCTCTGCTTTACCAATCCGGCGAGCGCGTTGTAGCTGTAGTACTCGTCGCAATTCTGGACGAGCAGGTCGCTCGACGATTCGCGAATGCCCACGCCGATGACGTACTTGCCGTATTCCTTGAGCTTGATGACGAGGCTCGAGAAATCGGAGTCGCCGGAGAGGAGGATGAAGGTGCCGATCTCTGGTCGCGTGAAGACGAGCTCGAGCGCGTCGATGGCGAGGCGGATGTCCGTGGCGTTCTTCTTCGAGGAGCCGTAGGCCGGCGCGAAGATGAGGTCAATCGAGGCCTCGGACAGCGGCACGATGTACTGCGGATAGCGACGCCAATCGGCGTAGGCGCGTTGGACGGCGACCTTGCCCTTGATGATCTCGGACGACAAGAGACTTCGCAGCTCTTTGCCGAGGTCGGACCGAATCCCCATCGTGACGTTGTCGAAGTCGATAAGGAGCGCAGCGTTGGGCGCGTGGATCGGGGTCAGGGTGTGGGCGGCGGCGGACAGTGCCTGCGGACCGCGATGAATGAGCGCGCTCTGCGCGCGCGAGGCCGTACGTGGGAATCGAGAATTCATGTAGTGCTCGGCGGATCACAGATCCGTAATTTGGCGGCTCGCGCGTTTCCGCACCGGCCGCTCGGCCATGGGGCCGACACAGCGTTGTCACCGTGGCGCCGCACGCGCTCACCGGCTGTTCCACGCAACTAGCAGAGCTTGAGGCGTGGATAGCACCGATCTCGCAGGTGACACCAGAAAAGGAATTTAGAGCAATAGGCTACGTAAAGCCATGCATGGCCTCATTCGCCCATGGCTTTGAGAATCACGCGCTTGGGACGCTGGCCGTCCCATTCGCCGTAGAAAATCCGCTGCCAGGGGCCGAGATCGAGCTTGCCGGCCGTGACCGGGACGATGACTTCGTGGCCGACCGTGATCGACCGCAAATGCGCCGCGGCATTGTCTTCGCCCGTGCCGCTGTTGTGCCGGTATCGGTCCGGATCCCACGGCGCGACGGTGCTTTCGAGCCAATCGAGAATGTCCTGCCACAAGCCGGGCTCGTGGTCATTCACGAACACCGAAGCGGAGATGTGCATTGCGGAGACGAGCACCATTCCCTCTCGGATTTCCGCCGACGCGCGACACCGCTCCGCGCTCTCGGTGATGTCGATGATGTCGTACCGCTTTTTCGTGTTGAACGTGAGGTAGTCGGTATGGGTTTTCATGACTCGTTGTAAACGGCGTGGTGACCCTTCGAGGGTGGTTCGAGCCCTGCTCAATCTGTATGTTTGACGTCGAAACCGCTGTCACGCGCCTCTTGTACGGAGCATCTGTGAAGCGTGTCGGGTTCCGCGGCCGCCTCTTTCTCATCCTGCTGGCTTTCGCCCTCATTCCGTCGATCGTCATCTCCCTCGCGTGGAGCACGACGGGATCCATCGTGCTGCCTCTGGCAGGCGAGACAGCGGCGTGGGACAGCGCGGCGGCGACCGGCGAGCGTGCCGTCGCGGCGGCGCGCAGCGCGAATCTGACCCCAGACCAACGCCAAGCCATCGACGCGCATGAAGCCACGCTCCAGCAGAGCGTGGTCCAATCGCGGCGCGCCGGATTCGTCTTTCGAAAAATCGCGCAGCGCCTCGTCGTCGCGACGCTGATCGTCGTGTTGATCGTCGGGCTGGTTGCGTCACGCGTCGCTGGACACTTGAGCCGCAATCTCAGTCGCCCGTTGCAGGAGCTCGTGGGTTGGACCGAGCGCATTGGGCGCAGCGAACCGTTGCCGACCACGCCGCCACGACGCGGCGCGCCAGAGTTTGAAGTGCTGCGCCGGCGCATGCGCGCGATGGCGAGCGAGCTCGAACTGGGTCGCGCGCGCGCCGTCGAGGCCGAGCGTGCCGCAACCTTGCGAGAGAGCGCGCGACAGGTGGCGCACGAGCTCAAGAATCCGCTCACTCCAATTCGGTTCGCCGTGGATCGCCTGCGTCGCGAAGCGCCGCCGGGACTCGAGGAAACCGTCGAGGTTCTCGCGATCGAATCGCAGCGTCTCGAGGAGATGGCCAAGAGCTTCGCGCAATTCGGTCGCCTTCCCGAAGGTCCGCGCGCCGAGGTGGACTTGGGCGAGCTCGCGCGATACACGGCGCGCTCCACGATGTCGCCCGACGTTTCTGTCGAGGTGGAAGTCGACGACGACGTGCCGATGATTCGCGGTCATCACGACGCGCTGGCCCGCGCGCTGACCAATGTGATGCTCAACGCCGTAGATGCGTGCAAGTCCGGCGGGAAAGTGGTCGTGAGCGTGCGCAAGTCTGCGGGCGCGACGGCTGACCGCAACACCGTCGAGCTTTCGGTGCGCGATACCGGCTGTGGAATTCCAACCGAGAAACTCGCGGGCATCTGGGACCCGTATGTGACGTCGAAGCCCGGCGGCACTGGATTGGGCCTCGCCATCGCCCGTCAAACTGTTCTCGCGCACGACGGCTCTGTCTCGGCCGCGAGCACCCTGGGCGCCGGTACTGAAATTTGTTTCGTGCTGCCGGTGAACGGCGGCCACACTGGAGATTAGCATGAACGATGCTGGCATTCTCGTACCGATCGCGCTGTTCGTTTGCGGTGCCGCGACGATGATCTTCATGCCGCTGACACGTGCGTTTGGACGGCGCATGGATCGCGAGGCTAACCAGGGCGGAACATCGCACGAGATCACGAGTCGCCTCGAGCGCATGGAACAGGCAATCGACTCGATCGCCATCGAAGTCGAGCGCATCTCGGAAGGTCAGCGCTTCACCACGAAGCTGCTCTCCGAGCGCACGTCGCCGACGGAGCTTCCGTCACGCGCGAACGGAGGACAATAGCTCGTGGCCAGTGTGCTCATCGTCGACGACGAACCGAACATCCGCAGGATGGTCGCCGCTCTGTTGAGCGCCGAAGGCTACGAAGTACGGGACGCACAGGATGGAGCCACCGGACTCGCACGCGCGCTCGAGACCGAGCCAGACGTGCTCCTGCTCGACCTGATGATGCCCGGCGAACTGGATGGACTCGCAACGCTCGCACGCATGCGCGAGAAACTTCCCGACATGCCCGTGGTCATGATGAGCGGACGCGCCGGACTGAGTGACGCCGTGCAAGCGACCAAACTCGGCGCATTCAACTTTCTCGAGAAACCGCTGAGCCCCGAAGGCGTGCTGCTCGCGCTCTCGTCGGCGCTGGAACTGCGCATGGCGCGCCGCGAAGCAAAAGCGCTCCGCGCGGATCTCGGATTGAGCGGCGAGATGATCGGCGACAGTTCGGCCATGGCGCAGGTGCGCGCAATGATCGAGCGTGTCGCACCGTCAGATGCGCGCGTGCTCATCACCGGCGAATCGGGCACCGGCAAAGAGCTCGTGGCCGCCGCGATCCACGCCGGCAGCGCGCGGCGCGACCGGCCGTTCGTGCGCGTCAACTGCGCGGCGATTCCGCGCGATCTCGTCGAGAGCGAAATGTTCGGTCACGAGCGCGGCGCGTTTACCGGCGCAACGGACCGACGCATTGGCCGATTCGAGCTGGCGCATCGCGGCACGCTGCTGCTCGACGAAGTGGGCGACCTCGGCGCCGAGGCGCAGGCCAAGCTGCTGCGAGCGATCGAGGCGAAGGAAATCGAGCGCGTCGGCGGCGGCAAACCAATCCGCATCGACGTCCGCATCGTCTCGGCCACGAACAAAGATCTGGCGCGGGGTATCTCGGAGGGGAATTTCCGCGATGACCTGCTATTTCGTCTCAATGTGATACCAATTCAGATCCCGCCGTTGCGCGAGCGTCCGGCCGACATCCCTGCACTGATTCGCCACTTCTCCGCGCTCTACCGCATGCGCAGCGGACAGGCGCTTCCGATGTGGAGCGACGAAGCGGTGACCGCGTTGACGCGGCATTCGTGGCCCGGCAACGTGCGCGAGCTGGCGAACATCGTCGAGCGGCTCGCCATTCTGCACGCCGGACGGACGGTGACCGATGCAGACGTCGCAGCGGTTATCCCAGTCGAACGCAACGCGCGACCCACCAACACGCCCCTTCCCGACCCGACAGCCCTCGACGATTCGTTGAGCGACACGCTCGACGAGTACGAGCGCGTGCTCATCACGCGCGCGCTGTCGGTCGCAGCCGGCAACATTGCCGAGGCGGCGCGGCGTCTCAAGACGGACCGACCCAATCTCTACCGAAGAATGCGCCGGCTCGGCATTCCGGCCGGTAGCGAGACCTGACCGTCGCCGGCAACACACTGTCGGCCGACCACGATCTGAGACCGATGCTCAGCGGAGCTCACATGCGTATGAGAATTCTAACGCTGCTATTGGCGGGCGCGCCCACGCTGCTCGCGGCGCAGGGTGTGCCGCAAGGCATATCGCCGCCGAGCCAAACGCTGCCACTCGAAGTGCAGCGCGAGGTCGTGGACCGGTGGAACGGCACCAACGCACTGCGCGCGAAGAATCAGCTCGGGGTGGGAGCCGGCCACGATGTGATGGGCAACGTGGCTGTCCAGAATGGACCGCTGACGATCGCGGGACATGTGACTGGATCGGTCCTGGCAATCAACTCCGACGTCATCCTCCAGCCCACCGCGCGCATCGACGGCGAGCTGCTCGTGGTCGGCGGCGAGGTCGACAGACCAGCTGGCGCTCGCGTCGACGGTGGCACGCGCATTTTTCGCGCACGCATGCTCTACAGCGAAAACGGTGACGAGATCGTCGCGGTTGGCGACGACCAATCGCCGGAAGAAAGTTGGTGGCGGCGCTTCGAGCACGGGCCGTTGGACACGCGCGGCGAGGCGCTACGCGTTGTGCAGGCCGGACCGTACAATCGCGTGGAGGGTCTGCCGATCGAGCTCGGGCCTGTGGTGCAACAGCGCACGTCGTGGGGAAATGTCCGCGTCGATGCCGCCGCCGTGATTCGCACCGCCAGCACATTCAACTCGAACGATGGCGACGTTGGCGACAAGCTGCGCGGCGAAGTCCGCTTCGGACACGACCGCGGCATCGGCATCGGCGTGAAAGGCATGAGCGTGGTGCAGCCGGTGGAAGACTGGCAGCTCTCGGACATTGAGGTTGCGCTCGCGGCGTTTCTCGCTCGCCGCGACTATCGCGACTACTACCAGCGCAAGGGCGGCGATGCCTTCGTCACGCTGTACGGTGCGCGCAACATCAACCTGACAGGCTCGTACGGCGAAGATCGCTGGTCGTCGCGCACGGCGCACAATCCATTCACGCTGTTCAACGAAGGCAGTCCGTGGCGCGACAATCCGAGCGTCGACGAGGGACTCTTTCACGTCGCCAAGCTCACCTTCACGCTCGACACGCGAAGCGACCCGGACGATCCGTCGGCGGGATGGTTCGTGAATACCAATGTCGAGAACGGACGCGGCGACGTGACGTCGATGGCGCCGATGTCGGCACCGCGCCTCGATCTCACGGGCGGCGTCACCGATTACACGCGCGGCTTCTTCGATTTCCGCCGCTACAACCGCCTAGGCCCCGCTGCCCAGCTCAACATGCGCGTCGTGCTCGGCGGATGGCTCGGCGGCGATCCGCTACCATCGGAGCGGCGATTGTCCGTCGGTGGTCCGGGCACGCTGCCTGGTTTTGGATTTCGCACAGACGACAACGGTCCGGACATCGGCACGTGCAGTATGGGTCAGCCGGTGTTGGGACAGCCAGCCGAGTGTGAGCGGATTGCGCTGGCGCAACTCGAGTATCGCGGCGATCTGAGTTTCGATTTCACCAGCAACTGGACGGGTTGGCCGCGCCGGTATCACAGCGCGCATGGTGACGTGCAGTGGGTTTTCTTCGCCGACGCAGGGCGCGGATGGAACGTTGGTCCGGCCGACGGCGTGATGACGTTCAATAGTGCTACGCTGCCGTCGCTGTCGACCTTCCGTTCCGATCTCGGATTGGGGCTCGACTTCGCGGGCATTGGTATCTACGCCGCAAAGGCCGTGTCGCGGCCGGAGCCGGTGACGTTCTTCGTGCGACTCCGTCACCGATTCTAATCGTGCGATTCGTACTCGGACTCGTCGCGCTACTCTGGGCGGCGCCACTCGTGGCGCAGCGCAACGACGTCCAACTGCAAGTTGCGACGCCGGTCGCCGCCGCTGTGACGGAAGGTCCTATCGTCACGACGAACGGCTTGCTCGCCGATCCAAACACGCGCGAGATCCTGCGCGCCGGATTCGCGACCAAGATTCAGTATCGCGTGGAGCTGTGGCGCAAAGGACGAATCTTCGACAACCTCACCAGTCAGGTGCTGTGGGACGTGACAGTCTACATGAATCCGACCGATCAGCTCTATCACGTCATTCGCCGATCGTCCAACCAGCTCGAGGATTTCGGCGCGTTCGCCACGGTGACGACGGCCGAGTCGCAATTCGGCCAGCCGTTTCGCGCGCCGATTCATCCGACGCGCTCCGGGCGGTACTACTACATGCTGCACGTCGAAGTGCAACCGATGCAGGAGAGCGATCTCGACGCGTTGCTCGAGTGGGCGCGGGGGCCGACGTCGCCGGCGAACAATGGGATCGTGCTCGCGCTGCGCGGCGGTGTGGGACGGTTGATGTCGCGCATTTTGGGCGGCGACAAACAGCAGTACGACGTGCGATCGGGGATCTTTAGCGTTCCCTGATTGTCATTCCGAGCGACGCGAGGAATCTTCTCTCGTGCCAACTATCGCGTGCGGGAAAGGAGATCCCTCATCGCGTTGCTCCTCGGGATGACAGCGCTTCCTCAGTGCGTCGCGGCGACCTTGGGCGAACGGTGCTCGAGCTGCTCGAGGTGGTGCAGCACCTCGCCGCCGTAGAACGTCTTGATGTAGCGCGACTGGGTCGGCGTGAGACGTCGCACGGCCCAGCTCAGATGCACGAAGTGCGGTTCGACCGGATGCGTGAGCGGATGCATGCCGATCTCCTCGGGGAGTCGATTGCCCTTCCGCGTGTTGCACGGGCTGCACGCCGCCACGACGTTGGTCCACTCGTTCGTGCCACCGCGCGAGAGTGGGATCAAGTGATCGCGCGTGAGCGACTCGCGCGGCTTGAGCTCGGTGATGTGCCGGTGGCAGTACTGACACCGATAGTGATCGCGCGCGAACAGAAAGGTGTTCGTGACCTGGCGGCGAAAGCGGCGCGGCACGTGGACGAACTTCGTCAGCCGAATGACGGCTGGCCTGGGCATGCTCATCCGCTCCGAGTGCACGAGGCGATCGTTGTCCGCCTCGACGATCTCGGCTTTGCCGTCGATGACCAAGCGAAGGGCCCGTCGCATCGGGACCATCGTCAACGGTTCGTAGGACGCGTTCAGTGCCAGACAGCCCAGAACCACGTATGCCTCCGTGGGGCCCGTACACGAACTCCCGCCTGAAGCTGCGGGGCGGGAGCGGAAACAAACCAACAGCGCCGCACTCGCGATCGCGTGCACGCGAAAAGCCTGCGCACGTGTCGGAACTTCTCTCTATAGCAAGCTATGCTGCTGTCACGGAGGCGACAAGATCGGGACACCATCAAGTTGACTTGTCACGCAGCCGGCACCGTCGAGTTACCAGTTCGTGATCCATGTCGCGATGGATCGTACAGCGCGTCGTCGGCCACACCGAGCGATCGGGCAAGGGCGAGCGGTCTCGTCACGTTGGCCACTTGCTCGAACGTATGTCCATCGGAGCCAAGTGAGATGCGAACGCCGCGTTCGACGGCGCGTCGAACGAGCCGTTCGTGCGGCGGATAGCGCGACGAGATTTCGAACGCGATGCCGGCCGCGAAGAGCGCGTCCACCATGCGTGCTTCGTGTTCTTCCGTCCACAGCTCGTCCGGATGAACGCCGCGAAATGCGAACGTGACGAGCGTGGGATGCGCGAGCACGTCCACGGGCATTCGCTGCGCGAACTCCTCGAGCGTGGCCAGATGCGCTGCCATGTACGCGTCGACCGTCAGTCCGTCCGGCAGCGCACGCGAGAACGCGTGGACCCATTGTCCGCTGGGCAACCGAATGGCGTGCAAGGAGCCCACGCGATGCGTGAAGCGAGACACCAACGCCGGCGGAAGCTCACGCCAGAGCGAGTCGTGCCAGCAAAACTCGCCGCCGCGGAGCACGTCGAATCGATCGAGCTCGTCGAGATAATGGACGATCTGGTCGACGCTCGTGATCGAGCGCTGGACGTCGCGCGAAATGTGGTCGGACACCGACGGCCTGACACCCAACGCGGCGGCACGCTCGACGACTCCCGCTACGGGAAGCGCGCCGTCGGACCACGTGGAATGTGCATGGCAGTCGACGGGCTGCCAGTTCATGAATGGATTGGTGAGAGACTACCGCCGATGACGAATCGTGTCCGGCGGGAACTGCGGCCGGATTGAATCCGGTCGCGCTCGCGCTCGCGTGGTATCGCGCCGCGGCAAAGCAAAGATCGCACTGTCGCGGAACCGGCGCGAGGTATCGACGGGCTGCGTGCGTGGGCGCTGAATCGGCGGAGGCGCGCCCGGAACGACCACGCTGGTGCCCGGGTGTGTGGTGTCTATGACTGTGCCGGGCGGGTAGGTCCCCGGCGGATAGAGTGCGCCCTGACCAACCGTGTCTGGCAAATATCCGGGCATGGTCGCGTCGCATTGTTGCACGGGATCGGTGCCCGGTATGAAGAACTCGGTCCCGATGTCTTGGTGCGGACAGTACGGCGAGGCGAGCATGTTGGTCGCTACGTCGATCTGACGCGTCACGATGTCCGCGGGCATTGGCCAATCGGGCGGCGCGGGTTTTTTCTTGTAGACCTCGGTCATGAACGCGGTCCACGCCGGCGCCGCGAGAATGCCGCCCTGCGCATTGGCTTTGATCTTCTGTGGACGATCGAAGCCCATCCAAACACCGGCGACGAGATTTGACGTGTAGCCCACGAACCACACATCGGTACCGTCGTTCGTCGTGCCCGTCTTGCCGCCCGCCGGATAGTGAAACTCCGCACCAACACTACCCGCGGCCGTTCCGCGCTGCACGACGTCTTTCATGACGCTGATCATCAACCACGCTTCTTCGGGCGACAGCACCTGCGTCAACTGCGGCTGCGGCTCCCAGAGCACCTCGCCCTTGGAATCTTCCACGCGCGTGATCGCCATCGGCGTCGCGCGGCTTCCCTCGTTCGCAAACGTGGTGTACGCGGCGACCATCTCGATCGGATAGACGTCGGCGGCGCCGATGAAGATCGACGGATACGCCGGTATCGGCGTCGTGAAACCGAACCGTTTCGCTTCGTCGATCACGCTCTGCGCGCCGAGCTCCATGCCGAGTCGAATGGTGGGGACGTTACGCGATTGGTAGAGCGCCTGCCGCATTGGAATTTTGCCGAGGTAATTGCCCTCGAAGTTCTGCGGCGTCCACGTGGTGTTGCGGTCCATCTGCACGGTGAGCGGCGAATCATCGAGCAAATACGAGAGCGGTCGTCCGTTCTGAATCGCGTCGGAGTACACGATCGGCTTGAACGTCGATCCGGGCTGGCGTACTGCCTGTATCGCACGATCGAACTTGCTGTCGTCGAAGTCGCGGCCGCCGACGAGCGCTCGAACGGCGCCGGTGCGCGGATCCATCGCGATGAATGCGTCCTGGAGATACGGCGAGTTCGTGGCGTTCTGCTCGTCATCGTCGTTGTTCGATTTCGCGATATAACTCTCGTAGCTCTCGTGGGGGAACTTGCCGTACCGCCCGGCCTCGATCGCGCGCGCCTGGCGCTCCATCGTCCGCTCAGCGGCGGATTGCAGATCGAGATCGAGCGTGGTGTAGACCTTGAGACCCTGCTCGTACAGTTGCTCGCCGAACTTGTCGTCGAGCTGTTGGCGAACCCATTCGACGTAGTACGGCGCGAGCTCGCCGGCTTCGACTTTGGGCGCAAGACGTAGCGGGTATGCCTGCGCCTCACTGGCTTGCGAGGCGGTGACGACGTTCGCGTCGCGCATCAACGCGATGATCGTATTTCGCCGCTGGACGGCGCGGTCCGGATATATGCGAGGATTGTAGCGCGCCGGACCTTTCGGCAGCGCGGCCAGCGTGGCGGCTTCGGCCACATTGAGATCTTTCACGTCCTTGCCGAAATAGCGCTGCGCCGCGGTCTGAACGCCGTACGCACCGTTGCCGAAATTGATCTGGTTGAGGTAGAGCTCGAGGATCTTGTCTTTCGGGTACTGATCTTCGATCGCGCGCGCGACCTTGGCTTCTTTCAATTTTCGAATGAGCGTTTTATCACGCGACAACCGCTCGGGAAAGATGTTCCGGGCAAGCTGCATGGTGATCGTCGAGAAGCCCTCGCTGAAGTCGCGATTCTTCAAGTCGACGATCGCCGCGCGCGGGACGCTTTCCCAATCGACGCCGGAGTGCTGGTAGAACCGCTTGTCCTCGGTCACGATGAACGCGTTGCGCACCAGCGGCGGGATGTCGGTGATCTTGACCAGCGTTCGCCGCTCGAGGCCGATTTCGGTGATGTAGCGTCCGTCTGCCGCGTAAAGCTTGGAGGTCTGCCGAGGCTCGTAGCCTTGCAACGCGCTGGCTGACGGACAGCGACCAGCCCGGCACACCATCGCCCAACTGGCGTAGGCGAAGCCGGCGCCGAACGCGCCGAAAAAGCATATGAAAAGCAGCAACGTGCGAGTAAATCGCGGATAGCGTTGCCGAAAGCGTCTACTGAATGGGAATACGGGCATATGGATTCATTCCCCGTCTGTCTATTTTTGTGCCATGCGATCTCATGCACTTCTGGACGACCTTCAGTGGCGCGGTTTACTGCATCAGCATACCGACGAGGTCGCTGAAGTCCTACACTCCGGCCCAGTTGGCGGATACATAGGCTTCGATCCTACGGCGCCGAGCCTGCACATCGGCAGCTTGTTGGTGGTGATGCTGCTCAAACGTCTGCAGCTTCACGGGCATCGGCCGGTCGCGCTCGTTGGCGGCGGCACCGGGCTGATCGGCGATCCGAGCGGCAAGGCGAGCGAGCGGCCGATGTCGGATCCGCAGGAAGTGGCGGCGAACACGGCCAGGATCCGCGCGCAGCTCGAGCGCTTTCTCGACTTTACCGGCGACAACGCCGCTCGGCTCATCGATAACGCGGACTGGCTCGTGGGACTGCGGGCTGTCGAGTTCATGCGCGACGTCGGCAAGCACTTCACCATCAATTACATGCTGCAGAAGGACTCGGTGAAGGGCCGCATGGATGGCGGCATCTCGTACACCGAGTTCTCGTACATGCTGCTCCAGGCGTACGACTTCCTCGAGCTCCGCCGCCGCTACGACGTGCGCATTCAGCTCGGCGGCAGCGACCAATGGGGAAACATCACGGCCGGCATCGAGCTGATTCGACGCTCCGCTAGCCTCGACGCGCACGCCATCACGGCGCCGCTCGTCACGACGTCGGCCGGTACGAAGTTCGGCAAGACGGAAGCGGGCGCCGTCTGGCTCGACGCCACCCTGACCTCGCCGTACAAGTTCTTTCAGTTCTGGGTAAACGTCGACGACCGCGACGCCGGCCGCTATCTGCGGTACTTCACGCTGCTGTCGCGCGACGAGATCGAACGGTTGGATGCGTCGCTGGCCGAGCATCCGGAAAAGCGCGAGGCGCAACATGCGCTGGCTCGCGACGTCACGGCACGCGTGCATGGCGAACCGGCGCTCGCTGCCGCGGAAGAAGTGTCCGGCCTTCTGTTCGGCGGCGCCGATCCAAAGAGTCTCTCGCGTGAAGGATTGCTCGCGCTGCAGCTCGAGATTCCGGTGTTCACCATCGAGCCTGACGCCGATCGCGCCGCGCTGACGACGTACGACGTGCTCGAGGCCGTGTGCGTAGGCACTGAGGCGCTGTTCAAGAGCAAAGCCGACATGCGGCGGATGCTTCAGCAGGGCGGCGTCTATCTGAACGGTCGCCGACTGGGTCCCGAACGCGAGCCGCTTGCGGCGGACGACCTGCTTGCCGGCGAGTTCATCTTGGTTCGGAAGGGATCCAAGAGTTACGGAATCGTGAAAGTCTAGCCCACTCGGCGCGGGTTTGGCCCCTCGTCCTTTTTGCCGCGGAAGCACGCGGAAAAAACGCTGATTTACGCGGGAAAATCACGAACATTTTCCCGCCGTTTCCGCGTAGCCCCGCGTCCGTTCAGCGTTCATCCGCGGCAAAATGACGACGCAAGTATAGGACGACGGCCTTCTTGAGCCTACCCCGCGAGAATCTTTAGCGTTCGCTGAATCTCTTCGCGCGTATTGTAGAAATGCGGCGACAAGCGAATCGCACCCTCACGCAGCGAGTGCGCCACGTTCGCCAATGCGAGACGCTCGCTCGCGGCGCGCGAATCCCGCAGGCGAAGCGACACGATCGCGGCGCGGCGCGACGAATCGGCCGGAGTCACCAATTCCACATCGTCGCGATCGGCGGCCCAGGCGCAGATATCGTCCGCAAGGCCGAGGGCGTGATCCGACACCGCTCGTGCACCGAGCTCCTGCAGCAGTTCGAGACTCGCGTTCATCCCGGCCATGTCCTGGAACGGCAGCGTGAGAAACTCGAAGCGGCGCGCATTGCTACGCCACGTGAGATCGTAGTCCGTGAGCTTCGAGAAATCGTCGGCGCCCTTCACCGCTAGCCAGCTCACGTCGTGCGGCTGCATCTCGTCGATCAAGTCGCGCCGCACATAGACGAAGCCGGAACCCCATGGCGACATGAGCCACTTCTGCGCACCGGACGACAACACGTCGATCTGGGTCGTTTTCAGATCCAGCGTCAACGGCCCAAGGCCCTGAATTGCGTCGACAACGAAATACACACCGCGCTCGCGACAGAGTGTGCCAAGCGCCGTGAGGTCGACGCGCGCGCCGGACGCGAACTGCACCCACGACACCGTCACCGCGCGGACGCGATCGTCTTCCAGCGCGTTGGCGAGCGTCTCTCTATCCAAGACGCCTTCATTGCACGGAATGCGGCGATACACCACGCCGCGTTGCTCGGCGAGTTGCATCCAGGGATAGACGTTCGCGGGGAATTCCAGATCGGGCGACAACACGACGTCGCCGGCGCGGAGCGGCAGCGAAAACGCCGCCAGGTTCATTCCGTAACTCGTATTCGTCGCGAGCGCGATCTCGCCAGCCTCAGCGCCGATGTGATTCGCAATCAACTCTCGGCTGCGCGCCAGCATGTCAAACTGGAGATCGTGCGAGATCCGATGCGGATTCGCGCGAAGCTGCGCCCAGTGCTCCGTGATCCGAACCGTTCGCGCCGGCAGCGGCCCGGTCGACGCGTTGTTGAGATAGATGTTGTCGCCAGCGGCGGCCCAGGGAAACTCTTCGCGCCTGAGCGCCTCGACGTCGTAGCTCACGTGTGTCTCACGTGTGCCTCACGGCCGCGCAATGTCAGGCAGGCCAGCGCCGCGCGGCACTGCAGCGGTCACATTGCGCGGATCGAGCGCGTCACGCAGCGCATCGCCCAACAAGTTGAAACCGAGCACCGCCGCGCCAATCGCCAAACCTGGGAACACAGACGTCCACGGCGCGTGGCGGAGCTGATACAAATCGCGACCGTCCGCGATCATCGACCCCCAACTCGGCGTTGGCGGTTGCACGCCAAGGCCCAGGAACGACAGCGACGACTCCGCCATGATGGCGCCGGCCACGCCGAGCGTTCCCGCGATCACCACCGGCGCAATGACACTCGGCAGGATGTGCTTTGTGAGTATTCTCACATCATGCGCGCCCAATGCACGCTCGGCTTGCACGAACTCGAGCTCGCGCACGACGAGCACTTGGCCGCGCACGAGTCTCGCCATTCCTGCCCAGCCAACGACGCCGATGGTAACGAAGACGATCGTGAGCGAAGGCTGAAGCGCCGCGACGAGCGCGATGAGCAGCAGCAGCGTGGGAAACGCCAGCGTGACGTCCGCGAAGCGCATCACGACCTCGTCGACCCAATGGCCGTAATAACCCGCCACCAGGCCGAGGATGATGCCGAGTGTGAGAGCGATGCCCTGCGACACGATGCCCACTGACAGCGACACGCGCGACCCATACACCAAGCGCGCCCAAACATCGCGACCTTGAATGTCGGTGCCGAACCAGTGGGCCATCGACGGCCCTTGCAGCGAGTTGATGAGATCCACGCCGAACGGATCGCGGCGCGCGACCAGCGGCGCAGCGAGCGCCATCAGCACCAATAGCACGATGACGAGCCCGCCAAACCAAGCGCGCTTGTCGCGCATCAAGCGATAGGTCGCACGACTCATAGTGGATCTCCGAGCTCCGGCGGCGTGCCGGGACGCTGATGCTTCCAGCGACGATGATGCCAGAGATACTGCTCGGGCGCTCGGCGCACCCATCGCTCGAGAACCGTCGTGTAGTCCGCCACGATCCGCTCGACGTCCGCGTCGCGGTCGCCTGTGTCGGCGACTTCAATCGGCTCGAAGGTGAGGCGATACCGTCCAGAAGGCTGTCGAAGTGCCACGCCAAATACGACAGGCGCGCCGAGCCGCAGTGCGAACACGGCGGGTCCGCGCGGCGTTTTGGCGTACCGGCCGAAGAAGGGCACGTACGTCGAGGCGAGTCCGGCAGCGCCCTGATCGATCAGAAATGCAACCGCGCGACCGGACCGCAGGGATCGCGGCACCCGTCGCACCGCTTCATTGTCGTGCACCACTGTCATGCCGATGCGCTCACGCGTCGCGGTGAGATACCGATCGAACAATGGATTGGCCATGTGGCGCGCCACGGCATCGATCGGGATGCCGCGCGCCGCGAGGTACGCGCCGCCCAGCTCCCAATTGCCGAGATGTCCAGTGACGACGATCAACCCCTTCCCTAGCGCGAGCCGCTGCTCCACGAGATCCCAGCCGTCCACGCGCTCGAAGAGGTTGATGATTTGCTCACGACTGTACGACGGGAGAATCGCGGTCTCGATGCTCGTCTGGCCGAGATGCGCGTAGGTAGCGCGCGCGATGCGCTCGACCTCCGCGGGGTCACTCTCGCCGAGGCAGACGCGCAGCTGCCGTTCGACGACTGCGCGCCGGATCCCGAGTGGTCGATAGCCGAGGCTGGCGATGCGCGCACCGAATCGTCCAGCCGAGTTGAAGCTCAGCCGCTCCATCGCCGCCACCGCACCGCGCAATGCCACATATTCGGCGCGATGCGCGAAGGTGGTCTGCGGAACTGCGTGCGTCGGTGCGGTCACCTTTTCGTCCATTTCGTGCGATCGCCGGCGGCATTCACCGCGTGCTCGAAACCGTCAATCATGGCGGACTCGGTGAATTCGCGAAGTACGCGAGTGCGGCCAGCGTTCCCCATCGCGCGACGTTTGTCGGCGCCGTTGAGAAACGACGCGACGCCCGATGCGTTGTGCGCGGGATCGCCGTCGGCGAGCAGCATGCCGCTGATGCCGTCGGCCACATAGTGCTGAAAGAGCGGCGTGCGTTCGGCGATGACCGGTATTCGCAACGCCATGAAGTCGAGCGCGGCGAAGGCGGCGCCGTCGCTGCCCGCGACGACCCAGCCTGCGTCGGCTGCCCGCATGACACGCAGCTCGTCCTCGCGATCGCCGAGGAAGCTGATCGCCGGGCCGACGCCGAGCGCCGCGGCGTGCATTCGCAAATCATCATCGATCGACGCTGGCCCGAACACGGCGAGATGCATGTTCGCATGTCGAGCCGCGAGGAGCGCGAGCGTGCGGAACACGGTGCCCATGCGGTAACGTCCCGAGGAATCGTAGCTGCACGCGATGAGCAGGCCACGTTCGGGCGCATGAATCGCTGACCGCGCGATCGGCTCGACGGCATCGTATCCAGGAACATCGACACCGATCGGCGCGACGGCGGTCGGAATCGTCCAGGCAACTCCGTCGAGCGCGGCCAGCTCGCTCGGCGTGGAGACCATGAGTCCCGTCGCCGCCATCTTGAGCGCGAGCTTGCCGCTGCGTTGGAGATCGAGCGTGTCGAACGACGGGATGCGGCGCAGCACGCCACCGCGTCCGGCAGCGCGCATCGCCGACGCCACGATGAGTTGATCCCGCTCGCGCGTGACGATCGCCACTTCGATGAAGCGGTCCTTGAGCACGCGTCGGAGATCGAGCGTTCCACTCGGCGCCCAGCCGGCGGTGTTGATCGCAACGGTGTCGATCCCCGCTGCTTTTGCGCGCACATCGAGTGGGCTGTCCGCGCAACACGCAATGCTGATGTGATGACCTCGCGCGGCCAAACCGCGCGCGGCAACGAGCGCGGCGCGCGCGCACCCCGACCATTCTTTCTCGCCGAGGTAGAACAGGACGCGCATATCAGGCAGTCACGGGAATCCGTTCGTCGCGAAACTGCAGCGAATGCAAACGGAAATACGCGCCACGCTCGGCCAGCAATTCGGCGTGCGTGCCGCGTTCGACGATCTTGCCGCGGTCGAGCACCAGGATGAGGTCTGCGTGCGTCACGGTCGAGAGGCGATGCGCAATCACGAAGACGGTTCGGTTGGCGAGCAATCGGTCGACGGCTTCCTGCACGAGTCGTTCCGACTCGGTGTCGAGCGCTGACGTCGCTTCGTCGAGAATGAGGATCGGCGGATCGACGAGCAGCGCGCGCGCGATAGCGAGTCGTTGGCGCTGACCGCCGGAGAGACGCGTGCCCCGCTCGCCGAGGACGGTGCCGTAGCCGTTGGGAAGCTGGCGGATGAAATCGTGCGCGTTTGCGGCGCGCGCCGCCGTTTCGACTTGGTCGTTCGTGAATCTGCTGCTCGCACCGTACGCGATGTTGTTGCGCACCGTGTCGTTGAACAGCACGGTGTCCTGACTCACGATGCCGGTGAGCGCGCGGAGCGATGCGAGCGTGATATCCGCGCCGTTGATGCCGTCGAACAGGATACGGCCTGCTGTCGGCTCATAGAAACGCGGAATGAGATCGACGAGCGTGCTCTTCCCCGCTCCGCTGGCGCCGACGAGCGCGACGACGGCGCCTTTGCGCGCCGTGAAGCTGATGTCGCGCAATACCGGCTCGTCGTCGTATGCGAACGATACGTCCTGGAATTCGATCGCGTGTTCGAGCGTCGCTATCGACCGCGTGCCATGATCCATCTGCTGTTCCGTGGACTCGTCGAGCACCTCGAACAACCGCTCGGCCGCGGCGAATGACTGCTGCGCCGTGGTCGGTGTTTGCGAGAGCTGCTTGAAGGGCGGCAGCAGTTGCATCACCACGGTCATGAACACGATCAGCGACGCCGCATCCATGCCGTTGTTCTTCAAGACGGCGGTGGCGCCGATCCAGAGAATCAGCACGGCGATCGACATGCCGATGACTTCCGTCAGCGGCTGCGACAGCGCCGAGACGCGGTTGATGCGCACCATGCCTTCGGAATACTGATGGCTGGCCAAACCGAATCGCGCGTCTTCGTACGGCTCGCCGCCGAACGACTTCACCAAGCGAACGCCGTTCACGACTTCCTGCAGCACACTCGTGGTTTCGCCGTAGTCGTTGCGACTCCGCCGATAGCCGCGACGAAGCTTTCGCAACAGCGGCTGGAGCGCGAGCGTCAGCAGCGGCGCAATGACGAGCGACAGCCACGTGAGCTGTACCGACATGGCGAACAGTACGACGAGCAGCGAGATGACAGTCGCCACACTTTGCACCGTGCGCATGACCATCTCGGTCACGAGCGCTTTGGTCTGGTCGGTGTCGGACAAAATCTTCGAGATGATCTGGCCGGCTTTGGTCCGCTGGAAATAGCGGAGCGGCAATCGCTGCATGTGCTGGAAGACGGCGTCGCGCATATCGCGCGTGACGTACTCCTGCACGGACGCGCCGAACTGACCGGCGAGCCACACGAAGACGTTCTTCACGACGACGATGCCGATGATCACGAAGATCACGGCCGCGAGCGAGCCCTTCGGGTCGTTCGGATGGAGAAACGTCCCGATCGTTCGCGCCTGCAGGTCCTCGACCAACCCGGCATGCGCCGGCAACAAACTCGGCTTCTGAAACAGCGCGTTCAGAAACGGGATCAGCAGCGTGTAGGAGAATGCACCGAGGAGCGCGGCAATCAGATTACACGCAACGTTGCCGGCCATGCGCCACCAGTGCGGCCGCAGGAATGCGAGCAACCGCCCGTAGAGGGAGGCGCGTCGCCTCGATGCCGGAGAGAGCGCGGCGGCCATGGATCAGCGCCGCGGCGCGAGCAGGGCCACCGGCAGAATGCACTCCTCCGGCGTCACGCCGCCGTGGAGGAACGATCCGCGATAGCGGCTCTGATACTCGCGCAGCTTCGTGGGATACACGAAGAACGAGTCACCGGCCGCGAGCAACGTGTTCGCGCCCAAGCCGCGGCGGGGCAATTTTAGAGAATCCTCTTTCGTAAACAATAAACCCTGCTCCGGATTTTCGGCGCGGAGATCCTCGCCGAACTTGTAGCGCAGATTCTGGGTGGCGTCGCGCTTGGCGAACACCGTCGCCGGCGTCCGACAGTGGATCGAGCCGTGGTCGCTCGTCACCAGCACCTTCACCCCGCGGCGCGCGGCTTCCTGCAACACGGAAAAGAGCGCCGAACGTCGGAACCACTGCTGGGTCAACTGGCGCAGCGCGATTTCGTCACGCGCCACTTCATACAAAATCGCCGACTCCGAGCGCCCGTGCGTCAGCAGGTCAACGAAGTTGAAGACGAACGCCGTGATTCCCTCGGGTGCGATGACGCGCGCGAGTCGGCGCTCGATGTCGTCGCCTTCGGCGGCGGTCGAAATCTTTTCGTAGCGCACCGGAATCTTGAGCCCGAGCTCGTCGAGCTGGGCGGCCAACAGTTCGCGCTCGTGCGCGTTCAGCGTCTCGTCCTCGCGCTCGCCCCACCAATCGGGAAAGCGCGCCGCGATCTCGCCGGGAAACAGGCCGCTGAACAGCGCGTTGCGCGAATACGGCGTCGCCGTGGGCAGCACGCTGTAGTAGTGCGTGGTCTCGATGTCGAACAGCGGAGCGATGATCGGTTCGAGCACACGCCATTGGTCGAGGCGCAGACAGTCGATGACGACGAAAATCGCCTGCTTGTCGGTCTTGAGAATCGGCAGCAGGTATTCCGGTACGATGTCGATCGACAGCGGCGGACGGTCGCTCTCGAGCGTATGCAGCCACGACGGATATTCCGTCTTCATGTACAGCGCGAACTCGCGGCGCAAATCCGGATAGAGACCCTGCAGCGACTCGTGCAGCCCCATCTCGTTGGCCGCGACCAGGTCGAGATCCCACTGCGTCACTTCGCTGTAGCGGTCGATCCACTGACGCCAGCCGAGGCCGCGCGTAGGCTCGTTTTGGAGGTCGCGAAAGCGCTCCACGAAACGGCGGGCGACGGCCTGCTGATGGATGCGCGGTCCGTCGAGCAGTCGCGTGATGGCGGCGAAGACCTGCCGGGGCGTAATCGGCTTGACCAGATAGCCCTCGAGCGCATTGCCCAGGGCCTCGGTCATCGTCGAGTCTTCCTCGCTCTTCGTGACCATCACGATCGAGAGGTTCGGATCGGCTTCGCGGAGCTCGTGGAGCGCTTCGAGCCCGCGCTTGCCGGGCATCTGTTCGTCGAGCAGCACGAGGTTGAACTGCCGCCGGCGCACCATCTCCACGGCGTCGTCGGCATTCGTCGCCATTTCGACGTCGAACCCTTTGTCACGCAAGAAGATGCGATGCGGTTCGAGAAGTTCCGCCTCATCGTCGATCCAGAGGACGGATTTCGCCGGTTGCGCCATTCGGGAAATGTAGCAGGACCGAACCAAGGAAAGCGCCTGTCGACCCGCCGCCTGGCGCGCGCGACCGGGCGCGTTCAACTTCCGCCGTGCTCGTCACCCAGCCGCCGTACGCTCTCGCGCCCACCACATTTCGCTTTGCCGCGCTCGCCGCGCTCGCCGGCCGTGCGCCCATTGGCGGGCAGCGTGAAGTCGCGCTCGCAACGTACGTTGTCGCTCGACTCGCCCACGATGTGATCGTCGATCGCGGCGTGAACCAAGCCGCCCGCACCGAGCGGGCCGGCCACGCCAAGCATTGGCTGTCGACCCTCGCGCTGCCGGTGGCGATTCGGCCGGCGCTCATATCATCCGTCGACGCATCCGCTGGCGAGGCCGCCGGCGTCGCGAAAGCCGTTCGCAGCGTGATCGCGGCCACGGCGGCACTCCTCGATCCGGCCTCTCGCGAGGAGCTTTCCCAACTCGCCGCCTCGCTCGAGTCGGCGGATAGGCCGGCATCGCAAGCCGTTGTGAAATAAAGCCCTAGACGGCATCAAATCGTTGCTTGCTGGGTGTCGCGACGCGGACGTATTATGGCCCATGCCGCGGAGCGCTGACATCTCTCCATTGTCCGTTTTGTTGTCGCACATGGACGCCGTTTCCGACGGCGCCCAGGCGAGCGACACGATCGCGTCCGGCTTTCCCAGTCTCGACAAGATCCTGGGCGGCGGCCTGCGTCGCGGCGATCTCGTGGCACTGGGAGGAGACGCTGCCAGCGGCAAATCCGCGCTCGCGCTGGCGATCGCCCTTCGGGCGTCTCTATCCGGCGCAAGCGTCGCGTTTTTGACCACGGAGATGTCCGTGGATCGCGTCCTGGAGCGCATCATCGCCATCGAGTCGCGCACCCAAATCGACGATCTGCGACACGGTGCGCTGGACGACGCCACGCGAGCGAACGCCGGTGCCGTCGCACTCCGGCTCCGCGAGTGTTTGCCGCTCGTCGAACGGCTGAACACCGGGACTGGCATTACCGGAGTGGCCGATCTTCTCGACTCGATGACGGCGCTCGATCTCGTCGTAGTGGATACGGTCGCTGCGTTGGCGCCCGGGCAATTCCCGCTCGCCGAGGAGACCGCGGCGGCATTGCGTGGGCTCAAATCCCTGGCGCTCGACAGGTCGATCGCCATATTGACGACCGCGCCGCTCCCTAACCTGTCGGAGCGAGCGGATCGTCGGCCCACACTCGACGATTTCGGCGCGCTAGGCAGCGTCAAACAATGCGCAGACGTGGTCCTTGGCTTGTTTCGCCCCGATATGTACGAGCCGTCTCGTGACATCGCGGGCGCAACGGAGCTCGTCGTCAGAAAGAATCGGAACGGCCCCACCGGTTACGTGGACCTCTACTTCTATGCGCAATGGATGCGCTTCGAAGACATGCTCGACCCCGACCGCTGATTTCGAATTTCATAGCGAGAGACGATGAAGTTTTTTGAACTGGCACTCGCGTCCGCCGTGCTCGCGTGCGGGTGCGCGCAGGCAATCTCCGGTAGCGCGACCGACATCGCGCGCTTGGAGCAGACGCGCACGGCGAACCCGAAATCCGAGGCAGCCGCGCGTTCACTTGGTATCGCCTACTTCAAGGCGAACCGGTTCGCCGACGCACGCGCCGCGCTCGACCAGGCAGCCGCACTGCAGCCGAACGACGGCGTCGTGGCGCTCTATCTGGGACTCACCGCCGAGGCGCAGAACGATCTTCCCGCGGCCCGAACGGCGTACGAGTCCTACATGAAAGTGGGACGCACCAACGGCGTGAAGCGCCAGATCAACGATCGCTTGCTGCTCCTTGCGCGAAAGGAAAACGAAGCGGCGGCGCAGCAAGCCGTGGCGCGCGAACAACAGTTGTCGTCGATTCCGGGGCCGCCGAACACGGTGGCGGTGCTGCCGTTCACGTTCAATGGAGCCGACACATCGTACAAGCCGCTGGAGCGCGGCTTCGCCGAACTCGTGACGACGGACCTGAGTCAGTCATCGCAGCTCAAAGTCCTCGAGCGCGCGCGGATTCAAGCGTTGCTCGACGAAATCAATCTGCAGCACGCCGCGGGCGTCGACACCGGCACTGGCGTGCGCGCCGGCAAAATGCTGCAAGCCGGCCGGCTCGTAGGCGGAACTATCTCGCAGCTCGGCACCGATCAGCTTCGTGCCGACGCATTCGTCACGAACGTGCAGACCACGCAGACGGTTGGAAACGGCTCGAGCGATCAAGAGGCTGCGGACCAGCTCTTCACGCTCGAGAAGAACGTCGTGTTGAATCTGTTCACTCAACTTGGCGTCACGCTGACCACGGCCGAGCGCAATGCGATCGAGCAACGTCAAACGCGATCGCTTGCCGCGTTTCTCGCGTATAGCCGCGGTCTCGAGCTGCAGGATGCAGGGCGCTTCGACGACGCTGGTCGCTACTTCGACAACGCCGTGCGCATCGATCCCACATTCGGCGCCGCGCAGCAGAAGAGCGCCGAGTCAAAGAGCGCGGCCGCAGGAAGTCAGGTGAGTGCGAGCACGGTGGAGTCGAGTCTGCGCGGCACGAGCGAAGGCGCCACGGCGTCCAATCAAACCGCGACGGGCACCTCGACCGCTGGTTCAGCGTTGGCCGCCGCTGACGGCCTCAATCCATCACCTGCCGCAGGTGCGACGAGCGGCGCCGGCAGCACCACCACTCAGCCGACCAAAGACGCCGCGTCGGGAACGGGCGGTGACAACCCGACGACCAAGACAGCGAAAGTCACGATCGTCATCCATCAGCCGGGAACGCCGTAGTGATTCACCGAGTCTCTTCGCGGAGTGCGCTGATTGCCGCCTGTGCGATCGGCCTGTTGTCCAAGCCAGCCATTGCACAGTCCATCTTCGACATCGGCGCGCGCGTCGCTCCGCAGTTCAACTCGTATTCGCTCGGCACGCCGTCGAACACGAAGATCAGCGAGTTCGCGCTGCCGCTGTTCGTGCTCATGCCGGTGAATGAACATCTGAGCTTCGATCTCGGAACGTCATTCGCGCGCTCGCAGGTCGATCAAACGACGGCGGGAAAGACGACGACGAGCTCCATCTCCGGCCTCACCGATACTCAGGTGCGGGGCAACTACGTTCTCGGAAACGATTTCGTGGTGTTGACAGCGGGCGTGAATCTGCCGACCGGAAAATCCACGGTAACGCAGCGTCAACAGCTTGCAGGAAGTCTCATTGGCAGCGACTTCCTGGCGTTTCCCATTTCCAGCATGGGAACTGGGTTCGGAGGCACGGGCGGTGTCGCGGTCGCTCGTCCGCTCGGCGATTGGAACTTGGGCTTTGGGCTCAGTGCGCGGAAATCGGCGGAGTACGAGCCGTTCGACGCGGCGGGCGGCGAGGCGCTTCACTACCAGCCGGGGAACGAATATCGGGCGCGCGCCGGTGTGGATCGCGCATACGGCACGGGCCGCGTGAGCGTCGGTCTCACCTATTCGACTTTCGGCAACGACAATCTCGCGGGGTCGCTCTACAACACGGGTAACCGCTGGCTGTCGCAAGGCAGCATCGACAACACTGTCGGTGTCGGCCACCTGACGCTGTCGGGCTGGAACCTGTTCCGCACTGCCGGCACGCTCGCGGATAGCTCGTATCTGGGCCACGAGGACGTATTCGACGGCTCGTTGTCGTATGGCGTGCCGGTGCAGTCGGCTGTGATCGAGCCGAACGTCGAAGGCCGCGTTTGGGAGCAGGAGGGCGTGTCGACGAGCATGCTGTCCACGCTCGGCATTCGCGCGCAATTCGAGACGCTCGGATTCAGCGTGCTGCCGAGCGTGGGTTATTCGTTCGGGCGACTGGCGGCGGTTGATCCATCGGGTCTGAGCACCACCGCGACGTTGACCGGACTGCACGCGACGCTGGCGATCCGGCTGCGCTGAACGCCCCCGGGCTGCGGTCCCGGCCGCCCTGCGCGAGGAGTATATTGGAGACTGAACCTCCTACCCGGTTGCGCTATGGCTGGCCACAGTAAATGGAAGCAGATCAAGCACTACAAGGCCGCGACTGACAAGAAGCGCGGTGCGCTCTTCACGAAGCTCATTCGTGAAATCACCATGGCCGCCAAGCTTGGCGGCGGTGATCCGGGCGGAAATCCACGACTGCGACTCGCCATCGACACTGCCAAGTCGGCGTCGATGCCGCGGGAGAACATCGAGCGCGCGGTGCTCAAGGGCACCGGCGAGCTGGAAGGCGTCGACTATCAGGAAGTGACGTACGAAGGGTTCGGACCGGCCGGCGTCGCCATGCTCATCGACACGGTGACCGACAACCCGACGCGCACCGTGGCCGACGTCCGCAACAAGATGACGAAGCTCGGCGGCAATCTCGGCGCGATCAACTCCGTGGCTTGGATGTTCGAGAAGAAGGGGCAGATCTACGTCGATGCATCCAAGATCGATGAGGATACGCTCATGGAGAAGGCGCTCGACGCCGGCGCGGACGACGTGCAGCGCGAGGACGAGCGCTTCATTGTCTCGACCGGTCCCACGGAGTTTCACGCCGTGCAGGAAGGTCTGAAGAGCCGCGGCGTCGAGATCACCGAAGCCGAGCTCGCGATGCTGCCCAAGAACACCGTGCAGCTCGACGCCAAAGGCGCCAGCTCGCTGTTCAAGCTCATTGAGACGATCGAGGATCTGGACGACGTGCAGAAGGTCTGGGCGAACTTCGACATCGACGCGGCAGAGCTGGAAAAGGTCGAGGGGTGATCGTCCTCGGGATTGATCCCGGCACGGCGAACACCGGCTATGGCGTCGTACAGGGAGACGGACGCGGGTCCGCCTCCCTCGTCGAATGTGGAGTCATCCGTACACGAGCGCGCGAGCCGCTGCCTGTGCGGCTCCAGGAGATCTACGACGACATCGTCGCGATCATCGCGCGCCATGCGCCCGACGCGGTGTGCGTCGAAGACGTGTTCTACGCCAAGAACGTGCGAACGACAGTCGTACTCGGGCACGCGCGCGGCGTGGTACTGCTCGCCGCGCAGCAGGCGGGCGTAGAGATTCACGAACTCGCGCCGGCCGTGATCAAGAAAGCGGTGGTTGGCACGGGTGCAGCGACCAAGGAGCAAGTGCAGTTCATGCTGACGCGTTTGTTGCGGCTTAAGACTGTTCCGCAACCATCGGACGCAGCAGACGGTGTTGCGGCGGCACTCGCGTACTTGATGAGCGCACGCGTGCCGTCGCTCGCATGATCGCCCAGATCACCGGCACGCTCGTCACGAAGGATCTGGACCGCGTTGAAGTCATGACGGCGGGCGGCGTGGCCTACGACATGGCGATTCCACTCGGCGTCTATGAATCCCTGCCGCGCCCCGGCGAGGCGGTGACGTTGCAGACGCATCTGGTGGTGAAAGAAGACGCGTGGCAGTTGTTCGGATTCTCCACGACGTTCGAGCGGCGCGTGTTTCAGCGCGTGTTGAATGCCAAGGGCGTTGGACCGGCGTTGGCGTTGGGTCTGTTGTCGACGCTCACCGCCGATCGATTGGTGCGAGCGTTGCGCGACAAGGACGTGGCCACGCTGCAAAGTGTGCCTCGCGTAGGACGCAAAAAGGCTGAGCAGCTCATTCTCGATCTCGCGGACAAGCTCGATGACCTGCAGGTTGGATCGGCGCCAGCAGGAGCACGGCCGGAAGGAGCTGGAGTAGAGGACGCGGTTCGCGCGCTTGTGTCGCTTGGGTATGGGGCGTCCGACGCGGAGCGCGCGGTTCGGCAGGCAATCGACGACAACAGTCGCGGCGCGGCAGGCAGCGCCGCCGATCTCATTCGCATCGCATTGAGCAAGATACGAGGATAAATCCAGTGCTCGCAGCCCGACGTACCGCCGCATTCGGCGAGTCGATGATCAGCGAAATGACGCGACTTGCCCACCTGCATGGAGCGGTGAATCTCGCTCAGGGGTTTCCGGACTTTCCGATGCCGGACGCCATGAAAGAGGCCGCCTGTGCGGCGATCAACGGCGACATCAACCAGTACGCGGTGACCTACGGCGCACCAGTGTTGCGTCAGGGAATCGCGGAGAAGTACCGCCGCTGGTATCAGATGGAGGTCGATCCCGACGAGAACGTGACGGTGACGTGCGGTGCGACGGAAGCGATGGCGACTGCTTTCATGGCGCTGCTCAATCCGGGCGACGAGGTGATCGTCCTCGAGCCGTTCTACGAGAACTACGGTCCAGACGCGGTTCTCGCCGGTGCGACGCCGGTAATGGTTCCACTGACGCGTGACACCTGGGCGCTGGACGAAGTCGCGCTGCGCAAGGCGTTCACGCCGCGCACGAAGGCGATCGTCATCAACACCCCGCACAACCCCACCGGCCGCGTCATGACGCGCGCCGAGATCGACGTGATCGCCAATCTCTGCGTGGAGCACGATGTCTGGGCGGTGAGCGACGCGCCGTACGAGCACATGGTGTTCGCCGGCCATCACCACGAGATCGCCACGTGGCCGGGCATGCGCGAACGCACAATTACAATTTCCTCATTATCAAAGACTTATAGCGCCACCGGGTGGCGCATCGGTTGGATCATTTCGCCGACGGCGCTCACGAAAGCCATCCGTCAGGTCCACGACTTCTTGACCGTGGGCGCCGCGGCGCCGCTCCAGGCCGCCGCCGCCGTGGGCTTCGCGTTCGACGCCGACTACTACAACCACTTCACGAGCCTCTACAAGCAGAAACGCGACTTCCTGTGCAAAGCGCTCCGCGAGGCCGGCTTCAAGTTCGCCGTGCCCGAAGGCGCGTACTACATCTTCGCGGACTTCTCCGACATCAGCGATTTGGACGACGTCACCTTCGCCAAGTGGATGACGCAGGAGTTGGGCGTCGCGACGATCCCCGGCTCGGGCTTCTTCGCCAATCCGGAGCACGGCCGCATCTACACGCGCTTTGCCTTCTGTAAGAAACAAGAAACGCTCGATGACGCAGTGCAGCGCGTGGGCGGATTGAAAGCCGCGCTCGCGGGGTGACGCACTCTCCGATGTCCAGAGCCGAGATCACCACACCGGACGTTCTCTCCGACGAATCCGTCGTCGAGCTCTCGCTGCGCCCGCAGCGGCTGGCCGAGTTCATCGGCCAGCAGAAGGTGAAGGACAGCCTGCGCATCTACATCGACGCGGCGCTGGCTCGACGCGAGCCGCTCGACCATACGCTCTTCTTCGGTCCTCCGGGACTCGGCAAGACCACGCTGGCTGAGCTGATCGCGCGCGAGCTTGGCGTCAACATTCGCACGAGCTCGGGGCCCGCTCTCGAGAAGCCGGGCGATCTCGTCGCGACGCTCACCAACATGCGCGCCGGCGACATTCTGTTCATCGACGAGATCCATCGTTTGCGGCCGATCATCGAGGAGTTTTTGTATCCGGCGATGGAGGACTACCGCATCGACATCCGATTGTCTGACGGTCCGAAAGCGCAAACGATTAGCATGTCGATCGAACCGTTCACGCTCGTGGGCGCCACGACGCGGCTCGGCATGCTCACCGCGCCAATGCGCGCGCGCTTCGGCATCGAGCAGCGGCTCAACTTCTATCCGGCAGAAGATCTCGAGCTGATCGTCCGACGAACTGCCGAGGTGATGAAGGTCGACATCGATGCAGCGGGCGCCGAGGAGATTTCGCGTCGAGCGCGTGGCACGCCGCGTGTGGCCAATCGGTTGCTCCGACGGGTTCGCGACTACGCGCAAGTGAAAGCCAACGGCGCAATCACCAAGGCGATTGCGGAGCAGGCGTTGTTGCTGCTCGATGTCGATACCTTCGGGCTCGACGACATGGATGCGCGAATCATCAAGACCATCATTGAGAAATTCGAGGGTGGTCCCGTCGGATTGAATACGATCGGCGCGGCGATCGGCGAGGACGCGAACACGATCGAGGAAGTCTACGAGCCGTTCCTCGTGCAACACGGCTTCCTGCAGCGCACGCCACGTGGGCGCGTCGCTACGGCGCAGGCGTACCGGCATTTTGGATTCACGCCGCGGACGCCGGACGGGCAGGAAACGCTGTTCTAAACGCTGTCATCCCGAGCGAATGCGAGGGATCTTCCCTCGGGCCAATTATCGCGTCCAGGAGAGAAGATCCCTCGACTCGCTTCGCTCGCTCGGGATGACAATGTGTAGTTTTGTCCGATGCTACCGCGCGGCGACCGCACCTCCGACTACGACTTCGAACTCCCCGAGAGTCAAATCGCACAGCAGCCGCTCGCGCGGCGCGACGCGAGCCGGCTCATGGTGGTCGACCGCGCGACGGGATCCATCTCGCACCGCACCTTCAGCGACATCGTCGAGCTGACCGATCCATCGGACGTGCTCGTCGTCAATCGCACACGTGTCACGCGCGCTCGGCTACTCGGCACACGTCGTTCGGGCGCTCCCGCCGAGATCTTGCTGCTGAAACCGTTGGGCGACGGTCGCTACGAAGCAATGGTCTCGCCGGGCGGCAAGCTCAAACCCGGGCGGCACGTCACGATTGCACCCGAGCTTTCGGCAGAAATTCTCGAGATCACCGAGCGCGGAACGCGCATCGTGAAGCTCGAGAGCTCGTTGCCGCTCGACGAAGCCATCGAGCGATTCGGGCACATCCCACTGCCGCCGTACATCGAGCGGCCGGATGCGCCGGAAGATGCCGAGCGTTATCAGACGGTGTTCGCGCGCGAGACGGGTTCGGTAGCTGCGCCGACAGCGGGACTGCACTTCACCGCCGATGTGCTCGACGCACTGAAATCGCGCGGCGTCGCGCGAGCAGAGATTCTGCTCCACGTTGGCGCTGGGACGTTCAAGCCGGTGGAAGTGGATGATCCGGCCGAGCACGTGATGCACGAAGAGTGGTATTCTATTTCGCCGAACGTTGCGGACACGATCAACACTCGGCGCAGCGCCGGCGGAAAGAGTTGGGCGGTTGGGACGACGAGCGTGCGAACGCTGGAAAGCGCCGCGACGCCGGATGGCGTCGTACACGCGGGCGAGAGCGAGACGCGCATCTTTCTCCGGCCGCCGTACACGTTTCGCGCGGTCGATCATCTGTTGACGAACTTTCATTTGCCGAAATCCACGCTCATCATGCTGGTTGCGGCGTTTGCGGGATACGAGCTCACGATGCGCGCGTATCGAACGGCGGTCGAGCAGGGCTATCGGTTTTATTCGTACGGCGACGCGATGGTGATCATTTGACGCAAACATGTCCGTGACCGAGCACGTGAGCGATTTCACATTCGAGCTGGAGCGCGAAATTGGATCGGCGCGTGCCGCGCGCTTTCACACGCCGCATGGTGTCGTCGAAACGCCAGCGTTCATGGCGGTCGGCACGCTGGCAACGGTCAAGTCGCTCGATCCGCGCGACCTGCGCGAGATCGGCTGTCAGATGATCCTGAGCAACGCGTACCATCTGCATCTGCGCCCGGGCGACGAGCTGATTCGAGATTTCGGCGGCCTGCACGAATTCATGCGGTGGGACGGCCCGATTCTCACCGACTCGGGCGGCTTTCAGGTGTTCTCACTCGAGGGTCTTCGCACGGTGAGCGAGGATGGCGTGGAATTTCGCAGTCATCTCGACGGCTCGACGCACGTGTTCACGCCTGAAACCGTGATGCAGATCGAGCGCAATCTTGGCGCCGACGTGATCATGCAATTCGATCACGTGATTCCGGGTCAAAGCGAAGAATCGGTGGCGCGAGATGCGAGCGAACGGAGCATTCGCTGGCTCGCGCGCTGTGTTGCGGCAATCGACAAAATGGACGCTCCCGCGACGAAGCCGCAGGCGCTCTTCCCCATCGTCCAAGGCGGCATTCACGCATCGCTGCGGCGCGAAGCCGCGCGCGCCATTCGCCAATCGGGCGACTGGCGCGGCTTCGGAATCGGCGGCCTCTCCGTTGGCGAAGCAAAGCCGGACATGTATCGAATTCTCGAGGTCGTCGACGCCGAGCTGCCGCGTGACAAGCCGCGCTATCTCATGGGCGTCGGCTTTCCGGAAGATCTCGTCGAAGGCGTGATGCGCGGCGTCGACCTGTTCGACTGCGTCGCGCCCACGCGAATGGGCCGCAATGGCGCCGTCTTCACCAACGATGGCCGGCTCAACATCAAGCGCGCCGAATTCCGCACAGATCGACGGCCGCTCGACGAGGAGTGCGACTGCGCCGCGTGCAGTCGCTTCTCCCGAGCCTACTTACGGCACCTGTTCGTCGCCGACGAGATGCTCGGATTGCGCCTCCTCTCACTGCACAATGTACATTTCCTCGTCCGTCTGATGCGCTCGGCACGTAGTGCGATTCAGGACGGCACGATCGACGCGTGGAGCCGCGATTGGCTCGCGCGCTACCATTCCCGAAAGGTACCTACGGCATGATTTCCCCTGGATTCCCCGCGGCGCTGTTGCTCCTGCAGGCGCCCGCCGTCGGCGGCAGCTCGCTGCTCCCGATCGTCATCCAGTTCGCGCTGATCATTGCGATCATCTACTTCGTCATGTTCCGTCCGCAGCAGAAGCAGCGGCAATCGCACGAGGCCGCTCTCAAGGCCCTCAAGCGCGGCGACGAAGTCGTCACGTCGGGCGGCATCATTGGCGAGGTCATCCACATTCGCGAAACCTCGAAGGATGGCGGCGCCAACCGTCTCGACGATCGCGTGACGATCAAGTCCGCCGAGTCGCGGTTCGTCATCGAGCGCGGCCGCATCGCAAAAATCCTCGGAAAGGCGACACCAGCCTCCAACACTCCAGCCGCGACATCTTCAGACTCGTGAGCATTCTCGACATTCGCGTCTTGGGCGACCCGATTCTCCGCGAAGAAACGAAACCCGTCGAGACGATCACGGACGGGCTGCGGTCGCTCGTGAAAAACATGTTCGAGACGATGTACGCCGCGAAGGGCATTGGCCTCGCGGCGCCGCAGGTTGGGCGCACCGAACGCGTGTGCGTCGTGGACGTGGACGAGAATCCGTTGGTGTTGATCAATCCCGAGATCCTCGAGACCGAGGGAAGGCTGAAGAAAGCCGAAGAAGGCTGCCTGTCGATTCCCGACGTTTACGGCGACGTGGAACGGCCGCCCAAGGTGAGCGTTCGCGCCATGGACATCGACGGCAAGGAATTCGAGATCGACGCCGACGATCTCCTCGCGCGCTGCCTCCAGCACGAGATCGATCATCTGCATGGCAAATTGTTCATCGACTACTTCAGTGTCCTCCGGCGGCGCTCCGCGCTGAACAAGTGGACGAAGGAAAAGGACAAGTATCCGGGATTCATCCGGAAGCTCGAGAACGATCCCACTCCGTCGCACGACCATCCGGACGAGGAGTTGTAGGTGCGCGTGCTCTTCTGGGGCACGCCTGACTTTGCCACACCGCCGCTCCGCGCGTTGATCGGCGAGGGGTTCGACGTCGTAGGCGTGGTGACGCAACCGGATCGACCAGTTGGACGCTCGCGCTCGACCCTCGAACCGCCGCCGGTAAAGCTGATCGCCGTCGAAGAATCGATTCCGGTGTTGCAGCCCGAAAAGCCACGCGGCGAGGAAATCGTCGCGCAACTTCGCGCGCTCGAGCCCGACATCTCGGTCGTCGTCGCCTACGGTCACATTCTACCCGTCGATGTGATCGAGCTTCCGCGACTCGGCACCATCAACATTCACGCATCGCTGCTTCCCAAGTTTCGAGGCGCAGCGCCGATCCAGGCAGCCATTCGCGACGGTCATTCGGAAACCGGCGTCACGATCATGCGAATGGTCAAAGCGCTCGACGCCGGCGCGTCGATGCTCCAGGTGCGCACGCCGATTCCCGACGACGAGACGTACGGTGAGCTGCAGCTTCGCCTCGCCGAGTTAGGAGCGATGGCGCTGATCGAGGCGCTGGCGTTGATCGAGCTCGGAGAGATCAAGGAAACACCGCAGGATGATGCGCAGGCCACGTATGCCTCCAAGGTCGACCGCGCGATGACGCGCGTCGACTGGGAGGCGGATGCGCTCAGCGTGTCGCGACTCATTCGGGCGTATGATCCGCGTCCGGGTGCGTTTGCACAGTCGCCGAGTGGCGAGGTGAAGCTGTTTGGTGCGCGGGTTGGTCCCGAATCGACCGGCGAAGTGCCTGGAACCGTGATTTCGGTGGACGGAAACGGCCTGCTCGTGGCGTGCGGCCGCGGGTCCGTCCAGATCGCCAGCGTCCATCCGTCCGGCAAACGCCGCATTACCCCGATCGAGTGGATGCACGGGCGCGGCATCGGCCCTGGCGAGCGGCTATTTTAGTAGTATGCCAGGGGCAGGTCAGGACCATCGGTCGACCGGTGGCGGGGGCGGTGTCGTCGTCCAGCGATCCGGCGGCGTAACGGACGCGCGTGTCGCTGCCGCGGAGATCTGTGCCGATCTTCGCAGCGGCGATCTCCTCGATCCGGCGTTCGATCGCCGGACCGCCAAGCTCGACGCGCGCGATCGCCGCTGGGTTCGCGAGCTCGTGTACGGCATGCTGCGCCGGCGAGCGCGCGTCGATGCGCTGCTCGATGCGCGCGTAAACGGCGGCGCATACCGACTCGACGCCGATCTCCACGACCTGCTGCGGCTTGGTGCATCGCAGTTGCTCTACATGGAGAGCGTGCCTGCGTATGCTGCGATCGCACAGACCGTGGAGTTGGCGAAACGCCGCCACGGCATGGGCGCGAGCAAGTTGGCGAACGCAGTGCTTCGCCGGCTCGAGCGCGAGCGCGATGCGCTGAGCATACCGGTACCTGCCGATCCGATCGACGCGCTGGCCCTCGAGGGTTCGCATCCGCGGTGGCTCGTCAACCGGTGGGTCGAGCGTTGGGGTGTCGACGAAACGCGGAAGTTGCTCGAGGCGAACAATCAGGAAGCGCCGCTCATCGCGCGCCCGTGGCACGTGGTGCGCGAGCAGCTCGAGGCGATGCTGGAGTCGGCAGGCATTCACTGCGACGACGCGCCGTTGGCGCGCGACAGCATCGTGCTGTCGAGTCCCGTGTCATCGCTCACCGAGCTCGGGCCGTTTCGCCAGGGACTGTTCCATCTGCAGGATCCGGCATCCACGCTCGTGGCGCAGTACGCGTGCGCGCCGACAGGTGCGTTGGTCGCGGATCTCTGCGCGGCTCCGGGTGGAAAGTCGGTCGAGTTGTCGCGCGGCGCAGAGCAGGTGTTCTCGAGCGACCTGTCGCTCTCGCGCTTGCGGCGCGTCGTCGAGAACACGGAGCGCCTCGAGATCCCGAACATGCACGCCTACGTCGCCGACGCGAACTCTCCGGCGATCCGTCCGGTGGACATGGTGCTTGTTGATGCACCGTGTACGGGCACCGGGACGTTTCGGCGCCACCCCGATGCGCGCTGGCGGTTGCGCGCTTCCGATCTCGCCGTGATGTCCGCCGTGCAGCGCGCCATTCTGCGGAGCGCTGCCTCGCTGGTGAAACCTGGCGGGTGGCTGGTGTACAGTACTTGCTCTCTCGAGCCGGAGGAGAACGACGAGCAGATCGCGTCGTTCCTCACCAAGCACCCAGAATTCCGTCTCGATCCGCCGCCGCAGGGAGCAGTACCGCAGACCGCGCTCGATGAAGGTCTGCTGCGCGTGCTTCCGCAGCGTCACGGCACCGACGGAGCATTTGCGGCGCGTCTCCGGAGAACAGCGTGAGTTTTCGGTCGAAGCTTCGTGGCTCGCTGATGTATGCCGTCGCAATCGTGGGCGGCTTTTTGCTCGCCTACCTGATCGTGGCGTTTTTTGTGTTTCCGTCCGGTGTCGTGCCGGGGCATGCGAAGGTGCCGAACGTGACCGGACTCCTGTTCACCGACGCGGCGCAGCGCCTCGGCGCCGTGGGCTTCAAGGCGGAGCACGGCGAGTCGCGATATCACGAAGCGTCGCCCAAGGAGACCGTGCTCGAACAGTCGCCGGTCGCGGGCACGCATGACGTGGAAGGAACGACCGTCACGCTCGTCACGAGCGCCGGGCCGCAACTGGTCGCGGTCCCGGGTATCGTCGGCATGACGCAGACCGACGCGCAGGCGGCGCTCGAGGGCGCAGGATTCGAGCTCGGAGCCGTGACGCAAAAGGCGAATACCGCGCCGGCAGGTCACGTGATCGCGAGCCAGCCGACGCCCGGATCGCAGGCGTCCATTCCGAGCGCTGTGTCGGTTACCGTGAGTAGTGGTCCGAAATGAAAGCCAGCATCGCGCGCATCGCTCCTTCTCTGCTTTCGGCGGACTTCTCGAAACTCGGCGACGAAATCGCCATGTGCGAAGCGGGGGGCGCCGACTGGATTCACGTCGACGTGATGGACGGCTGCTTCGTACCGAATCTCTCGTTCGGCGTGAAAGTGATCGAGACGGCGCGGCGGTGTACGTCGCTGCCGCTCGACGTGCACTTGATGGTCGTCGAACCAGAAAAATATTTTGACGAGTATGCCGCAGCGGGCGCCGCGGGTCTCACGATTCACGCCGAAGTCGCGCCGCATTTGAATCGTCAGTTGAATCGCATTCGTGAGTTGGGCTGTCGCGCGGGCGTCGCGCTCAATCCCGCCACGCCGCTTTCCGCCATCACTGAAGCCGTCGCCGAGATCGATCTCGTGTTGATCATGTCCGTGAACCCGGGGTTCGGCGGCCAGAGTTTCATTCCGCACTCCATCGACAAGATCCGTCGCACCCGCGCGCTGCTCGACGAGCGGCGCAGCAAGGCGGCGCTGGAGGTGGACGGCGGCATCAACCGCGAGACGATCGGCTCCGTCTGGAATGCCGGCGCGGACACGTTCGTCGCGGGCAACGCGATTTTTTCGGCGCAAAATCCACGAGCAGAAATCGCGACGCTGCGCGAACGCTGCGCAACGGGAGTCCTCGTATGACGGCGCGACAACAGTGGAGCGTGGTCGGCGCGATCGTCGCGGTTCTGGCGATTGCACTCGCCACGGCGTCGCACTTGATGAAGGACCAGCTCTTTCCAGTCACCATCGGATCGGACGCGCCGGATTTCAAGGCGAAGGAGCTCGGGTCCAACACGTACAAGACTCTCGCCGACTACAAAGGCCAAGTGGTGCTGCTGAACATCTGGGCCACGTGGTGCGAGCCCTGTCAAAAAGAGCTGCCGAGTCTCGAACGGCTGCAACAGGCGTACGGCCCCAAGGGACTGAAGCTCGTTTCGGTGAGCGCGGACGAAGTGGTGAGCGAAGATTCGATCAGAAAATTCGCAAACCACTACGGGCTCACGTACGAGATCCTGCACGATCCCTCCGGCTCGGTCGAAGCGGCGTATCAAACCACCGGCTATCCGGAGACGTTCGTCATTGGTCGCGAGGGATCGATCCGGAAGAAGTTCATTGGCCCGGACGATTGGGATTCGCAGGGCAACCGCGCGCTGATCGCGCAACTGCTCGGCCTCGAGACGCCACGCCCGCCGGCGGACAGCGGCGACCAGCCGAAGGCCGCCCAAGTCAGTCGTAACTGACGCACGCATGGACGGCTCGCCCGCGCTGCGCGCATCGGCTTCGCTGCAGCGTCGACTCATTGCTGCGTTCACGCAACGACTCGCCCTCAAGGGCACGGCGGTCTTTCTCGCGATCGTGCTCTGGCTCGTCGTCAACGACAAACAACCGCAAAGTGAGCTCGTAGGCGTGCAGTTTCAGCCGGTGCTGCTCGACAGCTCGCTCGTGTTGCGCGATCCGCCGCCGGAATTCAAGGCGATCGTGGTCGGCTCGCCCAAGGAGTTGATCAAGCTCACCTCCACGCCGCCGGTCATTCGTCGCCAGATCGACGCCGACGCACCAGACACGCTCGTGGTCGACCTTCGTCCCGAGGACGTCGTGCTGCCCGAAGGCGTCGACGCGGTCGTCAGCGACGTGCAGCCGCGAAGTCTCACACTCCGGTTCGAGCCGACGTGGACGCGCCGCGTCCCGGTGCTGTCGAGCGACATCGAAGTGGTGGCCGAGCCGGGCTCGGGGTACATCAAGCCGCAGTTCGATCCGCCCACGGTGCAGATCAGCGGCCCGCGACATCTCATTCTCAAAATGCCGTCAGTGCGCACGATGAAGACGACCATCGGCTTTCCGGACTCGCTGCCGCATCTCGTCGACATCGACACGAGCGCGCTCGGCCCAGGCGTTCGCGTGCGACCCAGCCAGGTGAAAGTGCACCTGCTGTCGTCGCCGGAGCCATGATCATTTTAGTATGAGAATTCTAGGAATCGAGACGTCGTGCGACGAAACTTCGGCCGCGGTGCTCGAGGGCAGCGGCGACGACGTGACCATGCGGTCGCTCGTCATTTTGTCGCAGGATGTCCATCGGATTTTCGGCGGCGTCGTGCCCGAGATCGCGTCGCGCGCTCATCTCACGGCCATCGTGCCGGTCGTCGAGCGCGCGCTCGCCGAGGCGGGCGTGACCGACGTCGACGCGGTGGCGGTGACGAATGCCCCCGGTCTCGTGGGCGCGCTTCTGGTCGGAGTGAGCTTTGCAAAGGCCTTCGCGTTCGCGCGTGGCATTCCCGTGATCGGCGTGCATCACATGGAGGGGCATCTGTTCGCTACGGCGCTGGAGCATCCCGACGCGGTGCCGCCCTTCACTGCCCTGCTGGTCTCGGGCGGACACACCTTGCTTCTCGATGTCGAAGCGTGGGGCCGCTACCGGCTACTGGGTCGCACGCGCGACGACGCCGCCGGCGAGGCGTTCGACAAGGTTGCCAAGCTCCTCGGCCTCCCGTATCCTGGGGGACCGCACGTCGAACGACTCGCCGCCGCGCACGAGAGCGGCGCCTACCACTTCGCGCGGCCCATGCTTCGCCGCAATCAGAGTTTTGGCGACCCCGATTTCTTCGATGTCTCTTTCAGCGGTCTCAAGACAGCAGTGCTCAACGCGGTGAAGTCCGCCACGGTCGAGAATCGTCTCGATGCGGATCGCGGCGCGATTGCACGAGCGTTTCAGGACGCGCTCGTCGAGACGCTCGTCGAGAAGACGGGACGCGCCGCGCGGCAGTTCGACCGCACTCGCATCGTGTTGGGCGGCGGTGTAGCGTGCAATGACACGCTCGTTCGCGCCATGTCGGACCGATTCCGCTCGCGCGGTGTTCGAGTGTTCGCGCCAAGCGCACGGCTCGCCACCGACAATGCGGCGATGATCGCCCGCGCAGGTTTGTTTCATCTCGAGCGCGGCGAATGCTCGCCGCTCGATCTCAACGCATTTGCCGCTCAGCCCATACCCGGACTCGTTGCCGCATGACGCTCGCTACGCCCATCATCCATCACCCGTTCAACTTCTCGCTCGGGCCGATCAACCTCACCGGGTTCGGCATCGCGGTGCTGATGGCCTTTCTCATCGCGCAGGTCGTATCGGAACGCGAGCTGGCCAATCGCGGCCGCGACATCGAGGCGGCTGCCGTGAGTGACGTACTCTTCGCCGCGCTCGTGGGAACGATGATCGGCGCCAAGCTCTGGTACGTCCTCGTCGTCTCGCACCACATCGCCGATCTGTGGAGCCGCGGCGGGTTCGTGTTCTGGGGCGGATTCATCGGATCGGTCCTGCTCTGCTTTCTCACGATCCGCTTCAAGAAACTCTCATTCGTGCGCTTCGCTGACGTCGCCGGCATCGCGATCGCCGCGGGGTATTCGATCGGACGCACCGGCTGCTGGGCGGTGGGCGACGATTACGGCAAGCCGTACACGGGCTTCATGTCCGTCATGTTTCCCAATGGCGCTCCCCCCTCGACCGTTGCCGAGATGGCGCAGACGTTCCACATCTCGTTTCCGGCCGGCACCGATCCCAACACCGTGCTCGCGGTCTACCCCACGCAGTTGATCGAAGTCACGCTCGGCTTCGTGATGTTCCTCATTCTCTGGCGCATTCGCGACCACAAGCACGCCGAAGGCTGGTTGTTCGGCGTCTGGTGCGTGCTCGCCGGCGTGGAACGGTTCATCATCGAGTTCTTCCGCGCGAAAGACGACCGGCTCTCGTGGACCATGGGGCTCAGTCTCGCGCAGATCGTCGCGATTTGCGTGGTGATCGTTGGCGTGATCGTGATGAAGATGCGCAGCGAGCCTGGACCTGGGCGATCCGGCATTCGCGCGACGGCGCTCGCGGCGTAACTCGCCGCTCAGCGCTCGACGATCACCACCGCAATTGCCGTCGCGTCGCTGTGCGTGAGCGACACGTGCACTCGCGTCGCCTGCAGTTCGGCAAAACGCTCGGCCGCGCGTCCATGAAGCCGTAGCTCCGGCGCTCCGTCGGCGCGCGTCACCACTTCGGTGTCGCGCCAGCCGATGCCGCGCGCGAGGTCCGTCCCGGAGAGCGCTTTGTACGTCGCCTCCTTCGCCGCGAGACGCACCGCGATGTGCTGCGCTGGCGATGTCTTCGTCGCGAGATAGGCCAACTCGCCAGGCGCGAACAAGCGCGTGAGCATGCGATCGCCCCAGTGGGCGAACATCCGCTCCGCGCGCTCGATGTCGACGGCGTCGGTTCCGATGCCGAGGATCATGCGCGCCAGGGCGTCGCGTCGAGCGCCGCGTCCAACGACATCCACACGCGATCGGCCGTCTCGAACGTCGCTCGAAGCTGCGCCGACCAAGCGCGCCACAACCTCAGATCGTCGATCGACCCGTGCGCGTTTTCGGCAGCGACGCCGAGTGCATGCAAAGCGTTGTTCAACGGTTCCGTGAGATCGACGAGCTCGGCTTCGAGCGCGCGGCGCGCCGGCGCGTCGTCGCCATAGCGTTCGGTCGCAAGTGCATGCAGCGTCTGTCCGATCAACCGTTCGAGCGTGGCAGCATCGAACGAGGCGAGCGTGCGCTCCGGTTCGCCGGCAATCACTGCGTCGCGCCGCGCTCCCAGCAGCGGAGCAAAAAACCGTCGCTGCTCGTCGGGAGCGCTCGCTCGGCCGCTGGCATGTCCGCGACGCGACCCGAATGCGCGCAACGCGCGCGTGACTTCGGGAAGGGCGCGACAATGGTTCACCAGCTCGAGTCGCAAGCCGGGCGCGTCCTCGCCGCCCAACGACAAGCGCATCCCATCGCGCAGACGCAATGCAACTTCACCATTCTCGAGAACGATCTCGTCGATCGCACCGCACGGCACGCGTATCGAGCGATCCTCCGCCGAGGTGTGAATCATCACGACGATCGCATCTTCATCGACCGCGATCAGGCCCGAACCGAGGTTCGTTCGGCCGATGCGCGTCGAAGTGAGCGTGAATGGATGGCGATCAGTCATGGCGGGACTAGCGGCTCGCGCGCGGGCGCGGGGACGGCGAGAATCGCCCGTACGACATCGTCGGTATCCGACAAGTCCTCGAACACCGACGACGGCCGATGTTGGCGAAGCTCGTCGACGCTATAGTGTCCGGTCGCGACGCCAATCGCTCGCGCTCCGATGCCTCGCCCGCATGCGATGTCGGCCGGCGTGTCGCCGATCACCACGACGTCTTCGCCAGCGATATCCAAACCCAGCTCATCACGCGCGCGTCGCTGCGCCACCGCCGGCAACTCGGCCCGGGTTTCGTGGTCGGAGCCATACGCGCCAATCTGGAATTGCCCGGGATCGATTCCCGCCGCCTCGAGCTTGGCCGCCGCGCCCGCGCGCAGATTGCCCGTGAGCAATCCGAGAATCACGTCGTCGCGGCCGCGAAGCGCATTCAAGAGCTCGGTGATGCCTGGCATTACTTCAACGCCATCCGAGCCAGCGCGGAGCTCCTCGTGCAGATATGCAACGTATTTCTCGAGCAGCGCATCCATTCGCGCATCGATGTGCTCGTCCGAGTGGCCGACGATGCGCATCAACTCGCGCACGATCTGCGGATCGGTCTTGCCGTCGAAGCGATGACCTTCGGGGCCGGTGCCTCCGAACACCTCATGCAGCGCGCGATGAATCGCCCGCTTACCGGCGCCTGCCGTGAGCAGAATCGTGCCGTCGATGTCGAACAGAACGAGCTTCATGACCGTGCCAGCATCAGGCTACCCACGATGCACACCGTACCAAGCACCTGCCACACAGTCGGCACCTCGCCGAGCATTGCCCACGCGACCAACACGGCGATCACCGGCTGCAGATTCGAGTAGATGGCGGTACGAGTGGGACCGATTATCCGCACACCGCGATACCAGAAGTAGTATGCAATGACCAGTGAGAACACGGCGCTGTAGCCGATGGCGCCCCACAGCGCCGGCGCCGTCCAGTGCGCACGCGACACGGCGGGCCACGCGACGACGAACAGCGGTATCGCACCGCCGACCATCGTGATCGCGGAGAGTGGCAGATTCGCCACACGCTCGGTGTGTGGCTTGAGCATCACCGTGTATAGCGCCCACGCCAACGAGCCGCACAGCACGAGCGCGAGACCGACCATCGACGTCCCGCCTTCGTCTTTCGACGATCCGATGACGACGAGCACGATGCCGGCGATCGATCCGACGACGCCGAGTACCGCTTGCCGGTTCAGGCGCTCCACTCCCATCATGCGGCCGATGATTGCGGTGAACGCCGGCGACGCCGCGACGATGAGCGCCGTGTCGCTGGCGCTCGTGCGCGCGATGCCTTCCACGAAAAAATACTGATAGATCCCGTTGCCCAGCGCACCGAGGAGCAACAGCGCAACGATCGTGCGCCCTGACGGAAGCGGCATGCGGCCGACGCCGACGATCGTGCAGAGCAGCAGCGCGGCGATCGACGCGCGCACGCCGTTGTACGCGAGCGGATCGACGAGCGTAGTTCCGAATTTCACGACGCTAAAATTGACGCCCCAAATGAGCGCCATGAGCACCAGTGAAAGCTCTGTGAGCCAAACGCCCGGCCGCGTGATGGACGTCGCGTGGCCGGGCGTGGCTGATTCGCCTGCAGTCGAACCCATGGGTGGTAAAGTAGGCGACGGGCCTTCATCCTGTCTATGTTGTACGGATGCACGCCACCTTTGCGCTCTTCGCCGACTCCGCCAACCTGTCCCAAGACGGAAAGCTCAACATCCTCGGCGTCTTCGACGCTCTGCAGGTGATGTCGCTGCCAGCCATGCATCCTCGGGCCCATCTGGTGCTTCACCTCAAGGGTTCGCCGGACGACGTCGGGACTCACACCGTGGGATTTCGCTGGTTGAGCCCGAATGGCCAGGAGTTGTGGACGAGCACCGGCGAGCTGAATGTCGGGCCGCCAGCGCCAGGCGCCACCGGGATGGATCTTCCGCTGATCGCGCAGCTCGACTTGCCGCTCGATGCGGCCGGCGACTATACGATGGCCATCGCGCTCGACGGCCAGCCAGCGACCGACGTTACGCTGCACGTGCGGACCGCGGTGAAGATGCCGACGGCGAGCATCTTCAGCTGATTGTCATTCCGAGCGGAGCGAGGAATCTTCTCAAACGCCAATTATAAGACGGCCCACGAAAGATCCCTCTCTCGCGAAGTTTACCCTGAGCGAAGCGAACGGGCTCGCTCGGGATGACATCACAGCATTCGCCGCGCGAACAGGAAGCGCGCACGCAATCGATCGACGTACGGATCCTGTCGGTCATCCAACCGTTCGATCGCGTACCCGCCGCGTCCGAGCGCGAGATGCACCATACGCCGTTCGCCGAGTGATATGCCGACGTGCGTGATGCGACGGTCATCGCGATCTGAGAAGAAGAGCAGATCGGCGGGAGCGAGCTCGCCGACATCGCGTCCGGCGTCGCCTCCGAGCTCCGCTTGCTGCCACGCGTCGCGCGGCAACTGCAGTCCGTGCAATGCGAATACACTCTGCGCCAGCCCGGAACAATCAGCACCCCATGGCGTCACGCCGCCCCAGAGATAACTCGTTGCGCTGAAATATTCCTGCGCGCTGCGCGTGATCGCGCTGGCCTCAAGCGGGAATCGTCGCGTGAGATCGTCGGCGGCGACGACATCGCCCGACACGAGCGTCTCGTTCGCGGCGAGCAATGCGCGAAGTGGCAACGAGCGACGGATGCCGTTGCTCGTCGTCGTCACGCAGCCGAGCGATACGGCGCTGTCCCGCGCTGCGCCTATGTCGTCCGGGAGCGGCGAGAGAAAGCCAGTGTGCATCCAGCCTTCGTAGCCGTCTTCGCCGAGTGCGCGGACCCAATCGCCTTCCTCATCGGTGACGCCGATGCGATGGCCCGCGACCTGTTGCGAAACCATCTGGCTCGCGATGCGCGGCTCCGCATGCATTGGCGCGATGGGCGTGCGCACCATCAGCGCATACAGGACGGCGAGATCGGGATCGGTGGAACGAGTTTCAGTTGCCATGTGTGTCGGCTAGTCCTGGAATGCCGTCGCGTCCGTGCGCCAATCGCACGGCGCGCTCCACTGCGCGCTCCAACGCGGCCACTGCGAGAGCTTCCGCGATCATCGACTGGAAGCGACTGCGCTCGCCCGCCTCGGGCGAGACGGCGAATACGATGTCGCCGTCGAATGACGAACCGCACGGTGTGATGCGACGCGTCAACGCCGCGCCGGCGGCACGCGCCAACTGCGTGAGCTCCGTCGCGGTCATTGGCGCACTCACGCCGACCACGGCGAGCGTCGTGTTCGTCGCCGCGAGCTCGTCGAACTTTGCCGGCGACGCTACGCCTCCGCTGCGCAGCACGCGTGCAGTATCGACGAATGCGCTGCGATCGCCGCGCGCGCCGGCGATGATCTCACCGCGGTCGTTGCGCACATCGCCGAACGCGTTGACGACGACCATTGCGGCGACGGTCAGCGATCCGTCATCTGTCTGCTCGCTCGCACAGCCAAAGCCACCCTTCATTGCGCCGGCTGGACCAATGATTTTGCCCACTGTCGTGCCGGTCCCGACGCCCACGCTGCCCTCGCCGACATTCTCGTCCGTCGCGCTGTCGCAGGCGTCGTAGGCCATCGTCGCGGATGGTCGAGCGTCGGCTCGTCCAAGCGGCGCGAGGTCGAACACGACGGCGGCAGGAACGATCGGCACGACGCCGATGCCAACCGGCAGGCCGCGACCACGTTCCTCCATCCAGCGCATTACGCCCGCCGCAGCGTCGAGACCGTATGCCGATCCACCGGTGAGAAGAATCGCATCGATGCGACCATTCACGAGATGATCCGCCGACGCCGCGTGGAGTTCGCGACTGCCGGTCGCGCGTCCGAGAATCGATACACCGGCGCGCATCGCACCGTCCGCGCGCCGTATCACGGTCACGCCGGTCGCCCCTTCGTGATCGCCGGCGTGTCCCACGACGAGGCCGGCGCCGCGCAAGTCGGCGATCTGACTCTCCACGCTACGTGGCAGACTTGGGGACAACGGCAGCTGCCGCGTCGCGCTTGGCCTGACAAGCACGGCAGCGCGTGATGCCGCGGATGTCGCAGATCACGCAGATGAACGTCCCGCAGTCGACGCACGGATAGCCCTCGGAGGCGCGCTCCTCGTTGCCGCACGAGCGGCAGATCATGGCATCGTGCTCTTCGAGCTTCATCATGAGGGGAAGATAGCGGTCAGCCGTCGGCTTCCGCGAGCACGATGGAGGCGAGCTCGTCGAGAAGGAACGGCTTGCTGACGGTCACGCAGCCGGTCGCCGCCAGGGCTCGCTGTGCCGCATCGCTCTGGGTGTCGCCCGTGATGAACACCACCCGCCGCGGCGCCGTGGGAAGCTCCCGCATCTCGGCGAAGATTTCATCGCCTGACCGATCGGGAAGTCGCAAGTCGAGCATGACAGCGTCGTAGCGCGTCTCGGTCGCACGCGCGATCGCCTCGCGGCCGCTGCCGACAGCGTCCACCGTGTGGCCCAGCGATCCGAAATACTTGGTGATCGCCTGTCGAATGGTCGGCTCGTCGTCGACCAGCAGCAGCCGTCGTGCCTGCGCGGATGGCGGCGCGGGCTCCGGCTCCGGCTCGGGTTCCGTCAACGGCGGCGCGACGACCGGCAACTCGAGAATGAACGTCGCGCCGAATCCGAGCTGCGATTCGACGCGAATGCGCCCTCCATGCTCGCGAAGAATTCCGTCCGAGATCGAGAGACCCAAGCCCGTGCCTTCGCCCACCGGCTTCGTCGTGAAGAATGGATTGAAGATGCGCGGCAGATGCTCCGGCGCGATGCCGGGCCCGGAATCGCTGACGCGCACGACCAACTCCTTCCCAGCGCGAGCGGTCGTCACCACGATTCGACGGTCGCCATCCCAGTTGCTCAACGCATGCTCGGCGTTCGTTACGAGATTCAGCACGACCTGCTGAAGCTGGAACGGATCGGCCCAGGTGATCGGCAATTCGGGATCGAGCCGCGTTTCTATTTCGACCTGCGCCAGGCGGAGCGCATAGCGGCGCAACTCGAGCGTGTCGTCCACGACGCGATTCAAATCGGCAATCGTGCGTTCGGGTTGATGCTGGCGCGCAAACGTGAGCAGGTTCGACACGATCTTGGCGGCGCGTTTCGCTTCGTGATTGATCGCGTCGATCGCACGGCGGTCGTGCGCGGCATCTTCTGGCGCGGCGAGCAGCAATTGCGCAAACGCCATCACGCTCGCCAACGGATTGTTCAACTCGTGCGCAACACCGCTCACGAGCTGCCCAACCGCGGCGAGCTTTTCCTGCTGCAGCAGTTGTTCGGCGAGTCTCTTTTCGTCCGTCACGTCGCGCACGACACCGAGCGCACCGGTGACTTCACCGTCTTCGCTGAGTGGCGTGAGAGTCAGCGAGCATTGCCGCAATTCACCCTCGGCATCGGAGTACCGGAGCTCCACGCGCCGTCGCTGATCGGCGAACGCGGCGCCTAGCGCGTCGTCCACGAGACCGCGATCGCGTTGATCGATCAATTCATCGAACGGCGTGCCAAGTAGCGTGTCACGGTCGGCGCCGGTCGCGCGCTCGAGCGAGCGATTGACGGCAGTGAGCCGACCGTCGCGATCGACGGTGAAGATCGCGTCGGACGCCGTCTCGACCAATCGAGTGTAGCGCGCTTCCGAGCGTTCGAGCGCCAGCGCGCGCGTCCGCTCGTCGGTCACATCGCGCGCGACAGCGAGCACGCCGATCACGCGCGCAGTATGCCGGATCGGCGTATTCGTCACCGACGCGAGCCGGCGCGTGCCGTCGGCGCGAACGAACGTGCACTCGTAGCGTCGCGGCGCGCCCGACAGCGCCGACTTGAAATGCTCCTTCACCATCGCCGACTCGTTGGACGGCACGAACCCAAGAGCGTTGCGGCCGAGGAGCTCGTCGCGGGTTCGGCCCGAGAGGATGCACGTAGCCTCGTTCACCGACGTGAAAGCGCCCATCGCGTCCAAGGCATAGATGGCGTCGGTCGCAGTCTCGAAAAGATTGCGGTAGCGCGACTCGGATTGCGCGACGGCGTCGCGCGCACGACGCTCGTCTTCCGACGCCTGCTGATACCGATCCGCCGCGGCCTTCGCCTCTTCGTACAGACGAGCGTTGGCCACCGCAACAGCCACCTGATCCGCGAGCCGTTGCAGGACGACGGCATCATCCTCGGTGAACGCCGCGTCGCGATTGATCACAGTCAGCGCGCCGATGACACCGTCGCTCGAGAAGAGCGGCGCGTGCAGCGTGTTGTGGACGCCGACAGCGACGCGAGTCGGTCCGTACGCGTCCTCGATGTCGCACTCGTTGCAGATCGATGTTCGGCGCTCGAGCACCGCGCGGCCGACCAAGCTGCCTTCCAGCGGCACTGCCGCGCCAATGAGGCCCTGCGCTTCGCCAACCGCGGCCACCATCGCCAGCTTGTCGTCCCGCACGAGGCCGAGCGCGGCGCCCTCCGTGCGCAGCAGCGCCACAGCGTGACGGAGGCTGAGTTGCAGCACGTCGGCCAGGCGCAACGATCCGCTCACCGCCCGCGCGATGTCGGCGAGCGCTTCGCCGCGGCCGCGCTCGCGCTGGCTTTCCTCATAGAGCCGGGCGTTCTCGATGATCGACGCCACCTGCTGGGCGAACAGCTCCACCGTCCGCACGCGCGCCAGCGTGGGCGGTCCCGGCTGGTCGGGCTCGCCCAAGACGAGCGTCGCCACCGTAGCGCCGTCGACCGACCGGACGGGGACTATTAGCTCATTTGAATTCAAAAATGCTGAACTGCCGACCTCCGACACGAGCTGTGCCTCGGGCGGCATGACGTAGTCGGCGACGGTATCGACCCGCCCGTACCCGACGCGCCCAATGGCCTGCACGAGGATCCCCAGGCGCTCGCCGAGCGTGCGCGCCCGCTCGACCTCGGCCAGCGCTTCGTGCAGGAGAAAGAGTTGATCGCGCTCGCGGAGCAGCGCGGCGATCGACGTCGGCGACGAGTCAGTGCTCGGTGGACGCGCCGACATGGTCGCGGCTCAGCGCTCAGCCGGGACCAAAATGCGTGCGGCGAGTGGTTCGACGACGACAGCGAACGGCGTATTCCCCATCATCTCTCCATCGGCCTGCCAGGGCAGCGGCGAGTTCGTCTCGACCCGAATCGTGCTCCCCTGATGGTACAGCATGCACGGATCAGTCGCAAAGTCGCGCCGCATCAAGCGCCACATGATGCGAATCGCGTCGAGCAGTGTTCGGGGCGAGAACACACAGGCATCGAGGAAACCGTCATCCTGCCGAATCTCTGGCCCCAGCGTAATTCGATTGCCGAGCACCGCGCCGAAGTTCGCGATCATCACGGCAGCCGCCTTCCGTTCGTGCACGACGCCGTCGATGGTCACGCGGACAGCGAAATACTCGCGCCGCAGCACCGCCCGCAACGCGGCTCGCGTGCCCATCATCACGTACGCCGCCACACCCAATCGACGCTTCAACCAACTCGGCGTTTCAGCCACCATGGACGCGTCGATGCCAACTCCGGCCGCGATCGCGAATCGCCGCCCCGAGTCGAGTCGGCCGAGATCCACACGCTGGATCGTACCGTCGAGAAGCGCGGGCACAGCGTGCCGCACCGAGAGCGGAATTCCGAGCGCGCGCGCCAGCAGGTTGCCGGTGCCTCCGGCCAGCACGCCAACGGGTGTGTCGGTGCCGGCGAGCGCGCCAGCCACCTCCATCACGGTGCCGTCACCGCCCAACGCAAAGACCGCGTCGTAGTGCGGCGCGTGCTGCAACGCGAGTTGCGCCGCGTGGCCGGGACGCTCGGTGAAGACCAGGTCGCACTCCACGGAGCGTTCCGACATGATCGCCTGCGCTTTCGCGGCGAGCCCTTTTCCCTTTCGCGACGCCGGGTTGGCGATGATGATCGCCCGAGCGATCAAAAGTGCCACGTGTGCGAGAAGGAGAAACTGAACTGGCCCGGCGTTGGCTGGAACCCGCTCAGGAACTGCGCCTCACGCGAACAAATACGATTGGCCGTCGGCGGTTCGTACGCGAGCTGCATCGACAGACGAGGGTCGAACCGGTATTCCGCCTGCGCGCCAACACTGCCGAGCGGAGCGAAGCTCGCGTTCGTCGTCTGCGCGAAGGCGCACAGTCCCGTATTGATGTTGAAAAACAACCGGCTGCCAAACTGCTGCTCGGCGCTGATGGTGGCGCTGGCGAGGTAGTTCCGCAGGTTGCCGGTGTCGAACGCGCTCTGGCCCTGCGTGTTGTCTGCCGTGCCGAGCTGGAACTGCAGCATGTCGACCCAGTTGCCGAGGTTCTGGCGCAGACCGGCGGCGGCGACGGCGCTCAGCGTAGGCGCCAGCACGGACGCCAGCACTTGGGACGCGCCGCTGTTGTTCGCGCCGCCCAGATCGAGACCGGGCCGGCCCGTCAGCAGGTAGCTGACGAGATCCGATTGAGAGATATCATAATCGGCGTTGCCGGATAACGTGAGATTATAGTCGGGCACTCGGCCGGTGAGATTCGCGATCACACCGATGTCGCGGTCGCGCGGCTGCTTCACGTTGTACTGCGCTTTGATGTCGAGCGTCGGCGTTTCCGGCGGACCGTCGAAGTCGACGGTGCCGTTTGCCAAAACGCTGAATTCGCGTTGGACGACGCCGGCGAGATTGAACAAGTACGTACCGTCAACTGTCCGAAGTTGGCCTTGCAACGACAACCGCGGCACGAGCACGCCCGACGCCAGCACGTGCGTGCCGAGCGACGGGTCGGTGATGAGCTGAAGCTGCCCGGCCAGACGAACGTTCGCTTCGCTCGACCGCAGCCGCACGTTGTCGCCGAGCGTGATGGTCACGTTCGGGATAGACAAGTTGGCCAATAGCGTCGACAGCACAGCGATGCCCGAGCCGCCGCCCGACGTGGTGCTGTCGGCGACTTCTTCCACCGCGAGCTTCCGCGCCAGATCGCGATCGGCCAGGTAGATCGACCCGCGGTCGACGCGGAGACTGCCGTCGAGCACAGGCGCCTGCACCGTGCCGTGCAACTCGAGTGGATCGATCGTCGACAAATACAGATCGGCGAGCGAGCGTTTGTTCAACGCGTGGAACTGGTTCGCGGCGAGCTTGAGGTCGAGCGCCGGCGACGCTTTACTCTGACCGGGAAGCTTGATCCAGCCCGTGACGCCAATCGTGCCGGTCGGCTGCTTGTCGTTCGCCGCATGGAGATCGACGCTGATGCTGTCCTGCGTGCTGTTCGGCGTCACAGCGCCGGAAATCGTTCCATTGATTGCGACGATTTTCACGCCGATCGGCTGCACGATTGCCGATCCATTGCGCACCGAGACGTTGCCGTCCACCACCGGCGCATTCCATTTACCCGCGAGTCGCACATCGGCCGTGAGCCGCCCGGTGACGCTATCGACGGTGCCCTTGAGCAACGTGCTCACGATCGACAGGTCGGTGCTGTCGGCGTGCAGCTCGCCGGACAGCGAATCCGTCAAGCGCCGCACCCCGAAGGGCAGCGTGATTTCGACCGGCAGGTTCGCGTTTGCCGTCACCGCTCGCTGACCGCCGCGCACCACGTCGCCATTCACGGCGAGACGCGCGTCGGCATACTGCGCGACGGCCGAGACGCTATCGATTGGAATGCCGCGAACTCGAATCGAAGTCAACGCGGCGTTGGCCGCGATGCGCGGTGCGACTCTCGTTCCGGAAATCGACGCATCGAGATCGGCGACACCGGTGATCGAATCGCGGAATTGCGCGAGCGACGAAAACTCCGACAGCGCCACACGCGATGCGCGCACTCGCGCGCTGACCGATCCCGTGTCCGGGAAGTCGGCGGCCAATACCACGACAGCGGTATCGCGGTTGCGCAGCACGAGCGAGTCGAGCCGCACTCCAACGCTATCGCGCGCCAAATGTACGGTTTGAGCCAACCGCCAGTCGTCGTCATCGATCTTGAAGCCGAGCGAATCGAGCACCACTGTCTGCGCGCCGAGCGCTGAGGTCCAACTGCCGGCAGCAGACGCGGTCGGTCCATTCCGGCTCAACGCGCTCACGTTGAACAGTGCGTGTTGGCCGTCGGCAAAGCGGAACGTGCCTCCGACCGTGTCCAGCGCGACACCGGCGATCACCGCCGAGTCGACGTGTATCTGAGCGTCGCCGGAGCGAGTGCCGAGCAAATCGTGAACGTTGAACGTGCCGTTCACCTCACCGGCGCTCTCGGCGTTCTTATAGAGATTGCTGGCGGCTGCGCGGGCACGCAGGTCGAGCGAATCGAACGTACCCGCCATCACGCCGTTGAGCGTTATCGCGCCCGACAGCGAATCGGGCGGTGTGCCGGCGCGCCCGAGCAAGGTGGTGTCGGGATGCGAGATGTACGACCGAAAACCGCCAAGTGAGTCGATCGTCACGGCGAAGTGCAATGAATCGGGCTGGCCTTTGGGCAAACCGATGCCGCCATTCGCCGCGACGGTGAATGCCGCGGTGCGTGCCGTCAGCGAATCGACGAGCATGCGACCGTCGGCAAATCGAACGTATGCCTCTGACGGATAGACTCGCAGACTGTCGATGATCGTCCGCTCGATGGCGACGTCGGCAGCGCCCGCGAGTGTCGCGGCGTCGGCGCCAGTGAGGTCCACGTCGTAGTGTCCGCTGAGGAGGCCAGCGGGAACATTCGACTTCTCTAATAGTTGCCCCACGCTGAGCGCACTGAACTGGCCCCGACCGTGCGCGCCGTAACCGCCAATCGAATCGGCATCGACGCGTCCGTCGTAGCTCAGCGCCCCCGCCACGCCCTGGAGTGACGTCGACACCTCGAGATCCGGCGACGAGCCTTTGACGCGGATCGGGCCGCTCATCAATCCGCGCAGCGGGAGAAACGGGTACGATCGCGCGAGCATCGTCCACGACAGCGGCTGCGCGTCGAGCTCGAGATCGTACACCATGAATTGTCCCGCATCGGTCACGCGACCGCTGCCGGTCACGACCGACGGGTCGCCCGGTCCGTCCTGATGCGCGAGACGCGCGTCCGAGAAGCGGACGTCCAACCACGACGAATCCAGCGTCGCGGTGCCGGACACGAATCCGCCGAGCCGTGGAAAGGCCGGAAAGAGATACTCGATCGTGCGCAGATCCAGCGCGGGCACGTTCGCATAGAAATGGTGGAACTCGGTGAACGCGGGATCGAGAATGTCCAGCTCTCCGTGTCCCGAAAAACGCGATACCGCGCCGCGCACATGCGCGTCGTCGAATTCGCCGCGCGCATCGTCGACGTAGAAATTCGTGAGCGGGCCGCCGCGCGCCTTCACGGTGCCGGTCAGCTTTCCCTGCCAATCCTCAGGGAATGGCTTACCTGCCAACGTGCGCAGCAGATCGAAGTCCACCGGGTCGGCGCGCAGGTTCACGTTCTGCACGAGCAGGAGCGGTGCGCCCGTACCGAACGTCATGTCACCCGTGACATGCGACTTCGTGCTGTGCACGTCCATGTTCACGAGCTGGAAGTCGACGATCTGCATCTTCTTCGGATCGGGATCGTTCTTGATCAGCAGATCGAGCGCGCCGCCGCCGGTCCGCGGCAGCGTTGGATACACCCAGTTCACATCGTCCAGCGAAACGCTGTCCCCGTGAATCGCGATGTCGTAGCGCATCGGCAGGTTGCTGCCCCACCAGATCCGGCCTTTCCCATGGCCCGTAGACGCCGGCATGTCGAAGTGCGGCGCGTCGAACCAGACCGAGTCCCCCAGGTGCCGAGCCTCGCCCCGCACATTACGGAACTTGAATGTCGGCTCGAACTCGTCTGCCGACAGCGTGCGAACCTTGAAATCCTGGCCGAACTTCCGATCGCTGTCGGGATCGGTCAGCCGTACGTGGTCGATGAACGCCTGAATGTTCGACCACCGATAGGTGCGCGCGTAGCCGTCGAACGTCCGCGAGACAGCTTTCTCCGGATTGTTCAGGTGCACGCGAATCACACTATCGCGCGCGGCGCCCTTCTCGTCCGGACGCCACGGCAGCGACAGTAGAAACGCTCCATTCCGCGTCGATGCCGAATCGATGACGATGTAGTCACCGAGATTCCGCGTGTTCACGTCCTTGGGCTTCTTCGGCGCGTTGTTACCCGACGAGAAGATTTCCTGGAAATTCCACGCGCCGTTGTCGTGCTCGATCAAGTGTACGTACGGATGCTCGATCGTCGCCCGGGTGATGAAAATTCTCAGGTCGATGAGATCGCGCGGATTGAACGTCAGCGATACGGGTCCGGTGCTGGCCAGCAGCTCGCCGCGTTTGTCGCGGATCGCGATGCTGTCCACCGTGACGTTGGTGATGAAATTCCCGCCGAGGTGCCCGAGATAGAACGAGCCGCCGCGCGCCGCGTCGGTGAGGAGCGGCTGCAGGAGCTGCCGCACGCGTGCCCGCCCCGACTCCGTACGCGTGATGAAGAGAACCGTGGACACTGCCACGATTCCCAACATCAGGAGCACGGCGGCGCTCACCAGCGCCACGAGGCTGCGTCGCTTCATCGACTAGAATCCGGTACCGATCGAAATGGTCAGCGCGATCTTCTTCAGGAAACTGGTGCGCCGGGGTTGGAAGAACGTTGCCGGACAGTTGGAGTCCTGCAGCAACGGCCCGCCATTCACCTGTGTCACCGCCGGCGCATCCGGACTCACGCAGACCAATTTCCCCGATTGATCAGGGAAATATGCCGGCGAGCCGGGGCTGCCGTACGGATTGTACCCCGCATTCACACTGATTGGCCCAACCGGTGAGAACACACGAATGCCCACGCCCGGCGTCACGAAGAGCCGCGTGAACCCGAGGTTCTCCACGCCGGGCTGCCGCGTCCAGACGTCGCCGGCGTCGGTAAAGAGCGCGTACTGTAGCAAATTCGGAAAGAACGGATCGCGAAGCCGAAGCTCCGCATTGGCGACGACGAGCTGATTGCCGCCCACGGGAATCGTCCGCTGGGCGCGCACGCCCGGATTCGCGGTGTAGTAGCTCGTATCGCCCATCTTCACGACAGTGACTTGGGACGCGTCGAGCAAGTAGACCACCGAGCCCAGCTCGTTCTGCTGGAAGCCGCGCACGCTCGTCGCGCCGCCCGCGTACAACCGCTCCTGCTGCGGCGGCAGCTTACCGCCGCCGATCGCGCCGAGTCGTATGCGCGTCGCCAACACCGCTCCGGAACTGATCGGATAATAGAACGAGCCGTCGAAGGTGCCTTTCACGAAACTCAGACTGTCGTTCGATCCAATCCACGGCTGAGAGAACCGCACCTCGCCAGCCAACGCCGTGCCCTTTGTCGGATTGACGAGATTGTCGATGTGCGTCTGTTGCAACGACGCGGACACGATTGCGAGTCGTTGTCGTAACTGCGCCTCGTCTTGGGAGGCCGCATCGCACCGCACGAATACCAGGCACAACACGGCCGGCTGGGCCAGCGTCTGCCCCAACTCCATCGTGTAGCCGAAACGCAGCGGCATGTTCACACCAATCTCGCGCGTCGCCGCCGCTTCACCGCCGATGTCGGTGCGACGGAGATACGCCTCGTACTCGCCGCGTCGCTCGCTGTACAACGAGTACGACGGCACCCAGTGACTCCCGAACAAACTGGGTTCGCTCAGCGTGGCGCCGAGGTAGTAGTTGACCGTCGAGCTCGCGATGCTGTCGTTGTCGAGATAGCGCCGATAGCAGAAATTCTGGCGCGTGAACTTGGACGCGAGCGGCGAGCCCCAGCCGAGCTTCGATGCGCGACCGTTCAGCTCCAGATGATGCGCGTCGTCGAGAAAATTCTTGTCGGAGTACTGCGCGTTGACCAAGCCGCAGTCGAGCGTCGCCCAGCCCTCCTCCGTATGGAGCTGGCGCATGTAGTCCTCGCGCAGATCGACCAGCACGTCGGCGAGCGTGTCGCCGTGCTGCCAGGTCGTATCCGTCACGATGCCCACGTGCCGGTACGCGCCGAGCTGGTAGAGATTCCGCTGCGCGTTCACGAGCGCGCGGTCGCTATACCAGTCGCCAGTCTTGAATCCCAACAGACGCAGCACCACGGCGCTGTCGATCTCGCCGCGTCCGCCCTCGACGCCGACGCTGTGTACCGCGATGATGCTGATCCGCGCTCTCGCGCCGGGGCTCACGTCGAGTGTCACCGTCGCGCGATGCTCCTGCAGTTGCACCGACGACGCAGGATATACCGCAGCATGCGCATATCCGTCGTTGCGAAGGCGCGACACGATCGAGTCCTCGTCGGTCAGCATCGACAACAGGCTGAACCGGCCGCCCTGGCGGAGCTGAAGACTTGCCAGCACGTCGCTCGCGCGCGCGACGGAATCCAATCCAGTAATCGTCAGCGAGTCGAGGAGGATCGGATCGCCTTCCTGGATGCGAAACGTGACCGAGACCACGTTCGGCCCGAGCTGCTGCACGAGCGTGTCGACGCGCGTGTTATAGAATCCGTTGTTCCTATAGAATTGCGTCAGCGCGCGGACGTCGGGTCCCAAGCCGACGCTCGGATAGCAGCGCGGCGTGCCGACGATCCGCAGATAGCGCTTCGTCACCGACGACGGCGTCGTGAGCACACGTGCCGACAGTTCGTCGTTGCTAAAGGTGTTGTTGCCTTCGAAGTTGAGCTGGCGCACTTCGGCGCGACCCACTTCGCACGCGACGTCCTGCGCCTTCGCCACGGCCGGAGCGGCGACGAACGCGAACAAGAACGCCAGCCCGATACGGACGGAGCGCTGTATTCCCCTCGTCACAAGCGTCGATCGTAATACTTCGAATCCGCCGACCGGGCGTGCGGATCGCTCTTTGCAGGCATGCCACCTCGTATGCCCCGGCCACGTCTGGCCGGGGAAGCGCTGATCACTGACGCACAACGCGCCCGCTCGGCACTACCTCCGGCGGGCGCATCTGATTGACGCTTAACGGCGGGACGGGGTAAGTTCTCGCGCCAATTTGCCAGTGTCAATGGATTGTACACGCCCGCTCGCCGTCATGGTGGCCGCACTCCTCATCGCGGGGTGCGGTTCTGCTGGCGCTCCCTCGAGACACGAACTGATCGACTCGCGCGACAACTACGATCCGCGGTCGCTCGACCCCGCGCTTTCGACCGACGTCCCTACCGGCCGTGCGGTCGGATACATCTTCGACGGCCTAACGCGCTTCGACCCTGACGCCAAGGTAGAACCCGCGCTCGCCGAGCGATGGGAGGTCTCGCCCGACGGCCTGACCTACACGTTCCACCTTCATCAGGGCGTCACGTTCCACGACGGCTCGCACTTCACCGCCGCCAACGTGGTGAAGAGCTGGCAGCGGGCGCTCGACCCGGCGACCAAGAGCGGCGCCGCACAGTTCCTGTTTCCAATTCGCGGCGCACGCGAGTTCAACGCCGGGAAAGCCAGCTCGCTCACCGGCGTGGTTGTCCGCGACGATAGCACGCTCGTCGTGACCCTCACCGAGCCGCTGGCCATCTTCATCAAGATGCTGGCGATGCCCGTCGCGGCGATCGTGCCCGATCACGTCTCGGCCGATTTCGGCGAGCACCCGATCGGCACCGGACCGTGGAAGCTCGTCGAGTGGAAGCACGACGACTATCTGCTGTTCGCGCGAAACCCATCGTATTTCGGCGGAGCGCCGGCGACCGACGGTCTTCGCGCTCGCATCATTGCGGAGCCGAGCACAGCTGTCGCCGAGTACGAGAGCGGCAACGTCGACGTGCTCGAGATTCCAGCCGACGAAGCCGCCGATTGGCAGGATGACGAGAGCAAGAAGCCAATGCTCATGTCCACCCCGGCGCTCGAGTTGGTGTACGTCGCGATCAACACCACGCGCGGTCCACTCGCCGACGTCCGCGTTCGTCAGGCGCTCAACTACGCGATCGACATCAACCGCATCATCGAAATCTCGATCAGCGGCCGCGGCACGCGCGCCGCCGGCGTGATTCCGCCTGCGCTGGCCGGCTACGACAGCACACGAAAGCCCTATTCATACGATCCGCAAAAAGCCAAGCAGCTGCTCGCCGCGGCCGGCTACCCGAACGGCATCGATATCGAGCTGTGGACCTCCACGACGCCGATCTATTTGCGGATGGCCGAGACCATGCAGGCGTACCTGAACGCCTCAGGCATTCGCACCAAGATCGTGCAGCGCGAGTCGGCCTCGGCGCGCGCCGCGGCGCGCAAAGGTCAAGCAGACCTGTTCTTGAAAGACTGGTACGCCGACTATCCAGACGCCGAGGATTTCTTGTATCCGCTGCTGCACAGCGCGAACAAGGGCGCGGGTGGGAACGTATCATTCTACGCGAATCCACTGTTTGACTCCGTCGTGACGCAGTCACGCCGCGAGCTCGACGAGACGAAGCGCGACGCGATGTACCGCCAGGCCGATTCGATCGCTTTCGCCGGCGCGCCAATGATCTTTTTGTACTTCTACAACGAGCTGTACGCCGTGCAACCGTGGGTCAAACACTTCGTGCCGCCGGTGATCTTCAACGGCCAGCGCTGGACGAACGTGACCATCGACACCACCAGGCACTAACGCCGCATGGGACGCTTCATTCTCCGGCGCGTACTGCTTTCCATTCCCACGCTGTTTGGCGTGCTCGTTGTCGCGTTCCTTCTTCTGTACGTCGCGCCCGGCGATCCGGTGGAATCCATGATCGGCGAACGCGCCGACAGCGCGACGATCGTGCGTCTGCGCGCGCAGCTCCATCTCGACGATCCACTTCCCGCTCGCTTCGGCCACTACGTCGCGAGCGTGGTCACCGGCGATCTCGGACGATCGTACATCACGAACCGTCCGATCACGCAGGACATTCGGGAACGCTTCCCCAAGACGCTGCAGCTCGCCGGCGCCGCAATGCTCATGGCCACGATCGTCGGCATGACGCTCGGCGTACTGAGCGCGATTCGCCCCGGCGGACTCGCCGATCGCTTCGCGCTGCTCATCGCCTACCTCGGCATCTCCTTTCCCGTATATTGGGTCGGATTGCTACTAATTCTGCTCTTCGCCGTCACGCTGCATTGGCTGCCGCCGTCGGGGTACGGAGGGTTTCGTTACCTCGTGCTTCCGGCACTCACGCTGGGCATGCGGTCGATCGCTTTCCAGGCGCGCATGACCCGCTCGTCGATGATCGACGCGCTGAGCGCCGACTACGTGCGCACGGCGCGCGCCAAGGGCTTGACCGAATGGGTCGTCACGCTCAAGCACGCGCTGCGCAACGCGCTCATTCCGGTGATCACGGTGCTCGGTCTCGACTTCGGCGCGTATCTCACCGGCAGCATTCTCACCGAGACGATCTTTTCCTGGCCGGGCATTGGGCGGTACGTCGTCAACGCAATCTCGCGCCGCGACTTGCCGGCGATTCAAGGAACGGTGCTCTTTCTCAGCACGGTGTTCGTGATCGTCAACCTGATCACCGATATCGCGTACGCGAAGGCGGATCCTCGCGTCAGCTTCGAGTAAACCGGTTGTCATTCCGAGCAACGCGAGGAATCTTCTCTAGGCCGTCTTATAATCGGCGCGATGGTGGATCCCTCTCTCGCTGCACTCGCTCGGGATGACAATCCTCGACGACCGCTACCCACTCATGACTCTAGACGACTACCAACAGGCCGCGCTGCGCACGGTCAACCCGTCGCTCGACGACCGCGACCGTTTGCTCGACGCCAGCGCGGGCCTCGCCGAGGAGGCTGCGGAGCTATTGGGGCTCGTTAGAAAACGAGTATTCCAGAATCGTGAAGTCGACCCGGCGCGCATGACCGAGGAGCTTGGCGACGTGCTCTGGTGTCTCGCCGTCGCGGCACACACGCTCGGCGTGCCTCTCTCAACTGTCGCAGACGCGAATCAAGCCAAGCTTGCGAAACGCCATCCCGACGGGTTTCGCGCTCGCGAGTGAGAGATTGTCATTCCGAACGAAGTGAGGAATCTTGCCTCGGCCGTCTTATAATTGGCGCCGCAGAAGATCCCTCTCTCGCTGCGCTCGCTCGGGATGACAGCCTGTTCAGTCGTCCGTCTGGCCGAAGATCGACATGTTCGACGAGTGACCCGGCGCGACTTTCTTCTCCGGATAGACCCAGTGCACGGCCTGATTCACTGCCGTCGCCGCTTCCGCGAAACCGGTGGCAATCAGCTTCAACTTGCCCGGGTACGTCGTGATGTCACCGGCCGCGTAGATCCCCGCGCGACCCGTCTCCATCATGCTGTTCACCACGATCTCGTCCTTCTCGAGCGTCAAGCCCCAGTCGGCGAGCGGACCGAGGTCGCTGACGAAACCGAGCATCGGCAGCACGACGTCGGCTTGGATCTCGCGCGTGGTCTTCGCTTTGACGTCGCGAATCTCGAGATGTGTGAACGTCTCGGTGCCGTCCGCGCACTTCACGTCCGCCAGCTCGTGGAACGTGAACATGCCGGCGCTGCCTTCGTTCACCGCGGACTGAAACTGCGCCACCGTCGCGCCGTGCGCGCGGAAGCGATCGCTCCGATGAATGATCGTCACATGCTCGGCGCGGCCGACCAACTGCGTTCCCCAATCGAATGCCGAGTCGCCGCCGCCGATGATCACCACGCGCCGCCCGCGGAATTCTTCCGGATCGGAGACGACGTCGAAGATGCCGCGACCGTACCATGGCTGCGCGCACGCCTGCGGCAGCCGGCGCGGCGAGAACGCACCAATGCCCGCCGCAATCACGATCGATCGCGAATGAAAGCGATCGTTCTCCGTCACCAACACGAAGTGCCCGTCCTCTTCCTCGAGGCCAATGATCCGCTGGCCGAGATACATTGGGTTGTCGAACTGGCGTGCTTGTTCGGCGAGCGACTTCACTAGATCCTTGGCGAGGACCTTGGGATAGCCGGCGACGTCGAAGATGTATTTCTCCGGATAGAGCGCCGTGAGCTGTCCGCCGAGCTCCGGCAGCGCGTCTACGACTTGGGCAGTCGCGCGCCGCATGCCGGCATAGAATGAAGCAAAGATCCCGGTGGGACCGCCACCGATGATCGTGATGTCCTTGATGTCTTGGGGCATCGAAAAAAAATAGCGCGCTGCAGCCCGTGGCGCTTCTGGTACCGCGAGCAACACCGGGGTACGGCGAAGCCGCGCCGCACGTCTTACATTCCCAGCCCCATGAAGATCTACACGAAAACCGGCGACGCCGGCGATACGGGCCTCTTTGGCGGCGGCCGCGTACCCAAGAACCACCTCCGCGTCGAAGCCTACGGCGACGTCGACGAGCTCAATGCCTTCCTCGGCGTCGTTTGCGCGACGGAGCCCATGCCGCGCATCGACGACGTCATTGCGCCCATTCAGGTGGACCTATTCGCGATCGGCGCGCTGCTCGCCACGCCCGATCGCGAGAAGATGCGCCAGCACCTCGAGAAGGCGAAGATTGACGAAGCGCGGATCAGTGAGCTCGAGCGAGCCATCGATGCCGGCGACGACGAGCTCGAGCCACTGCGCGCCTTCATCTTACCTGGCGGAACAGCGAAGGCCGCGGCACTCCACGTCGCGCGAACCGTGTGTCGTCGCGCCGAGAGGCGCGTGGTGGAGCTAGGTGCCGAAACGGAGATTCCGTCGCTGGCGGTCATCTATTTGAATCGACTGTCCGACTTGCTGTTCACGCTCGCACGCGTCGCCAACAAGCGCGGTGGCAGCGCCGAGGTCACCTGGTGACGTCGGTGCGCGAAGTTGCGTTGCCAACGTACACGGTGACGATCGCGCCGAACGCGCTCGCGAGCGTGGGCGACGTCGTGCGCAAAGTCGCACGCGCGCATCGCTACGCGATCATCACCGACAGCAACGTCGGACCCATGTATGCGTCGCGCGTTCACGAAGCGCTCGGCGACGCGTCCGTGTTCACTGTACCCGCCGGCGAAGCACACAAGACGCGCGACAGTTGGGCAAGTCTCACCGACCAGCTCCTCGCCGCCGGCTTCGGGCGCGACACGACCATCATCGCACTCGGCGGCGGTGTCGTGGGCGATCTCGCCGGGTTCGTTGCGGCGACGTACATGCGCGGCGTGCCGTACGTGCAGGTGCCAACGAGCCTGCTCGCGATGATCGACGCGTCGGTCGGCGGCAAGACCGGCGTCGATACGCCGGCGGGCAAGAATCTCGTTGGCGCATTCCATCATCCGGCCGCCGTGATCGCCGATATCAGCGTGCTCGCGACGCTGCCTCCCGAGCATCTGCGCGCTGGACTCGCGGAAGCGATCAAGCATGGCGTCATCGCCGACGCGGCGTATTTCGATAGCGTACTGCGCTTCGCGTCGACACTGTCGAATCCTGATGTCGCCGGCAGCGCGATGCTCGACCTCGTCGCGCGAAGCGTCGAGATCAAAGCCGACGTCGTGCGCCGCGATGAACGTGAATCCGGCGTGCGCAAGACGCTCAACTTTGGCCACACGATTGGCCACGCGGTTGAGCTCTGCAGCGACTACACGCTGCTTCATGGCGATGCGGTGGCAATCGGGATGGTTTATGAAAGTCTAATTGCCGAGCGGGTTGGGGTGGCGGCGGGAGGTACGGCGAACGCGGTACGCGACGCGGTGCGAGCAGCCGGGCTTCCCGACCGGCGGCCAGCAGCGATCAGCGCGAATGACGTGATCGCAGCAGCCCGCGGCGACAAGAAAGCTCGCGAGGGCCGCGCCGAGTATGCGTTGCCGGCACGGGTCGGTGCGATGGCCGCCGAGGCCAGTGGATGGGCAGTGCCAGTGGACGAGTCGCTCGTGCGCGAGGTGTTGGAGAGCGAGGCGTGATCACCGCGCGCGCGAACTGGTGTCGCGGCATTTCGAGCACGATTGCGGCATTGTGCATCGCCGGCGCGGCCGTTGGTTGCGCGCGCGACACGGCGCCGCTCCGCTATCCGCCCGCGGTTGTCACGAGCCCATATCGGCTGTCCGGAGTCGTCGTGCGCGGCGCCACTCGACAATGGTGGAAGCTTACGTCGCAGCCGCTTCGATTCGGCGATCCGGTTCCGGTGGGCGTCACGATGTACTGCCTGCAAGGAACGACGAGGCGCGGCCGGTACGTCCGTGAGGGCATCGTTGCCGCGGATCCGCGGTACTTCCCGCTGTCCAAGTACATCGAGCTGTACGTCGGACGCAGCTATCTCGGACGCTTTCTGGTCGACGACACGGGCAAGAAGATTCGCGGGCCACGCATCGACATCTGGACGGCAAGCTGCCGCGAAGCCCGCCGATTTGGAATCGCGCCGGGCACGGCCGTTCTCGTTCAGCGGCCAAAGCTGCAAGTCGTCCAAGCCGGAAAGGCTCGGCCCGGCAAGTGAACCGGCTCGGCCTTTGCCTTATCGGTCGACGTCCTCGACACCAGGCAACGGCCAATGTCATCATTCGCGACGTACCTCATCGGTTTTCTGATTCTGATCGTCGGCCTCGGGCTGGCCGCGTATCTCCTGAACATTCCCACGATGTGGATCGGGGTCGGCGTCGTTGTGCTGATCGGTATTGGCGTGCTCAGCGCTACGAGCCGGACCAAGATGCGCGATCCAGCCGAGTCGGGCTCCACGCGGCCGCCATCGAGTCCTAACGCGTGATTGAGCGGCCGTAGCGGGACAGTGAATCAGCTGGGACGAACCGGCGCGGGCTGAGGGATGAGTAGCCGCGGCGGCGGCCCGAGGGGTTCGCAGACCACAAATTTTGGCGTTCGATGGCAATTTCGGTCAACATGACTGGAATTGCCCTCGTCGCATGTTGGTGGACAAGTAACCTGCAAAGATATGTGATTTCAATGACATACAACCATTCTCATGCCTGTGTCGGCCACAGTCTCGTAAATGTCTGTTGACGCCTCCAAAGACCGGACTTATCCTGCCCGTCCCTGCCACGCAGATTGGATACGCGGTTCCCCAACCATCTGCACGTCGGGTCTCTTCATCGCGCGAGCGGACGTGCGCTCGCTCCAGTAACCGGTGTTTTACTCGGGAAGGAGCGTGTATGGAGCAAGTGACCGAGACCAGATCGTCGAAAGGCTATTTCCGATCGTCTCCGTCGACCGCATTTGATCAGTATTTGCAGGACATTCAGAAACTCCCACTGATCAGCGACCCCGAAGAAGAGCGCCGGTTAGCACGCCGGGCACAGAAGGGGGATGAAAAAGCGGCCGAACGCCTCGTGACGGCCAATCTTCGATTCGTCATCTCATACGTGAAGAAGTACCAGGGCCACGGACTCGATCTGAGTGAGCTCGTCGCCATTGGGAATGAAGGATTGCTCAAGGCGGTCCGGAAGTTCGATCCCGATCAGGGCGTGAAGTTCATCTCCTACGCCGTGTGGTGGGTCCGCCAAGCGGTTCTCAAGGCGCTGGCCGAGCAAACGCGCTCGGTGCGCATTCCGCTCAATCAGAATTCCCAGCTCATTCGGCTCGCGCGCGCCGAAACGATCCTGGCTCAGGTTCTCAAGCGCGATCCGACCGAAGACGAAGTCAGCCGCCTGCTCGAAGAGACGCCGGAAGTCGTCCGCGCCGCGAAGCAGATGTCGGCCACCGAAGTCTCCCTCGACGCTCCCATTGATCGGTCGGACCGCGAGGCCTCCACGCTCGGCGAGCGCTTCGCCGGCGTCGACGGAACGGAGATCGAGGAAGTAACCGACTACAAATTGATGCGCGAGTTCATCGATCGCGTATTCAAGAAATATCTCACGCCGCGCGAACGGAAAATCCTCTACCTGTACTACGGGCTCGAGGAAGGCTCCGAAGCGATGACGCTGGAAAAGATCGGCGCCCTTATGGGTGTCACACGCGAGCGAATTCGTCAGATTCGTGAGCGCGCCTTCGAGAAGCTTCGCGAGTCGCCCGACGGCAAGGCGCTCTGCGGGTTCTGGGCAGCCTGATCGTCTCCATTCCAGATCGGTCAATTTCACCGTAGGAATTTCGAAGAGGCCGGGGCAGATTGTCCCGGCCTTTTTCGCGCGCGACACCTGCGCCAATTGCTCCGATTGCGCACAATGCACGCGTGCCGGATACGAAACCCGTAAGCTCCCAGATCGTCCTCTAGCGTGCCCTTCAGAGCTGAATTACGCAGGCGCCGCGCCGTCGCGGTAGCCGGAGCCACTGCCATTGTCAGCTTACTGGCCGTGGGCGCATGGCTGCACGTTCGCGACCTGCGGTCCTCCACATTATCCGACGCAACGCGGCTATGGACGACAGCCGCGAGTCGCACGGCTCGGATGATCGACTTCTGGATGACCGACCGAGTCGGCGACGCCTCGTCGCTCGTCGAGCTCGCGGGCATGCACGGCAGCGACTCCACCACCTTCTCGCCTGAAATCGCCGGGCGCATCCTGCGCCTGCAAATGGAATCACTGCGCCGGCGCGGCAACTACGCCGGCATCTGGATGGTTGCATCCTCCGGCAAAGTTCTGGGGTCGGTCGACAAAACGGTGATGAGCGCCGCGGAAGACAGCGCGGCGCATCTCGCAATGACGTCGGGCCAGATGGAGCTCAGCCGCCCCGAACAGATCGACAGCGTCGCCACGATCGGCATCGCGAAGCCGATTTACGAGATCGACAACGGCCATCAAGTGGTGGGCGGCGCAGTGGTGCTTCGCGCCGCGTTGGATCGCGCACTGCCTATGGCTGGTACGGCGCGTCCGTCGCAGACGACCGCGGCGGTGATCATCGTGCCGGTGGGCCACAAGCTTTACGCGCTCGGCGTCTGCGGCGTCGACGCCATGCACGTCTGCCTGGTGGATCCGGTCGATACGCTGGCGCGCCTCGCGCTGGGCGCGACACAATCTTTTGGCGCATACGATATTGGCGGACAGCGGCTGTTCGTCGCGTCGCATCGTACAACGACGCTTCCGTGGAGCCTTTACTACGCACCAAACCGACACGACGCCTTTGCGCCGATGTGGTCGCGCTTACGGTTCGAGGCGTTGCTCTTCACCGGTTTCTTGCTCTTCGCGGGCCTTGGCCTGTATGCGTACGACCGCGCGGTGCACCTGCGACAACTCACCGATCGCGCGGCCACGGAAGAACGATTCGCCGCCATCGTGAATACGGCGATGGACGCGATCATCATCGTCGACGATCGCTATCAGATTTCCGTCGTCAACAGCGCCGCCGAGTCGATGTTCGGTTATTCCGCGGCCGATGCGGTTGGCCATTCGGTGCTGGAGCTCATTCCCGAGGCGTCGACCGATGAGCTGCGCCGCGCCCTACACGAAGCACTGCCTGCCGGCGAGCAGCCGCGACTTTTTTCGGGTGACAGCTACGCCGCCGGTCGTCGTCGCGACGGCACGACGTTCCCCATCGACCTGAGTATCTCACGAGCGCAAATCGACGATCGCCCGCATCTGACGATCGTCATTCGCGACGTGACGGACTGGAAACGCGCCGAAGAGACGTCGGAATGGCAACGTCGCGTGCTCGAGTCCATTGCCGCCGGCGTCGACTTGCCGGCCGTGCTCGCGACGATCGCGCGCTTCCACGAGGCGCAATGCCCCGGCACCGAGTGCGCATTTCATCTCATCGACGAAGACGGACTCACACTGCGCTCCACGTCCGCGCCATCGATGCGGCCGGAGTTCATCGACGCGATGGACGAGATCGTCGTCGGGCCGCATTCGTCGACGTGTGGAACGGCGGTCTATCGCCGGGAAACGGTGATCACGCCGGACATCGCCACCGACAGGCTGTGGAACGACTACCGCGCGCTCGCGTTCGAGCAAAATTATCGGTCGTGCTGGGCAATGCCGATTCGTTCGCCGCAGGGACGCGTGTTGGGCGCACTGACCATGTACACGCGCCAATCGCACACGCCGTCGGCCGCCGAGCTTCGAGTCTCCGCGCTCGCAACGCAGCTCGCCGGTATTGCCGTCGACCGGTCGCATGCCGCCGCGTCGCTGCGTCAGTCCGAGGCGAGCTTCCGGTCATTCGTTGAGAATTCTCCAATTGGTATTTACCGGGCAACCGGCACCGGACGGCTGCTCGCGGTAAACGCATCGCTCGTCCAACTACTCGGCTACGATTCCTCGGCGGAATTGCTCCAGGTGTCGATGGCCGAGAAACTGTTCGTCTCGCCGGTCGATCGCGACAGGTTGTTGCGGCAGCTCGAAGCACATGGTGAGCTGCGCAGCGTCGAAATGGACTGGAAGCGAAAGGATTCGACGACGCTCACGGTGCGCGTGAGTGCGCGCGCGTATCGCGACGAGCGCGGATCTGTCTGGTTCAGCGAAGGCTTCGTGGAGAACGTCACACCGCTGCGCGCCGCCGAGTCGGCGCTGCGACAGTCGGAGAAGCTGGCGGCCCTCGGCCAACTGGTGTCGGGCGTCGCACACGAGCTGAACAATCCACTCGCGGCAATTCTCCACTTCGCCGAAGACCTGCTCGACGACGAACGCACCGCAGCCGATCTCGAGGCACTCTCGGTGATTCGCGATCAGGCGCGGCGCTCGCGCTCGATCGTGCGCGACCTGCTCTCCTTCGTTCGATTCCGCGATGCCTCGCGCGAGCGGGTTCAGCTCACCGACGCGCTGGCGGCGAGCGTCAAGGCATTGCAACCGGGCATCGCGGACATCGGCGCGCGATTGGTGGCTGACCTTCCCGCCGGCGACGTCTATGGCAACACCGATCGCGCCGGCCTGCAGCAAATCGTCACCAACCTCCTCGTCAACGGCGCGCAGGCGTCGGGCCGAGGCGGAATCGTTCGATTGAGCGCACGCGCCTCCGCGAACGAGCTGACGATCGTCATCGAGGATTCAGGACAGGGAATTTCTCCTGCGGTAATGGATCGGATCTTCGAGCCGTTTTTCACCACGAAGCCCTTGGGCGAAGGCACAGGTCTCGGGTTGTCCGTCACGCTCGGCATCGTGCAACAGCTTGGCGGTCGCATCGCGGCGGAAAACAAGGACGCGAGCGAAGGCACCGGCGCGCGGTTTACGGTGACGTTGCCGATCGACGGCAGCGCCACGCTGGACGGCCGGCCGCACGCAGGCCAGCCGATCCGCTCACCGGTCGTCTCTCAACTCGCCATCGACCCATCGCAGCAAGCTCGCGTTCTGATCATCGACGACGAACCGTCGATTCGCGCGGCGCTTCGCCGCTTCTTCACGCGTCGCGGATGGATCGTGAGCGAAGCGGAAGATGGCGCCGACGGCATGTCGCAGCTCCTGGCGGCCAAATTCGATTTCGCCGTCGTGATTTCGGATCTGAAAATGCCCGGTTGTTCGGGCGTGGAGCTGCACGACCATATCGCCGGCGTCGCGCCGGAACTGCTCGACCGCATCATCTTCTCGACCGGCGACGTCGCATCGAAGGAAGCCGCGGAATTCGTGCAGCGAACGCGGTGCACCGTGCTCCAAAAGCCGTTCGAGCTTCGGGCGCTGGAGGCAATCGTCTCGCGAATGCGGCAGCTCGCGACGGCCTGATTTCGCGCGCGTGGGGTTCGGCCGGTCGAGGACGGTACGGTTCTCGCCCTGGTTGAATTCGCCATGATTCCCGCTTTTCTCAATCCGCTGGCAGGCAACGCCGAGGCCGCGCGCGAAGCACTACTCGGCGTCGGCGGATTCGACATTCGTGAAGTGTCGCCGCACACCCTCGCCGATCACGTGCGCGCTGCGGTGAGCGGCGGAGCATCGCGGATTCTCGTCGCCGGCGGCGACGGAACGATCGGCGGAGCTGCTGGAGTGTTGGCCGGAACCGGTGTCGAGTTGGCGATCTTGCCCTGCGGTACGCTCAATCATTTGGCGAGAGACCTCGAGCTGCCCATGGAGTTGGCCGACGCAGCGCGCGTAGCGATGAACGGCGTGGCCGTGCCGGTGGACGCCGCCGTCGTGAATGACCGAATCTTTCTCAATACGAGCTCGGTCGGAGCCTACGTCACGTTCGTACGCGCCCGCGAGCGACTGGAATCTCGACTGGGCTATCACGTGGCCTCGGCGGTGGCGGGAGTGCGTCTGTTGTTCCGTCTCCCGCTGTTTCGGGTGACACTTCGCGTCGAAGGCAACACGCGCGAGTACCTCACGCCGCTCGTGTTCATCGGCGTCGGCGAACGTGAGTTGCAGCTTCCGTCGCTGGGCGCGCGCGTTCCAAACGGACGCACAGGGTTGCACGTGATGGTCATCCGACGGCGGTCCGGCGCGCGAACACTGGCGACCGCATTGGCCGCAGCCGCGCGCGGCGTCGGCGCCGTCGCGCGCACGCCGGCGATGGACGTTTTTCTCGTCGACTCGTGCCAGATCGAACCGCGAACGCGCACGGCGGCGGTGGACGGCGAGCTCGTGACGGTGACGCCACCGCTCGTGTACCGACACATCGCTGGCCAATTGCGCATCGTCACGTAGCTTTGAGGGGTGACGACTGCGACAACAGGCAACACGCTGCCCAACACGGCAGACTCGAGAATCGACCAAGCGCTAGCCAACCGGCTCGCGGCGATCGTCGGCGAGAAGCGCGTTCTCTATCGGCCGAGCGAGCTTCTCACCTACACGTCGGATGGGCTGCCGTCGTACTTCAAGCAGCCGGGCATCGCGGTCTTTCCAGGAACACGCGACGAGGTGATTGCCGTCGTGCGAGAGCTCGCGCCACGCGAAATTCCATTCGTGGCGCGCGGCGCCGGAACAGGTTTGTCCGGCGGCGCCCTTGCTGACGGCGTCGTGCTCATTGGGCTGAACCGCCTCAACCACATTCTGTCGGTCGATCCCGACAACGGCACCGCGGTCGTCGAGCCCGGCGTTGTGAATGCGCGTTTGAGCCGCGCCGTGGCGCATCACGGCTTGTATTACGCGCCGGATCCGTCGAGTCAGACCGCGTGCACCATTGGCGGCAACGTCGCCGAAAATGCCGGCGGTCCGCACTGCCTCAAGTACGGCGTGACGACGAATCACATCCTCGCACTGACTGTGCTGCTCGCGAGCGGCGAGGTCGTGAAGCTCGGCAACGCGGTTGGAGAGCGCGACGGCTACGATCTCGTCGGTGCGTTCGTCGGTTCCGAAGGATGCTTCGGAATCGCGCTGGACGTCACCGTTCGGTTGTCGCGCAATCCCGAAGCAGTTCGCACGGTCCTCGCTGATTTCATGTCGATGGATTCAGCGGCACGCGCCGTCTCGGCAATCGTTGCGACGGGCATCGTGCCGGCTGCGCTCGAAATGATCGATCAGCCGACGATTCGCGCAGTCGAGTCATCGATCTACGCAGCGGGGTATCCCACTGACGCCGCAGCAGCGTTGTTGATCGAGCTCGATGGCGCGGCAGCGGGTCTCGAGCGCGATGTGAGCACTGTCGAGAAACTGTGCGCGGACAACGGCGCGCGCACGGTACGCATCGCGCGCGACGACGTCGAGCGTGCGCGCCTCTGGCAGGGACGCAAGAAAGCTTTCGGCGCGATGGGGCGGATCTCGTCGCATCTCGTGATTCAAGACGCAGTCGTGCCGCGCACTCGTCTGCCGGAAGTGCTCGCGCAAATCCACGAGATCGGCGAACGGAATCGCGTCCAGATCTGCAACGTCTTCCACGCCGGCGACGGGAATCTTCATCCGAACATTCCGTACGACGCATCCGATGCGGACGAGTCGGCGCGCGTCCACGCCGCCATGCGCGAGATCATGAGCGCGTGCGTCGACGCGGGCGGAACGATCACCGGCGAGCATGGCGTGGGTCTCGACAAGCTTCCATACATGGAGAAGATCTTCTCCAACGACTCGCTGGCCACGATGTGCGCGCTGCGCGAAGTGTTCGATCCACACCATCGCTCCAATCCGGGCAAGGTCGTGCCGGTGCATTCGTGCCGCGAGTGGCACGGCGCTCCGAACGCGCGCGGGACGCTCGCATGACTGGCACCGCCGCGCGCAACGCGACTACGGAGAGCGTTGCCGCAATCTGCGATCGAGTTCGAGACGCGGCCGCGCGTCGCCTTCAGCTACGCGTAGTGGGCTCGGGCACGTGGCTCGACGCTGGCCGACCCGCCGTGCAAGCCGAGTCGATTTCGACGCGCGATACGAGTGGCATTCTGTCATACGTACCCGGCGATCTCACGATGACTGCCGGTGCCGGAACCACACTCGCCGAGGTGCGCGACGCAACCGCGGAGCACGGCCAGTGGCTCGCGCTCGATCCCTACGGCTCGGATGACGGAACGCTCGGCGCAACACTCGCCACCGCATCGTGCGGCCCGCTCGCCACAGCATTCGGCACGCCGCGCGATCTGGCGCTCGGCTTCGAGTTCGTAACTGGCAAAGGCGTGATTGCTCGAGGAGGCGGCCGCGTCGTCAAGAACGTCGCCGGCTTCGATCTCACGCGATTGTTCATCGGTTCGTGGGGTACACTCGGCGTCATCACAGAAGTCACGCTCCGCCTGCACGCCAAACCGCCGTGCGATGAGACCTTCGCCATCGCTCTACACGACAAGGCGGACGTCGCTCGAGCTCGCGAGGTGCTTCGCGCGGCTCCGTTCATACCCTACGCATGCGAGATCGTGAATGGTCCGCTTGCGCGCCAACTCGTTGGGCGCGACGAGCTCACGGCGTTGTTTCGGTTAGGCGGAAACGACGAGTCACTTCTTGCACAGCGCTCGACGCTGGCTACGCTGGGCGATGTGAGCGCAGCCGATTCTTCCATCTGGACCAAGCTCCGACAATGCGAGCCGGCCGGCGCGCTGGTGTTTCGTCTTTCGAACTTGCCATCGGAAGTCGGACGCACGTGGAACGAGGCGAACGCGATCGCCGACTCGTGCACCGGCACGCTGATTCATTGCGCACCGTCGCGCGGTGTCGTCCGCTGTATCGTGCCCGCTACCGATACGAATGTCGCGTGGCTCAACCGCGCTTTTCGATCGCCAATGGTGTCGACCAGAATTGGTGAACGATTGCCACCAGAATTGTGGCCGGCGATTTCGCCGCCGCCGACCGCCGACGCGTTGTCGGCCGGCATCAAGCGCACGTTCGATCCGCAACGGATCTTGAACGTCGGTATCCGTGGAGAATCGGCATGAGCACGCCTGTCGTGGCGCCAGCCGAATGCGCGCTCGAAGGAAGCCCGCTGTCGAAGGAGCAGCGCGGCATCGACGCGTGCGTGCACTGCGGCTTCTGTCTGCAGGCGTGCCCGACGTATCTCACGCTCGAGGACGAGAACGACAGTCCGCGCGGTCGCATCGTGTTGATGCGCGCACTACTCGAAGGACGTCTGGCTCCGGAAAGTGAGTCCGTCGAAACGCACATCGGACAATGCCTGGGCTGTCGCGCGTGCGAAACGGCGTGTCCATCCGGCGTACCCTATGGACAGCTTCTCGAAGCAACGCGCGCGACGCTTGCCGAGCATCGGCCGATTCCATTTGTCGCGCGCGCGATTCTTTGGGTGTTTGAGCGTCAGTGGCTGCTGCGACTCACGATGGCCGGCGGACGCATCGCCCGAGCAACGGGCGTCGCGCGCGTCATGTCTGGACTGCCCGGGCGCCTCGGATTTGCGATGGCCATGCTGAGCTCCACAAAACGGTCGGCTCCTCCGTCGTCGCGTGTCTCGCGCGCGCGAACTACTGCAAAACCAGTAGCTCTGCTCACCGGCTGCGTGATGGAAGGTCTCTTCACGGAAACCAATCGCGCGACCGAACGAGTGTTGACGGACAACGGGTATGCGATGGCGCCCGCGCGCGATCAGGTCTGCTGCGGCGCGCTGCACGTGCACGCCGGCGACGCCAACGCCGCGCGTCGCTTGGCGAAGAAGAACATCGCGGCCTTCGAGCGAGCCAACGCGGAGTTCATCTGCGTCAACGCCGCCGGCTGCGGCGCCATGATGCGAGAGTACCCGCATTTGCTCGCCGAAGAACCAGAATGGGCGGAGCGTGCGTTGAGCGTATCGCAAAAGGTGCGCGACGTCAGCGAGTTGCTCGCGACCGCCGGACCAATACGCGGCGGTCCGGTGCGGCGGCGTGTGGCATACGACGCGCCCTGCCACCTCGTTCACGCGCAGCGGATTGCCACGCCGCCGTTGCAAGTGCTCGGTGCGATTCCCGAGCTGACACTCGTGCCGTTGAACGAATACGAGGTCTGCTGCGGCAGCGCTGGCATCTACAATCTCGTTGAGCCGGACGTCTCCGACGCGGTACTGGCGCGCAAGCTCGAGAACATCGCCGCGGCCGCGCCCGAAGTGGTCGCCACCGGGAACCCGGGATGCCTCATGCAGATCGGCGCGGGCTTGCTGCGCGCCGGCTCCGAGACGCGCGCCGTGCATCCGGTCGAGCTGCTCGACGAGAGCTACGCGAATCGCACGAGGGGCACCACAGGCTGACCGGCCCGAACCGTGGCGCGACCCCCTCACCCCGGTTTACTTACGAACCATGGTTGATGTCGCGCTTTTCGAGCTCGAGGGAGTGCTCTTCGACACGGCGGAGCTTCGCCGCGCGGGGCTGCGAGACTCGCTCGCCGCCCACGGCATCGTGCTCGTGCTCGATCACGAAGTCATCGACGGACTGCCGCCGCGCGCCGCAGCCGTCGCCGCGCTCGATCACGCGCACGTCGAGCGTGACGCAGTGACGATCGATCTCATCGCGCTCCGTGCGGAGCGTGCGTTTTCGGAGCGCTTGGCCGCGGGCGGTGTCGCGCTGCGTGCAGGTGCACTCGAGTTTCTCGAGAACGCCGCGGGTCAGGCGCGGCTCGCGATCGTGACGCGCGGCTTTCGCAGCGATGCGCAGGCCATGCTCCGGCTCGCCGAGTTGGAGAATGTTGCGACGATCATGGTGTGCTCGGACGATGTGTTGGACGCCAAACCGGCGTCGGAAGGATATGTGCAAGCGCTGGAGCGGTTGGGTCGCCAGCGCGAAGTGAATCCGGCGGCCGTGCTCGCGCTGGAGGATGGCATTTTCGGTGTGCGAGCCGCGCGTGGCGCAGGGATCCGTTGCATTGCAGTAGGTCCATTGGCGCCGCACGTCGCGATGGAAGCGAACGCGTATGTCGCGTCGCTCGAAGGTCAGACGCTGAAGTTGCTCGACGAGTTGTCGGCGGGCCGGGAGCAGGTGCAATGACGAACCCCAGTATCGCGGCGCCGCATGTGACCGCGGCCGGACGCACGCAGGAGATCGGCGGTCAGGATGTCGTGTTGTCGTACGCGGGCGTGAACGCCGAATACGATGCGCTCAGACATCGCGCAATCGTCGTGGACCGCAGCCATCGCGGCCGTATGCGCTTCTTCGGAGAAAAATCCGGCGAGGCGCTTACAGGCCTGGTAACGAACGACGTCGTGGCGCTGCAGCCGGGACACGGCCAGTACGGCGCCGCCCTGTCGGCGAAGGGTCGCATCGTTTCCGATTTGCGAATTTTCGCATCGCCCGGCTCATATCTGGTCGACGGGCCGCCGCGCGCGTGGGCCGCCTGGATGGGCATGGTGAAGAAGTACGTCAACCCGCGGCTCTCGGGCTACCGCGACGACTCGCACGCCGTGCGTGACATCGGCGTATTTGGTCCCGATTCCCGCGACATCGTGTCGCGAATCACCGGGCTCACCGCAGATTCGCTAGTCGCTTTGCTCCCGAACGCACACCTCGGTGCTACAGTCGACGGCGTGCAACTCACTGTGGTGCGATCGGCCGACATCGAAGTCGAAGGTTACGAGCTGTTCGTTCCATTCGAGAACTTTGAACCTCTCTGGACCCGTGCCGTCAGCCTCGGCGCCACGCCGACAGGCCTCGGCGCGTGGGAAATCGCGCGCGTCGAAGCGGGCCGTCCGGAGTGGGGCATCGACATCGACGACTCGACGATCCCGCAGGAAGCAAATTTCGACGAGCTCGACGCCATCTCGTACACGAAAGGTTGCTACATCGGCCAGGAAGTCGTGGCGCGCGTGCACTTTCGCGGACACGTGAACCGGCACCTGCGTGGGCTGCGCGCGGCAAGCCTCGACGCGCCGCCGACTGGGTCGCAGCTGATCGATGACAGCGGCAACCACGTGGGCGATGTCCGCAGCGCGGTCGCGTCGCCACGACTGGGCGGTATTGCGCTCGGCATGATTCGCCGCGAAGTAGCGCCGGGCACGAGCTTGAACGCCAAGTGGGAAGGTGGCGAGCGGCGCGTCGACGTGACGCTGCTGCCGTTTCCAAGCTGACTCCGGCGTGCCGAGCGCGCTCGTTACCGGCGCGACCGGCTTGGTTGGGTCGCACATCGTCGAGCGACTGCTGCGCGACGGTTGGAACGTGCGCGGACTCGTACGTGCGCCGAGTGCGGCGATCGATGCACTCGGCGCGGAGAGCGTGCGCGGCGACGTCCTCGACGCGTCGAGCTTCGAGCGCGCAGCGGCTGGTTGCGACGTGATCTTTCATACAGCCGCGGCAATTACACCGCGCGGTGGTTGGGAGGTCTATCGCCGACTCAACGTCGATGGCGCCACGAATGCGATCGCGGCCGCGCAGGCGGCGGGTGCGCGATTGCTGCAACTGAGCAGTGTCGCGGTGTACGGCTCCGATGCTCGGTACAGATCCAGCTCGGCGAAGACGGACGAGGGCACGCCGCTCGCGCCGCTTCCCGACAATGCGTACTACGCGCGATCCAAGCGCGAGTCGGAGCGACTAGTTCTCGACGCACACGCGGCGGGCCGCATCTGGGCGACGGCTGTGCGTCCCGTCGTCATTTACGGACGGCGCGATCGGCAGTTCGTTCCGCGTCTCGCGCGAGTATTACGAACAGGATTTGCGCCGCTGATTGCGGGTGGTCGCTCAACGCTTGCCGTAGTGCACGCGGCGAACGTCGCCGACGGCGCAGTGCTCGCCGCCACGAACGATCGAGCTGGCGGTAACGCATATAATTTGGCGAACGACTTCGACGTCACGGTGCGCGAGTTTTTCACGCTCGGTGGAGAAGGATTGGGTCGGCGCGTCCATCTCGTGCCGGTACCGTTGGCCCTGGCGAATGCCGTTTTCAATACTGCGATGAACGCGATCGACATCGCGTCGCACGGACGCGCCAGCGTGCTGTCGAACGCGTCGCTCTCGATGCTGACGCGCGACAATCCATTCACGTCGGACCGCGCGCGCGGCGAGCTTGGCTGGTCGCCGGCGGTGCGTCCCGAACAAGGAATTCCGGAGGCATTTCGGTGGTGGAAGACACATCACTGACCGTACGGACCGCGCTCAAGGAGTGGGCGGTCCTCGTCGATGCAATGGCCCGCGGCGACATCATCGCGATGGTGCGCAAGGGCGGAATCCGCGAACAGCGCGCGGGTTTCTCGGTTCGGCATGAGCGTTTTCTCTTGTACCCGACATTCTTCCACGAGAAGGAGGTCGAGTTGGCGGAGCGATTCCGCGGAAAGCTCGCGCACAGTCATGCACAGACGCCAACGCCAGGCACGATTCGGATCGCGTACGTCGCGGATGTCGCCTGCGTGTGGCCGATGTCCGAGCTCGAGTCGTTACGGCCGATCAGCGGCGAGCACGGACTCGAATGGAGCGCCGTCGAGTCGCGCTTCCACTACAAGAACAAGCCGGGCGTGCAAGTCGTCGCGGTGCGCGTGTCGCGACTGCTCGAGCCCGTGGTGATACCAGAAGTGAAACGGTATCAAGGCTGCGTATCGTGGGTCCAGTTGGACGAGGCGATCGATGTGTCGAACGTGACGCCGGTTCTGGACGATACCAGTTTCATGATGCGCCTCACGGCGCTGCGCAACGCACTCGGCTGACAAAGGGCTGATAGTGCGCGGACGCAAAAAGGGCGCGACAGAAGTGTCGCGCCCTTTGAAGCACTTGGCCCAGCGAAAAACTACGGCTTCTTGGCCTTGGTCGTATCGGCCTTGGTCGTGTCCATCGCGTGGGTGGTGTCCATCTTCATACCAGTATCGGTCGCGGCGGCCGGAGCCGGTGCGGGCGACATGGCCGGCGGGGTCGTATCCTTGGCGGCACTGTCGGACTTGGAGCAAGCGGCGACCGCGATAATGGCGGCAGCGAAGGCCAGGCGCTTCATGACATTCTCCTAAAGAGTAGGTCTGTTGGTTCTCACGCGTGGTTCGTGCACGCGATTCGGGCGCTCGGTAGGGAGCGGCGTGAAACTTACCGGCCCTGGAATACCTGTCAAGTGCGGCCCGGACGAGCCAAGTGAGTCGGGGACAATGAGTTCCTGATATTTGATTAACATGCCACTGGCTCGCCATTCGCCAGATTGATACCTTGGCACCTTCAACGAGTGAATTCGTGTCGCCCCTGCCCAACGCCGCCGATAGTCAGGTCGTGCGCGGCACATGCCCGCATGACTGCCCCGACACCTGCGCCATGCTCGTCACGGTGGAGTCGGGCAAGGCCGTGCGCGTCGCCGGCGATCCTGACCACCCTTTCACGCAGGGATTTCTTTGCGCGAAGGTCAATCGGTATCTCGAGCGCACCTATCACCCTGACCGCGTCCTCTCGCCCCGGCGACGCGTAGGCCCAAAGGGCTCCGGTCGCTTCGAGCCGTGTAGCTGGGAGTCGGCCCTCGACGAGATTGCCAGTCGCCTCGACGCAATCCGTACGTCAGCCGACGGACCGCAAGCGATTCTGCCCTACTCGTACGCCGGCACGATGGGCATGATCCAGGGCTCGTCGATGGACCGGCGATTCTTCCATCTGCTCGGCGCATCGCATCTCGATCGCACCATCTGCTCCATGGCCGGCACCGTCGGCATGCGCATGACTGTCGGTGCCAACATCGGCGCGGACGCCGAGGGCGTTCCGGAAAGCGATCTCGTGCTGTTGTGGGGCACGAATACGCTCACCGCCAACCCGCATTTTTGGCCGTTCGTGGCCAAGGCGCGTGAGCGCGGCGCGCCGATCATTGCAATCGATCCGATTCGCACGCGGACGGCAGCACAATGCGACGAGTGGATCGGCATTCGTCCTGGCACCGATGCGGCACTGGCGCTCGGCATGATGCACGTGCTGCTCGGTCGCGGACTCGAGGACGCCGCGTTCATCGCCGCACACACGCTCGGCTTCGACGACCTGCGATCGCGCGTGGCAGAGTACCCGCCGGAGCGCGTCGCGGAGATTACCGGCGTGCCGGCGGAAACGATCGTGTCGCTCGGCGAGCGGTATGGTCGATCGAAGGCCGCGTTCATTCGCGTGAACTACGGGTTGCAGCGTCATGCCGGCGGCGGAATGGCCGTGCGCACCATTGCGTGTCTCCCTGCGCTCGCCGGCCATTGGCAGCGAGCGGGTGGCGGCGTGCAGCTCTCGACGAGCGCCAACTTCCAGTTCAACAAGGCGGCGTTAGAGCGGCCGGAGTTGTCTCCGCCTGCGCGCACCATCAACATGATCCGCCTCGGCGAAGCGCTTACGCTGCCCGATGCCGGAGTTGGCGGTCCACCGATACGCGCGCTCGTCGTCTACAACTCGAATCCGGCGGCAGTGGCGCCCGATCGCAACGAGGTGCTGCGCGGCCTCGCCCGAGAAGATCTGTTCACCGTGGTGCTCGAGCATTTTCAGACCGACACCGCGGACTACGCCGATATCGTTTTGCCCGCGACGACGCAGCTCGAGCACTGGGATCTGCATCTCGCGTACGGACATCACTATGTATCGCTCAACCGGCCGTCGATCGAACCGATCGGCGAAGCGCTGCCGAACAGCGAGATCTTCCGGCGAATCGCCGCGCGCATGGGCCTCGACCATCCCGCATTGCGTGACGACGATCTGACGATGATCCGCCAAGCGCTCGCCTCGACGAGCGAAAAGATGAAAGGCGTGACGTTCGAGAAGCTCGCCGAGCATGGATGGATGCGGTTGAACGTGCCGAAACCGTTTCTTCCGTTCGCCACCGGCGGCTTCCCGACGCCATCCGGCAAATGCGAGTTCTACTCGGCCCGCATGGCGGAGATGGGCCTCGATCCGTTGCCGGCGTTCACGCCACCGTACGAGTCCGTAGAGCGGGCGCCGGAGCTGGCAGCGCGATATCCGCTGACGCTGATTTCCTCGCCGGCACACCAGTTCTTGAATTCTACTTTCGTCAATGTCGACTCACTGCGCCGCGGCGCGCGGGAGCCCGAGTGTCTCCTGCATCCCGTGGATGCCGAGCGCCGCGGGATTGGCGTGGGTGCGCGGGTCGTGATCCATAACGATCGCGGCGCGTTCACCGCGGTCGCGCGGGTCGAAGAGACGATTCGCCAGGGCGTCGTCTGGGCGCCATCCATCTGGTGGAGCAAGTTCACCGCCGACGGTGCCAACGCCAACCAGACGACGTCGCAGCGCGAGACGGACATGGGGCACGGGCCAGTCTTCTACGACAATCTCGTCGAGGTCGGTCTGGCCGATTGAGTCTTGCCAAGGACCGGCACAAGCATCTTCATTGCAGCAGGAATCGAAACGCTGCCAGAGGTACACGTGTCACAATCGTCTCATCCGGAAACCCTCGGCGCGCTGAAGCGCTCGCCGTACGGAACACCCGAGAAAGCTTTCCGCTCAGTCAAGGCGGAAATCCGCCAAAATCTTCTCGACCGGCTGTGCCTGCGCGGCCGGCTGTTCGAAGGTGTGCTCGGCTACGAGGACACCGTCATGCCGCAGATCGTCAACGCGCTCCTGTCGCGACACAACTTCATTCTGCTCGGACTGCGCGGACAGGCGAAGTCGCGCATCCTGCGCGCGCTGGTCAGCCTGCTCGACGACGCCATGCCGATCGTGGCCGGCAGCGAGATCAACGACAATCCGTTCGCGCCGATCTCCAAGTACGGTCGCAATCTGATTGCCGAAGCGGGCGACGATACGCCCATCGCGTGGGTGGGACGCGAGAATCGCTTCGTCGAAAAGCTCGCCACGCCGGACGTGACGATCGCCGATCTGATCGGCGATCTCGATCCGATTCGCGCCGCGCGCGGCGGACACATGTTGTCGGACGAGCTCACGATCCACTACGGAATGCTGCCGCGCGCGAACCGCGGCATCTTCGCGATGAACGAGCTGCCCGATCTCGCAGGCAAAGTGCAAGTCGGACTGTTCAACGTGATGCAGGAAGGCGACGTGCAGATCAAAGGTTATCCCGTGCGCCTGCCGCTCGACATTCAGCTCTGCTTCACGGCGAACCCTGAGGACTACACGGCGCGCGGCAAGATCATCACGCCGCTCAAGGATCGCATCGGCAGCGAGATCACGACGCACTATCCGGCGAGCGTCGATCTCGGAATGGAGATCACGCGGCAGGAAGCGTGGCTTCAGCGCGACCGCGAAGTGCGCATGCCGGACTTCGTGGCCGAGGTGATCGAGCGCATCGCGTTCGAGGCGCGCAGCGACCGGCGCATCGACAAGCGGTCGGGCGTATCGCAACGCATGCCGATCACGGTGACGGAAAATGTCGTGTCGAACGCTGAACGGCGGGCGATCATCTCGGGCGACTCGGAGATCGTGCCGCGCATCTCCGACATCTACGCGGCGTTGCCGGCGATCACCGGCAAGATCGAGCTCGAGTACGAGGGTGAGCTCGTGGGCGGTCCGGCCATCGCGCGCGAGCTGATTCGGCGCGCCGCCGATGCAACGTTCGAGGAACGCGCGGGCGGCGTGAACGTCGACGACGTCATCATGTGGTTCGACGAAGGCGGCGCGCTGCAGATAGCCGACGAAGCGCGCGCCGATATTGCGATCACCGGTTTCGAGGCGGTACCGGATCTGTTGCGCATCATCCACCACGTCGGCCTGGCGCCCGAAGACGATCCGAGCACGTCAGTCGCCGCGTGTGAACTCGTACTCGAAGCGCTGGTGGCACGTCGAAAGATTTCTCGTTCCGACGTCGGCGAGTATGGACGCGCGACGCCGGAGCCGCGGCGGCGCGGCCCGAATCAAGACCTGTTCGGCGGTGGAATGTCGTGACGCAGCCAGTCACGGTCCGGCCAGCGCAACTCGGCGATCTGCGTGTGATCGTCGAGCTGCGTCTCGCGCTGCTCCGTGAGTACGGCGACCATCCATTGTACGGCAATCTTCGCGAGGACGCGGAAGAACGCGCATACGAGCTCTATCAGGTGCAGCTCGTGTCGCCGAACGAAGTGATTTTCGTGGCGGAGCGCGGGAATCGTATCATCGGGTTGCTGCGGTGCGTCGACGCCGGCGGCTCTCCCCTGCTCTATCCCGAGCGATACTGCTACGTGTCGTCGGTGTACGTGCGGCCGGCGGAGCGGCGACACGGCGTTCTGCGCGAACTGATGCGCGCCGCCGAGCAGTGGTGCGAAGCGCGCGGCCTAGGCGAGATGCGTCTGCACAACGTCAACTCGTCCGACGTCGCCGGAAGCGCGTGGAGCTCGCTCGGGTTCGATGTCGTGGAACATGTGCGGCGTCGGCCGTTATCGAGTGCAACGCGGCGTACGGCGTCAAACGAATTGCGCGCCTAACGCGCCCATGCCAGTCATCACGATTTCCCGCATGTACGGATCGGGCGGGTCCGAGGTCGCGGAGCGCGTCGCGAGTGCACTCGGGTGGTCGTTGTTCGACAATGAGCTCGTCGACCAGATTGCGGCGCGGTCGGGGTTGAGCCGCGCGGAAGTGACGGCGCAAGACGAGCGCGTTCCATCGATGGTCGAGCGGCTCGCGGCGGCGCTGTCACTGGGATCGCCGGAGATGATGCCGCCCGTTCCCGCCGGTCCGATTGAGACGACGGAGGAGCGCATCGTCGCCGTAACCCGCCGCGTAATTGAAGAAGCGGTGCAAGCGGGTCCTGCGGTGTTCGTTGGTCGCGGTGCTCAGTCGTTGCTCGCGGAGAGGCAGGACACGCTGCACGTCTTCTGTTTCGCGCCAAAGTCAGCGCTACGCCAGTATGAGATGACGAAGTCCGGCGTCAACGAGGCTGAGGCGGACCATCGCGTGTCGGAGATGAACAAGCAGCGCGAGCAGTATGTAAAGCGGCATTGGAACCGCAACTGGCTGGCGGTCGAGAACTATCATCTCTGCTTGAACACGGCGTGGCTCGGTCTGGACGGCGCGGCCGAGCAGGTGCTCGACGCGGCGCGGCGGCAGTTCGGAGCGATCAGTCCTTCGTCTGCTCCTTGAGCTCCTTGAGCTCCGTAAGTCTCTCGCTCGTATGAGTCGAGAGGAGCAAGGCGTCGGAGATCGACGCGATCTCTTCGGCTTCTCGCCACGCCCGCTCGAGCGATGCGAGCTCCTCATCGAGCGCGTGCTGTTCGCTCGACTCGTGAAGCGCCATCTCGAGAGCGAGGCGTTGCACGCGCGGGAGCCGGAAGAGTGCCCCAGGGTTTCCGGGCTGCCAGGTGCTGAACGGCCCGCGGACGCGCTCTTGCAGCTCGAGCTGGCTTTGCACTGCCTCGCCTAAGGTGCGGCCCCGAGGCCCGCGCGCGAATGCCGCCGCGCGCTCCTCGAAGTCGCCCGACCGGGTTGCAGCGCCGGCCGCCACGAGAGCGATCGCACGCATCGGATCTCCCGCGTCGGCAATCAGCGTCGTCGCGCCGCGCACTGCGCCCGTGCTCGCACCGCCGCGGTTGATCGCTGCGAGAATGGTCGACGCGGCGCGCACGGCGCGATCGCCCTGAAGGTCCTCGCAGCCAATACTGTGCTGCAGGTGAAAGGTCAGTTGGTCGGCGCCGGCGAGCGCGAGCCGCGAGTGATTCAGGTTGGCGCGCGTGACGCGAAGTGGCTTCCCATGCTCCCCGACAACCCGTGTCCCGCGCAGGTTGTTGCGCAACGAAATGCCGAGTATGCCGACGTGAAAGAGCGGCAGGAGTAAGGGCGGAACGATTCCCATCTCCCACGCTGCCGCCGAAGCTCCAGACAGTGCCAGCGCGCCCGCACCGAGTATCGATCCAGCGACGACGACAGTCATGGAGCGGCGCTGCAGCCGCTGGCGAAACACGGCGCCGTAGCGCCACGCTGCGAACTCCGGTCTCAACGGGTTGCCGATGCGAATCAGCTCCGTTCCATCACCAACCTTCGCAAGCCCGATGTTGTCCGTCTGCGCACGCAGCTTCCGCGATCGGAACAGTCGCTCGCTCTCCTCAATCGCCTCCCACCGCTCTTCGATGGGCGAGAGGTTCCAGCGTTCACACTTCCGGCATACGACCCAGAGTCGGCCGCGCGCGGCGTCGAATACGAGGCGCCGCCCGATCGGAAAGTGCTCAATCGACTCGTTCGTTCCGAGATTGGAATGACAGAACAGACAAGTCGAGTACATCGGGCTTGATTAGGGCCGGTGAATTCGCGTTACACGGCTACACCGCGCGCAGCTCGGGTCGTCGTTCGAACACCCAGTATGAATAGACCAGCATGATCGCGGCGCCGCCACCAATTGCCCACGACACACCGATCAAATGCGCGACGCTGCCGGCGACGAGCGAGCCGACGACCGCCGAGAGCCCGACAACCACGAACGAGTAGGCGGCCATCATGCGTCCGCGCAACTCGTTGGGCACAAGATGCTGCAGCGTCGAATTGGCCAGTGCGCTCGTGACGATCATCATGAAGCCGACGGCGAGCAGCATGGGATAGGCGACCACCGGCCTCCGAACGAATGAAAAGATCAGGAGCAGCACGGCGAACGCATAGGTCGTGATGCGCAGCAACTGTCCGCGCGGCAATCGATCTGCGACAGCAGCCAACCCGAGGGCACCAGCCAATCCGCCGATGCCGACGCACGCGAGCAGCGCACCGTAGCCGTCGGCGCCGAGTCCCATGCGGTCGCGCGCCATGACGGGCATGAGCGTGAGATAGGGTACGCCGAACACCGAGTACACGGTGACGATTTTCATGAGGGCCGAGATGGATGGTGTCTCGCGCATGTAGCGAACGCCCTCGCGAATGCCTTCTATCGGTGTTGCGATGACCTCGGGCGGAATCCACGCCGGCAGACGAATGAGCATCAGTCCACCGAGCACCGCGATGTAACTCAGCGCGTTGACGCCGAAGCACCATGACAGCCCGAGCTTGGCGATGACGATCGCGCCAATGCTCGGCCCAACGATGCGGGCGAGGTTGAAACCGCTGGAATTGAGCGCGATGGCGGCCGGCAAGTCTTCCCGCCCGACCAACTCGATGACGAGCGATTGGCGCGCGGGAATCTCGACGGCGTTGATCAAGCCGTTGACCGTGGCCAGCGCGAGGAGCACGCCAATCGTCATGTGGCCCGACCACATGAACCACCAGAGCGCCGCGGCCTGGATGCCGAACAGCGCTTGTCCGATGACGACGACCTTGAGCTTGTTGGCTCGGTCGACGAAGGCGCCGGCGTGGAGCGAAAAGAGCAGGACCGGAAATGACTGCGCGGCCGTCACGAGCCCCACGATGAACGCGCTGTTGGAGAGCTCTAATGCAACCCAGCCCTGGGCCATGACCTGCATCCAGGTGCCGATGAGCGACAGCGTCTGGCCGGACCAGAAAAGGCGAAAGTTCCGGTGGCGAAGGAGAGTCTGAAATGGGTTGAGCGATGCGGGCATCGTTCTAATAGTAAGCGACTCGTAACCATCGCCGGTTTCGGATAGGCACAAACATCATCTTGACGACCGATGCCCGGCGGCGTTTAGGTAGGCGGTCGTCCTATTTCAAAATTCTACTATCGGCCGCCGATGACCTTCATCCGGGCGTTGTTCGAACGACTTTCCTGGGTTCGCTCGTGCAGCGCTGCTTCCCTCTTCCTGCTCGCCGTTCCAACGCTCGCACGCGGCCAACAACGTCCACAGGCCATCGTTGGCCGCGTGACGACCGACAGCGGTGCCCCGATTCGCGACGCCGACATCTTCGTCACCATCGCACCGAGCGCTGAAACCGTCAGCGGCAAATCGGACTCGACTGGCGCCTATCGCGTCACGATCGTCAACGCGACCGGTGAATATCTGCTTTACATCGGCGCGGTTGGGCGAAAGCCGTTTCGCCAGCGGGTGACGATGGCGGCCGGTGACTCCATCGCCGTGGTCAACGCCAAGCTCGCTTCGGCGGTGACGACCGTGGCCGCGGTACAAGTTCAGGCCAGACGCCCGCGCCCCACTCGCGGCCTCGGCGGCGACAACAATGGGGCCGGCACGGATGGCAACAGCAAAGTGTTCGACGGCGTGACCAATTCGTTGCCGCCCGAGCTTCAAGGCAACTTCGACGCAATGGCCGCGCTCATTCCAGGTTTGGCGGTCAGTTCCAACGGCGTCTCCGCGTTCGGGATGGGATCGGACGCGAACATGACCACGCTCAACGGAATGACGTTCACCGGTGGCGCCGTCCCGAAGGATCTGAAGACCACTACGAACTTTCTGCTCTCGCCGTGGGATCCGACGCTCGGCGGTTTCAGTGGCGCACTGACGCAAGCCACTGTCGCGCGCGGCACCAACATCACGCAGCATGCAGCGCACCTGACCGTCGACGATCCGGCGCTGCAAGCGACCGATCCAACCGCCGCGCGTTTCGGCCAGAAGTTCACGAACATTCAGGCGAGCGATACGCGCTCAGGCGCATTCTCGCTCGATAAGTATTTTTATAACTACAGCATTCAGGCATCGCGACAGACCGCTCCCGTCTCGTCACTGCTCGACCTCGACGCCGACGCGCTCGCCCACGCCGGCATCTCCGCCGATTCAGCGCTCCGACTCACCCAGATTCTCGGAGGGGACCACATTCCATTAACGGCCGGCGGGATTCCCTCCGAGCGCACCACTACCTCGGCGCTCTTTCTGGAGCGGTTCGATCGTGCCGTACCAAACCCGGCGGGCAACAACGCTCCGGCGCCGATTTATAGTTTGATCGTGGGCGGCAACTATCTCGAATCGGCCGCGCCATCACTCGCGCCCACCACGTTACCGGCCTACACCGGCAAGACGACGACCGGCGGCGCGTTCGCGCAGGCACTCTATTCAACGTATTTCGGCGCCTTCGGCGACTACATCAACGAGACAGCCACCGGTTTGTCGTACCGCGACACGCGCGGATCACCGTATCTGACGCTGCCGAGCGGCAACGTGCTCATCGCGTCGTCGCTCGGCGCGGACGTACCGACGATCGGCTCGCTCAACTTTGGCGGCAACAGCGGGCTCGCGCGCGACAATCGCGTGTTGTCGTGGGAAGCGACGAACCAAACCAATTTCCTCGTCGACCATCAGTCGTCGCTGCCCGGCAAGCTGTATTTCCAGTCGCGTTACGAGCATTTCGACCAGTCCCTCGCCGCCAATCGGCTCGGCGCGTTCAACTTCGCGTCGCTGTCCGACTTGGCGAATAACGCCCCGAGCAGTTTTTCTAGAACGCTCAATGTCCCGGACCGCTCCGGCGGCGAATGGACGGGCGCCGGCGCGCTCGGCGGGAGCTGGACGATCCCGAAGTTGACGCTCGCCGGTGGCGCGCGCGTGGACGCGAATTCGTTTACCGGCGTGCCAACGCTCAATCGACGGCTCGCTACCACCTTTGGAATTCCAAACAATGCCGCACCAAACTCGGTTGCGCTGAGCCCGCGACTCGGATTCAACTGGTTTCCGCACGCGCAACGGGGCATGTCGATTTTTGGCGGCAGCATGGGAAGCACCTATCGCGGCGGCTACCAAATTCGCGGAGGCGTAGGCGAGTTCAGGAATTTCCTGCCGTCGACGCTGCTCGCCGACGCGATTGGTTCGACCGGACTTCCGGGCAGCACCGAACGGCTGTCGTGCGTTGGCCCCGCGTCGCCGACACCCAACTGGGCGGCGTACATGACGGATCCATCATCGGTCCCGTCTACGTGTGCCGACGGCGGTGCGGCCTTCGCGGACACGGTGCCGAGTGCCGTGCTCGTCGACCCGTCGTATTCGCCGAGTCGTGCGTGGCGGGCGACGCTTGGATGGACGAATACGCTGTTCGGCAACTACATCGCGGTCGACGGCACCTATTCGTGGAACCTCGATCAGGCGGGCAACGTCGATCTGAATTTCGCCGGCGCGCGGCAGTTCGCGCTGAACAATGAAGGTGGTCGGCCGGTGTTCGTGCCGGCGACTAGCATAGTGGCGGCCACTGGCAGCGTATCACCAGTCTATTCGCGCATGTCGCCGAACTTCGGACAGGTAATCGACCGCGTGTCCGATCTCCGAGGTGCGACGCGACAAATCACGGTATATGCGATTCCGAATGTCCCGTTCCGTTGGGGACTCGTCACGCTTGGGTACAGCTACATCGACGCTCGTTCGCAAGCGCGCGGTTTCGACCAGAGCACGAGTACGGATCCCCGTCTCGTGGAGTGGGCGCCGTCGGCATTTACGCCGCGCCACAACTTCACGCTGCAAGCCGCCCACCTGTTCTTCCAAGGCAAGGTCGGACTGACGTGGGCCGGCCGCGTGATGTCGGGCCAACGGTACACGCCGACAGTTGCTGGTGATGTCAACGGTGACGGATGGCTCAACGATCGCGCGTTCATCTTCAATCCCGCGCGTGCCGACACGGCGGTCGCTCGCGGAATCAAGGATCTGCTTGCCACCGGATCCGGGTCGGCGAAGACCTGCATCGCGAGCCAGCTCGGCACGCTCGCCAGCCGCAACAGCTGCGTCGGTCCATGGACGGCAACGATGAACGCGAGCGTGTTCGTCCCGTACGTACCCGGCACGAACCGCCGCATGCAGGCGTCGCTCAACATTGCCAACCCGCTCGGAGGTCTCGATCAGCTTTTGCATGGAAGCAGCAAACTGCACGGCTGGGGCAGCGCGCCGTTGATTGACGGAACGCTCTATCAAGTCCGTGGCTTCGATCCGTCGACGCAGCAATTCGTCTACGCGGTGAATCCGCGCTTCGGCGCGACGAGTCCTTCGGCGAGCACGTTCCGTACGCCGTTTCGCCTGACGCTCGACGTGCGCCTCGACTATGGCCGTTCCTCGCAGGAGCAAGCGCTCGATTTGAATCTGCGGATCAAGCCGCCGCTCGCCGGCACGCGTGCGACAGCCGACACGATCAAGAATCGGTACATGAAAACCGGCTTCTCCGACGTGTACATGGTGATGCTGCACTACGCCGATTCGCTCGCGCTGAATCAGGCGCAGATGGAGAAGATGCTAGCGCAACAGAAGATCTTGCAGGCGAAGGCGGACAGCATTTACGGGTCGCTCGCGGGGTATCTCGTCGCCCTTCCCTCCGACTACGACGTGAAGACGGCACTCGCACGGACGACGAAGACATCCGACGACATGTGGAACGTGGTCTACGCCGAGTCGCCGTTCATCAAAGGATTGTTGACGCCGGGACAGATTCGGTTGCTGCCAGCGCCAATTCGCGACATGGTGACGACGCCGGGTTACAAGGGGCGGTTCTTCTTCGGGTTCTAATCTTAGATTCGAGTCCGCCGCTTCGGCTTGACGGATAGCATCAGAGGTCGTATAGGTAGATAGTCGTCATATGGTGACTATCTACCTATAGGGCCGATGCCTCGAGATCCAAAACCCAGAAGCGACGTTCTCGCCGGGACGCTGGAGATGTTGATTCTCCGCACCCTCACGCTCGGCTCGCTGCACGGATATGCGATCGCGCAGCACATCGCGCGGCTGTCCGACGGCGTGCTCCAAGTCGAGCAGGGATCGCTCTACCCGGCGCTCGAGCGCGTGCTCAACAAAGGGTGGGCAACGGCCGAGTGGGGCGAGTCGCCGACGAAGCGTCAGGCGCGGTACTACACGATTACTAAATCGGGACGCGCACAGCTCAAAGAAAAAGCGAGCGAGTACGATCGGGTGGCGGGCGCGATCGCGCGCATCATGGGGCGGGCGTGAGTCGCCGCAAATGTCGGTAATTCACGGGATCAGGCACCGGCTTCACGTCCTGCTGCGACGTGAAGCCTACATGCGCGACACCGAACGAGAGCTCCACTTTCACCTCGAGCTGGAAGCGCTGGCCCGTTCACGCGAGGACGCTGCCCGACGCGAGCTCGAGGCACGGCAGGCGTTCGGCAATGTCACGTACTATCGCGAGGAGGTGCGTGGAATGACGCTTCTGCGATGGATCGATCGGATTCGTCAGGATGCGAAGTACGCCGTTCGTGGATTGGCGCGCGCACCCGGGTTTACAGCCACGGTCATCGTCACGCTTGCGCTGGGCTTTGGCGTGAACGCCGCGATGTACACGATGCTCGATCAAGTCTTCCGGCGCGCACCTGAAGGAGTGGTCGCGCCGGGGAACATCCGCCGTGTCTACGAGGATCAGTCGCGGCCGCGCGAACCCGGCGGGCGAGAGGCGTACCCCCACTTCACCTATCCGCATTACCGGGCGCTCATGACGGTCGCAGCTCCGGTGCAGCTTGCTGCATTCTCGGCGAGTGACTCCGTTTCGATCATCGACGGCACGAGCCACGTACCGGCGCGCGAATCCGAGGTGACGGCAAGTTACTTCACGATCCTTGGCGTTCGTCCGCGACTGGGCCGCTTCTTCGTCGGCGACGAGGATAGCATCGAAACGCCGACACCCGTTGCGGTGATCAGCGACGCGTTCTGGCGTCGAACATTCGGCGCCGATGCACACGTGCTGGGTCGATCGATCAGCGTCGATCACCGGCCGGTGACCATCGTCGGGGTAGCTCCTGAGCACTTCGCGGGGATTGACCTCGACCTCGTCGACATTTGGGTCCCTGCCAACATGCACGAGAGCTCGATCACAACGGGACTGCCTTGGTACGAGACGTTTCACAGTTCCTTCAAGGTGATCGCCAGGATCGATCAGCCAAACGAAGAGCCTCGCTTTGCCGGAGCTGGCACCGTGGCGCTGCGCGCCGTGCATCTCCAGGGAGCGGCGTACGATTCGACGTCAAAGATCGTCTTCGGACCGATCACCGAAGCGAACGGACCCGCGAAGCCGGCTGAGGAAGTGACGGTCGCGACGCGCATCTCGTGGATCGCGATGATCGTACTCATCATCGCCTGCGCCAATGTCACGAACCTGCTGTTACTTCGTGCTTCGCGCCGGGGGCGAGAGATCTCCGTGCGCCGAGCGCTCGGCGCATCGCAAGCACGGCTGTACGAGCAGGTCGCGATCGAGAGTACGCTGCTGTCGCTGCTCGGCGGCGCGGCGGCTCTCGTCGTCGCACTGTGGACCGGTCACGCGCTTCGGCGCTTGATGCTGCCGGACGTCCACTGGGCGACGAGCGCCCTCGACGGACACACCATGCTCTTTCTGTTGGGACTCAGTCTGTTGATCGGCGTTGGCGCAGGCGCTGCACCTGCGCTTCACGGCACGCGTTCTAATCTCTCTGATTCATTGAAAGCTGGGAGTCGCGAAGGTGCATACCGGCGTTCGCGGTTGCGCTCGATGCTGCTGATCGTTCAAACAGCGCTCTGCGTTCTATTGCTTTCGGGCGCTGGCCTCTATCTGCGCAGTCTCGATAACGTCAAGTCGATAAGCGTCGGTTATCGAACGGACAACCTGACGGTCGTGACGCCGACGTTCGTGACCGCTGCGGACCATTCCGCGGAACTCGCTGCGGGTGTGCCAGCGGCGGCAGCACGCCTCTCAGTACTGGATGGCGTCGAGGCGGTAGCGTACGCGGCGACGTCGCCGATCGGCGGTTGGGCATCGCAACAAATCAGACTTCCGGATCGCGACTCACTGCCAGCGTTTGCCCCTGATCCTCGTCCCTCGTACAACGTGGTATCTCCGAACTACTTTCGGACCGTGGGCATCCCAATTCTCGCCGGTCGATCATTCGATAACTCTGATGCCGCTGGGCCCGGCGGCGCCGTGATCGTTACGAAGACAATGGCTCAGGTGTTCTGGCCCGGCACATCAGCACTCGGCAAATGCCTCATTCTCGGTACGCGATCCAATCCGTGCTCTACCGTCGTGGGTATTGCGGGCGATGTTCACCGACTCGGCATCATCGAGCAGCCGGTTCAACAATATTTCGTTCCGCTCGAGGGGGCGGACTGGCCTCCTACGAATCTGATCATTCGCACGCAACCCGGTCGAGCCGATGCCGTCGATCGCGAGGCCACGCGAATCTTGGCGCAAGCCATTCCCGGCGTCGACGCCGCACGAGTGCGTCGAATGGCTGACATCCTCGAGCCGCAGCTTCGCCCATGGCGGCTCGGCGCCACGCTGTTCACCGCGTTCGGCATTCTCGCCCTCGCTGTCGCAGGCATCGGCATCTACAGCATCGTGGCGTACGGCGTGTCGCAACGCACCAACGAGATGGGCATTCGCGTCGCCCTGGGTGCGCAGACGTCGGACATTCTCGATCTCGTGGTTGGGGAAGGTGTTCGCGTGTTGGCCGTCGGCGTTGGACTGGGCGTCGCGACTTCACTGCTTCTTGGACGCTTCCTGGCGTCGTTGCTGTTCGGCGTGTCGCCGTACGACGTGAGCACGCTGATTGGAGCCGCAGCGAGCCTCGGTGCGCTCGGGCTGATCGCGTGTGCGTTGCCAGGTTGGCGCGCCGCACGCGTGAGTCCCGTGATCGCGCTACGCGCCGACTGATTCGCTAATCCCTCGCGGCTGCCCGCCCCCCTGAGTATCCTTTCCTGGAGGGAGGCCAGCCATGCGGTTCCATACCTACACGAAGTTCAGCGCCGAGCTCGCCGACGCAGTCGATCTGCAGTCGCTGCTCGACAAGCTTGCCGACTTCCTGCTGCAGTCGGGCTTCGCCGGCGGCGCCAGCGAGTACTATGGCATGGACGGCGACGAGGGCGATCGGTCGCTCGATGCACTGAAGCAGGCCATTCTCGACGCGCTCATGGAGAGCGGACAGTTCACGCCCGAAATGCTCGAGGCACTCCGCGGCGGCGACGACGAGGAAGGTCAAGCCAAGCTCGCGAAACTGCTCGACGATCTCGTGCAGCGACTCATGGAAGAGGGATACCTCAACCTCGAGAACGCGCCGCAGATGCCGGCCGGGCACCAGCCAGTCACTGGGCCGGGTAGCATGGCCAAGGCGGCCGCACGCGACGTCAAGTTCAACCTCACCGAGAAAGGCATCGACTTCCTCGGCTATAAGACTTTACGAAATCTCCTCGGATCGCTCGGGAAATCGAGTTTCGGCAGCCACGACACCGCGTATCTCGCGACGGGCATCGAGTCCGACGGCTGGAGCAAGCCGTACGAGTTCGGCGACGTCTTGAACATCGATGTTAATGAAACTCTAAAGAACTCCATGATGCGCACGGGCGACATCACCGTGCCGATGGACTTGGACTACAGCGACTTGATGGTGCGCCAAGCCGAGTATCGGTCGTCGTGCGCGACGGTGCTGATGCTGGATTGCTCGCACTCCATGATCCTCTACGGCGAAGATCGCTTCACGCCGGCGAAGAAAGTGGCGCTCGCGCTCACACATCTCATTCGCACGCAGTTTCCCGGCGACACGCTCAAGGTCGTGCTCTTCCACGACTCGGCCGAGGAGATTCCGTTGGCGACGTTGGCGACGGCGCAGGTGGGGCCGTATCACACCAATACCGCCGAAGGCCTGAAGCTCGCGCGTCGTTTGCTCTTGGCGCAGAAGAAAGACATGCGCCAGATCATCATGATCACCGACGGCAAGCCGAGCGCGCTGACGATGCCCAACGGGCAGATCTACAAGAACTCGTTCGGGCTCGACACGACGGTCATCGCGGAGACGATCAAGGAAGTGGCGCAATGCCGCCGCTCCGGCATCATGATCAACACGTTCATGCTCGCGCGCGACCGCACGCTCGTGGAGTTCGTGAAGCGCGTGTCGCAGATCAGTCGCGGCAAGGCGTACTTCACGTCGACGATGACGCTCGGTCAGTTCATTCTCATGGACTTCCTCAAGCGTAAGACGAAAAAGGTCAGCTAGTTTGTCATCCCGAGGAGCGCAGCGACGAGGGATCTATCCTACCGCACGCGATAATTGGCGCAGAAGAAGATCCCTCGTCGCGTTGCTCCTCGGGATGACAGTGGCATGTACCGCGCGCGCCCAAGCGCCGGTTCCCGGATTCGACACGCGCGCCTATCCGGGCGACTCGGTCATGCGCGCGTGGCTCCATCCATCCTCGCCGTACCAGTGGGTGGGCTACTACCTCGCGGCACCGTGTCATCGCGACAGCTCGTTCGCCGGCAAGTATGCGACGCTCACTCGCATGGGCTGGGGCGTCGCGGCGATCTACGTCGGACAGCAGGACTTCTCGCAGATGCCGTCGACGCGCCCGCCCGCAGCCAACGCGCCCACGACGCCGATCATTTGCTCGTCCACGCTGCTGTCTACGACTCAGGGCGCGACGGAGGCCGCGGATGCAATTGCGAAAATGCGCGCCGATGGCTTTCCTCCTGGAAGCGCCGTGTTCCTCGATGTCGAGCAGGTCACGACCATCACTCCCGCGCTGCTGGACTACGTACGAGCGTGGATCGGCAGCGTGTCGCGCAACGGCCGATATCGACCCGGCGTCTACGCGACCAAACCGAACATTCAAGATCTGGTATCGGTCGCGACCGCAGTCGCGACCGCGACAAAGAAAAGCGCGACGCTGCCCGTCTGGGTGTCGAGCGGGGGCAGTTTCGCGCTCGATTCGCTGCCGGCGGCTTCCGGCTTCGACTTCGCCACGATCTGGCAAGGCACGTTTAGCGTTTCGGAAACCTGGAACCACGTCACGCTGACGATCGACGCGAACGTCGCGACGAAAAAGACGCCGTAACCGCGCGCGTCAGATCTGCTTCGACAAAATTCGCAGCAACGTGCTGCTGTCGATGTTGCCACCGCAAAATACGATCGCCACGCGCTTGCCGGCGAGACGATCGCGCAGCTTGGCGAGACCCGCGAAGCCCATCGCGCCGGCGCCCTCCACGAGATTGTGCGTCACGGACAGAATCGTCCGGAGACTCGTCGCGATTTCGGCATCGGTCACCGTGACGAACCCGGCGAGACCGGCCTTGAGTGCGGGGAACGTCAGATCGTACGTCGAGCGCGTCGCGACACCCTCGGCAAATGTGTCGACCTGCGACGTCGTGAGACGCTTGCCGACATGCCAGGAATCGTGAATCGCTGACGCACCGGCGGCCTGCACGCCGAATACCTCAACATTTGGCGCAACCTCGCGGGCGACGGTGAGCGCACCGACCGCTTGCGATCCGCCGCCAATCGCGATGACGATAGCGTCGAGGCTCGGTTGCTGCTCGAGTATCTCCAACGTCATCGTGCCGGCCCCGGCGATGATGCGCGGATCGTTCGTCGAATGCGCGACGACCTTCCCCTGTTCGCTCGCTAAACGCTGCATCACGTGCACCGCTTCGTCGTAGTCGCGGCCTTCTTCCACCACAGTTCCCCCAAGCGCGCGCATCGCGGCGTTCTTCTCGGGGTTGTTCCCCGCCGGCACACAGATTGTGGTCGAGACACCAAGCAGGCTGCCGCCAAACGCGATTCCCTGTCCGTGATTGCCCGTGGACGCCGCGACGACACCACGCGCGCGCTCCTCTGGCGTGAGCGCCGTCATGAACGAGAGCCCATTACGAATCTTGAATGAATTCGTCGGCTGGTGATTCTCGTGTTTGGCAAAGATCTGCATGCCACTCCCGGCAAGCTCGCCGAGTTGCGGATACGCGCGCAACGGCGTGGGCTGCACGTACGGCGCAATGCGTTCGCGCGCGGCGCGCACGTCGTCGAAGGTGATCGGCCAATCGGTGGCTACAGAAGTCGTCTGGCTCATGAGTCCGTTCGTCAGAGCGTGGGAAACGTCATACCGATCAACAGCGCAGTAACGGCGACGACGGCGCCACCGACCAACAGCTCGAGCGCCGCGCTGCGCTGAAATTGGAATTTAGTGTCCGCGGTCCACTCGGGCGTCACGGCCAATCGCCAGTGATAGAGCATCAACCCGAGCAACAGCAGTACGAACACGACTTTCCGGCCCAGCATGGTGCCGTACGGCGTGTTCCACAGCGCGGAAATGGTTCCGAGTCGCAGCCACGCCGCAACGAGTCCGGTCACGACCACCACCGTCACGCTGTCCACTGCTGCACGATGATACGCGCCCACCAGTTTCGAGCCGGCGCGCGGACGTTCCTTCTCGCTCAACGACTGGATCGCCGGCATGCCGCACAGCATCACCGCCACCAGACCACCAAGCCATGCGCCGGCGCCGAGTACGTGCGCGACGTCGATGGAGACGGCGAGCGGCAAACGTTGAGGCGATGCGCCCGCGTGACCAGTGAGCGCTTCCGATGTGGCCATCGCGGCAACACCGAGGCCGGCAATGATCCATCCCGCGAACGATCCACGGCCGGCTACGATCCCCGACACCATGAGCAACGCGCCGACAATGCCGACGAGCCATCCATGGCCCCAACCGGTATCGCGAACGATCGAGAGAATCTCATTCAACCGCCCACTCGGCGACGCCACCGTTCCGACTTCGGCCGCGACGCGCGTGATCGTGGCGACGAAGAAGAGTCCGAGCGCGGCGAGCGCCACGCGTCTCGCGCGAGCTGTGCTCTCCGCGGCGACAGGCGCCGGCAACTCGGCATCGTGTTGGATGAACAGCCGATACACGACGACGCCCACCAACGTGAGCAGCGCCACGAGCTCCGCCCACCGAAGTCCGCTGGACACAAACGTCGTGTCGCGCGGATTGACGATCGCGTTCGAGCGAGATCCGCGATGAATCTCGATCGTCGCGCCCGGCTGGCTGGGAGTAGCCGGCGTTTGCGGGCCAACGGTTTGGTCCAGGGCGGATGGACTCGCGACGGATGTGGTCGCGGCGGTCGCCGCCTGCGGCGCCAAGAGCATCAGCGCCAGCGCACATAGCGCGACGAGCGTCCACGATCGCATTCGGAAAGTTTTCTGCACGCGCGTAGATTGGTCGGATGCCGCGAGCAACGCAAACTAGAGGTACGGCGCGTCGCGCAATCGATCCTGCCGTCAGCCGAAACTTTGGCCGCAAGCTGCGGTCGTGGTATCGCCGCAACGCGCGCGACTTGCCCTGGCGCCGCACCCGCGATGCGTACCGAGTGTTGGTGTCCGAGCTCATGCTGCAGCAGACGCAGGTTTCGCGTGTCGTCACGCGCTACGACGAGTTTCTCACCACGTTCCCGACGCTTGCCGACGTTGCGCGCGCCAAGCCGGCGCGGGTCATGGAAGCGTGGGAGGGTCTTGGCTACTACGCGAGGGCGCGGAATCTCCATCGTCTCGCGACGGAGGTCACCAAGGGCGGCGCTGCGCCGCACGAGATGATTCCTGCCGACACCGCAGCGCTTCGCGCACTGCCGGGCGTGGGCGCGTACACGGCCGGCGCCGTCTCGTCATTCGCGTACGAGCGGCGCGCCGCGTTGGTCGACACCAACGTCGCCCGCGTGCTCAAGCGAGTGTTCGCGCCGACGGCGAACGTCAAATCGACCAAGGGGCAGCGCGTCGTGTGGAGCATTGCCGAGTCGATTTTGCCGCGAACGGGACGGGCGACCTGGACGCACAATCAGGCCCTCATGGAGCTCGGCGCGCTGGTGTGCACCGCGCGAATAGCTCACTGCGACCGCTGCCCGGTCCGCTCGATGTGCCGATCGGCGAAACCCATGACTGGGTCTCGCTCGTAAGACTGTCAGATCGTACGAAACGGCACTTTAGCAGAAGGAGTTGCAGTGGACAAAGTCGCGATAGTGAACACCGTGTTTTCGGCCGTGACGGCGATCGTCGCGATTGGTTGTCTGACGGGCCTTCTCAACACTTGGCTCTCGCGGCGTGGCGCCAGCCGGCAGGTGTCGAACGAATTGTTGAGCCGCCTCGACAACATTGCCGAGCGGATTGCGCAGCTCGACGGGTCGATCGAGACGATGGCTGTGGAAGTCGAGCGGATTTCCGAGGCGCAACGGTTCACGGCGCGGATTCTCGCCGAGCGGTCGCCGGCTGCGCAGCTTCCGGAGCCGACGCGGTCAGCGGGCCACAGCACGCCGCACTGACCGATCGGCGGTCGATTCGTAGAATTTTTAGTGGGATTTGATGAAGAGCCAGGTCCCGCCGGCCAGACCGATGAACACCACAGTTGCGCGGATGTATTGCTGAGGCACGCGCTGCGCGGTCCGCGACCCAACGTAGCCGCCGGTGATCGACGCAACGGCCATGGCCAGGGCGACGGGCCACCGCACCAAGCCGCTGACGGCGAACATCGATGCGGCGACGAAGTTCATGCAGAGGCCGCCCCAGTTCTTTAGGCCGTTCATTCGGTGGATGTTGCTCAAGCCGATGAAGCCGAGGACGGCGAGCATGAGGATGCCGGCGCCAGCGCCGAAGTAGCCGCCGTAGATCCCGAGCACGAACTGCGCGCAGAGCACAGCGATTGACGGGAATCCGCTGGTACGGTCGGCATCTGTGCGCTCTGCTGTCGCGATGTTGTCGTGCTCATTTGAAGATTCGCGACGCTTCCGGACCCAGTTCATGACGGGTCGCTGCGCTACGAAAAGCCCTGTGGCGGCGAACACGAGCCAGGGTACCAGCGCGGCGAAACGCGAAGGCGGCGTTCGAATGAGAAGCCAAGCGCCAACTGCTCCGCCCAGCAGACTCGGAATGGCGAAACCGATGGCCCATCGTCGAACCCCGCCGAGCTCGTCGCGGTAGCCCCACATGCTACTGACTGAGCCGGGCCAGAGGGCGACGGTGCTCGTGGCGTTGGCGACGATCGGTGGTATACCAAGGCCGACCAGGGCTGGAAAGGTGAGGAGCGTCCCGCCGCCGGCAATGGAGTTCATCGCTCCGGCCACGGCCGATACCAAGACGACGCTGAAAAGCTGTAATCCTTGAGGAAGTAACATGGAAAGAAGAGTAGGACCGTTGGTCCTCGTGCGTGATCCCTTAGATTTCGCCGCACCTGAGACGGAGCTGTGAAAAACGGTTGCTCCGCCTTGACCTCACTGGGAGATCGTGCGCATGGGCAACACGCAGCCGACGCCGCCAACTGGCGAGC
>DASYDJ010000029.1:0-88392 GCA_036499625.1 Gemmatimonadaceae bacterium
GAGGGATAGAGCGATCCCTCCTCGACTTGCAGCACGTCTTCGGTGGTGTGCTGGATCCAGCGCGCGATGCCGAAGCCGTGCATCGGGCCCCAGGACAACGTCTTGAGCACGATGAGATCCAACGTGCCTTGCAGCAGGTCGACTTGCGAGCGCGCCACGGTCTCTCCCTTAGAGATACTGAGGGAGAGGATACGGCGGCGGAGCCGCCGGCGGAAGGGTGGAAAGGTGGAACGAAAACAGCCTGTCATTCCGAAGGAGCGCAGCGACCGAGGAATCTCGCGGCGCTCGGATGCCAGCCGCGAGTCTCGACCCTCGACCCTAAACCCTCGACCCTGGCTTGTCGTCTCGACCCTCGACCCTAAACCCTCAACCCTGGCTCTTCGCCTCCACCCGCAACGGCACCCGCGCCACCGACCGATCGTTCACGCGCACGTCGAACGTCCACGTGCCCTCGCGCGGAAAGCCCACCGTGAGCGGCAGGATCAGATCGTACGCCAGAGGGAGCCCCGGCGAATGCGGCGACTCGAAGCTGACCGGGCTCGCTTTGAGGTTCACCATCTCGCTGCTGTCCTCATCCATGATGTGCACCGAGATGTTCTGGTGCGTGCCGTAGTCGAGCGGCTCGACGTCAAAGCGCATGGCGAGCGTTACGCCAAGTTTAGCCGGCAGCGAGGGGGAGAACCGGCAGTTGTAGACACCGGAGACGTCGAGCTTGCCGTCCTCGCGCACCTGCGCGGATTCAGCGATGACGGCGATCGAAGCGATCATGTCGGCAGGGTTCGGAAAAGGAATCAGCGAAGAAAGCGCCGTGCGAGCTGCTCGAGCCGGTCGTCGCCTGACTCTTCGGCGCGGCGAAGAATGCGGCGCACGTGCTCGCGCAGCTTGGGCTCTCCCCAATAGTAGCCCGTTGCGCGTTCGGCGCTCGACGTGTCGCCCTCGCGCGCTGCCTCCAGCAGCACCTCGGCCGCAACGGCATCGAACGACGGGTCGTCGCGCTCTGGGAGCACGTAGCGCTTGGCTGGCGCGCCGTCGCCCGCGTCCTCGTTTACGAATGCTCGCGACATATGACTCTATAGATACACATCGCGTGATTGGCGACGTAGCCCCGCTGCGCCCCTTCCCATTGGCGTGTCGTGCGTACAAATTGCATGTACCATTGGAACCAATAGTATCCAACTCAGTCAGAAAACTGTAATCGGTGGCCAAGGAACAGCCTGCTCGCGGGGGCGTTTGGCTATCGAAAGATTTTGTATTGCCAAGTAACAAACACAGTCATATATTGTGGCAGCGACGCACGTACTATCGCGCGAACACGTTCCGGTGTAGACCTAGGGGCCTTCGCAATCGCAGGGCCTCTTTTTTATACCGCGTCGTTGGTGACCACTACCGGTCATCGAGTGAACGTTCCCATCGTGAGGGTGATCACGAGTGACTGTGGGTCGGTGCGTACGGCATGTTCCGGTACTCCGACGACACAACAAACAATTAGGAGTTCCATCATGCGTACGACCGGCACTGTGAAGTGGTTCAACGACGCCAAGGGCTTTGGTTTCATCACCCCCGAAGGCGGTCAGAAGGACTGCTTCGTCCATCACTCGGCCATCCAGGGCAGCGGCTTCAAGACGCTGGCCGAAGGTGAGCGCGTTGAGTTCGACATCGTCCAGGGCCAGAAGGGTCCGGCGGCTGAGAACGTCACGAAGCTCGGGCGCTAAGCTCGGTTTCTAGCGGTTCACTGCCCGTTACATCGAGGAGCCGGGCCGATACTTCGGCCCGGCTCTTTCGTTCCGCTTCAGTAGCACCAATCACTTATCTTTAAAGAGTATTCGATGATCGAAGTCATTCTCGACGAAGCCGACCGCCTCGACTGGGCGCTCAAGCAATTCAAGCGCAAAGTCCAGAAGGCCGGCGTGCTCAAGGACCTTCGCAAGAAGCGGCACTATGAAAAGCCGAGCGAAGTCCGTCAGCGCAAGGCAGCGGCGGCCCGCCGTCGCGTCACGTCGCCCCGCGGCAGCAAGCGCGACTGATCAAGCAGTACCCTGCGGACCAGTCAGCTCCCGCAGGCGCGCATCACTGCCGCCTGCGTGCCCGACGGATCCGCTTCATCATCGTCGTCACGACGATGAGCGTGGCTACGACCCACACCGCCACGAACGTCTCCTGCGTCTTCACCAGACGCTCCGAGATGTGGGCCAGCTGATACACCCCAATCGCGATCGCGTCGAGCACGACGACGCCCGCGACCATGATCAGCAGCGACCGCTTCATTTCGCGGGTCGCCGGTTGCGGCTGTCCTACCGGACGATTCGTTGGCATGCCGTGCATGCTAGTCGCTGCTAGCCGCTAATTCCATCTGATGGCTATTCCCGCGGTCCTCTTCGACCTCGACGGCACACTGCTCGATTCCATCGAGCTGATCCTCCGCTCGGCGCGCTACTCCTTCGAGAAACTCGGCCGCGAATGGCCGTCGGACGAAGTGTGGGCAGCCGGTATCGGCGTTCCGCTGCCAATCATGTTCGGGCGCTACGCACGCGACCTCGCCGACCGAGCTGACTTCATCGCCGCGTATCGCGAGTACCAGCTCGCGAACCACGATCGACTGATCCGCTGCTACGACAGCGTCGTCGACACAGTGCATGCACTGCGCGCCCGCGGCCACGAGCTCGCCATCGTCACGAGCAAATCGGAGGCGCTCGCCATTCGCGGCCTCGCGCATGTCGGGCTCGCTCGCTTCATGGATACCATCGTCGGCTGCGACGCGTCCACTCGACACAAGCCAGACCCGGAGCCCGTACGGATAGCACTCCAACGGCTCGGATGTGCGCCGAGCGACGCGCTGTTCGTCGGGGATTCGGTGCACGACATCCTGGCGGGCAATGCCGCAGGAGTCCGAACGGCCGCCGCACTCTGGGGCGCCGGGCGGCGCGACGAAATGGCGGTGGGTGAGCCGTCCGTCTGGCTCGAGAGTCTGGCAGACGTGCTCGACGTGCTTCAAACCTTCTGACCCGCCGGACCATCCAACGCAGTGTACGAAAGCACTGTACGGATGGAGACCCCGGGATCTATGGCTGCGGTGGCTGTTTTCGAAACATCACCTCCTCACATCGGCTTGACCGATTCGGACGTGGCAAACGCCGCGGCCGGGGACCGGGTTGCGTTCGAACGCCTCTACCGGCAGCACGTGAACCGCGTGTTCAGCCTCTGTGCGCGCATGGTCAACGATCACTCGCGCGCCGAAGAGCTGGTGCAGGACGTGTTCGTTCGCGCATGGGAGAAGCTGCACCTGTTTCGCGGAGACAGCTCGTTCTCCACGTGGCTGCACCGGCTCACCGTGAACGTCGTGCTCAATGCGCGAAAGAGCGACGGCCGGCAGCGGACGCGGTTCGAGGAGACGGACGAGGAAGCGGGCGGCATGGACGCGCTGCCAGGTGTGGTCGGATCGCCGCTGGCGCCTGGCGACATGCTGGATCTGGAAGAGGCGATCACGCGTCTTCCGCCCGGAGCACGGCGCGTATTCGTACTGCACGACGTGGAAGGCTACAAGCACGAAGAGATCGCCGAAATGCTCGGCGTCACGACTGGAGCGACGAAGGCGCAGCTGCACCGCGCCCGGATGCTGTTGCGGGAGTCACTGAACCGATGACGATTCCGAACTTGAACTGCGACGACTTCGCCGGACACCTGGCGGATCTCCTGGAGCGCGACGTGGACGAACGGACCCGCGCCGGCATGGAAGCGCATGCGCTGAGCTGCGCCGAGTGCGGTCCGCTCCTCGCCGATCTCCGGCGCCTGCGAGTTGATGCGGCGAATCTTCCGGAGTTGGCGCCGCGCGAGGATCTCTGGGCGGGTATCGCGGCTCGCATCGAGACGCCTGTCGTGGCGCTGGGCGCGGCGGGCGCCAGTGCAACGATGCAACGGTGGAGCGGTGGAATGAAGCAGCGGCGCCGCGCGCCGATGTGGATCGGATTGGCGGCAGCGGGTCTGGTCGCCATTACGGCCACCGTCACGCACGAGATGACGAAACGCGCATTGCAGCCGGCTGCGCCGGCGCAGGTTGCGTCCATCACTCCGACGCCGTCGCGCGACACGGCGATTTCAAAGCCCACAGCTACGACTTCGCAACCGGCAACTGAACAGGCAAGCGCTCCACCGATCCACCGTTCCACCGTTCCACCGGCGTCAGCCTCTCTCGTCGCGAATCGCCGGACCGCTGACCAGACCTACGCAGACGAGATCAGTCGGCTGCACGCCGTGCTGGTGCAACGTCGGCCTGATCTCGATTCCACCACGGTCGCGGTGGTCGAGCACAACCTGCAAGTGATCGACGACGCCATCGCACAATGCAAGGCGGCGCTGAAGAAGGATCCCGCAAGCAGATTCCTCATGGAATCGCTGAACAACTCCATGGACGACAAGGTCCAGCTTCTCCGGACGGCGGCGGTGCTGCCGGCGAGGTCGTGAGCATACTCTAATGACATCCCTTCGGACGTTCATTCTTCCGGCGCTGGCGGCCGGATTGCTGATCTCGGTGCCGGCGCGCGACGCGGCGGCGCAATCCCGGCGATCGCGGGCGCGCAACGGTGACGCACGCATCGACACGACCTTCGCGTTCGACAAGAACGGGTCGGTCACGATCAACGGCGGCAGCGGCGACATCGTCGTCACCGGATGGTCGCGCAATCAGGTGCACATCAACGCCGTGAGCGACGACAACGAGGGCATTCGTCTCAACACGTCCTCGGGGCAGATTTCGCTCTCCGTGAGTTCCGCCAACCGCGGCAGCGATACGCATTTCGAGGTCTCCGTTCCGTACGGCGTCCGTGTGCTCGCCACAACGTGGTCAGGTGACGTCACGATGAAAGAGACGCGCGGCCAAGTCGAGATTCACTCGCAGAACGGCGACATCGACGTCGACGACGTCGCCACGCGCCTCGACGTCAACACGCTGTCGGGCGATCTCCACGCCAGCAACGTCAACGGCGACGTCGAAGTCGTCTCGGTGAGCGGCGACGTCAAGCTCAACGACGTGCACGGTAATGTCGACGTCGCGAGCGTGAGCGGAGACATCGAGCTGCGCGGCATGACCACCAAGCTCGCCCGCGCCAAGACCACGAGCGGCGACGTGACCTACGATGGGCTCATCGATCCGGCCGGCCGCTACGATTTGTCAGCGCACTCCGGCGACATCCGCCTGCACATTCCGCGCGATGCCAGCGCGCAGCTCAACATCTCGACGTGGAACGGCGGCATCGACAGCGACTTCCCGATCACGCTCAAACCAGGTGAGAACGGCATTGGCCGTCGCACGGCCAAGGCATTCACCTTCGAGATCGGCGGCGGTGCAGCACGCATCAGCGCCGACACGTTCAGCGGCGACATCACGATTTCATCAAACGGCCACGGCGCTTCAAATCGGCGCTAACGGTTTCCCGCCGACATTCACCCACCCACGCACCATCAGGATTTCCTTATGACTCGTCGGTTGATTCCTCTGGCATTCGCCGCCCTTGTCGCGCCAATGCTCGCCATGCCCGCCGCCGCGCAGACCAACGCCGACTTTCGCTGGAGCAAAGCCCTCCCAGCCGGAAACGAAGTCGAGATTCACAATATCAGCGGCGACATTCGCGTCGTCCCGTCGAAGACGGGCAAAGTCGAAATCGTGGGCATCAGACGCGGCCGCGGCGATGTCGATCTGCTGAAGGCCGATGTCGAGGAGAACTCACACGGCATTGTGGTCTGCGTGCTGTACGACGATCCCAACGGCTCGTGCGACGACAACCACTCATCCCGTCACAACGACCGCAACTGGAACGACGCCCGCATGGACTTCGAGGTATCGGTGCCGACCAATCTTCGGGTCAGCGCGGGTTCCGTGAGTGGCGACGTGTCGATCACCGGGGCCGAGGGTGACGTGACGGCCACCAGCGTCAGCGGCGACGTGAAGATGCTCGATCTGCGCGCCAATTCCGTCACCGCGCACTCGGTCAGCGGCGACGTGGACGTGCGCGTGAATCAGCTCACCGGCCGCGGCGATCTCGAGTTTCACAGCGTGAGCGGCGACGTCACGCTCGAGCTGCCGACCCAGCTGGACGCCGATCTCTCCATGTCCACGGTCAGCGGTGATCTGAACAGCGATTTTCCGATCACGCTCAGCAACGGCCGAATGAATCGCCGGCGCATCGAAGCCCGTATTGGTAAAGGCGGGCGGCGCCTCGAGCTCCAAACTGTGAGCGGCGACGTCCGAATCAAGAAGATCAGCTGACCGGTTGCACCCGGTTGCACTAAGCTGCACTCACTCGAGTCCTTTCTCCGCGAGACGACACCGACATGCGCCCCATGCACCGCGCCTTCACCGCTGCCGCACTCTTGGCTACCGTCGCCCTGCCTGTCGCCGCGCAGCAGCGCCAATCCGACGCGAGCTTCAAATGGTCCGGTCGCATACCCGACGGCCAGTGGATTCGCATTCGGAATCTCAACGGTCCAATCACCGTGGGACAGGCGAGCGGCAACGAGGTCGAAGTCACGGCGGTCAAGCAGTGGCGTCGCGGCGATCCGGCTGACGTCCGCTTCGACACGCAGAAGTTCGGGTCAGGCAACCAGAGTGTGTTGATCTGCGCACTGTGGGGAAAGAACTCGTCGTGCGACGAACACGACTATCAGTCGCACGGTGATCGCGATCGCGGCATGCGCAATAACGATGTCAGCGTCGAGTTCCACGTGCTCGTGCCCAAAGGTGTGAGAGTGGGCGTCAACACCGTCAATGGCGCAGTGACCGTGGAAGGCGCCACGTCCGACGTCGACGCCGGCACGGTGAACGGTGAGCTCGACGTCGAAACGACGGGCGGCCACGTCAACGCCACCAACGTCAACGGCGGCGTCCGCGCTCGGCTCGGCCACCTCGACAACAGCGGCGACATGAACTTCACCACGGTGAACGGTCGCGTGGAACTCGACGTCGCGAACGACTTTGGCGCCGACGTCGAGATGACAACCGTGAACGGCTCGCTCAACACCGACTTCCCAATGACCCTCACGGGCCGAATGAATCCCCGGAACCTCCGCGCCCATGTCGGTGCGCCGGGCGGCCCGCGCATTCGGCTCACGACGGTCAACGGTAGTATCGAGCTGAGAAAACGCTGAGAAGGCGTTGAGAAAGCGCTAAGCCGCGCCGCCAGCCTCCACGGCTGGCACCGGAACCGCCGTTTGGGGTATACTTTACCGTAACGTTCTCCAACGGAGTTCTGGCTCACCATGGGCTATTCATACGCACCCGCGGTACGGGTACGAAGCGGCGCCGAACGCGCGACGCTCGTCCGCCGCACGTACGGTCTCGTCTTCGCCAGCGTCATCGTCACGATGCTCGGCGTCGCATTCGCGTTCAGCCAGCCGGCGCTGATACAGGCGGTTGCCGTGCATCCCTTCATCGCGATGATCTGCGTGTTCGCGCCGTTGTTGATGGCGCAGCGCTCGGCGCACGACTTCCCGCGGAACATCGTTTTCACCGGACTCTTCACGTTCGTTGAAGGCATTTTCCTCGCGCCGTTCCTGCTCATGGCCGAGCATGCGGCGCCGGGCTCGGTGAGTGAAGCGGCGATGCTGACCTTCGCGGCATTCGGCGCACTGTCGTTGTACGCCACGGTGAGCCGCCGCGATTTCAGCGCGTGGGGCGGCTTCTTCATGATCGGCCTCGTCGTGCTGTTCGTCGCGATCTTGATCAATGCGTTCGTCCACAGCGCGGCCGGCGGATTGGTCATCTCCTCCGTCGGCGTGCTCGTGATGTCCGGCCTGCTCGTCTTCGACACCTGGCGTTTGCTTCGCTCTGGTTCGCTCGGCCCGGATGACTACGTGTTGGCCGCAGTGTCGATCTACCTCGATCTGATCAACCTGTTCATCTTCATTCTCAGCCTGCTCAGCGGCGGCAACCGGCGCCGGTAGTTGCCGCCGCAATCGATCGCGTGCGTCTTCGCGCACCCGGACGACGAGACCTTTGGCGTTGGCGGCATGATCGCGAAGTACGCTGACGCCGGACATCGCATCGATCTGTTTTGTGCAACGAACGGGGACGCCGGCAAGACTGCCGGCGTCCCCGTTTCATCGCGCCACGAGTTGGCCGAGGTTCGCAAAGCGGAGCTCGCGGCGGCGGCACAGGTGCTGGGAATTCAATCGATTGAAACGCCTGGCTACGGCGACGGCACGCTCGGCGCCATCGATCCAACGCCGCTCATCGGCCACATCGTGGCGTTCATTCGCCACTCTCGGCCCGCGGTGATCATTACGTTCGGGCCCGAAGGCGCACCGACTGGACATCGCGATCACATGGCCATATCGCGCGCGGCCACGGCGGCGTTTTTTCTCTCGGGACTCACAACGCAATTCGCCGAGCAGATCGCGCACAACGGACTCGCTCCGCATCGCGCGGCGCGACTCTTCTATCATTCTTGGAAATATCCGCTGCCCGATCCGCGTCTCACGCTCGAGCCGGTGCCGCCCACGGTCGTGATCGACGTACTCGCTTGGCGCGAGCGAAAAATCGCCGCGTTCCGTGCACACGCCACGCAACAGTTGTCGGCGGCGGCGTTCGAGACGACGCTCGCGGGCGAGGAGCGCCTGGCACTCGCCGCGGGCGTCCCACAGCCGCGCGCCGAGATCACCGATCTGTTCGAAGGACTGTAGTGCGTCAGCCCTGCGCAGCGGCCTCGATTTTTTCGGCGAGTGCCAAGTCGGACTTCGTGATGCCGCCGGCGTCGTGCGTCGACAGCGTCATCGTCACCTTGGTGTAGCGGATGTCGATGTCCGGATGATGATCCATGGCATCGGCCTGCACGGCGACGCGATCGACGAACGCGATACCAGCGGCGAAGTGCTCGAACGCGAACGTCTTGACCAGCGTTTCACCGCGGCGCGACCAACCGGCAAGTGCGCCGAGGGCGCGCTGAATTTCCAGGTCCGACAGTTTTTGTGGCATGCGGACATTCTACCATGACCAGCCTTTGCGAGCCATCGTGCGTTTGACTCGAGTTTGTTTTTTTGTGATTCTCGCCTGTCCAGCCGCTGTCATCGCACAGACGGCGGATTCGGTCGCCACTCAGGCGACTCGAGCCACTCCGGCGACATGGCCAACCCATTACTGGCCCAAGCTCGCCGCGGGCGCGGTGACGAGCATTCTCGCCCACGAAGCGGCACACGTGGGGACGAGCCTCGCACTCGGCAAGCATCCGCACTTTGGGTTCGACGAAGGGCGGCCGACGGTATACTCGGGAATCAGCTCGCATCTGCAGCCGCGCGATCAATTCTATTTTTCCGCCGCCGGCCTCACGATGCAGTCACTGATCGACGAGGCGATTCTCGACATTCCGCATTCGCGCGGCACTGCGTTCGAACGTGGCGTCCTTGGCGGCGGCATCGGCACGACGGTGTTCTATCTCACCATCGGCCGGTGGGGCAAAGTGAGCGACGTGGATTTCATGGCGCGGACGCATGTGTGGACCAAGACGGAAGTCACCGCGATCTTCGGGACGATCGCGGCGTCGCACATTTATCGGATGTCGAAGGACAAGCGCTACGCCAACTTTTTTGTGCGGCCGGCAGCGGGAGCGGGGATGGATGTTGGGATGTCGATTGGAGGGTTTTGAGCTCACGGCGGCGCGAGGAATCGTTGCTGCGCCCTTCGGTTGAGCATCGCGCGGCTGTACGTGACGTAGTCAAACCCGATCGCGCGTGTTGCCACCGCCCGCTCGTACTGCGCCGGCGTCAGCGTCGATCTGATGGCGTCTCCAAGATCTCCCTGGGCGTACATCACGTGACTTGTTGCCCGATGCCAAACCGCGTCAACCTCGCCCATGTCGTAGCCCTTTTTCACGCCGCTGAGATACGCCGCGAGATCGGCATACGTCGAATCGCGCACACGTCCGTACCGATCCGCTGCGGCATGCAGGGCGCCGATTTGATCGGAATTCAAACCGAAGCCTGTCGCGTCGCTGAACAGCGCGTCCATTGGTCCCTGCATGACAATTCGCCGCAGTCTCGACTTGAGCCCCTCGACGTCAGTGTGGCCGGAGTCGACCACAGGCCGGAGAAAAATTTCGAGATTGCTCCGTTCGAAATCGCGGCCAAAGTCGAATCGCGCGTCGAGAACGAGACTGAATGGCGCACGATAGCCCGCCCGGCTGAGTGTCGTCGAACCAAACTGTGGATTCACATTGTAGATGAATCGCCGCGCCGACGGATCGAATCCGCGAGCTTCGAGTAGCGTGGCATCCGGAAATGCTGGCTGTCCCCATCCATGAAGGCGATCGGCGCCGTGCAGCAGTTGATCGGCAGCGCCGAGCGCATTCATCACGATCAGGTTGATCGACCCGTGATTCTTGAATCCGAGACGATACGCGTCGAGACCAGCGCGCAAATTGAGATTGGTCGTCCACGGTCCCGAACAGCTATTCATCCCCGCGATCGAACCAAGCTGGCGCCGCAGGCAATCGCGCGCTCCGCTCGGCGCCGACGCAAGTAGCGTCCTCATCGCCGCGGCCAGCGTGGGGTCTGACGCCGTTGCCGGGTCGAACACGAACGCACGATCGTCGGCGTAGCCATCGCCATTGATGTCGCTGGCGACGCGCGGCGTGAACGCAACGCCTGACCGCGTGACCACCGACGCGCTGAACGTCGCCCACGTCGGCACGCGAAGCAAACCGGAAACGATGACGGTGTGCCGGCTCGCCGGTGACGCACTCCACTCGCGCATCGTCGGATCGCCATCCGTTGTCGCGAAACCATTCATGAACGATCGCGTTGCTGAATACGTGTACGCGACCGTCATCGCCGCCGACGGCGCGGGCAATGACGAGTTGTAGGTCGGATGAAGATTGAGGAACGCAGTCACTGAACTGCTGTGGGCCTGCGCGTCCGATCGCCGTTCATCCACCGCGCCGAACTGCGACGTCACCCTCGAGTCCGACGCGCCGACTACACCTGTTCCTGGCACGATGCTTCCGGGCTGAACGTACACCGGACGGCCACCTTCATCGTTCAGCGAAAAGCGACGCTGCCCGGCGAAATTCGCGTCGAAGAGCTCGGGCATGTTGGTGTTGATCGCCTCCAGACCGTGCAGCGAAACCGAAACTAGCGAACCAATCGCGTCCGTCCACGTGAGGTCCGCTCGGACAGAGTGCGACGGAACGTAGTTCGGCGCGAACACCGAGATTCCCGGACTCGTCGTAACGAACGACGCGTTGCCGACACCGTCCGCACACGCGTCGGGAATCGACGCTGACGATGCCGTGAACGTCGACCAGTCGGGAATCGGCACGGCCGCGCCGACGCACTGCAGTTGTTCGCTCGTGACGTCGAGTCCCGTTTGCCGGAGATACGGATCGAGGCTCCGCGTGGACAGCACGCCGCGCCAATCGCGAATTCCGCCGGCGAGCTGGCGTCGCGTGTCCGGCCGTCCGTTCGGCAGTTGCGCATACGACCACGTGAATCCCGCCATCGGCGCCACCGTCAACGTGCTCGGCACATGATCGGTGCGGAGCCCGAGCTGCGACGCAACGAGCTGATTGAAGTCTGGCCGGTCGACGAAACTATTGTCTTCGACGCGCAGCCCATACTGCGCGACCAGTGACGGCGACATCGTGTGAATGTCGGAGAGGCCGAGTGCTCCTCGCAGGCCCTCGCCGTGGCTTGCCGCGGTCCCGAGCGTTCGAGAGAAGCTCGCCGGAGCGTTGGCGGCGAAGTCGTTGAGCGAATTATAAAAATAGGTGCCGGCACCCGGCGTCTGCGTCAATGCGTAATGGTCGAGCGTGCCGTCGAGGCTGATCTGGAATTGGTGCGCGCCGTCGAAGGTGTCCCACTTGATCTTGTCGAGCGCATTCCACGACCAATTGGTTGACGTGCTCGGTCCCGCGCTCGAGCCGGCCGCCTGCAGCGTGGAGTAGGCGTTGGTGCCGTTCGGCAATTGCGACTGAAGCAGCACCGAGGCGCCCGGCAAATCCAGATAAGGCGACGAATGAGATGAGCTCGCGGTCAACCCGGTGCTGTACTCGTTCACGACGACGCCAATATCCAGCGCGCCGTTTGCCTGAATCATCCCGTTCGCGCTGCGCGCATCGCCGCCGTGCGACGGCAGCGACGTGGGCGTGATACTCTGCGCCTGGTCGTCGGTCAAACCACCGCCGACGAGGATGTAGAAGTCCTGCGCTGAGATGCCAGGCCGTGTGCCGCTCCCGTGGGTCAGACCGCGCCCATCTGGATCGGACGTATAGAGCGAAGTGGTTGTCCCGTGCGACAAATCCACGCGCGTGAGAAAGCTGCCGCTCGTGCTTACTCGCTCGGACGGCAAAGCATGCACGCTTGCCGGAATGCCAAGCTGGGCGAGCGTCTCGAGGAGTCGTGCCACGGAATCCGGTGCGACGCCAATCGCTGCGAGCGACGCGCCATTGGCGCTCGTCAGCGAGACGAGATCGCTCGTTCTTCGACTAAATTGAAAACTCGTGCTCTGCGTTCTCGGATCGCGTCGCGTCGGTCCGATCGTACTTCCGAGCGTTCCACTCACGATCGGCTGCGTATAGCGCTGACCGAGACGATCGGCGGCTGGCGTCGTCCACTGTAGCGCCGGCGCCTCGAGACTCGCGTGCAACCGTTTCGTGCTCGCCGCGCCCCCTGGCACGATGTAGTTCGATTGGATTCCGCTGAACCCACCTCGAGACGGATCGTAGCTCGACGTCACAATGCGAACGAATGCGCCGTCGCGTGGCATCGTGGCGTTCGAGTTCAGCCCGTTCAGCGCTACCGAATTCTGATCGCTCGAAAGCCCGGCGATGGAGATGCTCGCGGCGCTGCCATCGGCACCGGGCGTGACATCGAGTCCGGGCACCATGCCGAGCAACGCGGTCAGGTCGCCGGTCATGTCGCCGTTGAGAATCGCCGCCGGGTCGACCACGGCGCCGGTCTCGCCTGGACCCGGCGTGTCACCCATGAGATCTCTCGGTGGGCGCGGTCGCTTCGCAGTCGTCTGCACGCGACTCAACGTCTGTACCGCCCGACGCATGCGCACCGTCACGCTGAGCCGTATGCCAGGCGGGACGCGCGGCGGTCGCGGCACCCGCAACGTGTCACGCGCATACCCGATCAAACTCGCGGTGACTAGGTAACTCGCTGCGGGTTTATCGAACGCAACGCTGAATTCTCCACGCGCATCCGTCGTCGTCGTGTGCGACTCGCTGTCGGGCAGCGCAATGACGCGAATCGCCGCCTTCGCCAACGCGACGGTGTCGGCGATCACTCGACCGTGGACGGTGTCGCCCGCTGCGCTACTCTTCGTCGATTGTGCGACAGCCTGCGACGGATTCCACAGCAACGCGAGCGCACCGGCGACCGCGCTCGAGAGAAGACAGCGGGATACTCGCACAGGACCGTCCGGGTGGGAGTTGGGCCCAACGAAACGCACTCGAGCAGACTGTACGTCTGTCGAGCAACTCTGTCAACTATTTTTCTAGTTGATTCGTCCTCATATCGGATTCAACCGCCCTTGCGCGAGCCGCTCGAGCATCGCGCGATCATACATGAGATACCCGCGCCCCGCGCTGATCGCGTTGATCGCGAGCGCATGCTGGATTTGCGCCGGCGTCAGCGTAGATCGCAACAGGTCGCCGAGGTCACCCTGCGCGAGCACGAGCGTACGCATGGCGACGTGCCACTTTGCCGTGATCGCATCGGAATCGTAGTCCCCTTTCAGACCGGCCACGTAACTCGAGAAGTCCGTGTAAATCCGATCGCGCTCGGCCTCGTAATGCGCGTCGGCATCCCGAAAGACCTGAGCCTGTTCCGGAGTGACGCCGAGTGTGCTCGCCTCACTGATGACTCCTTCGAGAGGAACAGTCTGTGGCGCAATGCGCATGATTCGCTTCTTGATGGCGACATCATCGTGTTGCTCCGAGTCCGCCACGTCTCGTAGAAATCCGCGCAGAAATGCGCTCTCGTGGTTCGGACCAAGATCGAATCTCGCGTCGAGCACGATCGTGAACGGCGCACGATAGCCAGCGCGGCTCAGCGTCGTCGATCCGAATTGTGGATTGACGTTGTAGATGAATCGGCGCGTCGACGGATCGAACCCTCGAACCTCGAACAGCGTCGGATCCGGAAAGGCGGACTGCCCCCATCCATGGAGCCCGGACGACCCATGCAGCAGCTGATCCGCCGCGCCCAACGCATTGTTGAGTATGAGGCTCACTGAGCCGCGGTTCTTGAACCCGAGACGATACGCGTCGAGCCCTGCTCGGAGGTTGAGCGTCGCGGCCCACGGTCCGGTGCAACTATTTGCATCCGCAATCGCGCCAAGCTGACGACGGAGGCAATCGCGCGCGCCGGTTGGCGCGGACGCGAGCAGTGCACGCATCGCTGCGGCGACCGCAGGATCGGAAACGGTGTTCGGATCGAAAATGAATGCGCGATCGTTGGCGTATCCGTCACCATTGAGATCGCTGTTCACTCGCGGCGTGAAGGCCGCGCCTGACCGCACGATCACCGACCCGCTGATCGCCACCCAACTCGGCACGCGCAGCAGACTGGAAATGATCACAGTATGCCGGCTCGCTGACGATGTGTTCCACTCATTTATTCGCGGATCGCCGTTTGTCGTGCCGGTAAATCCATTCACGAACGACTGCGCAGCCGAGTAGGTGTACGACACGCTCATCGCACCAGAGAGAGCTGCCGATCGCGGGTTGTACAATGGCTGATAGTTGAGCTGAGTCGTGACGAGACCATTGCGGTACCGGCCATCGGACTGCCGCTCGCTTACTTGGCCGAAGCGCGAGCTCACGCGCGAGTCGGCAGGCGAAACCGAGCCGCTTGTCGGCACGATGCTGGACGGTTCGACGTACACCGGCCGGCCATCTTCGTCGGGAAGCGTGAACCGCGAAGCGCCGGTGAAGTTCGCGTCGAACGTTCCCGGCATGTTGGAGTTCACGGCTTCCATGCCATGCACCGAGTACGTCAGCGAGGAGCCGAGCACACCGGTCCAAGTGAGGTTCGCTCGAACCGAGTGCGATGGAACGTAGTTGGGCGCGAACACTGCGACCGTCGGGCTTGCGATCGATAGCGGCGACGCACCGGCAGAATCCGCGCACGCATCGGCGATTGATGCCGGCGACGCGACCAACGCCGACCAGTCGGGCACCGGTACCGCCGCGCCAAAACACTGCAACTGTTCGCTGCTGACATCGAGACCTGTGCGTCGAATGTACGGATCCAGACTTTGCGGCGAGAACGTGCCTCGATAGTCCCGCACACCGCCGAAGAGCTGACGCCGCGCATCCGGCTGCCCGTTCAATTGGGCGTAGGTCCAGGTGAACCCGGCCATCGGCGAAACCGTGAGCGCGCTCGGCACGTGATCCGTGCGCAATCCGAACAGCGAGTCGACGGCCGGGTTGAACATTGGATTGGCATTGAAGTGCTCGTCTTCAATGCGGAGTCCATAGATCGCCGACAACGAATGCGCGCGCGACAGAATCTGAGTGTCGGAGAGGCCGAGCGCACCACGTTCGCTCGTGCCGTGGCTTGCCACGCTTTCGAACGCGCGCGTAAAGCTTGCCGGCTGATTGGCAGCCAAGTCGCTCAACGAGTTGTAGAAGTAGCTCCCCGCACTCGGTGTCTGCGACAACGCGTAGTGGTCGACTGTTCCATCGAGGCTCATTTGAAACTGTTGAGCACCGTCGAATGTCGCCCACTTGATCTTGTCGACGACATTCCAAAACTGATCCTCAGAGTTACTCGGCCCTGTCGCCGCTCCAGCCGCCTGCACAGTAGTGTAGGCGCTGCGGCCATCGGGCAATTGCGATTGCAGCAGCACCGCGGCACTTGGCAAATTCAGATATGGCGTCGAGCGGGAGGATGTCACACTCACCGCGGTGTTGAACTCATTGACCGCCGGTCCAAGATCGGCCGCCCTATTCGCTTGAATGTTCGCGTTGTAGCGGCGGGCATTTCCTCCGCGCGAAGGCAGCGACGTTGGTGAGATGTTGATCGATTGGTTATCCGTCACGCTGCCGCCGACGAGCACTGTGAGGTCAGCGGATGTCGGCGCGCCTGTCCCAACCAATGCGCCAGGCGCGCGAGTGAGTCCGGCCCCGTCCGGATCCAAGCGATAGGGATTAGCTACTCGGGTCCCGAAATTGAGACGCGTGAGGAACATGCCCTGCGTGCTCACTCGCTCCGATGGCATGGCGCGCACGCTCGTCGGAATGCCGAGTTGCGCGAGTGTCTCACGGAGCCGCGTCGCGGAATCGGGCGCGATGCCGATCGCCGCGAGCGATGCGCCACTCGCGTTCGTGAGCGAAACGAGATCACTCGTTCGTCGACTGAACTGAAACGCGGTGCTTTGCGAGTGCAGCAATCCCTGCATGCCTTGAACCCAGGTTGCAATGTTTCCGCTCACCGTCGGCATCGTGTACTCCCGCCCGAGTCGCTCGGCGTCGGGTGTCGTCCATTGCAACGCCGGCGCTTCGAGCGTCGCGTGGAGCGATTTCTCGGACGAATACCCGCGCGATGGAATGATCTGATTGATCTGCACGCCACTCGCGCCCTGAGATGGATCGTACGACGACGTGCGAACGAGCAGGACGTCGCCATCGCGCGGCACGGTGGCGCCGGTATTCACGCCGTTCAACGAAATAGAGTTCTGATCGCTCGACAGACCCGCGATGGAAATGTCCGGCGGACTGCCGTCGGAATTCGGCGTCACCGTGAGCCCCGGAATCGTCGCGAGCAACGAATTCAAATCGCCTGTCACGTCGCCCGAGAGCGTTCCGTTCGGATCGACGATCGTGCTGGCTTCGCCGGGCGTCGGAGCATCGCCCATGAGGTCGAACGCCGGGCGTGGTCGCTTCGCAGTTGTTTGTACGCGGCGCAGCGTCTGAACCAAGCGACGCATACGGACATTGAGGTTGATGCTCGTGGCCGACGCATTCGCCGGCCGGCGAACACGTACCGTGTCCGGCTGGTACCCGATCAAGCTCGCGCTCACGACATAGCTCGCCGCGGCGCGATCGAAGGTGACCGAGAACGTTCCGCGCGCGTCCGTCTTCGTCGTTTGGATCGCGCTGTCAGGCAGTGCGACGACGCGAATCACGACGTTCGCCAGCGGAGCGCCGCTGTCGACGGCGACGCGCCCCCGCACGGTGTCAGCGGTGGTGCTGCTCCTCGTCGATTGTGCCGCGGCCTGAGATGGAATCCACAGCAACGCGAGCGCGACACCGGCCGCACCCGAGAGAAGACCGCGGGGTACTCGCACTGGACCTGTCTGGGTGGGGGTGGGGGAATGCCCGACGCCCCAGTATGAAATGCTCCGGCAAGTTTGGTGAGAGAGAAACCCTTACGGATTTTTGTATTAGAGGCCTGAGACCGTCGCCAGACAGGTTTAGAAGCCATGCCCGCGACCCATTACCCGCTACTCGATTGATAATTTTGATATATCTAAACAATCATACGACTGGCCCCTGAACCCCGCTGTTTTTTCGCCCCTTGTATTTTCGGTATTTGTTCGGTATCGTTCGCATCCTGGTTTCTCGGCTGGCGTTCCATGGCGAACAAGCTTCAGCAAGGCGCACTGTTCGACGACAGCGTCCTCGGTCCTCGCATCCCCACCGTCGGCGAACAGAGTGACATCCGGTATTTCGGCACCGTCGCGCGCAATGTGCTCAACGGCCCCGAGACCACGGGCATGGGCTTCTGGTCGATCAATCCGTACATCGGCTGCGCCTTTGGCTGCGCCTACTGCTACGCGCGCTACGCCCATCGCTACTCGCTCGATCGCGTCGCGACCGCGAACCCCGAGAACGAGGAAATGCAATCGGCACGCGACGACATGCCGTTCTGGCTCGCCTTCGAGCGGCGGATCTTCGTCAAGCAGAACGCCGCCGACGCTCTGCGCAAAGTGTTGCGCCACGGCTCGGAGCGACATCAAGCACTGCTCCACGGCGAAACGATCGTCATCGGCACGGCCACCGATCCGTTTCAGCCAGCCGAGCGTCGCTTTCGCATCACGCGCTCGGTGCTGGAGGTGTTGGCCGAGCATGCAGGATTGTCGGTGTGCATCATCAGTAAGAGTCCTCTGATCACACGCGATATCGATGTGCTCAAGCGCATCGCGCGCAACTCCAAGCTCACGGTTCATCTTTCTCTCATTTCGCTCGATCGCGAGCTGGCGCGTCGTCTCGAGCCGCGCGCACCCACGCCCGAAGCACGACTCCGCGCGCTCGCGCGTCTCCGCGAAGCCGGCATCGAAACGGGCATCAACGTCATGCCGGTGCTACCGGCGATCACCGATTCCGAGGACGCGCTCGAGTCGCTCGTGAAAGCGGTGGCCGAGCGGGACGCGTCGTATCTCAATACCTGCTCGCTGCGATTGAGAACCACCGCGCGTTTGCGCTACCTGCCATTCATCGAGCAGGAATTTCCGCATCTCGCCAAGCGGTATTGGGCCACGTATGGCCACAGTGACAAAACCAGCGCCGCCTACAGCGAGCGTTTGAAGCAGCGGGTCGGCGAGCTCTGCGCACGATACGGTGTTCCGTTCGGGCACAACGGCCGAAGCGGCGAGGGGTCGGACGGCGACCCCACCGCCCGCGACCAAGCCGAAGCGGTCGCCCAGCGCTTCCTCGGCGAATCTCAACTGTCGCTCGAGCTCGGCTTCTAGCGCCGCCTGCTCGGCGCCCCGTAAGCGCTTCCAACTGCTCGGCTTAGCCCGTGTGGGAATTTTTTCTCACGTCACATTTGTGACCTCTCGGGCAGTTTCTCCTATGAAAACGGCAAGGCGTTCTTCTTGCTTTCGGTATATCTTCGGGATAGCTTCATCCCCCCCGACTGGACTGGACCCGAACCGTTTTCGCCGCGCTGTTTTTCTATTTCGATGTCGACCTCCGTTGCCGCTCTCCGCGCGCTCCTCGAGCAGCGCTTCCCAAACGCCACCCCGCTCACCGGCGGCGCGCAGACCACAGAGCATGTGGCCACGGGATTCGGAGCGCTGGACAACGTCCTTCCCAACGGCGGCCTGCCGCGCGGCCGACTCTCGGTGTGGGCACCACATGGCGGAGCGACGTCCATCCTCCGCGCCGCCTGCCACGCCGTCGTCGCCACCGGCGAACGCTCGGCATGGATCGACGGTGATGGCACAGTCGCCGGCGCGTTCTGGAATGACGGGCCGTATCTCGTGCGACCCACGTCGCGCCTCCACGCGTTGCGCGCGGCCGACGAGCTGCTTCGCTCGGGCGGCTTTTCACTTCTCATAATCGCCGGCGTCGAGCCGCAGGGCACCGAGATGGTCCGCCTCACGCGCGCCGCGCGTGAAGGCGGTACCGCACTCGTCGCACTCGGCACGTCGGTCTCGATGGCGAGTCTGCGTGTCACGTCGCGGCTCACTCACTATCACTGGCGCCGCACGCCGTTTGGCGATCCGGCGGAAGCACAACACGCCACGGTGCGCGTCGCCGCGCGATCCGTGGGCTGGAATGCACATATCGATTTTCCTCTTCCGGTCATGCATCATGAGTTACGTCTGTCTCTGGAGTCCGAGCTGGCCGACCGGCGCGGACTTCCCCGCTGATCTCGTTGCCAGTCTGCTCGGCGTCGCGCCGCGCGTCGCGGTGGGCGAACGCCGCCTCGTGTGGGGCGACGCACGCGGTCTGCACGGTGGCCAACTGGCCGACTCGATGCGTCGCGTCGCGAGCGACTATGGCTTTGACGACGTGCATGCCGGCGTCGCCATGTCGCCCGTGACCGCCGAAGTTGCGGCGACGCAAAGCGAGACGCCTCTCCTCGTCGTGCCAGTGGGCAAGGACCGCTCGTACATCGCACCCTACCCGCTCGCCGTGCTCACACCGCCCGAGCAGCTCGCGGCGCTCATCAAAGGACTCGGTATCGAGACAGTGGGCGCCTTCGCCGAGTTGGACGCCGAGAGCATCGAGATCCGCCTGGGTGTCGAGGGCGTGCGGCTCTGGCTGCGCGCCCGCGCCGATGATGAGCGTTTTTTGTTTAATATACCGTTACGAGCGTTGCCGAGCGCGTCGGTGGAGTGGGTGGAGTATGGCCTCAAGGATCCGGAGCGGCTGCAGTTCGTCATCAACTCTCTGGCCGCGACTGTCTGCACGTCGCTCGTGAACCGCGGCGAGCGCGCCCGCGAGATGGCGCTCGTCTTCGCGCTCGGCAACCGTACTCAGCGAACGCACGTGATTCGTTCGTCGCGACCGAGCGCGGAGCAGAAGCGCTGGATGCGATTGGTGCGCGAGGCGCTCGACACGCTGACGCTCCCCGACGCCGTGATGGGCGTGACGCTGCGCGTGGAATCGGTGACCGGCAACGAAGGTGCACAGGGCGATCTGTTCGATCGCGGCTTCGCGAGTGCGCCGATGGTGGAGGATGCGATCATCCAGCTCACCGACGATCAGGGCGACGTCGTCGTGGACGCTGTGAATTCGTTGCATCCGTTGGTGGAGGAAAGGACCACCTGGAAGAATCGAGGGGTGAGGGGAGAGAGTCGAGATGCGTCAGCCGGATCCCGAGCGTCGAACCCTCGGCCGTCACTCACGCTTCAGCTCCTGCCGACGCCGAAGACCATCACTGTGTCGACGGAACCCCGTCGCGATCACGACGTGCCCGTTCGCTATCTCGATGGCAACGAGTGGCACGACATCGTCGAAGCGGCGGGGCCGGACAGAGTGTCGGGCGGACAATGGCAGGTGAAGTACGAGCGCGAGTATTTCCGCTGCGTGCGCGAGGATGGAATGATGGTCTGGATGTATCGCGGGTCACAGCAACAGACGTCGGACTGGTTTCTCCATGGATGGTGGGACTAACAAGCGCGAGGACGAGAGCATGACACAGTTGACTGGCACGTTCGACGTGTTGGGCTGGGAAGAACAACCGTACGACGCCCCGCAGGGTTTACCGAAGCTCACGTATGCCGACGTCTCGCATGCGCTGCACGGCGACATCGAGGGCGAAGCATCGGTCACGTACTTGATGGGCTATCGCCCCGACGGCTCGGCCGTCTTTGTCGGGTTGATTCGCGTTATCGGTTCGGTCGAGGGAAAGCACGGCAGCTTCGTGATGCAGGACGTCGGTACATATGAGAATACTCTTGCCCGTGGGCGCTGGACCATCGTGCCCGGATTCGGCACGGGTTCACTGCGCGAGCTACGCGGCAATGGGTACTTTGCTGCCGCCGAAGACAGCGCGACGTACATGATCGACGTGTCGTTCTGAGGTGATGCATGTACGTCGAGCTTCGCGCCCATAGCTGCTACTCGTTCTCCGACGGTGCCATTTCCGCCGAAGCGCTGGCGACGCACGCGCGTCGGCTCGGCTACACGCATTTAGGGATTACTGATACAGCGGACTTGGGCGGACTTGCCAAGTTCGGCGCGGAAGCGATGTCGCCGACGGCGAATCCGATGTGCAAGGACGCGGCGCACGAGAGCGGCGAGTGTCCAACGTGTCAGCGTCCGCTCAAGCCAATCGTCGGCGCAGAGTTAGTGGTGGACGGACATCCCGCGGCGTTTCTCGCGCGGACGCCGGAGGGTTATCGCAACCTCTCCGCGCTGGTGACGCTGGCGCGCGTTGGACAATGGGACGCGTGGGAGAAGAAAGCGCAGGGCAAACGGCGCGGCCGGCCCAAGGTGACGTGGGCGCAGGTGGCCGAGCATGCGACGGGTCTGCATGCGTTGACTGGGCCGGCAACGGGAGAGCTCGCGTCGCTGCTCTTGAGCGGGAACGAGAGCGAAGCGGAACAGCGATTGAAGCGGTGGCGCGAGGTCTTTCCGGCCGGCTCCCTATCTATAGAAGTGCAGCTCCACCATACAGGTGGGCACGAGACGTCGCTGGCTGCCGAGCTGATCGGGCTGGCAGAGCGGAGTGGGGTGCCGTGGGTGGTGACGCACGATCCGCGGTATGCCGACGACACCGGCCGATTCGTGCACGACATTCTCACTTCACTACGGTATGGGTTAACGCTCGACGTAGCGGCCGAGCGTGGCGTGCTGCATCCGAACGATCAGTGGGAGTTGATTGGGCCGCACGCCATGGCTCTCCGGTGGAAAGGTCGCGAGGAAGGGCTGCATGAGAGTTTGCGCATTGCCGAGGAGTGTACGGGGTTCACGCTGGATTGGATGCGGCCTCCCCTACCCGATTTCCGAAAAGCGAAGCTCGGCGCCGGTCTGAGCGACGTCGAGGACATGACCGTGTTGCGCGCGTGGGCCGAGGAGGGCGGGCGCAAGCGGTGGGGTGGTACGATCAGCGCGCAGCAGCAGGCACAGATCGACCACGAGCTGAAACTCATCGGAGAGCTCGGCTTCGCGGGATTCTTTCTCGTGATGGCCGATGCCGTGCGATACGCCAAGAGCAAGAACATTCTCTGTCAGGGTCGAGGCAGCGCCGCCAATTCGGTGATCGCGTTCTGCACGGGGATCACGGCCGTCGATCCAGTGAAGAACGGATTGTTGTTCGAGCGCTTTCTGTCGGCGGCACGCGTGGGCGGCTACACGGAGCCGCCGGACATCGACGTCGACTTCGAGCACCAGCGGCGCGAAGAAGTGCTCGACTACATGTACGACAATTACGCGCGAGAGCACGCCGCGATCACCGCCGTCACCCAGTGCTTTCACGCGCCCACCGCCGTGCAGGACGTGATGCGCGCGCTGGGATACGCCGCGACCGAGGCATTCGAGATCTCGAAACGCGTCCACGGCGACGACCCGTCGGGTTGTGTGGCGCAGATTCCCGACGTCGCCCAGGCGAGAGGCGTGGACATCAGCGGTCGACGAGGCGAGGCGTTGCTGCGCGCGCTGCCAGGCTTCGACGGATTGGCGCGACTGCGTTCCACCCATGTGGGCGGCTTCGTGTTGTCCGGCCAGCCGCTCGGCAACTATCTCCCTGTGGAGCAGACGACGATGGGCCGAACCATCGTCCAGTTCGACAAGGACGATCTCGACATGATCTGCGTGCCGAAGTTCGACTTCTTGGGACTCGGCGCCTTGACCATGGTGCGCATGGCGTACGACGTGATCGAGCAACGCACTGGCGTGCGGCCGAACATGTATGAAGTGGAGGATCGCGACGCCGAGTCGTACGATTTGATTCAGCGTGGCGAGACGATTGGGATGTTTCAGATCGAGAGTCGCGCGCAGATCAATTCGATTCTGCATACGAAGCCCGATCATCTGTACGACATCGTAGTGCAAGTGGCGCTGATTCGACCCGGTCCCATTCAGGCGAGCTTCGTGAATCCCTACACCCAACGGCGACTGGGGCACGAGGTTGTGACCTATCCGCACCCAGCGCTCGAGAGTGTGCTGAGTCGAACGCAGGGCATCCCGATCTTTCAGGAGCAGGCGATGTCGATCGCCATGCAACTTGGCGGCTATACAGCGACCGAAGCCGACCTGCTGCGACGGACGATGGGCAACATCAAGAAGAAGCATCGGCTCGAGGCGGCGCTCGTGGGGCTCAAGAAGGCGATGCTCGCGCGTGCAGCGGCGGGTGAGATTCAGGGGCTGACCGATGAGAAGGCGACGAAGATCTGCGATGACCTCGTGAGCTTCGCGAACTATGGCTTTCCCGAGTCGCATGCGTGGAGCTTTGCGTTGATCGCGTACATCACAGCGTATCTCAAAGCGCATCACCCCGCGGAATTTTTCATCGGCTTGTTGAATGCCCAGCCGATGGGCTTCTATCCCGTGTCGACGTTGATCCACGATGCGAAGCGGCATGGTGTCGAGGTGCGGCCTCCGTGTCTTACGCATGGCGACGCTGATTGTACCGCGGAAGAGACTGGCGATCCGGCGCGGCCGGCGATGCGCGTAGGGTGGCGATTTGTGCGCGGTATCAGCGGTAAGGTGATCGAGACGTTGCGCGCGGCGCGATCGACTGGACCGTTCACGTCGATTGCCGACGTCGTGACGCGCGCCAATCTGATTCGGAGCGACGTGCTGGCCTTTGCGCAGGCCGACACCTTCGCGGCGTGGATTCCCGATCGACGTCATGCAGCATGGGAAGGACTGCGTGCCAGTGGCGACGTGCTTCCCTTCGCGCCGGCGACGCCGAGTATGCATGCGCCGGTGCCGATCAGTCGGGATCAACTAGTGTTTTTGGATTACCATGCCGTGGGTATGAGCACGCGTGGGCATCCGATGGAATCCGTACGCGACGCGTTGCAGAGTGGCGGCGCGATGGACAGCAAGCAGTTCGCGACGATGCCGAACGGGCGAGTGGTGACGGTGGGTGGGTTGGTCACCGTGAGGCAGCGGCCGGCGACAGCGGGCGGCACCATCTTCTTGCTATTAGAGGACGAGTATGGGTATGTGAACGTGGTGGTGTCGGAGCCCCTCGTGAAGTTGAACGAGGAGGTTGTGAAGCGAGCGCCGTTTGTGTTGGTGCAGGGGAGAGTGGAGAATGATGGGGCGGCGGTGTCGCTTGTGGGGAAGCGGTTTATGGAGTTGCAGGTGGGGGCGTTGACGCATCAGGCGCATGCGTTCAGATAATCAAGTACTCGTAACTTTTTCGGACCGCGATCATCGCAGGGGACTTGATGCGTAGGAAAGACAAGAGTCAGCTATCGCTGTTCGAGCCGCACGTGCGCTTTGGGCCGGAGCGCCCGATCCTCGCGTACGTCGTGCAAAAGCATCGTGCGACGCGCCTCCATTACGACTTCCGGCTTCAAATCAGAGGCGTCATGAAGAGTTGGGCGATCTACGAGGGGCCTAGCATCGATCCGTGGTCGTGGCGATTGGCGGTGGAGGTTCGGGATCACGCGAAGGCGCACAACCAGTTCGAAGGCGTCATTCCGCCCGGAGGCAACGGCGCTGGTCCCGTAATGATATGGGATCGCGGCACGTTCGCACCGACGGAAGACGGCCCCTTCGATGTCGAAAAGCTGCACGACGCCTACGAGGATGGAACCTTGCCCCTCGTGCTGTACGGCAAGCGATTGGGCGGTCGGTGGACACTCGAGCGCCGGCGCAATCAGTACGGCTACCGCTCACAATGGGAGTTACGCAAGCACTCTGACGCGTTCTCGGACAGACGACTCGAGCCGGTGGATGAGTACCTGACGTCAGTCGTGTCGGGCCGGACGATGGCAGAGATTGAGTCGACGAGTGAGGCATTACATCTCGCCTTCAAATCGCCGTTCTTCAACAGCGCGGCAAGTCGCGACGAACGCAGCCGAGCGTAGTTATGGACAAGGGTCCTACCCCGGCTTTCCAAACTCGTCCGCTCCGAATGGAAACCGAACAGTTGGGTTTTTACAAAACCCAACTGTTCGGTTATATTTCGGGATGACGAAGGCGCTCGAAGAAGACGGATTTCGATTCTATATCCGCAATCCGCCGCGCGAGCACGGCCCGCCTCACGTGCATGTGAGGAAGGCTGGGACTGAGGTCGCCATCAACTTGGAGCCGACGGCCGGCGACGATCTGGTGCGCGAGGTGTATGGGATGCGCGACGCGGATGTCGTTAGGGCGGTCCGCCTGGTCGAGGCAAATATCGACCTTCTTCTGAAGGTTTGGAGGCAGATCCATGGCTCGACGTGAATTGTCAGACAAAGAAATTCTCGCTCAAATTCCCAAGGCGAGACTTCGAGCGACTCGAGCGCGCGCCAAGGGCTTGCGTGCAACTTCGGCTAGGTATGATATCAACTCAGGGCGGGTGGTTCTTGAGACATCAACCGGACACTTGTTCGGGTTTCCAACAGCAGGCGTGCCGGCGTTGAGGAGCGCGTCACCTGATGACTTAAAGGAGGTTGAGCTCAGCCCGTCAGGTAGCGGCCTGCATTGGGAAACCCTGGACGTTGACCTTGACGTACCTGCGCTAATTGCCTCGGTGCTAGGCAAAGAAGACAAGATGCGCGAATTCGCTCGAAGCGCCGGATCGGTAACAAGCGAGCGGAAAGCCGCTGCGGCTCGAGCTAACGGAGCAAAGGGTGGGCGACCGAGTATTCGGAGGTTCGAGAAGAGCACGGTAGCGCCGACGACCAAGAGCTATCGAGATCGTCCTGGCAAAACCAAAGTCGCGGCTGTAAAAGAATGTACAATTCAGAGTGGAAAGCATGGCACGACAAGCCACTCGAGTAAGAGTGTTACAGTCGGCAAAGGTGGTAAGCGCACTGGCGTCGGTATTCAGATTCGCAAGAAGTAGTTCAAACCTCCGCGATCAGAGATCGCGACCGACCGTCCAATGAACGCTGAAGCTGACAAAGCGGCTATGGAAATGTGTGCGCTGCGCGCGCACTCTTATCCGATCACCTTTGCAGCTTAGCTAAAACGTTAGGAAGCATTCACGGATCCTATGGGCATCACGATTCACTACACGCTCTATCTGCGCGAAGAGAACGCGATCCATGGCTTGGTTCACACCGCGAGCACCTTCGCCGCCCAGCACGCATGGCCATGGCGCGAGATTCAGCGTGAGAACGCAGTGCTCGAACGCGGACCTAAACCGGGTGACTTCCGATATGAAGGCTCCAGCTACGGCATTGAGATTACTCCGAATGACCGCTGCGAGCCCCTCCGCCTCGAGTTTGGCGTCGATGGCTTCGCGGCCGACTACACCAAGACTCAGTTCGCCGGCCCTGTGGTTCATCGCGAGATCGTCGCCCTGCTAGATGCTCTGAACCCATTTCTGCTCGAACTCGAAGTCATCGATGAGGGCGAGTACTGGGAAACAAGGGATGAGACGTTGCTCGCGCAGAACTTTGAAGAATGCGCCGCGGCGATCCATCAAGCGTTAGCTGAGAATCCTCGCGCGCGGGGCCCGGTGCGTCTCCCGTCGGGCCGCTGGGTCGATGTCATCTCGTAGCTGCCTGACGCACGTTGCAACTCACAGGCGGTTTTATTGAATTGTGCCAGCTTCGCGAGCATTCTTATATGCCCCTTGAAGCTGAATCAGGCGCGTTAGACTCACCACATTCCTCCCTCTGCGTTGAGTTACGATCTCTACTTAGTTCATGTCCCCCCGGACATCTCGGCGGAAGCAGTCGGCGAAATAGCACTCGCCGTTGCCGAAGGCGAGCTTCCCTCCGAACCACTCGACTCGATCAGCGCGGACACTCGCGACCGAGTCGTTGCCGCGCTTCGAGCGAGCAATCCCAACCTTCATCCATTCGTATTCGATTTCGCGGATATCGCTAAACTTCAAGAGATCTCAGAGTCCGAGGCCCGGCTGAGATTCCAGCATGTGGAGCTCAACGGTCCGGACGATGGAAACGGAATTCAAATCACTGTGTACGGAACTTGGGCTAGCGTTACAGTTCCGTACTGGCATCAGGGCCCTCGTGCGGAGATCGTGTGGGACGAGATCTGGGGCTATTTGCGGATTCTGAGCTCTGTCGGCGGATTTCAAGCATACGATCCGCAGCTGGATCGGCCACTCGATCTAGCGATCGATCGCAGTGAGGTTATCCTGGGTTACGAGCAAACAGTCGAAGCAACGCTCCGAATGGTTCAGAGTCGCTCGAGCCAAGATGCCCGACGGCCGTGGTGGAAGTTCTGGTGAGCCGGGTGATCGCAGCGATTGACGAACGCTGACGCTGATGAGCGATCTTTCACTACGCAGGCCCGTCGCCCCGGTAGTCTCAATCGCACGCCGTGCCGGGCCACGCTGGTAGGCATGTCACGCTCCGCGAATGCTCGCTACAATGCGCAGCTCCAATCAGCGCTGCTTCAGCTTCGGTTCCGTCCAGCGACGACAGCGAACGGAATGCCCGTGCGGGCGAAGGTGCGAATCGTTTATAATTTTTGAATGTGCTTATTCGTTTCACTCACCGGCATCTGCGGATGCGGTTTGCCGACGCGTTGCGGCATACTAACAAGCGCCGCAATTGGCAGCGGAAGTTGCACCAGTTTCGTTGACACTTTCACCTAACGAGGAAGTCACCTCTGACGTTGGTCCCGAAGGTGGACACGTCCGAACTAGAATTGGCTCGCCGGTGCAGTCCGTGGTTCCTGACGTTTTTGAATAAACTCAGCGGGGGTCAGGTTCCCGAGTGAGCTATGCGGGCGGACCTCGTTGTAGTCACGGCGCCACGCTTCGATCGTGCGGCGCGCGACGCTCGGGCATCCGGCGTACGTAACATCGGCCGTCCAAGCAATCGTGGGATCGCCGCCTCGGACGTTCGCGCAATGGGCGGCCGACAATGCGGCGGCATTTCGGCCGCCTCCCGGAGGGCAATGACGCGACCGCGGGCTGACGAACGGTGAAGCCCACGAGCCGTTGCGGCAACTCGCTGCGTTCGCATTTTATAAAATCGCCCGCGACTGAGCGGTGGGCGTGGAGAGGGCCGTCGACATGGGTTTCAGTGCAGCAACATCTGGAACCGACTGGCGCCTCAGTCGCTTTCATATGCCGACCCCACCGGAGCACAGGGCACCATGAAGAAGAACGACCTGCTCGCGCAGATGTCCCTGATTTCGCTCGTGCTCGTCTCGATTCACATCCCCGATGACTACGTCCACGGATTGGACACGCACGTCGTCGACAACCCGTATGGCATCCTCGTCCTCGTTCTGTGGGCAGCCGGCTTATTCCTGCTCCGCGAGCGGCTCATCGGACGCATCGTCCTTCTGCTCGGCGGCCTTGTCGCCGTGGCAATGCCGATCATGCACTTGAACGGGCACTACCCGCCCAATTTTGCCACGTCCGACGGTGCCTTTCGCTTCGTTTGGACCCTGTATGCGGTCGGCACCACAGGCTCGCTGACCGTGATCCTTGCGCTCCGTGAGCTATTCCGCCGACGATCGTCACCGTCCCTGCCGACCGCCTCATGAGCTATGAGAATCGCGACATGGAATTGCGCTCGCGGACCGCTTCGCGCCAAACGCGAAGCACTCGAGTCGCTGTCGCCGGACATTGTCGTTATGACAGAGGCGTCACCGCCCGATCCTGACCAAACCGACGTTCTTTGGCGCAGTCGCTACCTTGGCACATGGCCCATTATGCCGCGCTTCCGTTCTCACTCAGACGCAGCAAGGACGTGATCACTGGGAGAGAGATCGCTTCGACCCACGAGACTGTCCACGGCTTGCTTCGACTGGACGGAGACCGAATTCTGATTCAGTGGCGAACCTCACGCGCCATTAGTCGCGTCGGTTCGGAGATTCGTACGGACCACGAACTCGAATCCGTTCGTGAACTAGGCCTTCCTCTCTCTGCTCTCGCCGCCGTAGAGGTCCGTTGGTCGTGGTTGCGGTGGCCTCCGGTCGGATACCTCGTCCTCACCGCCGCCGATCTGCTCGCGTTCGAAGATCTTGCCGGCTCTGAAGGTTTGCAGCTCAAGCACCCTGCGCAATTCGAGATCCGAATTGGCCGTGAATCACGGGCCGCAGCATTGGAATTCGCGAGTGAGCTCGATCTCGCGTTGGCCGATCGCGCTCTTCGTGCCGCTGACGAGGAGCAGTCGTTGAATGGGCCGAAGCAGCCACCGACGCTCGAACAGCCCGAGCGCTCTCGGGCATCGCCGCCTGACGAACGCTGAAGCCGACAATTGAATAGTGCTCACTCCGTGAGCACTCTCATATGGCTAGCTATGAATGCGTCGCCTCTCCAACTTCAATGCGCCGCCTGCGGCCAGGTACATCGCGGTTTACCTGCGTGGCACTTCCCCGCACCGCTCCAAGCCGCTGCGATCCCGGATCGCGAGCGAGGCAGTCGACTCGAGCTCACTGCAGATGACTGTATCATCGACCAGAGAGAGTTCTACCTGAAAGGTCTGCTCGAGTTGCCAGTCCACGGGAGCACCGACAGTTTTGTCTGGGGCATCTGGCTCTCGGTGAGCCCTGAGTCTCATGCGTCCTTTGTGCGACTCTTGGCGATCCCCTGCGGCCCGCTGGCGGAGAGTTCTTCGGGTGGGTGTGCAGTGAAGTCCCCGGATATCCGAGCACGCAACTCCTCAAAGCAAGACTCCGCGTCCGCGAGTATCCAATGCGACCATGCGTGGAGCTCGAGCCGACAAATCACCCGCTCGCGGCTGACGAACGCAGCGGTATTGATCCAGAGCGCGCCATTGCGCTAACCATGGCCATTCTTCACCCTCCGACGAAATGACCGCCTGCACCGCGAGTTGCAAGCCGAATGTTGCAGCTGGCAACGGAAGCTCTTGAATTGTTTGCCGGCGCGAGGCAAACTCTTATGAGGTTCCTCTGCTAAGATTGCTACTGCCTCAGGCGGCCACGACCGGCGATCCCGCATGGAAGATGACGAAGACTTCACACCGACTCGGCCCGAGGCGGCCGATGTCGCGAGACGCGCCGCGATCATCAAATGCCAATTCGTCTATATGTATGCGACACCGCTGCCGCGCAGCGTAACTGAGCGCCAGGTGATCAATACATCGTGGCGCGCAGAGGCCGTCCACTGTCTTGCGTGGGCGCTCGGACTGGTCGAGAAAATTCCGGACTATGATGTGCAGTCGGATCCGGATACGATCATGCCGCTCATCAGAACCGAGAGCCTTAGAGAGTTTTGCATGTCCGCCAAACTACGATCGAGCGACGAAATCGAAGATGCACGTGAAATCGCAGAACTCTGGCACTGGCGCAGCCGCACGCGACAACTTCAGCAGGAGGGTCGCGTTCGGCCCGACGGCGAGCCATCGTTCGATCAAATCGTACGGCAAGTCGCGCCGCGGATGGCGGCCGAGGGGATGTTGCCATCCACGGTGGAGGAGGACTTTCCGGTGCTCGGACGCGCGTACCGCGACTTGTCCGACGGTGATTGGTTCGGCGCGCGCTCCATAGCAATGGAGCGACACTTCGCGCTAAACTGGCTCTGCGGTTACGCCGAAGGGAATGAGTGGGACGAAACGCCGACGGACACCTAACGCACGACGCTTTGACGCCTCATCGATTGGCAATTGCCACCGCGCTTCTCGGCGCGACGTTCGTTCTCATCTTCGTCGGCTACACGCTGTTCATTGCACTCGACGGCGCACCCGTCGAGTCGTTTCGCAACGTGAGTCCGGGAATGCAGCAGACGCTGCTCGACGGCGACTATTTCACGATTTCGCGCCGGCCGATCGCGGCTCCGCAGCACGGCCAAGTCGTCGCGTATCGCTGGCCGGTGGATCGGTCGAAGCAATTCGTGAGACGCATCGTGGCCATTCCGGGCGACACGATCGCGATGATTCGCGCTGCGCTCGTGCTGAACGGCAAGACAGTCACGGAGCCATATGCGTGGCGTCAGGATCGCGAGCCCGATCCTGCCAGCGACGACTTTCTCTGGCAACGACCGTATGTCATTGGCACAGCGAGTCGCGACACCGCTGGCTACACACCGTCTCGCAACGATTGGGGTCCGCTCGTTGTCCCAAACGGACAGTATTTCGTCCTCGGCGACAACCGTGACAATTCACTGGATAGCCGCTACTGGGGATTTCTTCCGAAGACGGACATCCTCGGCGAGGCGCGTCGCACTTATTTCTCGCGCGATTCCACTGGTCATATCCGGTGGTTGCGGTTTGGCAAACGTATTCGGTAGGCGAGGGCTCTGCGCGCTCGACCGGAACACTGAAGCTGATGCATCAACCCGCGCACACCATGCAGATGCCCCAACTTTCTGACGACCCGAAGAAGCGCGCCGGTGAAGAGAAATGCCTGGCAGACGTCGCCGAGCATGGTCTGCACGTATTGCGCATCTTCGGCGATGCTGAGTGGCCGGCGTTCGCCTACTCAGTCGGCTTGTTTCAGAATTTTCAGATCCCTGAAATCATCATTGTTGGCCTCGATCCCGATCTGTCTCATATTATCCTAAACGCGCTCGCGACCCGGGCCCGCGGTGGCGAGCGTTTTCAAGTCGGCGACATGCTCGAAGGACTGATCGACGGGTTCCCGGTCGTCTTGCGGTCGGTTCGCGATGAGATGATCGAGCCTCATTTCGGCTGGGATTTGTGGTTCTACGATCGCCAAGAGTTTCCAACCGCCCAATTGGTGTGGCCGACGACGTCAGGTACCTGGCCATGGGACGCGAACGCGTCGGACGAGTTCCGCGCGCTGCAGCCGTTACTCGACAGCGCACCGATGCCAGATTGGGCACGCAACTCAGGCCAATGACACAACGACGCAACCAAGCGAATTGCGCGCGCTGGCGACGCCCTGGTTCGCTCGCATAATGCCTGACTTCGATCTTCTGTTTCGCGGCGCGCCAGCCGGCGTGATCGAGTACCAGGGACGTTGGCTCCGCCGCGCGTTCGACGTCTCCGTTAGTTCCGGTGATCGGCTGGACGTTTTCTTCGAGCGATTTACATCGCGTCCCGTGCAAGGCCTCGGCATTTCGCTTGATGATCCGCGAGGTGCGCTCGCGATTGCTGGAACGACAGCGCGGAGCTTCGCACTTTGGACAGACTCGGCGCCGCCACACGTGGCATGCTCCATCCTGAGGGTGAAAGCGGGTGGACGACTAACGGTGATCAATCAATGGCGCGATGAGAAGTACGGCACCACGCTATACGCAATCAACGCCGCAGCGATCGATGTGCGGTCCCAATCCGACGCCTCGGCGATCCTGCACTGCAGCGACGGATGGGGAATGGAACCGAACTTTGGCAACCTTGTGGTTCGACTCGTCCTGCATCGCGCGACGGAGCCACGTCGGGATAGTGAAGCAGCCATCTAACGATCGTCGAGCGACGAACGAGCTGTATGACATCACATGATCACCGGGCCGTCTGGCGTGCGGGCATTCCCGCCATAGCCGCTGAGCTTGAAACGCTCGCAACTCGCTATCCAGGCCTGCCGCGCGAGTATCTCGCGTTCCTCCGCGCGGAAGACGGATCCGAAGGTGAGCTTGGCATCGACCCTGGATGGATTCAGTTTTGGCCGGCTGCCACGGTCGCGGCGCGCAATGGCGAGTACAAAATCGCCGAACTATTGCCGCGATTCATTGGCTTCGCTTCTGACGGTGGAGGCGAACTCCTGGCATTTGACACGCGCACCAGTCACTGGACTATTTACCGAGTGCCGTTCGTTCCGATGGACGAGTGCGAGGCGATCGAGGTCGCCACCGACTTCGCGACGCTAGCGCGATCCTTCGGCGTCCTCCCGCCTGCCGGCTAACACTGACGCTGACGAGCAATTTAAAGATTGCGAATCCGTATGGACGCCGTGTTTACGTGACCGGCTCGCAGCTTCGCTCCGCGTTAGTCGTACCAATCAACTATGAGGCCGACGTTCCTTGTCAGCAGATCATTCGCGATCGCACGCAGAATCGATTTCCCAACTTCGCCTCTTCGCAGACATCCTTGCGCCTGATGTAGTCGCTCGCGGCTTCGTTGCCAGTCTTACGACTCGGCAGCTCGAGATTCGTTCAGCTCTCGGCTCCTACGCGCTCGCGCGCACAATGCCTGACCACCCGCTGATCGAGCTCCCTGGAACCTTCGCGACCGTATGTTCGGTATGTGGCTGGGCTCGCATGCCGCCGGGGTACGAAAACCTCGATGCTAGCGATGAAACACACTATGCGAGAGAACGGCGAAAGTACGGAGGCGTTCGACATCTCGATCCGCGCTACGCGCTTTACGACTTGATCGAGTTTCAGGGCATGACTGTCCCGACGCCCACCGCAGAAGATTGGCGCACTCTCGAACTGATTCTTCGAACGCCGTCACTTCTCAGCCCCGGGGCCAAAGCATCGGATCTGGCAAATTCCGTCAAGGATTTGATTCGCTCGAACAAGTACGAGCGTATGGTCCTAGTCCAAATCCTAGGCTACGCAGGCATCCTCCAAGCGCCGCAATATCCCGGCTTCCTCGACGCGTTCGTGCCATTGGACCTCCGTGTCCTTCCGCCGCAACGGTTCGCCGATTGGGGATACCCGATCATCTGGTGGCGGGCGCGTGACGGAATCCGCCATGATGCGGTCGAATTGTGGTTCAGTAATTCAGATCGCGATCGATGACCGACCAGAAGGAATGGTATCGCCGATCGACCTGGACAGCGCGCGATCGGGAAGAGTTCAATGCACGGTTGGCTCGCTCGCGTGGCCAAGACCGCAAAGCTCAGTATCTCCGGCTCCAGGCATATCACCTCCACGAGGTCGGCGATCAGCATCTACTACCAGGCGCGCTTGAATTGCTGGATCGACTGGTGAGTGAGTTCCCGGAACCATTCCAACTAGGGCTCGCCTTTTCGTTGCGCGCCGAGGTGCTCGTCGATCTTGGGCGGTCCGATGCAGCTCTAGTCAGCTATGAGCAGGCGCTCTCCGCTCGTCGCTCATTCCCAGCGGTCTGCGATGACGCGTATCTCGGCTATGTGGAACTGATTCTGGCGTTGAAGCGGGCACTGCTCGCGCATACCCGTGGCGAGACAACAGCCACTCGCCACTGGGCACGCACCGCACTCGAAGCTGCCGATCGCAGTGAGTCTCCATTCCGCTACCATCGGCGCCTCGGCCTCGTTCGCGGCGCCGACCCACTGCTCTTGCAGCGCCCTACATACCTCGCGCACTGATGTGCATCAAAATGAGGAACATTCTCTAGTGTTGCCGCTTTTGCGATTCACCGACGCTGTCAAACACGACCCGGCGGTTGCCGCCTGGTTTGCCGCGCAGCCAAGCGAATTGCGCGCGCTAGCAACGCCGTCGTTCGCTCGCATGCGCCGTTGCGGGCGCGATGTCAGAGAACTCATGCACGACGGCCTGGCAACAGCATGCATTGGAGACATCCCGTTTGCGTATGTGGGAATCTTCACCGCGCACGTCAACGTCGGGTTCTTCTACGGCACCGATCTGCCGGATGCCGCCGGCCTGTTACAAGGCACCGGCCGACACATGCGCCACGCAAAGCTGAAGCCGGGCATTGCGGTCGACGAGCCGGCACTCTCGACGCTCATCACCGTCGCGTACGACGACATCGCCATGCGAATCGCGCTTACCGACTAGAGCGGGCGCCACGCGCGCTAAGATTCGCCCTCTTCGCTGCAGCGTCGGGGATTTTCCGTGTCCGCGTGTCTATTTCGGTGTTAGTCCTTCACATACCACCGGAATCGCACTGAGCATGCAACCGAAACGCGCGACCCTCGCCAACCTATCCTTCGCGCTCGTTGCCGCGACCGTAACCGCCTTAACGGCCTTGGGCTGCGCGTCACACTCCGCGCGCCCCTCCGATGTCGATCCAGCCGTCCTCGCGCGACTCAATGCAACGCTCCAACTCGTCGGAAGGGAAACGACCTGGGTGACGCGCGGCTCCGGCTACGAACTGATCGCCCGTACCAAGACTGATTTGGCGGCAGTACAGCCAACAGTGGATGGCGAAGCGGCGGCGTTCCACAAAGTCTTCCCAAAGGACTCGCTCGCGCTCGCGGTCGCGACGATTCGGCGCATGGTGCCACCGGGCAAACTGGACCTCGGACCAGCGGCTGTCCCGAATGACATTCGCGGCGAGGTCGTGCAGATCGCGCTGCCGGCGTTCAATGCCAAGCCAGTCGACGACAAAACCGGGCTCGCCTCGGTACCCGGCGGCGAGGCCGCTCTCAATGCATACCGCCGAACGCTTCCCATCGTGCGCGTGTGGCTCGCGGCCCATGCTACTTCTCTAACAAAGACTGCCGGCTCTCCGCTCGAGATGGGTGGCGAGACGCTCGATCATCGACTGTCCGCGTGGGCTGAAGCTATGATCCCGCTGCTGGCCGACGATTCTCTCGCAGATCGATTCATCACGGCGCTGGCGCCCCACCAGGAAAATCTCCATCCGCTCTCGTCGTACTTCTCGATGGAGCGGCCGGGCAATTTCACGCTGGCGTCGGGGCGCGGCGGTGCACAACCCGACGAAGGCGGTCGGCGCGGCGAAGGCGGCGGCGGCGGCGCGGGCGGAGGCATTGGCGGGATCGGCGGCCGCGGAGGAATGGGACGTGGCGGCATGGGCGGAGGCATGGGCGGCGGCCGAGGAGGGTCGCGCGGTGGAGCGCGCGGCGGCGATCGCGGCTCGAGCGACGACAGCAAATATCCGCCGCTGCGCAGCGACGCGCTCTTTGATGCGCAGTCGCTCGTGCTTGGAAAGTTTCTGGTCATGCGCAATGGCTATGACTACATAGGTGCGCTTGCCGACGCGCGTATCATGGGCAAGGTGACCGACTCGACGGTCGTCGCGCGCGAGAAGCTCTCGCTCGAGCAGCTCGAGGTCGAGTGGCGTCGCTGGCTCGGCTTGCGCGCCGCCGAAATCGCGGGGCCCGCTCAGTAGACCGCGGAGGGGAGCATTGCTGGACGCATTCATGGCCGCGCCACAGCTTCCTAGCAGCCGCTGACCTTAGAGTACTCGAACCCGAGGAGCACGCGGATGGCCGCCAGCAAATCACGCTCAAAGGCAAAGCCCGATCGCCCAACCACCGTGGCCTCGTACCTGACCTCGCTCACCGCGGAAAAACGCGCGGTGATCGAAGAAGCCCGCACCTTCGTCCACAAACACATCCCCAAGGGATACGCCGAGTTCATGAACTGGGGCGTGATCAACTGGGGAATTCCACTCGAAGAATTCTCCAACACGCACAACGGTCAGCCGCTCTCCTACGTGGGACTCGGCGCGCAGAAAAGCTACAACTCGCTCTACCTGATGGGCACGTTCGACAGCTCGACCGGCAAATACACATCGCCGTTTTCCGAGAAGCTGCTCGTCGACGCGTTCAAGAAAGCCGGGAAGCGGCTCGACATGGGGAAGTGTTGTCTTCACTTCAAGAAGCTCGATGATCTCGAGCTCACCTCCGTCGCGCAAGTGATCGCAATGTCGACACCGAAAGAGTACCTCGCGTACTACAAGCGCATGAAAGGACTCGCATAGCACGCTGCGAATACAATGACACTCGAGCTGACGCCCGATATCTAGCGAGGTGCATCAATGCACTGGGACATGATCAACGCGGTCGCGACAGCGGCGGTGACCGCGATGACGCCGGCAGTCGCCGTAGCATGGCGTTTCGCCCGGCGTCGATCCGAGCGACGCAATAACCAGGGCGAATGTGCCTCGTGCGGTCTCGCCTGGTCCGAGATCGGGATCGCGCCCGTGGAATACCAGGTTCACGGCGCGCACGTATGCGCCCCGTGCGCGCATCGTTTGCGGCGCCGTACGGCAATCGCGTTTGGCTCGCTCTCACTGGCGACTGCGCTCGCCTCGGCCGCGGCGCTGCCGCACCTCGTCGCGTATGCGCGGCCACCGTACAACTGGCCATTGTGGGCGCTCGCATGGACTGCTCTCCCACCATTCGCACTCGCCGCAGCAACGACGTTGGCCTTTCGCCGAATGAAGCGTGACAATCACATTGGCCCGCCCGGCTCGCCTGATCGAAGTACCTCGTTGCTCGGCGAAGGCAGTCTGCCGGACGTGCCTCGACCGCGTCGCGCGCGCGTGGACGACTCGCAGGACAAATTCCTCCCGCACGCAACCTGACGTTGAGCGCTACTTCATTCCGCGCACGTGCTCCACGAACTGATCGACCGCGATCTCCGTCCCTTGCCGAAAACCTGACTCGTTGTCCTTCTGAAAATCCGCTTCATCGCGATGCAGCGCGGTGAACACATAGCGAGTGCCGGTTCCCTCCGCTTTCATCGTGATGATCGCGGTGATCGGAATGTCGTCAAAGACCGCCGGACGATAGCCGGGGAACAACATCGAGGTCCAGACGAGTCGCTCCATCGGAATCACGTCCAGAAAACAGCCGAGGTTGGGAACCTCCCGACCGTCGCCGACGGCGATGTCGATGCTGAAGATGCCGCCCGGCCGTAAATCCATTTCGGCTCGCGCCACACGCCCCCACGCCTTGGGCATGTACCACTCCTTGAGATGCTCCGGCTTCGTCAACGCTTCCCACACGAGGCGCGTCGGAGCGTCGATGAACCGTTCGATGGCGAAATCAAGTTTCGGATTGAACGTGAATGGCGCGCTCATGATTTGGATTCCTTCTCTTTGAGTTGTTTGACGTAGTGGTCGAAGCGGTCCAATCGGGCTTCCCACAACTGACGCCGCCCGGCTAACCAATCTTCAGCGACCTTGAACCGCTCGGGTGCGATCTCATAGGTCCGCACGCGCCCGCGCTTCTTCGACTTCACCAGTCGGCTCTGCTCGAGCACCGACAGATGCAGCACGAACGAAGGGAGCTTCATGTCGAACGGCGCTGCCAGCTCGCTGACGGTGGCTGGTCCGGCAGACAGTTGCTCGAGGACTTTCCGCCGAGTCGAGTTGGACAAGGCATGAAACACGTCGTCAGCGACTGCGGATTGAACCATCTCAGCACCATTCGACTGGTTGGGCGACTCGAGCTGAGTGATTCTATTGCCGAATAATACTAAGGTCAATACCTAAGTATTATTTCATTCGGATAATTTCCGCGGCTCTTGATCGTCGAGTTGGGCGGCGGCGGTATCGTCGCGGGCGTCGGGCAACTGTCGGCTTGCCGCGCGCCTGGCCACTGCGAGTGAACCTGCGGCGCAGATCGCGGAAGCCACGGCGAACGTTGGCAGTACCGCGAGCACGTCCTTCAAACCGAACCCCGCGGCCTTGGCGAAGAGGCTCGACAGCAGAAGACCGCCCGCGGCGCCCCACCCAGCAAAGCGCGGAAGCGACATCTGATCGAACCTGCGACGACCCTCCGTCAGCGCCAGGAACACGGAGAATATGACCCCGGCAATGAAGCCGAATACGCCAAAGATGAGAGGAAACGGGGCGTCGGCCTGGAAGCGAGTCACCACGTTCATCACCATGCCCGCAACGGACCATGCTGCGCCCCACATGACACCCATCCCGATCGCACCGCGAATGCGCCGCAGCAACTTCCGCATCATCGTCTCCGACACTGGTCTGGCGCCGCGCACCCTCTCAGCCTCCGCGGCGAGGATTATCAAGCGCTTTGTGCTGTAAAGTACGGATCGTGGAGGCAGGATTCAAGAGCGTTCATCATGGTCCATTCACCATCCATTGCCGGTGCATTCGCCGGTGCATTTGCTCGCTTGCGTCATACTTCCCTCAGCGCAATCATTGACCGCCCCAGACGATCCATCCCACCACCAGCGTAATGACCGCGACGAAGACGTCAGTGTTAGCGATTGCGCTGAGTGCGCTCTGCGTCGCGAACGTCCGCTGCCAATCCAGAGGCCAGGACCTGCCGCTCGGCTTCCGATCGCTCGCAGGCGTCACGCTGAATCGAGATAGCGCCTCCACGATCCGCGCGACGCTCGGCAACACGCGCGAGCAACGCGTTGGCACCGGACACGACATCGATACTCGATGGTGTTATGTGTTTACTAATGGTTCGTCCCGCAGCCTGCTCGAGCTGCTGAGTGATGCAAGCGACATGGGAACGCCAGGACAGGAGCTGAATGTGATTCGGCTGCGAGCGGTCGCGCCATCCGAGGATCGAGAAGGCTGTGCAGCACTGCACGGGTCGGCGGAGCTTTCAACCCCAGGCGGACTCCGCTTGGGACTCGCCTCCTCGAAGATCGAGCAGCTACTCGGCCGCCCAACGCGCCGAGCCGCAGATTCGCTGATTTACAACTTCGACGCGAAGGAGTTCTTACGGCCCGACAGTCCTCAATACGAGACATGGAACACGACGGAGTATCGAGAATCGTGTTTCGACGCCGGTCCTCCATACGCGAATGTCGAAGCAACTCTCATTGTTTTGCTCCGCGATGATCGAGCCATAGAGATCCGCATTGAGCGATATGACCAGTCAGTCTGCTGAGCGCGCTCCTGTCCCACTCCCTCTCGTTCGTCGACTGTCACTCGGCTTGGTCGGCGGCGTCGCATCTCTCGCGCTCACGGCGGTGGTAGGCGCGTTGCGAGAGAACTTTAATCCGTGGCACCAGGCGATGAGCGCCCTCAGTCTCGGCCCTGGTGGTTGGCTGCAGATGGTCAACATGATCGTCTTTGGACTCGTCGTGCTCACGACCGTCGGCCCTTGGCGACAAATCCTCGCCGGCGGCCGAGGTGCGGTTGCGTATCCCGTGTTGACCGCGTTGGTCGGCGTGTGCTTCATCGGCGTCGGACTCATTCGGCAGGATCCGGCTCCGGGGTACAATCCCGAGAAGCTGATGCTCACCGCACCGACGCCTCTTGGATTGATGCACTTGGCGATCGCCGGCGTTGCCGCCGTGAGCTCGGTGGCGGCCTTGTTCGTCATCGCGGCTCGTCTCGCGCGCGATCCTGCGTGGCCGCGCTGGGCATGGTATTCCACCGCGACTGCACTTCTCGTCATCGCCTGCATTGCGGTCTACGCCGTTTGGAGCATTCAACCGACCGGCTTCGCGGGGACGTTTGAACGCGCAGCGATGGTCGCGCCGCTCGTTTGGCTGTTCGCCTTTCTCCGCCGCTTGCGTCGCGGTGTGCCGTTGATGATTGCGCCCGCCGCCTCCCCACCCCAGCACTCGAGGCCTGCATGACTCCGATCACGTCGTTGGTGCTGCCGATGCTCGCGGCCGCGGTCGCGGTGTTCGTTCTATCGATGATCGTTCAGGCAGTGATGCCCTGGCACAAGACCGACTTCGGCAACGTGCCCGACGACGACGTGTTCCTGAACGCGATTCGTCAGCTCGACATTCCGCCGGGCGACTACACAGTGCCGAGTCCGCGCCTGCCGAACGGCGAGCGAAATCCCGATTTTGTCGAGAAGTGGGCGAAGGGACCAAGCGTGACGATGACGGTGATTCCGCCGAGTGACAGCATGGTCCGCTACATGGCCCAGTGGTTTGCGTTCACGCTTCTGGTGGCCGTAATCGCCGGATGGGTCACGGGCACCATCGTCCGGCCGGGCGGCAGCGATCACGCGATTTTCCACTACGGCGCGATCATCACGTTCCTCAGCTACTCACTCGGCGCCTGGCCGCTTTCTATATGGTATCATCGCAGGTGGTCGACGGCGTTCAAGAGCGCGTTCGACGCACTCCTGTACGGGGTCGCGACAGGATTGGTGTTCGTCTGGCTGTGGCCGAAGATGTAGTCGGGGATTGACCGCCTGAACGGGTGATATTTCGTCCGTTTGGCGAAAATCACCCGAAAGGGTGACGCGCGATCGAATGCGCACGTGCAGAATGGCGCCGTCTTCAATCCCATTTCTCATGAAAAAAATCGTCTGGACGTTCGGTCTCATCTCCGGCGCGATCATGGCTTTGTTCATGATCGCCACGCTGCCTTTCGTCAATGCCTTAGGCGACCACAGCTACCTCGTCGGGTACACGGGCATCGTCGCCGGCTTTCTGCTCGTGTATTTCGGCGTTCGTTCGTACCGCGACAATGTGTTGGGCGGCACGATCGGATTCGGGCGCGCGTTCACCGTCGGGCTGCTCATCGCGGCGATCAGCAGCGTCTGCTACGTGGCGACGTGGGAGATACTGTACTACAAGTTCATGCCGGACTTCTATTCGCGGTACGCGCAGTCCGCCGTGGATCAGGTGCGTAAGGGCGGCGCGAGCGCAGCGGAAATCGCCAAGACACAAGCAACCATGGAAGCGATGGTGAAGAGCGCCGAGAGTCCGGTTTGGGTTGCTGCCATGACGTTCGTCGAGCCGTTTCCCGTGGGGTTCGTGATCGCGCTCGTGTCGGCTGGCATGCTGCGGCGCAAGCGCGGTTCGCGCGACCCGGTGCTAGCGACGGTCTAATGAGATTACATGCGTCGAATCAATAGGTGAACACGTGTCAAAACTTCGCTTCAGAATTTCCACGTCGCTGGACGGTTTCGTCGCCGGTCCGAACCAGAGTCAAAAAAATCCGCTTGGCGTTGGCGGCGAACGCCTGCACGAGTGGGTGTTCACGCTGGAAGCGTGGCGACGGCCGCACGGCATGCCCGGCGGCGACGTGAACGAGAGCACCGCGGTGATGGAGAGCGAGATGGCCAACATCGGTGCGACCATCATGGGCCGCAACATGTTCGGCGGCGGTCCGGGCGCGTGGAACATGACGGAGCCATGGAACGGTTGGTGGGGACGCAATCCGCCGTTTCATCATCACGTGTTCGTGCTGACGCATCACGCGCGCGAGCCGCTGGTGGCGGAGGGCGGAACGACGTTCACGTTCGTGACTGACGGGATCGAGAGTGCGCTCGAGCAAGCACGGCGCGCGTCAGGCGCAAAGGATATCGCGCTTGCGGGTGGTGCGCGGGTGGCGCAGCAGTATCTGAACGCCGGTCTCGTCGACGAGATGCGACTTCACGTGGCGCCGACGCTGCTGGGCGCGGGCGAGCGGTTGTTCGACACTGTTGATGACTTGCACGGACTCGTGCTGGTTGAAACGGTGGCCGCGGCGAATGTGACGCATCTGAAATTCGCGAGGAAATAGGAGCGTCGGCGATGAACTCGTCCCCGTCATTCATGCTACGAGTCTACGCGTGAGCCCAACGAACGGTCGGGCCGTCGCTTTCTATCGCAACCACGGATGGCATGATCAAGGACAGGATTCCGATCATCCCGACGTGCACATCATGGAGCGCGTTGCTTGATTCGTCCCGGATGCCCGTCAGTCCGGGTTTTGCATCGCGCGCCGGCGCCGGCGCGAGCCCCGCGCGAGGTCGGACGCGATCACGAAGGCGATCGCAAGCCAGGCCAGGTCCTTGTGCCAGGGCGGGCGCGGCGTGGTCATGAAGTGTTGGACGACAAACGTGACGATGCACAGAATGCTCACGCCGATCAAAATGTTGGCGATGATGTTGCGCGTTCGCTGAGTCATTCGCTCTCCTCATGGTGGCTGCGCCGGGTGGGGCCTGCGTGGCGAGCAACGCAGCGACAAAGTCACGTTCGGTTCGGACCTCCGCAAGATGCGAAACCGCCAGGTTCCCATAGATCGCGCGGCAGTGAGTTGACCGGTCTCGTATTGAATAGTCCCCGGTTGCGCCGTGCATTCTGACGAACGCTGAACCTGTCAAAGCATCGTTCGCGACGAGTTGCTCGACCGCTCGCCACGACGTATGGTTGCCGACCTCACGACCACGCATCGCTGACGGAGGCGTTATAGTATCGAGCAAGGCGGCCACGCCCACGGCGTATCTAGCAAGTCTCCCGGCCGATCGTCGGAAGGTGATTGCCACGGTTCGCGCGGTGATCCGGCAACACTTGCCTCCAGGCTATGTGGAGACGATGAACTGGGGCATGCTCGCGTACGAGGTGCCGTTGGTCCGTTACCCGGGCACGTACAACGGCGACGCGCGGATTGCGGCCGCCGAGCAATCGCACGCAGGAAACCGGTAGCGGCAACTGTTCATCACCTCGACGACCTTCGATTCTGGAGCGCGGACGACTAGATGATTATTCTAATGACAATTTCTTGCAGTTCTGCTGACGCGTCAGTTCGCACATCCAGCCGCCGAGAGGCGAAGTGATTGCACTACGCCCATGGGATGAGACCGTCGAAGTCGCGATCGCGGCGAGCACGTCGACCATTTTCGTGGCAGCGTCAACACACGCATGGATTGCCGCGCCGCTATTCGGCGTGTTCTTCATTCTTCGATTCGCGCTGCAGCCGCCCGCGACTGCTCCTCTGACATCTCGCCGGCGTGCCCTGCTTTCGTTCGTCGGCTGTTCGGCCTTGGCCTGCCTCGTGTGGGCGGTGGGCGTTCGACTCGCGCATTGGCCGGGGTAGCGAATATACAAGATCGAGCTCTGGGAACCGATGAGCCAGGACGGCAAAACAAAGGGCCTAGACCTTGCCGGAATCAGCAACTTCTCGCACACCGAGGGAATGACATGGCCGAGCCAGCGAAGAACACGATTTGTCTTTGGTACGATCGCGACGCCGAAGCCGCAGCACGGTTTTATGCGCAGACGTTTCCCAATTCATCCGTCGGCGCGGTACACCGATCACCCGGTGACAATCCGTCAGGAAAGCAGGGTGACGTTCTGACCGTCGACTTCACCGTGTTGGGCATTCCGTGCATCGGACTCAATGGCGGGCCAATGTTCAAGCACAGCGAAGCATTCTCGTTTCAGATTGCGACGGCCGATCAGGCGGAGACGGACCGCTACTGGAACGCGATCGTCGGCAACGGCGGTGAGGAGAGTCAATGCGGCTGGTGCAAGGACAAATGGGGATTGTCCTGGCAGATCACACCGACCGTGTTGACGAAAGCGGTCATGGGTTCCGATCCCGCCGTCGCGAAACGCGCTTTCGCCGCGATGATGCAAATGAAGAAGATCGACGTCGCGACCATCGAAGCAGCCGTCCGCGGCTGAGCGTTCGTCCGACCCCATCACGCTCGGACGCCTAACTCCATCGATTCACGCGAGCTCCGCCCATGCAGGGGCGGAGCTTTTCGTTTGTACACCCGGCAAACCATTCGCCTCCCGCAAACGACAATAGTGATGCATGGGTAAGCCATTCAATCACTCCACCTCGGATGCCGATCTCATAGCGGCGATGCAGGGCGATCGGTCAGACGACGCGTTCAGCGTTCTCTACGATCGTCACACGCCGCGCGCATTCCAAACCGCGTGGCACATCCTCGGCGGCGATTCGCACTTGGCCGAGGATGCCGTGCAGGACGCGTGGATTCGCGCGGTGGCGGGGTTGGACGTGTGGTCGCGCAACGAGGCATTCGGCGCATGGCTTCGCGGCATCACCGTTCACGTCGCAATCGACCTCCTGCGGCGCGAGGTACGACTGACGTTCACGGACGACATCGATGAAGCGATGGCGGAGCAAGACGTCGAGCACATCGATCTGGAGCGCGCCATCGCGGCACTCGCACCTGGATATCGCGCGGTGCTCGTGCTGCACGACGTCGAAGGGTTCACGCACGAGGAAATCGCCGAGCAACTCGGCATCACCGCTGGGACTTCGAAAGGCCAGCTATTCAAGGCACGACGCGCTGTCCGCGCGCGCCTCGCAGCCCGTACTGTGGAGAAGGCATGATGTCGATACACGACGACGACTTCACGAATTCGAATGACGATTGGACGCCCGAAGAGCGCAAGCTGCTGGCGGCGCTTTCACGCGAGCGCGTTCCACCTCTCGACCTCAAATCGCGCACCGCTCGAGCAGTGCGACAACGCAACGCCACCGCGGCGCACGCTGTCAGGTCCCCCCGCAGTGTGCTCGCACTCGGCGCGGCCGCGGCGGTGATCTTCATCGCCGGAACGCTCGTCGGGTACGTCGCGGCCGTCCGGTCGGCGCGTGCCGCGCGCGACTCGCAAACCACGACGCATGAGACGGTCGCGAATGCTCAGCACGACGCGCCGGCAATCAACCAAGTGAGGTACGTCGTATGGTATTGACCCTCAGGCGAGCGGCGTTTGTCGCCCTGATCATTGGAATGCCGCTGGCTCCGACGAGCGCGCAACAGCCGGCCGCTCCCGTCGCTCGACTGGGCGACGTTCGTCCACTGCTGTATGGATTCGCGCTCGAATGTATCGAATGTCCGCTCGACGCGCGTGGACGCGGTCGCGGCGGGGCCGGACGACCTCCGCTCGTGTTGTACAAGTTCTCTCCGCACGTCATCGCCGTTGCCCCGGGAAGCGCCGCGGAGCAAGCCGGCGTTCGCGCCGGCGACATCCTGCAATCCATCGATGGATTGCCGATAACCACCGACTCCGGCGCGTCGCGACTAGCACATGCGGCAGCCGGCCAACAAGTTCGCCTCGCATTCGACCGCAACGCGAAGCCGGTCGTCGTATCACTGACCCTCGGCGCGAAGCCAGCAGCACGGGCTACGACTGGACAGAACCGCGTGTATGGTGGCTATATCGCGATGGAGGGCTCCACGGCCGCCAAGATAAAGCTGGAGGTCTGGAGTGACGACCCGATCGTTCCGGAGGATCCGGTCATGCAGACGGTATCGCCCGGATCTGATTCAACGGGCACGATCATTCTGAGAATTGGTACGAATACCGTGATCAAGTTGCAGTTGACGAAGAATGCGGCCGATTCGTCCAAGAAACGACCGGACGATGAGGATCCCGATAAGAGCCGCGCGGATCAACCCCGCCTATCCTCCGTGCCTGAAATGAGATGAGGTAAAAGGCGCCGAGCTTCTCGTTGCCGAACTCGAGTTTCTGCCGTACTCTGATCTACGCGCCTCACGATAGCCCACACTGCCCTATGCCCCAGGATCACGAATCGACGTTTCATACTCTTCGTGAGTTACTTCGAGCTCACGCTGGCACACTGACTGTCGCCGACGACACACCGGAGCGATTCTGCCTCGAAGCGACGCCAGGGCCAGCCACGCTGGCCGCTTGGGGCGGCAAGCTGCGACGGCCAACGATCCCCGTCGCGTGGGTCGAGCGCCGAAAGTCGTACGTCGGCTATCACCTGATGGGGCTCAACGAGAACGCACCTCTCCTCGCACGCCTCTCTCCCGCGCTTCGCGCACGCATGCAGGGAAAGACGTGTTTCAACTTCTCTCATCCTGACGCGGTGCCGTCGACGGAGCTCGCCGAAGTCACAGACTCGTCGCTCGCCGCGCTTCGGCGAGGCGGATTCGTGCAGTCGTAACTTCCGGCGAGCGAGGGACCTCATCGATGCTGTTCGCGACGCTGAGCGTGTTCGCAATCGCGGCAATCGTCGCGCTGAAACTGCCGGTGCTCGGGCTCGCGATGTGTTGTTGCTGTCTGCTAGGCTACCTTAGACCACAAGCGCCGGGCGTGGCCGGCTGATGTTTGCAAATACCATATACCAGACGTCTCGGATGAGATCATGAAAAAGTCGGACGCAGATCAGAGTCAGTCGGCTTCCGACCTCATCTCGCAACGCATCGACGAGCTCGGGGATTGGCGCGGCAAGACGCTCGCGCGCATGCGTGAGCTCATCAAACAGGCAGATCCCGAGGCGGTAGAAGAGTGGAAATGGATGGGCACTCCGGTATGGTCTGACAACGGCATCATCTGCACGGGCGAATCGTACAAGAATGTCGTGAAGCTCACCTTCGCCAAAGGCGCGTCGCTCGCAGATCCGGCCAAGCTCTTCAATTCGAGCCTCGAGGGGAATACGCGTCGCGCGATCGACATTCGCGAAGGCGAAGAGCTCGACGCGTCCGAGTTCAAAGCGCTCGTTCGCCGTGCAGTCGCACTCAACACCGCGGCCAAAGTAAAGCGATCGAAGAAGGCAGGTCCTCAGAGCCGTTGACGCAGTCGATGCGCCCTTGTACTTTACCGCATAAAGTGGAACCGCGATGGAGTCGACATGGCGCGCTGGCTGAGGGTCGTTCGTGGAATGATTGGCACGGGAGTGACCTTTGCCGCCGGCGTCGGTGTCGTCACGTCGCTCGTTGGCGCGGTCGCGTGGATCATGGGGAAAGCCACCGTCATCGAGGTGCTCCAAGTCGCCGGACGATTCTCCGTCGTCGCCTTCCTGCTCGGCGTCGCATTCTCGGGCGTGCTCGCCATCACGGCAGGGGGCCGAGGCTTTAGTAAACTCTCATTGCGCCTGGTCAGTGGGCTTGGCGCGTCCGCCGGCCTTCTCTACTTCGGTTTTCTCGCCATGAACGGCGGCCGGAACTGGTCCGCCAAGACTGCGGCGGTCAACTTCGTGGTGTTGACAGTCATGGGCGGCGGCGCGGCCGCGGCAACCTTATTGATTGCGCGACGCGGTCGCGCCGCGATCGACTCGGCCGACGAACTACCGGCACTCGACGCTCGGCACGAGGAGCCACTGCGCAGTCGCAGCGACTCCAAAGCCCACGTGCCGCGATTGTAGGTCGCGTGCCAGGATAGTTTTCCGCCGCTCAGATGTTGTTCAAGATCGCCAGCGCGTTCCCGCCGAAAATGTTCTGCTTCTCCGACTCCGGAATGTCGAGCGTCTGAATCGAGCTCACCGCCCGGTCAATGGAGCCGAGCCGGTGCGGGTAGTCGCTGCCCATGAGCATGTGATCGGTGCCGATTTCGTCGCGCAGCATACGCAGGTTGTGCGGGCTGAATGTGACGGTATCATAATACAACTGCTTTAAATAGAAGCTCGGCAACTGATCGATTTTTTGCTTCGTCTCGGCAAAGTCGTGATAGCCCGTGTCCATTCGTTCCATCAGGAACGGAATCGCGCCGCCCGCGTGACCGGCGATCCACTTGATGTTCGGAAAATCCTTGAACATCCCGTCGTAGCACATGTGCGCGATGGCGAGCGTCGTGTCCATCGGAAATCCGATGATCGGACCCAGCACGTACTCCTTCAACGGCTCGGCAGCGACGGGGATCATGGGGTGCAGGAAAATCGTCAGATGCATCCGATTCGCTTCCTCGAAGAACGGACGATACCGCTTGTCGGTCAACGCGGCGCCGCGAATGTTGCTGAGCAGAATCACGCCGTTGAGCTTGAGGTCGTTGATCGACCGATGGAGCTCGGCGAGCGCGGCGTCCGGTGCGTCCATCGGAATGGACGCGAATGCCTTGAAGCGCGTCGGATGCTTGGAGATCAGATCGGCGTACGCGTCGTTCATCATTTTCGCGACGGCGGGCTGACCCTTGGCGTCGGCGAAGAACACGTTCGGCGTCGACAACGAGATGACTTCGACGTCGATGCCGACGCGATCCATGTCTTCTATGCGTTTCGCCGGATCCGTCATCGGCGGCGTGATACCGAAGAAGCGCGTACCGTTGAACGTGATGACGGTTTGCCCCGTCGGATCTGTCGCGAACGAGAATTCGCCGCCGCTATCGCGAATCGACTGGAAGAACCCCTGCGTGTAGTAGTGCGTGTGGATGTCGAATTTCTTTGTCGTAGGCGCGCGCAGCACAGTCGGTGCGTGCGGCGCGGGAGACACTGGCGCGCGCTCCGCACGAACTGGGTCGACGACAAATTTTCCGCCGACGGCCCCGGCAGCGGTGGCGGACGAGGCGGACTTGAGAAACTTGCGTCGATCCATTGGAGCTCCAAATGCGATGTGAGGGAGGTACGGTGGTTCCACAGCGTCAGCAGCTGACTTCGCCGCCGAGAGAAAATGCACGCCGCGCAGAGTTTGGCAACTCGCCCGTGGCGTGTTCCGCGCCGACTCCGGTAGATTCTCGTCGCCATGGCCACTCGCGCTGACGTACGCCGAATCGCGCTCTCATTTCCGGGAGTCACGGAGGGCGAAGATCGATTCGGGTTTTCCGTGCTGAACAAAGGAAAGCACAAGGCGTTTGTCTGGGTGTGGATGGAGCGCGTCACTCCCAAGAAGCCGCGCGTTGCCAATCCCAGAGTGATTGCGGCGCGCGTCGCCAACGTTGCACAGCGCGATTTGCTGATCGCGGCTGATCCGAAAAAGTTTTTCACCGAGCCACACTACAACGGCTTCCCCGCCGTGCTGGTACGACTCGACGCCGTTCGCGCAGCAGACTTGCGCGTCATCATCGAAGAGGCGTGGCGATGCCAGGCGCCCGCGCAACCCGCGTGACTACGATGCCCTCAGAGCAGATTGGTCCCGGCGATCCGCGCTATCGCGCCGTCGTCGACAAACGCTTCAACAAGCGATTCAGCGCACAGCCGGATTACGTGCGACTCGTCGATTCAACTGACGAGGTCGTCGGCGCCGTAAACGACGCCGTGCGCGAAGAGCGGCGGCTCGTCGTCACGAGCGGCGGTCATTGTCTCGAGGGATTCGTGGCCGATCCTGATGTGCGCGTCATCGTCGACGTCTCGCCGATGAAAGCGATCTACTACGACGAGGCGATGCGTGCGATCGCGGTCGAAGCCGGCGCGACCGTCGGCGAGACATTCCGCGCCCTTCTCGACAACTGGGGCGTCGTCGTTCCGCTCGGCGAAGAACCCGCGATCGGCATTGGCGGACACGTCGCCGGCGGCGCGTTCGGCTTTCTCTGCCGGCAGCTCGGGTTAGCCGCGGACTATCTCTACGCGGTCGAAGTCGTCACGGTGGACGCCACTGGACGCGCGACGGTCGTGGTCGCGACGCGAGAGACGACTGATCCGAATCGCGAGCTGTGGTGGGCGCACACCGGCGGCGGCGCGGGCAACTTCGGCATCGTGACGCGATACTGGTTCCGCGCGGCCGGTGCCGAGGGAACCGATCCGTCGCGCTTGCTCCCGCGCGCCCCAGAGTCGATCACCACATTCAAAGCCTCATGGTCGTGGTCTGACATCGACGACTCCACGTTCCGACGTCTCGTGCAGAATCATGGTGCTTGGTGCGAGCAACATTCCGGTGCGTCGTCGCCGAACGCGTCGGTGTGGACGTTATTAGAGCTTCATCGAAAACAATTCGGCACGATCGTCGCTCGCGGCGTGAGCACCGCCGGCGAGGGCGCCGAGCGTCAGGCGCGCGAGCATCTGGCGGCGCTGCGTGAGGGAGTCGGTGCGCCGCAGGGGTTCGAGTTGCAACGCATGTCGTGGCTCGAGTTCGCGCTGCACCCCCTTCCCGATTTGTTCGCAATGCCGCCCGGCGGCGTCAATACCAAGGTCAAGGACGCGCTCCTGCGAAAGCGTCTGAGCGATCGGCAGATCGATGTCGCCTATCAGTATTTGACGCGCAGCGACTACGACGTCATGGGTGGCATGCTGGGTTTTGCCACCTACGGCGGTCGAATCAACACCATCGCGCCGGACGCCACTGCCTCGGCGCAGCGCGGTTCGATTCTCGACATGGCGTGCAGCACTGGTTGGATCGACGCCTCCGATGCGGCCGTCAACCTCCAGTGGGCGCGCGCGTTCTACGCCGACCTGTTCGCGGAGTCGGGTGGCGTGCCCGTACCTGGCGAGGCGTACGACGGGACGTTCATCAACCACCCCGACACGGACGTCGCCGATCCAGAATTGAACCGCTCGGGTGTGCCATGGTACACGTTGTACTACAAGGACAATTATCCGCGGCTACAACGAGTCAAAGCGCGCTGGGATCCGCGGAACGTATTCCGGCACGCGTTGTCAGTTCGCTCGGCACGTTGATCCCTCTCGCCCCTGACCAAGGAACGTCCATGCCTTACTCATCTGTGCACGGAAAGATTTGCTACCTCGAGATCCCCACGGCTGACGTCGAGCGGTCGGTCGCGTTTTATCGCTCGGTCTTCCCATGGTCGATTCGCACGCGCGGCGATGGTGCGACGGCGTTCGACGACGGGCTCGGAGAAGTGAGCGGCTCGTGGGTGAAAGGCCGCCAGCCGTCGGCCATTCCAGGCCTTTTGCTGTACGTCATGGTCGACAGCATCGAGCGAACCGTCGAGGCGATCGTCGAGCACGGCGGCCGCATCGTGCAGCCGCTCGGCGTCGACGCGCCGGAGTTGACGGCGCGGTTTGCGGATCCCGATGGGAACGTGCTCGGGCTATATCAGGAGCCGAAGAAGTAGGACGGTCAGGCGCCGCGCCGGGCTCGCGCCGGCGTACGACGACTTACGCCGGCGGCTTCGGCTTCACCGCCATCGGCAGCTCCAACCGCGTGTCGTGCGTCACGTTGCTGAGCTGCAGATTGTAGCCGTTTGGAGTACTCGTATGATAACTCTTGAATTGCGCAACGTGAATCTCGTCGCCGGTCGACGTATCGATGCTCGCCGTCAGCCCGCGTTTCTTCAGCTCGGCGGCGACGCCATCGGTGTCCCACGGCGAAATGCCGAACGAGATGTGATCGATACGTGCGCGACGCGGCGCAGGCGTCGCTGCAACGGCAGGCGCCGGTGCTGGCGCTCCTGAATCCGCACCGCCGCGTCCGCGACCACCGCGGCCGGCGCGCGGCTTGCCGAAATTCGGGTCGAGGATGTTGCCGCCGCGAACGATGACGTCGCCGATATCGGCGATCATCAGCTCGTTCTGGCTGCCTTCGTCGTACGTCGGCTTCCAACCGAGGAGGTTGGTGTAGAACGACGCGCTCTCCTTGTAGTTCGAGACGTTGAACGACAAGTGATCGAGCCAAATCGTTTTCCAGCCGGTCGACTCGAACGGGAGCGGCGCCGCAAGCTTCGCGTTGGCGGGCGTACCGCGCCGATTGCTGTTCGTCCCGTTGCTGATCTGAACATCCCAGCCATCCGGATCCTTCACGTGGAAGCTCTGGAAGCCGTGGCCGTCGTTGTCTTCGATTGGATCGAGACCGCGCGCCTTGAGCGCGGCGGCAACTTTCTTCGCGTCCCACTGCGCGATGCCCCAGCAAAAGCCCGTCACCACTGCACGAGCTGGCGCGCGACCGCCGCGACCTCCTGCTCCTCCGGCACCACCGGCTGCGCCGCCGCGGCCCGCGCTTTCGTCGGGGAATGTTCCCGGCGCCGCCTGCTTGAACACCACCGAGGCCCAGTTCCCGATGTCCATCACCGCTTGCTTGCCGTCGTCGCTGCGCAGCTTCCAGCCAACGAGCGCGGTGTAGAACGCAGCCTCTTTCTGGTAGTCCGCGACTTCGAACGTCAGGTGGTCGAGCGCGACGGTCTGCCAGCCGGTTGACGCAAACACCGGCTTGATCGACGTCGTGTCGCATTCCGGCGCGCCGAATTTGCGCATGCATTGGCCTTGACCAAATGCAGCGGCAACCGGCGCGCCGACACCAACGACGCCCAGCGCTTGCAGCAAGCGGCGCCGCGAAATTTTCCCGTGGTCGAAGTCGGAGAACAGGTTGGCCAGGGCGTCGGACATAGAGCCTCGCTCATGCGGCGGAGTGTTGGACGACGGGCGCGGAGCCAACTGACCCATCGGTTGCGCGGTTAGTGCGGTAGACGATGCCTGCCGGTGCTCGCGATGGCAAGATGTCGACGCGCGAATGGCATCAGCCCGAACCAGCGTGGCCACCGGTATACCATGCCTGCCTAGCCATCTTGCCCCTCGCCGCAAACGGCGTCATAATCTGCGCGAGCAATTCCCTCCCTGCATCACGATCATCCGCGCACACCGCCTGAGGAGTGACCTTATGGACGACGCTCTCAACGAGTTGTTCCACAAATTTGACCGCGGGTCGATCTCGCGACGACAGCTCCTGCAGGCCGTCGGCATCGCCGCGGTCGCCGGCCCAGTAACGGCGTACGCGCAGGGCCGCTGCGGCGGTCGCGGCGGCCAAGGCACGTGCGACACCATTCCGATGAGGGCACCATTCGATGCGACCGGTTGGAAGACGGTCGCACTCGATCACTTCTCGATGCAGGTCGTCGACTACCAGAAGGAAGCCGCGTACTACAGTGCGCTCATGGGCTGGAAAGTCCGCAGCGATGATGGCCGCCGCGCGGTGCTCGACATGGGCGATGTCGGCGGCATGGTGATTCGTCCGGGCTACGTTGCGCCGCCGCCCGCCGCTCCGGCTGCCGCGCGTGGTGCCGCAGGTGCCGCAGGTGCCGCTGGAGGTGCCGCAGCAGGCGGTGATTCCGCCGCTCGTGGCGGTCGCGGCGGCGCTGGTGGTGCGGGTCGCGGAGGTAGAGGAGGCGCAGGTGGCGCCGCGGGCGCAGGCGGAGCCGCTGCAGGTCGAGGCGGGCCCGGTGGCGCAGGTCGCGGCGCTGGCGGCGGTGCTCCGCGCGTTCCCACTCCGCTCAATGCGATATGGGACGGATTCTGCTGGGGCATCTCGCCGTGGAACGCCAAGACCGTGAAGGCAGCGCTTACCGCGCGCGGCTTCGATCCAATCGAGGACAACGACGGCAAAGGCTTCGAGAGCTACCACATCAAGGATCCGGACGGCTTCAACCTTCAGATCTGCAACACGAAGTCAGGCAAGCACACCACGCCCGCCGCGGGACGTTTGCTCGATGCCGCACCGTTCAACTCCCCGGGCTGGAAGACAGTGTGGCTCGACCACATTTCGTTCAACGTGACGAACTACAAAGAGAGCACCGCGTTCTATCAGGCGCTCCTCGGCTGGAAGCCCACCGGTGACGAAGGCAGCCAGAACGAGACCGAGATCGGCGACATCGGCAACATCATCATCCGCGGCGGCAATCCGACGACGGCGGCTGCCGGCGCCGCGGCTGGTACGCCGCGCCGTGCACGCATGGATCACGTCGCATTCGGCATCTCGCCGTGGGACACCGATGGTGTGGCGAAGGCGCTGGCGGATCGCGGTCTGACGCACAGTCCAGACACCGGCAACAAGGGCGACATCCACGACGCGGCCGCTCTATACAAGAGCTACCACACGACCACGCCGGAAGGATTCAACCTGCAGATCAGCAACGCGAACATGAAGAACCGCACAGTTCGCTGATCTTCGCCCGTTGTATCATGAAAACGGCGGCCCGCTCCGGGCCGCCGTTTTCATTGCGAGCTATTCTAAAACACTCATAATTGGCGAACCAGCGCGCACGCGTCTACATTGGCGGATCCCCATGACCGCCGACACACACAAGCCACCTGCCGCCGCCTTCGAGGCGATCGAAGCCGAAGCGTGGGCCGAGCTTCAACTCGGCTTTCCGGACGATGCAAAGCGCGCGCTCGGCATTCGCGTTGAGCGAATCGACGACGGCGTGTTGGTGATCGCCGGCAAGACGCCGGTGCTCGCACTCAACCACGCCGTGGGCCTCGGGTTCTCGGCGCCACTGTCGGCGCCACGACTCGACGAAATCGTCAAAGCGTACGCTGCTGCCGGCGCCGAACGATTTGCGATTGCCTGGAGTCCCGACGGCGAACCGCGCGACATGCCGGCGCAATTCCTCGCGCGTGGATTCGCGTTGCTCTCGTCGTGGGCAAAGCTGTGGCGCTCAACCGCGCTCGCGCTGCCGGCTATCGAGGTCGATCCCGCATTGCGAACCGTCGAGATCGGACCGGAACACGGCGCCGCCTACGAGTGTGTCGTCGGCGAAGCGCTCGGCGTCTCCTGCGATTTGCGCCACGGCATTCGATCCACGCTCGGCCAACCGAACTGGCATTACTACATGACGTTCGATGGGGACCGCCCAATCGCCGGCGGCGCGAGCTTCATTCGCGGCGAGCACGCATGGTTCGGACTCGCGGCAACGCAGGACGGCGATCGCCGCCGCGGCGCGCAAAGCGCATTACTCGCGCGTCGAATCGCCGATGCCAGGAGCGACGGCTGCAAGTGGATCTCCGCCGAAACACCGGCGGAAACGGAGGAGAAGCCGAACCCGTCGTACCACAACATGGTGCGCCTCGGCTTCGAGCTGCTGTACGAGCGACCGAACTTCGTGCTCGACTTGGCGAAGTGATGTGCATGCGGCTGCAACGGGAACGTCTCCCGAGAGGACTCGAGGGAGCCGCCCATGCGATGCATTGCCACACTCACGCTTCTAACCGCGATCGCGCGGCCAGCGCAGCGGAGATCCGACTGCGTAGCGACAGCTCCAATGCCAATCGCCGGCCTCGGAACGCATCCACCTGAAGCGATGCCGATCGCGCGCCCTGCCGAGCCACTCGCGCGAATGCTTGTTCTCCGTTTGAATGCATGTTATCTCGCGGGAACTCTGCCACGCGCCAGCATGATACCGAAGAACCCCTCGCACTCCGACGCCACCCGCACTCCCATGCGACGATTCGCCACCACCTTCGCGGCAGTCGCCGCGTTGCTGATTACCGCGAGCTGCGCGAGCAAGCCGCCGCAGCGCCCGATCGTCACGGGACCAGCGCCCGACTCGTTTCGCGTGACTTTCAATACGAGCCGCGGCCCATTCGTGGTGCAGGTCACGCGCGCTTGGGCACCGCTCGGCGCGGATCGGTTCTTTCAGCTCGTGCAGTCAGGCTTCTTCGACGAAAATCGCTTCTTTCGCGTCGTTCCGGGTTTCGTCGCACAGTTTGGAATCAACGACAAGCCGGCGATCAACAACACCTGGGACGCGAAGCGCATTCCCGACGATTCCGTGCGACAGACAAACGCGCGCGGTACGCTCGTCTTTGCGACTGAAGGACCGCAGACGCGCTCGCATCAGCTCTTCATCAATCTCGCCGACAATGCTCGACTCGATCCGCTCGGGTTTGCGCCGATCGGCCGCGTGGTCGAAGGAATGAACGCGGTCGACTCGATCTACAACGGCTACGCCGACGAGCCGGACCAGCACTTCATTCAAACGCTCGGGAATTCGTATCTCGCGCGCATGTTTCCAAAGTTGGATTTCATCAAGACGGCAACCGTTGCGCCGATTGGCTCGCATTGACGACGCGCGCGTTCGCGCGGCGTAAAGCGAATGCGGCCGACTGAAGTTTCATGAAGAAATTCGAGCGGCTGGACGAAGCCACCGCGCCCGATGGAACCGTGCTCACGCTCTACCGGCACGACGGCGCGTACTACATTCGCGTCGACGGCGTGGAGTTGATGTCCACGCGGCGGCATCATTCGGAAGACGCTCTCGCTGCGATCGTATGCGAGCCGCTCGCGAGTTTTCCCAACCCTCGCGTGTTGATTGGCGGGCTCGGTCTGGGATTCACGCTGCGCGCCGCGCTGCAGATGCTACCGGCAACCGCGCATGTCACAGTGGCTGAGCTTGTGCCAGCCGTCATCGAGTGGAATCGGAATCCGGAGTACGAGCTGGCGCGCGAATCCCTCGACGATCCACGCGTCGACCTCCGCCTGGCCGACGTCGATGAGATCCTCGCCGCCTCGCCGGCGGCGTTCGACGGTATCATGCTCGACGTCGACAATGGCGCCGGTGCATTGACGACAGCCGGAAATGCGCGACTATACACGCGCGCCGGAATCGAGCGAGCGTCAGCGGCGCTGCGTTCCGGCGGTCGGTTGGCGTATTGGTCCGCCGAGCCTGATGCGTCGTTCGAGAAAGCATTGCGCGGCGCCGGCCTCACCGTCGAAACGAAACGCGTCCGCGCGCACGACAGTTCGGGAGGATGGTACACGCTTTTCGTCGCCCAGCGCGGATGACTTCAACCACGCGAATCATGCGAACGATCCCGCTCGTTGGTCTGCTGCTGCTTTCGTCGTCGCTCTCCGCGCCGCTCGTCGAACCACTCGCGGCGCAGACGCGTTCGCTCACTGCGACCGACTCGGCGCTCGTGGGTCGTGTGTTGTTGGCCGAGGATCGGCGTGATGCGGCTGATCCGGTGTTAGCGGAAGCTGCGCGGAGTACTGACGCGCGCATTCGGACAATCGCGTGGCGCGCGCGTGCACGCATCGCCGATCCAACATTCGCCGCTCGCGACTCCCTGCCGCCGCTTCCCGCACCGCCCACGTGGCCGGAGCCTGCGTGGCGGTTGCGACTTCGCGCGTTGGCATCCCAGAAATCCAACTGCGCCGCGCTGCGTACTGCACTCACCGACAGCGCATGGGCAGTTCGACTGCAAGCCGTCGATGATGTCGGCGCAACGTGCGCATCCGACGACGCGATCGCGCAGACGCTGCGCGCGTGGGTCGACGTGTTGCCGGCCGACGCATCTTCGCGAAAGGCTGGCGGCGTGTCGTGGCATGCGGCAGCGCATTCGCTCGTCACGCTGGCACGCGTGTGGCCGGTCGACGCGCGGCCTCGCCTGGCGAAGTTGGCGACGCACGCGCAGTGGGAAGTGCGGATGTACGCGGCGCGCGCCGCTGCGGCGCTCACAGATTCGGCAATGCTCCGCACGCTCGCACGCGACCGCAACGACGATGTACGCGACGCTGCCATCGCCGCACTCGGCAAGCTCACCAAACACGCCGATGACCAGCTATTCCTCGACGCGCTCAATGCCAGCGGTGCACAGGTCGTGCGCGCCGCGGCTGTTGCGCTCACCGGCTCGCCGCGTACCGACGTGAAAGCGGCGGCAAGCGCCGCCTTCGATCGGTGGGTGGCCAAAAACAACGCGTCGTCGCACGACGTTCGCGCGGCACTGCTCGCTGCGGCAGGGCGTCCGATCACCGACGACAAACCGCCCGCGATTCACGTCGAGCTTCCGCCGCGCGCCATTGCGCTCGCGCTGGGCGCGGATGTTCGGCTGCGCGTGAACATGGCGCCGTCGAGCGGCGGTGGATCGTTCGTCGTGCATCTGCGCGGCGACATCGCGCCGATGATGGCGGCAAGAGTTCTCGAGCTCGCGCGCTCGGGCTATTACAACGGCCTTACGTGGCATCGCGTCGAGGCGGATTTCGTCATTCAGGGCGGCAGCCCCGGCGCGAACGAATACGCCGGCTATTCGCAGGCGCTTCGCGACGAGCTCGGAAACGTACCGCACGTGCGCGGTACGATAGGAATGAGCACGCGCGGTCACGACACGGGCGACGCGCAATGGTTCGTCAATCTCCGCGATAACCCGCGGCTCGGGCGCGACTACACAGTGTTCGCCGAGGTGGTCGACGGCATCGATGTCGTTGACGGAATTCTCGAGGGGGATGCGATCGAGTCGATCAAGGAGATCACGTAACGAAGAACGCCGTCATTCCGAGCGTAGCGAGGAATCTTCCCTGCGCCGACGCCATAGTCGCCAAGCGAGAAGATCCCTCGTCGTTTCACTCCTCGGGATGACAGCAGCTACGCTTCGAGCTCCGCCACGGTCTGCTCGATGCCCGGCCAACCTTCGCGGCTGTAGCGAGCCAACGTGCGCAGATAGCGCATACCGTCGTCGCCATGCCGCTCGCGTACAGCGGCGGCGGCGCGTTTCACCGACGGCTCGTCGGCATACGGGGCCTCGAGATCCTCCGCCATCACGCCGTTCTCGTGCTTTACGCCCGCGGCATCGAGAAACGTGATCTGTGTCGCCGGCTCGAGCTCCACGTAGAGCAGATGTAGGAGATCCAGCTCGTCGTTGGCGGTCTGCGCGTTCGTGCGCACGATCTCGTGCGCCAGCTTGTCGGCGGACCACGTCTGGAGGGTGACGGGACGAAAGCCAATGCGCGCCGACAGCCGCTGCACGTACACGGCGCGCGCCTCCTTGCTCAATTTCAGCGCGTGCGTCACGAGCGCCATGCGCTGCTCGACGGGAAGCGAACGATAGGGGGAAAGATTCGGCATGGGTGGAACGTAGCAGGGGGAAGTAGTATCGTGCGGCATGGTCAACATCACGATTCAGGGCGACCGCGTCCATTTCGACGTCGAGGGATGGGACAAGGTCTGGGCGCTCAAGAGTCACCTGGACATCCCGCTCGCTCACATCACCGGTGTGCGCTACGACCCCGAAGCGGCGCGCGGATGGTGGCATGGTTTGCGTCTGCCCGGTACGGACATTCCGGGCCTGATCACCGCGGGCTCGTTCTATCAAAAAGACGGGATGGTGTTCTACGACGTGCACCATCCCGACTCGACGATCGTCATCGACCTCGATCACGAGCACTATCAAAAGCTCATTATAGAAGTAGAACACCCCGACATGGCCGTCTCGCTGCTACGATCGGCACTCGACCGCCAGCGGTGACGGCCGGCCGGTTCTCCGATAAGCCGTCGGTGCCGCGGCGGATCGCCGGCTATCATCGGGACGCCGAAGGTCATTGGGTGGCCGAGCTCGAGTGCGGCCACAGCCAGCACGTCCGGCACGACCCGCCGTGGCAAGTTCGGCCCTGGGTTACCACACCAGAAGGCCGAACCTCACACCTCGGCACCACGCTCGACTGTATTCTCTGCGGGTCAGACCCGCAGGTTCAGTCGCGGTAGGGCGACTCGCCGTCGAGGTCGTCGAGCATTGCCCAGCCCAGTCCAGCGGCGGCCGGCACTCGCTGCTTCTCCGCCGCGAGCGATTCGAGCATCTCGGGCGGCACGAGCTCGCGCGCCATATCGACCAACATCTGGCTCAGATGCGAACCGTACTTCAACAGGTTCACGGCGCGGACGCGTGAGCCGAGTAGGAAGGCGAGCGGCGCTTGGTCGCGCTTGATCATGTTGCAGCCCGGACACGCCAGCACGAGGTTGTCTCGGCGGTCATAGGCCGTTTGGCCGCGACGTGGGGCGACGTGGTCGAGCGTCATGACCGAATCGGTGAACCGGACGCCGCAGTAGGCGCACACCGGTCCGTGTTCGGCGAGCAGCCAGGCGCGAGTGGCGACGTAGGCGTTGCGGCTGGTTGGGACCGAGGTCAGCTCGGTGACGGCGGCGCCTGAACCGCCGCGGCGACGGCGACGTCCGCTACGGGACCGGGCGGGCTTTGCGCTGGCCGGTTCGTGCGAAACGTGCGTGACATGCGCGACGTGCGATTGACGCGGACTATGCGATACAGCCGGCTTTCTCGCAGGGCGTTCGGTGTGGACCGCGTGAACAGCTTTTGTTGCGTGGCGCGACGATATCGGCGAGGCTGTCGAAACAGATGGAGCTGAAGGCGCGTCGCGGTACGGTGAATCGTGGGACGTGTGAGACAAAACGAGTAATTTGACGGTTGTTGAACGAAAGACGGGGCGCGGGTGGTCAGCGTCACATCCTTCTTTAGGTACCCCACCAACGCACGATGCGGTCCGGCGGGGTTCCGGCGTTCACGGCTTGTATGCCTATAGAAACTTACACCTATCATCCTCCTCATTAGGAGACCGCTGTGTCCGCCGACGTTACGCAGGCCCTTACGCGGGGCGAATGGGCCGGGGTGCTGGCCAACCGCGCCCAGCTCGACGCCATTCGCGAGCAATTTCTGGATACGCCGTTCGACGGGCACGCGGTCGCGGCACTCCTGCTGTTCGAGCAGCCATTCGGCTTCTCGGCCCAGGACGTCGAGGACGAAACACAGGTCGCCGCCTATTGCGACGCGATGTCCAAAGAGCAGGCGTCGCAAGGCAACGAGCCGGCGTCCAAGATCTTTCGCGAGCTGGGCGAGCGGCATCGCATTCGAGCGTCCAAGATCTCGGCGTTGCTGCCGCCTATTGGCGCGGACCCGCAGCAACAACAGCACGATCAGGCCGGTCCCGTTGGCTGACCTCGGACGAGTGGTCGTCGTGGCGGCCGGATTCGGCCTGTGGCAGGGCGGCAAGTGCCTGGCCGCCGGCAAGTGGACGGACATCTCGCAACTTCGCGCTGGAGTTCGCGATACACCGAAGCAGTTGGTCGGTCTCGTGATTCAGTTGCGCGACGGCTCCGAGGTCGAGATTCTCGAAGGCGCGCCGGGGTGGGACATGTTGGTCAACATTCTGCCGTCCAAGCTCCCCGGTACGCCGAATCCAGAGAACTGGATTGCCGAGTTGCACGATGCACCGGCTGGCGCGCCCGATCGCACGCTGTTCGAACGGCAAACTCGCGGGAGGTAAATCCCATGGCTGCCGCGCGCCGATACATCGCATTTCTCCGCGCTGTCAACGTTGGCGGACGCGTCGTCAAAATGGATCGCCTGCGCGAAATCTTCGAGACGCTCGGCTTCGCCAGTGTCGCGACGTTCATCGCGAGCGGAAACGTCGCCTTCGAGTCAGGCTCGACCAACGTGCGCGCCATGGAGCGGAAGATCGAAAAAGCGCTCGCGGCAGCACTTGGGTACGAGGTCGAGACGTTCGTGCGAACGCCGGCCGAGTTAGCCGTGGCACTCGCGCACGATCCGTTTGCTGACGGTATCGAGGGACAGGCGCTTCTGCTCGGCTTTCTCGCCGACGCGCCCGACGCGGCGACCTGCCGCGTGGTGGCCGACGCGAGCACCAAGGTCGACGATCTTCGAGTACATGGCCGCGAGCTCTATTGGCGCTGTCATACTCGCCTCAGCGAAACGGCGATCACGGCCAAGCAGCTCGCTCGGGCCCTCGGTATGCAGACGACGACCCGCAACGTGACGACGATCCGCAAGTTGATCGACAAGTATGGCGCACCCAACTGACGAGGACATCTCATGGCAGCATCCGACGACTGGCGGCGCATCGTCGCCTCGGCGCTCGACTGGGAGCAGGCACACGCGAAATTTGATTCGGCAATCGATGGGCTAGCGGCGGAGTTGCGCGGCAAGCGTCCCGAGAACTTTCCGCATTCTGCGTGGGAGCTCGTGGAGCACATCCGGCGCACACAGCACGACCTGCTCGAGTTTTGCGAGAATCCTGATTACAAAGAGCTCAAGTGGCCCGACGATTATTGGCCGTCGTCTCCCGCACCGAAAGACGCTGCTGCGTGGGATAGCTCGGTCGAGCAGTTTCACCGCGACAACGCCGCGCTGGCTACGTTCGCGAGCGATGCGCCGATCGACCTGACCGCGAAGATTCCACACGGTACTGGCCAGACGTATCTACGAACGGTGATCCTCGCGATCGACCACACGTCGTATCACGTTGGGCAGATCATTGCGGTGCGGCGGCTTCTCGGAGCGTGGCCGGCGAGTTGACGACAGACGAGTCCGGACGGTCGGCTGACGATCCGACGTCGCGGATCACGGCCCGTGACGCGTCCATAGCAGAAGCACGCCGCAGCCACTCGCGGTCCCGTTGTACTCAGCGGGAACGGTCGCGCCCCCCGGATAGTATTCAACGCCCGCGTACTCCTTTGCCCAAAAACTATTGAAGTCTGGCGGTGGATTGCCTGGCACGGCCGGACCTTGAAAGTATTTGGACCCGTCGATGAAAACATCGACGTAGCATTGCTGACTGGGGAAAATCCCGTCGGACTGGGCCATTCCCGGCCCTCCTCGAGCATTGGCGAGAAAGATTCCAGTGCCCACCTTCGCGAGAACCTCGTGCAGGTTTGGAATTTGCGCCATGAAGTACGTGAGCTTTTTCTCATCGTTCGCCTTCAGCATGCTGTCCGTCACGAAGTAGCCGCCCATGTGCATCTTGCGCCGGCCTTCCATTTCGTCGAGGCCGAACGGAAGCCGCTTCTCGGCAGCTTTGGCGACGGTACGTGACGTGTCGAGCGTGATCGGTAGCGGAGTCAGCACGACATCGGCATCTAACCGCTGGGCTGGCGCGATCTCAACGGTGTCGATGAGCAGTTGATAGCCAATTGCCCGTACGAGAAACGCGACGCGTCCGGCGGGAATATTTGAGAACTCAAATGCACCGCTCGCGTTCGTGAGCGTCGTTCGGTCGAGCCCGGGTAGCTCGACTTGCACTTGCGCGAGCACGTTCCCGACCGTGTCGCGTGCAACCGTCCCGGCGAACGTGCCGGTTTGTGCGTACGATGAGCCGGCGAGTACCGCGGAGAAGATCGATGCGACGAGATAACGCATGAGAAATCCTCGAGGCTTAGGCGTGCGGCATGGATTCAGGCCGCACGAACACTACTATAGCTCAGTTCTCATCGTCCGCAACAGAATGTCCGTCTCAGCGACTCATCTCGCTGGCATCGGACAATTCGCAAGACGAATTGGCTCGGTCACGCCTTCGCTCGTGAAGAGAAACCGACCCGTCGAGCTCACCCACGTCACGCCTTCACCCTGTGCTTCACCAAGCGCGACGATGTTGCAGATGCTTGGCGCGACGGTATTCACCACCCGTCCGCTCGCCGAATCGGTGGCGTAGACATAGAGCTGCGAATACGTGCGCACCGCCAGGTGTCGCCCGTCCGGCGCGAGCGACGCGTCGGTGATGCTGCGCATCGGCGATGATCCCGGCACGATCGACAAACTGTCGACGATCTCTGCGGTGACCGTGTCGCGACTGTTCCATGCCTCCGACGGCACGCGAAACACCAGCGCCTGACGCAACGCCCCGCTCGGCGCATGCAGGCGGCGCTTCGTGATGAGAAAGAGATCGCCGTTGGGCGCGATGTACATCGCCTCGACGTCGTGCGGCGCATCAGAATATCTGTAGAACAGTTGCTCGGCGGTAACGCTGTCGGTCTGCCCATGTGCCGCCGGCTCGTCGATGCGATAAATGGCGTGCGTCCGGCGTTCCGCCATATTGTCGCCGGTGTCGCCGACGTAGACGCATTCGCGCGCGGAGTCGGTGGGCGCGCATGGTCCCATCGACCCGGACTCCCAGTCATTATCCGTGGCACCACGAACGACCCACGCGCCGCGATCGGTTCCCGACGTGTCCATCGCGAACAGGATGGGATCGTTGCCCGAATCATTGATCGTGAAAAACACACCAGGCTGTTGCTCGCTCATCACCGCGGCGGAATTCTCGGTCAGAATTGACCGCGGATGCGTGCTCACAATTTTGATGTCCGTCGGCTGGACACCCATGGAGTCCGGGCCGTAATCTCTCTTGGCGGCCCGTTGCGCGTTTGATGTACCCTCGCACGCGGCTGCCGCCACCAGGCCGGCAACGAGCAATGACGAGAGCAGCCTGCGAGTCGCAGTAGCCCGATATATCAGAATCATCATTAGTGAACTATCAAACATGCCGATTTCGCTCTCCATGACGTGGCGTGCCGGTTTGGTCGCAGTCGTGCTGCCGATCGTCGCCGCCGCACAATCAGCGCCCGCACTGACTGCCCCTGAGCGCGCGGTAGCCGCCTCGGTCGACGCACACAACGCCGAGGCGCTCGCATTGCTCGAGCGCCTCGTGAACATCAACAGCGGCACGATGAACTTCGCCGGTGTGCGGCAGGTTGGCGACGTACTGCGGACGCAGTTCGACGCCCTCGGATTCAAGACGCGGTGGGTCGACGGCACACCCTTTCATCGCGCCGGACATCTCGTAGCCGAGCATTCGGGACCAGGCCCTAAGATACTTCTCATCGGCCACCTCGACACCGTCTTCGAGCCGAGCAGTTCATTCCAGCGCTTCGAGCGCGTGAATGATTCCACCGCCCGCGGACCGGGCGTCATCGACATGAAGGGCGGTGATGTGATCATGCTTTACGCATTGCGCGCATTGAAGGACGCGGGCGTGCTCGATCGCATGAACGTCGTCGCCGTATTCGACGGAGACGAGGAGGACGCCGGCACGCCCACGCTCGCCGCGCGACAGACGCTGATCGATGCCGCTCAGGGCGCCGCCGCGGCACTGGGCTTCGAGGACGGCGCTGGCGATCCGAAAACCGCGGTCATCTCCCGCCGCAGCGCCGGCGGCTGGACGCTGACCACGACCGGCGTCACCGCGCACTCGAGCCAGATCTTCACGCCGGAATATGGCGCGGGCGCAATCTTCGAAGCATCGCGGATTCTCGATGAGTTCTACAAGCAGCTCTCCAACCAGCAGTATCTCACCTTCAATCCTGGCCTCGTCCTCGGCGGAACGATCGCCGACGTCCAGAAGGACGGAACCGAAGGATCCGCGTCGGGCAAAAGCAACGTCGTTGCCGATCGAGCCACAGTGACCGGCGATCTTCGCAGCCTATCGCCGGAGCAGCAGGACGCGGCGAAGCGAACGATGACCGAGATCGTGTCGCATCACCTGCCCAGGACCACCGCGGAAATCACGTTCGACGACGGCTATCCGCCGATGGCGCCAACTGCCGGCAATCGCAAACTGCTGGCGTTGTACGACGAAGGCAGTCGCGCGCTCGGCTTTGGTCCAGTCGTCGCGGTCGATCCGTCGCGGGCCGGCGCCGCCGATGTGTCATTCGTGGCGAGTTCAGTTCCCATGCTCATCGACGCCATCGGCCTGTCCGGTCACGACGATCACTCCGAGCAGGAAACCGCCGATCTCACAAAGCTTCCTTCGCAAACCAAGCGCGCCGCGCTCCTCATGTACAAGCTCACCCTAGCGCCCCGGCCCGGGGGATGACCGGGCTGGAATCCATTTGCCGTTCGCGGTGTCTATTTCACACATGATCGCGTTCGCGTCAGACGCCGAATTACTCGCGCTTGCCCGTGCCGGCGACGACCGGGCATTTGGCGTGCTCGTCGACCGCTACGAAACGGCGGTCGCCGCGACAGTGATTGGCATGTTGGGCCGAGGTGACGAGGCGGAGGACGTGGGTCAGGAGACGTTCATTCGGTTCCATCGCGCGTTGCACAACTTTCGGGGCGACTCGTCGCTCAAGACGTATCTCGTGCACATTGCGATGAACCTCTCGATCAACGCGCTGCGTCGCCGTCGGCGCGCGCTGCTGCGATTCGTCGACGAAGACGATGCAGTCGATGTCGCACCCGAGCCGCGCGTCGGACCGGCCGGCGAAGTAGACGCGAAAGAGCTGCAGGCCGTCGTGCAGGACGCGGTCGCCCGACTCGGCGCAAAGCACCGCGCCGTGGTGGTGCTGCGGTTGTTCCACGAGTATTCCACCCGCGAAACCGCACAGATCCTCGGCGTACCCGAAGGGACGGTGCTGTCGCGACTCTCGCGCGCCATGAAGGAGCTCGAGACGCAATTGGCGCCGTACGTCCAGGCCGGCGCCGCACTTCCGGAGACGATTCGATGACCGACCCCCACCCACGTTTCACCTCCGACGATTTCGGTAGCGACCATCCAAGCGCAGCGATCGCGGCGCTATCGGCGCTCGTGCGCGACGGTTCGCCACACGGTTTCGATCCAGGCTTTCGCCAGCGTGTTCTGAGCTCGGTCAAGTCGCACCGCGACGCAACGATCGGCGCCGCGCTCGAGCGCCATTTCGTGCGGATCGTGCCGCTGGCCGCGGCCGCGACGCTGCTGCTCGCCGGCTACAACTGGTGGGGCGGTCGCACCACGTCCGAAACGACGCTCGACGCGGCACTCAATCTGCCGCGCGTCACTCTCGCCGCGGCTTACGAGCCGGCTCAGTTGTTCGGCGCGACCATCGCTGCATCGGAGAACCCGTGAGCGCGACGTCGAAGTCGCTCGTCCTCCTCGCCGCGACGCTGATCGTCGGCTTCGCGCTCGGCCTGTTCGCCGATGCGACGCTGGTGCGCGGGCGCCGCGACCGCATTGGACAGATTCGCCGGCCGCCGGGATTCGTCGCCCACATGGAGCAGGTGATCCAGCCGCACAGCAATGCGCAGCGCGATTCCATTCAGCCCGTTCTCGAGCGAGTAGCGCAGCAGAATACGCAGGCGGTGCACGACGCCGACGTGCGTCTCCACGCCGTGCTCGACTCGATGCGCACGTCGCTCACGCCAATGCTCGACGCGGCTCAGCGCGATCGGCTCGCGACGGAACTGGATCGGATGTCCAATCCCTTCCGGCCAGGTGGGCGTGGCGGGCGCCGTGGTGGTCCGCCGGGCTTCATCCGCGGCGACGAGCGTCGGCCGGGGCCTCCGCCTCCCTGACCGAACGACTGGCGTCCGGACGTTCCCGCCCGCAGAATCAAGTGCAGCGCTCGGGTCGTCCGCGCGTTAGCGTTAGCGTTCGCTCGTCAGTCCGACCTCGACCCCCTCAGAGGTTCTCCATGTCACACCTACGTGCGTCAATCGCCGCGAGTGCCCTCGCCGTCGTCGCGATGCCGCTCGGCGCTCAACTGCGTCCGGCCCACGGTCCCAAGATGGTTCTGCCCGCAGCGTCGACGCCCGCGTCGAAGCCGGCGACCACCTATACGATCGCGCAATTCTTGTCGCCCGCATCGCCACTCGAGGTGAGTGGGGCCAAGAACGCGGACCGCGTTGCGTGGGTCACGTACGAGCGCGGCATGCGTAACGTCTATTTCGCCGCCGCACCCGCCTTCAAGGCGGTGAAGCTCACCAATTTCCCGAACGACGACGGCGTCGACGTGGGTGGCGTCCAGCTCTCCGACGACGGCACACTCGCGATTTTCATCCGCGGCTCCGCGCAGAATCGCTCGGGCTGGGTCGCAAATCCGTCGCACGATCCGAATGGTCCGGAGCGCGCTGTATGGGCCGCGCGCACCGACGGCACAGGTGCATGGCGCCTCGCGGTGCTCACCGGGAATGAAGTAAGCGGTCGCGGCGCGGGCCCGGTTCTCTCGCCCGACGGCAAATACGTCGCCTATGTGAAGGACGGCCAGATCTATCGCGTGCGGACGGCGCGCGGCGCCACAACCGCTGTCGACACCGGCGGCGTGACGTTCATCAAGGAGTGGGGCGCGCAGAGCGACCCCGTCTGGTCGCCCGACGGTTCGAAGCTGGCGTTCGTGAGTGTTCGCGAAAATCACTCGCTGATCGGCGTCTACGACATGAAGACTCGCAAGGTCGACTTCATGGCGCCGAGTGTCGATATGGATGCCGCGCCGGAGTGGTCGGCCGACGGTAAGCAGCTCGCGTTCGTGCGCCGGCCGGGCACGCCGTTCGGCCAGCAGGCGCAGGCAGGCAATGGTGGCATCGGCAATCCGGGTGGACCAGCCGCAGCGGGTGCGGCCGCCGGTCGCGGCGGTCGGGGCGGCGCTGGTGCGGCGGGTGCTGCCGCAGGCGGTGGGCGTGGCGGCCGCGGCGCGGTCGACACGCTGCCGCCAGATGGTTTGCATCGCGCGGCGTTCCCGGGCGGCTATACCATTTCGCTAATGATCGCCGATGTTGCCACCGGCAAAGCACACGAGGCATGGCACAACCAGCCGAACGATCGCACGTTCGCGACGGTCAACAACTTCATGTGGGCCGGCGACCATTTCATCTTCGCCGGCACGCCGCCGAACGACGAGTGGGATCGCTTCTACTCTGTGAGCCTCACCAATCCGCAAGCGGCGCCGGTGCTATTGACGACGACCGACGGCTTGATCAACGACAGCGTCGACGGCCGCACGTTCGTGACGACCGCGCTCTCACACGACGACAAGACGTTCTACTACTGCACCAACGCCAAGGACATCGAGAAGCGGCACATCTGGGCCGTGCCGGTCGAGGGTGGAACGCCACGTCAGATCTCGACGGACGACGGCGTCGAAGTTTCGCCCACGCCGCTGGCGTCGGGCAAGAACATGGTGGTGCTGTACTTCAACGCTGCGCAGCCAGCGTCGATCGGCGTCGTGCCCGCAGCAGGCGGCTCGACCAAGGTCGTGTACCCAACGCTGCCGAAGGATTTCCCGCAGGCAGCGCACGTCGTTCCGCAGATCGTGATCACGCACGCGGCTGACGGCTTGGAGATTCACAACCAGCTCTTCCTGCCGAAGGACCTCAAGCCTGGCGAGCGCCGTCCGGCGATCGTGTTCGTGCACGGCGGTCCGTCGCGCGAAATGCTGCCCGCGTATCACTACATGCAGTTCTACCACTGGGCGTACGCGTACAACCAGTGGCTGCAGTCGCAGGGCTACATCGTGATGTCGATCAACTATCGTAGCGGCGTGGGCTACGGCCGCTCGTTCCAGCGCGCGCCCAACACCGAATCGCGCGGCAACTCGGAGTATCAGGACGTCGTAGCCGGCGCAAAGTACCTGCAGGGTCGCGCGGACGTCGATCCGGCACGCGTCGGAATCTGGGGCCTGTCATACGGTGGTCTTCTCACGGCCGAAGCACTGTCGCGCAATTCTGACATCTTCGTGGCCGGCGTGGACCTGGCAGGCGTGCATCTCTACGGCAACTCGCTCGACACGACCAATCTCGCGTACGAGTCGTCGGCCGCGGCGCACATCGCGACGTGGAAGTCGCCGGTGTTCCTCGAGCAGGGCGACGACGATCGCAACGTGAACTTCTCGCAAATGATCGGTATGGTCGATCTGCTGCGCGCCCATGGCGTGTACTACGACCTCACCGTGTGGCCGGACGACGTCCATGAGTCGCTCGTTCACAGCCGGTGGATCGACGTCTTCACCCGCAGCAGCGATTTCTTGCATCGCTTCGTGTGGGAGAAGCAGCCGGCACCCGTGATGTCGCACGACAGCCACAGCGGCGGATTGCATAAATGACGTCAAAACGCTGGCGGACCACGGATTGGGCACTGCCGCTCGCGCTTCTCGTGGTCACCAGCGTTCTGGTATTACAGAAGTCTAAAAAACACGCTTTACTGCCGGCGAAAGAGACGCCCGTGCTCTGGGCCGCCCTGGTCGCCGGCATCGCCTCAGTGCTGGTGCTCCGCTCGGGCTGGGGGCGCAACACGAACTGGACGGCCGAGCAAAGCTCGCTCGGGACGTTGGCGAACAACTATTACGAGCCGCGCCGCGAGGCGCTCATCGCCGGCGGCGCGATTGCCGGCGGTGTCCTCGCGTCGCTCTGGTGGGCCACGGCCACGTGGAGCGTAATGTTCTACGGTATGCGGCGAGGCGTTGCCGCCGCCGGTGAGATCGACTTCATGGTCGCCGCGCTCATGGGAGCGATCGCGGGCGGGTTGGTCGGCGCGGTTGCCGGTCTTGCTGCAGGTCACTTCTGGGAACGCCGGCATCGTCGCCGGCGCGTTTCGCACGGAGCCAGCCATGCCTGAGCTGTCTATACGAATCAAGAAAAAGAACGACGGCTCGGCGGCACTGAGCTGCACGCGCGCCGACGGCACGACCACCTGGCAACGGCAAAACGGCCCTCAGGGCGCGTTCTTCCCGCTGCATGATCTCACGCATCTCGCGGTCGAATCGGTGCTCGGCCTGCGCCGCGCGTTTTATGGACTGCTAACCGAGGGACGGGACATCTCGTCGTTCGAGCGAACCGATGAGCGCGGAGCGTTGCCGCACGAAGCGTTGTTTGCCGAGCTGATCGTCGGATACTTCGACTTGGAGCGACGCGTCGGCGAGCACTTCCCCGTCGCGGAGTTCAACGACAAGGCGCGCGCGTATTTCGCCGACCACGGTGCGCCGGAGCCGCCCTTCGAGCTGACTCAGGCGCAGATCGACGCAGTCCGCGCCCGGCGTGCGACGTATTTTGCCCAGTGGTCCGCGCTGGCGCCTGGCGATGCTCTGGAATTGTCCTTCGACCGCTCGACACAAACCGGCGCGTGCGTCGTAGGATGAACCATGGACGACGCACCTCCGCCTACCGAATCGCAGGGCAGCCTCGTTCCGCCCGGAAAACCGCCGATCACCGCGTTGGCGACGATGCCGTCGCCGGAGCCGAATCGACACGCGCGGCATCCGAGCTCGTTTGGCCGTTCAACTCCGCTGCGCGACGCCATTCGCGCGACGTTGGACACGGTCGATAGCGTGGCAGACGCGATCGCCAGCGGGCTCGGTCTCCGGTAGCAGTGACCAAGCGGCCGTCGCTCAGTTCCGGCCTGCTCCTCTTTCGACGAACGCCTCGCGGAATCGAGCTGTTCCTTGCCCACCCTGGTGGTCCGTTCTGGGCGCGGCGAGACGCCGCGGCGTGGACGATTCCCAAAGGGCTTGTCGACGACGGTGAGGATTTACTCGACGCCGCGCGCCGCGAGTTTCATGAGGAAACTGGTATCGTCGCCCAAGGCCCGTTCATTTCGCTCGGCTCGGTGAAGCAGAAGTCCGGCAAGACCGTGCACGCTTGGGCATGGGAAGGCGATGCGGACGCGCGAACCGTGACGAGCAACGAAACGAGCGCGGAGTGGCCACGCGGCTCGGGGAATTGGATCAGCTTTCCGGAGGTCGATCGCTGCGGCTGGTTCGATCTCGACACCGCGCGCGTCAAGCTCAATGCAGCGCAGTCGGCCTTTGTGGACCGGTTGCTCGCCGCTGCCAATATCGCTCATCCTTGATCAAGACGTCGATCGCGATCGCGGCCGACCCTTCTTCGATGGTGTAGTCGGCGATGTGCACGGAGCTGGTAGTGACCGGCTCCCCGTTGCCGTCCACCAATTCCAATGCGAGTGCGTCGCGCGCACTGTAGTACCGCTCGAGCGCATCCGGATCCTTTGGAGAACCGTCGCGCGGTACGGCGAGCGCAAAAATTCGAAACACCGGTTGCACGAGCTCGTACCCGAGGCCGGGACGAAACGCGCCGCTCGCGCGGCCCACGCCGGGCTCGATGTCTTCGAGCTCGGAGTATCCGATGACGACGCCGTGCAACCGCAGCGTGTGTCGCATGCGGGAAAGTTTAACGGCGGCGGGCGCCGCCCGGCGGTTTTGTTTTTTTGTTGCGGCCGCCCGCCGACGCCGAATCAGCCGCGCGCAGCGCGCTGTCGTCGATTCGGAAGCTGAACGTTTGTTCGACGAGCTGACGCACTTTGAGCGGACCAATCTTCGCGGGCTTGAATCGCATGCCCGGCAGCGCGTTTCGGACCGCCGTGACGAATCCAGGATTCGTCGACTCCAACACCACGAACGACGCGGTATCGGCCAATCCCGTCGTATCGACGACGTAGCGTGTCGCCACGAAGCCCATGACGTGCGACGCAAGCAGCTTTGGCGGATATTCCGGAGCGGCGCTGTTCGCCGCGCGCGCGACCGCGGAATCCACGTCGATGACCGTGAAGACCGAGTCCTCTTCGCCGGGCGGCGGCGGTGGCGCAGCCGGCGTAGGCGTAGAGTCGATCGGCGCAGGCCCGATCGTCGGATCGGTCATCGTCGCCCGTTCGTCCCCAACCTTGTGTGCGCCCTCGCCTACCCCAGGTCCGACTTCGGCCAACGCGATGTAGTGCACCGATTCGTGCGAGCCCGAGAATCCGGGATGCTGATCCGGCGGCGGCACGTACTCTGGATACGTGCGATTCGCCATGCCGTCGATGGGCATGCCCGGCGGCGGCAGCGTGGCGAACACCCACGATCCGATGAGTATCGAGTGCGCCACGATGCTGATCGTGGCACTCGACACGACGATGAAAGATCGTCTGGCGTACGAGTCCAACCACAAGCGCATCATATGCCCCCCTTTGAAGCGTCGATGCGCGACAGGTCAACCTGCCTACTCATACTGCAACTAGTTCAACAAATACCGCTCGCGGAACAACTCCGCGTGATGACGTTCGTGACCCGCGATGATATAAAACAACGCGCGAACCGTGACAGAGTTCCCGTTCGCGCTTCCCCGCCGCGCGAGCTCACCGGCATTCAAGCTCGACGCGAGCTGAATCGTCGCCGCGCGCACCGCCTCGAATTCTTCGATCAGGTCGCCCAGCGATCGCGCGCCGAAGTCCGCGCCATCGACCCACGCGTTCTCGTCGAATCCCGGCAGATCCGTGGTGTCGTTCCGCGCGAACCGCAGCGCGCGATACGCCATCACCCGTTCGACGTCCGACATGTGCCCGACGACTTGCTTGATGCTCCACTTCCCCGGCGCGTATGCGAAGTTGGCCCGATCCGGTGGAACGCGTCGCAACAACGCGCTCGTTTCCACGATGCGGTCTCGAAGCAATGACACGAGATCACCCTCCGGCACTTTGGCGATATACCGGCCATAGTACGGTGCGTGCTCGTCGGCCTGCGGCCGTTCGATCGTCGCCTGCGTAGCCTGGGTACCCTGCGTAGCTGGGCTCATGCGCGGATAAAGGTGGTGGTGCGCGCTGTCCCTTTGAGATAATCAGCCCGGACCGTCAGATGTCAACCGCCTGACGAATCGCGTACAAAAGCCGGCGATAGCCGTCTAGAACTCGCGCTTCTTCATTTGCTGAAACAGCTCCAACGCTTCGTCATCCTTGTCCGACGGCGGACGGCGCGTGGCGTCGAGCGTCGGGTCGTAGGTCTTGCCGGCTTGATTCTTCGGCCGCGCAGCTTTCGCGACCGTCTTCTTCACGAGCTTGGCAAGCTGCTTGTCATCCATGGCCATTGTCTCGGCTAGGGTAAGTGGATACAGATAAGCTATTGTTCGGCAACCACTCGAGACAGACCCGACCCGAACCCAACTGCATGGAGCCCACGCCAGAGCCAAGTCCTGCGACGTCTTCGGCCGTCGCGCTTTTGGACCACGGCTATCGTCTGGAGCAGGGCGGATCGCTCGAGCGGGCCCTCGACGCCTACCGCGAGGCGCTCGCGGCCGCTTCGGATCCCGCGGCAGAGGCGGAGGCGCGCATTCGCATCGCGCGGACATACCGGAGCATGGGCAATTTCGACCGGTCGTCCGAGGAAGCGCGCGAAGCGATTCGCGTCGCCGACAGCATCGGTGCGGACGATCTGGCGGCGGAGGCGATGAACGTCGAGATCGGCGGCCTCCAGATGCGCGGCGAATTCGAGGAGGCCGACGCACTGGCCGTCGTCGCAATCGAGCGAGCCCGCTCGCCTCGGGTGCGCGGCATTACGCTGCAGAACCTCGGACGCGGCGCGGCCGAACGTCGCGACTTTCAGACATCCGACTCGTACTTCGATCAGTCGATCGCGGCATTTCGCGAAGCCGGCTACGACTTTGGATTGGCGGTCTCGCTGACGAACGCAGCTCGAGCCGCTCTCGATCGGGGTGATGCCAGTCGCTCGATAGAGATTGGGCGGGAAGCGATTTTGCTGGCGCGGCGCCTGAACGCGCTCGACGTCTTACTGACGACCGTTCAGAATCAGGCGGCGGCGTTCGTGGCCCTCAGCCAGCTCGAATCCGCGGAACTGCTGCTCACCGAGGCGCTCGGCCACTTTACGAGCGCGCGGAATCAGCAGCGACAGGCAGAGTGCCTGGAGATCATGGGCCAAATGAACGAACAGCGGCCAGACTACGAGACCGCTGTTCGTTGCTATAGCAGGGCGCGCGATCTTGCGATTGCCGCGACGGATCCGGTGTTAGCGGACCGTCTGGCGAAACGCATCGAGGCCGTGCAGAGTGCCCGGCGCGCGACCGAAGGCCGCGCGCCGTGATTCGCGGATCAGGGGCGAACCATCAGGTGTTCGTCGGGAACGCAATACGGGTTGCCGTCTTCGTCATAGGCGACCACGTAGCCGCTCCGGCAGGTGAAGTCATCATCTCTGCTGGCGGCGTTCGTAGGCGCAGATTTTTTCGCGGCAGCGGGTGCGGTCACTGATTCGGAGCACGCTGACATCGTCAGCGCGGCAGCGATCAAAACGAGTACCTTTTTCACGACGACCTCCACGGGTTGCATTCCGCCAAAGCACAATCCGTGCTCGTCCACTTCGACAGCACATCTGTGAAGTTATGGGCTGGCGCAGACACTAGCTACCGGATGTATTTATATGCGGCAACCGCGACGAGAGCGGAGCGACATGGCACGACAGGGACGAAAAGGAAAACCGGTCTCCCGGAAACGGCCGACCGTGTCGAAATCGGACTATTTTACCCAGCCGGGAAAACGCGGCGCAGTTGTGGTCCTTCGAAAGCCCATCGGAAATCGCGCCACAGCAAAGGTTTGCGGCGTGATGCCGACGCGAGTCCACGCCAAAATGCTGATGAGTCAGCTAGAGCGGGCCGAGTCGGTGGTCAAGGATCTATTCCTCGAAGCGACTGACGACGGGATCGAGGCGCTCGAGGCTGTGCTCGCTGCGTGCTGCAAGGAAGTAATGGACAAGGGCCCGAAGGTTCGCGCCGAGTCTCCTGCCACTTCCGCCGAGCCTGAGTCAGACGACAGCGTCGAGTAGCGACGCGTTCTGAGTCGCGCGCCGTTCTAGCTTCTGCGCGGGAAGCCGTGATGTCCTTCGCGCGACCTGGCAATACTGCCTTTGGCAGTATTGCCACCGGCTCGCGCTGCGGACATTACGACTTCCCGCTTGTCGTATAGCAGGGTGCGTGCACTGCGTGTCGCGCGCTCGAGATCGCGCTGCACGCCTGACCAGTCCGCGATTCGTCGGTGCTCGGCGCGACACACTCGGCGCATGGGCAGAGCGACGCCGGCAGAGCGACGTTTGGTCGCCGCGAAAGATCGCGGCGCATGCGACAGAATCGACGTCGCAGACAAAGTGTACAGGCGCCGAGGGCTCGCCGTGTCCAGAGCGCGAGCCGATGGCAATACTGCCAAAGGCAGTATTGCCAGGTCGCGCGGCGGACACGGCGCCCTCGGCGCCCGCGCGACGACTATCGAAGCGGAACTCGCGACTGAGGACTCAGCTCGCGACTAGCGCGGCTCGCGCCCAGGCGCATAGCCGGCAAAGTGCCCCGTATGATGCCACGTCGACGTATGCGTGGTCGCGTCCTCTTCCGCGGGCTCGGTCTCGCTCAACTTACGCACGTCGATGCTCACCACGCCGTCGTCATCGATCGGATTGTAGATGTTGACGAACTTGTGCCCGAACCGAATCTCGTCGGGCTTGTAGGACGACCGCGCGTGCACCGTCTGCGAGAACGTCTCGTCCGTGCCCGATAAGAGAATCAGAAACTCCGCCTCCTTGGCGTGCATTTCCGCCGGCGTCATCCCGAAGAGCGGACTCTTTTCATCGATCGGATGCACGATGGTCCAACTCAGCGGAAAGAACGTCACGCGCGAACGCTCGAGATTCACCTGATCGTATTTTCGCACCGTGCCTTCGATGCGGCTGAACTGCAGCTTCATCTCGAGCTCGACGAGTTGGTTCGAGCGACCGTTCGCGATCCGGAACATGAACGCGGTGATGCCGCGATAGGGCGCAATCACGGCGCGGCTGCTGAACAGCACGGCCGCCGTGGGCCGCGAGAAGCGCGAGAACAGAATTCCCGTGCCGAGCGCGAAGATGAGCAGCCCCACCAACGACTCGGCCGTCATGACGAAGTGCGCGAGCATGCCGTTCGGCGTCACGTTGCCGTAGCCGATCGTCGCCAGCGTTTCAACGCTGAAGAAAAACGCTTTCCAGAACGGCGACGTGATGTTGGCCGACGGCAGCGCCACGAGCGAATCGACGCCACAGGCCAGATACGCGAGCGCGAACAGCATGTTCGCCGCGACATATCCGCTCACGACGATCGCGAAAAACCGCGACCAACTGATCGTGAGCAAATAGTGATAGAGGCTCAGCGATCCAAGGAGCGGCAGCCCGCGACGTCGCTGGTTGAACGTCCCGTCGCGGTTCAGCAGGCGCTTCTCGTTGACGCCGCCAACGATCGCGCCCATCCCAAGGTCTTTGGGCTCGTCGGTCACGTCGACGGTCAGCTTCGGATTCGTCATTGGGGGAAAGCTACAGACCTCGGTCGGCGGGCGACCGTGCCCCGGCCTCTAGGTAGTTGAGGGCCCAAGAACCTACGGGACGGCCACTTACCTGTCCACGGGCGGACACCTCTCAAGTCTGGCCGGGTGCTGACCGATACTCAATTTCGGAAAGTCTTGCCACGCCCATCCGTGGGCTGGAACAGCCGGAATACTCGTACGGTGGGAGCGTTATGCGCCTTATGCGGAAATCTTTCGTACTGTCGATGGCCACGGGCGCCATCGCGCTGTTGACCTATGGATGTCTGCGGACGCCGCGTCCGACAAACATCCCGGACGCGCACGGAAACGCGGCGCCGATCAAGGACGTCGCGACGCAGTCTCACGCCGACGAGATCCAGATGGAGCCGTACGACGGCGTCGATCACGTCTACCGGAACGCCAAGAGCGAACTGGCGACGGGCGTGCGTCTCGCCGTGCTCGACACGGCCGACTGGGCCGCGATCTGGAAGCGTGTCGTCGGCAACAGTTCGACGGCGCCGCTACCGGCTGTCGACTTCTCGCGCGAGATGCTGCTCGTCGTCGGCATGGGCCAGGCGCCGTGCATGGGCTATCAGATCAACATCGACACGGTGTTCCGCGACAAGAGCAGCCGCATCTACGCGGTGGTTCGCGAGCGGCATCATGGGTCGCGCTGCGGATGTCTCAATGAAGTCGTGTCGCCGGTGGACGTGATCAAGGTGCCGCGCACCGTGCGGCCGGTGACGTTCCTCGAGCGGCAGGAGACGAACGTGTGCGAAGAAAGGCCGCTTTCTCGATAACGTTCGGGATTACGGCAGGTTTAGGGTATTTGGGTTTAGGGTTACGGGTCGCGGGGTGGGAGACCACCTCCGCTCGGGCGGCTTTCCGGGAAGTCCGAAAGTTTTAGTTGACAGGTCGAAACAGTGGGCATAGAGTACTCCGAAAGAATTCGGAGTGACTATGCCCGTTGCGTTTACCGAGCGCGAGCTCGACATCATGGCCATCCTCTGGACGAACGGTCCTTCGACCGTGGCGGAGGTGCGCGCCCACCTCGACGATGAGCTCAGCCACAACACCGTGGCCACGATGCTCACCATTCTCGAGACGAAGGGCTACGCGGCCCACACCGAAGAAGGGCGAGCCTTTCGCTATCATCCAACAGTCGATCGCGAGGAAGCGGGACGCAGCGCCTTCGCTCGGCTCGCCGACAAGGTCTTCGACGGATCCGCTGAGGCGCTGCTCACGCACTTCGTGCGCGATCGGCGGTTGACGAAAGCCGAGCTGGAACGCATTCGGTCCGTGCTCGAGGAACGCATCGAGTCGGAGCAGCCGCGCCGCGGCCGCGGGAGGAACGAATCATGATCGCCTCGTGGATGATCTATACCGCAGCGATCACGCTGCTGCTGTTCGCGTGCGGCGGCGCCACCGAGTACGTCGCACGAGCGCTCCGGGCACCGACACGCTTCGTCTGGTCGGCTGTGATGATCTTGGCGCTCACGCTGTCGGCGCGAGCGCTCGTGAGCGGACGGCACGCGTCGAACAACCCGACGGAGCTCAATCGTTCGCCGCTCACAACACTCGCGGACCCGACGTTGACCTTGGACGCAGGTCGGTCCTCACGACCAGACCATGTCGCGACGTCGCTGGTGGGCATTCAAAGAATGCGCAACGCTGCCGGCGAAGCCACCGGAGCGATCGCCGCCACGTATCGCAGGATCGACGTCGCGGCGCTCACGCGGTACGACGCGCCGCTCGTTCTCCTCTGGATCGGAATGTCGGTTGCCGTTCTCGCGTACTGCGCCGTATCGCTCATTGGCATTCGACGGATCGAGCGCGCACTTCGGCCCGGTCGAGTCGATGAATATCCAGTGCTGTTGTCGAGCGACATCGGACCGGCACTGTTCGGCGTGCTGCGCTCGCGTGTCGTGGTGCCGCAATGGGTGCTGTCGTTGGCGCCGCGCGACCGCGAAATGATTCTGGCGCATGAGCGCGCGCATGCTGCCGCGTTCGATCCAGCCCTGCTTTGCTTCACCGCCATCGCACTGGCACTCCAGCCGTGGAACATTGCGCTCTGGGCGTGTTTTGCGAGACTGCGCCTTGCCATCGAGACAGACTGTGATCGTCGCGTGCTCGGCGCACTGGATGGAGTCGGAGCATTCGACGCACGCGAAAACATGCGCGCGTATGGACGGCTGATGGTCGCGGTCTACCAGCGGTCCGCGGAGAGACACGTTCCATCGATCGCGTTCATCCAACGGTCTTCGAACCTGGAACGAAGGATCGCTCGCATGGCGCGAGTGCCACGCATTGTCTCGATTGGCGGCGTCACCGCTGCCTTCGCTGCTGTCGCGCTCGCGACCACGGCGTGGATGACGCCGCCTCCACCACGCGTCGACGCGAAGGCAAACGGCGCGGTCGCATCGTCGAAGTCGACTCCCTGCATAATCGATGGGAGGCTGTCTGGAGCCGCCATGTCTCCGCGGCCGCTGAGCGACGGCTGCACGATTGACGGCGATGTGATGGTGATGGTGCTCGACAGCTCGCGCGTTCTCGTTGCCGTACATGAGGGAGCGGACGACGCATCGCGCGTGGTGGATTATCTCGTCTTCACGCTCGCCAATAATGCGGCGCCGGTTGGGCTACGGTGGTGGGCACACGACCACGCGGAGTTTCGCAACAGCGTGTTCTATATCGCGAGTCCGTCAACCAACATTCCGGCCATGGCCTTCGGCAGCACGAGCGCGACCGTGCAAACCAACTACCCGAATGGATTGTCTCTCGTCTATGACGATATGGAGATCCTGCGTCATCCGCTCGTAACATGGAACGTGCTTCGGCAATTGCCGACGGCGTCGAAGTGTGCGGACTATAAACCGAGGGTTTTCGTCGACGGCGTCCTCGTTGAACATGGCGATTGTTTCGTGGTGGACGGACAAGAGATCCCGATCGCGTGAGATAGCCCGGACGAGCGATTTCTAACGCCGGTTCGTCCCAAGTCCCTTGCCCACTACATCCGTAACGGATATAGTGGGCACGTGGCTCCCGATCCTCACGCGCAGCTTCCGCTGACCGCCGCGGTCCTTCATATCCTGCTCGCCCTCACCGAGGGCGAGCGGCACGGCTACGCCATCGCCCAGCAAATCGAGGAAGCGACGGACGGCGAGATGCGCCTGGGCCCTGGCACGCTCTACGGCTCCATCCAGCGCATGCTCGCCGCCTCGCTGATCGACGAAGCGGCGCCGCCACGCCGCCGCCGTGCATCTGACGAAGACGAGCGACGGCGTTATTACCGAATGACGCCATTCGGCCGGCGCGTGCTCGAGCTCGAGCTGCGGCGACTCGCGGCCGTCGTTCGCATCGCGCGCGGCAAACGGCTCCTTCCCGACGCGGGCGCCGTCTGATGCGCACCGCCTCGATGCTCGAGCGTTGCTACCGGCTCGCCCTCGGGCTCTATCCGGCCGAGTTTCGCGCGCGCTTTGGCGAGGAGATGGCCGATTTCGCTCGGTGTCGCCTCACGTCGTCGCGCGCCACCGGCGCCCGAGCCGTCATTCGAGAATTGACATCGCTCGCATCCGACGTCGCCAGGACCGCTCCGTCCGAGTGGATCCGTGCTGCGCGGGAACGCCGCCGGATAGTCACCGAATACCCGGTCGTCCCATCCACGTCCGCCGAACCACCGAGAGACAACATGGACATCATCCTGCAAGATCTCCGCTTCGCGGCTCGCGGGCTCCTGCGTCGACCCGCCTTCACCGTGGTCGCCGCGCTCACGCTCGCACTCGGCATCGGTGCCACGACGGCAATCTTCTCGGTCCTCGACGCCGTGCTGATTCGGGCGCTGCCCTATCCGCACAGCGATCGCATGGTCGCAATCTGGGGCGTGCAGGGCACGCAGCACGGAAACGGCATCGTGTACGCCGACTACGTCGACTGGCGCGCGCAGAATCGCACTTTCGACGACATGGGCGTCTATCGCGCACAGAGCGTGAATCTCACCGGCCGCGATACGCCGGATCGTCTGGTCGGCGTGTTCGTGTCGGCGAGCTTCATGCGGCTCATCGACGCGGCGCCCGCGCAGGGTCGCATGTTGACCGATGCGGAGACGGAGATCGCGACCAAGCAACCGGTGGCGGTGGTGTCGTATGAGGCGTGGCAATCACGCTTCGGCGCCGACCCCGCTCTCCTCGGCAAAACACTCGTGCTGAACGGCCAGCCGCACGTCGTGGTCGGTATCACACAACCCAACGTGCAGACGCCGTATGGTCCCGGCGACGTCTACATCCCGATTCCCTACTACCCGAACGCCTCCGGCCTCGACCGCGGCAATCGCGGCGTCACCGCGCTCGGCACGCTCAAATCAGGCGTGACATTCGAGAATGCTCAACGCGATTTGCAGACGCTCGCAAAGCGCCAGGAAGACGAATACCCAACCACCAACAAAGGCTTCGGGGTCGAGCTTCAACCGATCCGCGATCAGCTCGTGGGGTCAGGGCGCACGTCGATCTACATCGTGTTTGCGGCAGTGCTCGTCGTACTGCTGATCGCGTGTGCGAACGTCGCGAATCTGCAATTGGCGCGCGGCGCTGCGCGGTATCGCGAGTTGTCGGTGCGCGCTGCCCTCGGCGCCGGTCGCGCGCGAATTGCGCAGCAGCTACTCACCGAAAGTGTCATGCTCTCGATGGTTGGCGGCGTCGCCGGGCTTGGCCTCGCCGTGGTTGGTACGAAATACCTTGCCACGGCTCTTGCCGCTCGCGTGCCGCTGGGCGTCACCGTGTCCGTGAACGGATCGGCGTTGCTCTTCGCCGCGGTGGTCTCTGTCGTTTCTGGGATTCTGTTCGGCGTGGCGCCGGCGTGGAAAGCATCGCGGACCAATGTGCAAGACATGCTACGCAGCAGAAGCGGCGGCGTTGGCCATGGACACGCAGCGACGCGCAATGCGCTCGTCGTCGCTCAAGTGTCGCTGTCGCTCGCGCTGCTGTCGTGCGCCGGGTTGTTGACGCGGTCGCTGATCGAGCTGCAGCGCGTGCAACCGGGATTCGACACGAACAATCTGATGACGATGCAGTTCCGACTGCCGGCAGTGAAATACGACACACCGGACAAGATCATGGCGATGTTCGATCAGGCGATCGCCGAGATTCGGGCCGTGCCGGGCGTGGAGAGTGCGGCACTCGTGCGCGCATTTCCGTTCACCGGAAACGGTGAGAGCTATCCGATGACTATCGACGGGAAGCCAACATTGCCAGGACAAGGGCCGTCAGTACAAGTCAACACGATCACGCCGCAGTACTTCTCTACGATGGGAATTCCGCGCGTTGCTGGACGCGACTTTGCGATGTCGGACAACAAGGATGCGATTCCCGCCATCATCATCAACGATGCGTTAGCGAAGGCTACGTGGCCCAACCAGAACGCGATCGGCAAACGGCTGCAGTTCCCCAGCGACGACCGCTGGTGGACGGTCGTTGGTATCGTGGGAAACACGAAGCACTTCGCGCTGAACGAAACGCAACTCCTGCAGGCGTACATTCCGCACGCACAGCGTCCGCAGATCTTCACGACGCTCGCCGTGCGCACCGCGGGCGACCCGCTATTGCTCGCCAAGCAGATTCGCGACGCGGTTTGGCGTGTCGACCGCGATCAGCCGGTGTGGGGCACGCGCACAGCAGACCAGTTGCTCGACAGCGCGATCGGGCCATCAAAGCTGATCGTCGGTCTGACCGCCGGCTTCGCGATCGTCGCGCTGCTGCTCGGCGGACTGGGAATTTATGGAATGCTCAGCTACACCATGTCGCAGCGCGTGCACGAAGTGGGGATTCGTGTCGCGCTCGGCGCTGAGTCGACGCAAGTCGTGCGCATGGTGATTGGCGAGGGCATGCGGACGGTCGGCATCGCGGTCGCAATCGGGCTCGTCGCATCGTTGGGCGCGACACGCCTGCTGCGCAGTCAACTGTTCGGTGTCGGACCAACCGATGTGTTGACGTTCGCGGTCGTGACGGTGTTGCTTGCCGGCGTAGCGATGCTCGCCTGCTATCTACCGGCGCGGCGCGCGAGCCGAGTCGATCCGATGATCGCGCTGCGGGCCGATTGACGGTGGAAGGGTGGAACGGTGGAACGGTGGAACGGTGGAACGAATCAATCACGCAGCAGAGGAGCCAGCCTGTGCGCCGTTAGCGTTCCACCCTTTCACCGTTCCACCGTTCCACCGTTCCACCTATTCAGCTCCTAGCGGTGCCTCGAGTTCTCCGAAGCGGACCTGATGCTTCTCGCGGCCGAACCACGCGACGATTGCCGCGAGACTGAACACAGTCACCGCAACGATCGCCATGGCATTTGCGTACGTCGTGCGTTGCGCGGCGACCGCTTCGATGTAGGCGATGGAGCCGGCGAACATCACGCCGACCTGATAGGCGAATCCTGGCATGAAGCCGCGCACTGAGTCCGGCGCCAGCTCGTTGATGTGCACCGGAATCACGCCCCACGCGCCCTGTACCATGAACTGCATGATGAACGCGCCGGTGACGAGCAGCGGCAGCGCGGGCGCGAACGCCCATACAGGAATTGTGACGATGGCGAGGACGAGCGCGATGACGATCGATTTGCGCCGCCCGATCCGATCCGAGAAGTAGCCGAACACGATACCGCCGATCACGGCGCCGACGTTGGCGAACATCGTGATCAGTGCGCGCTTCTCCGGCGTGAAGTGCCAATCGCGCTCGAGGAAGGTCGGATACATGTCCTGCGTGCCATGCGACACGAGGTTCATGAGCGTCATCAACACGACGATGTACAGAAAGATCCGCCAGTGCGAGAAGACGTCCTTCGTGTACTCGCTCGCCGAGCGAATCTTCCGGCGCTCCCACACCTCAGACTCCGTGACGTTGGAGCGGACGTACAGCGCGAGCAACGCCGGGATACCGCCGACGAAGAACATCGCCCGCCATCCCCAGATCGGATACACGAACAAGAAACAGGCGCCTGCCAGCAGATTGCCGACCGCATACCCTTCCTGCAGCAGTCCCGAAAAAATGCCCCGCTGATGAGACGGGGCCTTTTCCATCGCCAGCGTTGCGCCCACACCCCACTCGCCGCCCATGCCGATGCCGAACAACGCTCGCAGCACGAGGAAGGTGGTGAAGCTGTGCGAGAAACCGGTCGCGACCTCAACGACCGAAAAGAACACGAGGTCGATGATGAGGGGCCACTTCCGTCCGTATCGGTCGGCCATCAATCCGAAGATGAAGGCGCCGATCGGCCGGAAGGCCAGCGTCAGCGTGATCGACAGCGCAACGGCAGCGATCGGCTTGTCGAATTCCTTGGCGATCGCCGTGAGGGCGAACGGAACCAGGAAGAAGTCGAAGGAGTCCAGCGTCCAGCCCAGGAAGCTGGCGATGACCGCGGCGCGGTGGCCGTCGGCGGCAGGGGTGTGTTCGGGCATGTGTGTGGGCTATGCGCGGTGCGCCGGATGGAACAATCGAAGATGGTGCCCAAATTGTCACGCGAAATCGCTCGCCGCTAGCACTGGTGCTCGACGTCTTATTCGCTTATTGCGCGTCGCCCGCGCGGGGACGGCTAGCGCAGCTTGAGTTGCTGGCCAACGCGAAGCCGCGAGCCGCGTAGTCCGTTCAAAGCGCGCAGGCGCTCCACGGTGGTGTTGTTGCGCTCCGCGATCGTCCACAAGTTGTCGCCCGCGCGCACGTGGTAGAGCGCCGACGACGCGAGCGAGACGTCGCCATTTGCCGTGCCGACGGTCGTCCCCCCGTGCGCTGACGATTGCGCGACTGCAGTGGCGGCAGCGCGGATAGGCGGCTCGCGCAACTGACTCAGCACCGCCACGTGAAAGTGCGCCGGGTGATGCTCTTCGGTCGCCTCGACGACATGACTATTCTCTAAAGCGAGCAAATTCGTCCGGAGCCAGCTGAGACACTTTCCGCCCGGTTTGTGGAGGTCGACCGCCATCCCTGTTGGATGTACCGACTCAGGCGATGCGTTGCGCGGCTGCTCGTCCACGGGGCGCGCGCCGCTCGTCACGGCGAGGCGCTCGCCGCATCCATCGTGATAGGCCTTCGCCAACGAATCCGCGAAGCGCTTCGTGTTCGGGAGAACGAACGGAAACGCCGCGCGGTCCAGCGTCAGGTCGTCGTTGATGGTGATCAGATCGAGCGCGCCCGACATGGCCGCCGAGTAGACGTCTTCGCGCGTTTTGAGGAATGCGAGGTCGTGCGTGTGCGCGGCGCTGTACATGAGATCGACGCTCGCCGGCGACCCTCTGAGACTCTGCGCGGAGACCGTCGCCGGCACGACAACGGCGACGGCACAGGCCGCGAACTTTGCAAACCTCGCGAACGATTTCGGTGCATTGAGATACGCCATGCGTTTCTCTAATGCACCGACCGTTCCGTTGTGACGCGGATCTCAATACCCAGCGGCGTGTCCGTCCTTTCGAGGGTCCGACCCCGCCACCCAGCCTTTTGCCAGCTTGATGATCGCTTGGCTGCCGCCAAACTGATCCGCCAGCGCGATGCTCACGTCATGCCCCATCGCGCGCAACTGCTCGATTACGCTGTTCGGGATGACGGACTCGACGACGACCTTGTTGCCGCTGAGATGTCGGAATCGGCCGATGTCCATCGCCTGCTGAATGTTGTCGCCGAACACGAGCATGTTCAAAAGAAATTGAACGTGTCCCTGCGCCTGCATCGCGCCGCCCATGAGACCGAAGCTCATGTACGGTTCGTCACCCGTACCGTCGGGCGCGCTCGTCGGACCAGGCTTCGTCACGAACGCCGGAATCAGCGTGTGGAACGGACGCTTGCCCGGCGCGACGGTATTCGGCAGGCCCTGATCGAGCGTGAAGCCCATCCCGCGATCCTGCAACACGAATCCAGTTCCCGGCACCACGACACCAGAACCAAACAGATCGAAGTTGCTGTTGATGAACGACACCATGTTCCCGTCTTTGTCGGCGACGGTCAGATAAATCGTTTCGCTCGACGTCTGGCCCGGACCCGGCTCGACGTCTGTCTGTGCATGGTGCTCGTCGAGATGACTGCGACGTTCGTTGATGAACTTGTCCGACAGAATCTGCGCCGGCGTGAGCGTCAGATGATCCGCGTCGCCGTCATACTTTGCTAAATCAGCGTAGGCGAGCTTTTTCGCCTCGATGAGATGATGGAGATAGTCGGCCGAATTTTGGCCCATCGATTTGAGATCGTATGGCTCGAGGATGCGCAGCATCTCGAGCGCCGCGATGCCCTGATTGTTCGGCGGCAACTCCCAAATGCGATAGCCTTTGAACGGCACGGAGATCGGCGTCACCCACGTCGGTTGATTCTTTTTCAGATCGTCGAGCGTGAGAAAGCCGCCGAGCGTGTGAACGCGATCGACGATCTTTTTGCCGAGGGCGCCGCCGTAGAACGTCGACAGTCCGTCCTTCGCGATCGCGCGATACGTCGCCGCGAGATCGGGATTGCGGAACCAGTCACCGGCCTTCGGCGTTTTTCCATTGATGAGATACGTGGCGCGCGCACCTTCATCCGAGTTGAGAATGCGCGTCTCGCTTGCCCAGTCGTTCGCGATCACCGGCGTGACGGGATATCCGTTCGCCGCGTAGCCGATTGCCGGCTGAACCGCCTGCGCAACCGTCATGGTACCGTACTTCTTGAGCAGCGCGTCCCAGCCCGCCAACGCGCCCGGCACGGTCACCGCCTCCACGCCGCGCACCATGTGCGTGCGCCCGCGCTTCACAAGCTCTTCACGCGTCATGAGCGTTCCAGCACGGCCGCTGGCATTGAGCGCAACGAGACGCTTCTCTTTCGCCACCCACACGAGCGCGAACATGTCACCGCCGATCCCCGTCATCATCGGCTCGACGACCGACAGCACCGCGGCGGCAGTCACGGCCGCGTCGATCGCGTTGCCGCCATGCTGCAGGACGTTGATCGCCGCCGTCGTCGCGAGCGGCTGGCTCGTTGCCGCAACGCCGTTCGGCGCATAGACCGGCGACCGCCCCGCAACCGTCAACACGTTGCCCATGTGCTGCGCCTCGGCGCGCGGTGCCGCGATGAGAATGAGTGCGAACACTGCTGAAACCGCAGAGCAGCGCCGAGTGAAGGAACGCAACATCGCCATCTCCAAGATCACGAGGTGAAATACTCTCTGTACTGATCGCGCAGCGCGAGCTTGTTGACCTTTCCGACACTCGTCCGCGGAATGGCCGACACAAACTCGAACGCGCTTGGAATCCAGAATTTTTTGAACTCGTTCGACAAATGTCCCGAGAGATCCTCCGCCGTGCAACTCGCGCCGTCCCGGCAGACGACCAGCGCCAACGGTCGCTCGTCCCACGTGGGATGCCGTAAGCCGACGACCGCTGCCTCCGCTATCGCGGGATGCTTCATCAATGCGTTCTCGAGCGCCACGGAGCTGATCCACTCGCCGCCCGATTTGATGAGGTCTTTCGCGCGGTCGCGAATCGTGAGGTAGCCGTGAGAATCGATCGTTGCGATGTCGCCCGTCTTGAACCATCCGTCGGCAGTGAATCTGTCCTCGGACCCCGGGGCGTCGTAATAGGCGGCGGCGACCCACGGCCCACGAACTTCGAGCTCGCCCATCGTCCCACCGTCCCACGGAGCGATGCCATCCTCGGCGCGCACGCGGCCTTCCACGAATGGGAGGAGACGACCGGCAGTCGCGCGCACGCGGTATTGCGTGTCGCTGTCGGCGTCTTCGAGCTCGCCGGTGAGGGTCGCCAGACTTCCGACAGGCGAGGTCTCGGTCATACCCCAGCCTTGCACGACCGTGATACCATGTCGCTCGTGGAATGCGCGAATCAATGCTTCGGGAACGGACGCACCGCCGGCGTTCAGGACGCGAATGGCCGAAAGGTCGTATCGTTCCGGCGCAGCATCGAGCGCGTGCAATATCGCGAGCCAGATCGTGGGGACGCCGGCGCTCACCGTCACCTGTTCGGTCGACATCAACTCGAGCAAGCTCTCGGCATCGAGGAATGCGCCGGGCAGCACGAGCGTCGCGCCAACGAGTAAGCAGGTGAACGGCAAGCCCCACGCATTGGCGTGGAACATTGGCACGACCGGAAGAATGACGTCGCGTTCGCGCGCGAGATCGACGTCCCAGAGCGCGGTCGTCAGCGAGTGCAGAACCGTGGAACGATGCGAGTACACCACGCCCTTAGGACGTCCGGTGGTACCCGACGTGTAGCACATCGCGGCGGCGATGTTCTCATCCAAAACGTCGGCGAACGGAACGTCGGCGGCGCCGGCAATGAGCGTTTCATAATCGTGCGCTCCGACTGGCAAGTCGTTCCCGCCGTCGACAACGATCACATGCTCGAGCTGCGTTCGCGCCCGAAACTGTTCGAGCAACGGCAGCAGCGAACGATCGACAATCACTACGCGGTCGCCGGCGTGATTGACGATGTACTCGAGCTCCGCGGCGTGCAGTCGCAGGTTGAGCGTGTGCAGCACCGCGCCCATACACGGCACGGCGACGTACGCTTCGAAATGCTGGTGATGATTCCAGCACAGGGTGGCGACACGGTCACTCGGCCGCACGCCGAGCGATTGGAGCGCGCTCGCCAGTCGGCGGGCTCGCGTGAGGCACTCGGCATACGTGGTTCGATGCAGCGACCGGTCAGGGCGTCGACTCACGATCGCTTTCGATGGATGCATCTGCTCCGCTCGGCGGACCATTGCCGGGATCGTAAGCGGAAAATCCATCATCAAACCGCGCATTCAACCTGCTCCTGTCGAGTGAGTTCCTACCATATCGCGGCAGGCCGAGTGCGGCAATCGTTTCTGCGCGCGCGAGATGCCGGAATCGATCCGTGCGAGATCGTCGCCCCGCGCGAGGAGCCGCAATCTCCTTCGCGCGACCTGGCAATAGCGCCTTTGGCACTATTGCCACCGGCTCGCGCTGCGGAGACCGCGGCACCTCGCGCCGTCTGGCTACTGGCGGTATCGGGGCGACTGCGTCATCAAGGCGCCAACGCGCGTGCCACCTGCTGCGGATGCCGAGCGCCGCTCGTCACGGACGTGAACGCGCGACCGCACCGACCGACGTGGCATAGCGGGCATATCGCGCGGACCGCGAAGCCGCGCCGGCGCGATCAGGTCGCCGAGCAGACTGCACGAGGTGCGCGGAGCCGGGGTGTCCGCGGCGCGAGCCG